>NZ_VIGW01000009.1 GCF_007858435.1 Tsukamurella asaccharolytica | reverse complement strand
CAGGTCACCCACGTGTTACTCACCCGTTCGCCACTCGTGTACCCCGAAGGGCCTTACCGTTCGACTTGCATGTGTTAAGCACGCCGCCAGCGTTCGTCCTGAGCCAGGATCAAACTCTCCATAAAAACACTAGAAACACAAGGTTTCAGCATAATCAGGAAATCCTGAACAAAAAACGAAACCACTGACAAAATCAATGATTCCAGAAATACATCTCGCAAAGAAATAAACGAGAAAAGCCACAACACAAACAACCAAAAAATATTGATTGCCTATGCGTGCCAAAAAATTTGGCACTGACAATTTCATCGACACACTGTTGAGTTCTCAAAGAACACGCCAAACGCGGACTACTTCACCACGACCCCACACGTCGGGATCTTCACGATGGAGTAGAGCCTTCGCAGGCAACCGTTCCAGGTTATACTTCTCGCTATCGCCTGTCAAGACGACTCGCTCGAAGCAACCCTGCCAGACTATGTGAGAGTCGATCTCGGTGTCAAACCGAGTGCGACTCCTTCGTGGCAAGGTGTCTGCGCTTCCACCGTCTGACCTGGGCTTTTCGGCCCCGTACTGGTCGGTGTCGCGCTGACTTCGAATAAGTTACGCACCGAGGAACGGAAGCACAAATCCCCAGGTCAGCGCGTAACGTATTGTTCATCCGCCCAGGTCAGCGCCGTGCGCGCCAGCTCGGGCCGCCGGTTGACCGCTGTGTGACCTGCAGCACAAAAGGCGCCGGCGGTCGGCGGCGGGGCGGCCTCAGTGGTCATGACCAGCGGTTTCAAATGAAACGGGCGCCGGCGAAGGTCTTCTTGCCTCGGCGCAGGACGAGCCACCGGCCGTGGAGCAGGTCGGCGGGCTCCGGCTCCCACTCCTCGGAGTCCACCTTCACGTTGTTCGCGTAGGCGCCGCCCTCCTTCACCGCACGACGAGCGGCGCCCTTCGACTCACACAGCCCGGATGCGACCAGGAGGTCGACGATCGTCCGCGGCTCCCCCGCCGCCACGTCGACCACGGACGCCTCTTCCAACGCGGCCGCGAGGGTGCCCTCGGGGAGGTCCGCGAGCTCGGCCCGGCCGAACAACGCCTGCGCGGCCAACTCCGCGGCGCGGGTGTGCTCCGCTCCGTGCACGAGAGTGGTCATCTCCGCGGCGAGGCGCTTCTGGGCAGTGCGCTTCTGCGGAGCCTGGACCGTCTCGCGCTCCAGCTCCGCGATCTCCTCCTGCGTGAGGAAGGTGAACCAGCGCAGGTAGCGGACCACATCGGCGTCGGCGGTGTTCACGAAGTACTGGTACCAGGCGTACGGGCTCGTCTGCTCCGGATCCAGCCACAGCGAGCCTCCACCGGTGGACTTGCCGAACTTCTTCCCGTCCGACGAGGTCACCAGCTGGGTAGTCAGGGCGTGCACGTGCCGTCCGTCGATCTTCCGGTTCAGGTCCACGCCCGCCACGATGTTGCCCCACTGGTCGGAGCCGCCGATCTGCAGCGCGGCGTCGTAGCGGCGCGCGAGTTCCACGTAGTCGTACGCCTGCAGCAGCATGTAGCTGAACTCCGTGTAGCTGATCCCGTCCGATTCGAGCCGGCGCTTGACTGTCTCGCGCGCGAGCATCACGTTGATCGAGAAGTGCTTGCCCACGTCGCGCAGGAAGGTGGGCACGTTCATCTGTCCGTGCCAGTCCAGGTTGTTGACCAGGATCGCGGCGTTGTCTCCCTCGAAAGCGACGAAACGCTGCAACTGGGTGTCGATCTTCGCGGCCCACTCGGCGACCGTGTCCACGGAGTTCATGACGCGCTCCCCGACGTCGCGCGGATCGCCGACCTGCCCCGTCGCCCCGCCGCCGAGGACGATCGGCCTGTGCCCCGCCTCCTGGAAGCGGCGCAGGGTGAGCAGTTGGACGAGGTGGCCGGCGTGCAGCGACGAGGCGGTCGGGTCGAATCCGGCGTAGAGCGCGATCGGCCCCGCGGCCAAGCGCTCGCGCAGCGCGTCCAGATCGGTGGACTGCGCGATCAGGCCGCGCCAGGTCAGTTCCTCGAGGATGTCAGTGCTCACCGGTCCATTGTGAACGAACGGCCGCGGCGCGGAGGTCGCCGCCCTGCAGTGCGGTCACCGGCAACTGCCGGTCCGCGGGCCCTCGTACTCCTCCGCGAGCTCGGCGATGAGCGCGGCGCCGTACACGGCCCAACGCACGATTGGATTCCGCTGGGGAGGGATCAGCGGCTCACGGACGGATGGCCCGCCAGCCACAGCCGCCAGGGCTTCTCGACGGCCCGGCTGATCCCGATCCGCGGCCCCGCCGCGACCGGGCCCCGTCGGGCGGCGATCTCCAGCCTCACCGCGGACGCCGGGTCGAGTACGTCGATCCCCTTGTCGGCCACAGTGATCCCGAGCGCCTGGCCGAGCCGGCCGGGCCCCGCCGCGAGTCGCGCATCGGGATCGCGCACCGCGCGCCGCTCCCGGACCACGTCGAGACCGGATTCGATGGAGGCGGCCCGGAGCAGTACGCCCGCGCCGACGCCGTCGGGGCCGGCGGTGATGTTGACGCACTGGTGGATGCCGTAGGACAGGTACACGTAGAGGTGGCCGGCCGGACCGAACATCACGTCGTTGCGGGGCGTCGGCCCCGGGTAGGTGTGCGCCGCGGGATCGGGCCACGGGCCCTTCTCCGGCGATCCGTACGCCTCGACCTCGACGATGCGCGCCCGCACCCCGCCGACGACCAGCACGGATCCGAGAACCAGCCGGGCGGCCTTGAGCGGATGGACGGCGAGCCGGTCCCGCGGGTCGGCGGTCACCGGAAGCGGGTCACTGCGCGGCGCGGGCCAGAATCGACTCGTGCTCGGCATCGTCCACGTCGCGGGCCTCTCCGATGAGGAGCACGGGCAGACCGTCTTCGATCGGATAGGCGCGGTGCAGGCGCGGGTTGTAGAACAGCTCGTCCGGCACGTACAGCAGCGGCCCCTTGTCCTGCGGGCAGGCGAGGATCTTCAGCAGCGTCGCGTCGATGGCCATGGCGCCATGCTACCCAGCGGGGAGCCACACCGGTTTGACGGCGGTGCCCCCGCGGGCCGCGGTCCAGGCCTCGTCGAAGTCGGTGAACGTGGTGACGAGCCGATCGACGGGCAGGCGGCCGGCGGCGACGCGGACCCTTGACAACCTCACGACGCCCCCCACATAATTCACTCAACGATGAATTCATCGTCGGATGAAATATTAGGAGGCGCCGTGAGCAGCGCAATCACCCTGTCCGGCCTGACGGTGATCCGTTCGGGCATCACCGTCCTCGACCGATTGGACGCCGAGATCCCCGCCGGCGCCATCACCGGACTGCTCGGCCCGTCGGGTTCCGGAAAGACCACGCTGATGCGGGTGATCGTCGGTGCGCAGCGGATCACCGAGGGCGCCGCCACGGTGCTGGGCCGCCCCGCAGGAAGCCCCGACCTGCGGGCGCGCGTGGGCTACACGACGCAGTCGCCCGCCGTGTACGGCGACCTCACCGTGGCGCAGAACGTCGAGTACTTCGGCGCGCTGTACCCGGCGCGGCGCGCCACCGCCCAGGCCGACGCCGCCGAGGCCATCGACGCCGTCGGGCTCGGCGCCTTCGCCGACCGCCGCGCCGACGCGCTCTCCGGCGGGCAGCGTTCGCGGGTCAGCATCGCGTGCGCCCTCGTCGCGCACCCCGACCTGCTGATCCTCGACGAGCCGACGGTCGGCCTCGATCCGCTGCTGCGCGCCGACCTGTGGGAGCGATTCGCGGCGATGGCCGCCGCGGGGACCACGCTGCTGGTCTCCAGCCACGTCATGGACGAGGCCGCGCACTGCGCCCGTCTCCTCCTCCTGCGGGAGGGGCGCCTCATCGCCTCCCCGACACCGTCGGAACTGCTGGCCCGCACCGGAACGGCCGGCCTGGACGAGGCCTTCCTCGCGCTCGTCCGCGAGCAGGAGGCAACAGCATGAGCACCGTTCTGAATCCGAGCATCACCCGCGCGACCACAGTCCGCGTTCTGCGCCAATTGCGAGCCGATCCCCGCACCGTCGCGATGATCGTCGTGGTGCCGACCGCGCTGCTGACGCTGATGTACTTCCTCTACCGCGACTCGCCCGGCGGCACAGCGCTGTTCAGCCGGGTCGCGCTGGTCCTGCTCGGGGTACTGCCCTTCGCGCTGATGTTCATCGTCACGTCGATCGCGATGCAGCGCGAGCGGGCGTCGGGCACGCTCGAGCGACTGCTCACCACACCGCTCGCCAAGGCCGATCTGCTGCTCGGCTACGCGGTCGCCTTCTCCCTCGCGGCGACGGTCCAGGCCGCGGTCGCGACCACGGTGGCCGCGTACCTGCTCGGCATGGACACGGAAGGCAGCGTGTGGCTGGTGGTCCTGATCGCCGTCGTCGACGCCTGGCTGGGTGTCGCGCTGGGGCTGTTGTTCAGCGCGTTCGCCCGCACTGAGTTCCAGGCGGTGCAATTCATGCCCGTCGTCGTGGTCCCGCAGATCTTCCTGTGCGGGCTCCTCGTTCCCCACGACGCCATGCCGGGCTGGCTGCAGGGCATCGCCGACGTGCTGCCGATGACCTATGCGGTGAAGGCGCTGCAGGAGGTGGGCGCCCACGGCTCCGCGACCACCACGATGTGGACCTCGCTCGCGGTGGTCGCCGGGTTCGCCGTCGTCGCGCTCGCCCTGGCGGCCGCGACGCTGCCGCGCAGGGTCGCGTGAGCGGGCCGGGCCGCAGGTCCGGTCGGCGCACCGGCAGCCCCGACACTCGGGCCGAGATCCTCGCCGCGGCGCGGGCCGCGTTCGCCCGCGGCGGCCTGGCCGGCACGACGGTGCGCTCGATCGCGGAGGCCGCGGGCGTGGACTCGGCGCTGGTGCACCACTACTTCGGCACGAAGCAGGAGTTGTACTTGGCGGCGCTGGCGATCCCCGTCGACCCCGAGTTCGTGCGGGCGCCGCTTCGCGCAGCGCCCCTCGACGACACCGCCCGGGCGCTGCTTCAGGCCCTGCTCACGATGTGGGACGGGCCCCTGCGCGACGCGGGCGTCGCGGCGATCCGCACCAACCTCGGCAACGGCGGCGACCCCGCGATCGTGCGGGGCTTCCTGCTGGAGATCGCGCTGGCCGAGCTCATCGGCCGCATGGAGCAGGGCCCCGGCGACGGGGTCCTCCGCGCGAATCTCATGGTGGCCCAAGTGTTCGGCCTGCTCGTCGCCCGCTACGTCGTCGGCTTCGAGCCCCTCGCCTCGCTCACCGTCGACGAGGTCGTCGCCCTCACCGCTCCCCCGCTCCAGCAGGTGATCACCGGCCCCCTCCCCCGCAATTGAACGACGTTCTGGAGAGCAAAACCGCAGGTCAGATTCTCCAGAACGTCGTTCAATCGGGTCAGGAGGCGGTGGTGGCCCAGGTGCGGAGCGGGGTGACCGCGGCGGTGATCCGGTCGAGTTGCGCAGCCACGGCCGACGGGGCCGTGCCGCCGCGGGCATCACGGGAGGCGACGGAGCCGCGCACCGTCAGCACCTCGCGCACCTGCGGAGTGAGCGCCGGATGGATCGCGCTGAAGTCCTCGTCGGTGAGGCCGTCGAGGCCGGTACCACGGGTCTCGGCGGTGCGGACGCACTCGCCCGCCGCCTCGTGCGCGACGCGGAAGGGCACGCCCTGCCGCACCATCCACTCCGCGACGTCGGTCGCGAGCGTGAAGCCGGCCGGCGCTAACGCCCCCATGCGCTCGGGGTGGAAGGTGAGGGTGGCGGTGAGCCCCGCGACGGCGGGCAGCAGCAGCCGCAGCTGCTCCACCGAGTCGAAGACCGGTTCCTTGTCCTCCTGCAAATCGCGGTTGTACGCCAGCGGCTGCGCTTTGAGAGTCGCCAGCAGGCCCGACAGGTTGCCGATGAGCCGGCCCGCCTTACCTCGCGAGAGCTCGGCGACGTCGGGGTTCTTCTTCTGCGGCATGATCGAGCTGCCGGTCGACCAGGCGTCCGCGAGGGTCACGTAGCCGAACTCGGCCGTGCTCCACAGGATCACGTCCTCCGACCAGCGCGACAGGTCGACGGCGACCTGCGCGAACACGTAGGCCGCCTCCGCCGCGAAGTCGCGCGACGCCGTGGCGTCGAGGCTGTTGTCGGCGGCCGAGTCGAAGCCCAGATCGGCGGCGATGGCGTCGGGGTCGAGCCCCAGCGACGATCCGGCCAGCGCCCCGGATCCGTACGGCGAGATCGCGATCCGCTTATCCAGGTCCTGCAGCCGCTGCACATCGCGCAGCAGCGGATGCGTGTACGCCAGCAGGTGGTGCGACAGCAGGATCGGCTGCGCCGCCTGCAGATGCGTCTTGCCCGGCAGGATCACGTCCGGGTTCGCCTGCGCCTGGGCGACGAAGGCGTCCACCACGTCGAGCACGCCGGCGGCGACGAGCCGGACGGCGTCGCGCAGCCACATCCGGAAGAGCGTGGCCACCTGGTCGTTCCGTGACCTGCCGGCCCGCAGCCGACCGCCCACTTCCGGGCCGGCGCGCTCGATGAGCCCGCGCTCCAGCGCGCCGTGCACGTCCTCGTCGGACTCGGCGGGCCGGAAGGCACCGGACGCCACGTCGTCTCCGAGCCGGGTGAGCGCCGCGAGCATCGCCTCGAGGTCCCCGTCGGACAGCAGCCCTGCTCGGTTAAGCACTCGGGCGTGCGCCTTCGACGCCCGCACGTCGTACGGGGCGAGCGCCCAGTCGAAGTGCGTGGACTTGCTCAGCGCGGCCATCGCCTCGGCGGGGCCGGAGGCGAACCGTCCGCCCCAGAGGCTGCCCTCGTTGGTGCCGTGCTTCTCCTCCGGCCCGTCGACGTGCTTCTCGGCGTTCTCGCTCAACGGGTCTCCTAGTCGGTACCGAGGTCGAACGCGGCGTGGTTGCTCGCCTCGTCGAGGGCGGACGGAATCTTCTCGCCGCCGGAGACGATGGCGTCGGCGCCGCCCTGCTCCAGCTCGCCGACCAACGCCGCGGTCTCGCCCGCGACGATGCCCTGGACCGCGTACTGCTCGAGGCGCGAACGGGAGTCCGCGATGTCGAGGTTGCGCATGGTGAGCTGGCCGATCCGCTCGTCGGGGCCGAAGGCGGCATCGCCGACGCGCTCCATCGAGAGCTTCTCGGGATGGTACGAGAGGTTCGGGCCGGTGGTGTCGATGATCGAGTAGTCGTCGCCGCGACGCAGGCGCAACGTGACGGAGCCCGTGACGGCGGACGCGACCCACCGGATGATGGCCTCACGCTGCATGAGGGACTGCGGGTCCAGCCAGCGGCCCTCGTACATCAGGCGACCCAGGCGGCGGCCCTCGTTGTGGTACGTGGCAATGGTGTCCTCGTTGTGGATCGCGTTCACCAGGCGCTCGTAGGTGGCGTGCAACAGCGCCATACCGGGCGCCTCGTAGATGCCGCGCGACTTGGCCTCGATGATGCGGTTCTCGATCTGGTCCGAGATGCCGAGCCCATGCCGACCGCCGATGCGGTTCGCCTCGCGGACCAGCTCGACCGGGTCGGAGTATTCGACGCCGTTGATCGCCACCGGCACGCCGGCCTCGAACGTGACGGTGACGTCCTCGGTCGTGATCTCGACCGATTCGTCCCACGGGGCGACGCCCATGATCGGGTCGACGATGACGACGCCGGTGTTGAGGTACTCCAGGTCCTTCGCCTCGTGCGTGGCGCCCCAGATGTTGGCGTCGGTGGAGTAGGCCTTCTCGGTGGAGTCGCGGTACGGGAAGCCGTGCGCGACGAGCCACTCGCTCATCTCCTTGCGCCCGCCGAGCTCGGTGACGAACTGCGAGTCCAGCCACGGCTTGTAGATGCGCAGCGCCGGGTTCGCCATGAGGCCGTAGCGGTAGAACCGTTCGATGTCGTTGCCCTTGTAGGTGGAGCCATCGCCCCAGATGTCGACGCCGTCCTCCTTCATCGCCCGCACCAGCATGGTGCCGGTCACGACGCGGCCGATCGGGGTGGTGTTGAAGTAGGTCTTGCCGCCCGAGCGGATGTGGAAGGCCCCGGTCTGCAGGGCGGCGATGCCCTCCTGCACCAGCAGCGGCTGCACGTCCACCAGGCGCGCGATCTCGGCGCCGTACTCCGTGGCGCGGCCGGGGACGGCGTCGATGTCCGGCTCGTCGGGCTGGCCGATGTTGGCGGTGTACGTGCAGGGCACGGCGCCCTTGTCGCGCATCCAGGCGACGGCCACAGAAGTGTCGAGGCCACCGGAGAAGGCGATGCCGACGCGCTCGCCGACGGGCAGAGTGGAGAGGACCTTGGACATGCCGACCAGCTTATCTGCCGGGGGTCGACCTCCCGGTGCCCCGGTCGGTCGCCGCGGCGGTCCCAGGGGCGTCCCGGCGGACCTCCACACCCATCAGTGCCACGTCTGCTGGTGATCGCGATGCGTGTCGAGATAGGCCCCGGCTGCGAAGTGGTGGTCGTAGAAGTCGGTGTCGAGGTGCTGGGCTTGAAGGTAATTGAGGATGTGAACGGTCGGAACGGTGCCCGGGACCTTGCCGAACGTCTCGTCGATGTAGGCGACCTGACCGGTGAGCAGGTCCACGAACCGCTCGTCGTAGCGGGCGGCGGATCCGCGCACCCGGGGGTTATCGGACCAGGGTCCTCCGGTCTCCGTGTGCAGCGGCCCCCCGGGACGGGTCTTCCTGTCGATGTATCGCCGCACCGCGTCCTCGGGCCCGGCCACGTGCGGACGGGAGAGGGTCTCGAAGACACCGGGAAGTCCCGTGGGGTTCGGTATCGCCCACCGCTCATCGGACTGCACATCGAACCCGAGTCCGGGGACCTCTGGAACACCCGACGCGCCGAGCAGCGACAGCCGATCGATACCGTCGAAGATCCAGCCGCCGAGGCCGAGGGCCCCCAGAAGCAGATGACCGTTGTAGGCCGCGGTCGCCAGCTCCGCGCTCGCCTCGGCGAGGGTGTACTGCTCCACGAAGGACAGCGGAAACGGTTCGCCCGCGTGCGCGAGCGAGTCGTCGTCCGCTCCCGGAATCAGCTGACCGTTAACGTCGTCGTAGACCCCGTAGCCGTTCTGTAGGAAGAACGCCAGATTCGCGATGAGGTGCTGCGCCAGGTCCGCGACCGGGATCACGAGGAGCGAACCCGGGTGATTCGCGATCCACGTGTTGTGCCCCTCGAGGAAGGGTTCCTCGCGAGGGAGGTGGAGACGACGGTCCGACAAGCGACGGTATCGGGCCACCGTCTCCTCGAGCCACGCCTCGACATCCTCGTGCACCTCCTGCTCCGCGCCCTTCCGACGCGGCGCTGCGTCGCGGGACGACAGGAAGTAGGTTCCCGAGTCGTCGGTGAAGAAGAAGTCCGTGGTGTGGAATCCCGCCGCCGACGGAAAAGTCCTCCCTGCGGCGGATCCGGGGTAGTTCGGGAGCGCCGGGGCGTAACCCGGATGATGGGTGATGCCGAAGTTCCAGCCCGTGACTCCGG
Source organism: Tsukamurella asaccharolytica (assembly GCF_007858435.1). Lineage (GTDB taxonomy): Bacteria > Actinomycetota > Actinomycetes > Mycobacteriales > Mycobacteriaceae > Tsukamurella > Tsukamurella asaccharolytica. The sequence continues at coordinate 98,895 of NZ_VIGW01000009.1, read as the reverse complement.
TGACGGTCGCCAGCACGATCGCCCGCTCGACTTCGCTGAGCGGCTGCACCTCCCGCCGCGACCGGTACGCGAGCTCGCCGGCAGGGATCTCGCCGCCCACCGGGAATCGCCTCGACCTGCGGCCGTTGATCGCGGTCAGGAGCGGGAATCGGCTCAGTGCGTCGATCGCGCTGCGCTCGCCCGCGGTGAGACGCAATGTCATCGCTCCACCCCCGCGGAACGCGCACCCGCCGTGGCGAACTCGGCGATGGTATCGGCCACCTCGCGGTGTGCGGTGTCGTTGAGCACATCGTGCGCGTTGCCGTCGAATACCGCGACTCGCAGCTGCGGCAGCCGGTCCCGCCATGCGTACACCCCTGCGAGAGGTGCGACCAGGTCGTCCGATCCGTGGACGGCGAGCACCGGGAGGTCCAGCGACGGGAGGTCGGCGGCGAGACGCTCCCATGCCGGCGGCAGCAGCGTGCTCAGCAGAGCATGGACATCCGCCTCGGTGAAGGCGAGCGGGTCGTTCTCGAGCTCGTCGCGGTAGGTCGGGTCGGACGACAGGACAGCAGGATCAAGCGCGAACGGCTCGCCACCGTCGTCGACACTCCCCGGTTCTGTGAGCCCGGGCAGCGGCGACAACGGCGCCCCGCTGAGGATCACCGCGTGATAACGACGTGGGGCGTCCAGCGCCGCGAAGATGGCCCCAAGGCTCCCCAAGGAGTGTCCGGCGATCACCAGCGGCGTCCCCGGCGACGACCGTTCTGCAAGATCGGCAAGACTACCGGCGTTATCGACGATCCGGTTGAAATCGCCTACGTCGCCGCGGTCACCGCCGGACAGGCCGTGCCCACGGTGATCGAGAGCCCACAGGTCGACGCCGTGCGTTCCCAATTCGGCGGCGAGCCGGTGGTACAAACCGGAATGCTCCCCGAAACCGTGCAGGAACACCACTGCGGCTCGTGGATCGTCAGTGAAGGACCAGTGCCGGTAGAAGATCCGGTCGTCGGCGCCGTCGAGGTAAGGCAAGGTCACTCCCGTGGTTCGCGTAACGGACTGGGTACGCGTTCCACAGTGGCCCGCTACACGGGCCCGGCCCACCGTTTGAACCGATCGGATTCTTGCCGACCGGGCCGTTTGCCACGGCTACGTCAGTTCCACCAGCCGCCCGGCGAGGTCTTTGCCGGTCAGGGGCTCGCGCGCGACGACGAGGACGGTGTCGTCGCCGGCGACGGTGCCGACGACCTCGGGCAGCGACGCGCGGTCGAGCGCGCTGGCGAGGAAGTTCGCCGCCCCCGGCGGGGTGCGCAGTACGCAGATGTTCCCGCTGTGATCGGTGGAGACGAGCAGCTCGCCCAGCAGGCGCGCGAGCCGCTCGGTGCCGCCGGACACGCCGCGCACGGGCGAGCCGTCCTCCGGCACCACGTACACACCCGCGCCGCCGTCGGCGCCGCGCAACTTCACGGCGCCCAACTCGTCGAGGTCGCGCGAGAGGGTGGCCTGGGTGGCCTCGTAGCCGCCGCGCACGAGCAGGGCCTGCAACTCGGCCTGACTGTGCACCTGGTGATTCGCCAGGATTTCGACGATGGCCGCCTGGCGCCCGGCGCGGGTGGCGAGCGGATGCTCGCTCATCGCGCGCCCCCGGTCACGAACGCTCCAGCAGCCAGGTGAGGAGCGCCTTCTGCGCGTGCAGCCGGTTCTCGGCCTCGTCGAAGACGGCGGACTGCGGCCCGTCGATCACCTCGTCGGTGATCTCGTCGCCGCGGTGCGCGGGCAGGCAGTGCAGCACGATCGCGTCCGGGTCGGCGTGCGCGAGCAGCGCGGTGTTGATCTGGTACGGCCGGAACGGGGCGTTGCGATCGACGCCGTCCTCCTCCTGCCCCATCGACACCCAGGTATCGGTCACCACCACATCGACCCCCGCGACGGCCAGCACAGGATCGGAGATGACGCGGACCTCGGCGCCGGTCTCCCGGCCCCGGGCCCGGGCCGCCTCCACGAAGCGCTCGTGCGGCTGGAAGCCCGCGGGAGCGCTGATGGTCACGTCCATGCCGGCTGTGACGCAGCCGAGCATGTAGCTGTGGGCCATGTTGTTGGCGCCGTCGCCGAGATAGGTGAGCCCCAGGCCGGCGACGGAGGTTCCACTTCCGTCCGCCCTCGCAGTCCCTTTCCGCTCCGCGATGGTCTGCAGGTCGGCGAGGATCTGGCAGGGGTGGAAATCGTCCGAGAGGGCGTTCACCACCGGGACCGACGCGTACCGGGCCAGCTCCTCGAGGCCCTCCTGTGCGTACGTGCGCCAGACGATGGCGTCGACGAACCGCGAGAGCACGCGGGCGGTGTCGGCGAGTGACTCGTCCCGGCCCATCTGGGTCGACTTGGTGTCCACGACGACCGCGTGACCGCCGAGTTGCGCGATCCCGACGTCGAAGCTGAACCGGGTCCGCGTGGAGTTCTTGTCGAAGAGCACCGCCACGCCCTGCGGCCCCTCGAGCGGGCGCCGGGAGAAGGGTGCCGCCTTCAGCTCGGCGGCGAGTGCGAGCACCTCCCGCTGCTCGGCCGGGCTGAGGTCGTCGTCGCGGAGGAAGTGCCTTGTCATGAAGTCTCCTGGGCTGAATCGAGGAGCGCGGGAAGCGCGGCGAGGAAGCGGTCCGCCTGCTCGTCGGTGAGGACGAGGGGCGGGGCGAGGCGGACCACGTCGGGCTGCGCGGCGTTGAGCAGGAAGCCGGCATCGCGCGCACCGCTCTCGATCGCCTTGGCGACGCCGCGGGACAGGGTGATCCCGAGGAGCAGGCCGGAGCCCCGGACGCCGGTGACCAGGGGGTGGCCGAAACCCTCGACGGTGGCGGCGATGTGCTTGCCGAGGGCGTCGGCGCGCTGAGCAAGCCCCTCGGCCTCGATCACGTCGAGCACGGCGTTCGCGGCGGCCGCAGCGACGGGGTTACCGCCGAAGGTGGTGCCGTGCTGGCCCGGGGCGAGCAGCTCGCCGGCGGCGCCGACGGCGACCGTGGCGCCGATGGGCAGGCCGCCGCCGAGGCCCTTGGCGAGAGTGAAGACGTCCGGGGTCACGCCCGCCCGCTGATACGCGAACAGAGTGCCGGTGCGGGCGATCCCGGTCTGCACCTCGTCGAAGACGAGGAGTGCCCCGGCGGCGGTCGCGGCGGCGCGGGCCTCCGCGAGATAGCCGGCGGGAGGGACGACGACGCCTCCCTCGCCCATGATCGGCTCCAGGAAGACCGCGGCCGCGCCGTCGGCGGCCGCGCGCAGGGCGGCGGCGTCGCCGTAGGGCACGTGGGTGACCGACTCGATGAGGGGCACGAAGGGCTCCCGCTTGGCGGGCTGGCCGGTCAGCGCCAGCGAGCCCATCGTCCGGCCGTGGAAGGCACCCTCGGCGGCGACCATCGCGGTGCGGCCGGTGCGCCGGCCGATCTTGATGGCGGCCTCGTTGGCCTCGGCGCCCGAGTTGCTGAAGAAGACCCGGGTGCCGGGCACCCCGACGGCCTCGGTGAGCCGCTCGGCGAGGCGCACAACGGGCTCGCTGATGTAGAGGTTCGAGACGTGGCCGAGCGTCGAGATCTGCTGCGTCACCGCCTCGATGATCTTGGGGTGAGCGTGACCGAGGGCATTGACGGCGATGCCGCCGAGCAGGTCGACGTACTCCTTGCCGTCGGCGTCGGTCACCGCCGCACCGCGGCCCGACACCAGCGCGATGGGCGGGGTGCCGTACGTGTCCATCACCGCGGCGTTCCACCGCGACTGCATTGCTTGGTTCGTCATGAGAATCAGATCCAGGTCTCTGTGGGAGTCTTCGGCGGGGCCACCATCGTGCCGATGCCCTCGCTCGTGAACAGCTCGAGAAGCACGGAGTGCGGCACCCGCCCGTCGATGACGTGCGCGGTGGGGACGCCCCCGTGCACCGCTCGCAGGCACGCCTCCATCTTGGGGACCATGCCGGAGTCGAGGCTCGGCAGCAGCTCGGTCAGCGCGTCCGTGTCGATCTCCGTGGTCAGCGACGAGCGGTCGGGCCAGTTCGTGTACAGGCCCTCGACGTCGGTGAGTACCACCAGCTTCTCGGCACCCAGCGCCTCAGCCAGCGCGGCGGCCGCGGTATCGGCGTTGATGTTGTGCACCACCCCGTCCGCGTCCGGCGCGATCGTCGAGATCACGGGGATCCGGCCGGCGGCCATGAGGTCGTTGACCGCCTCCGGGTTCACCGCGGTCACGTCGCCGACGAGGCCGACGTCGGTCGGCGTACCGTCGACCACGACCTGCCGCCGGGTCGCGGTGAACAGGTGCGCGTCCTCGCCGGACATGCCGACCGCGAACGGCCCGTACGAGTTGATCAGGCCGACCAGCTCGCGTCCCACCTGCCCGAAGAGCACCATGCGCACGACGTCCATGACCTCGGGCGTGGTCACTCGGAAGCCACCGCGGAACTCGCCCTGCATGCCGAGCCGCGTGAGCATGGCGTTGATCTGCGGCCCGCCGCCGTGCACCACGACGGGGTGCAGGCCGCAGGTGCGCAGGAAGACCATGTCCTGGGCGAAGCTGCGTTTGAGCTCGTCGTCGACCATGGCGTTGCCGCCGTACTTCACCACCACCGTCTTGCCGTGGAAGTCGAGCAACCACGGCAGCGCCTCGGCGAGCACGCCCGCCTTGTCGAGCGGCGTGAGATCGGGTCCGTTCATGACGAGTACGCCGAGTTCTCTTCGACGTAGGCGTGCGAGAGGTCGGTGGTCCGGATCGTCGCGGCGCCCCGGCCGAGCCCGAGGTCGACGGTGACGTCGATCTCCGGACCCGAGAGGTCCACATCGCGGGCTCCGGGCACGCCGCAACCGTTCTCGGCGATGGGCTGCCCGTTGAAGGACACCGTCAGCCGATCGTGCACCAGCTCGATCGGCGCGATCCCGATCGCGGCCATGACGCGGCCCCAGTTGGGGTCGCTGCCGAACAGGGCGGTCTTCACCAGGCTGTCGCGGGCGATGGCGCGCGCGCCGATCAGCGCCTCCTCCTCGGAGGCGGCGCCGGTCACGGTGATGAGGATCCGCTTGGTCACGCCCTCGGCGTCGCCTTGCAGCTGCGCGGCGAGGTCGTCGCAGACCTCGCGCACCGCGGCATTGAGTTCCTCCTGCGTGCAGGTCTTCTCGCTGGCACCGCTGCTGAGCAGGAGCACGGTGTCGTTGGTGGAGGTGGCGCCGTCCACGTCGAGCCGGTCGAAGGTGTAGCTCGTCGCGTACCGCAGGGCCTCGTCGAGCTGCTCCGGGGTGGCGTGCACGTCGGTGGTGAGCACGACGAGCATCGTCGCGAGTGAGGGCGCCATCATCCCGGCGCCCTTCGCCATGCCGCCGACGTTCCACCCGTCGCTGTGGTGGAGCGCGGTCTCCTTGGGCACGGTGTCCGTGGTCATGATGGCGTGCGCGGCGTCGGTGCCACCGGTGAGGCCGCCGCCCATCTCGTGCACGATCTCGGTGACACCGGCGAGAACCTTGTCCATGGGCAGGCGATCACCGATGAGCCCGGTGGAGCACACCGCGACCTCGCCGGCGCCGGTCTCGGTCCCCCAGTGGCTGAGCGTCTCCGCGACCTTCTCCGCGGTGGCGTGGGTGTCCTGGAAGCCGCCGGGCCCGGTGCACGCGTTGGCGCCGCCCGAGTTGAGGATCACGGCGCGGAGCTGACCGTCCGCGATGACCTGTTCGCTCCAGAGCACGGGTGCCGCGCGCACCTGGTTGCGGGTGAAGACGCCCGCCGCCGCGTAGTACGGGCCCTCATTGAAGACCAGCGCCAGATCGAGCTTGCCCGAGGCCTTGATCCCCGCCGCGATGCCCGCCGCCTTGAACCCCAGCGGCGCCGTGACGCCTTGGTTGCGAACGAGTTTGAAGGTCACGGTGCGACTCCTACGGTCGAGAGGCCGGCGGTCTCGGGCCAGCCGAGCGCGAGGTTCATGGACTGCACGGCGGCGCCGCCCGTGCCCTTGGTGAGGTTGTCGATCGCGGCAGTGGCGACGAGCCGCCCGGCACGCTCGTCGACGGCTACCTGCACCTGCACGGCGTTGCTGCCGAGCACCGACTTCGTCTGCGGCTGCGCGCCCTCGGGCAGCAGGTGCACGAAGGGCTCGTCGGCGTACGCAGTCGCGTAGACCTCCCGGGCCCGCGCGGCGGTCACCGTCGTCGGGGCGGAGACGGTGGCCAGGATGCCTCGGGCCATGGGTACGAGTATCGGCGTGAACGACACGGTGACGGGCGAGTTCGCGGCCGCCGAGAGGTTCTGCGTGATCTCCGGGGTGTGCCGGTGGGTGGTCACGCCGTAGGCCCGCGCGGAGCCGATGGCCTCGGAGGCGAGCAGGTCGGTCCGCGGCGACTTCCCGGCGCCGGAGGTGCCGCTCACCGCGACGACGGTGATCTCGGGAGCCACGATGCCGGCCGAGACGGCGGGCAGGAAGGCGAGGGTCGACACCGTCGGGTAGCAGCCCGGGACCGCGATGCGGGAGGCACCCGCGAGCACCTCCCGGTTGCCCGGAAGCTCCGGCAGCCCGTAGGGCCAGGTGCCGGCGTGGGCACTGCCGTAGTAGTGCTCCCACTCGGCGGCGTCCTTGAGGCGGTAGTCGGCGCCGCAGTCGATGATCAGCGTCGACGGGGGCAGTGCCTCCGCGATCTCGGCCGACTTGCCGTGGGGCAGGCCGAGGAAGACGACGTCGTGGCCGCGCAGCGTCTCCGGGGTGGTCTCCTGCAGGACGCGGTCCGCCAGGGGCAGCAGGTGCGGGTGGTGCTCGAAGAGCGTGCTGCCGGCGTTGCCGCCGGCGGTCAGCGCACCGATCGCGAGCTCACCGGACAAGTACTGCGGGTGGCCGAGCAGCAGCCGGAGGATCTCTCCCCCGGCGTAGCCGCTGGCGCCCGCGATCGCCACGGAAACAGTCATACGATGATTATGCACCATCATGCAAGTCTATTCACACGTGCTCGGAATCGCGTGCCCCGACACCCACAGGTTCCGCCCAGCCGCCCATCAGGACTCCTGGGCACCCTGGAGGAAGTAACGATCCGAACCCGGCACCCGAAGGACATGATATGCGCAACGACCTTCCGACCACGAACACCGACGCCCTCACGCAGCCGCTGTCGCTGCCGCGCCCCGAGCGCGGCCTGCGGGGCACCGTCAACCGCGTCCTCGACGGCTTCGCGCCGCGCGTGGAGAACCGCGCCATGCTGGTGAAGATGGGGCGCGGCCGCCCCAGCCTGGTGGGCGATCACCGGCGCGGCAACCACATCACCAAGGCCTTCCACCTCAGCTGAGCCGCCCGCAGAGTCCCCGCTCCGGCGGCGCGCGGTGCAACCGCTGGGCTACGCGAGGTCGCGGAATCCCACGGCGTGCCGAAACCCACCGCGGGGCTGGCACGCCGAGTCGACCTGCCGGCGGGCCTGCTCGATGACGGGCGTGACCGGGTCCAGCACCGAGAGGTACTGCCGGTGCTCGGCCAGCGATTCCACGGCCCGCTCCGTGAACCCGGTGACGTCGACGATGTACGTCGGCTCCGGTGCGGTCTGGTACGCCTTCACGCCGGCGGCCGCGGCGGCCTCGGCGACCGCACGGGTGAACTCCATGTGGTCGCGCTGGTTCGGCGCGCCGGGCGCCCATTCGGGGCCGCCCCACAGTGTGATCACGATGTCGGGCTCGTAGCGGGCGAGCGACTTCCGCACCGATTCCCGCAGTTCCGGCGTGTTCGTGACCTGCGAGTCGGGGTAGCCCCAGAACCGCACCTCGTCGACGCCGACGACGGCGGCGGACCGTCGCTGTTCCTCCTCGCGCACGGGGCCCGCCGTGCCCGGCGACATCCCCTCGATGCCCGCCTCGCCCGACGTCGCGAGTCCGTAGGCGACGGTCTTGCCCTGCGCGGTCCACCGGGCCACCGCCGCGGCCATGCCGTACTCGGGGTCGTCCGGGTGCGCCACCAGGACGAGCGCCGTGGTCCAGTCCTCGGGGAAGATCTGCGGCTCGCTCACGGGCTCCACGTTAGAGGTCGGAGCCCGTCGGCGCAGCACCCTCGACCGACCCGCCGTCGGCGCGGGTCAGCGGAGAACGGCGCCGACCGCCGCTGACGCCGTGGCCACCGCGGCGTCGCGGGCCGCGGACGCCTCGTCCTCGGTCAGCGTGCGATCGCCCGCACGGAACCGCAGCGAGAAAGCCAGGGACTTGCGGCCCTCGCCGACCTGCGCGCCGGCGAAGACGTCGAAGAGCACGATCGACTCGAGGAGTTCCCCTGCGCCGTCGGCCAGGGCGGCCCGAACGGCCTCCGCCGGGACGTCGGCGTCCACGACGACCGCCACGTCCTGCAGCACGGCCGGGAAGGGCGAGACGACCGGCGCGGGCAGGTTCTCCACCAGGGGGATCGCATCGAGGTCGAGCTCCACGGCGCAGGTCCGCGCCGGGAGGCCGGCACGCTCAAGCACCGCGGGGTGCAACTCCCCCGCGTGGCCGATCACGGCGTCACCGACGAGAACCTCCGCGCAGCGTCCGGGATGGAAGGGTGCGTACTGCGCCGCACGGAGCGTGAGCTCGACGTTGCTCGCGCGGCCGATCTCGCGGACCGCCTCGAACGCGTCCGTCGCGTCCGCGGCCCGGCCCTCGCCCCACGGCCCGGCAGGGGTGCGCCGACCGGCGAAGACGAGGGCGACGTGCTCGGGCTGGCTCGGCAGCGAAGCGTTGAGCTCGTCGATCTGCTCCGCGGTCGGGCGACGGTCGACGGGGATCGGATCGACGGCCACCGTCGTTTCCGAAGGCAGCACGACCTGGGCGATCGTGTACAACGCGAGGTCCCGCTGACCGCGGGAGACGTTGCGCGCCAGGATCTCCAGGAGGCCGGGCAGCAGGGTGGTCGCGAGCGAGGGCCGGTCCGACTCGAGCGGGTTGAGCACCGTCGTGGTGTTCCGGCGCGGGTCGTCGGCCTCCAGGCCCCAGGTGTCGAAGACACCGGCGGGCAGGAACGGGCTGGTGAGCACCTCGACGTGGCCGGCGTGCGCGAGCGAGCGGCTCACGGTGCGGCGGCGACGCTGGCGGGTAGTGAGCCCCCGTCCGCCGGGGGCGGCGGGCAGCACCGGCGGAATCTGCTCCAGCCCCTCGAGCCGCAGCACCTCCTCGACCAGGTCCGCGACCATGGTCAGGTCGGGGCGCCAGGTCGGCGGGGTCACCGTCAGGCTGCTCTCGCCTTGGACGGCGCAGCCGATCTGGGTGAGACGACGCACCGTCGTGCCCGGGGGGTAGGTGATCCCGGCGACGCGGTCCGGACGGTCCGCCGCGATGGTCACCTGCGGGCGCTCGTCGTAGGAGCCCAGGTCCGTGATCTCCCCGACGACGGTGCCGCCGGCGATCTCGGTCAGCAGGCGCGCCGCCTCCCGGACGGTCCACACGGAGATCGCCGGATCGACGGTGCGCTCGTACCGCTTCGCGGCGTCCGAGCTGAGCTTGTGCCGCTTTCCGGTGCGGAAGACCTTGACGGGGTTCCAGATCGCGCCCTCGAGGATGACGTTGACCGTGTCGTCGCCGACCTCGGTGCCCGCGCCGCCCATGACGCCCGCGAGCGAGACGGGTCCGGTCTCGTCCACGATGACCGTGTCCTCGGGATCGAGCGTGCGCTCGACGTGGTCGAGGGTCTCCAGGGTCTCGCCGGCGCGCGCGGCGCGCACCGTCAGCCCGCCCCGCACGCGGTCGGCGTCGAAGGCGTGCAGCGGCTGGCCGCTGAGCAGCATGAGGTAGTTGGTCACGTCGACCGCCGGGCTGATCGGGCGTACGCCGGAGGTGAGCAGGCGGCGCTGCAGCCACCACGGGCTCACGGCCTTCGGATCGATGCCCTCCACGCGCAGCGCGGTGAACCGCGTGCAGCCGGACTCGGGTTCGACGGTCACGTCGACGTCGCCCTTGCCGCTCCCGGCCTTGTCCGACGGGGTGGTGATGTCGGTGAAGGGGAGGTCGTAGCCGCAAGCGAGCTCGCGTGCGAGGCCGCGGACGGAGAAGGCGTAGCCGCGATCGGGTGTCACGTTGAGCTCGATGACGGTGTCGTCCATGCCGAGGACCGGCTTCGCGTCGTCGCCGGGTTCCGCGGTGCCCGCCGGCAGCACGAGGATGCCGGAGTGATCGGTGCCGAGGCCGAGCTCGGAGACCGAGCAGATCATCCCGTCGGAGACGTGGTCGTACGTCGTCCGCGCGGCGATCTCGAAGCCGCCGGGCAGCACCGCGCCGGGGAGGGCGGCCACGATGAGGTCGCCCTCGGCGAAGTTCCGCGCGCCGCACACGATGCCGCGGGGCTCGGCCTCGCCGACGTCCACCTGGCAGAACCGGATGGGCTTGCGGAAGTTCGTGAGCTCCTCGATGTGCGCGACGCGGCCGATCTTCAGCGGGCCGGTCACGGTGTCGAGCGAGTCGACCTCCTCGACCTCGAAGCCGACGCGCACGAATCCCGCGTCCAGCTCCTCGGCCGTGACGCCCCAGTCCGGGGTGTCGCGGCGGAGGATCTCAGTGAGCCATGACTGTGCAACGCGCACGGTGGAAGTCCTTCTCCTGGGGGAATTATGCGGTGCCGGGTGCGTCGGCGCTAGCCGCGGACGCCGAAGGGCAGGGTGAAACGGACGTCGCCCTCGACGATGTCGCGCATGTCGGACAGGCCGGTGCGGAACTGGAGGGTGCGCTCGAGGCCCATGCCGAAGGCGAAGCCCGAGTACTCCTCGGGATCGATGCCGCAGGCACGCAGGACGTTCGGGTTGACCATGCCGCAGCCGCCCCATTCGATCCAGCCCGCGCCGCCCTTCTTGTTCGGGAACCACACGTCGACCTCGGCCGACGGTTCCGTGAACGGGAAGTAGTTCGGGCGCATGCGGGTGGTGGTCTCGGGGCCGAACGTCGCCTTGGCGAAGGCCTCGAGGGTCCCGCGCAAGTGCGCCATCGTCAGGCCCTTGTCGACGGCGAGGCCCTCGACCTGGCTGAACACCGGGGTGTGGGTGGCGTCCAGCTCATCGGTGCGGAAGGTGCGGCCGGGGCAGGCCACGTAGATCGGCACGTCGCGCGTGAGCATGGAGCGCACCTGCACCGGGGAGGTGTGAGTGCGCAGAACCTGTCGCGAGCCCTCGGGCGCGATGTAGAAGGTGTCCTGCATGGAGCGGGCCGGGTGGTCCGGGAGGAAGTTGAGCGCGTCGAAGTTGAAGTGCTCGGTCTCGACCTCGGGCCCCTCCGCGATCTCCCAGCCGATGCCGACGAAGAAGTCGGCGACCTCGTCGGCGATGATGCTCACGGGATGGCGCGCACCCTGCGGCGCTCGCGCGGAAGGCAGCGTCACGTCGATCGATTCGGAGACGAGGACGGCGGCGTCGCGCTCGGCGTCGAGTACCGCCTTCCGCTTCTCGTAGGCCTCGCGTGCGCGCGCCTGCGCGACATTGACGCGCTTGCCTGCGTCCTTGCGCTCCTCCTTGGGGATGGACCCCAGGGCGCGCTTGCTCAGCGCGAGCGGCGACTTCTCACCCAGGTGCGCCAGGCGGGCGGTGTTCAGCGAATCCAGGCTGAACGAGGCGCTGAACGCCTGCGCGGCCTCCGCGGCGAACGCGTCGAGCGCGGCTTCGCTGAGGTCGTCGACGGGGGCGTTCTGGGCTTCCGACACTGCTCTGGGCTCCTCGGTGAGGGTGGAACGGTACCCGACCAGACTAGTCGACCGGGTTCCACGGGCGGAATCGCATTACCGCTGGTACGGGGTCGGCCGGCGCCCGGCGGTGTTCGGCGCGACGGATCGGGACTTCGCACCATTGCGCTCGCATGATGCAACACACTCGTCACATCGAGGCAATGGTTCGGCGGGGCGGGCTGCCTACCGTCGGGACATGGCGATCACGACGACGGACGGCGGCACGCCGCGCACGCGACCCGAGGACGAGTACCTGGGCGTCGGAAAGACTCTCGGCTACGGGGTCCAGCACATTCTCGCTATGTTCGGCGGCGTCATCGCCGTTCCGCTGATCGTGGGCGGCGCGGCCGGCTTGGACACCGCACAGAAAGCCCTCCTCGTCGCGAGCGGGCTGTTCGTCAGCGGCCTGGGGACGATGCTGCAGACCCTCGCCGTGCCGTTCTTCGGCAGCCGACTGCCGCTGGTGCAGGGCACCAGCTTCGCGACCGTCTCGACGATTCTCACTATCCTCGCCGGCGACCCCGACAACGGGCTCCGCGTCGTTTTCGGGTCGCTCCTGGTGGCCGCGGCGATCGGCCTGGCCATCACCCCGTTCTTCGCGCGAGTGATCCGCTTCTTCCCACCCGTCGTGACCGGTTCGATCATCACGGTGATCGGCCTGTCGCTGATGCCGGTCGCGGCGAGGTGGATCACGGGGCCGCCGACAATCACGGTGGACGGGCGGGAGGTCACCAATCCTGATTTCGCCGCGCTCCCGAGCATCGGCCTCGCGATGTTCACCTTTCTCGCCGTCGTCCTGCTCAGCAAGGTGCGTGTGTTGTCCCGGCTTTCGGTCCTGCTCGGGCTGGTCGTCGGCACCGTCGTCGCCCTGATCCTCGGCCGCGCCGACGTCGGCGCGGTGGGAACGGCGTCGGTGTTCTCCCTGCCACACCCCTTCCCCTTCGGCGGACCGATGTTCGAGATCGGCGCGATCGTCTCGCTCACCGTCGTGATCCTGGTGACGATGGTCGAGACCACCGCGGACATCCTTGCAGTCGGCGAGATCGTGGGAACGAAAGTCGACTCGCGGCGGGTCGCCGACGGGCTACGGGCCGACATGGCGACCTCGCTGCTGGCGCCGATGTTCAATTCGTTTCCCGCCACGGCCTTCGCGCAGAACGTCGGGTTGGTCGCGCTCACTGGGGTCAAGAGCCGGTTCGCCGTGGCTGCGGGCGGCGCGATCCTCTTGCTCCTCGGCCTGTCCCCGATGGCAGCGGCCGCGTTCAGCGTGATCCCCGGGCCGGTCCTCGGGGGTGCCGGGATCGTCTTGTTCGGCACCGTCGCCGCAAGCGGGATCCGCACACTCGCCAAGGTCGACTTTCAAGGCAACAACAACCTGCTCATCGTCGCGGCCGCGATCGCCTTCGGGCTCATTCCGGTGGTCGCCACCGACTTCTGGCACGCCTTCCCCTCCTGGTTCGTGGTGATCTTCCATTCGGGCATCAGCGCGGCGGCGATCGTGGCGGTAGTCCTCAATCTGCTGTTCAACGTCCTCCTCCCCGGCGCGCCCGAGCAGCCATCGATCGTGGCGGCCGGGCCCACCGTCGGGGCTCCCGGCGGCGAACACGCCGTTCAGGAATCCGATGGTGCCGGCACCCCGTCGGTCACGGAGGCGCGGAGCGCGCGCAACTCCGCCTGAGTCGTCCCAGCGACCGTCCTCGCCGCGCCGAGTGTCACCACGAACACGACGAGCGCCCACCAGCCCGGCGACGATCCGAGCCCCTCCTTCGCCATCAGCAGTACCGCGACCCCGGCGACGCAGACCAACCCGCCGACCACTCCTCCGCGGGCCCCGGAGGCGGCAACGGCGCGGTCCCACCACGGGATCCGACGGTGCTCGAGTGGCGAGAGCAGCACGAACAGCGCGAACATCACGACCGCGAAGACGACCGCGCGCAACGCCATCAGGCCCCAGAAGCCCGGCTGGGCGGGGTCGACCGCGTCGATGCCCACCGCGTGCAGCGCGAAGGCGGCGACGGCGATCGCGGGGATGTGCCAGAGGTAGAGCGTCATCGCGCCGCCGTTGCCGACGGCCACCGGGTACCAGACCCGCGGGCTCCGGGCCCAGCGACCGATCGCGGGCGCCGCCGCGACGAACAGCAGGCTCACCCACACGCAGTGCAGTCCCAGGAGAAACGTGGGCGGTGTGCTGTTCGAGAAGGTCTCGGCCCCGGTCACGACGAGCGGGACGTCGTACGGCCCCACGACGACCGCGGCGACAGCCGCGACGAACGCGACCGCTGCGGCCGCCAGCGCGAACCGGGTCGGAATCATCCGCCGCGCGTAGGCCACGCCGATGACGACGGGGATCAGCCACACCACCAGGAAGTTCGGGAAGCCCCATTCGAGCGCGCCCGAGGCCAGGCGCGCACCGTCGAACAGAGCGGACGCGGCCAGCAGCGCCACGACGATCCCGCCGAGCGCGGCGCGGCCGCACCGCATCAGCGCTGGCACGAACGCCAGGACCAGCAAGTACACGCCGATGAACCACAGCAGCGCCACGGACTCCCCACCGAGGCGCGCGGCGCTCGACTCCCCCAGCGCCATCCGCGCCCCGAGCAGCGCGACCGACCAGAACGCGAGGTACCAGAACACGGGCCGGGCCAGGCGTTGCGCCCGTCCGACGAGCCACCCACCCCACGCCGTGCCGGGCCGCAGCCCGTAGGCGCTGCTCGCAGCCCCGGCGAGGAAGAAGAGCGGCATCACCTGCAGCACCCAGGTGAAGGGCTGTAGCGACGGCTGCGCGCCGAGCGTGTTGCCCACCCACACGCCCGACGGGGCGATGGTGGCGAGCAACAGCGCGCAGTGGCCGAACATGACGACCAGCAGGCTGGCGAGGCGGGCGACGTCGATGGCGCGGTCGCGGGTATCCGGGGTGCCGTCGAGGACCGCGGCGCGGGCGGGCAGGAATCTCATGGTCACCATGCTTCCGGCGCGAGCGCCGTCGCGGATGAGTAGTCCTACCCGGAACCGGTGAGGACCTATCCCCGATTCTGCACGCGCGAGCTCGCGTACAGGCAGATCGACGCGGCGGTCGCGAGGTTGAGAGACTCGGCACGGCCGCGGATCGGGATGGCGACGCGGTAGTCGGCGAGGGCCTGCAGGGCGCGCGGCAGGCCGTGTGCCTCGTTGCCGAACAGCCAGGCCGTGGGGCCGGCGAGCAGCTCGTCGGCATCGTCGAGCGAGACCTCGCCGTCGGCGGCGGTTGCGAGCACCGTCAGGCCCGAGGCCTTGAGCTGGGCGAGCGCCGCGGCGGCGTCGCGCTCCTGCACGACGGGCAGGTGGAAGACGGAACCGGCGGAGGCGCGGACGACCTTGCCGTTCATCGGGTCGACGGCGTCGCCGGCCAGGACCACGGCGTCGGCGCCGACGGCGTCGGCCACGCGGATGACGGTGCCCGCATTGCCGGGCTCCGCGACGTCGACGGGGACGGCGACCAGCCGCGCACCGTCGGGCACGTGCGCCTCGGGTAGGGCCCGGCAGACTGCCACGATGCCGGGCGGGGTGACCGTGTCGGACAGGCCCCGCATGGCTCGTTCGGTCACGTACGCCGCGCCGCCCATGAGCAGGTCGGGGTACCGCTCGGCGCCCTCCTCGGTGACGAAGAGCTCGTCGACGAGGCCCGCGGCGAGCGCAGAGGTGACGGCGTTGGAGCCCTCCGCGAGGAACCGCCCCGCCTTGCGGCGGCCGGCGGCGCGGAGGAGCTTGGAAGCGGCAACGACCCGCGGGGTCCGCTCCGTGAAGAGCTGGTCCGCGGGTCGTTGCGAGTGCTGCGTCAAGTTACGCGACGGGCGCGTTCACGTCGGCGGGAAGCGCCTTGCGGGCGATCTCGACGAGCGCGGTGAAGGCGGCCGGGTCCGAGACGGCGATCTCGGCGAGGTTCTTGCGGTCGACCTCGACGCCGGCCAGGTTGAGGCCCTGGATCAGGCGGTTGTACGTCAGGTCGTTGGCCCGCGCGGCGGCGTTGATACGGGTGATCCACAGCTTGCGGAAGTCGCCCTTGCGCGCACGACGGTCGCGGTACGCGTAGGTGAGCGAGTGGAGCTGCTGCTCCTTGGCCTTGCGGTACAGGCGCGACCGCTGACCGCGGTAGCCCTTCGAGGCCTCGAGGATGGAACGACGCTTCTTCTGAGCGTTCACTGCGCGCTTGACGCGTGCCATAGGTCTTCGTCCTTACGTGATGAAAAGTTCTAGCGGGTACCGGGGGCGGCTTACTTGCCGAGCAGCTTCTTGATGCGACGCACGTCGGCGGGCGCGACCTCGGCCACGCCGTCGAGGCGACGGGTCACGCGCGAGCTCTTGTGCTCGAGGAGGTGGCGACGGCCGGCCTTCTGGCGCAGGACCTTGCCGCTCCCCGAGATCTTGAAGCGCTTCGAGGTACCGCTGTGGGACTTGTTCTTCGGCATGTGTTCGTCTCTCTGTCTCGTTCTACTGCCGGGCGCGACGTGTGTCGCTACTCGGCCGGAGCCTCGGGCGCGACGGGCCGCGCCACCGGGGCTTCCTTGTCCTGCTGCGCCTTGGCGCGGGTCTTCGCGCCCTTGTGCGGGGCGAGGACCATGGTCATGTTGCGCCCGTCCTGCTTCGCGGACGTCTCGACGAAGCCGTACTCGGCGACGTCGGCGCCCAGGCGCTGCAGCAGGCGGTAACCGAGTTCCGGACGCGACTGCTCGCGGCCGCGGAACATGATCGTGACCTTGACCTTGGAGCCCTGCTCCAGGAACCGGACGACGTGACCCTTCTTGGTCTCGTAGTCGTGGTCGTCGATCTTCGGGCGGAGCTTCTGCTCCTTGATCACGGTCAGCTGCTGGTTCTTCCGCGACTCGCGCAACTTCTGCGCCGCCTCGTACTTGAACTTGCCGTAGTCCATGATCTTGCACACGGGCGGGCGGGCGTTCGGCGCCACCTCGACCAGGTCGAGATCCGCCTCGTACGCCAGCTTGAGCGCATCTTCAACTCGCACGATCCCGACCTGCTCGCCGCCGGGGCCGACGAGTCGGACCTCGGGAACGCGGATCTGACCGTTGGTGCGTGTCTCAGTGCTGATGGGGCCTCCTTGAATAGGTGCTCGTGTCGTGGTGCGAGCGGTCTTCACTCGTTGACCGCCGCGCAGCCGACGAGGCCCACCCAAGTCCCACACAGCGAAAAGGCCCCGACCAGGCTCTTCGCCTGACGGGGCCCACACCGACCGATTCGGGCCTCCGACGGCGTACGCCGACGATCGACCCCTCCCCCAACGAGGAGACCGCAGCGGAAATTCCTCACGGAATCCGCGGCGGCGACCGGACCAGCCGACCTGAGGTCGACGTGGTGGGAGTGGACTCCACTTGCTGCCCCGGACAGAACCGGAGCGGTCGCACATGACAGTGTAGCAGTCGTGAGTGAGAATCCGAATTCGTCCCCCGAGCCCGACACCCTGGAACGCCTGGTCGCGGACTCGCCGTCGATCGAGGTGATCTCGAGCGCCTGGATGCTGCTGATGAGCGCCGCGGCGGAGAAGCTCGGCCTCACGGCCGCGGAGGGCGACGAGACGGCCGTTTTCGACCCGCGCGAGAGCCCGCACTTCGACCTCGACGAGGCCCGGCGCCTCATTACCGCACTGGCGGGCCTGACCACGGCATCGGTCGAGTATCTCGGCCCGCACGCGGGCCCGTACCGCGACGGCCTGAAGTCACTGCAGCTCGCCTTTCGTGAATCCAGTAGCCACCCGGACGAACCGGGCCAGGGCCCGGGCGAGAAATACACGGGACCGGTGTACAGCTAACCCTCAGGGTTATTCCCCAAAGACACCCTGACCTGTGTAAATAGGTCTAGTGTTCCAGGTCACACCAGGCGTACCGTCACGGCATGACACGGATGAGAACGCTCGCGGCCGGCGTACTGGTCGCTGCTGGAGTAATGGCACCCCTGGGGACGGTGGCGGCCACCACGGCCGCCGCCGCCCCGACCCCCGCGGTCTCGCACCCCGGGCAGGGATGGTGCGAACCGGGCCGCTGGGTAGGCGGCTACTGGACCCAGGGCCGCTGGCACCCGGGCTACTGGCAGGGCGGCTACTGGCGGCCCGGCTGGGTGGACCGGTGGGGCTGGCATCCCGGCTACTGGGTCCAGCCCCGATGGAATCCCGGCTGGTACGAGCAGGGCCGCTGGGTTCCCGGGCGGTGGGAACCCGGCCGCTGCTACCCCCACCGCTGAATCGGCCACCGACTACCCTCGACGGCCGAACGAACGGGCCCTCAGTCGCATCCCCGCGACTGAGGGCCCGTTCGGCTGTGTTCTGCGGAGCGCCTACGCCCCGGCGACCATCGCGGGTGCCGACGCCAGCGCCTTGATCCGGTCCGGGCGGAAGCCCGACCAGTGCTCGGCACCGTCGACCACGACCACCGGCGCCTGTAGGTAACCGAGGGCCAGGACGTACTCACGCGCCTCCTCGTCGAGGCTGATGTCGACCGAGGTGTACTCGACGCCCGCCTTGTCCAGCGCACGGTACGTCGCCGTGCACTGCACGCACGCGGGCTTGGTGTAGACGATCACGCTGCTGCTCATGCCCTCAATACTACATCTAGTGTCACACGCGTGCAATTTACACAAGATGCTGTGGATTGCGCTCCACAGGTGCCCCCAGACGGTCCACCGTCCGTCCACAGCCGCATCCCCAGGCGCACGCCCCTCCTACGTGGACAGAACCTCCTTGAGGAAGGTGCCTGTGTAGGAATCGGGCACCGAGGCCACGTCCTCGGGCGTGCCCTGCGCGACGACGGTGCCGCCCCCGCTGCCGCCCTCGGGGCCCATGTCGACGATCCAGTCGGCGGTCTTGATCACGTCCAGATTGTGCTCGATGACGAGCACCGAGTTGCCCTTGTCGACGAGTCCGTCGATCACCTGCAGCAGCTTGGCGATGTCCTCGAAGTGCAGGCCGGTGGTGGGCTCGTCGAGGATGTAGACGGTGCGGCCGTTGGACCGCTTCTGCAACTCGGCCGCCAGCTTGACGCGCTGCGCTTCGCCGCCCGACAGCGTGGTCGCCGGCTGTCCCAGCCGGACGTAGCCGAGACCGACCTCGACCAGGGTCTTGAGGTAGCGGTGGATCGACGTAACCGCCTCGAAGAACTCCGCCGCCTCCTCGATCGGCATGTCGAGCACCTCGGCAATGTTCTTGCCCTTGTAGTGCACTTCCAGTGTCTCGCGGTTGTACCGCGCGCCGTGGCACACCTCGCACGGCACGTAGACGTCGGGCAGGAAGTTCATCTCGATCTTGATCGTGCCGTCGCCCGAGCACGCCTCGCACCGGCCGCCCTTGACGTTGAACGAGAAGCGTCCGGGCTGATAGCCGCGGACCTTCGCCTCGGTGGTCGCGGCGAACAGCGTGCGGATCTTGTCGAACACGCCGGTGTAGGTAGCCGGATTGGAGCGCGGTGTGCGGCCGATCGGCGACTGGTCGACCTGCACGAGCTTGTCGAGGTCGTCGAGCCCGGTGACCCGGCTGTGCCGCCCCGGCACCTGACGCGCCCCGTTGAGCTTGTTCGCCAGCACCGTCGCCAGGATGTCGTTGACCAAGGTCGACTTACCCGATCCCGAGACGCCCGTGACCGCCGTCAGCACGCCGAGCGGGAACGCGACGTCGATGTTCTGGAGGTTGTGCTCGCGGGCGCCGACGACCTTGAGCTGGCGCTTCTTGTCGATCGGCCGCCGCACGGCGGGCACGGGCAGCGCTCGCCGCCCCGACAGGTAGGCGCCGGTCAGCGAGTCCTTGTTCTTCAGCAGCGCCTTGTACGTACCGCTGTGCACGACCTTGCCGCCGTGCTCACCCGCGTACGGGCCGATGTCGACGACCCAGTCGGCGGTACGGATCGTGTCCTCGTCGTGCTCGACGACGATGAGCGTGTTGCCCAGGTCGCGGAGTCGGACGAGAGTATCGATGAGGCGGCGGTTATCGCGCTGGTGCAGGCCGATCGACGGCTCGTCCAGCACGTACAGCACGCCCGCGAGGCCCGAGCCGATCTGGGTGGCGAGGCGGATGCGCTGCGCTTCACCGCCCGACAGCGAGCCGGCGGCGCGTGAGAGCGACAGATACTCGAGGCCGACGTCCAGCAGGAAGGCGATGCGGGCCTGCACCTCCTTGAGCACGCGACCGGCGATCGCCGCCTCGCGCGCGCCCAGCTTGAGGTCGGAGAGGTAGTCGGAGCACTCCCCCACCGACATCGCCGCGACGTCCGCGATCGACCTCTCGCCGAACCGCGGGTGGTCGAGCGTGACGGCGAGGATCTCGGGCCGCAGCCGCGCCCCGGAGCAGGCCGGGCAGGGCACGTCGCGCATGTAGCCCTCGTACCGCTCCTTCATCTGCTCCGACTCGGTGGATTCGAGGCGGCGGTGCAGGAAGGGCATCACGCCTTCGAACTCGGCGTAGTACGAGCGGGTTCGGCCGTACCGGTTGCGGTACTTCACGTGCACCTGATGCTCGGAACCCTCGATGACGGCCCTACGAGCCTTCGCCGGCAGGTCCTTCCACGGGGTGTCCAGGTCGAAGCCCATCGCGTCGGCCAGTCCGGAGAGCAGGCGCAGGAAGTACTCCGCGCTCTGACCTGAGGACCAGGGGGCGATGGCACCGTCGGCGAGCGAGAGCAGCGGATCGGGCACGACGAGCTCCGGGTCGACCTCCTTGCGGACGCCGAGACCGTCGCACTCCGGGCACGCGCCGTACGGCGAGTTGAAGGAGAACGAGCGGGGTTCGAGATCGTCGACGGCGATGGGGTGGCCGTTCGGGCAGGCCATCTTCTCGGAGAAGCGCCGCTCACGCTCGGGGTCGTCCTCCTCCCGGTCAACGAAATCGAGCACGACGATGCCGTCTGCCAGGCGCAGGGCGGTCTCGATGGAGTCGGTGAGCCGCTGCTTGGCCGTCGCCTTCACGGCCAAGCGGTCGATCACCACCTCGATGTCGTGCTTCTCCTGCTTCTTCAGCTTCGGCAGCTCGGCGAGCTGGTACACGACCCCATCGATCCGGGCGCGCGAGTAACCCTGCGTCTGCAGTTGGTTGAACAGGTCGACGAACTCACCCTTGCGCGTGCGGACGACGGGGGCGAGCACCTGGAAGCGGGTTCCCTGCTCCATGTCGAGCACCTGGTCGACGATCTGCTGCGGCGTCTGCCTCGCGATCACCGACCCGCACTCGGGACAGTGCGGGGTGCCGGCCCGCGCGTAGAGCAGGCGCAGGTAGTCGTACACCTCGGTGATGGTGCCGACGGTCGACCGCGGGTTGCGGTTGGTCGACTTCTGGTCGATCGACACCGCGGGCGAGAGGCCCTCGATGAAGTCGACGTCGGGCTTGTCCATCTGCCCGAGGAACTGGCGCGCGTACGCCGACAGCGACTCGACGTACCGCCGCTGCCCCTCCGCGAAGATCGTGTCGAACGCGAGGCTGGACTTGCCGGAGCCCGAGAGCCCCGTGAACACGATCAGGCTGTCGCGCGGGAGATCCACATCGATACCCCGCAGGTTGTGCTCGCGCGCGCCGCGCACGATCAAACGATCGACCACCGTGATCCCCTCATCCGCCTCGTTCCAGCCCACAGCGCGGGCCCTCGTCAATGCTAGGCAACCCCACCGACAAGTTTTCGCGGCGCGGTAGCGTCGGGGGTGTGACCACAACGATCAGCCAGCTCTCCGTCGGCCCCATGGACAACAACGTCTACCTGGTCAGTGATTCCGCAGGGCGCACGCTCCTCATCGACGCGGCCAACGACGCGGAGGAGGTCCTGGCCGCCGCCCGCGAGGCCGGCGGCGTCGAACTGATCGTCACCACGCACCGTCACCCCGACCACTGGCAGGCGCTCGCCCAGGTCCGGGCGGGTCTCGACGTGCCCGCGGCCGCGGGAGTCAATGACGCCGAGGGCATCGACGCTCCCACCGATCGCACCCTCTCCGACGGGGAAGTGCTCACGGTGGGCGACCTCACCTTCGATCTCATCGAGCTGGTCGGCCACACGCCCGGGTCCATCGCGCTCGCGCTGCGCCCCGAGTTCGACGGTGCGCCCGTCCACCTGTTCACCGGCGACTGCCTGTTCCCCGGCGGCGTGGGCAAGACGTGGCAGCCCGGCGACTTCGACCGCCTCTACGCGGACGTGACCACCAAGCTCTTCGACCGGTTCGACGACGACACCGTCGTGCACCCCGGCCACGGCAAGGGCACGACGCTCGGCGCCGAACGCCCGCACCTCGCGGAGTGGCGCGAGCGCGGCTGGTAGCTCCCACGGCCCGGGGTGCGCCCTCGCGCAGGACGCGTTCGAGGCGCGGGGCCCGCGGATCGTGGACAATGGACGGCCTGATTCATCGCTGCCGCCCACGAGGAGTCCTGTGACCACCGACGCCGTCGATCCCCTGCTCGCCGAGGAACAGGCCCACCTCGATCGCGTGTACGCCCGGATCGACGCCATGCGCCTCACCGCCAACCGGCGCCGGGCCGACAACCTGCAGGAAGTGGGCGAGAACCCGCAGGAGATCTCCGAGCGCGACTCCTACCACCAGCTGTACTCGGACGACATCGCCAAGTACGACGCCGCCGAGCAGAACCTCTACTTCGGCCGGCTCGACATGAACGGCGACGCCGAGGGCACCCCGGACGCCGTCCGCCGGATCGGGAGGATCGGCGTCCTCGACGACGACGAGGACCTGAGCACCCTCCTGCTCGACTGGCGCGCGCCGCTCGCCCGCCCGTTCTACCTGGCCACACCCGCACAGCCGGAGGGCGTCGCGGTGCGCCGCCACGTGCGCACGCGGGGCCGGGACCTCACCGGGGTGGTCGCCGAGCGCCTCACCCTCACCGGCGAGGGGTTCGACGGTGCCGACGCCGGTCAGGGCCTGGGCTCCAACGTCGCCGGAGAATCGGCGCTGGTGGACGCCCTCAATCGCGCGCGCACCGGGCACATGACCGACATCGTGGAGACCATCCAGCGCGAGCAGGACGCGATCATCCGGTCCGAGCACCGGGGGGTCCTCGTGGTGCAGGGCGGGCCGGGCACCGGCAAGACGGCGGTCGCCCTGCACCGCGCCGCGTACCTGCTCTATACGTACCGGCAGAACCTCTCCCGCACCGGCGTGCTCATCGTCGGCCCCAACGAGACCTTCCTCAACTACATCAGCCAGGTGCTGCCGAGCCTGGGCGAGACCGGTGTGCTGCTCAGCACCATCGGCGATCTGTTCCCGGGCGTCGTCGCGACGCTGGAGGACACCGCGGCGGCGGCCCGGCTGAAGGGCTCGACCGCGATGGTCGAGGTGATGAAGCAGGCAGTCCGGGGCTGGCAGACGGTGCCGGACGAGGCGATCGTGCTGAAGTTCGACGGTTACCCGCTCACCCTCGACAAGAAGCTCGCCACCCGCGCCCGCGGCCGCGCCCGTTCGTCGCGGCGCCCGCACAACACCGCTCGCGCGATCTTCCGACAGTCCGCACTCGACGCGCTGGCCGCCCAGCACGCCGCGACGATCGGCTCGTCGGTGGTGGACAACACGATGCTGCTCTCCCGCACGGACATCTCCGACATCCGCGACGAGCTGGCGCAGGACCCGGAGGTTCTCGGCGCACTCGATCAGCTCTGGCCGGCGCTCACCCCGCAGCGCGTGCTGACGGAACTGCTACGCGACGAGGACCGGCTCGCCGAGGCGGCACCCGACCTCACGGACGCCGAGCGCGCCGAGCTCCGCCGCGCCGCCACGACGGGTGCCGACGGCAAGCCCACGTTCTCCCCCGCCGATGCCCCGCTGCTCGACGAGATCGCAGAATTCCTGGGCGACGACGACGTGGACGCCGACGAGGCGGAACGCCAGTGGCGACAGCGGCTCGAGGAGGCGCAGGAGGCACTCGACATCTTGACCGGTTCGGCGCCACAGGATCTGGACGACGAGTTCGACGCCGAGATCCTCATGGCCTACGACCTGATCGACGCGGAGCAGCTCGCGCAGCGGCAGACGGTGCGCGAGTTCAACTCCACCGCCGACCGCGCGCGGGATGACCGGACGTGGACCTTCGGCCACGTCATCGTCGATGAGGCGCAGGAACTTTCGGCGATGGCCTGGCGAATGCTGATGCGCCGCAGCCCGAACCGCTGGATGACATTGGTCGGCGACACCGCGCAGACGGGCGATGCCGCCGGGATGACCAGTTGGGGCGAGGCACTCGACCCGTACGTGCCCGGCCGGTTCACGGTGTCCGAGCTGACAGTGAATTACCGCACGCCCAAGGAGATCATGGACCTCGCGGCGGACGTCCTCGCCGAGATCGATCCCGCGCTGTCGCCGCCGGCGTCGGTGCGGGCCGGCGCGGAGCCGCCGCGCCTGGTCCGGGTCGACGGTACGCGTCCGCTGGCCGAGTCCGTGCGCGACGTTCTACCGCGCGACGGTGAGCGGCTCACGGCGGTGCTGGCACCGGCTTCACTCGTAGCGCCGCTACGGCGCCTGACCTCCCCGGCCGTCCGGGTGATGAGCGTCCGCGATTCCAAGGGACTCGAATTCGACCACGTGGTCGTCGTCGAGCCGGGATTGATCGTGGGTGAGCCCGCCGAGGTGGAGTTCGACCGGGGGCTTCGGGACCTGTACGTGGCACTGACGCGAGCGACCCAGACGTTGACCGTGGTCACGTCCGGGTCGCTGCCGCGCGCCCTGCGCGCACTGGAGGTGTGACGCTCCTACGTGGTGTGGACGATGAGGATGTCCACGGAGGTCTTGCGGGCGGCGTCCGAGGGCACCGATCCCAGGAGTCGGCCCGTGAGGGAGTTCATCCCCTTGTTGCCCACGACCAGCAGGGCCGGCTCGGGGAGCGACTTGACCAGGTCGAGCAGCGCATCCACGGGCTGCCCCTTGATGGCCCGCTTCTCGACGTTGGTGGCGCCGGCCGCGACGGCGCGGCCCTCGGCGGTGCGCAGCATGTCGTTGACGGGGTTGGAACCCTGCAGCTGGTAGGCGTCGGCGCCCAGGATGTCGGCGGCCGCCGGATCCGGGCTCTCGCTCGGCAGGAAGGCGCATGCGATCACGAGCTTCGCGTCGCCGGACAGTGCAGCGGCGCGCTCCACGGCGCGCAGCGACGACTCCGAGCCGTCGGTGCCGACGACGATCGTGCTGTAGCCACTCATCGAGTCTCCTCTTTCTCTACGTTTCTCCAGCGAAGGTCCGCCACGGCAACGCCCTAGCATTTCTCCTACGACACAATAGCTCCATCCTTCCCCGGAGCAGGCAGTTTGCGGCGGGTGACACACCGGATCGGGCGATGCCCTGCGCTCCTCCGGTCATTGCACACCGGCGGCGTCCATACCGCGGAGCTCCTTCTTCAGGTCGGCGATCTCGTCGCGGATCCGGCCGGCGAGCTCGAATTGGAGTTCCCGCGCGGCGTTCATCATCTGGTCCGTCAGTTCCGAGATCAGATCGGCGAGCTCGGCCCGCGGCATCGACTTCACGTCCTCGCCCTCGTACACGCCCGCGCTCACCGCGGAGACGGACCGCAGCTGCCCCTGGGCACGGCGGCCGCGGGTGGCGTTGCGGCCCGAGCCGCCGATGGCCTGCTCGGTGTCATCGGCCTCCGTGTACACCTGGTCCAGGATGTCGGCGATCTTCTTGCGCAGGGGCTTCGGGTCGACGCCCATCTCCGTGTTGTAGGCGATCTGCTTCTCGCGGCGACGCTCGGTCTCCTCGATCGCCACGCGCATCGACTCGGTGACCTTGTCGGCGTACATGTGGACCTCGCCCGAGACGTTGCGAGCCGCACGGCCGATGGTCTGGATGAGCGAGGTGGTGGAGCGGAGGAAGCCCTCCTTGTCGGCGTCGAGGATCGCCACCAGAGAGACCTCCGGCAGATCGAGTCCCTCGCGGAGCAGGTTGATGCCCACGAGCACGTCGTACTCGCCGAGGCGCAGCTGCCGCAGCAACTCCACCCGGCGCAGTGTGTCGATGTCGCTGTGCAGGTAGCGGACTCGGATCCCCGCGTCCAGCAGGTAGTCGGTGAGGTCCTCCGCCATCTTCTTGGTGAGCGTGGTGACGAGGACGCGCTCGTCACGCTCGGTGCGCTCCCGAATCTCGTGGATCAGATCGTCGATCTGGCCCTTCGTCGGCTTGATCACCACCTCGGGGTCGACCAGGCCCGTCGGGCGGATCACCTGCTCCACGAACTCACCGCCGGTCTGCCCCAGCTCGTACTGGCCGGGCGTGGCCGAGAGGTAGACGGTCTGCCCGATGCGCTCGGTGAACTCCTCCCACGTCAGTGGCCGGTTGTCGACCGCGGACGGGAGCCGGAAGCCGAAGTCGACCAGATTCCGCTTGCGGGAGGCGTCCCCCTCGAACATCGCCCCGATCTGCGGGACAGTCACGTGCGACTCGTCGATCACCAGGAGGAAGTCCTCCGGGAAGTAGTCGATGAGGGTGGCCGGCGCGGATCCCGCGGCGCGGCCGTCGATGTGGCGGCTGTAGTTCTCGATACCGGAGCAGAAGCCGACCTGGCGCATCATCTCCACGTCGTACTGCGTGCGCATCCGCAGCCGCTGGGCCTCGAGCAGCTTCCCCTGCCGCTCGAACTCCGCCAGCCGCTCCTCGAGCTCGGCCTCGATCCCCTCGATCGCCCGGGCCATTCGCTCCGGCCCGGCGACGTAATGGGTGGCCGGGAAGATGCGCAGGTCGTCGACCTGCCGCACGATGTCACCTGTGAGGGGGTGGAGGTAGTACAGGGCCTCGATCTCGTCGCCGAAGAACTCGATCCGGATGGCGAGTTCCTCGTACGACGGGATGATCTCCACCGTGTCGCCCCGGACCCGGAACGAGCCGCGCGTGAACGCCGTGTCGTTGCGGTTGTACTGCACGTCGACCAGCAGCCGCAGCAGCGCGTCCCGGTCCACCTCCATGCCCACCTCGAGCTGCACCGAGCGGTCGAGGTAGCTCTGCGGCGTGCCGAGACCGTAGATGCACGAGACGGACGCGACCACGACGACGTCACGCCGCGACAGCAGCGAGGAGGTGGCGGAGTGCCGCAGCCGCTCCACGTCGTCGTTGATGGACGAGTCCTTCTCGATGTAGGTATCGGACTGCGCGATGTACGCCTCCGGCTGGTAGTAGTCGTAGTACGAGACGAAGTACTCGACGGCGTTGTGCGGCAGCATCGCCCGCAGTTCGTTGGCGAGCTGCGCGGCGAGCGTCTTGTTCGGCGCCATGATGAGTGTGGGGCGCTGCACCTTCTCGATCAGCCAGGCCGTCGTGGCCGACTTACCGGTACCGGTGGCGCCGAGCAGCACCACGTCCCGCTCGCCCGCCTCCAGCCTGCGTTGGAGATCGGCGATGGCGGCGGGTTGGTCGCCCGCCGGTTCGTACTCGCTGACCACCGTGAACTCCGCCGGAGCCCGCTCGATCTCTCCGATGGGGCGGTGCTCGGAGTGCGCCACCACCGGTTGCTCTGCCGCGAATGCCATGAGTCCAGCGTAGGCCGACCCACCGACAAGTTTTCGACGAGCGGCGGCGTCCGCTCAGTCCTTGCGCCCGACGATCACGTCCCGTGTGATTGCGCGGTCCACGCGGTGCCGCAGGTCGTCGTACCCGGGGCCGTCGAGCACCGTCAGTCCGGCGGACTCCAGGACCTCCCCGACCCGCGCCCGGGGCGCGACCCGGGTGTTCCACGCAAGGCCCATCGCGCCGCCGCTGCGGAGCCGGGTGGCCCAGCCGGGCAGGGCGGCTTCGAGCAGGTCGAGGGGGTCGCGCACCAGGCCGCGGGGGCCACGGCTGCCGTGCTGCACGCCGTAGGGCAGGTCGCCGACCACCACGTCGACCGTGCCGGGTTTCACCAGTTGGGAGGTCAGCAGGGTGTCCGCGGCGTAGCAGGTGAGCGTCTGCTTCTCCCCCGCGAGGTAGTCGGACTTGTCCGCGGCGAAGGCTGCCTCGTACTTCCTCGCGATCACCGACTTCTCGCGCCGGACCGGCGTGGTAGCGGCGGCGTGTTTGAAGCGGTGATCCTTGAGCCACGTGGTGAAGAAGGAGGTGTAGAGCTCGATGTCCTTGGTGTCGATGTCGATCCCGACGGCGTCGAGGCCGTACATGACGGCCTGGCTCAGGGTCGTGCCGCGCCCGCACACCGGGTCGAGCACGCGCAGCGTCCCGTCGAGCACCCCGTCGGGCCGCACGGTCGACGCCGCGGTCACGTTGAGCACGAGCCGCGTGAACTGCTCGTTCGTCTTGCCCTGGTACTTCAGGATGGTCAGCAGGTCGGACGGGTACTTCTCCGGCGACGGCACGGCGACGGGCCTCAGGAGCTCGCCGTCGACCTCGAAGAGCGCGTAGAACGCGGACGCCAGCCCCAGGAAGCCGAGGTCGCGTTCGGTCAGCGCGTCGGCCTCGAAGGAGAGGTACTCGATGCCCGCGACGGTCGCGGTCTCGACGGGGCCGACCCGCCCGGCGAGCGCGCAGCGGCCGAGGACCGTCAGCTCGGCGCGCACCATCGACGCCGCGGCCTCCGCGTAGACGCGGTTGGCGGCGGGGGCAGGCAGGAGCAGGTACTGGGGCACGGCGGGCATCGTATCGTGGGGGCATGCAGGCGGAAGAAACGTTCGAGCTGTCCGTCGACGGTGCCGCGGCCATCGGCGCGGTGGCCGGCGGCTGGCTGGACCTGACGGTGCTGGACGCGGCGGAGGACGCGGTGCCTGCTCTCCTCGACGCGGCCCGCGAGCGAGCGTCCCGCCTCGACGGGATCCTGGTCCGCACCCACGACGATGGGCTCGGCGCGCTGCTGCGACGCCACGGTTTCCGTCCCTCCGGTGCCGTCGCCGGCCGGCCGCGAGGCCACACGGAGGTCACGCTGGTGCTGCGGCTCGCCGCCGGTGCCGCGATCGACGACGGGGCCGTGCACCCGCCGAAGCGCGAGGTCTTCGATCCGCCGGCCATGACGAACACCGATCCCAAGGGGTTCGTCCGCGAGGTCGAGGAGTTCCGGGAGACGCAGTTCGGGCTGTACGTCTTCCGCCGTGCGGACCACCCGAAGTTCGATGCGATCGAGTCCTGGCTGCTGCCCGCTTTCGACCTACGCGCGACGATCTTCCGCTTCACGCCCGGCCACGAGCGCGATCAGCGCGTGTACCTCGACGTCGCACGGGTGTGGCGCGACGGGAATCTCTGGCATTCCGAGGACTGGTACCTCGATCTGGTGGAGCACCCGGGCCGGCCGATCGAGCTCATCGACGTCGACGAACTCCTCGCCGCCGCGGCGGCGGAACTCCTGAGTGCGGGAGACGCCGAGCGCGCGCTCCAGACGGCCGTCCGGGCCGTCGCGGGCACTGCTGCGCACGGACACAGCGTGGATGCCTGGCTCGCCGCGGAGGGCGCACCGATCACCTGGCGCTAAGCGCCGGCGTCGTCGAACCCACGCGCCCGTCGCCCTACGAGAGGTCCCGGAAGGCCAGAGCGAATCCGACGATCGCCATCACGGCGGCGACCGCGTAGCCGATGATCGACCACCACCCGAGGTGGAAGTGCGCGGTCACCGCGACCACTGCCATGCCGCCGAAGACGAGCGCCATGCCGTACAGCGGCGGTCGTGAGGCGTCGCGGTACCGGTCGTAGAAGCGGCGCAGCCACGACGGCTTCCCGTTGCCCCCGTCGACCGGCACATTGGCGACGACCGGGAACTCCCCGGTGTAGCCCTCACGCGCGCGGGCCTCCTCGTTCACCCGGTCGCGCACGAGGTACCAGCCGCCGACGAGCATCGGGATGATGATGACCAGGCTGGCGACGGTCCAGGTACCGATCGGCCGGTCGAATCCCATCAGCACCAGGACGGCGAACAGGAATGCGAGGGTGACGTACGCGGACCACGGCGCGAGAGGCATTCGGAAGGCCGGCCTGGTCATGCGCCCGGCATCGGCCTCGCTCTTGAGCTTCATCTGGCACAGCACGATGGTCGCCCAGGAGGAGAGGATGCCCAGAGCCGAGACGTTGAGGACGATCTCGAACGCCTGTCCGGGGTTGAAGGCGTTGAGCACCACGCCGAACAGGCAGATCACCGCGGTCAGCAGGATGCCGCCGTAGGGCACGCCGTGCTTGGACATCACCCCGGTGAACTTCGGGCCGCTGCCGTTCATCGCCATCGACCTCAGGATGCGGCCGGTCGAGTACAGGCCGGCGTTGAGGCTCGAGAACGCGGCCGTCAGGACCACCACGTTCATGAGATCGCCTGCTCCGTCGAAGCCGAGCTTCGAGAAGAACGTGACGAACGGGCTCTCCTTGCTCGAGTACTCCGTGTAGGGCAGCAGCAGCGCCAGGAGCACGATCGACCCGACGTAGAAGATCGCGATGCGCGCGATGACCGAGTTGATCGCGCGCGGCATGACCTTCTCGGGGTTCTCGGTCTCGCCGGCCGCGGTGCCCACGAGTTCGACGGCGGCGTAGGCGAAGACGACGCCCGAGGTCACGACGACGAGCGGGAGGATCCCTGTCGGGAACCAGCCCCCGTGCTGCGAGACCATGCCGAGCCCCGTACTCGCGCCCTGAATCTCGTAACGCCCGGCCAGGAAGACCGTACCGACCACCAGGAATGCGACCAGCGCGACGACCTTGATGAGTGCCGCCCAGAACTCCATCTCGCCGAACAGCTTCACGGACACCAGGTTCACCGAGAGGACGATGACCAGGGCGATCAGCGCCAGCAACCACTGGGGGATCGCGTCGAAGGCGTTCCAGTAGTGGAAGTAGGTGGCGATCGCCGTGGTATCGACGATCGCCGTCATCGCCCAGTTCAGGAAGTACATCCATCCGGCGACGAACGCGGCCTTCTCCCCGTAGAACTCGCGGGCGTAGGACACGAACGACCCCGACGACGGACGGTGCAACACCAACTCGCCCATGGCGCGGAGGATGAGGAAGACGAAGACACCGCACACCGCGTACACGAGGAACAGGCCCGGCCCGGCGTCGCGCAACCGGCCTCCGGCGCCGAGGAACAGACCGGTGCCGATGGCGCCGCCGATCGCGATCATCTGCAGTTGGCGGGGCTTGATGCCCTTGTTGTAGCCCTCGTCCTCGCGGGCGAGCCCCGCCTGCGTCGGCGAAGGCGGAGGTGCGGCGCTGGATCGTGTCTCGGACATGCACACCTCAATTCATGGAATACGTGCGCTCCGCATGGAAGTGCGGCGCATTCCTCAGTGTGTACCCGATCGACGGCAGCGGCGCCGCGTTCGCACCCGACACGCGGGCACGCGTCCCGAAGATGCGGCGGAGTCGGGCATTTCGCGCGTTCCTGGCCGCGTCGGGCGGACTACGCTCCGACGTGCACCGTCACCGCGCGACCCGGATCCGAGCCACGGAACAGCCCCTCCCCGACGGGGGCGAAACCGGCATCCGCGAGGCGGTCGGCGACCGCATGGACGGTGACGCCGGCGGCGAGCACGACGGTGGCCTCGGCACCGGCGGCCGTGACGGAGGAGGCGTCGGCGCCGAGGGTGAACCGGAGTCGCCCGACGAGGCGCTCGTCGTAGGCGGCGTCGTCCACCCGCGGGGCACCGTCGGCCGGGCGGTGCGCAGCGACGTTCGCGGCGAACGGGGCGATGCGGTCCGCCCACAGCGCGCGGACGGCGGCGCGGGTCGCATCCTCCGTGCCGGTGTTCTCGAGCCACACGTCGGCGACGGCGCGGCGCTGCTCGTCCGTCGCCTGTGCCGCGATGCGGGCGCGCGCGTCGTCCTCGGCCATACCGCGCGAACCGACCAACCGGCGGACCCGCTCCTCGGCGTCGACCCAGACGATGATCACGAGGTGGAACATCGGAGCCAACCCGTTCTCCACGAGGAGCGGGATGTCCTGCACGATCACGGCGTCCGGCCCCGCCGCCTCGATCAGCTCGGCCGACCGCGCGCCCACGAGCGGGTGCGTGATGGCGTTGAGCTTCGCGCGGGACTCGTCGTCGGAGAAGGCGATCGCCGCGAGGGCGGGCCGGTCGAGGCTGCCGTCGTCGGCGAGGATCCCGTCGCCGAAGGCCTCGACGAGGGCGGCGAGGCCAGGGGTCCCCGGCTCGACGACCTCGCGGGCGATCTTGTCGCCGTCCACGATCACGGCACCGAGGGCGGCGAGTTCCTTCGCCACCGTCGACTTGCCCGCGCCGATACCGCCTGTGAGTCCGATCCGCACCATGTCCCGAGCCTAACGGCTCATTCGTACTCCCCGATCGCGCACACCTTCTCGGCGGAGGCGCTGTCGGGATCGAATTCGTAGTCCAGCCACTCGCGGGCCAGGCGGCGCGCCAGTTCCAGTCCGACCACGCGCTGGCCGAAACACAGCACCTGCGCGTTGTTGGAGAGCACGGACCGCTCCACCGACAAGCTGTCGTGCGCGGTCACTGCGCGGATTCCCCGAACCTTGTTCGCTGCGATGGCCACCCCCAGCCCGGTGCCGCACACGAGCAGCGCACGATCGGCGCTTCCCTCGGCGACCATACGGGCCGCGGCGACGGCGACGTGCGGGTACGCGGTGTGCTCATCACCTCCCACGCCGACGTCGGTCACCTCGGATACCCGCGAATCCGACTCCAGGTCGCGCCGCAGCGCCTCCTTGTACTCGAATCCGGCGTCATCCGCCCCGACTACGATCCGCAAAGTCATGTCGCGTCCTCTCCTGCTAAGTGGCGGCCCACGGTCTCCAGGCACAGCGCCATCGATATCGCTCCCGCGTCGGGCGTTCCCAGGCTCCGTTCCGCGAGCGGGCGGGCTCGTCCGACCCGCGGCGTGAGGCTCGCGGTCGCGTCCGCGGCCTCACGCGCGACGGTCGCTGCGGCCGCCCACGCCTGCGGGAGCCTGTCGCCGGCGGCGACGCGGCGTTCCATCTCAGTGACGAAGGGCGTCAGCGAGTCCACCATCGTCTTATCGCCCAGCTGGGCGCCCCCGAGCCGCACCACCGCGTCCCGGGCGGCGACGACGGCCCGGAGCACCGCAGCCTCATCGGGGGTGCCAGAGTCACCGAGCTGATCGCCCGAGGCCTCGAGGAGGGCACCCCAGAGCACACCCGAGGTCCCTCCTGCGCGAGCGGCCCATTCACGCCCCGCGGCGCCGAGCACGGTCGCCGGGCCGGCGCCGGCGGCGGCGGTGGCCGCGGCCGCCGCGGCGGCCGCACTGGAGCCCTTCACCATCCCGCGGCCGTGATCACCGTCGCCCGCGACGGCATCGATGCGACCGAGCTCCGCCTCGTTCTCCGCGAGCATCGCGGCCAGGTCACCGATGACCGCGGCGACTTCCGCGCCGGCGGCACGCCCGGGCGCGTCCGATGCGGAGGCGGGATCCGCCTCGACGGCTGCGTCGCCGTCGGCGATCACCGCTCGTCGCTCACCGGCCGCAGCGGCGGCGCCCTTGCGGTACGCCGGGGTATCAGCCGGCGCCCGCCAGTAGCGCTCCAGTTCCTCGTCCAGCCACATCACCGTGAGGGAGCATCCGGCCATGTCGAGGCTGGTCACCAGTTCGCCGACCTCGGGCTCGACCACCTCGTAGCCGCGTTCGCGGAGCAGCCGGACGAGGTCGCGCCACACCACGAAGAGTTCCTCGTACTTGGTCCTGCCCAGGCCGTTGAGGATGACCGCCACCCGTCCCGGCGGCACATCGGGCCGATCCGCGAGCACACCGTCCACCAGGATCCGCGCCAGATCGGCGGCGGTCGGCAGGGGCTCGTCGGCGATTCCCGGCTCGCCGTGGATGCCCAGCCCCAGCCCCATGGCGCCGTCGGGCACGGTGAACAACGGAGTCTGGGCGCCCGGCATCGTGCAGCCGTCGAAGGCCACGCCGAGCGTGCGGGTCGCGTCGTTCGCAGCGGACGCCACGCGCACCACTTCGGCCAACGGCAGGCCCGCCTCCGCCGCGGCGGAAGCACATTTGAAGACGGTGAAATCGCCCGCGATGCCGCGCCGCTTCGCCTCCTCGCCGCGGGGCGCGGACGCCACATCGTCGGTGACCGGGAAGTACTGCGCGTCGATCCCCGCCGCGCGGAGGCGCTCCACGGCGAGCGTGAAGTTCATGACGTCACCCGCGTAGTTGCCCGTGGTGAGCAGCACACCAGCGTCACCGTGAGCGGAGCGGGCCACCGATTCCGCTTCGTGGGCCGACGGTGAGGTGAACAGGTTGCCCACGACGGCGCCGTCCGCGAATCCCGCACCCACCACGCCGTAGAACGCGGGGTAGTGGCCCGATCCGCCGCCCACGACCACCGCCACCTTGCCCGCTCGGGTCTCCGTGGAGCGCACCACACCACCCGGCACCCCGGTCACTCGGTCGGCATGGAGATCGAGAAAGCCGGCCAGGGCGTCGTCGATGAAGTTCGCCGGGTCGTTGTACAGCGTGGTCATCGCACTCGTCCTCCTGTGTCGGGCTCGAACAGGTACACCCGCTCGGCCGGCGCCGTGATGGTCGCCTCGTCCCCGGCCTCGAATCGCTCCTCCGCCGGCGTGACCACGACCATCGACTCGTCGATCCCGGGCACGACGACGGTCGCGAGTCCGTACTCGAGAAGGTGCTCGAAGTGGCTGACCCGGCACCGCACGCCCGGTTCGGCAGCGCCGGCCACGAGCGCACAGTCCTGTGGCCGCAGCCCGACGGTGACCGCGGTCCCGGCCGGCAACGACGCTCCGGCGGCCGCGGCGAGCACGCCACCGGTTCCCACCTGGACAGTCCCGGCGCGCACGGTCGCCGGCACGACGTTGATCTTCGGCTCACCGACGAACTCGGCCACGAAGAGGTTCTCCGGGTCGTCGAAGACGTCGTCGGGCGTGCCGAACTGCTGCACCACGCCGCCGTCCATCACTGCGAGCCGGTCGGCCAGGGAGAGTGCCTCCACCTGGTCGTGGGTGACGACGATCGTGGTGTACCCGAACTCGCGTTGCAGCGCCTTCAGCTCGCGCCGCACCCGGTTGCGCGCCGAGGCGTCCAGATGGCTCAGAGGTTCATCCAGGAGCAGGACCGGGGGTTTCCGAACCAGCGCCCGAGCCAACGCGACTCGCTGCTTCTGCCCACTCGAGAGCGCAGCGGGCCGGAGCGGCAACAGGTCCTTCATCTCCAGCCTCGCGGCGATCGCGTCGACCATCTCCTCCGCACCGGGCACCTTGCGGGCCTTCAGGCCGTACAGCAGGTTCTCGCGCACGTTCAGCGGCGGATACAGCGCATAGCTCTCGAAACCGACTCCGATGCCTCGTTTCGCCGCCGGAAGCTGCGAGATCTCGTTGTCGCCGATGCGGATCGATCCGCTCGTCACGCTCTCGAGCCCGGCGATCATGCGCAGCGTGGTGGTCTTGCCGCAGCCGGACGGCCCGAGGAGGGCCACGAGCTCGCCGGGCGCGATGGCCAGGTTGATCCCCCTGACCGCCTGAAACGACTCGCGACCACGGGCCGAGTAGGTCTTCACGAGATCGGTCAGGGTCAATCCCTGCGCCGTCGATGTCGTCACAGCTGCACCTCCGCGATCGGGTCGGCCTGGTGCAGCCGACCGGTGTCACCCTCACCGGCGGCGAAGACATGGACATCGGATGCCGGCACCGACACGCCCACCACATCGCCCTCCGCCAGGCCTCGTCGCGCGGAGGCCAGCACGATCAGCTCCGCACCGTTCATGTCCACAGCCAGTTCCGCGTCCCGGCCGAGGCGCTCGATGCCGGTGATTCTCCCGGTCATGTGGTCGCGCGTCGGCCCTGTCTCGACGCGCAGGTCACAGGGGCGGAGGCCCACCCGCACCGCCTGCCCGTCGTCCGCATCCAGCCCTGGAGGCGCGGGGACGCTGGCGGACTCGCCGAAAACGATCCGATCCCCGCGCACCACGGCGTCCACCACGTTCATCTCGGGTTGCCCCAGCGCGCGGGCGACGAACGTATCCGCGGGGCGATGCCATACCTCCCGCGGGGTGCCCACCTGGACGAATCGCCCGTCCCGCATCACCGCGATCCGGTCGCCGAGGGAGAGGGCCTCCTGGTAGTCGTGCGTCACGTACACGGCGGTCGTGTCCGAGACGGAACCCAACTGCCGCAGCTCCGCTCGCATCTCCGCTCGCAGCTTGGCATCGAGATGGCTGAGGGGCTCGTCGAGCAGGTAGACGTCCGCTGGCCGCACCAGGACCCGGCCCAGTGCGACGCGCTGCCGTTGCCCGTTGGACAGCTCCCGCGGAAAGCGCTGCAGGAGATGGTTGATCCCCAGGGTGCGGGTCACCTGGTCGATCCGCTCCTTCTGCTCGGATGGCGAATACTTCCGCGTGCGACCGGATTTCAGAGGGGATGCAAGGTTCTCACTCACCGTCTTCTGCGGGTACAGGGCGTAGCTCTCGAAGGCCATCGCCACGTTCCGGTGGTACGGCTCGACGAGCGTCATGTCCACGCCGCCGATGTGCACGCTACCCCCATCGATGTCGACCAGTCCGGCGATGGACTTGAGCGTCGTGGTCTTCCCCGCGCCGCTCGGACCGAGGATCACGAAGAACTCACCGTTCCCGATCTGGACCGATACGTCCTCGACCGCTGTGGTCGCGCCGAAGCGCTTGCTCACCTCATTCAGGACCAACGTAGCCATTAGGCCTTCACCGCCCCGAACGACAGGCCGCGCACCAGGTACCGCTGGATCGTCAGCGCAAGGATCAACGGTGGGAGCGCGGCGATCACCGCCGCCGCGGCGGTCAGGTTGTAGTACGCCTGCCCGCCGCCCCCGAGGAACTTGGTGATCGCGACGGTCACCGTGCTCGCCTTGGAGTCGGCGAGGATCAACGGGAAGATGTAGCTGTTCCAGGCGAAGATGAACGCAAGGAGTGCTGCGGCGGCGATACCGGGGCGGACGATCGGCAGGGCCACCATCACGAAGGCCCGGGTGCGCGAGTACCCGTCGAGCAAGGCCGCCTGCTCCAGATCCTCGGGGAGGTCTTGGAAGTACGACCGGAGAATCCATACGACCAGTGGCATCGTCACGAGCTGCAGCACCCAGATCATGCCCACGGTGGTGTCGAACAGGCCGATCTGGTTGTAGATCACGAACAGCGGCACGATCACCATCAGCTCCGGAGCGAAGCGGAACGAGAGCATGTTGAACATCAGGTCCTCGCTCCCCCGGAACTTCCAGCGTCCCGCGGCGTACGCCGCCGGTATCCCCACCACCAACGAGACGATCACCGCGCCGGCGCAATTGATCAGGCTCGTGAACAGCGACGCCTTGAAGTCGACGCTGGTCATCGCGGTGCCTTTCGATGAGAGCACCGTCGCGAAGTTGGACCACGTGGGCGAGAAGGCGAAGTAGGTGGTGGTCTGCTGGGAACTGTTCTTCAGCGCCAGCAACACCATCCACACGATCGGGAACAAGGAGAAGACGAACCACGCGATCAGCGTCACGTCCCCCGCAACGGACCCGAGGGTCAGGCGCTTTCGTCCCGGCATCAGTTCCGACCGCGCGAGGGGGTTCTTGATTCCGGGCATGTCAGGACTCCGCTCCTGCAGCTCGACGCTGCGCTTTGCCGAGCACTCCCACGAGGATGCGCGCGGTGATGAACACGACGATCCACAGCAGCAGCATGTAGGTGCTGCCACGGGAGTAGTTCAGGTTGATGATCGAATCTTCGAAGGCGCCGATCTGCAGCGACCGCGTCGCGACACCGGGCCCGCCGGCTGTGAGCACATAGATGTGATCGAAGACCTTGAGGTTGTCCATGAACCGGAAGATCACCGCCACCAGGATGTACGGCCAGATCATCGGGAGCATCAGCTTGCGGAACATGAAGAACCACGAGGCTCCGTCCACTTCCGAGGCCTCGAACGGCTCGCGCGGGAGCGACCGGATCCCTGCGAGCACGAGGATCGCGACGAAGGGGGTGTAGATCCAGGTGTCCACCAGGATCACCGACCACAGCGCGTTGGACTGCGACAGCCAGTCGAACGTGTTTCCCAGCCCGAGTATATGATTGAGCACGCCGAACTGAGGGTTGAACATGAGCTTCCAGATCACGCCGGCGATGACCGGAGCGATCATGAGCGGAAGGATCAGCACCTTCTCGAACAGTCGTCCCACGGTCGACGCACGGTTGAGGAGCAGCGCCAGCCCCACTCCGAGGACGGTCTCGACCACGGTGGCCACGACCGCGAACACGCCCGTCGTGCCGACCGAGGACCAGAACACCTCGTCCCCTAGGACGGAGGCGAAGTTCTGCAGGCCGACGAAGTGCGGATTCGGATTCACCGCCGCGTAGTTCAGAAGGGAGTAATAGGCGCCCACCACGAACGGGTAGAGGATCCCCACCACCACGACCACAGCGGGGACGGAGAGGAGGTAGGGACGGAGCCTGCGGCGCCACGGGGAAACCGTGGGCACCTCGGCCGCAGTCGGAGTTCGGGTCACAGCTTCCACGCTCCTAGAGATTGACCTTGGACGTGTTCGTCTTCGCCACACTCCGCAGCCGGGACCCGGTATCCGCACCGCCGTAGATGTCTTGCAGCGCGACAGCCCAGTTCATGGTGGTGTCGAAGAACGCCTTCTGCGGGGTGAACTGGATCTTCGAGGTGGGGATCACCTTCTCGAAGGTCTCGAGATAGCCCACCTGATCGGCGGCCACCTGCTTGAACGTGGAGTTGAACACTGATGAGCGAACAGGATCGGCGTAGGTACCGCCCGCGACCGCCTTGTTCATCGCGGTCTTGCCGGTCACCCACTGCAGGAACAGCCACGTGGCGTGCTTGTTCTTCGACCGCGAGCTCATCGCCCAGCACCAAGTCCACAGGTTGGTGTCGTAGTTGCCCTGAGGCCCGGCGGGACCCGGGTACCACGCCAGTTGGCCCGCGGTCTTGCTGGCGCCCGGCTTGTTCTTCGTGTACGTCGCGCAGTCGGCGTCGAAGACCATCATCGCGGTGCCGTCGCCGAGGTCGCCCGTCGCCTGCGGATATTCGTATGAGGTCCACGAGGTGGGGCCGGCGCGATGCTGCATGTCGATCCACTTGGTCGTGAAGTCGATCGCCGCGTCCGAGTCCATGGCGGCCACGAGCTCTCCGCCCTCGACCCGGTAGTCCACGGCCCCCTCGCGGGTGAACTGCGTCATGAAGCCGGGGTGGATGGTCGCCCAGGACTTCGAGCCTCGGGTCGCGATGCCGTACCTGTTCTCGGAACGGTCCGTGAGGTCTACTGCCAGCTGAATGAAGTCGTCGAAGGTCTCGGGGAGCCGGGTGATTCCGCGCTGGTCGAAGTAGGTCTTGTTGTAGCAGACCACGTTGTTCTCGAACCCCCAGGGCAATGCCCACTGCCCTCCGGTTCCGAGCGGGCTCCCCGTCTGGAAATCCCACCGCGTGGAGGTCCGAAGTCCCTCGAAGATGTCCTCGAAGTCGTACTCCGCGGAGGTCGCAGCTGTGTTGTTCAGCCACGGATTCAGGTCCTCGAGCCAGTTGGGGGGACCGTACTGCCAGATGAAATAGGCCCCGATCATGAACGCGTCGTGCCGCGCGGTTCCTCCGGCCAGCTCCGTGTTGAGCTTGGTGAAGTAGTCGGCCTCGGGCACGAGGTCGACGATCACCTCGACGCCCGAAAGTTCTGTGAACTCCTTGAGCAGCGGCTGATACGCGAGCTGATAGGGGTGCGGGGTCTGCAGGACGCGGATCGTGGTTCCGGCGGCCTTCCGCCAATCGAAACCACCCGACACCTCCGACGCTCCGTTCGGGGCCGGCGCACCACCACCGATGCCGCACGCGGACAGCGCCGATGCACCGGCCAGGCCGGCGGCGCCGATGCCGAACAGCCTCAACATCTCTCGTCGCGACATCCTTGATGACGGAAAGTCTGCGGTCATACTGATCCTCCTGGCCCGCTCACTCCGGAAGGAGCGAGACCTTGATCGACTCGTCACCGCGGGAGACCATGTCCAGGCCCTCCTGGAACTGAGCCAACGAGTACTGGTGCGAACAGATCTCGTCCATGGGAAGGACGCCGGACTCGATCATCGCGATGGCGGCCGGCCAGCAGTGCGGGCCCAGATGCGCTCCGAGCACGTCGAGCTCCTTATCATCACTGATGATCGACCAGTCCACGGTCACATCACTTCCGAAGACGCTGTACTCGACGAACCGTCCGCACTTGCGAAGCAGGCCGAGTCCCTGCGGAACCGCGGACGGATGACCGGTGCCCTCGAGGTAGACGTCCGCGCCGTAGCCGCCGGTGAGCTCCTTGACCACCGCGACGGGATCCTGTTGCGCGATGTTGATCGTGATGTCGGCGCCACACTTCGCGGCGAGCTCGAGCTTCCAGTCGGACATGTCGAGTGCGATCACGTGCGCCGGCCCCTTGGCCCTCGCTCCGGCGATCATTCCCAGTCCGATGGGCCCGCACCCGGCGACCACGACCACGTCCTCGAACAGGATCTGGCCCCGCTCGACCGCGTGCAGCGCGCAGGAGAGCGGCTCCGCATACGCCGCGTGGTGTGCGGGGATCTCGCTGGAGACCTTGTGCACCAGGGCCTCGGCCGGGTACACCATGTAGCTCGCCATCGCGCCGGGGGTCCGTCGCTTGAATCCGTAGAGGTCGTGGGGCTGACACATGTGGTACTGCCCTCGCCTGCAGTACCGGCATTCCCAGCACGGGACGATCTGCTCGGACACCACGCGATCTCCGACCGCGATGTTCCACCGGGCCGCGGCTTCGTCGTCCAGACTCACCACTCGGCCGACGAATTCGTGTCCGGGGATCACTTCCGTCTCCGCCCAGGCCGGGCGGTTCTCGTCGCCCCAGAACTTGGCTGCGCCGTGGTAGCACTTCAGGTCGCTCGCGCAGATGCCCACAGCCTCGACCCGGACGAGCGCCTCACCTCGGCCCGGAACCGGCACCGGCACCTGCTCCAGTCGATAGTCCTCGGGGCCGTGGCACACCACGGCCGGCATGGTCTCGGGTATCCGGTCCACCATCGCGAGTTCTCCTTCGCGCTTTGAGCTACGTGTCGGGCGTCACATTATCGACGGTGCGCACATTTGTCCAGAGATTTTGTTCAGCCGTCGCGTTCGCCCGGAACAACTGTTCAGCCGCGGATTCACGGTGCATACTCGAGCAATGGTGAGAACGGGACCGACTACCGGAGCGCCCGGCGTCGACGACGGTGCGCGATTCAGCGACGCGATCCTGGTGCGAGCCGCGCGGGAGTACTACGAGAACGATGCGACCCAAGCCGAGGTCGCCGCGCTCCTCGGGGTGAGCCGGCCGACGGTGAGCCGGCTCCTGGCCGAGGCGAAGCGTCGCGGGATCGTCCGGATCGAGGTCGTTTCTCCGTCAGGACAGTCCACCGAGGGCCTCGCCACGCACCTCGCCCGGGCACTAGGACTCAACACGGTGTATCTCAGTTCCCCGATCCCCCACGGTGATCCGCGAATCGACGTTCTCACTGCCATGGGGCCGATCCTCGCGCCCACCGTCTCGCGCGCACTCGCGGCCGCCGGTCTGCTCAGTGGCGACGTCCTGCTCGTCAGCTCAGGGCGAACGGTGTACGAGGTCGCCCGCAACACCCTCACTCCGCTCCCGGGTGTTCTGGTCACTCCCACGGTCGGCGGTAGCGATCAGCCTGAGGGGTGGTACCAGACGAACGAGATCACCAGGCTCGTCGCCGAACGCGTCGAGGGCCGGGCGAACTACCTGTTCGCTCCAGCACTCCCCGGACCCGATCTCCACGCCTCCCTGGTCGAGGATCCCTCGATCCAACGGGTCATCCACCTGTGGCCACACGCTCGATGCGCCCTCATGGGCGTCGGAGCCCCGCCCCTCACCCGCTCCGACATCCCCCGATTCGTCCCGATGGAATCGACCGACCTGCGCCGCGCCGTCGGAGACGTGTGCTCGCGCTTCTTCGACCGGGAGGGCGAGCCCGTCCATTTCGAGGGAGACGACCGGCTGATGGCAGTGTCACTCGAGGCACTGCGCCGCATCCCCGTGTCGATCGCGGTCGCCGTCGGCGCGGACAAGGTGGAGTCGGTGATCGCCGGCGCGCGAGGCGGGTACTTCAACCGCCTCGTGACCGACCCGGGCACGGCTGCGGAGATCCTCTCCCGCGTCGCCCCGCGGGCGGAGGAGGGCACACCATGACCGAGCAGGTACTCAAGGGCCGCCGCGCCCTGATCACCGGTGCTACCAAAGGAATCGGTGCGGACATCGCCATCGCCTTCGCCGCCGCCGGCGCCGATCTCGTGCTCAGCGCCCGTGGCGTCGAGGACCTTGAGACCGCACGGCACGAACTCGCCGGCCGATTCGGGGTCCGCGTTGCCGTCGTACCGTGCGATCTCGCGTTGCCCGACGCACCGTCCGAACTGGCCGCCGCAGCGCTCTCCGCTTTCGACGGGCTCGACGTCCTGGTGAACAATGCGGGCATCTCCCATCCCGAGGCGGTGGTCTCGATCACCCCGGAGCTGCTGGGCGCCACGATCACGATCAACCTCCAGGCGCCGGCACTCCTGGCGGCCGAGATCGGCCGGGCGATGGTGGCACAGGGCACCGGCGGCTCGCTCATCACGATCGCGTCCGCCGCGGCGCTCGCGCCGCTGCCCGAGCACTACGCGTACTGCGCGACCAAGGCCGGCATGGTCATGGCGACGAAGGTCCTCGCCCAGGAGCTGGGGCCACACGGCATCCGCGCGAACTCCGTGTGCCCCACCGTCGTCCTGACTGAGATGGGGCAGCGCGTGTGGGGCGAGGAGGCCAAGAGCGCACCGATGCTCGCCCGGATCCCGTTGGGCCGCTTCGCGGAACCGCGGGAGGTATCCGAGGCGGTCGTCTGGCTCGCGTCCGACGCCTCCAGCATGATCACCGGCATCGATCTCCCCGTCGACGGCGGCTACACCATGGGGTGAGGCTGCACCGGTCAGATCCCGCCGAGTCGATGGACCTGCTCGCGCGTGGCCGGGTACAACGACGACCACACGGGGTAGATCTCGTCGTAGAGTTCTCGATTGGCCGGACTCGGTTCGAGCACGCGGTCTATCGTGGCCCAATCCGTCTCGGGCGGGAGCAGACCGACCCCGATCCCCGCGAGTAGCGCGCCTCCGTAGCTGGCGCCGATCGCCTGCGTGGGGATCGCCTGCTGCCGGCCAGTCACGTCCGACACCGTCTGCGCCCAGATCGGGCTGCGAAGCCCTCCGCCGACCGCGACCACCCGGCGAGCCGGAGCGACGTGGTCGAATCGTTCCAAGATCTGCCGTATACCAAAGGCGATGCCCTCGTACGCCGCTCGGAACAGGTGACCGCGAGTATGACGCAGGGTCAGGCCCACGACCACGCCCCGCGCATCCGCGTCGAATACGGGGGTTCGTTCGCCGGCGAGGTAGGGCAGCACCACGAGCCCGTCGCTTCCGGGCGGCACCGTCGACGCCTCCGCCATGAGCTCCTCGAAGGAGGCGCCCCCCGTCACCGACTGCAGCCACTGCGTGAGGCTGCCCGCGGTCGAGGTTCCCGCGGCGAGGGCCAACGTCCCCTCCTCCACCCCCGCCGTGGTCCAGAGGGCCGGGTCGCTGTGGAATTCGGACATCACCTGCACCAGGAACATCGTCGACCCGTACATGATCATCAGGTCGCCGGGGTGGCGCACGCCGACCGAGAACGCCTCCGCGTACGCGTCGACCGTGCCGGCGACCACCGGGGTACCCACGGGGATCCCCGTCGCCGCGGCCGCGGCGGCGTGGACCCGTCCCACGATCTCCGAGGGCCACACCAGCCGCGGCAACTCGAGGTGACCACAGATCCGCCCGGCCCAGTCGTCGTTCCAGCCGAACTCCCGGGTCGAATACAACGGATCGCATTGGCTGGCGGTGTGATGATCCAGCACGTACTCGCCCGTCAGCTTGGCCGCGACGTACGAGTTCGAGCCGTACCACCGACGCGCCCGACCGAAG
This sequence comes from Tsukamurella asaccharolytica, assembly GCF_007858435.1. Taxonomy (GTDB): domain Bacteria; phylum Actinomycetota; class Actinomycetes; order Mycobacteriales; family Mycobacteriaceae; genus Tsukamurella; species Tsukamurella asaccharolytica. The sequence continues at coordinate 55,386 of NZ_VIGW01000009.1, read as the reverse complement.
ACGTCCGGTTCGTTGCGACGTACCCACTCGATCTTCGGCCCCACCGCCTGACTGCTGAGCCGGGCGCCGGCCCGATCCACGATCGCTTCCTCGCCGAACTCGGCTGTGAGGTCATCGATCTCCCTCGCCGCCCGCGAATCGATTCCGTACAGGATGGCAGGGCGCAGGGGGTTGAGCTCGGAGTCGCAGAGCACCAAGCAGGGCCCGACCCCGCTGACACAGACTCCTGCGATCCTGCCCTCCCGCTGCGCGGCGACGGCGACCAGCGCACGGCTGATGGAGCAGATCTCGGCCCACCAGGTGGCTTCGGCGTCCACCTCCGCCCACCCGGGCTGCGGCAACGACATCTGGTGCGGCACCGCTCGCGAGTCCACGACCGTACCGTCGGGAGTGACGAGCACCCCCTTCGTGCTTCCCGTGCCGATATCGATGCCGAGCAAGTAGTCCACGCCCCGAACTTACCGAGCGGAACGCCGCAGGGCAGGGGTTCTCACCGCCCGACGAGTATCGGACCGCGACGCGCTACGCAGAGGCGGTCACACCGGGAACCCCCGACACCTCGTCGGGGGTGTGCTCGAGCGCCCCGCGCCGCAGTTCCTCGCCCGTGGGGACATCGATCGCGACGATGGACTTGGCCGTGGGATCGGTGACGTAGGCGGTGGATCCCATCGTGAACACCGCGGGGCGCGGCTCCTGCCAGTTCGCGTCCTCGGTCCACGGCGCCGTGACCTTCACCTCGCGGATCGTGGTGCCGGTGTTCGGGTCGAGGACGCGGAGCACGCCGTCGGTGCCGAGCACCAGCGCCTCACCGAACTGCCCCCGCGCCAGCGAGCGGAAGCTGTAGGAGGCGGGCAGGTCGACGAGCTTGACCGCGCCGGTGCGGGTGTCGATGAGGCTGACCCGGGTGGGCCGCTCGGGCTTCGCGGCCTTGTCCACCTTGTAGTCGCCGAGGACGACGGCGTGCGCCTCGGTGGCGGCGACGTTGCCGGTGCGCGCGTAGCCGGGAGTGGGGGCCGCGGTCTTGACGATGTCGTTGCCGCGCACGATGAGCACACCGTCCTCGCAGCCGAAGAGCACCGCGCCGACCTCGGCGGCACCCTCGCCGTGCACGCCCGGGCACTGCTCGTTGCGGGCGATCTCCTTCCGGTCCTTGTCGAGGATCGCGACGCCAGTGCGGGTCTTCTCGTCGCCGAGGGTGATGAGCATCGACCCGTCCGCCCGCTCGACGGCGACGCCGTGGTGCGGCTTCGGTGCGGTGTAGGTCGCGCGGGGCGCGTTCGGATCGCCGACCTTGTCCGAGGCGATCGACGTGACGGCGCCGGTGCCGTCGGAGAAGAGCACCGTGCGGCCGTCGTGGCGGACCACGTGGCCGGGCTCGGGCGCCTGGATCGTGACGTCGGTGCGCCGCGGCGCCGCGGTGTAGAAGTGCTGGTGGTCGCCGTGCGGCGCGGACCAGGAGCCGAGGTCCAGGAGCCGGAAGCCGTCGCCCTCGGACAGGAAGGCGTGCCGGCCATCGCCCGCGGGGTTCACCCTGAGGTAGCCCTCGCCCGGGAGGTCCGCGACCCGCTCGAGCGTGCTGGCGTCGAGGATCAGCACGCCGCCCTCGTAAGTCACGGCGAGGCGCGGCACCGCGCGGCGCTGTTCAGTCGCGCCGGGGGCGGACTCGGAAGCGGCGGTGGACGACGGTGCCGGATCCGGCTGGGCGGAGCCGCATCCGGCGGCCAGCAGGGCGGCGGTGAGCAGGGGCGCGGCGAGGTGCAAGTGCTTGGACATGACGATAGGTGTAATCGTTGATGAAAATCATTGTCAAAGCTCACCATGGCGATACGTGCATGCGCGGCCGATCGGTCTGCGAGGATCGCGGGCATGCCTCTCGTCGCCGGTATCGACTCGTCCACCCAGTCGTGCAAGGTCGTGGTGTGCGACGCTGATTCGGGCGAGGTCGTGCGCTCCGGCTCCGCTCCGCACCCGCCGGGGACCGCGGTCGCCCCTGCCGCGTGGCTGGAGTCGTTCGGTGTGGCGGCACGGGCGGCGGGCGGCCTCGAGGACGTCACGGCCGCCTCCGTGGGGGCGCAGCAGCACGGCATGGTGTGCCTGGACCGGGACGGCGCCGTCGTCCGGGACGCCCTGCTGTGGAACGACACCCGATCCGCCGCGGCGGCGGAGCAGCTCGTCGCTGACCTCGGCGGTCCGGACCGGTGGGCCGACGCGGTGGGCGTCGTCCCGGTCGCAGCGGTGACCGCCGCGAAGCTGCGCTGGCTCGCCGATGCCGAACCCGAGCACGCGGACGCGACGGCGGCCGTCTGCCTCCCGCACGACTGGCTGACGTGGCGGCTCGGCGGGGGCGGGCTCGAGGCCCTCGTGACGGACCGCTCGGACGCGTCCGGCACCGGCTACTTCAGCGCCGCGACCGGCGAGTACCGCACGGACCTCCTCGAACTCGCCCTGCGCGGCCGTCGGCCCGCGCTCCCCCGCGTCCTCGGCCCGGCCGAGTCCGTCCCGGTCACCACGGCCGACGGTCCGCTGCGCCCCGGCGCCCTCGTCGGCGCCGGTGCGGGCGACAACGCCGGTGCCGCCCTCGGGCTCGACGCCCGGCCCGGGGATTGCATCGTCTCCCTCGGGACGTCGGGCGTGGTGAGCGCGGTCACGGCGACGGCGCCGCGGGATCCGTCGGGCATCGTCGCGGGGTTCGCCGATGCGACGGGGCACCACCTGCCCCTGGTCTGCACCCTGAACGGCGCCCCGATCCTGGCGGCGACCGCGCGGATGCTGGGCGTCGACCTCGAGGAGTTCGCCCGGCTCGCGCTGGCCGCACCGGCAGGCGCGGACGGGCTGGTCCTCGTGCCCTTCTTCGCCGGCGAGCGCTCACCCAACCGCCCGAACGCCACCGGCTCCCTGCAGGGCGTGACCGGCACGAATCTGACCCGGGAGAACATCGCCCGGGCCGCCGTCGAGGGCCTGCTCTGCTCCCTGCAGTTCTGCCTCGACGCGATCGCCGAACAGGGCACGGCGGTCGAGCGGATCCTGGTGGTGGGCGGGGGCGGACGGTCCGGCGCGGTCCGAGACATCGCGCCCGCGGTCTTCGGTCGTGCCGTCGACTTCCCTGCGGACGGCGAGTACGTCGCCCGCGGGGCCGCGCGGCAGGCCGCGTGGGCCGTCGCGGGCACCTCCGCGGCACCCGAGTGGCCGCGTGCCGTCGCCGAAACCCGAACGGCCACCGCCACGCCGGAGGTTTACGCGCGCTACCGCGAGGCGGCCGAGCTGGTGCTCGACCGCCCCTGAGCCACGACCGGCCTACCGCGCGAGCAGGTCCCGCAGCACGGCGCGCGCGCCCGTCTCGCGCAACGCGGCCAGCGTCGCCAGGTAGGGCTCGGTGAACCCGGGGCGGTCGGCGAGGTCGCCGAAGAGATCCGGCACCGCGACGAAGGCCAGTGGATCGGTGCGCGAGCGGAGAGCGCGCCGCGTCAGGTCGTCCGCCGCGCGGTCGTTCAGGACGATCGCCGCGCCGGCGTCGTCGAGGCCCTCACAGCCGTGCGTCCACGCCGCGACGACAGCGGCGGCGAGGGGCGCGGCGGCGCCCTCGTCCAGGCGCGCGACGATCACGGGCACCAGCCATTTCGGGATGCGGTCGGAGGCGTCCTGGCACAGCCGCGCGACGGTGTCCGCGATGGCGGGGTTGGAGAAGCGGTCGAGCAGGGTCTGGATGTAGTCGTCGAGATCGATGCCGGGGACGGGGCGCAGCGTGGGCCGCGCCTCCTCCTGCATGTACCGGCGGAGCAGTTCCCGCACATCCAGGTCGGCCGCGGCGTCGTGGACGTACTCGTAGCCCAGCAGGCGGGCGAAGTGCCCCAGCCCCTGGTGCCCGGCGTTGAGCAGGCGCAGCTTCATGAGCTCGTAGGGCTCGACGTCGTCGACCACCTGCACGCCGACGTCCTCGAACCGCGGGCGGCCCGCACCGAAGGCGTCCTCGAGCATCCACTGGGTGTAGGGCTCGGCGACCACGGGCCAGCGGTCCTCGACCCCCGTCCGTGTCGCGACTTCTTCCCGCAACCCCGGCGGCGTCGCCGGCGTGATCCGGTCGACCATCGAGTTGGGGAAGCGGACGTGCTCGGTGATCCAGTCCGCGAGGGCGGGATCGGCCAGGCGGGCGAAGGCGGTGAGAGTGCGCCGCGCGACGTGCCCGTTGCCCTCGATGTTGTCGCAGGACATGACCGTGAACGCGGGCACGCCGCGGTCACGCCGCCGGCGTAGGGCCTCGGTGACGTACCCGAAGACGGTGCGGGGCGAAGCGCCCGACTCCAGATCATGACGGACGTCCGCGGTCTCGGCGTCGAATTCGCCGGTGACGGCGGAGAAGTTGTAGCCGCCCTCGGTGATCGTGAGGGAGACGATGCGGGTCTCGGGTGCCGCGAGCCGCTCGAGGACGGCCCTCGCGTCGTCGGGGGCGTACAGGTAATCGACGATCGACCCGACGACGGAGGTCTCGACGGCCCCGTCGGGATGCTTGAGAGTCAGCGTGTACAGCCCGCCCTGGGGCAGGAGGGCGTCACGCATCGCCTCATCGGCGGGCCGCAGTCCGACGCCGCAGATGCCCCAGCCTGCCGCGTCCGCGCCGGCCGCGAGCAGCCGGTCCACGTAGACGGCCTGGTGCGCCCGATGGAAGCCGCCGACGCCGAAGTGGACGATGCCGGGCCGGACTGCGGCGCGGTCGTAGGCCGGCACGGACGCCTCGGTGATCGCGGGTAACGCGGCCGGGTTCAGGTCGATCGGTGCGCTCATGGCGGCTCCCCCGTGTGCGGAATCGGTGCCGGCGCCACCGGGCGGACGCCGGCCTTGATGCGGGAACGCCCCGCATCCTGTGCAGGATGCGGGGCGTTCGGCGTCGTTGCGCGAAGCGGATCAGGCGTTGCCCGAGAGCTTCTCGCGGAGCGCGGCGAGCTGTGCGTCGCTGGCCAGCGAACCGCCGGTGCTCTGCGGCGCCTCGCTGGCACCACTGCGGTCGGCGGTGGCCGACTCGCTCGAGTAGTTCGCGCCACCCGCAGCCGGACCGCCGGCAGCGGCCTCGGCGGCCTCGTCGGCCGCGAACTTCTCCATCTGCGCGGTGTGCATCTTGTGGCGACGCTCCGCCTCGGCGTAGCGACCCTCCCACTCCTCGCGCTGCTTCTCGAAGCCCTCGAGCCACTCGTTGGTCTCGGGATCGAAGCCCTCGGGGAAGATGTACTCGCCGTTCTCGTCGTAGCTGTCGGCCATGCCGTACTTCGACGGGTCGAACTCCTCGGTGTAGTCCTCGTTCGCCTGCTTGAGGCTCAGCGAGATGCGACGACGCTCGAGGTCGATGTCGATGACGCGCACCATGGCGTCGTCGCCGACCGAGACGACCTGATCCGGGACCTCGACGTGGCGCTCGGCCAGCTCCGAGATGTGGACGAGACCCTCGATGCCCTCCTCGACGCGGACGAAGGCGCCGAACGGGACGAGCTTGGTGACCTTGCCGGGCACGATCTGGCCGATGGCGTGGGTCCGGGCGAACTGGCGCCACGGATCCTCCTGGGTCGCCTTGAGCGACAGCGAGACGCGCTCGCGGTCCAGGTCGACGTCGAGGACCTCGACGGTGACCTCGTCGCCCACGGTGACCACCTCGGACGGGTGATCGATGTGCTTCCAGGACAGCTCCGAGACGTGCACGAGGCCGTCGACGCCGCCCAGGTCCACGAAGGCACCGAAGTTGACGATCGAGGACACGACGCCCTTGCGGACCTGGCCCTTCTGCAGCTGGTGCAGGAACTCGCTGCGGACCTCGGACTGGGTCTGCTCGAGCCACGCGCGGCGCGACAGGACCACGTTGTTGCGGTTCTTGTCGAGCTCGATGATCTTCGCCTCGATCTCCTTGCCGATGTACGGCTGGAGGTCGCGCACACGACGCATCTCGACCAGCGAGGCCGGGAGGAAGCCGCGGAGGCCGATGTCCAGGATCAGACCACCCTTGACCACCTCGATGACGGTGCCCTTGACGGCCTCGTCCTTCTCCTTGAGCTCTTCGATCGTGCCCCAGGCGCGCTCGTACTGCGCGCGCTTCTTGGACAGGATCAGACGGCCTTCCTTGTCCTCCTTGGTGAGGACGAGGGCCTCGACGGCATCGCCGACGTTGACGACCTCGGACGGGTCGACGTCGTGCTTGATGCTCAGCTCACGGGAGGGGATGACGCCCTCGGTCTTGTAACCGATGTCGAGCAGGACCTCGTCACGGTCGACCTTGACGATGGTTCCCTCGACGATGTCGCCATCGTTGAAGTACTTGATCGTAGCGTCGATCGCGGCGAGGAAGTCCTCCGCGGAGCCGATGTCGTTGACGGCGACCTGCGGGGACGTGACGGTGGTGGTGGGCATTGGGTAAGTTGCTCCGGACAGGGTGCTAGTAGTGAGGTCTAGATCGCGCACGCATGGGCACACGCGTGGCTCAGGCTACTCCACCGTGTGCAACCTGGGCAAACCGCCCTCTCCGCACCCGCAACCGAGAGGTTCACTCCCGTGTCCCACCGCCCCACACCGGACATGCGCAGCGACAGCGCCGGCTCCGAGGCCGCGAACCGGTCCTGGTGGGACTCCGACGTCGAGGCCTACCACGCCGAGCACGCCGAGTTCCTGGGCGTCGACGCCGCCGACGGCGGGTTCGTGTGGTGCCCGGAGGGCCTGGACGAGGCCGATGCCGAGTTGCTCGGCCCCGTCGGGCCGGGAACCGTCGCGGTCGAGATCGGGTGCGGCAGCGCCCCGTGCGCACGCTGGCTCGCGGCGCGCGGCGCCACCGTGGTCGGGATCGACATCTCCGCCGGCATGCTGCGCCGCGGCCTCTCCCACGTCCGCGAAGGCAATCCGCTCCTCGCCCAGGCCGGGGGCGAGAACCTGCCCATCGCGGACGGGTGCGCCGACATCGTCTGTTCCGCCTTCGGCGCGATCCCGTTCGTCGCCGATTCCGCGCGGGTGATGACGGAGGCGCACCGCGTCCTGCGTCCGGGCGGCCGATTCGTCTTCGCGGTCACCCATCCGATGCGCTGGATCTTCCTCGACGATCCGGGGCCGGACGGCCTGGTCGCGACGCTGTCGTACTTCGATCGCTCGCCGTACGTGGAGACCGACGACGACGGAGTCCCGACGTACGTCGAGCACCATCGGACGATGGGCGACCGCGTCCGCGAGATCGTCGGCGCCGGCCTGCGGTTGGTCGACGTGATCGAGCCGGAGTGGCCCGAGGGCTTCACCCAGGAGTGGGGACAGTGGAGCCCGCTGCGCGGCGCGATCCTTCCGGGGACGGCCATCTTCGTCTGCGAAAAGCCGGTTTAGCCGGGTCCGTACCGCGGTGTCCGGACTCCAGCGGATTCACAGCTGATCGTGGTCTCGCGTTCAAGGAGAGCGGGTCCACTCGTGGGCGAGCGGTCCGTTCGGTGACCGCACAGCTGCACAAGGAGACCCATTCGATGAACCGATTCACCCGCACTCGGCTGGCGGCGGCGACCGCAGCCGCGGCAACGCTGTCCGGCGCCGCACTCCTCGTCCCCGCGGCCGCGAACGCTGCGCCCGTCTCTCCGACGGCGCCGGTCCCCGGCACCCAGTGCAACGTCGGCCAGGTCGAGCGCGCCACCGCGAAAGTCGCGCCGGAGTTCTGGCAGCACATCAGCACCAACGCGAAGGCGAAGGACCGGTTCGAGCAGATGCTCGTCAAGACCCCCGAGCAGCGGGCGGCGGCCCGGGACGCCGCGAAGAAGGCCCGCGATGCCCGCCGGGCAGAATGGCAGAAGGCGCACCCCGGGCAGACGAAAGCCGCGCGTCCGAAGCCGCACGACGGCAAGACGAAGCCCACGAAGCCCCAGGTGGAGCAGAAGATCGCGGCGGTCAAGGCGAGCTGCACCACCAGCTAGTACTCGGGTTTCGATCGGACGGCAGCGGGTTGTTCTTTCCCGGTGCCGTCCTTTCGTCGCGCGTGCCGACCCGGTACTCTCGCGAGGCAGTGGTCACCGCCCGAACAGGAGACAGTCATGAGCCGGATCCGCATCGCCGCCGCGGTCGCAGCCCTCGCGGGCGCCCTCGCCTTCGCCCCCGCCGTCGCGTCCGCCGCGCCGACCGACAAGGTGCCCGGCACCAAGTGCACCGTCGGGCAGGTTGAGCGTGCCACCCAGGTCGTCGCCCCCGAGGCGATCGCGGTCATGGACGCCACCCCCGGCGGCCGAGACCAGGCGACCGAACTCCTCACCGCGAAGCCCGAGGATCGCCAGTCGATCATCGATCGGCTGACCAAGGACAATCCGGCGGCGGCCGACTACTACAAGGCCAACCGCGCCGACATCGACGCGAAGATCGCGAAGGTCATCGCGACCTGCGACAAGTACTGACCATCCTCACCGAAAGGCACTCCCGCATGACCTTCCGCCGCACCGCCGCCACCGCCGCTGTCCTGGGCGCGATCGCCCTCGCCGGCGCGCCCCTCGCCGCCGCCGCTCCGACCCCCGCGCCGCCCAAGCCCGACGCCCAGTCCGCGCGTGCCGTCCCCGGAACGTCGTGCACCGTCGGTCAGCTGCGGGCCGCGATCGACCGCTCGTCGCCGGGCCTGTCCAAGCGTCTCGAGGAGGCTGCCGGCGGACCGCAGGAGTTCGCGGACATCGCGGCCTCCGACGGGCTGGTCCGCCAGGTCCGCGTGGCCGCCCTCGCCTTCCGTGGTACCGGCAGCGTCATGAGCCTGGCCGGCGAGCAGGCGAACGTGCAGCGCGCCGTGGCGGACGCCTACAGCACCTGCGCGACCGCGAAGGCCAAGTAGTCCCGCTGCGCCTGCTCACCACCGCACGCGTGCGACCATGGTGAGCAGGCGCGCTCGTCGCTGCTCGTTGCCCTGGGCGACCCAGGCGATCCGGCCGTAGACGAAGGCGCGGAAGTCGTCGTGCCCATCGCGGTTCTGGCTCTCGGCGCCGAAACGGGCCGCGTTGTGCAGCAGGGCGCGCAGGTCGTCGTACTCGGCCCGGGGGACCTGAGCACGGGCGTTGACCACGATGCCCGCGAGTTCCTGCCGTGCGCCGGCCCGCATGATCCGCGTCTTGCGCGGGTTCACCGATAGCCCCTCCGCCGCCACGATCGTGGGCACCACCCCCGCGATCAGCGCCGGATCGCGCGCCCCCGAGATGGCGAGGTCGTCGCCGTAGCGGGTGTAACGTGCGTCCTGCGCGCGGGCGAGCCCGGTGAGCCGCGCATCCAGTCGGTGCAGCGCCAGATTCACCAGCGCGGGCGACGACGGCGCGCCCTGCGGCAGGTGCCGCGCCCGCAGCGTGGCGGCCCGCCACGCATCGAGGCCGCGGAGCTCGTCGGCAGGCGTCGCGACGGTGCACAGATCCGCCAGGACCGTCGCTACCGGGGCCTAATACCCCAACCGCCGGAAGAGGTTCCGGACGCGGGGCACCGCGACCGTCGAGAAGCAGTCACGGAGGTCGAGCCGGACCACCGAACGACTGCCGACATGGGGCGAGGCGTAGGCGAGCACCGATCCGCCCGGGCGGAATCCCCGGGCCGCAGGATGTGCCCCAGCGGGGTCGAGGACGCGCCGCAGGATCCGCCGCTGCGCCTCGGCTAGTCGCGGCTTCGGCGCCTCGATGACACGCACTCCCCCGGTCGGCTTCGGTATCCGCCGGACGCGGTAGTGCCGCAGAGGCGGAGCCGAATGTCGAAGCCACTGACCGTGATCGGCGAACCACTCGAGCTCAGGCATCGTGAGGTCGAGCATTCTGGCGACGGCCGCAACATCGGGCAGGGCGAGGCCGGGCACGTCGCCGCGGTCTCCGGCGGCCACGGTGTCGCGGAGGCGGACGGTGTCGAGCGCGGCCGCGATCGGCTCCGGACCCGACTGCAGAAGTCGGCCGTCAACGAAACGCACCGGCGGCTCCGGGTGCCCGTCCAGAAGCGCCAGGACGACGGGCTCCAGCAGGTGTTCGGGCACCGTGCCTCGGATCAGCGACGTGATCATCTCCGCGGTCCACAGGTCCTCGGCAAGGAGGTGGACCCGATCGGCGATCGCGTACCGCTGTGCCCGCGGTAGACGCCGGACGATCTCGACGGACGTCATGCGTGGGATGCGAGCGCCGCTCGGGTGACCTGGAACAGAGTCCCGGAGCGCCGTGTGGTGCGCGCAGCGCACGCGCCGGCGTGGGACGCAGGGTGTGACTGTGCGGTGCCCCCAGCGGTTACCGCTGGGACGGATCTCACAGATCCTACCTCACCCGAGCGACGTCGCATGAATTCAGACTGCCACACCTCACCGCGGACTAGTGCGCCGCGTCGTCCCAGCTGCGGCCGTAGCCGACGGAGACCTCCAGCGGGACGGACAGTTCCGCGGCGCCGCCCATCGTGTCGCGGACCAGCGCTTCGAGCTGCTCCCGCTCCCCCGCGGCTACCTCAAGGACGAGCTCGTCGTGCACCTGGAGGAGCATCCGCGAGCGCAGGCCGGCGGCGGCGATCTGCTCCTGCAGCCGGATCATCGCGACCTTGATGATGTCGGCGGCGCTGCCCTGGATGGGCGCGTTGAGCGCCATCCGCTCGGCGGCCTCGCGGCGCATCCGGTTCGTGGACGTGAGGTCCGGCAGGTACCGGCGACGGCCGTAGATCGTTTCCGTGTACTCATTGCGGGTGGCCTCGGTGACCACGTCCTGCAGGTAGTCCCGCACCCCGCCGAAACGAGAGAAGTACGCCTCCATCTGGTCCTTCGCATCGTCGCGCGAAATCTTCAGCTGCGCTGCGAGGCCGAAGGCCGAAAGTCCGTAAGCGAGGCCGTAGGACATGGCCTTCACTCGGCGCCGCATATCGGGCGTGACCTCGTCGATCGGGACGCCGAAGGCCTTGGAACCGACGAAGTTATGCAGGTCCTCGCCGGTGTTGAATGCCTCGATGAGCCCCTCGTCGCCGGAGAGGTGGGCCATGATCCGCATCTCGATCTGGCTGTAGTCCGCCGTCATCAGCGTCTCGTAGCCCTCGCCCGCGACGAAGGCCTGCCGGATCTGCCGGCCCGCCTCGGTGCGCACCGGGATGTTCTGCAGGTTGGGGTCGGTCGACGAAAGCCGGCCGGTGGCCGCCACCGTCTGGTTGAACGTCGAATGGATCCGCCCGTCGGAGGCGACGGTCTTCAGGAGCCCCTCGACCGTGACCTTGAGCCGCGTCGCGTCGCGGTGCTCCAAGAGGTGCTGCAGGAAGGGGTGCGGCTCCTTCTCGTAGAGTGCCTCGAGCGCCGCCGCGTCGGTGGTGTACCCCGTCTTCGTCTTCTTCGTCTTCGGCAGGCCCAGCTTCTCGAACAGAATCACCTGCAACTGCTTGGGCGAGCCGAGATTGATCTGCTCCCCGATCTCCGCGAACGCCGCAGCCTCGGCGGCGCGGATCCGCTCGCTGAATTCGCTGTGCAGCGACTCGAGGTGCTCCGTGTCGACCGCGATGCCGGTGGCCTCCATGACGTCGAGCACGCGAAGTAGCGGCAGCTCCATCGCCGCGAGCAGTGGCCGCGACTCGATGTTGTCCAACTCGCCGTCGAGCGCGTCCGCCAGGTCGGCGACGGCACGCGCCCGCAGGATGGCCTGCTGCGCCTTCTCGCCCGCCGAATCATCCGGGTCGTCGAGCAGCGAGAGCTGCGCATCGTCACCCGCGGCCTCGACACGCAGCTCGCGGTGCAGGTACCGCACCGAGAGGTCGTCCAGGTTGAAGGTGCGCTGCCCCGGGCGTACCAGGTACGCCGCGATGGCGGTGTCCGAGGTGAGGCCACCCAGCGTCCAGCCGCGGCTGCCGAGGGCGTGCATCGCCCACTTCGCCTCGTGCGCGGCCTTGGGCTGCGCCTCGTCCGCCAGCCAGGCGCCGAGCGCCGCCTCGTCGTGCGGGGTCAGCGACGAGAGCTCTACGTACCCACCCTCGCCGTCGGGGGCGGCGATGACGACGGCCTCCGCGTCGCCGTCGACCACGACCTCAGGGCCGATCACGCCGAGCCCGGACCGCGCGCCCGAGGCGCCGTGCTCGGCGAGCCACTCGGCGACGGTGCCCGGCGCGACGATCCCGCCGGAGATCTCGAAGCCCTCGTCGGCCTCCGGCTCGGCGCTGGCGAGCTCGGTGAAGATGCGCTCGCGCAGCACCCGGAACTCGAGGTCGTCGAAGAGCTGGTGGATGGCCTCGCGGTTCCACGGCTGCAGAGCCAGGTCCTCCGGAGCGTAGGGCAGCGCCATATCGCGCACCATCTCGGTGATCTGACGATTGAGCTGCACCGTCGCGAGGTTCTCGCGTAGCGAATCGCCCACCTTGCCCTTGACCTTGTCGACATTGGTGACCAGGCCCTCGAGGTTTCCGTACTCCCGGATCCATTTGGCGGCCGTCTTCTCGCCGACGCCGGGGATGCCCGGCAGGTTGTCGGAGGGATCGCCGCGCAGCGCCGCGTAGTCCGGATACTGCGACGGGGTGAGGCCGTACTTCGCCTCCACCTCCTCCGGCGTGAACCGGGTGAGATCCGAAACGCCCTTGCGGGGATAGAGCACCGTCACGTCGTCGTTGACGAGCTGCAGCGCGTCCCGGTCGCCGGTGACGATGAGGACCCGGAAGCCCTGCTCCACGGCCTGCGCGGTCATGGTGGCGATGATGTCGTCCGCCTCGTAGCCCTCCTGCGCCATGGTGGGGATGCCCATGGCGCCGAGCACGTCCTTGACCACGTCGACCTGACCGCGGAAGTCGTCCGGGGCGGAGCTGCGCTGCGCCTTGTACTCGGGGTACATCTCGGCGCGGAAGGTCTGGCGGGAGACGTCGAAGGCCGCGGCGACGTAGCCGGGCGCCTCCTCCTTGAGGAGCTTGATCAGCATCGACGTGAAGCCGTACACCGCGTTGGTCGGCTGCCCCGACTTGGTGCGGAAACGGCCACCGTCGAGCGGGAGCGCGAAGAAGGCGCGGAACGCCATCGAGTGCCCGTCGATCAGCAGCATCGTGGGCTTGGTCGAGGAGTTCGCTGAAGTCACACCGGCAGTCTAGTGATCGCCCCCGACAGCTTTCGTCAGCTCGTCGTGGGCGGGAGCTGGGGCCGCACGACCACCGTATCGGCGATACGTCGTTCCAGCTCGGTGACGTCCGCGGTGGCCGCCTCGAGAGCGGGCTCCTTCTCCGTCTCCGGCAGGGCTGCGATGGCGACGAGCCGGTCGTCGATCTCCTGCGCGGTGATGGTGAGCGTCACCTGGGCGTCGAGCTGCGCGGCCGAGAGGACCCCCGCGGGCTGCTCGAAGGCGCGCAGCGCCGTGCGGATGCGGCGGTGCAGACGCGCCTCGGGGACGTGCGAGCCCGACCAGGACAACGGGGCCCGGGACGGGAAGGGCATCGCCGCCTCGGCCTGCTGCTGCCGGCGACTGTTGCGTACCAGCGCGATCGCGAAGCCGGTCGCTGCGAGCACGGCCAGCACCACGACCGCGAGAATCACCATGAAGATCCACGACATGACGTACCTCCTCGTCGCCGCGGCGGCTACCCGCCGCGGACCTGCATGTAGAGGTACACCGCCAGCCCGACGAGCAGCAACCCCAGGGCGATGGCGAAGGCGATCTTGATCGCGCTCCACGGCCGCTGACCTTGGACTTCGCCGGTCACCCCGTTGACGAAGACCTGGAACGGCTTGTTCGCGAAGGTGACGGTGAGCAGCCACACGGGCATCAGCAAGTAGAGGAAGTCGATCGACTGGTAGACCGGGTTCATCCGGCTGATCCGCTGCTCATCGCCGCCGATGTCGCGGCGCACCGAGTGCTCGATGATGCCCTCGATCCGCGGCCGCGCCTGCGCCTCGAAGACCTGCGCGGCGTCCCCGTCGTAGGTCCGGGCCAGGTGGCCCGCGACGAACTCCGGCGTGTACGAGACCGACTGCTCGGTGGGCCAGGGCTCCAGTGCCCGGACCCGGTCGGAGTCGAGGCCCGTGTTGGCCGATTCGGCCAGCTGCCGGATGCTGTCGTGCACCCTGCCGCTCGCCGGATACCAGTCGGTGTAGGTCTCGATATTGCCGTCGCGGTCGCGCCGGGTCCGGCGCACGCCGCGTGCCCCCGAGTAGTCGGTGGTCACCTCGGCGTCGTAGCTGTAGTACGAGAGGTAGACGCTGGTGAACGAGCCGAGTACGCGGTACTTCTTGAACTCGCGCGGCGCGAACCAGCGGCTGTTGACCCAGGACTCGATGTTCCGCCGGGCCTGGTCCTCGTCGACCCGCAGCGGCAGGATCCCGTCGATGGGAAGCCGGGCCGGCGCCACCTGGACGTCGGTCCGCTGGATCGGAGTGTTGCAGTACGGGCAGCGCACGGCGGTGAGCGTGCCGCTGAACAACGTGTGCCCGCCGCAGTTCTGGCACACCACCTCGTGGTCGACGACTCGCACCTGTTCCGCCGACGCGGCGTGGGCGTACAGCGCGTTCATGGTGGGTCCCAGTGGGTGCGGGACCAGCGCCTTGGCGCTGTCGAGCAGCACCGGGTAGGTGCTGCCGCAGCTGGGCGAGCGCAGCTTCCCGATCGCCGGGTCGTAGACCAGGGCATCGCCGCAGTTCCCGCACGGGTAGGTGCGGGTCTGTTCGGTGATCTGCAGCATCTCGCGGTCGTTCGCCGATGGGACGCCGGGCAGCAGCGGGGAAGGGCGCGCGGGGGCAGGTGGGCGGGGTGGCTGCGGCGGGCGCGGCTGCTCGGGTGGCCGCCCGGGACCACCGGGCAGCGGAGGCGGCGTCGTCATCGCTACGACCGTGGCGGCAACGGGGGCGGCGTCTGCCCGAACAACGACGACAGGGCGGGCACCTGCCCGGCCGGCGTCCAGCCGCTGAGCGTGGGTGACCACACCAACGTCTGCGGGGTGAGGTTCATGGTGCGCAGCTGCTCGATGGGGAACGGGCCGGCCGACTGGCCGTTCTGCTCGACGTGGAAGGCCTGCGCGTTCGGCAGGGGCGGCGGCGCCTGCTGCTGCGGGGTGGCCTGGTTCTGGAAGTTCTGCGCGAACTGCTGCCCCATGGCCATGCCCATTCCCGCGCCGAGGAAGTCGCCGGCCCCGCCGCCGCCCTCGTTCGTGGCGGCGCCGAGCATGGCGTCGGCGGCGCGGCCCTGCTGGAAGCGGTTCATATCGCCGATGTTCCCGTAGTAACCCTTCGCCTCCACGCCGCGCGCGACGCCGCGCGTCATGGCCTGCGTGATCTCGTCGGGTAGGGAGATGTTGAGTTCGATGGCCTCACACGCGAGCCCGTACGGCTGGTTGATCTTCGACTGCACGTACTCCTGCAGCTTCGCGGCGAGTTCACGCTGCCGGGCCTGCAGGTCGATCGCGCCCACGCCGGTCTCGATGAGCATCTCGGAGAAGGCGGTGGTGATGGTGCGTCGCAGCAGCTCGGCGATCTCGTCGGAGTCCACGTTGGAGTCGGTGCCGATCACCTGGCGCAGGAAGGTCGGCGAGTCCACCACCCGGACGATGCACAGCCCGTTGGCGCGCACCTGGACCATGCCGAAGTCCTGGTCCCGGATGGTGATCGGGTTCGCCGTGCCCCAGCGCAGGTCGGTGATGGGACGGGTGTTGATGAAGTAGACCTCGCTGCGGAACGGGCTCTTGAAGCCGTGCGGCCATCCCTGCAGCGTGGACATGACCGGCATGTTCTCGGAGACCAGCCGGTAGTTGCCCGGGCCGTACCGGTCCGCGAGCTGCCCCCGGTAGACGAAGAGCGCCTCCTGCCCCTCGCGCACGATGAGCTCCGCGCCGTTCTTGATCTCGTTGTTGTAGCGCGGGAACCGCCACGCCATCGTCGATCGGTCATCCTCGAGCCACTCGATGATGTCGACGAGCTCGCCCCGGACCCTGTCCATGATCCCCATCTGCGTTGCCACCCCTGTCGTCGTTGCCGTCTTCGCCCCACGATAGCCACGCGCCCGGAGAGCAGCCGAGCGCACGCTGACGATGGTTCCGATCGCACCGATCCGGGCCCGGCGTGTCGGGGTCTTCACCTCACATTCTTGTGGGTGACGTCATACGCTGCATCCGGCCCCGACGACGGGGATCACCACGAGAAAGGCACTCCCCATGGCAGGCAAGTTCGAGGTGTACGAGGACAACGCAGGCAAGTTCCGCTTCCGGCTCAAGGCCGGCAACGGTGAGGTCGTGGCCTCGGGCCAGGCCTACGCCTCGCGCAAGGGCGCGCACGACGGAGCGGCCGCGGTCGTCCGTGCCGCTGACGGCGCGAAGGTGGTCGACGTCGACAAGGAGTGAGTCGCTGACCTGCAGCGCTTGACCTTGACACAGTGGCAGGGTCTTCCATCGAGCCACCGACGACCCACAGGAGGTGGCCGCCATGGCCCGGACCCCGCTCGACCATCAGAACGCCTCGATCCGCCTGCGCGCGGCCCTCGATGCGGGCACCGCGCCCGGAACCGTCCCTGCGGCGGCTCTGGTCGCGCGCAGTGCGGTCGAACCCGACTTCTTCGTCCGCGACATGCTCACGTGGGCCCTCACGCGCTTGCCGGCGGCCGAGAGCGTGCCGCTGCTCCGCGCGGAGCTCGGTTCGCCCGTGCCGCAGGCCCGGAGTCAGGCCTTGCACTCGCTGTCGAAGATCGGCGGCGCCGAGGCCGCGGCTGCCTTCGGCGAGATCCTCGCGCTCACGGGCGACGCCGACGACGAGGTCGCGAAGGCCGCGTGGCGCGCGTCCGGGTCGCTCGCGCCGGACGCCGCTGCCCGACGGTCCGCCGCCCGTGCGTTCGTCGCGCAGCTGGGGCGCGGCGACGCGGAGACGCGCCGCAGCCTGAGCCGCGCGATCCTGGCGCTCGGCGACGAGGGCGCCTCCGCCCTGGTCGGCGCACCGGCTACCGACGCCGCCCGCGAGCACGTCGCGGAGACCGAGCGCCTGCTCGAGGATCCCGACTCCGGATGGGCGAGCGCCGTGCACGAGGCCCGACGGGTCGCGGCACTCGGGCGCGCGAATTGATCGAGGGGACCGCAGAACGATGCAGATCGGCGAAGTGGCGCGACGCTCGGGGGTGAGTGCGCGGATGCTGCGGCATTACGACTCGCTAGGGCTGGTGTGTCCGTCCCAGCGGTCGTCGTCCGGCTACCGCGAGTACTCCGAGGAGGACATCCGCCGCATCTTTCACGTGGAGAGCCTCCGCTCGCTCGGGTTGTCCCTCAAGGAGATCGGGCGGGCGCTCGACGACCCCTCGTTCGCGCCCGATCGGATCGTCGCGGACATGATCGCCCGCGCCCGCGAACGGGTCCGGCTGGAGACGGAGCTCGTGGAGCGGCTGGAGCGGGTCTCCGCCGCCGGTCCGGACGGGTGGGAGCAAGTCCTCGACGTGGTGGGACTGCTCTCGCGCCTGACCAGCGCCACGCCCGGGGCGCGACAGCGCGCCGCGCTCACGGGGCGGGCTCCCGCCGACGCGCTCGCCGAGGCGCTCCTCAAAGAGGAGAGCACCAATGTCGCGGGGGCGCTGCGCTGGGCCCTCACCCAGTCCGATGGGCCGGACTTCGCGCCGCTCGTCGCCGCGCTGGGCTCTCCCGATCCCGCCGTCCGCCGTCGCGCCGCCCTGGCCCTCGCCGCAGCGCCCGGTCAGGACGAGGCGCTGCGGGCGGCGCTGGGGCACGACGACGACGCCGTGCGGGTGATCGCGGCCGTCGCGCTGGGGCGCCGAGGCGACAGCGCGGCCGCTCCGCAGCTGCTGCGCATGGTGCGGGACGGCGAGAAGGACGTCGACGCCGCGGAGGCGCTCGGGACGATCGCGGCGACGGACCCCGATGCAGACGACCTCGCCGCCGAGCTGGCGACGATGGCGCGGGATGCGGACGACTACGCGGTCCGCCAGCGGGCGGTGCAGGCCCTCGCCGAGATCCCCACCACCGGCGCGGAGGCGGCGCTGCGCGGACTCGCCGACGACGCCGACCCGCGGATCGCCGGCACCGCAGCGTTCATCCTGCGACGCTGAGCTGCTGCGTACCCTGTAGCCAGCCGGCGTGCGCACGCCGTCGATGCCTGTCGAGATCGCTGTAGAGGAGTTCGTCGTGTCGACCACCCCGCGCCGCGCCTGGGCCGGACTCGCCGCGCTGCTGCTGCCGGTGTTCCTGGTCTCGATGGACGCGTCGGTGCTGTACCTGGCGATGCCCCACCTCACGGCCGCGCTGCATCCGACCTCGGCCGAGCAGCTGTGGATCCTCGACATCTACCCGTTCATGCTGGCCGGCCTGCTCATCACGATGGGCAACCTCGGCGACCGCTGGGGGCGCCGCCGCCTCATGACCTGGGGAGCCGCTCTTTTCGGCGTCGCCTCGGTGATCGCCGCCTTCGCGCCGTCGCCGGAACTGCTCATCGCCGCGCGCGCCCTCATGGGCGTCGGTGGCGCGACCCTCCTGCCGGCCAGCCTGGCGCTCATCGCCAACATGTTCCACGACCCGAAGGCCCGAGGCATCGCAGTCGGCGTGTGGACCGCGGCGTTCTCGTTCGGCATGGCGGTCGGCCCGGTCATCGGCGGAGTGCTGCTGCACCACTTCTGGTGGGGCTCGGTGTTCCTGATCAACGCTCCGGTCTTCCTGGCCTTCCTGATCGCCGGCCCCCTGCTGATCCCGGAGTTCCGCAGCGGTACGACGACACCGTTCGATCTGGCGGGCGTCGCACTCTCGATGGCCGCCATCTTCCCCCTGGTCTACGCGGTGAAATCGGCGGCGGGGCACGGCGTCGACGGCACTACCCTGGCGGCCAGTGCCGTCGGCGCGATCGCGCTGATCGCGTTCATCGTGCAGCAACGTCGCGCGGAGCACCCCCTGATCCCTTTCGACCTGTTCCGCAACCGCTACTTCGCGATGGCCATCGCCGGCACGATCCTTGCAGTGTCGACGCTGAGCTCGATGTCGTACCTCACGGGCATCTACCTGCAGTCGGTGGTCGGCTTCGACGTGCTCGCCGCGGCGCTTCTGGGCCTGCCCGCCGCCGCCGTCGTCGCCTACTTCTCGATGCGTGCGCCGTGGATCGAGCGATACCTCGGCCGGCGCAGCACGTTCGTCGCCGCCCTGCTGTTCTCCGCCGCGGGCCAGCTGCTGCTCGTCGGGCTCGGCACCGTCGGCCCCGCCTGGCTGTACGTGCTCGGTACCGTCCTCGCCGGCGTCGGCTACGGCACGCTGTTCACGTTCGTCTCGGCGGTCGCCCTCGATACCGCCCCGCGCGAGCGGGCGGGCCAGGCCTCCGCGATGTCGGAGATGAGCTTCGAGCTCGGCACGGCTCTGGGGCTCGCGGTGCTCGGCTCCGTGGCCACGGCGGTCTTCACCCGGCACGACGGGATGGCGCGCACGCTCGGCGACACCCTGTCGCTGGCGGAGGGGATCGCCGGGCCCGACGGCGCAGCGCTGGCCGACGCCGCCCGGTCGGCGTGGGTCGACGCCGTCACCACGACGGTCGGCGTGTCCAGCGCGGTCTTGGTGGTCACCGCGATCGCGGCGTTCGTCGTGATGCGCGACCGGAAACCAGCACCGGATCCGGCGCGGGTCTGAGTCGGCGCGGAGATCAGCGCGGGGTCAACCGGAAGACAGGGATCACGCGCCCCTGCGCCGTCTTCTCGTACTCGGCGAAGCTGCTCGACCGCGCGACGAACCGCGCCCACGCCTCGTCGCGGGCAGCGCCGGTCAGCTCGTGGGCCGAGACCTGTGCGGTCGAGATCCCACCCTCGTCGTTCGGGTACTCGATCTCGATATCCGGGTGCGCTCGCAGATTGTGGTACCAGGCGGGGTTCTTCGGCGATCCGCCGGCGGAGGCGGGGAGCAGCCAGCCCTCGTCGTCGCGTATCGCGGCCAGCGGATTCACCCGCGGGGCTCCGGATTTAGCGCCGGTGCTGTGGACGAGCACGAGTGCCCGCCCGAAGCCCATGGCGGTCACGGTGCCGCCGTTGGCGCGGAACTCGTCGATGATGCCCTGATTGAAGTCGCTCACGTTGTCATCATGCGCCCGCACCCGCGCCATCGCCACTGAAGGTTCACCCTCGTCGTCACTCATCCGACCATCATGCGCCCCCTAGGATCGACTGCTGTGCATCCACTCGATCCCTGGCGGGAGGTCCTCGCACGCTGGGCCGCCTCCCCCGACGGTGCGCCGATCGCCACGCCCGGCAGCGATCTGCTGCCCGTGCGGTGGCGCGGCCGCGCCGCGATGCTCAAGCGGGCGAATTCCGCCGAGGAGCGGGCGGGCGCCGCGGTGCTGCGGTGGTGGGGCGGCGACGGCGCCGCCGAGGTGTTCGCGCACGAGGGCGACACGGTGCTGATGGAGCGGGCGACGGGCTCGAGCGACCTCATGGCGATGGCACTGGGCGGCCGCGACGACGAGGCGACCCGGATCCTGTGCGGCACCGTCGAACACCTGCACAGGCCCCGTCCTGACTCCCCCGCTGTCCGCCTCGTCCCCCTGCGCGAATGGTTCGGCTCCCTCGCGGCGGCCCGCGGCGCGGATGAGCGGTACCGGCGGTCGTGGGCGGCGGCGGAGGCATTGCTCGCAGAGCCGCGCGACAAGGTGGTCCTGCACGGCGACGTGCATCACGCCAACGTCCTCGACTTCGGCGTGCGGGGCTGGCTGGCGATCGATCCGAAGTGCGTGGTCGGCGAGCGCGGCTACGACTACGCCAACCTGCTGACGAACCCCGACCTACCGTCCGCGGCGGATCCGGCCCGGTTCGCGCGTCAGCTCGACGTGATCGTCGCCGCGTCCGGCGTGCCCCGCGATCGCCTGCTGCAGTGGGTGATCGCCTTCGCGGGGCTCTCCGCCGCGTGGTTCGACGAGGACGGCGACACCGACGGTCGGGAACGGGATTTCGCCGTCGCGGACCTCGCGGCACATCATCTGACGCGGGGAGCATCGTGATGAAATTCGATTCGTACCACGTAGTTCGAAAACTTGTCGGTGGGCCGGCGTAGCGTCAGGGTATGGACGAAGACACAGGTGTAGACGACGATCAACCACCCGAACCGGGATCCGCCGACGGCGCGGCCGAGCGGTTGCGTTCGATGGAACGGCGGCGCTGCCGGACGGTGTTCGAGCAATACCGGTCGGCGGTCGAGTTGCTGCGGGAGCGGGTCTGCGAGCGGATCGCGGCCGGGTTGCCGCAGGACCGCTGGCAGCAGGGCGTCGCCGCGGAGATCGGGTTAGCGTTGCACCTGTCGCCGCACACGGGCGCGAAGTTCCTGGCGCGTGCGGTGGAGTTGGAGAAGAACCTGCCGCACACCCTTGCCCGGCTGCGCGAGGGTGATCTGTCGCCGGAGGCTGTTCCGGTGATCGTGTCGGGGCTGTCGCACCTGGAGGTCACGGACCGACACCGCGCGGATGAGCAGTTGTGCGCCGACCCGGGAACGCTCGCGGGCATGGGCCTCACGCAGCTCGCCGCGCGGGTGAAGCAGGTGGGGTACGCGTTGGACGGGCGGGCCACGGTCGATCGGGACGCGTGCGCGGAGAAGGACCGGACGGTGACCATCCGCCCGCTGCCCGAGGGCATGGCGCGGGTGTCGCTGCTGCTGCCGGTGGCGCAGGGCGTCGGCGTCTACGCGGCGTTACGCAGGCACGCGGACACCCTGATCGGGGTCGCCGGGGACCTGCGCACCCGAGGGCAGGTCATGGCCGACACCGCGTTCGCCCGCCTCACCGGCCGCGACGCCGCCCAAGGCCAGCCGGTGCTGGTGAACCTGACAATGCCCGCGACAGTCCTCCTCGGCGATCAGCCCGGCACCGCGCACCTGGACGGCGGCGGGACGGTCCCGGCGGAGATCGCCCGCAACCTCATCGGCAAAGCCACCGCCGCGGGCGTCGCCTGGATCCGACGCCTCTACCTCGCACCGGAATCGGGTGCGGTCGTCGGGATGGACTCCCGGCAGCGGTGCTTCCCCGACGGGCTCGCGGAGATGATCCGAGCCCGCGACCGGTACTGCCGCACCCCCTACTGCGACGCACCCATCGCGCACACCGACCACGTCGTCCCACACGCGAAAGGTGGAGAAACCAGCTTCAGCAACGGGCAGGGCCTGTGCGCGGCCTGCAACTACGCCAAGGAAGCCACCGGCTGGCACAGCGCAGTCATCGACGACCCGACCGGACGGCACACCGTCGACACCCGAACACCGAGCGGACACCACCACCGATCCACCGCACCGGACCAGGCCGCCTAGCCTGAATCCGACCGGACGTACGCACCGCTCGCGGTGTCGACCTTTCGGTCGAGCGCGGCGCTGTCAGCCAGCGGGGACGGGTAGCGGCGCGGGTGCGGTGCCTGCACCGAAGGGGCTGCCGCCCAGCTTCTCCCGGCCGTGCTCGGAGAACCAGTTCTTCAGGTCCGGTCCCTTCGGCACGATGCCCGACGGATTGATGTCCCGGTGCACCTCGTAGTAGTGCTGCTTGATGTGCTCGAAGTGGGTCGCATCGCCAAAGCCCGGCGTCTGGAACAGGTCGCGCGCATAGGCCCAGAGCACGGGCATCTCGCTCAACTTCTCGCGGTTGCACTTGAAATGGCCGTGGTACACCGGATCGAATCGGGCGAGGGTGGTGAACAGTCGCACGTCGGCCTCGGTGATGGTGTCGCCTACCAGGTACCGCTGAGTGGCGAGGCGCTCGGTGAGCCAGTCGAGCCGGGAGAAGAGCTGATCGTACGCGGCGTCGTAGGACTCCTGGGAGCCGGCGAAGCCACAGCGGTACACGCCGTTGTTCACGTCGCGATAGACCAGCTTGTTCACCTCGTCGATCTCGCCGCGCAGATCCTCGGGGTAGAGCTGCGGGGCGCCGGGACGGTGGTAGTCGGTCCACTCGAGTGCGAAGTCGAGGGTGATCTGGGGGAAGTCGTTCGTGACCACCGCGCCGGTGGGCACGTCGACGATGGCGGGCACCGTGATGCCCTTCGGGTAGTCCGGGACCCGCTTGAAGTAGGCGTCCTGCAAGCGGGGAATCTTGAGCACGGGGTCGAGACCGTCCGGGTCGAGGTCGAAGGTCCATGACCGCTTGTCATGCGTCGGACCGGCGATGCCGAGGGAGATGGCGTTCTCGAGGCCCAGCAGTCGCCGCACGATGATCGTGCGGGTGGCCCACGGGCAGGCGTACGAGGCGACCAGCCGGTACCGGCCGGGCTCGACCGGGTAGCCGTCCCGGCCGTCGCGGGTGATGCGGGTTTCGATGTACCGGGTGTCGCGCTCGTACGGTCGGTCCGCGGTGACGTAGCTGCCCTGTTCCTCGCTCATGCCGTCCACGTTAGTGACCGGCGGCGGCGCCCGCCGGGGTTCAGGCCTGTGCCGCCGCCCACTCCCGGACGCGGGCGGCGCTCTCGTCGTCGCTGAGGTCCTCGATGCGGGTCATGATCGACCAGCGCACGCCGAACGGGTCGCGGATGCTGGCGAACCGGTCGCCGGAGACGAAGTTCGCCACCGGCTCGCGGATCGTCGCGCCCGCGGCCTCGGCGCGCACGACCACGTCGTCGACGCTGCTGCAGTACAGGCCCAGCGAATAGCAGTCGGCATCACCCCCGGGCGGCGCGATGAGGCCGAACTGCTCGTTAGGCTCCCCGAGCTGGAGGCGGCCGTGCCCGAAGTCGAGTTCGGCGTGCACGACGACACCGCCCATCTCGGTCACGCCCAGCGATCGGGCGCCGAACACGGACACGTAGAAGTCGATGGCCGCCTTCGCGTTCGGGAGGGCGAGGAAGGGCGTCAGCGACGAGAACGAGTGCGGGACCCCGTCGGTGGTGTGTGCGCCGCTCGCGGCGGTGAGGTTCTCTGTCATGCGAGCAACGCTACGAGCGCACCGGTCACCCTCGATTGAACATTCGCGACAGATACCGCGCCTACGATCGATCCGTGAATCCCCGCGGCATCCTCTATCCCCAGCAGCTCCCCACTTTCGAGCGCCGGGCCGCCTCCCCCTCCGCGCGCCCGCTCGTCCGCTGGTTCTGGATCTCGCAGTGGACCATCGCGCCGGGCTGCACGTCGCGGCAGGACGTGCTGGCGTTCCCGGCCCTGAACCTCGTCGTCGAGCCGAACCTGGTGGGTCTCGCGGGCGCGACGACGGAGCGCTCGCACCGCGACCTGGTCGGCACCGGCTGGGCCGTCGGCGCGCTCCTGCGGCCCGCGGCGACGCCCGCGGTCACCGGGAACGCCCGTGAGATTCTCAACGCCTACCCCGCCGTGGACGCCCCGGAGCTGCACGCGTCCGTCGCCGCCGCGATGGGCCGCGGGGACCTCGCCACCGCCTGCCTCGCCGTCGAATCCTGGCTCACCGCAAGGGTCCCGACGGTGTCCGACGAAGCCGCGCTCGCCAATCTATTGGTCGTGGCGATCGAGGAGGACGACGCGATCATCACGGTCGAGGACGCGGCCGCGGCGATCGGAGTCTCTGCGCGGACGGCGCAGCGCCTCACCCGGCGCTTCGTGGGGCTCACACCGTTGGCGCTCATTCACCGCCGCAGGCTGCAGCTCGCGGCGCACCTGCTCAGTACGGAACCCGACACCTCTGTCGCACAGATCGCCACCGACCTCGGGTACGCCGACCAGTCGCACCTCGTGCGGGACTTCCGCAAGGTCCTCGGCTTCACGCCCGGCGGTTACCGCCGGACGACGCAGTGATCAGTCCTCCAGCTCTGCACGGGAGGTGTCCTTGAGGTCGACACCTGAGCGCCCGAGCCGCCGGGCGCCGACGACGAGAGCTGCGGCGATGCGAGCCGCGTCGGCGTAGCCGAGGCCTTCTGGCGGGTGAATGTTGGAGATGCAGTTGCGGTGCGCGTCGGTGATGCCGGCGCCGAAGTCCTCCGGGTCCGCACGGTGGGTGAGGTAAATGCCGAGGCTGTCGGCCACGGACAGGCCCGGCCGTTCTCCGATGAGGACGAGCAGGGTTCGGACGCCGAGTGCGCGGGCGACGTGATCCCCCAGCGCCACGCGGGTCTGTGTGGCGATCACCGGCGGGGCGACGATCACGTCAGGCGGGAGCGCGGCGAGGACCGCCGCAGCCAACGCGACGCCGTGATCGGTGAGCGCCCGCGGCGAGAGACCGTCGGCGAGCACGAGGGCGACGTCGGCGGCACCGTCGGACGTGGCCTCGAGGTCAGACAGATCTGCCGGCACCCGACCCAGGTCCGGGCGGCGTAGGTACTCGCCCCGGTCGGCGGCGCGACTGGTGACGACGACGGGTTCACCGAGGCCCAGGTCACGGGCGCGGGCGACGAGCTCATCGGCGTCGAGCGGCTGATGGACCGCGTCGCGCGCTGCGGCGTGCGCCGCCGCGAACTCAAGGACGCGCCGTGTGGGCAGAGCATCGCCGGTGCGCCCCAGTCCGATCCGCGACTGGGTGGTGGTGCGCAGGGCGTCCCAGAACGAGTCATCGGACCGCTCGGGCGCACTCACCGCGGAGATCCCACCGCAAGCTCACGCAGGGGGGACGCTTCGACGGCCACGTCGCGGAGACCACCGAACTCGTCGATCATCCCCTGCCGGGCGAGCCAGGCGTCGAACTCCGGCGCGGGCCGCAGGCCCAGGGCCCGACGCACGTAGAGCGCGTCGTGAAAAGCGAGCGACTGGTAGCCGAGCATGACGTCGTCAGCGCCGGGCACCGTGATCACGAACGAGACACCCGCGACCGCGAGTAGCGTGAGCAGGTGGTCCATGTCGTCCTGGTCGGCTTCCGCGTGGTTGGTGTAGCAAACGTCGACGCCCATCGGCAGACCCAAGAGCTTGCCGCAGAAGTGGTCCTCAAGGCCGGCGCGCGTGATCTGCTTGCCGTCGTAGAGGTACTCGGGGCCGATGAAGCCGACGACGGTGTTCACCAGCAGCGGATCGAGGTGTCGCGCCACCGCATAGGCGCGGGTCTCGAGCGTCTGCTGGTCGACGGGCGCTCCGTCGGTGCCGAAGTGTGTACCGGAGGACAGTGCGGAGCCCTGTCCGGTCTCCAGGTACATGACGTTGTCTCCGACGGTGCCGCGTTCCAGCTCGCGGGCCGCAGCGTTGGCCTCGTCCAGCAACGAGATCGATACACCGAAAGCGGAGTTCGCGCCCTCGGTACCGGCGATCGACTGGAACACCAGGTCGACGGGTGCGCCCTGCTCGATGAGCCCGAGAGTGGTGGTGACGTGGCTGAGCACGCAGGACTGGGTGGGGATGTCGAAGCGCGTGCGCACCTCATCGAGCAAGTGCAGCAGGTCGGACGTCGCGTGCGGCGAATCGGTGGCGGGGTTGATGCCGATCACCGCGTCGCCGCAGCCCAGCAGGAGGCCGTCGAGGGTGGCGGCGGCGATGCCGCGCAGATCGTCCGTGGGGTGGTTCGGCTGCAGGCGCGTGGCGAGCGTGCCGGGCAGGCCTACGGTCGTGCGGAATCCGGAGGTGACCCGGACCGCCCGCGCGACCGCGATGAGGTCCTGATTGCGCATCAGCTTGCTGACGGCCGCCACCATCTCAGGAGTGAGGGCCGGGCCGAGCGCCGCGAGCCGGGCACCGGCGTCGTCGGACACCGCGATCCGCAGGAGGAGGTCCCGGAGGTCCCCGACCGTGAGGTGCGCCATCGGCGCGAACGCCGCGCGGTCATGGCCGTCGATGATGAGGCGGGTGACCTCGTCCGACTCGTAGGGCACCACGAGTTCCTCGAGCAGCGCGGTGAGCGGAACCTCGGCGAGTGCCCACTTGGCCGCCGCGCGCTCGGCATCCGAGGCGGCCGCGCACCCAGCGAGTTGGTCGCCCGAGCGCAGCGGCGTGGCCTTGGCCAGCAGGTCTGCCATCGACATGAAGGTGAAGGACTTCCCGCGGACGGATTGGCTGCGGATCACGGTTCCTCCGTTCGAGAGCGGCCTTTAGTAGACGGTATCCGCAACGAAGCCCAGCGGGACACCGTCGGCGCCCCGAACCGGCACCTTCGCACCCAGCCGGCGGATCCCGACCGGAGGGGGCGTCGGGCGAGGTAGTCGTCGGACTCGATGGTGACGCTTGCTTCAACGGCAGGTCTTGCTGATGTGATCTGGAGCACTACGCGTCAAAGAGCGAAGCGGGGCTTCGCGATCGGAATCGAGGTCGTGACAGTCGTCACACGCGCGCGGACGGGGATGAACCGAACGGTTCGTGACGATCCCACAAGACACGAAGGTGAAGTTCTCACCTGAGAACAGCCGGAAGGGCGATCCGGTCCTGTTTCATGGAAGGCATGGCAGACATCCGGAGTTTCAGCACGCTCGGCGGACAGTTCCCCAACGTCGTGGTCACCGCGATCGAGATGACCACCTCGATCGGCACCGACACCGAGTCCACCTGGGCGGGCCTTCTGGCCGGCAAGAGCGGCGTTCGCGAGCTCAAGGGCGATTTCATCGGCGTGGACATCGCCGACCTCCCGGTCCGCTTCGGCGGCCAGCTGCTCGAGGACCCCACCTCCGAGGTGCCCGAGCGGCCCGACCGCAAGTACGCGGGCGACATCAGCAAGCAGCACGTGAGCAAGCGTCGCATGTCCTACGTGGAGCAGGCGGCACACGTCATCACCAAGCGCCTCTGGGACAACGCGGGCCGACCCGACGTCGACCCCAACCGCCTCGCCGCGGTAGTGGGTACCGGCCTCGGCGGCGGCGAGTCGATGGTCGAGGCCGTCGACGCGCTGCGCGATCACGGCGTCCGCAAGGTCTCGCCCTTCACCGTGCAGATGGCCATGCCGAACGGCGCGTGCGCCGTCTCCGCGCTGGAGATCGGTGCCCGCGCCGGCGCCATCGCCCCTGTCTCCGCTTGCTCGACCGGCAACGAGGCCATCGCCCACGCCTGGCGCCAGATCGTCCTCGGCGACGCGGACATCGCCGTCTGCGGCGGCATCGAGGGCCGGATCGACAGCCCCGTCATCGCCCCGTTCGCCATGATGCGCGCCCTCTCCACCCGCAACGACGATCCGCTCGCCGCCTCGCGCCCGTTCGACAAGGACCGCGACGGCTTCGTCTTCGGCGAGGCGCAGACGCTGATGATCATCGAGACCGAGGAGCACGCCCTCGCCCGCGGCGCGAAGCCCATCGCGCGGCTGCTCGGCGCCGGCATCACCTCCGACGGCTACCACATGGTCTCCCCCGACGTGGAGGGCGGCGGCGCCGCCCGCGCCATGAAGCGCGCTATGGAGACCGCCGGCCTGGGTCGCGCGGACATCGACTACATCAACGCGCACGCCACCGCGACCCCCATCGGCGACCTCGCCGAGGCCAAGGCCATCAACGCCGTCGTCGGCACGGACGCGGCGATCTACGCCCCCAAGGGCGCGCTGGGCCACTCGATCGGCGCTGTCGGCGCCCTGGAGGCGGCCCTGACAGTGCTCTCGCTGCGCGACGGTGTCATCCCGCCGACCCTGAACCTGGAGAACCAGGACCCGGAGATCGAGCTCGACGTGGTGCACGGCGAGGCGCGCAAGGGCGACTACAAGTACGCGCTGAACAACTCGTTCGGTTTCGGCGGGCACGACGTGGCCCTCGCCTTCGGCAAATACTGATCCGACGGTAGCGCTCCTCCGCGGGGCCTTACTCGGCGCGCATCGTCTCGGCGATCAGTGCCGCCGCGGCGAGGACACTCGCGTGTGGGCCGCCCCGCAGGAGCGCTGTGAGCACCGAGCCGTCGACGACCCGCACGCCCGCGAGTCCATCGAGTCTGCCGGCGGCATCGGTGCGCTCTCCAAGGGGAAGCGTGCCCCACGCGTGCGACGACATGCCGATGACCGGTTCAACCACGATCGACCCGGGCTCCACGAGATCGGCGAACGCGGGCGAGACGAGCATGGCCACGACGTCGTCGACTCCGCGCTCCAGGCGGGCTCGGGAATCCTCGTCCGGGTCACCGAGGTCCAACGACCCGTTCATCGCGAGGACGCCGCGCGTCGGGCGACTCATATCGGCGACCCCGATCGGGACTCCGCGCCGTGGCACGCCCGGGATGTATGCGGCGAAGTCGTCACCGTAGCAGCGCACCTCCAGGCCGTCGTCCGTGTGCAGGACAGTTTGCAGAAGCGGGACCGGCGTCAGCCCGGTGCGCGACGCGAACCGGACGATGCGTTCCGGATGCTCCAGCGTGGTCAGCGGTCCGGTCCACGGCAGAAGCAACGCGCCCGACCCCAGGGTCCCGGCGGCGAGGACGATCTCGGGGGCGTAGATCCTTCCCGCCGTGGTGCGCACTCCCACGATCGTGCCGTGGGCTCCAATCAGAGCGGTCGCAGTCGCGCGGACGAGGGTGGTGTCGACGGGGAGCGGAAGAGCGTCGGCCGCCGTCCAACGCGCACCCGCGTGCCGATTGGACCGGACGCGATTGAGTCCTGTGCCCGCCCACGGAGTGGCCTCAGAGAAGGCGAGACCTCCCGAGCGCCAGTATGACTCGAACGTGTTCGCGACTGGCCCCAACTCCGCATCGGCGAACGCGGAGACGCGGAGAAGCCCGCCACCGGCCGCGCCGCCGTCCAGACGATCGAACGTCGCCGCGATTCGCTCCTGCGACCACGGCCAGGTGGCGTAGTCATCCCGATGCCCGCGGAGAAAGTAGCCCCCGTTGACCGCTGCCGAACCCCCCCAGCCCCCTGCCCCGCACCACGTCACGACGCCGGGACTCGGCGTACCGGCGGGCTCGGTCGCCCTCCAGGGGGAGGCGAGTGAGGCGCCGAGTCGCGGCGGACGGCGCGGTTACTGGCCCCTCTTCGACGAGCACGACCTTCCGGTCGCGGCCGAGAGCATGTGCAACCGCGAGACCGGCGCTGCCCGCCCCCACCACGACCGCGTCCGCGGTGCGCTGCGCCTCGCCCACCGTGTCACCGCGTGATCGCTGGCCGCAGAGCGCCGAACTCGCGGCACCTCACGGCGCCCTGCCAGACGCCGAAGCCGTACGCGAGGTCGTCGAGGCGGTGCAGCACCGCCCACGTGACCGGGTCGGGGTGGGGCGCATCCGGCTCCCGGCGGACCGCGGACACCCATGACAGAACCGGCTCCACCACTGCGGCGATCAGCAACCGGCGGCGGAAGCGGCGCGAGAGAAGTGCAGCAGCTGCGGCCGCCGGCCAATAGTGCCGCAGCATCGCCGCGAATCCCTGATGCACTCCGAACCACGCGGCGCGGCCGACGAGTCGGCCGGCGGCCGCGCCGGCGTGGGGCACGCCGTCGAGGCGGGAGCGCAGCCGCGCGAACATCCAGGCGTAGGTCACCGCGGCACCGGCGGCACCCGTCCGCGTGCCGGAGAGGACGCAGATGGCGGCGAGCGCTGACGGGATCGCGGTGACCACCGGGGCAGCGTGCGTTCCGTGCCGCCGCGCGAGTTCGGCGGCACCGGTGCCGTAGTAGCGGCGGCGATTCAGGAGGGCGCGCACCGTGGTCCGGTGGTCGTGCGCCACGCGTGCCGCGGGGTCGTAGCGCACGGTCCACCCGGCACCGACGAGACGCCAGCACAGATCCACGTCCTCGGCTACCCGCAGATTCGGATCGAAGCCGCCTACCGCCTCGAAGGCTCTGCGCCGGCATAGCATCGCCGCCGACGGGACATAGGCGATGGGGCTCCCCGGCCGCGCATCGCGGGCGCACGGCCCTAGATCCAGACTCGAATGCAGTCCCGCGTACCGTGCGACGGGCCGCGTCCACGGCGCATTCGCGAGGCCGACGATGCGTGGCGCGGCGACGGCCACCGCCGGATCGGCGAACCGTCCGCTGAGCAGAGCTGCCCAGCCGGGTCGGGGCACGGTGTCGGCATCGAGAAAGGCGACGAGTTCGGTGTCCACCAGCGCGGCGCCCCGGTTGCGGGCGTGGGCGGGGCCGCGGTTCTGCGCCAGTCGCACGAGCCTGACGGCGGGATCGTCGGGCACGCGGATCGGGACCGTTGAACCATCGTCGACGACCACGACGGGAACGCCGCGCAGCACCCCGAGCAGGCGGTCGATCCCGGCCTGGTGGTCGCGGACAGGAACCACGACGGTGATCTCCCCGGTGCTGCCATGCGCCACAGGGACCGGGTTCGCGACTCCGGAGTCGAGCAGTCGCCGCGCGAGACCCGCGCTCGCCGCGTCGCTGACGGTGACGGTGCCCGTTCCGTCGATCAGCCCGACGGCGGCACTCGAGAGAGTCAGCAGCCGCGTCGGGGAGCCGCCGAGCAGATGCCGGGGGCCGAGACGCAGGCAGGCCGGATCGAGCCGGACGGCGAAGCCGTCCGGCAAGGTGGCGGATGCGGGTCCGGTCACTGCAGCCGCCCGTCGGCGCCGACGGTCCACCGGCGCAGGGCGATGGCGAGGTGACCGACAGCGGCCTCGAGCAGGTGCGCGCCGTTGCCGGCGGTGGCCGTCGTCGGATCGCCCAGGACACCGTTCGGTGCCACCGCGGCGACCCCCTCCGCGCGCAGTCGGTCGATGAGCGCGCCGATCGGTGCCGTCTCCCCTGGCGCGAGCCGGTCGGCGCGCACCGTCCCGGGGTCCGCCGCGATGAGTACGGAGGTCTCAGTCTCGCCCGCGTGGGCGTCACCCCCGGGAAAGACGCACGGGAACCAGACGGCGTCGCGCCCCTCGGAACGGAGCCGCGCCACTGCCGCGCGCAGAGCGTCGAGATTGCCGCCGTGCCCGTTGATCAGAGCGATGCGCGACGCCCACCGGGAGGCGCTGCGTACCAACTCCACCACGACGAGCTCGAGTGCGGTGGTGCCGATCGATACAGTCCCCGGGAACCCCTCGTGCTCGCCCGAGGCACCGTAGGGCAGCGCAGGGCCGAGCACGACGGCATAGTCGTCGGCATCGGTCTCCGCAACGAGCCGCTCGACCGCGAGACGCGCGACCACGGCGGCGACACGGGTGTCGGTGTCGAGCGGCAGGTGCGGGCCGTGCTGTTCAACGGAGCCGACGGGCACGACCAGCACAGCGCCGTTCGGCGGCACATCCGGCCACGTCAGCGCGGCGAGCTCGGTCATCTCACGCGCCGAGAACGCGCTCGAAGCCCTCGGGGATGATCAGGTCGTCTCGGCTGAGCTCAGCGACGTCGCCGCGTCCCAGGCCCATGAGGGTCGAGTCGACGCCCATGCGCAGCAGGTCCAGGACGTTCTCGACGCCCGCTTGCCCGTTGGCGGCGAGGCCCCAGAGGTAGGCGCGGCCGATCATGACGGCCTTGGCGCCGAGCGCGAGGGCCTTGACCACGTCGCTGCCGCGGCGGATACCGCCGTCGAGCAGGACGTCGAGGTCGGAGCCCACCGCATCGGCGATCGGACCGAGCGCGCGGATCGACGCGGGCGTGCCGTCGAGGTTGTTGCCGCCGTGATTCGACACGGAGATTGCGGTAGCGCCGATCTCGACGGCGCGGCGCGCGTCGTCGAGCCGGGTGATGCCCTTGACCATGAACTCGCCGCCCCACTGCTCGCGCAACCACCGCAGG
The DNA here is from genome assembly GCF_007858435.1 of Tsukamurella asaccharolytica. GTDB lineage: Bacteria > Actinomycetota > Actinomycetes > Mycobacteriales > Mycobacteriaceae > Tsukamurella > Tsukamurella asaccharolytica. The sequence goes on along the minus strand of NZ_VIGW01000009.1, from coordinate 23,038 downwards.
TCCTCCCAGGTGGGCGGCGGCGTGTTCATCCACTGTCCGTATGCGCCGAAGAACGTGGGCCCCGTGGCGCCGCGCTCCACGAGGTTGGGCGTGGTGAGATCGGGAACGATGATTCGGCCGTCGCGGATCCAGTCGAGCGCGTACCGCGGCCTTCGGGCGATCTCCGGGGCGAGGCGCGCAAGGGCCTTGAGGTCCACCTTCTCCGGGATCTCGGGGCTGCCCCAGTCGCGGCCGACGTTGAAGACCCAGTCGGTGGTCACGATGAGGCCCGTGCAGCCGGCATCCTTGGCGCGCTGTATGCGGGCGAGTATCTCCTCGCGACTGCCGAGCCAGTAGATCTGGAAGAACACCGCGCCGCCCGCGGCGGTCACTTCCTCCACGGGCTTGCTGGCGAAGCTGGACAGGCCCATCGCAGTGCCGCGGGCGGCGGCCGCACGGGCGACGGCGACCTCGCCGTCGGGGTCCACGGCCTGCACGCCCGTCGGGGATATCATCACCGGGAAGGAGAGCTCCTGGCCCATGACCCGCGTGGTGAGCTTGCGCTCGGGTTTGGCGCCGACCACGTGCGGCGCGAAGCCGAGCTCAGTGAAGGCGCGGGTGTTGTCCTCGAGGGTAACGCCGCCCTGCGTACCGGAGATCAGCGACGAGTAGACGGTCGGTGGCAGGCGTTTCCGTGCCCGAATCTGCGCCTCGTGCACGGACTCGAACCAGGGGTTGCGCCGCCAGGGATTCCGCTCGGAGAGCGCGGACAGTCGGGACATGGTGATGGTCCTCGGATCTCAGGAGCAGCCGGATGCTGCACGGCCGGTGGTGGACGAGGCGGCTCGGGGCGCGCCAGACACGGCACTCGACGACGAGCGTCGCGGAGAGTTCTGCGGGACGAACCCGGTGAGCGGGTTCTCGTCGCAGTTGCGCGACGGGGGGCGGGTCATGAGCGTGAGCGGTACGCCGCGGGAGTGGTCCTTGTTCGCGGTGGGTTTACTTCGTTGGCCGGCGAGCAGCGGTCCGGCATGCCCCTGCACGCACTCCGGATCAGGCCCATCCATCGGCAGGCCCGTGAAGAACTTGGCGGCCATGCAGCCGCCGCGGCAGGAGTCGAAGAAGCTGCACTGCGTGCACGCGCCCGCGCTCTGCGGCTCGCGGAGGGAGCGGAACAGCTCGGAGCCCTGCCATACCTCCTGGAAGCCGCCGTCGGCGGTGACGTTGCCCGCCAAGAAGTTCTCATGGATCGCGAAGGGGCAGGCGTAGACGTCGCCGACCGGGTCGATGAGGCAGACGACACGTCCCGCGCCGCAGAGATTGAGCCCGGGCAGGGCACCGGCACCGTCGTTCCCGCCGAACGCGGAGAGGTGGAAGAATGAGTCTCCGGTGAGCACGCCGTCACCATGGGCGAAGAGCCAGTCGTAGAGCTCGCGCTGCTGCTCGGGCAGGGGGTGCAGGTCGTCCCACACGTCGGCGCCGCGGCCCGACGGGCGCAGACGCGTGATGCGCAGAGTGGCGCCGTAACGGTCGGCGAGGGCTTTGAAATCGTCGAGCTGCGAGACGTTCTGCCGGGTCATGACGACGCTGATCTTGGCATCGCGGAATCCCGCGGTGGCCAGGTTCTCGAGGGCCTTGATCGCCATCGTGAAGGAACCGGGGCCGCGCACCGCGTCGTTGACCTCGGCGGTGGCGCCGTCGAGCGAGATCTGCACGTCGACGTAGTCGGAGGCTGCGAGGCGCTGGGCGACCTCCGCATTGATGCGCAGACCGTTGGTGGAGAACTTCACCCCCACCTGATGCGCGGTGGCGTAGTCGACGAGCTCCCAGAAGTCGGGACGCACGGTGGGCTCGCCGCCGCCGATGTTGACGTAGAAGACCTGCATGCGCTGCAGGTCATCGATAATCGCCTTGCACTGCTCGGTCGCAAGCTCGCGGGGGTCGCGTCTTCCAGAGCTGGAGAGGCAGTGCACGCACGCGAGGTTGCACGCATAGGTCAGCTCCCAGGTCAGGCAGATCGGAGCGTCCAGGCCGCGTTCGAACTGGTCGACGAGTCGCCCGACGCGGGCGGACTGGGGGCTTTCGAGGGTGGTCATGTCGCGCTCCTCGTGGCGGCCGGGACGATCATCTCGGATCGGGCGAGCGCGTCCAGCGCACTGAGGTACTGGGCGCGACTGTCTGCATTGATGCCCGCGGTGTCGATCGCGGCGTTCGCGCTCGGATGCTCATGCAGGGACCGCACCACCTCGACGATGACGAGGTTCTTCAGGAAGGAGAGCTTCCGGGTGCCGAAGTGATACAGCAGAGCACCGAAGGGTTCGGGGCGAACCGCGACCCGGGGGTTGATCGCCCAGGCGATGTCGGGGTCGAAGGACGTGGTGGGAGCGTCGGCCCCGGCGGCCACGGAGCCGCCGGGAGCCGGCGCGTGCGCGGTCGTCATCAGTACACGCCGCACATCCCGTCGATGGATACTTCCTCCACCAACGATTCCGTCACGAGCTCGCCCTGCGTCTCCGTCTCGTTGTCCGACATGTGATCCAACCTCCTCAGTGGTGCTTGTGTGTTTCCCATCACAGCGTAATGGCACCCAGTGCATAATCGCAGGCATTCCGCGAGATCGATCCTGACGTACGATCGCGGACGGCCCCGACCGGCGAGAACACGCAGAAAGCAGGCAGTGGCGATGACCCCTCGCGGACGCAGCGGACCGTTGGGCGGGCGCCCCTCCGCAACCACCCGGGGCCACCTGAGCGCCGTAGCGATCGACCTGTTCATCGAGAACGGCTTCGAGGAGACGAGCGTCGACGATATCGCTACCGCAGCGGGTATCGCCCGGCGAACACTGTTCCGCTACTACCCATCGAAGAGCTCTCTCGCATGGGGCGAGTTCGACGACCACCTGCAGGGTCTACGCCGACTCCTCGACGAGTCGAGCGGATCGGGAACGCTCGGCACAGAGTTGCGCGACGCCATCGTCGCCTTCAACGCGGTCCCGGAATCGGAACGAGAGCACCACCGGAGACGGATGCACCTGCTCCAGAACGTGCCGGCACTCCAGGCCCATTCGATGATCATGTACGCAGATTGGCGCCAAGTGATCGCGGAGCACGTCGCACACCGCCGCGGACTCTCTCCGCAAGATCAGTTCCCACAGGCGATCGCGTGGATGGCACTCGGCGCCACCCTCGCCGCCTACCACGAATGGCTGAAACACCCTGAAGAAGATTTGGATCGTCTCCTACGTCAGAGTTGCGCGCTACTCATGTGCGTCACCGACCGGGACTGCTGCACGGATAGGTGACATCCGATCTGTGCAGCAGTCCCAGGTAAGATGTGCGGGCTGTCTTCGTTCTACCCTGAATACTTGGCAAGCATCCCCGCGTCCACAGGGATCGCAGCTCCTGTGACGTACCGTGAGTCATCGGAGGCAAGCCAACACACAGCGGCCGAGATATCCGAACTTTCTACCCATGGGACCGGGAGGAGATTCACTCGCTTGAGAACGTCGATTCCATCTTCGAGGGACGGATCTTCCAGATCGGGCCGGAACATCCGCGTCATCTGCGGGTTATCGATCATTGGCGTCGGGACACTGGTCGGATGCACTGTGTTAGCGCGGATCCCGTATTCTGCGACTTCGTTGGCAACTACGCGGATCAGCCCGACGAGACCGTGCTTCGATGCTGTGTAATGTGCGAGGTTCGGAACGCCTGTGAGTCCGGCTATGGAGCTGGTTGCGATGATCGAACCTCCGTTCCCGGCGGCGATCAAGTGAGGTATGGAGAACTTGATCGTCTGCCAGACCCCGGTGAGGTTCACGTCCAGAACGGTATTCCACTCGTCGCGGCTAATCTCCCAGAAGGGTCTACTAGGCCCGCATACGCCTGCATTAGCCACCACGATATCGAGGCGTCCCAGTTCCGCGACCGCGGCACCAAGTTTCTCGTTGAAGGATTCGTCTCTGACGTCAGCCTCGATGATCCGAGCACGGCGACCCGTAGCCTCGACGAGTGCTGCGGCGTCTGACAGGTCGCTCGACTGCGCCATCGCGTATTCCACGTTATCGATAGGCTGCACGGCATCGACGAGCACGACATCAGCGCCCCGTTCCGCGAGGGCGATCGCATGGGAGCGGCCCTGTCCACGAGCAGCACCTGTGATGACAGCCACGCGGCCTGCGAGCGAGGCGGGTGTAGCGATATTCGTTTCCATTCTTGTCTCTCTCTGTGAGTGTATTCGTAGAACTGGCCTACTGACTCGACCGTTGCGAGTCCGTCCCTGACACATCCTGCGCCGCCCGAATCCGCAGCTCGCGTTTGAGAACCTTCCCGGAAGCATTGCGCGGCAAAGAATCGACGAAAACCACCGCACTCGGCTTCTTGTACGAAGCGAGGTTCGCTACACACGCGTCCAGTACAACCTTCGCACCTAGCGAGCGCAGATGATCGTCAGCAACCACGTACGCGACAGGAGTCTCATGCCAGCGCTCATGGGGCCCCTTGACAACAGCGACATCGATGACACCGTGGACTCGCCGAATCACCTCCTCCAGTTCCTTTGGATAGATGTTCTCTCCCCCGGACACGATCATGTCGCTCTTTCGGTCAACCAGGTACAGGAATCCCTCCTCGTCCCGCCGGGCCAGATCACCGCTGTGGAACCACCCACCGCGAAACGCCTCGGCAGATGCGGCATCATTGCGCCAGTACCCGGCGAACACAGTTGGGCCCCGATAAGCGACCTCACCCACGCTGCCATCGGCAACAGGAACACAATCATCGTCGAGGATCTCCAGTTCGACGACACCGACGGGCTTACCGACCGACCCCATCTTCCGAACCGCATCCTTTGCGTGCAGCCAACAACTCGTCGGACCCATCTCAGTCTGGCCGTATGAACTAATGATATCCGCGTCAGGGAATGTCGAAGATAGCGCTTCCAACACAACCATCGGCGCCGGGGCACCACCCCAGAAAATACACCGAAGCAAAGGAAGGCGTGACCGGACATTATCGACAGCACACATCTCCTGCCACTGAGTAGGAACAAATGCTGCCACGGTCACCTTTTCTCTGGCTAGAAGGTCGATCGCAGCGCGAGCGTCGAACGAGGTCGACGGGCTGATCACCTGAGTGATGCCACCGACAATCATCGGCACCATTGCGCCTACGCCGCCGGCATGGAACATCGGCGCGGCGCACAGCCACACGTCATCATCACGTAGTCGACCCTCGGCCAACCAGGCGATTGCATGCGTCCACACCGAAAAGTGAGTCAACATTGCGCCCTTGGGCCGTCCGGTCGTGCCCGACGTGTACAAGATGAAGGCCAGGTCATGGGGGTCGATCTCCGGCCAGTCCTGAGCGGTCTCCCCGCCGGCGTACTCGCCGGTGTACAAGGAACTCAAGCCCTCGTCCAGCTCGCAGGCCAGGTGAATCACACCCTGCGGTAGGGCTGCCAGCCGCCCTCGCCCCTCACGGTCACTGATCAGCACACGGGGCTCGGCATCGCGAACCACGAAGTCCAACTCGTCCGACACGAGTCGGAAGTTGAGCGGCACCACGACGGCACCAATCTTCAGAGCACCGAAGACCGCCTCAATGAACTCAACCCGATTGCGCATCAGCAGCGCCACTCTGTCGCCCGGAGAGACTCCTAGAGACAGGAGTCGAAGCGCAATTTCATCAGAGCGCAGCGCGAGTTCTCGCCACGTCAACCTCCGATCAGCGCCCACGACAGCCAACGCGTCGGGCCGCTCACGTGAGTGTTTCGCGAGAAAATTCTGCACGAGAGGCTCGCGCCATTGGTCGACATTATCGCGAGCATCCATTGTGACCGCCACTTCCTTTTTGCAGTATTCGACATCGTTGAGGAACTTTCGACGAGGACCCCCACATGCCTCGACACGCATCAGCTGTTCGCCAAACCGCCAAAGGCCGTATCGACAATATTCGCCACAAGCGAATCGGCGTCTTCCGCCGAGATCCCAGGCCTCGACGGCGTGAACATCGCGTGGAGCATCACCGCCCCGACGATCATGTCGATGGCGACGATCGGGTCGACAGCGCGGTCGATCTGGCCGGCCTCCTGTCCGCGCCGAACGACCGCGATGAGCACCGAGCGGTAACCGCTCACGAACTTTCGATATGGTTGGCGAAGACGAGGCGAACTGCCCGCATCGAGGTTGATGCGAACAGAAATCATACCGAGCGTACTGGCGTAGTGGCGCCACAGACTGATGGCGACGGACAGCATCTCATCGCGCGCCGATCCAGTCATGACCTGCTCCGGGAGCTCCGTTACGCTCTCGAGCGCGTCGATCAACAAGTCCTCGACGCTGGCCCAGCGTGCGTACAGGGCCGCCTTACCAACAGACGCATCTCGGGCCACAGAACTAAACGAAAGGGCGTTGAGACCGTTCTTTGCATAGTGGTCCAGCACGCAGGCATACACACGGCTCTCGAGACCAGGATCCTTCGGCCTACCAGTGTTGCGCGATTTGCGATAGACGATGTACTCCGGCGATGGAGGATTCTGCATACTCACAGCGAACACCCTAGCGTTTTCCGAGGACCGATCACGAGCTAGCTCGCACCAACTTTTCGATTCAGCCAGCCGCTCACAGCGCACTGTAGATCGCCGAGACATACCTTTCGGTGAGCTCGGAACCGACTACACTTCCTGGATTCATCTTGTTCATTTGATACGAGATGGTGAGCCCCCTATCGAGATCCATGATCACGATGGACCCGCCCCATCCGCCCCAGAAGCAAACTCGCCCGTCGGGAATCCAAGGGCGCTCGCTCTTGTCAGGCAAAGCAAACCCGATCCCCCGTGTGAAAGGCACTCCCAGGATCAGATCGGGACCTTCAGCCTGTACTTCGAAAATTCTCTCGAGAATATCAGACGAGACATACTCTCGACCCTCGATTTTGCCTCCGAGTGATACGACGCGTGCGATCTTTGCCACGCCCCGTGCGTTACTATGACCATTGAGAGCGCCATTCGGTGTACCCTGCCAGGCGCGAGTATTAGCAGCATCGACATCGAGTTTCGGAGCAGTGAGTGCACGCCTGGTGAGACTGTCCTCCGGCAAACTGTCGTAACTCTCGGGAAGATACCCTAGGAGAACGCCCGCTACACGATCAAGATCGCCCTCTCTCACACCGAGTTGGAAATCCGCTCCGAGCGGCTGCGCGAGTTCGGAATCGATGTACTCCGAAAGGGTCGCCCCTGAAGTCCGCCGGATGATTTCCCCCAGCAACATTCCGAACGTAGTTCCGTGATATCCGCCGGCCGTCCCTGGAGGCCACCAGCACGCCTGCTCCGCCAGCCGCGCTGTTGCGTACTGAGTATCGTACATCTGGTCAAGACTGAAGGGCGCCTGCCACGCCGGCAGCCCAGCTGTGTGCCCCAGGACGTGACGAACCAGGACACCACGCTCCGAAAATTCCGGCCAATACTGAGAGACCGGCGTGTCGAGTTCAAGCTTTCCTTGCGTCGCGGCGGCGAGGACTGCGATCGCGGTGACCACCTTGGTCGAAGACCACAGGTTCGTGATCGTATCGGAACGCCAAGGAATCGTCTTGTCACGGTCGGCGTGCCCGCCCCACGCGTCGATCAGTGTCTCGCCGTTCAGGTCCACGTACAGCGAAATTCCTAGCTCGGCGCCGTCAGAAAGGTAGTTCTCGGCGACTCCGGCAACCTCACTGAACCGTGAGTCGACTTCACCTTCGAGCTCGACTTGCTTTCGATGAGTCATCATTCACTCGCCTTCGTTCAGCGGCACTGAGGTCGTCTTTTGCAGGGTGAAGTCGCCCCTGATGTACATGCTCTTCGACGCCTTCGGCTCCGCCAGGTACAGCGGGTCCGCGGCAGACGGGCGCGTATTGATGGCGGCGCGTCCTCGAACTGCGCGATTGACCTCGGAGGTCATGCCCCCTGTTATCAGTCGGGATCCGTCGATCGACGGATTGGACGAGGCTGCAGAAAGGCCTTCGCCTATGCCGGCGTACTTGTCCGACGGCAACTCCTCGTCCAGGGTGATAGACAGGTCTACGAAGGTGATGCCGGATCGCGAAACAGTAGCGACAATTTGGTCGCCATGCGAGCTGAAGTCGATTGCGGCGTACTTCTTAGGCACACCGAGGACCTCTCTGCCACTGGCCACGGCAGCATCGTTGTTGACGTAAATGTAAGGGGTGGTGAATACTTGCTCGCCGCGAGATGTCGCCGGCACGTGCACAAGAAACTCGGAATAACGGCCGACTCCTGCGATCGAGTCACAACTGAATATCCACGCAGTGGCGCGACCCGAACGATCTACCGTGTATCCATCGGCTACGCTGCGCTGCAGAGCATCCGGATCGCAAGTGATGGGCACAGAAATCAGTGTCGCATTCGGATAATGCCACGGGTACGGTTGGTATCCGATGTCAATTGCCATTGGTCAATACTTCCTGTTCTTTTCGATTGCGTGCGCGTCAGTGTTTGTCGCCGGATCGCCGCTAGGTCTCGGCGTTCAGGGCGCCGGCCAGACCGGCATAGCGATCCTCGATCCGAGGCAGTCCCTCTGGGAGAATCCCTTCCAATCGAGCCTTGATCTGCATGGCGACAGCGTTCGAATACATCCTTGCGTATTGAAACGAGAACGTCATCAGCCACAGCGCGGGATGCGCGGTTGGCCTGAAGCCGCCCCTTGCCTCGCCGTCATCGTCGAGACCACCGACATCGCCGACCAGATCGGCGACTTCCTTTCCAAAGTATCGTTCGACCTCGGTGCGCTGATTCTTGTAGCCGGTAGCCAGCACGATATGATCGAACTCCAAGGTCGATCCGTCCTTCATTCGCATGCCGGTAGCGACCAGAGATTCGGTGTCGTCAGACTGAATCACTTTGATACTGCCGTCGATGATCAAGTCTGAAGCACCGACGTTCAAGTAATACTTTCCTGCGTACTTCAGTCCATTGCCGAGCCACCCCATTCCATCCTCACCCTCAGTGTCTATCCGCATTCCGGATTTGGTGAGGTCCCGGTGCAACTCGGCATCGAGGATCTTACTCTGACGCGCAAGCTCCTGGAGTCCGGATTTCAGGATCGGGTAGATCAAGCCGAGACCCGACTTGTAATCGGCGACTTCCGTCGGAACTGTGGCATCGCTATGCAGCGCATAGGCAAGATTCGCGGTTTCCAAGTTTTGCACTGGAATAGGACTGCGCTGGAGCATTGTTGTGTCGACACCGTGGTGCGCAAGGTCTGCTGCGACATCATGCCCGCTACAACCTGCGCCGACAACGAGCACCTTTGCGCTCTCAAAGTCCTTCGCGGAGCCGAACTGAGAGGAGTGGACGATGGTCCCCTTGAAGGAGTCCGAGCCCTGGAGGGTAGGTACCGTGGGCTGCGCACCTAAGCCACCCGTTGCCATGATGACATGCTTAGGCCTCATGACCCGCTCTCCCCCGCTGGAGGTTCGAATCAGAACCTCCCACAGCCCACTGTCGGGGTCGTACGACCCCTTGACGAATTCAGTCGAGCTCCAGTAGTTGAGGTCCATAGCGTCGACATAGAACTCCATCCAGTTGGCGAGCTTGTCCTTGGGAAGATACTTCGGGAAGTCCGCCGGGAAGGGCAAGTCCGGAAACTGGGCGATGTTCAATGGCGTGTGAAGAGCCAAGGAGTAGTAGCGATTGCGCCAGCTGTCTCCCGCTCGCGGATTCTTGTCGATGATGAGCTGGTCGATTCCGAGCTGTTGGAGCGCCCGTCCGACCATGATTCCAGCGTGCCCGCCACCGATGACGAGGACCTCTGGATCTCTGTCGGAGAACTCCTGCCTCTTGCTCCTTTGATCCAGCCAATTGTCTGGCCCCCCTTTGCCATGCACGCCTGGAGCGTCAACCGGGGAGGTTGGCGGCTCGAATCCGCGAAGATTGTCGAGTCTCGAATAGATTGCAGTGCACACGAGCCCACTGGAGTCGCTCCCGACACTTCGATCGGACTGGTCTCGCTTGAGCAGAAGGTATGCCGAGCAGTCACCCTGAGCTGTCTGGAAGTCAAGGAAGGCCTCGATCGTCTGATCGGAGTCCGCGCCGCTCAGTTCGGGAGCCGGCCACCGATCGCTGATCGCGAAGTTCGCAGGTCGAATCGCTTCATAGTTCTCACACAAGACATCGACAATGCCGGCCGGACCCTCCAGCTGCCGGAAGTCCCACGTGATCGCAAGGTTGTCCCGCCAGTAGCTCGGGTCACTGAAGAGCGACGCAAGAGCCTCCCGATCTGAATTCTGCAGAGCACGCTCGAGTTCATTGGCCCAGCGCCTCACCGACTCTGCTACGCCTTCCCGCGACGTGCGCTCAACCGCATTATCGTTCAAAGCTTCCATGAGGTGAGATCCCCTCTGTTCGTTCGAATTTTGGCGCGAGACACCAGGCGCCGGCTTCGCATCCGAGCTCCCGAGTTGCTCGTTCGATGTTGTGACCCAGGTCATAAACTAACACAGACGACTAGCGTCCGCAATGCTTTACAGACGGAGTCCGTCCGATGTAACCTGTGACGGACGTCTCAACGAGGCAGTCGTAGTTTGACCATCGGGTCCGGTGTCGCGCACCGGGCGTGCTCTAGGAGGATCGCGTGGGTGTCGACAGTTCCCGTCCCAGTGTCGCTGGGGAGTCTGCTGAGGTTTCGGAGTCGCGGCTCGCGGCTCGCGACTTCGTTCGCTCCTACCTGGAGGACGCCGAGTCCCGGCTGGACGCTATCCCCGATCCGCGGGAGGCCTACGCGTCGCCGACGCTGGCCGAGGCTCTCGCCCTGGCGCACGAGCGTGGTTTCACGACCGCATCGCTACCGTCGAGGTTCGGAGGTTCGGGGCTTTCTGCGGCTGCGCAGATGGCGATCGTTGAAGAACTCGGGCAGGGCGCGCCTGGTCTGAGCAGCCACATCATGACGTGCTCTCTTGCCGCCACCGTCATCGTGGCCGCGAAAGCGCACGAAAAGAACTCCGATTTTCAGGATTACATCGATGACCTCACCGACCCCGGAACGCCGGTGTGGGGAAGCGCATGGGCTGCAACCGAACCGGCAGTCGGATCGGACATATTCTCATTCTCGACCCCCGGTGTGTGCTACTCGACCCGCGCGTATCCGGATGGAGACGGTTACGTACTGGTAGGAGAAAAATCGCGGTACGTGTCCAATGGCTACCTTGCCGACTTCTTCGTCGTTCAAGCGTCTATCGGCGATGCTAAAGACATGTCGGAGGCCGGCGTGTTTCTCGTTCCTGGAAATCTTCCTGGCGTCAGACGTGGGGAACCGTTGGACAAGCTCGGACTCCGAGCGCTGAATCAGTCTTCGATTCATTTCGACGAGGTCAAGTTGCCCACGGCCGCGCTTGCAGTGCCCTCGGGCAGCGGATACCAGCGGTTCGTGGAGCGCCTGACTTCGAGGGGGAACGTGGCCGTAGGCCTGCATGCGATTGCGCTCGCGCAAAGGTCGTACGATATTGCCTTGGAGCATGTCAAGACCAGGGTGCAGGGTGGGAAACTGCTGATAGAACAGCAGTTGGTCGCACATGCGATGTTCACCGCGTATCGTCAGATCTCTGCTGCTCGAGCTCTCTCCCGCCAAGTGGTGGCACGTCTCGACGTCGGCCGAGTGGACCCCTTGGATTGCTACGCCTCGCGAGTACAGGCTTCTGTCATGGCGATTCAGGTAGTGGAGCAGATGGTCCAGATGCTCGGCGGACTCGGAATCACCAAGGACTCTCCGTTGGAACGCTACTATCGGGACGTCAAGCTGCTGGCGATTGCCGACGGCACCGTTGAACGTATCGGATTGCATGCCGCTCAGCACCTATAGCTCTGGTTCATCTCGACTGGTCGACATTCTGTGCCCATGCGGCGAGGCCTGTTTGTTCAGTCCCTGTGGGCCGATGTGGCTTACGTTCTTGACGGTCCCCTTCGAGGAGTTTGTAATGAACGATGTAGTAACTGAAGACGTTGACGGCAGTCAGTTCGTGGCCCGCGAGGTACATCTGGCCAGCAGGCCTGATGGCCCTATCAACTCATCGAATTTCGAGATCGTGGAGCGCACGGTGGCGAGGTCCGGTCCCGGGTCTCTGGTTGTTCGCAACGAGTACATCTCGGTCGATCCGTACATGAGGCGTCGAATGGACGGCTCCTCGTCGTACATCTCTCCGTTCCAGATCGGCGCCGCGATGCCCGGGGCTGCTGTTGGGCGGGTCACAGACAGCGTAGACCCTGATTTTCCCGTCGGCTCCTGGGTATTGCACGATTACGGATGGCGGGACTATGCAGTACTCCCGGCCAAGCGGGCGACGAAGATTGACGCCGAGACGGTGCCCCCGAGCTACTACCTCGGCGTCTTGGGGATCTCCGGAGTGACTGCGTACGTCGGCCTTCGTGAGGTCGCGGGCCTCCGCCGTGGTGACACCCTGTTCGTCTCGGGCGCAGGTGGTGCGGTCGGCAGTATTGCCGGTCAGATCGGTCGATTGTGCGGAGCCCACGTCATCGGCAGTGCTGGGTCGGACGCGAAATGCCAGTGGTTGGTCGACGACTTGGGCTTCGACAAAGCCATCAATTATCGCAGTGGTCCGATAGCGGATTCCCTGGCGGCAGCGGCGCCGAATGGGATCGACGTGTACTTCGATAACGTTGGCTTCGATCACCTGGAGGCGGCACTTCAGGTGGCGAACAACTCAGCTCGATTCGCGATCTGCGGCACCGTGGCTGACTACGATACGGCAGAAGATATCGCAGGTGTGCGAAACATCTTCGAAATCGTGGCGAAGAGAATCACCATTCGTGGCTTCCTCGTGGCAGATTACTGGGACCGCGTTTCCCAGATTCTGCCCGAGCTACTGCAGTGGGTGAAGGACGGCGACCTTGTGGCACGAGAAACCGTGGTCACAGGACTTGACGAAGCTACCTCTGCTCTCTCGAGCATGCTTCACGGGGGCAACGTCGGAAAGATGCTCGTGAAGGTGTAATTCGTGGCTTCGCGCGGGTGGACACCCATCGTCGCTGCCGCACCGCACCTGGTTGATCGCATGCGGGTCGCTGATGCGGGCCGGGGGTACGGGGCCCGATCACTCGGTATGCATCCGTAGTCAGCCGTGCGCGGCGATCTCGCCTACGGTCGAAGCTATGGCCGGAAAGAAACGGAAGCCCGCAGCACCGTCGACCGAGCAGGCCACGGACGCGCCGTCGGCCTCCACGGAGGCACTGCGCAGGTTCGTCCGGGCGCGCGCGGCCGACTACCTCGCCGATCCGAACGTGACGTCGATCGGGATCGGCCACAAGGTCGTCGGCGGCAAGCCCACCGATACCGTCGCGGTGCAGTTCACCGTGCGGCGGAAGGCGGATCCGGAGGTTCTCGAGAGCCTGGGCACCGCGTTGCTGCCGGAATCCGTCCTGGTGGACGGGGTCGAGGTCCTCACGGACGTGGTCGAGCGCAGCTACGAACTCTCGTACCGGATCGTCGCTGAACCCGAGGCGGCACCGGCCGAGGCCAAGGCCCGCCTCGATCCGATACGGCCGGGCATCAGCGTCGGCAACGTGAAGGTCTCCGCCGGCACCATCGGCGCGATCGTCTACGACCGTACCGACGGCACGCCGCTGATCCTGTCGAACTGGCACGTCCTCAACGGCACTGACGGGAAGGTCGGCGACACGGTCGTACAACCCGGCGCGTACGACGACGACCGGGTCGATGAGAACCGCCTCGGGGTGCTGTACCGCTCGCACCTGGGGGTCGCGGGCGACTGCGCGGTCGCCACCATCGAGGACCGCGGCCACAACCCCGAGCCGCTCGGGCTGACCGTCGCCCCCACCGAACTCGGCGAGCCCGAACTGGGCGACAAGGTGGTCAAGAGTGGGCGCACCACCGGCGTCACCCACGGCCTGGTGCGTCGAATCGACGTCGTCGTCAAGATGAACTACGGAGGAGACGTCGGGGAACAACAGATCGGCGGCTTCGAGATCGGGCCGGACCCCCGGAACCCTGCTCCCGACAACGACATCAGCATGGGCGGCGATTCCGGTGCCGTCTGGCTGTTCAAGGCGAGCAACGGGCGACCCACAGGGGTCTTCGCCGGCCTGCACTTCGGCGCGGGGTCCGATGGCAGCCCCGACGAGCACGCGCTCGCCTGCCTCGGGCGATCGGTGTTCACCAAACTCGGCATCACCCTCACCCCACCGGACGGCGCACCCACCGCCCAATCCGCCCCGGCGGCGCGCATCGGCGCCGGTTACGACCCCGAATTCCTCAGCACCGCAGTGCCGGTGCCCGCCGTCGATGCGAGCCTGACCGATGATGCCGTCGAGGTCGACGGCGACCCGGTCATCGACTACACCCACTTCTCGCTCACCCAGAGCCGCTCGCGCCGCTTCGCCCGCTGGGTGGCCTGGAACATCGACGGCACCAGCCTGAGGAGCGTCGACCGCTCCGGGTCGAAGTTCGTTCTCGATCCACGCCTCCCTGCGGACACGCAGGTCGGGAACGAGCTGTACTCCAGCAACCGGATCGACCGTGGGCACGTCGCCCGTCGCGCCGACCTCACCTGGGGCAGCCCATCCGAGGCCGAGCAGGCCAACACCGACTCGTTCTACTACACCAACATCTCCCCGCAGATCGAGGACTTCAATCAGAGCGCCCGCCAGGGCATCTGGGGGCTGATCGAGAACGCCGTCCTCACCGACGCCGAAGCGGAGAACCTCAAGGTCAGCGTCTTCGGCGGCCCCGTCTTCGGCGACGACGACCGCACCTACCGCGGCGTCGCACTCCCCCGCGAGTTCTTCAAGGTCGTCGCGTTCGTGGGCGACGGGAAGCTCGTCGCCCGAGGATTCCTCCTCACCCAGAACCTCGACCGGCTCGAGGCTCTCGAGCTCGACGAGTACCGCGCCTACCAGGTGAGCCTCAGGACGATCGAGGAGCGTACCCGGCTGCGCTTCCCGGACGATCTGCACGGCGGCGACACTTACGCGGCGCCGGAGAGCCTGACCGCGCACGAGCCACTGGCAAGCCTCGGCGACATCGCCTGGTAGTACTTCTGGTGCGCCTGCGTGCCGTCGGTTCAAACCCACCACGCGCCCTGCAACGACTCCTGACCCATCAGGCCAGCGAGCGCACCCCGTCGCCAGATCAGCCACGGCCACCACGGCAATACCGCAAGCCCGAGCCGGACGAGGTCGACGCGATCGCAGCTGCGTATCTCACAGGCAGCACCCTCGCCGAGCTGTCGAAACAGCACGGCCTCCACGTCCAGACCATCAAGGCACACCTCCGCCGAGCCAACACCCAGCTCCGCCCAGCGATCAAGGTCACACCCGCCATCACCGCCCACGCCGTCCAGCTCTACAAAGCAGGTCACTCCACCATCGAGATCAGCCAGCGCTTCGGCGTCAGCGACAACGCCATCGCCGCCGCACTACGGCGCCAAGGAGTTATCCTGCGCCCTCGTGGAGGCAGGAGAGCACGCTAACTAACGCCATGACAGTCGGCGCAAAATATACTATTGAGCACCTATGCATGACCCGCCAACCAGCGTATAATATTCACATAGCATATGAGTTCGCATACTACATCCCATCAGTCAAAAGTCATCTCAATACTGACGAAACTTCGCGAGCACACGTCCGAAATGTCATCGAAACCCGATGCCGCGTCACGTGCCCCACTCGACTTCATCGCGAAGCTTCGATCCGAAGAAGAACGAGGGTCAAAGCCCACATCGCGTTGGCTCAGTGATCCGAAGGCGGGGCATATGCGCCTTGCTGTAGCACAGGCCAAGTTGTTTCACGACACACTTGAGGTGACACCAACTGCATTCGACGCGGTTGCAGCCCTTGAAAGCCACTCCAGCGCGGACGATACCGAACAGTTCGAATTAACAATGGCCTTCTACGAAGCCTTCAAGTGGCTACTAGACGAGCCGCACTTCGATGTCATCTACGACCACAACGGCGATAAGGCCCACGAATTCGCCCGGCGCGCAGCATACAATTTTGCTTCCTATATCATTTCAGATCTACGCTACGAACATTTTGAAATTGCACGCAAGCTCCCGCCCGCTCGTTTGCTAATCGATCAAGCGTCATGGATACCACACCCGGCTAGGAGGCGAGAATTTGCATTCTCCACACGAATGGAGGCTGTCGTTAAATCCTATCGGGAACATTCAATCTCACAGAAGGAACTCGCCGATGACCTCGGCGTCTATGTCTCGACGATATCAAGGTACTCCCCTCGGAGAGGGCGCAACTCTACGATCCGCACCGACGCGCCAAGAGCAGCGAATGGGTTCACCAGCCGCGGGTCGGCCAGCCGCCCGGGTCCCAATCTGAGCATTAGCACCCTTCGGAAAAATCTGAAAGCAGCCGAAGACCTCCTATTTCCGCCGTCGCCCGGCGTCGATTCGCAAACACTTGACGCACGGGTACGGTCACTCGAGCAACGCATCGCAGCTCTTGAGGCCAAGCTCGACAACGGGGCATAGCACCGTCAACACTTGACGTATGTCCCCCGACGATCTCCCGCGGCCCGGCGAACACTGGGCCTATCGCAAAGCCAGCCACCTCCCAGCGTCGGAGGTAGAGGTCCTCGGCAGCACTCAGGTGGGTCGCAAGGTACGGATTGAAATCCGCCACCTCGACGACGGCCGCACCGAATCCGTCACCATCGGCAAGCTTCCGACGCGCTGGGATCAGCTCGACGCCTTGCTCGCACACGAAGCGAAGTGGCGTTGGCTCACCGACTTCGAACTCCACGAGGTCGAGGATCGCGTACTCACAGCCGTGTTCGAGCGGCAAGTACCGGAGTCCATCGCATCCATCTTTGATACCAACGACAACGTCACCACGGTCTACGACGTTCCGGCCTTCGAGGAGTTCCTTGGCTGCACCCTCGATGAGCTGGCTGCGCGTGCGCCCGTCGACCTCGAGGCGGATCCCCCGATCATCGGGCGAGAGGGCACCCTGATCGCTGCCGAACTGATCTGCCGGCGTAGCCCCCAACCGATCCTCGATGACATCCACGAGGAGGAGCTCAAGGCTCGCCACGCCTGCAAGCACGGTGCGCCGAACCGCGTGAAGCTCAGGCCTGACGATCCCGACACCACATCCCCCGAGTGGGAGTGGTACTGGTATCTCAAGGACATCCGACCACGCCACGAGCTCCTCCGCCAATGGTGTGGCTTCCGTGCCGTCTCCGCTGACGAGCGACGACGCGCGGCCGAGGAGGAAGCTCGGCGGCTCGACCTGCTGCTCACTGAAGCGATCGAAGCGCTCAAGCACCACAACGAGTGGGAAGCTCGCGCCTTCGCGGAACGGCAAGAGGACGGCCGGATCACACCTGAGCGGGTACGCCCGCAGATCGATCGGCCGCTCAAGCCGCACGAGATCCCGGTGCGGGAGGTGAAGGTGCGGTCACGACGATGGTGGTGACCTTCGCAGAATCGCACACCGTTCGGCCAGGCCTTTAGCCGAAAACCGGCCCCCGCGAGTCGGGCTTGCGCTGAGGTGCTGCAATGTGGACAGGGACCGGAATCGCGAAGTCACTGCCGACAAGAAGCGCCTCCCCTGGCATCAGGGCCGGAAGCTGTCGGGTAGCGCTCGCTGTTAGTTCCGACGCAGCATGCTCGACGCGCTCTCGGTCCCGACGCTCTGTCAATCGATGTACGAGGAGAGCACCAGCCTGGCTCAGGATCGCGGCAGGGAGGTCGCCGGGCCGCTGTGTCGCCATGCATACAACGAGCCCGTATTTGCGCCCCTCCTTGGCGATCAGATCGAAAGAATCAAACGATGCGGCCACAAGCTCATCCGCAATCGACTGACCAAAAAATTGATGGGCCTCATCGATCGCAACCACGAGAGGTCGCACACGAAACTGCGACCTCCGCGCCCCGGAAAGCAGATGACGACCAATCGTATTCACGACAATTTCGCGCATATTATGACTGAACGTGATATCGGCGAGTGAAATCCTAAGAATTCTCTCCGCCGAATCATCGGCAACCCATTTGTCAATCTCGTCGAGCACAGAGGATGACACAGCACCACCCGGCTGCGGATCCAAGATGCCCATGATCTCAGGCGTTGAAATTAGGTCGTACACTCGACCAATTAAAGTGTTGCAGTACCCGAGTTCGTTCGGGGCCCAACCGCCGAAGTGACTATCATTCTGTTGGGATGTTTCATAGACACACTCGTGCCTAATTTGATCTGCCAGATTTCTGAGGTTAAATTCAGCTCGAGGATCATCAACAATGCTCGCGTGCTGGAACACTGCATCTGAGTACGGCTTCCGAGGATTGTTCGCCTTCCTCAATAATCCATCTGTCACCATCGAGTGCCCAGAGCCCAGAACCTCGACGAGACGCAAAGATCGGATCGCCGCGCGCATCTTGGGCAATTGACTCGCGCCCGATGGCCGCAACAAAGCCCTTCGGTCGGATTCACTTAACTGCCGATGGGGTAGGTGAACTTGCTTTCCATAGGCTGGCTCGCTGGCGCTAACAACGAGGTGGCGCGCGAGATCACCAAGAGGCTCGAACTCACCAGTTGCGTCTAGCAGAAGTGTACGCACACCGGACGCGGCCGATCTTTCCATGAGGGCAGCAAGCGTCCAGCTCTTGCCTCCACCAGTCGACCCGACTACCGCGAGATGGCGGCCGAACAGCGCACCGAGCGACACGCCAACCGGGATTCCTTGCGCACCGCTCAGAACGCCAAGATCAAGCGTAGCGTCATCGCTCACTCCGTCACCGAGCACTGCTCGAACAACGTCTTCATCCGCGGCGTATGCGAGGTCGCCGACCCGCGGATGTCGTGCCACGCCACGAACGAATGTTCCGTCAAGAGTTAAGGTACCCAGAAGCTGAACGGTACCTACAACGTCCACTGCTGTCCTCGCGTCTGGACCAGTATTCGCTTCTGGCCGCTTTGCGCGCGGCGTCTCCAAACTAGTGATTCGGCCAAAGATCCCAGTAGTCCCGCGCGCAAAGATCAGGAACTCGCCGATTTCCCCGCGCAACACAGGGCGGCCAAACAATGACGTGGGGGCGAATCCTGCCCACGGCAGTGACACCGTGGCCTCAACTCCGTCGATCCCCATTACCGTTCCAGCAAGGCGCTCGGCCACAAACGGGTGCAGCAACTTAACCACTAAGTTGCTCCAACCTGCGAGGCGCGATAGCGCTCAGAGTGCACTTCACCGATATCGGGCGGGTTAACATCGGGAAGCGCCGCCACATAGTCGCCGAACTTCCCGGCGACGAGCAGGATTCTGTTGTCCCCCGACGAAACCAGCCGTCTAAGCCTGTCGCGTGTCTCGTGATCGTCACCTTCAGCCACAAGGACGGGGTCAACCACAATCATCCGAAGCGACACGTTAGACTGTACCGCCGACATGATCGGGGCCGTCAGGTGTGCATCATTAAATCCGAACCCAGCAACAATAAGAGTGGTATCGGGACGACGGAGCGTCATCTGAAAGCGCGCCATTGATTCGAGATAGGGCAGACGATACGACTGTTGGTACTTCATACTCGACGGATATATGAGAACCGGAGTCGAAGGTACCGAACTACGACGAACTCCATCGTCATCCTCCGTCCAGTCCACCGACCCATGCAGTTTATAAAGTTGAACTACGTTTGGAGCAAGCAGAAGCGAGCCACTAGGGTCGCGCCTCACGATATCGAGATCGAAGTTACCTCCGTCGAAAAGCCCGCCGGCGGTTGGGCCGAATCCATCGATCAGGGTGAATCGAGTGCTTCTAGCTGCATGCTCTATTGCAAGGTCGTAGTTGGTAGTAAATATTTGCGCCCGAGACAGTCTCGTTGGCCGTCGACCGATCTTTCGCAGCAGAGCCTCGTGGCTCGAAAGATCCGTTGTCGAGTCGATGAACCGGCACGCCTCAAGCACTTCATTCTCTGCGTTCACCAGAAAGCTCCCGACCTCTGAGTCGGACGTCAGCGCAAAGTGCATTTGACACACCGATAGAAGGACTTCAACATCGCCCTGCTTCTCGTTAGCCGGCACGAGGCTCCTAGCGCGATCAAAGCCATCAAGGTTTTCAACCCGTTTCAGCAAATCCCACATCGACGGCGCCGCAGCCCCGTTCTGTCCCTCGAGTCCCAGCGACGTACCCAGCCCCAGGAGAACAACCAGGTTCTCGCTGCTGTACGCGGCCAGGCTGGACGACGCGATTGCGGCTGCCCCTGGATCGTCGGCTGTATCAGTTACGTCTTGCCACTTCGTGCTCCCAGGAATCAGTACCTTGAGTGCCGATGTCTTCGCATCCCCCATGTGCAGTACAGTAACGTCTGCCCTCATCGCAGAGGTTGGAAATGCTCAGCGCGCACGAAGCCGCGCGACCGTGTCAAGTGCTGTGGACAGGGGCAAACCGGGTGCACACCAGGCAGCCTGGCGCGCCCGAGGCGGCCAAGCCCTCTGAATCGACTGAGTCGCCAGGCAGCTTTCACAACTCGACGGCAAGCGCGCCGAACCCATGCATGGCCAGCGAACCTTGATACAGTTCGCCTCATGGCACGCAAAGTCACCGTCACCCTGACCGACGATCTCGACGACACCCTCACCGCCGATGAAACCCTCCAGTTCGCGCTCGATGGTGTTCAGTACGAAATCGACCTCAGCGCCAAGAACGCCGGCAAGCTCCGCAAGGCGCTTGAGCCCTACAAGGAAGCCGCTCGTCGTACGGGCGGCCGCAAGCAGTCGTCGACGCCGGCATCTGCGCGTCGCTCCCGGGCAACGATCGACCGCGAGCAGTCCAAGGCGATTCGCGAATGGGCGAAGGGTGCCGGTCACCAGGTGAGTGAGCGCGGCCGTATCAGCCAGGACGTCATCGACGCCTACAACGCAGCGAAGTAGCCCTCATCTGAAGTCGCTCGTGCTCGACAGAAAAGCCCTTCGATTCGGACAGGTTGACGACTTCGCACGCCACCACAGCACGATCGGGCTCCAGCGCTAACGACTGAAATAGTCATTGTCATGCCGCCATCACCAGCCTGTCCCAAGCTAGTCCCGCAGCGCTGCCGCAATCGCCAGCAAACTTATCGCAACGCCGCCGATGGGCAAAGTGGCGAACACTGCGGCCAGATAGTTTACGACAGGACCACCAATAAACATTGAGCTAAACGGCAGTACGATCGCCGATGTCACCATCAATGTGATCGCCACCATCAGGAGTGAAACGAAGTCAATCTTGCGCTCGGCAGCCTTCTTCCTCACTCGCGCCATAGCCTTTCCCGATGCACCGGCAACCAGAATGACTCCTGCGATCATAAAGCCAGCAATTGTCGCATACACTCCAGCGAGTGCGAGTAGGGCGGAAACAGATCTCGAGGCGTCAATATCGACACCACTCAACTGAACAACGCCGAGTACGATAGGCCCAACACAGCCGGTTCCCAGTACAGGGAGCAGTACGCGCCCGCCGGAGACTGGTGGCACCTTCGCAGTTGACACGTACACCACCCCTCACATTCGTGAATCAATCAGCACAAACTAGAGTAGCACCGCCGACTGACAAGTTCAGGGAACAGCCGCGATAATCGATTTCTTATGGGCATCGTATGTAGCTTCGATTTCCGCATATGCGCTCGTACTACTGAGGGTTCGTCCGTTGATCGGGACAGCCGCTGAATAAGACAGCCTGTCCGCCAGGACATTAACGAGTTCGGATGCTGTCTGCCCGGGATCGACCACGCCGACCTTCGCTGCCGAGTACCGACCGAGGTCCGCTATGATCTCGTTTGCCGCGGTTGCCGCATCAGCTTGAGCGTGTGCCCTATTCTGACCATACCCGGCGGAAATGGTTAGCGAAATCTTAACCTGTGGATCGAGTCCACGGGCGCCGCCGACTAGAGTTGATAGGAAGCCAGTGGTGGGCAAGTCACTGACAGGAACAGTGAACTCGGTCTTGCGAATCTCCTTGGCATTCTGAATGCGATGGATGGTATCGCTCGCAATCAGAGGGTTTATGAACCACCTATCATCGTTCTTTTCAGGGAACGTTTCATTGAGCCAAAGTGCGATCGCAGCAGGATGCGGCGCCGAGGTCGACGTCTGAATCAAGCCGATAACATTATCATCGAAGAACCGAACATACGTCTCCTCGATCGGCTCGTGGTTCGGCGATACCCTGAGCGACGTACGCTTTCCACTCGCTGTATCCCGCTGACGAGGAGTCGTAGCTCGATCCACAGCAAAGGAGACCCCCGGAGTGGAACTCAGGTTTTCAATGAGACCGTGAACCTCTCCGCCGTTGTACTTGTGTGAGATCGCGGCCTGCTTCTTGCTTTGCTTCGTAAGCTTCTTTGCCCAATCGACGTTCGGAGAGGGGTTCGGCGCCCGGTCGAGCGAGAAAAACTGAACCTTGACTGAACGAGCGAGCTGTGCCATCAATACCCCCAACGCACGAACGATGAATCTACGTTATTATACACGGGCAATCCCTGGGTGTTTGTACTCGCGAGTTCGATCCGTGAGCAGCGGTCGCGATCCACATGGACTTCTACCTTGTCACGATACGCGGCACCACGCACTCGATGCGTCCAGTTTCTGCACTACTTCTTCTCCGCTGGATCCTTGCCGACGGGCCAGCCGTGGAGGACTCGGGCACGCCGGTGCATAGTTATTGGGGTTGCTCGCAGCACGTGTTCAACGGTCGTCTTGAGGAATGCCGGCGCACCGAGGCGGGCAGGAACGTCAGCGTGATCGATGATGGAGACATTTGGAAGGGCCTTGATCATGCTATCGACGTCATCGAGTATGACACCGTCATCCGTGACGTCGCGTTCCGGGTCGACTCCGACGATCTCAATTTCAGTACTCAATTCAGCAGCGACCGCGTCTTCTTCGTCGGTATGGCCGCCGTCCGCTCCTTCAGGTGCGGCCCCGTGGCTATGTCAAGTTGATCTGGCCCCGGTAGGGCGGTTTCATTCGGCCCCACCTGAGTGGGGCCCTGAGCCGCTAGAGTCCGGGGTGTGGATGGGCGGCCGCGGGTGCGCAGTGTGGTTGCGCCGAC
>NZ_VIGW01000008.1 GCF_007858435.1 Tsukamurella asaccharolytica | reverse complement strand
CAGGTCGCGGACGGCCCGCAGGCCCCGGCCGGGCCGCAGCCCGCGGCCGGCCCCTCGGCACCGTCGGCACCGACCGACCGGACCTCGACCCCGCAGGCGCCCCAGCGCCCACCGACGCCGCCGGCACGACCGGTCGCGCCCGTGCTTCCACCCGCGCCGGTCAGGCCCACCGACCTCAGGGCCCCTGGCGGCGGCCCCGGCGCACCGGTCATCAGCGTGCGGAACCTCGTCAAGAGTTACGGCGACGTGCGGGCCGTGGACGATGTCTCGTTCGATGTCGTCGCCGGGGGCACGTTCGCCTTCCTCGGCACGAACGGCGCCGGCAAGTCGACGACGATCAGTTGCATCACCACGCTGAAGTCCACGACGTCCGGCACGATCCACGTGGCGGGCATGGAGGTGGGCAAGCAGGACCTCGATATCCGGCGCGCGATCGGCGTCGTCTTCCAGGAGTCGCTCCTCGACCCGGCGCTATCGGTGCGGGAGAACCTGGCGCTGCGCGCGACCTTCTACGGCATCGACGCGACGACCGCGAAGGACCGGATCGCGGGCCTGTCGTCGTTGCTCGGGCTCGAGGAGTTCCTCACCCGCCGGTACAAGGCCCTCTCGGGCGGGCAGAAGCGGCGCGCCGACATCGCACGGGCGCTGATCCACCAGCCGCGCATCCTGTTCCTCGACGAGCCGACGACGGGCCTCGACCCCGACTCGCGCGACCGCGTCTGGTCGACCATCCTCGACCTGCAGAAGCGGCTGCGGCTCACCGTCTTCCTCACGACGCACTACATGGAGGAGGCCGAGCGCGCCGACCGCGTCGCGATCATCGACCACGGCCGCATCGTCAGCACGGGCACCCCGACGGAGCTGCGGAGCACCTACGCCAAGGACGAACTGCGGGTGACCCTGCGCGATCCCCGCCGCTTCGACGAGGCCGTCGGTGCGCGCGCACAGCGGGCCGGGAAGGAGAGGCGCATCGCGGTCGAATCGAGCCGCGAGGCGATGGCGCTGCTCCGCGACTTCGACGCCGACATCGCCGATTTCGAGTTCCGTCACGGGACGATGGACGACGTCTTCCTCGCGATCACCCGGGGCGGTGCGCGATGACCCTCCTGCATCTGACCCGGCGCAACGTCGTCGTCTTCTTCCGAGACCCGGCGGCCGTGTTCTTCTCGCTGCTCTCCCCGATCATCCTGTTCGTGCTGTTCTCCGCCTTCCTCGGCGGCGTGCAGACCGACGCCCTGCAGAAGTCCCTGCCCACCGCGAGCGCCGACGACGTCGACGCCTTCGTCTACTCCTGGGTGATCGCCAACCTGGTCATGATCACCACCGCGACGACCAGCCTGTCGGCGCTGGTCGTGTTCGTGAACGACCGCGTGGGCAACGTCTTCCGGGACTTCCTGGTCTCCCCGATCAGCCGGCTGCAGATGATCCTGGCCTACCTGCTCGGCGCCTTCGTGGTATCGATCGCGCTGAGCACGACGGTGTTCGTGCTCGCAGACGTCTACCTCGGCGTCGTGTACGGGGCGGCGTTGTCGGTCGGGTCACTTGCTCACGCGTACGCCCAGTTGATCGGGTTCTGCCTGCTGTTCTCCGCGATCTGGAGTTTCGTGGTCACGTTCATCGGCTCCGCCGGAGTCTTCACGTCGGTCGCGACGATCGTCGGGACCGCGGGCGGCTTCCTCGCCGGCGCCTACATCACCGTCGGCGCGCTGCCGAGCGGTGTGGTGACGTTCATGAACGTGCTCCCGCTCAATCAGGCCGCGACGCTGATGCGGGGGCCCTTCACTCGCTCCCCGCTCGACGCCCTCGCCGGAGCGTCCGACCAGGCCCGCACCACGATCGAGGAGGAGTACGGGCTCCTGCCCCACATCGCCTCCGCACAGGTTCCCGAGTGGGCGATCTGGTTACTATTCGCGGGCCTGTTCATCGTCTTCGTGCTCCTCGGCGCCTGGCGCATCGGCCGCAGGATCGGTTGAGCGGCCACGAGCCGGGCGCACCGCGAGCCGGCCGGCCTCTTCGCACGAGGTCGCGCCGGCGCAGTCGATCGCAGGACAGCTCACCGCCTGACGGCACCGCGAACGCGCAGCAGGTGACATCGCCGTAACAATCCGGCCCGAGCCCGGAAACACCGCACGGGCACCGTGGCGGCATGGACGTGGAGACGGTGTGCGGGTACTGCGGCGTGGGCTGCGGTCTCAGCCTGCAGGTGCGCGACGGCGCCGTCACGGGCTCCGTCGGCACGAAGCACCATCCTGCCAACCGGGGACGGCTGTGCACCAAGGGCGCCACCACCGTGGACCTGCTCGCGGCGGGCGGGCGGCAAGCTCGCGCCGAGGTGCGCGCGACCCGGGACGCGCCCCGGGCCCCCGTCGACCTCGCCGACGCGATCGCGGCGACCGGGCGGCGGTTGCGGGAGATCCGCGACGAGCACGGGCCCGACGCGATCGCCCTGTACGTGAGCGGGCAGATGACGCTGGAGGCGCAGTACCTCGCGACCAAGCTCGCCAAGGGCTTCCTCCGCACGAAATGGATCGAATCCAACTCGCGGCTGTGCATGGCGAGCGCCGGCACCGGCTACAAGCAGTCCCTGGGCTCCGACGGACCGCCCGGGAGCTACGCCGACCTCGACCACGCCGACGTCTTCCTCGTCCTGGGCGCCAACATGGCCGACTGCCACCCGATCCTGTTCCTGCGGATGATGGACCGCGTCAAGGCTGGCGCGAAGCTCATCGTGGTAGACCCGCGCCGCACCGCCACCGCCGCGAGGGCCGACCTGCACCTGGCCGTCCGCCCGGGCACCGATCTGGCACTGCTCAACGGCCTCCTGCGGCTGTTGGCCGAGAAGAACGCCCTGGACCGGGACTTCATCGACGCCCACACCGAGGGCTGGGACGCCATGCCGGCCTTCCTCGAGGACTACCCGGTGGACCGCGTCGCCGAGATCACGGGCCTCGCGGCCGCCGACGTCGAGCGCGCGGCCGAGCTCATCGGCGGCGCCACGAACTGGACCAGCCTGTGGACGATGGGGCTCAACCAGTCCACCCACGGCACCTGGAACACGATCGCGATCTGCAACCTGCATCTCGCCACCGGTGCGATCTGCCGCACGGGCTCCGGCCCCTTCAGCCTCACCGGGCAGCCGAACGCGATGGGCGGCCGCGAGATGGGCTACATGGGGCCGGGACTCCCCGGCCAGCGGTCCGTCCTCGACGAGGACGACCGCGCCCGCACCGAGGCCCTGTGGGGGCTGTCAGAGGGAACGATCCGCACCGATGTGGGCCACGGCGCCGTCGAGATGTACCGGGAGCTGGGCGCGGGCACCGTGAAGGCGGCGTGGATCATCTGCAGCAACCCCGTCGCGTCGATGGCGAACCGCTCCACCGTCATCGACGCCCTGCGCACCGCGGAGCTGGTGGTCGTGCAGGACGCGTACACCGGCTCCGAGACCGCGGAGTACGCGGACGTCGTGCTGCCCGCGGCGCTGTGGGCCGAGACCGACGGGGTGATGGTCAACTCGGAACGGACCCTCACCCGCACCGCGGCCGCGATACCGCCGCCCGGCGATGCGCTGCCCGACTGGAAACTGCTGTGCCTCGTCGCCGCCGAGCTCGGGTACGGCGCCGACTTCGACTACCCCGACGCCGCCGCGGTCTTCGACGAGCTCAAAGCCTTCCACAACCCGCGCACCGGCTGGGACGTCCGCGGCGTCGACCACGCGCGGCTCACACGGGGCCCAGTGCAGTGGCCCGCGGCGCCCGGCGGGTCCGAACGGAACCCGATCCGATACCTCGATCCCGAGAACCCCGCCCGGGGGCCCGTCTTCGCCACACCGTCCGGCCGCGCGCGCTTTCTCCCCCGCCCGTACCTGCCGCCCGCCGAACTGCCCGACGACGAGTACCCGCTGATCCTCACGACCGGCCGCCTCGCGCACCAGTGGCACACGATGACCAAGACGGGCCGCGTCGCGAAGCTCAACCGCCTCAACCCCGCGCCCTTCCTGCAGCTCAGCCCCGAGGACGCCGACCGGCTCGGCGTCGCCGACGGCGCGCGGGTGCGGGTCTCGAGCCGGCGCGGCGGCGCGACTCTGCCGGTCGCGGTGGACGACGCCGTCCGTCCCGGAGTCTGCTTCGCCCCCATGCACTTCGCCGATGCCTTCGGAGAGGACGTGGCCGTGAACGCGGTGACCAGCGACGCCGTCGACCCCGAGTCCCTGCAGCCCGAGTTCAAGGTGAGCGCAGTCGCGATCACCCCCCTTCCGGCGGACCCGCCCTCCCCCGTCGAGGCGCCGGAGTCCCCCCTCGCAGCGGCACTGGCACCGTACGCCTCCGGCCCGGGCGAACTGACCGCCGAGGCGTCGGGCTTCCTCGGCGGCCTGCTCACCGGCCTGAGCGTCGCACCCCCGTCGGGCGTGCCGACGGTGCCCCGCGACGCCCCGCTCGCCCCGATCGCCCGGGCCTGGCTCGAGGGCGTCCTGGCCGGCGTGTTCGGCGGGGCCCCGCAGGCACCGGCCGCGACAGTGACTGTCGTCTGGGCGTCCCAGACGGGCACCGCGGAGACGTACGCGACGGACTGCGCCGCGGCGCTGCGCGGCGCGGGCATGACGGCGACGGTCCTCGGCGCCGAAGTGGTCTCGCCCGCGCAGCTGACGGGCACCGTGCTCTTCCTGGTCGCTACGACCGGCGACGGCGAGGCTCCCGACAACGGCGTCGCGCT
Source organism: Tsukamurella asaccharolytica (assembly GCF_007858435.1). GTDB lineage: Bacteria > Actinomycetota > Actinomycetes > Mycobacteriales > Mycobacteriaceae > Tsukamurella > Tsukamurella asaccharolytica. The sequence continues at coordinate 134,926 of NZ_VIGW01000008.1, read as the reverse complement.
GTGGGATGCGCTGGCCGCGGCCGAGCCCGGCGACCTCGGCGGTCTACGGTTCTCCGTCCTGGGCTTCGGCGACCCCTCGTACGCCGACTTCTGCGGCTTCGCCCGCAAGCTGGACGCCCGGCTCGAGCACCTCGGGGGCGCCCGGCTCGCGCCCCGCGCCTCGTGCGAACCCGACTACGCCGAGACCGCCGCCGCCTGGCTCGGCGCCGTCGTGACGGCGCTGGATCCGGAGGCCGCTCCGCCGCGGCCCACCGCGCCGGAGCCGACGGGGCACTCCCGGACCAATCCGATGCGCACCCGTTTGCTCGAATCCGAGCTGCTCTCCGGCGAGGGATCGGCGAAGGACGTGCGCCGCTTCACCTTCGCGCTCCCGTCCGCCGCGCTCACCTACCGCGCCGGCGACGCGCTGGGGATCTGGCCGGTGAACTCGGGGGCCGTGATCGAGGAGTTCTGCGCCCGCACCGGCGTGCAGCGGGACGCCGCCGACCTGGACCGCAAGGATCTCACGCGGATCACCCCCGAGCTGCTGCGATTCGTCGCGGACCGCTGCGCGGTGAGCGACGAGCTGCACGCGATCCTCGACGAGCCCACGACGTTCGCCTCCTGGACCTGGGGCCGCCAGCTGCTCGACCTGCTCGCCGCGCACCCGGTCGAAGCCACGCCGGCGGAGTGGGAGGCACTCCTGCGGCCGCTCACACCCCGGCTGTACTCGATCTCGTCGAGCCCGCGCGAGGATCCCGACCGCGTCTCGATCACCGTCTCCGTCGTGGTCTTCGAGCACGACGGGCGACGCCGCGGCGGTGCCTGTTCTACGCATCTCGCCGGTCTCGTCGCGGGCGGCGAGGTGGATGTCTTCGTGCAGCCGACCCGCTCCTTCCTCCCGCCGGAGGACGCCGACGCGCCCGCGATCATGATCGGCCCGGGCACGGGCATCGCGCCCTTCCGCGGCTTCCTGCACGACCGGGCCCGCCGCGGCGCGACGGGACCGAACTGGCTGTTCTTCGGCGAGCAGCACGAGGCCACCGACTTCTACTACCGGGCCGAGCTCGACGCCCTCGCCGCCGACGGGGTGCTCACCCGGGTGGATACCGCCTTCTCCCGCGACACGGACCGGAAGGTGTACGTGCAGGACCGGATGCGCGAGCACGCCGCCGAGCTGTGGGAGTGGATCCGGCGCGGCGCGCACGTGTACGTCTGCGGCGACGCGGCCCGCATGGCCCGCGACGTGGATGAGGCGCTGCGCGGTATCGTCGCCGAACACGGCCACCTGGCCCCGCGGAGCGCGGAGGCCTACCTGGCGGCGCTGTCCGCCGAACGGAGATACGTGCGTGACGTCTACTGACCGCGACTCGGCCGCGTCCTTCGACGCGGCCGTCGTCGTGGCCGGTGGCAGTGCTCGCCGCCTCGGGCGGGACAAGCCCGAGGTCGTGGTCGGCGGACGGCGCCTGCTCGACGCTGCGATCGCCGCGGCCGGCGGAGCCGCCGTCGTAGTGGTGGGGCCGTCGCGCGCGGTGCCGGAGCGCGTCATCGCGGTCCGGGAGGAACCGCCGGGCGGCGGACCGCTCGCCGCGATCGCCGCAGGACTCGCAGCCGTCCCCGCGGAGGCTCGGACGGTCGCGGTGATGGCTGCGGACCTCCCCGAGGTGGAGCCGTCGGACCTCGCCCGGATCGCCGCGCTGCGGTCCGCGACCGGCGCGCCGGTGGCCCTCGCGGAGGATCACCACGGCCACGCCCAGTACCTGCTCTCCGTGTGGGACGTCGCCGCGCTGCGCGCCGCAGTCGCGGACGCCGCCGCGGGTGGCCCCGTCCACGCGATCGTGCCGACCGACGCCCCGCGACTGCGCCTGCCGCTCGCGGACGTCGACACCCCGGAGGACCTGGCCCGAGCCGAGGCATCGCCCCTCGCGGTCCGCCGACTCCTCCGGGCCGCCCTTCCCGCGCTCCCGGCGGCGGGCGGTCCGCCGGTGCCCGGTTCCGTACTCGCGGAGCCGCTCGCAGCCGCCGCATCCTTCCCGCCGTTCGACCAATCCGCGATGGACGGCTGGGCGGTCGCGGGCCCGCCACCCTGGCGCCCCGTCCACGGTGCGGCGCGCGCCGGGCACGCCGCGCCGGCACTGGCGGCCCGCACCGCGATGCGCATCGCGACGGGCGCACGCCTGCCCGCCGGTGCCGATCGCGTGATCCGGGACGAGGAGATCTCGCGGGACGGCACATTTCTGACCTGTATCGATCCGCTCCGCAACGACGTCCGACCGACGGGGTCGGCGTGGGCGCCCGGAGCGGTGCTCGCCGCCGCGGGCACCGCGGTCGACCCGGCGCTGGTCTCGCTGGCCACCGCGGCGGGCGTGTCCGCCGTCGCGGCGCGCGGACCCGTGCGGATCCGGCTGCACTCCTCCGGCGACGAGGTCGGCGCGACGGGCGGCGCGGGCCTACCGGAGACCGCGTGGGGCCCTGTCGCCGCGACCTTCGGCGCCGCCGGCTGCGCCGTCGTGCGCGGCCCGCACCTGCCCGACGCGCCCGCGTCCTTCCGCGCCGCGCTCCTGCCCGACGGTGCCGACGTGGTCGCGATCATCGGCGCCACCGGCCGCGGTGCCGCGGACCTGCTGCGCGGCGCTCTCGCCGGGGCCGGGGCGACGCTGCTCGTCGACGGAGTGGACGTACGCCCCGGAGGCTCCCTCCTCGTCGCGACAGTGCCCGACGGGCCGGTCGTGGTGGGCCTGGGCGGCAACCCGATGGCGGCGATGCTGGGGGCCGCGCTTCTGGCGCAGCCCCTGCGCGCTGCCCTCGTGCGCGAGGCGCCGCGCACGGCCGAGCTGCTCCCGCTCGCCCATGCCAGCCCCGACGACCGCTGGCGCATGCTGCCCGTCGAACCCGACGGTCTGGGCCGCTGGGGCCTCCCGTCGACGGTCGCGACGCCGCACCTGCGGGACGCGGTGGGCCGCCGCGCCATCGCCCTGGTGCCCCCGCTCGCGCGGCCCGGCGACCTGGCCGAACGCCTCGCCTGACTCCTCACACCCGTCTCCTCCGCGCTGTGAGGAAGGCGTGATCGTCGGGCAACACGGCGGCACAACCCCGCAACACCGCCTCCTTAGATTCGGTGCCAACGGTTTCCGGCGAGAGGAGAGGCCCATGGGCACCCAGCGCACCGTCGTCGTGGTGGGTCACGGCATGGTCGGGCACAGGTTCGTGGAGGCGCTGCGCGCGCGCGACGAGACGGGGGCCTGGAGGATCGTCGTCCTGGGCGAGGAGGCCGACGGCGCCTACGACAGGGTGGGACTCTCGTCCTACATCGGGGCGTGGGACCGTACCGAGCTGGCGCTCGCGGGCAACGACTACGCGGGAGATCCCCAGGTGGACCTGCGGCTCGGCGCGGCGGTGACCGGCATCGACCGCGACGCGCGGACGGTGACGACGGCCGACGGAGTGATCGCCTACGACGCGCTGGTGCTCGCGACCGGGTCGTACGCCTTCGTGCCGCCGGTTCCGGGCCACGACCTGCCCGGATGTCACGTCTACCGCACCCTCGACGACCTGGACGCGCTGCGCGCGGACGCCGATGCCGCCCTGGCCCGGTCAGCAGAGCCCGTCGGGATGGTGGTCGGCGGCGGCCTGCTCGGCCTGGAGGCGGCCAACGCGCTCCGCACGCTGGGCCTGCGACCGCACGTCGTGGAGGTCAACCCGCGGCTGATGCCGCAGCAGGTCGACACCGGCGGCGGCGAGCACCTGGCCCGCATGATCGGCGACCTCGGCATCGACATCACGCTGTCGTCCGGCACCGTCGACATCGCCCCCGGCGAGCACGGGCTCGCCGTGACGCTCAAGGACGAGAGCGTCGTGGACGCGGCCGTCGTGGTCTTCGCCGCGGGCGTCCGACCGCGCGACGAGCTGGCCCGCGATGCGGGGCTGACCGTCGGCGAACGCGGCGGCGTCATCACCGACCTGTCCTGCGTCACCTCGGATCCCGCGGTCTACGCCATCGGCGAGGTAGCGGCGATCGAGGGGCGCTGCTACGGCCTCGTCGGCCCCGGCTACGCGACCGCCGAGGTGGTCGCGGACCGCCTGCTCGGCGGTGACGCGCAGTTCCCGGGTGCGGACCTGTCGACCAAACTCAAGCTGCTCGGCGTCGACGTCGCCTCCTTCGGCGACGCCCTGGGAACCACGCCCGGCGCGCTCGACGTGGTCGTGAGCGATCCGATCGGCGGGACCTACGCCAAGCTGGTGCTCTCCGACGATGCCTCGACACTGCTCGGCGGCGTGCTGGTCGGCGACGCCTCCCAGTACGGCGTACTGCGGCCACTGGTCGGCTCGTCGCTGCCGGGCGATCCGGTCTCGCTCATCGCGCCCGCCGGCGACGGCTCCCCCGGGATCGGGATCGGCGCGCTCCCCGACACGGCGCAGGTCTGCTCCTGCAACGACGTATCGAAGGGCACACTCTGCGCGGCGATCGCCGACGGCGCCTGCACGGTCGCCGAGCTCAAGGCCTGCACCAACGCTGGCACGTCCTGCGGTTCCTGCGTGCCGCTGCTCTCGCAGCTGCTCGAGGCCGAGGGCGTCACGGTCTCGAAGTCGCTGTGCGAACATTTCGCCCAGTCCCGCGCCGAGCTCTTCGAGCTGGTGCAGGCCAGCGGCATCCGCACCTTCTCCGGCCTGATCGAGCGGTTCGGCTCGGGCACGGGATGCGACCTCTGCAAGCCGACGGTGGCGTCGATCCTCGCCTCCACCAGTTCCGACCACATCCTCTCCGGCGAGCAGGCCTCGCTGCAGGACAGCAACGATCACTTCCTGGCGAACATCCAGCGCAACGGCACCTACTCCGTGGTGCCGCGAATGCCGGGCGGCGACGTGACCGCCGAACAGCTCATCGTGATCGGCGAGATCGCGCGCGACTTCGGGCTGTACACCAAGATCACCGGCGGCCAGCGGATCGACATGTTCGGCGCCACCGTCGACCAGCTGCCGCTGATCTGGCGCCGCTTGGTGGACGCCGGAATGGAGTCCGGGCAGGCCTACGGTAAATCGCTTCGTACGGTGAAGAGCTGCGTCGGCAGCGACTGGTGCCGCTACGGCCAGCAGGACTCGGTCCAGCTCGCCATCGACCTCGAGCTCCGCTACCGCGGACTGCGCTCGCCGCACAAGATCAAGATGGGCGTCTCCGGCTGCGCCCGCGAGTGCGCGGAGGCCCGCGGCAAGGACGTCGGCGTGATCGCCACGGAGTCCGGCTGGAACCTCTACGTCGGCGGGAACGGCGGGATGACGCCGAAGCACGCCCAACTCCTGGCGGGCGACCTCGACCGGGAGACGCTGATCACGTACGTCGACCGGTTTCTCATGTACTACATCCGCACGGCCGACCGGCTGCAGCGTACGGCGCCGTGGGTCGAGGCCCTGGACGGCGGCATCGACCGGCTGCGGGAGGTCGTCATCGACGACGCGCTCGGCCTGAACGCCGATTTCGAGGCCAGCGTCGAGCGGCACGTCGACGGCTACGGCTGCGAGTGGAAGGGCGTCCTCGACGATCCCGACAAGCTCGCCCGGTTCGTCTCCTTCGTCAACGCCCCCGGCGCCCCCGATCCGACCGTCGATTTCGGCGAGAAGAACGGCCGCAAGGTGCCGATCCTGCTGGGCACCCCCACCCTGTCCATGCCACCGAGGGAGGACCGCGCATGAGCACCGCACCCTTCGACCTGCACCGCTGGACCCGTGACTGGACCGCGGCGTGCCCCAGCACCCGGCTCGAACCCCTCCGCGGGGTGGCCGTGCTGCTGCCCGACGGCGCCCAGGTCGCCCTGTTCCGGCTGGCCGACGACAGCATCCGGGCGATCGGCAACGTCGATCCGCTCGGCCGGGCCGCGGTGCTCTCGCGCGGCATCGTCGGCGATCGCGGCGGCTTCCCCGTCGTCCAGTCCCCGCTGAAGAAGCAGGCCTTCAGCCTGCTCGACGGCCGCTGCCTGGACGTGCCCGGCGTCTCGATCCCGGTGTACGCCACGCGGATCTCGCTCGACGGGACGGTCTTCGTCGCGAACTCCCCCGACGTCCGCTTCGGCTACCGTCCCCGCCCCCGCACCCTCTGATCGCACCACCGCTACTCTGCTCCTGACAGCTGAACAGGAGTGGACGATGGCCGGTCAGGGCGATTCTTCCGAGGGACAGCAGGATCGGGGGCCGCTCGCGGCGGCCGACGTGCGGTCCTTGATCGGCGCGATCGCGCCGATCGTCGACGCCCGCGTCGCCGCTGGGACGCCGCACGGGCGGATCGGTCCTGCGGTACTGCACGCCGACGGTGACGGCGCTATCTTGGCCGAGTCACCGGCTGATCGCGGGAACGAGGCCGATATCTACGCCGCGCCCGAGATCCGCGCCGGCGCGGCCCCTACGGCCCGGTCCGAGGTCTTCGCGCTGGCCGGCACGACGTACACCCTGCTCACGGGGCACCCGCCGAACCTGTACGGTGTCGCGACGGTCCGCCGCGATCGGCCCGACCTCGGGCCCGAGGTCGACGGTGTGCTCCTGCAGGCGACCGCGCAGGCTCCCGAGCTCCGGTTCGCGTCGGCGGGACTTCGCCGCTGCACTCGACGAGGCGCTCGACCGGCCGGTGCCGCCCACGGCAGTCCCCGTCCCGGATTCCGTGATGACGACGTCACTCGCGGCGCCACCGGCGCCACCCACCCCGGCGCCGCCCGCTTCGGCCGCGCCCGCCACCTCGGTGCCGCCGACGCCGCGCCCTCCGGCGGCCGCACGCTCCCGGTTCGCGATCCTCGAGGCGGCACTGCCGTTCATCTTCCTGCTGCTGGTCGCGCTCGTCGCGGCCGGCTTCATGGCGCTCTTCCTCAGCGGGTCGTGAGCCGCGTCACTTCCCGTTCGCCGGCACGCCCAGTCCGGCGTGGCTGCGGCGCAGGCAGGCGAGGCGCACGAGCGAGGGGTGCAGGCCCAGCGGTGCCGCGACGACGTCGGCGCCGGAGTCGCGCAGGCGCTGCTGGAACAGCCCCTCCGCGAGGAGGTAGGAAGCGACAGCGACGCAGGGCGCCCCGTCGGACCGGACGCGGGCCACGACCTCGGGGACCGACGGATACCCCTCGCTCTGCTGGCTTGGCGCGGCGAAGGCGATGGATACGCGGCTGCCCACCAGCGCGGAGAGCGCCGCGGCCATCCGCCGCAGTTCGCCCTGCGCGTGCACGTCGCGGGTTCCGGCGGCGGCCATGACGACAGCGTCGCCGCGTTGCCAGCCCGCCTCCTGCAGGCGCCCGAGCATGGCGCGGGCGAGCTCCGGGGACGGGCCGAGCGCGGGCGTCACCGTGGCGGCACGATGGCCGGATTCGGTGACCTCACGCGGCAGGTCCTGGCGCACGTGGAAGCCGCTGGACAGGAACGCGGGCACCACCACTGTGGGCTCGTCGTCGAGCTCGGCGAGGACCTCGGCCGGGGTGGGACCGAGGACGTCCACGAAGGCCACGCGGACGGTCTCGAACAGCCGCGCGGACATCGCCGCGGCGAGGTCACCGACCATCGCGACCCCGCGCTCGCTGCGCGTGCCGTGCGCCACCAGGAGGGTTGCCACGTCAGTGCTCCTCATCGGTCGCGAGGCGGTAGCCCCGCTTGACCACGGTCGCGACGATCTCCTTGTGGCCCAGCCCCGCACGGAGACGCGCCACGGCGGCCTCGACGGCGTGCGGATCGTCGCCGCCCAGCGCGGCGAGCAGGTCGTCGCGGGAGACCACCGCGCCGGGTTCCCGGGACAGCAGGCGCAGCAGGACGATCGACGTGGGGGTGAGCTCGCGCTCCTCGCCGTCGACGACCGCGCCCCGCGCCCGCAGGCCGAGGCGGTGGCCCGCGACCGGGAGGTCCGGGCGGCGGTCGGGCAGGTCCTGTTCGACGAGCCGCGCCAGGGCACCGAGGCGCATGCGCTCGGGGGTGACGGAGGTGATGCCGGCCTGGTCCAGCGGGGTCGCGGTGACGGGGCCCACGCAATAGGGAACGACGGGCCCGCTCAGGGCGCCCCGGACGGCCCCGTCGAGCCCGAGCTCGGCGGCGCGCTCGAGGACCGACGCCGCGGCGGGAGCGGAGGTGAAGGTGATGGCGTCGACCGCCGAGGTGGCGAGGGTCTCGATGATCCGGTCGAGTCCGCTGACGTCCGCCGGCCGCTCCCAGCGGTAGACCGGGACCTCGACGATCGTCGCACCCAGCGCGCGGAGCCCGTCGAGCAGACCGGGGTTCGGATCCCACTTGTCGGGGGCCCCGTGGAGCTGGACCGCGACGCGCAGTCCCGACAGGCCTGTTCTCGCCAGGTGACTGAGCACCTCGGCGGAGGACTCCGACTCGGGCGACCACTCCTCGCGCAGGCCCGCGGCACGCAGCGCACCGGTGGCCTTCGGCCCGCGGGAGATGACCCGGCCGGCGCCGAGCGCCGCGAGCAGCGACTCCGCGACGCCCCACCCCTCTGCCGCCTCGAGCCACCCGCGGAATCCGATGCCGGTCGTCGCGACCAGCAGGTCAGGCGGGGCAGCGAGCAGGGCCTCGGTCGCGGCGCGGAGCCGTTCGTCGTCGGAGAGCGGGACGATCGCGATCGCGGGCGCCGCGAGTACCGTGGCGCCGCGCCGTTCGAGCAGGGTGGCCAGCTCATCGGCGCGGCGCGCGGCCGTGATGGCCACGGTGAATCCGAGAAGCGGCCGGACGGGCGCCTCGGTCATCGGATCGTGCTCCTTCGCTGCAGCGGTCATCGGGTGTCGGCGACGGTGAGCGCACCGTCGCGCGACGTGTACTCCAGCGTCCCATGCCCACGCGGGGCGGGCGTACGCACGTACACCTTCCAGGTGACCAGCGCGGCGACGACGTAGAAGGCACCGAACACCCAGAACGCGATCGTCGCGGTGCCGGAGGACTGATACGAGGCGCGCAGGACCAGGTTGATCCCGACGCCACCCAGGCCGCCGATCGCGCCGGCGATGCCGATCACGGCCCCCGACATCGCACGGGAGTAGTGCGTCCGCGTCGCGTCGTCCGCGTCGAGCGAGCGGGCCTTCGCCTCGAAGATCGACGGGATCATCTTGTACACGGATCCGTTGCCCAGGCCACTGAGGAGGAACAGGGCGATGAACCCGAGAACGTAGGCGCCGAGTACCGCGCCGGACGGGGCCCCGGAGCCTGCAGTGGTGGCCGCAGCGATGAGGACGCCGCCGGCGGCGACCATTCCGGCGAAGACGTAGAGAGTGACCCGGCCGCCGCCGAGCCGGTCGGCGAGCTTGCCGCCGTACACGCGGGAGATCGAGCCCAGCAGCGGGCCGAGGAAGGCGATCTGCGCGGCGTGCAGCGAGGCCTGCGCGGCAGTCTCGCCGCCGGCCCGGAACGTCGCCTGCAGGACCTGCCCGAAGGCGAAGGAGAAGCCGATGAACGAGCCGAAGGTCCCGATGTAGAGCAGGGAGACGATCCAGGTGTCCCGGTCCTTGGCCGCAGCGCGCATGGCCGCCGTGTCGACAGTCGGGACCTGCAGGTTGTCCATGAAGAGAGCGGCAGCGATGCCGGCCACAGCCAGCAGCACCAAGTACACGGCGCACACCCAGTAGGGCTCGCGGTTGCCAACGGTAGCGATGACGAGCAGCCCGACGATCTGCACGGCCGGGACGCCGATGTTGCCGCCACCCGCGTTGAGCCCAAGGGCCCAGCCCTTGAGTCGCTGCGGGAAGAAGGCGTTGATGTTGGTCATCGATGATGCGAAATTGCCGCCGCCGAAGCCGGTGAGGGCGGCGCAGGCGAGGTACACCCACAGGGGCTGCCCCGGGTTCGCGAGGATCACCATCGTGGCGATCACCGGAACAGCGAGCACGAACGCGCTGAAGACGGTCCAGTTCCGGCCGCCGAAACGCGCGGTGGCCAGGGTGTACGGGATCCGCAGGCAGGATCCCACGAGGGTGGCAGTGGCGCCGATGAGGAACTTGTCCGCGGTGGTCAGTCCGTAGACGTCCTGTGGCATGAACAGGACCATCACGGACCACAGCGACCAGACGGAGAAGCCCACGTGCTCCGCGATGACGGACCACAGCAGGTTCCGCTTGGCGATCTTCTCCCCGCCCGCATCCCACTGCTGCCGGTTCTCCGGATCCCAGTCCGTGATCGTGTGTGATCGGCTCATGTCAGACCTCCCGGTGCGTCGACGATCGCTGTCGCGTCGAAGGTAGGCAGCCGATGTTGCGCCACCGGTTCCCGCGGTGTCCGCCCCGTGAACTCGACCTCACGCTGCCGCACGACCGGGTGTGAGATCCTGCGCCTCCCCGAGCCTAGAGGTCCGGTTCGCCGACCAGCGCCGGTCCGCTGACGTCCGGACCGTCGACCGCCGAACCGTCCGCCGGAACGCCGGCGACCGTCTCCAGGGGCGGCGCGACCTCACGGTACCGCTCCCCCGTGCCGACGTACTGGCTCGCGCACATCCGCAGGTTGAGGCCGATCGCGTCGGCCTTGAGGTCCAGCGAGCTGTGCCGCTGCCCGTCGGCGCCGTCGAAGGTCTCGTGCTTGAGTTCGCCGTGCACGATGACGGGCCGACCCTTCGCGATCACCGCGCGTGCGTTGCGGGCGAGCGCGCCGAAGGCCTTGACGTTGAGCCAGACCGTGCTGGTCTGCTTCCACTCTCCGTTGTCGTCCAGGTAGCCGTTGTTGGCCGCCATCGTGAAGCTCAGGAAGTCGTGCCGCTGATCGCGGGCCGACTCCCGGTAGGTCAGATCGTTCGTGACGTTCCCCGCTGCGAATACCAGAACCCCGGGCATGACGCGCCTCCTCGTCGTCTCGCGCGACCGGCGGTTCCCGGCCGTCGTCGACGAGTGTCGCGCGCAGGGCCCGCCCCGGACGGCGTCCGAAGCGGGCCCTGTGGAGGAAAAACGTTACATACGCTTATCTGTGGATGACGGGCGGTTCGGCGGCGTGCCCGTCCCACCGCCGTGGCAGCCCTAGTCGAGCCACCCCGCCGCCGTGAACCCGTCGAGATACCGCTCGATCAGCCCGCGATCGAGCTGCGGGATGTCGCCCGGCCCCACGTTCTCGGCGCGGACGGACTCGCGGAACCGGTCTGCACTGAGCGCCGCGCCGGCGCCGGCCGCGGCGGGCGTCGTGAAGGAGTGCAGCAGCGGCAGCACCGAGCGGTGACGGTCCTCCGGGGGGAGGGCGCGCAGCGCCGCCTCGAATCGCGTGAGCCACTCGTCGTAGTCCGCGATCCGCTCGATCGGGCGGTCCTCGGCGATCCAGTCCACGAAGTCGTCGAGACCCGCGCCGCCCTCGGCGACGTTGAGGACGTGGAACGTGCGGAAACCGGTCCGGCCCGCGGACCCGAGACGGGTGATCGCCTCGGCGGTGAAGTCCACGGGCAGGCCGTCGTAGTGCGCGCGCGGCCCGCTCGGGTCGGCGGAGAAGGACGCGGGCGCGAGGCCCGTCTCGGCGATGCTCAGCAGTAGCCGGGTGAACTGGTCCACCGGGTTGTACTGCCCGCGGAAGCGGCTGTGGGCCAGGATCATGTTCGAACGGAAGACCCGCACCGGCAGTTCCGCGAGGTCGGCGGCCTCGCGGAGGAGCACTTCGCCCGCCCACTTGCTCAGGGCGTAGCCGTTGGCGTAGGCGTCCGCGCCGATCCTGCGTTCGGCGCCGGCCACCCGGACGTCGTCGTCCTCGACGAGCAGACGGCCGTCGTCCTGCGGGACCACCGCCACCGTCGAGACGTAGTCGATCGATTTGCGACGCACGGTGAGCGCGAGCCGGGCGATCTCCGCGGTCCCGACGACGTTCGGGCCGAACAACTGGTCGTAGGGCAGCACGTGGTTGACCATGGCGCCGCAGTGCGCCACGTGATCCACGCGCTCGGCCAGGCGGTCCCAGGTCGGGTCATCGAGACCCAGCGACGGTGCGCCGAAGTCCCCGGCGACCACCTCCAGGTGGCGCGCGGCGAGCTCCCCGAACTCGGCGGTGAGCTCCGGATCCGAGGTCCCGATCGCATCGAAGACGCGAGCGCGAGCGTCGTCGGCGTCGGCCCCGCGGACGAGGGCCACGACGGTGCCGCCGTGCGGCGCGACCCGGCGCAGCCACTCGAGCAGCAGGAACCGGCCGAGGTAACCGGTGCCGCCGGTGACCAGCACCGTCGCGGGCTCGCCGTGCGGGGCGGGGAGAGACGGTGCCGCCGCCAGCAGGCCCGGGTCGATGAAGCGGTCGAGCCGCAGGTCGGACGCGCGGGCGACGACGGCGCCTGCGCCATGGATCGACGCGGCGGTGGGCGCCTGGACGCCGCCCGACCGGGCCTCCTCGATGTGCGCGATCACGCCGCGCAGCGTCGCGGTGGGACCGACGATCGTCTGCACCGGCACCGGCAGGTCGTAGATCCCCTCGAGCGTGGTGGCGAGGGAGAGCGCCGACAGCGAGTCGCCGCCGAAGTCGAGGAACCGGGTGTCCTCGTCGAGCTCCTCCGGGAGCACGCCGAGGGTCAGAGCGGCGGCCCGCACGACGGTCTCCGTCACGGAGCCGTCGGCGTCGAGGGCACGCAGGCCGTCGCGGCGCCGGTTCTCGGCGGCGTCGTACAGGGCGTTCAGCTCGTCGCCGTATCGGGCGACGAGGGCGGGACGGACGAGCTTGCCAATGCCCGAGCGCAGCCCGTTCTCCTGCGAGAAGGGCTCGCGCTCGATGATCACATCGCGCGGCAGCTCGTAGGATGCGAGGTCGTTCGCGCGGGCGATCGCCGCCAGGCCGTCGAGGACGCGCGCACGGGTGTCGGCCTCGGACTCACCGTCGGGACCGGGCGCCGGTACCACCACGCCGAGCAGGTAGGAACGCTCGCTGGTGCCGTAGAGGAAGATCTGGTGCACGTCGGGCCCGGCGGCGTAGGTCGCCTCGAGCTGGGCGATCGGCACGAACTCGCCCTGCGCGAGCTTGATCACGTTGCTGCGGCGGTCGACGTACTCGAGGCGGTCGGGCGCGAGCTCGGCCATGACGTCGCCGGTGTGATAGAAGCCCTCGTCGTCGCGGATCCGCTTGTCCGAGTTGTAGTAGCAGGGGATCAGCTGGGTCGACTTGACCAGGAGCTCGCCGCGAGGATGCGGCGCATCCGTCACGGCGTAGCCGAGCTCGGGGACGTCGATGAGCTTGTATTCGGTGACCGGCGGGCGGACGATCGCTCCGTCGCGCAGGATGCCGCCCGCTTCGGTGGAGCCGTACCCGATCTGGATCTCGACGCCCAGCAGCCATTCCATGAAGGTCTGTAGCTCCGCGGAGAGCGCGGCGCTGGCGCTCATCACCACCTGGAGGCGGCCGCCGAGGACCCGGTCGCGCAGCTCGGCGCGCGCCGTCTCCGTGTCGGTCTCCGACTCGACGGCCAGGAACCGCTGATGGATCAACTCGCACACCCGGGGAACGAAACCGATGGCGGTCGGGCGGACGTCGGCGAGGTCGTCGAACAGCGTCGACATGTCGGACGAGGCGGCGAAGTAGCCGGTGCCGCCCGAGGCCAGCCCGGCGATGAGCCAGTTCCGGCCGTACATGTGGCTCATCGGGAGGAAGTGCAGTAGCGATTCGGACGGCAGGTCGAAGTCGACGAAGGTATCCACCTTCAGCCACGCGTCGACGACCAGCTTCTCCGTGTACATCGCGCCCTTCGGGGTACCCGTGCTCCCCGAGGTGTAGATCAACGTCACCAGGGGGTCGGTCCCGGGCTCGGCCTCGAAGAACTCCGGTGCGGGCAGGACCTCACCCGCGAGGATGTCGGACTCGATCCCCTCGTAGCCGGCGTGCTCGCCGTCGAACACCACGACCCGGGGCGTCGCGGAGGATTCGCCGAGCGCCTGCTCGGCGAGTCCGACCTGGTCAGCGCTGACGGCGAAGACCTTGGGGCGGGTCTCGTCGAGGATCGCGGCGATCCGGGCGGCGGGGGCTCCGGCCTGCAGCGGCACGTTCGGGGCGCCGAGAAGCGTGGACGCCAGGTCGACGGTGACGAAGTCCGCGCTGGTGAAGCCGAGGATCGCGACGAAGTCCCCCGGATCCAGCTCGCTGCGCCACGCCGCCGCCAGCGCAGTGACCCGGCGCCAGATCTCGCCGTAGGTGACGGTGGTGAAGGGCTCCCGGGGGCCGCCCGCCCGCGTCCCGAACGCCGGACGATCCGCGTACCGGGCGAAGATCCGCGCGATCACCTGGGGAAGCCGCTCGGCCTCCGCCGCGGCGGCCCCTGCCGCCGTAGCACCAGCCGTCGCGGTAGTACCGATCGTCGTGGGGCCGTCGCCCCGCTCCGTCTCGATCGACATCTGACACCTCTTTTCACTACGGAACTCTAACTAACTCCTTTCCTAGGGTAGCTACTGACAGGTAGGTGTGCACGTTCGACGCACCGCGAGTCGAACCCTGGCCCCCGACTACGCGCGGTGATGAACTGGAGCTTCGTAATTCTCGCTCCCCGACGGAAGGCCGATGTGAGCTCGCGCACACCTCTCCACCTGCACTGGTTTCTGCCGACCTACGGCGACTCGCGGAACCTCATGGCGGGCGGGCACGGCAGCTCGATGAACGGCGACCGTCCCGCGAACCTGCATTACCTCAAGCAGCTGGCCCTGGCCGCGGAGGCGAACGATTTCGAATCCGTCCTCATCCCCACCGGGCTGTGGTGCGAGGACTCGTGGCTCACCGCTGCGCTCCTCACCGAGGCCACGCAGACGCTCAAGTTCCTGGTCGCACTGCGTCCGGGACTGGTCAGCCCGCTGCTCTCGGCACAGATGGCGAGCACCCTGCAGTGGCAGTCCGGCGGGCGCGTCCTGCTCAACGTCGTCACCGGCGGCGAGTCCTCCGAGCAGCGCGCCTTCGGCGACACCCTGAGCAAGGACGAGCGGTACGCCCGGTGCAGTGAGTTCCTCGACATCACCACGCAGCTGTGGAGCTCGTCCGAACCGGTGAACGTCGCCGGGAAGTACGTCTCCGCGGAGAACGCGCTCCTCGCCCGCCGCCCCGATCCTGCTCCCCCGATCTTCTTCGGCGGCAGTTCGCCCGCCGCCGGCGACGTCGCGGCGAAGCACGCCGACACCTACCTCACGTGGGGCGAACCGCCCGCGCAGGTGACGAAGAAGGTGGATTGGATCCGTGGTCTCGCCGCCGAGCAGGGCCGCGAACTCACCTACGGCATCCGGCTGCACGTCATTTCACGCGACACCAGCGAGGAGGCGTGGGCCGAGGCGAACCGCCTGCTGAACAACCTCGACCCCGCGACGGTGCGCGCCGCCCAGGCGAGCCTGGCGAAGAGCGAGTCCGAGGGGCAGCGCCTGATGCGCGAACTGCACGGCGGCGGCGCGGCCTTCGACGAGGCCGCGGATGCCCGATCGTTGCAGGTGTACCCGGGCCTGTGGTCCGGCGTGGGCCTGGTCCGCGGCGGCGCGGGCACCGCGCTCGTCGGCTCGCACGACGAGGTCGCCGATCTCATCGCCGAGTACGCAGCGCTCGGCCTCGACCACTTCATCCTCTCCGGGTATCCGCACCTGGAGGAGGCGTACCACTTCGGTGAGGGCGTCCGGCCGCGACTCGCGAAGCGCGGCCTGCTCGGCGCGTCCGACGCATCGTCGGAGCCCGTACGCGGCGCCTTCCTGCCCGACCTCTCCCCCACCTCCTAGCCCAGAAGGACTGCACGGATGACAACCGAGAAGATCGCCGACCAGATCAAGTTCGCCTACTGGGTGCCCAACGTCTCGGGTGGCCTGGTCACCAGCGACATCGAGCAGCGCACCAGCTGGGACTTCGAGTACAACAAGAAGCTGGCGCAGACCGCCGAGCGCGTGGGCTTCGAGTACGCCCTCTCGCAGGTGCGGTACATGGCCAGCTACGGCGCCGAGTACCAGCACGAGTCCACGTCGTTCAGCCTCGCCCTGCTCGGCGCGACGGAGAAGCTCAAGGTCATCGCCGCCGTGCACCCGGGACTGTGGCACCCGGCCGTCCTCGCCAAGTTCGGCGCCACCGCCGACCACCTCTCGAACGGCCGGTTCGCGATCAACGTGGTCTCCGGCTGGTTCGCCGGCGAGTTCAAGGCCCTCGGCGAGCCGTGGCTCGAGCACGACGAGCGTTACCGACGCAGCGCGGAGTTCCTCGAGGTGATCCGCAAGATCTGGACCGAGGACAACGTCGACTTCGGTGGCGACTTCTACCGGATCCGCGACTTCACGCTCAAGCCCAAGCCGCTCAACACCCCGGAGCGCCCCAACCCGGAACTGTTCCAGGGTGGCAACTCCTCCGCCGCACGCGTCAACGGCGGCAAGTACGCCGACTGGTACTTCTCCAACGGCAAGGACTTCGACGGCGTCACCGATCAGCTCGACGACCTGCGCCGCGTGGCTCGGGAAGCGCAGCGGGAGGTCAAGTTCGGCCTCAACGGCTTCATCATCGCCCGCGACACCGAGAAGGAGGCGCGCGACACCCTCCGCGAGATCGTCGAGAAGGCGAACAAGCCCGCGGTCGAGGGTTTCCGGGATGCCGTGCAGCAGGCCGGCAAGTCCACCTCGGACGGCCGCGGCATGTGGGCCGACTCGTCGTTCGAGGACCTGGTCCAGTACAACGACGGCTTCCGCACCCAGCTCATCGGCACGCCGGAGCAGGTCGCGGAGCGGATCGTCGCGTACAAGGAGCTCGGCGTCGACCTCATCCTCGGCGGCTTCCTCCACTTCCAGGAGGAGATCGAGTACTTCGGCGAGAAGGTCCTGCCGCTGGTCCGCGAGATCGAGGCGAGCCGCTCCGAGGCACTGGTGTGACGGTCGCGCCGGACGTCGACTCGCGGCCCGCCGCGGCGATCGACACCGCCGAGGCCGCGGTCGCCGCGGCGCGCGAGCTCGCCGACAGGTTCGCCGACGGTGCGGCCGAGCGGGACCGCGAGCGACGCCTCCCCCACGCGGAGGTCGAATACCTCTCCGACGCCGGCCTCTTCGCGTTGACGGTGCCCGACCGCTTCGGCGGACCCGACCTGCCGCCGTCGGTCGTCGCGGAGGTCTTCCGCATCCTGGCGACCGCGGACGCGTCACTCGCCCAGATTCCGCACAGCCACTACGTGTACCTCACCGCCCTGCGCCTCGCGGGGCCGGAGGCACTGCAGCGCAGGATCTTCAAGCAGGTGCTCGACGGGGCGCGGATTGCCAACGCGCAGTCGGAGCGGGGCGGCAGGACGGTCGCAGAGGTGGCGACGACTCTGACGCGCGCGGCCGATCGCGCGTACCTCGACGGCGAGAAGTTCTACTGCACGGGTTCGCCCTACGCGCACCTCCTCGCGGTGCTCGCCCGCGATCCGGACACAGGCGAGCAGGTCGTCGCCTTCGTGCCGGCCGACACCCCCGGCGTCACCATCGCGGACGACTGGAACGCGCTCGGCCAGCGCACGACCGGCAGCGGCACCGTCCGGTTCGACGACGTCGCCGTACCGCTCGACGCAGTCCTACCGCGCTCGGCCGCGGTCTCCGAGCCCACCGGCTACGGCGCGTTCGCCCAGCTGTTGCACGTCGCCATCGACGCCGGGCTCGCTCGCGGCGCGGTGGAGGCCGCGGCCGACTTCGTCCGGACCAAGTCGCGGCCCTGGTTCGAGGCGGGCGTCGACCGGGCGCAGGACGATCCGCTCGTGATCCAGCGCTTCGGCGAGCTGACCGTGGCGGTGCGCGCCGCGGAGGCGGCGCTGACCGTCGCCGGGCGCGCGGTGGATGACGCTTTCGCGACGCCCGGGCCGGACGCCGCGGCGGAGGCCTCGCTCGCCGTGGCCACCGCCAAGGTGCTCGCGGACCGGGCGGCCACCGAGGTGCCGTCGGCGCTGTTCGAGGTGAGTGGCACGCGGAGCGCCGCGGGCGGGCTGGGCCTGGACCGGTACTGGCGCGACGCGCGCACCCATACGCTGCACGACCCCGTGCGGTACAAGGTGCACCATCTGGGCCGGTACACGCTCAACGAGGAGCGGCCGCCCCTCCACGGCGTCGTGTAGCGCCGGACGCGCACTATGCGGACTGCGGTCCGATTGGGTGTACGATGTCGCTCATGACGATTCCCGAGTTCGGCGTGGACACCTTCGGCGGCGTGACCAAGGACGCCCAGGGCGAGCCGTTGCCCCATCCGCAGGTGATCCGCGACCTCGTCGACGAGGCCGTCGCGGCCGACCGCGCGGGCCTCGACTTCTTCGGCGTCGGCGAGCACCACCGCGCCGATTTCGCCGTCTCCAGCCCGGAGACGGTCCTCGCGGCGATCGCCGGTCGCACCGAGACCATCCGCCTCGGTTCCACCGTCACGGTGCTCAGCTCGGACGATCCGGTGCGCGTCTACGAGCGCTTCGCGACGCTCGACGCCGTCTCGAACGGCCGCGCCGAGATCGTCGCGGGCCGCGGCTCGTTCACTGAGTCCTTCCCGCTGTTCGGCTACGACCTGCGGGACTACGAGGTGCTGTTCGAGGAGAAGCTGGAGCTGCTCGCCGCGCTCCTCACCGAGGAGCCGGTCACCTGGTCGGGCACGACGCGCGCCCCGCTGACCGAGCAGCGGGTGTACCCCACCACGGCCGCCGGCATCCGCGCCTGGGTGGGCGTCGGGGGAAGCCCCGAATCGGTCGTCCGCACGGCCCGGTACGGCTTCGGCCTCTTCCTCGCGATCATCGGCGGGCCCGCGGAGCGGTTCGCGGCGTACACCGACCTGTTCCGCCGGGCCGAGAACGAGTTCGGCGGATCGCCGCAACCCATCGCCGTGCACTCGCCGGGGCTGGTCGCGGAGACCGACGAGCGGGCCCGCGACCTGGTCCACGACGGCTGGCTCCGGATGCGCCGCCGCATGGGCGCCGAGCGCGGCTGGCCCCCGCCCTCGCCCGGCGACTTCGAGCGCGAGGTGGAGACCGGAGCGCTGTACCTGGGCTCGCCCGAGACCGTGGCGCGACGGATCGCCGCGACCGTCCGCACCCTCGGCGTCGACCGGTTCGACCTCAAATACGACCAGCCGGTGACCCACGCCGACCTGGTGGAGTCGATCTCCCTCTACGGCGAGCGCGTCGTCCCGATGGTCAAGGACATGCTGAGCGACGACTGACGCCGGTCAGCGGGCGCCTGCCGGCGACCTGCGCGTCGCCTTGTTGCAGCCGTGCGCGGTCACCGACCCGTGTCGCTGAAGACGATCGTCGCGCCGGGCGGCGTCGCCTCGATCATCCGCAGGCGTGCCAGCGCCGGGGAGCCGTCGAGCATCCGGCCGGCGTTGGCGAGCGCCCGCAGCGCGGCCGTCTCGGCCCGCGCCTCCTCCAGCCGGGCGGCGCCCCGCGCCTTGGCGGTGATCAGGCCGACCGCGGCGCTCCGGATCTCGGCCGGCAGCACCACGTCCTTGACCACCACGGTGAGCACCTCGATCCCCACGGACTCGGAGGCCGGGCCGACGCGCGAGCGGATCGCCTCACCGTCGACGGCCGCCGTGCGGCGCACCAGGTCGTCAATACCGATGCCGCCCAGAACCTCCCGCAGCGCGACCTGCGCCGCCAGGTAGACGACGGCGTCGGGATCGGCGGCGCGCTCGAGGTACGCGACGGGATCGGCGACACGCACGCGCAGCGCCATCGACACCCGGACCGGGACGGACTCAGCGGTGACGACCTCCTGCGGCGCGACGGCCAGCAGCCGCTCGGCGACGACGACGGGGACGACGCTGTGCGCCCGACGAACCCGATGAGGGCCGGACTCGAGGACGCGGGCGACGGCGCCGTCCCGGAACTCGACGGCGCGGCGGCCCACCGGCACGACGATGCGTCGGCCGCGGACTGCGGTCATGATCGACACGGTGGATCTCCTCTCGTGGCGGCCCGAGGGCCTTGATGGGTGTGGCGCCGGCCCGCCGGGCGGGCAGCGGCGGCGGGATGTCCCGGGCCGTGGCCGGGCATCGCAGGGCCGCTGCCGCCCGCGCTTCCGGCGGGACGGTGGTCGAGGGACTCGAACCCTCTGAGCCCTGGTGGGGCCGTGCCACTGGTCGGTTTGCCGGTTCGAACACGCGGAACCGGCCGCGGTATCCCGCGCCGGCCACTCCCCGGTCAGTGCCGGATCCCACTCTGACAGCCGTCGATGGCCTATCGCAAAGTCTTTTTCGCCGTGGGCGGAATCCGCGCAGCGGCGAGCGCGGACGAGCGCACCTATCCTGGTCGGGTGCCCCCACCTCGCGCTCTGCGCGGCGCCACAGCGCGCCCGCTCGTCACCGGTGCGGCGCTGGTCGCCGTCCTGATCATCCTGGCCGCCTGCGGCCTCGCGGGAGCAAGCGGCACGCCGTCGTTCCAGCGCACCGACCAAACGATCGACGGGGCCGGGGTGCGCCTGGACACCTCCTTCTTCCGGCCCGACGGTGCCACCCCCGCGCCGGCGGTGCTCCTCGCGCACGGCTTCGGCGGTTCCAAGGAGGACGTGCGCGACGAGGCCGAACAGCTCGCCGGACGGGGCTACGCGGTCCTCACGTACACGGCGCGCGGCTTCGGGAAGTCGACGGGGCTGGTCGGGCTCGATTCCCCCGACGCCGAAGTGGCCGACGCCCGCAAGCTCCTCGACTGGCTCGCCGCGCGCCCCGATGTGCAGCAGGACCGGCCCGGAGACCCCCGCGTCGGAGTGGCCGGCGGCAGCTACGGCGGCGCTCTGGCGCTCCTGCTCGCCGGGCGCGACCCGCGCGTCGACGCCATCGCCCCGCGCATCACCTACTGGGACCTCGAGCAGGCGCTGTTCCCGGGGGGCGTCTACAAGAAGCAGTGGGCCGGCATCCTGTTCGCGATGGGGGGCGGCTGCGCCCGGTTCGAGCCGGCCGTCTGCGAGATGTACACGCGGGTCGCCCAGGGCGGCGCGGTGACGGACGCCGACCGCGCGCTGCTCGCTGCGCGGAGCCCCGCGACGGTGGGCGCGGACATCCGCGTCCCCACGTACCTCGCGCAGGGCGAGCTCGATTCGCTCTTCCCGCTCGAGCACGCCGACGCGGCGGCACGCCGCATCGCGGCGAACGGCGCGCCCGTCGCGGTCGACTGGATCGCCGGGGGGCACGACGCCGGTAGCGCCGAGGACGCTCGAGTGAACGCCCGCACGACGGAATGGTTCGACCGGTACCTCAAGGGCGAGGACGCCCCCGTCGTGCCCGCGTTCCAGGTCTCCCGGTCCGGCGGGGTGGACCGCGAGTCCGGCGAGCGCACGATCCGCGCCTCGAGCACCGACACCTACCCCGGGCTCGGCGGGACCATCACGCGGACCGTCGAGCTGCCGCGTACCCCGCAGCAGGCGGAGAACCCGGCGGGCGGTGCGCCGCCGTCGATCTCGGGCGTCCCTGGGCTCGGCGGCCTGGCCTCCTCCGCCGCTGCGCTCGGCGCCGCCGGGCTCTCACGCGACCTTCCGGCGCAGGCCGCCATCGTCGACTCCGAACCGCTGAGCGAGCCGGTCACCGTGACCGGAGGACCGACGGTGACGATCAGGGTCGACTCCGCCGCACCCGAGGCTGTGCTCTTCGCCAAGCTCTACGACGTGAGCCCCGAGGGCACGCAGACCCTGCCGCAGCAGCTCGCCGCGCCGATCCGGATCCCGGTGACCGGCGGATCGGCCACGGCGACGATCCGGCTGCCCGTCATCGACCACGAGTTCGCGGCCGGTCACCGGATGCGTCTGGCGCTCGCGACCACCGACCTGGCCTATCTTTCGCCGAACGCGCCCGCGACGCACACGATCACGGCGACCGGTCCGCTGACCGTGCCCGAGGTTCCGGCCCTGAAGACTGCGCCGGCGCCGCTGCCCACCTGGGTGTGGGTGCTGCCGCTCGTCGCGCTGGGGATCGCCGCGGCCGTGCTCCTCGTAAGGCGCCCGCGCGGGGCGCCGCCCGTCGACCCGGACCTGGCCGATGTCGCGCTCCAGGTGAGCGGCCTGTCCAAGAAGTACGCGGGCGGCGACGGTTACAGCGTGCGAGACGTCACCTTCCGGGTGGACCGGGGCCAGGTGCTGGGCCTGTTGGGCCCCAACGGCGCGGGCAAGACGACCACCCTACGCATGCTGATGGGGCTGATCACGCCCGATGAGGGCGAGATCAGGGTCTTCGGGCACGCCATCCGGCCCGGCGCGCCGGTGCTCTCGCGGGTCGGCGCCTTCGTGGAGGGCGCGGGCTTCCTGCCGCACCTGTCGGGCCGGGCCAACCTGGATCTGTACTGGCGCGCCACCGGCCGCCCGGCCGATCAGGCGCACCTCGAGGAGGCGCTCGAGATCGCCGACCTCGGCAGCGCGCTGCAGCGCCCCGTGCGCACGTACTCGCAGGGCATGCGCCAGCGCCTGGCCATCGCTCAGGCGATGCTCGGCCTGCCCGACGTGCTGGTGCTCGACGAGCCCACCAACGGCCTCGACCCGTCCCAGATCCGCGAGATGCGCGCCGCGATCGTCCGCTACGGCGCCACCGGCCGGACCGTGATCGTCTCCAGCCACCTGCTGGCGGAGGTCGAGCAGACCTGCACGCACGTCGTGGTGCTGCGCCGCGGCGAGCTCATCGCCGCCGGCACCGTCGACGAGATCGTGCAGGCGGGCGAGGACGGCGGCTCGCGCACCCTCGAAGACGCGTTCCTCCAGCTGACAGGAGACGAGGCATGACCACCACGAAGGACTCCACCGCGCGCGACTCCGCGCACGGCGCCGCCCCGGGGTACACGCCCGGGCACACCCTGACGGTGCGCGTGGAGCTCGCCCGGCAGCTGCGGCGCCGCCGCACCCTGGTGATGGCGGCACTCCTCGCGGCGCTGCCGATCGTGTTGATCGTCGCTCTCGCCGTGGGCACCGACGACGACGGCCGCGGCAGCGGGCGGCCGTCGATGTTCGACGTCGCGACCACCTCGGGGCTCAACCTGACCGCGACCGTCCTCATTGCGGGCACCGGATTCCTGCTGGTGATCCCCGTGGCGCTGTACTTCGGCGACGCCGTGGCCTCGGAAGCGGACTGGTCGTCGCTGCGGTACCTGCTGGCCGCACCGGTCCCACGGACCCGGCTGCTGGTCACGAAGGCCATCGTCGCACTGATCCTGTCGATCGCCTCGATCGCGCTGCTCACGGCGGTCGCACTGGTCGCGGGCACCCTCGCCTACGGCTGGGGCCCGCTGCAGACGCCCGCGAGCACCGCGATACCGGCGGCCGACGGCCTGTGGCGGTTGCTGCTCGCGGCCGGCTTCATCATCGTCTCCGAGCTCGCCACCGCGGGTCTCGCGCTGTGGCTCTCGACCCGCACCGACGCGCCGCTCGCGGCGGTCGGCGGGGCCGTGGGCCTCACCGTGATCGGCAGCGTCCTCGACCAGGTGACCGCCCTCGGCGGCCTGCGCGCCGCGCTGCCGGCGCACTGGCAGTACGCCTGGACCGACCTGCTGCAGCCGGACATCGAGTGGGCGGCGATGGCGCAGGGCGTCGCGCTCTCGGTGAGCATCGCCGTCGTCTTCTTCGCGCTCGCGGTCCGCGGCTTCCGCACGAAGGACGTCGTCAGCTGAGGTCAGGCCCGCCCCTCGCGGGCCCCGACGGGAGGGTTCGGCTGTCGCCGCGGAACTCCGCGATCACCTCGTCACCGCGCCGCACCGTGACGTCGTACAGGCCGTTGCGGCCGAACCGCTCCCGCTCGATCGCAGTCGCGGTGAGCACGTCGCCGAGCCGCGTGGCGCGCAGGAACCGGATGTCGGCGCGCGCGGCGACGGCGGCGTCGCCCCGCGAGTTGCACGCGAGGGCGAAGGTGGTGTCGGCCAGCAGGAAGACATAGCCGCCGTGGGTGATCCCGTGCCCGTTGACCATGGCCTCCCCCACCGTGACCGTCGTGGTCGCGGCGCCGGCGCGGAGATCGACGATCTCGATGCCGAGGGCCCGGGAGGCCTTGTCGGCGGCGAACATCGACCGGGCGGGCTCGCACTCCCCGCCCCGCGCGATGGCGGTCACCGGCCTTCGCCGCCGTCCCGGGTCTTCGCGACGAGGGTCAGCACGTCGTAGGTGGCGACGGGCGCGCCGTCCTGGTTGACGACCACGGCGTCCCAGCGCACCTCGCCGTAGTCGGCGCCGCTGCGCGGGGTGATCTGCTTGGCGGTGAGGGTCACCGTCAGCGCGTCGTCCGCGCGCACCGGGGTGAGGAAGCGGAGCGAGTCGACACCGAAGTTCGCCAGCACGGGGCCGGGCGCGGGGTCGACGAAGAGGCCCGCCGCCAAGGACACCACGAGGTAGCCGTGCGCGACGATGCCGCCGAACAGAGGGTTCGCCGCCGCTGCCACCGGATCGGTGTGGGCGTAGAAGGTGTCGCCGGTGAAGTCCGCGAAGTGGCCGATGTCCGCGAGGGTGACGGTGCGCGGTCCGCCCTCGATGGTGTCGCCGATCCTGAGCTCAGCCAACGACTTCCGGAACGGGTGCTCGTCGCTCTCCACGCGCGGTGCACCGGTGACCCACTGACCGGTCGCGGCGGCGAGCACCTCCGGGGTGCCCTGGATCGCGGTGCGCTGCATGTGGTGCAACACGCCGCGGATGCCACCGAGCTCCTCGCCGCCGCCGGCGCGACCCGGACCGCCGTGCACGAGCACGGGCAACGGCGAACCGTGGCCGGTGGACTCCCCGGCATTCTCGGCGTTGAGCACCAGGAGCCGGCCGTGGTACGGGGCGACCCCGAGCAGGACGTCCCTGGCGAGCCGCGGATCGGCGGTCACCAGGGAGGCCACCAGGCTGCCCCCACCGCGCGCGATCAGCTCGACCGCGTGGGCGGTGTCGCGGTAGCCGATGACCGTCGCGACCGGCCCGAAGGCCTCGATCTCATGCACCTCGGGCGCCTCGGGATCCGTGCAGCGCAGCAGCATCGGAGGCAGGTAGGCGCCGGTAGCGCGGTCCCCGCCGACCACGGCGACGTGGTCCGGATCGCCGACCACCAGCTCGGCGGCCCCGCGGAGCTTGTCCACGGCCGCGAGCACGTCGGTGCGCTGCGCCAGGGAGACGACGGGGCCCATGGTGACCCCCTCGGCGCCGGGCGCACCCACGACCACCCGGTCGAGGCGCGCCCGCGCGGCCTCGATCACCGCGTCGACCATCGACTCCGGGACGAGCGCGCGGCGGATGGCGGTGCACTTCTGCCCGGCCTTGACGGTCATCTCGATCGTGAGCTGCTTGACGTACAGCTCGAACTCCGGGGCGTCCGGCGTGACGTCGGAGCCGAGGACGGAGGCGTTGAGCGAATCGGCCTCGGCGGTGAAGTGCACGCTGCGCTCCACGAGAACCGGGTGCGCGCGCAGGATCGCCGCCGTGTGTGCGGAGCCGGTGAAGGCGACGGAGTCCTGGCCGCCGAGGGCCTCGAGCAGGGGCGCCGGGTTCCCGCACAGCAGCTGCACGGCCCCCTCGGGGAGCAGTCCGGATTCGATGATCCGGCGGAAGACGAGCTCGGTGAGGTAGGCCGTCTGGGTGGCGGGCTTGACGATGGTGGGCACGCCGGCGATGAAGGCGGGCGCCAACTTCTCGAGGAAGCCCCAGACGGGGAAGTTGTAGGCGTTGATCTGCACCGCGACGCCCCGGCGCGAGGTGTGGACGTGCCGCGCGACGAAGGTGCCCTTCTTGCCGAGCTGCTCGACGGGACCGTCGAGGTGGATCACGTCGTTGGGAAGCTCGCGCTTTGCTTTGCTGGCGTAGCTGAGCAGGGTGCCGAAGCCGCCGTCGATGTCGACGGCCGAGTCCCGCTCGGTGGCGCCGGTCCGGGCGGACTCGGCGTAGAACTCCGCCTTGCCCGCCATCAGGGTGAGGCCGAGCGCTTTGAGCGCCGCGGCGCGCTCGTGGAAGGTCAGTGCGGCGAGGGCAGGGCCGCCGGTCTCGCGGGCGTAGGTCGCCATCGCGGCGACGTCCAGGCCGGTCGACGAGACCCTCGCGACCTCGGCCCCGTCGACGGGGCTGACCACCGCTCGGCCCTCGTCCGTCGCGCGGTGCCACCGGCCGCACGCATAGCTCTCCAGCATCCTGCCGCCCATGACGCTCACTCCTTATTACCGTACGTTTGGTCGGTAATAAGAGTGGCCCGCCACGCCTGCGTGTGTCAAGAACGGCCGTCGCCCTCGCTCAGGTACGGCGCAGCCCGTCGAAGGCGATCGCCACGAGGGCGTTCGCCACCTCGTTCACCGGACGATCGGAACGGGGGCGGTACCACTCGACCAACGAGTTGACCATGCCGAACAACAGCCTGCTCGTGACGGCGGGGTCGGCGTCCGGGCGCACGTCACCCTCCGCGACGGCGCCCGCCACCAGGTCCGCGATCACGGCGTCGAATTCGCGGCGCCGCGCCAGCGCGCGCCGCTCGACATCGGAGTTGCCGCGCACACGAAGTAGCAATGTCACGTACGGGAGCTCCGCGACCAGCACTTCGACACTGCGGCGCAACAGGTACTCGAGTCGGTCGACCGACCTGCCGGCGGTCGCGCCCGCCTCGGTGGTCACGGCGAACAACCCGCTCAGCGCGCGACCCAGCGCGAGCTCGAGCAGCTCCTCCTTGCCCGCGACGTGGTGGTAGATCGAGGACTTCGTCAGCCCCAGGTTCTTCGCCAGCACGTCCATGCTCGTGGCGTCGTAGCCGCGCTCGTTGAAGACGCGGACGGCGACCGCGAGGAGGGAGTCGAGATCGTAACCGGGACGACCAGGGGAGCCAGTGCGCCGAGGGGCGGGAGTTGCAGCCATTGTCGGATTCTCCCATCCCGCAACCCGGAGCCGTCCATAATCTTGTTACCGACCGAATGATCGGTTACTATTTCGGGGCATCGACTGAAGGAGGAAGCGCCATGACCGACCCCGCGCCGGCAACCCTCCCCCGCCTCCGCACCGTCTCCGTACTGCGCACGGACGACCGGTACGTCGTCACCCTCGACCGACCGGCGGCGCGCAACGCCATCAACGCCGCGATGGTCGCGGACCTGCACACCGTCTGCGGCCTGATCGAGTCCGATCCCGCCCCGGTCGTGCTGGCGGGCGCCGGCGAGCACTTCGCCGGCGGCGCCGACATCGGGGAGCTCCGCGAGCGCGGGCGCGATCAGGCTCTCGCCGGGATCAACCGGACGTTGTTCGACCGGTTCGCCGCCCTTCCCCTGCCCACGGTCGCTGCGGTGAGCGGCTACGCCCTCGGCGGCGGCGCGGAGCTCAGCTACGCCTGCGACCTCCGGATCGCTGCCGAGACCGCGGTCTTCGGGAACCCCGAGCCCGGGCTCGGCATCCTGGCAGCGGCGGGCGCCACGTACCGATTGCCGGCGCTGGTCGGCGAGTCCGTGGCCAAGCAGGTCCTGCTCGCGGGCCACTCGCTCGACGCAGCGGCCGCGCTGCGCTGCGGACTCGTGATGGACGTCGTCCCCACAGGCGAACACCTCGCCGCCGCGCACCGGATCGTGGACCGCATCACTGCCTCATCCGGGCTCGCGCTGCGCCTGACCAAGGCGATCGTCAGCGGCACCGGGCGAGTCGAGGACGTCGCGCAGGCCGTCCTGTTCGAGACCTCCGACAAACGGGACCGCATGACCGCATTCCTGGAGAAGAGGAACCGCCGATGACCACAGCACCCTCCACCGTGGGCGTCGTGGGCGGAGGCCGGATGGGCGCCGGTATCGCGCAGGTCTTCGCCACGCTCGGCTCGTCCGTCGTGATCGCCGAGAACGGCGACCGCGCCGCCGCGGCGGAGCGTGTGGCCACCGGGCTGCAGCGTGCCGCCGAGCGCGGAACGCTCGGCGGCGCAGCGCCCGACGAGGTGCTCGCACGGGTCGCCGTCGCCGCCCGGATCGACGAGCTCCCCACCGACGCCGAGGTGGTCGTCGAGGCCGTGCCCGAGATCATCGACCTCAAGCTCGACGTGCTGCACCGCGTCGAGGGTGTCGTCGGCCCGCAGTGTGTGATCGCGAGCAACACCAGCTCGCTGTCCATCGCGGTCCTCGCGGCCGCCCTGGACACCCCGTCGCGCCTCGTGGGGATGCATTTCTTCAATCCCGTGCCGGCGTCGACGCTCGTCGAGATCATTCGCACCCCGCACACTGCCGGCGAAGTGGTGGACCGCGTGCGCGGCTGGGTGGAACTGCTGGGCAAGCAGGAGGTACTGGTCAACGACTCCCCCGGCTTCGCCACCAGTCGGCTCGGCGTGTGCCTGGGGCTCGAGGCGATTCGCATGCTCGAGGAGGGCGTGGCCGACGCCGCGTCGATCGACCGGGCCATGGAGCTCGGCTACCGCCATCCCATGGGCCCGCTGCGCTCCACGGACCTCGTGGGCCTCGACGTGCGGCTCGCGATCGCCGAGCACCTCACGTCGACATTGGGCGAACGATTCGCACCCCCGCAGTTGTTGCGCGACATGGTCGCCCGCGGCGACCTCGGACGCAAGACCGGCCGCGGGTTCCACACCTGGTCCTGACCCGCCGGGTCACCATCGCAGAGGAGAACGCATGGATTCCGTCACCCTCACCGTCACGGACGGCCTCGCCGTCCTCACCCTGAATCGGCCCGCGGCTGCCAATGCGCTCGACCTCGCCCTCAAAACGGCCCTGCTCGACGGCGTCCGCGCCATCGCCTCGGACGGGTCCGTCCGGGCCGTCCTGATCCGCGCCGAGGGCCGCAACTTCTGCGTCGGCCAGGACCTCGCCGAGCACGCCGCTGCCCTCGCAGCGTCGCCGGAACGGTCGATGGACACGGTCGCCGAGCACTACAACCCACTGATCTCGGCGATCGCCGGACTGCCGGTCCCGGTCGTCGCCTCCGTCCAGGGCGCCTGCGTGGGCGCCGGCCTGGGCATCGCGCTCGCCGCCGATGTGGTGATCGCCGCCGAGAGCGCCACCTTCGCCACCGCGTTCACCTCCATCGGCCTCGCGTCCGACTCCGGGCTCACCCGCTCCCTCGTCGACGCGATCGGCGCCGTGCGCACCCGCGCTTTCCTGCTGCTCGGCGAGCGGATCTCGGCCGCACAGGCCCTCGACTGGGGCCTGATCGCGCAGGTCGCGCCCGACCACGACGCGGCGGCCACGGCCGAGTCGGCGGCGCGCCGGCTCGCCGCGGGGCCGACGGCCGCCTTCGCCGCGGCCAAGGCCCTCGTCACCGCCTCGCTCCCCCCGCTCGGCGACGCCCTCGAACGCGAGCGCGCAGCCGCAGCGCCGCTCGCCGCCACGGCGGATCACCGCGGCGCCGTCGCGGCGTTCCTGGACAAACGCAGGCCCGCATTCACGGGCGAAGCATCGTCCGCGGCCCGGAAGGAAGCGACATGACCGATACCATTGACGACCTGGAGAGGCAGTTCCAGCAGATCGTCGAGGCCGACCAGCGGATCGAGCCGCGCGACTGGATGCCCGACGGCTACCGCAAGACGCTGATCCGGCAGATCGCCCAGCACGCCCACTCCGAGATCATCGGGATGCAGCCGGAGGGCAACTGGCTCACCCGCGCGCCGTCCCTGCGGCGCAAGGCGATCCTCATGGCGAAGGTGCAGGACGAGGCCGGACACGGCCTCTACCTGTACTCCGCGACCGAGACGCTGGGCGTCGACCGCGCCGAGCTCACGGAGAACCTCATCGAGGGGCGGCAGAAGTACTCGTCGATCTTCAACTACCCCACCCTCTCCTTCGCCGACGTCGGCGTCATCGGCTGGCTGGTCGACGGTGCCGCCATCTGCAACCAGGTGCCGCTCTGCCGCAGCTCCTACGGGCCGTACGGGCGCGCCATGATCCGGGTGTGCAAGGAGGAGTCCTTCCACCAGCGCCAGGGTTTCGAGCTACTGATGACCATGATGTCCGGCACGCAGGCGCAGCGGGAGATGGTCCAGGAATCGGTGAACCGCTGGTGGTGGCCGTCCCTGATGATGTTCGGGCCGCCCGACGACCGGTCCCCGAACTCGGCGCAGTCGATGGCCTGGCGGATCAAGCGGCACACCAACGACGAGCTGCGCCAACGCTTCGTCGACATGTCCGTCCCGCAGGCCGAGATCCTCGGGGTCACCTTCCCCGATCCCGACCTCCGGTGGAACGCCGAGCGTGGCTCGTACGACTTCGGCGAGCCCGACTGGGATGAGTTCATGCAGGTGGTCAAGGGCAACGGCGCCACCAGCGTGGAGCGCCTGAAGAACCGGCGCTCCGCACACGAGAACGGCGCGTGGGTTCGCGCCGCCGCCACGGCCTTCGCCGCGCGCGCCGCCACGGCCTTCGCCGCGCGCGCCGCCACGGCAGAAGGAGCTGGACATGAGTGAACCGATCCGGGCCGAATGGCCGCTCTACGAGGTCTTCCTGCGTGGCAAGCGCGGCCTCAATCACGTGCACGTCGGCTCGCTGCACGCCGCCGACGACGCGATGGCGCTGCGCAACGCCCGCGACGTCTACACGCGCCGGAACGAGGGCGTGAGCATCTGGGTGGTGCGCTCGGCCGACGTGGTCGCCTCCAGCCCCTCCGAGAAGGACCCGTTCTTCGCCCCCAGCGGCGACAAGGTCTACCGCCACCCGACGTTCTACGACATTCCCGAGGCCGTCCCGCACATGTGACCCCCGGGTCACCGGGACGCCCGCACCGCCGCGAACAGGAATCCAGTCATGATCGATCACGACAGCGTCTACGACGGCCTCGTCGATGCCGACGGCCACGGCCAATGGGCTTTCGGCACCAGCTTCGACGAGCCGCTGGCCGGCGTCGACACGACGGTCCCCGACGACGTCGACCCCCACGACCTCGCCGTTTACTGCCTGATGCTCGGCGACGACGCACTGATCGCCGCGCAGCGCCTCGCCGAATGGAGCACCCGCGCCCCCGAGCTCGAGGAGGAGGTGGCGCTCGCCAACATCGGCCTCGACCTCCTCGGCCAGGCGCGGCTGCTCCTGGCGCGGGCCGCGGCCGCCGACGGCGCCGTCGTCCCCGCGCTGGGCGCGACGTCCCCCGTTCCGGACGAGGACGCGCTCGCGTTCTTCCGCGACGAGCGGGACTTCCGCAACGTGCGCCTCGTCGAGCTCGACAACGGTGACTTCGCCGTGACCGTCGTCCGCCTGCTGGCCTTCGCGACCGCGCGCCTCGCGCTGTTCGACGCACTGCGCGGATCCCGGGATCCGGTGCTGGCGGCGGTGGCCGCCAAGGGGGTCAAGGAACTGACCTACCACCGGGACTACGCGGCGCGGTGGGTCGTGACGCTGGCGCAGGGCACGGACGAGTCACGCCGCCGGACCGAGGCGGCCATCGCGCGGGTGTGGCCGTACGTGCCCGAGTTGTTCGAGCCCGCGGCCGAGGAGGGCGCGCTGGCCGCCGTCGGGATCGGGGTGGACCCGAGCAGCCTGCGGCCGGAGTTCGACGCGGTCATGGAACTCACGTTCGGCGCCGCCGGTCTCCCCGTTCCCGGGCCGCCCGCCGTCGCCCGGGTCGGCGGCCGCGCCGGCCGGCAGGGCCTGCACACTGAGGAACTCAGTCGCATCCTCGCCGAGATGCAGTCCGTGGCCCGCGCCCATCCCGACGGGACGTGGTGACGATGCGCGCAGCTGCCTCCCCCGCCGGGCAGGTGGTCGGCGCCGTGCTCGACCCCGAGATGCCCGTCGTCACGCTGGCCGACCTCGGCATCGTGCGCGCCGTCGCCGAGCCCGGCGACGGCGCGGTCGACGTCACCATCACGCCCACGTACTCCGGCTGCCCCGCCCTGGGCACGATCCGCGCCGACATCGAATCCGCGCTCCGCGCCGCCGGATACCGGAAGGTCACGATCCGCACCGCCCTGTCCCCCGCCTGGACCACCGACTGGATCACCGACGCGGGACGCGCCAAACTGCGCGCCGCCGGCTACTCCACCCCCGGCGCGGCGCCGCAGCGCGGCGCCGGCCCGATCCCGCTGACACTCGGCCCACGCCGACGCGCGGTCACCTGCCCCTCTTGCGATTCCACCGCGACACGGCTCGACTCCGAGTTCAGCGCGACCCCGTGCAAGGCGCTCTACCGATGCCTCGACTGCAGCGAGCCCTTCGACCACGTCAAGGAGATCTGATGACCGCCGCCGCCTCCCCCGCCACGGGGGCCGCGTCCCGTGGCCGGGCGTTCCACCCGCTGACCGTCGCCGGCGTCGAGCCACTGTGCGACGACGCCGTCGCCGTCACCTTCGACGTCCCCACCGACCTCGCCGACGAGTTCGCCTTCGCCGCCGGCCAGTCGCTCACCCTGCGGCGCACGATCGACGGCGTCGAACACCGCCGCTCGTACTCGATCTGCTCGCCGGTGGGCCGGCGCCCCCGTGTCGGCGTCCGCGAGGTCACCGACGGCCTGTTCTCCACGTGGCTCGTGCGCGAGGTCCGGGCGGGGGACACGATCGAGGTGCAGGGCCCCACGGGCACGTTCGCGGCCGATCCCGGGGTCGCCGGAGTGCACGTGCTCATCGCTGCGGGCTCCGGGATCACCCCCGTACTGTCGATCGCCGCCACGGTACTGACGAACCCGGCTTCCCGGGTGATCCTGGTCTACGGCAACCGCCGCGCCCGGTCGGTGATGTTCGCCGACGAGATCGCCGATCTCAAGGACCAGTACCACGACCGGTTCGACGTGATCCACGTGCTCTCCCGCGAGCCGCGCGACGTGGAGCTGTTCACCGGCCGCGTGGACGCCGCACGACTCCGGGAGCTGCTGCGGACGGTGATCCCCACGGCGGACGCCGACCACTTCTGGCTGTGCGGCCCGCACGGCATGGTGGCCGACGCCGTCGCCGTCCTGCGCGATCTCGGCGTCGCCCGCACCCAGGTGCACCGCGAACTCTTCCACGTCGACGACGGCACCCCGCCGCCGCAGGAACGGCACGTCGAGCGTGGGGTCGAGGGCCCGACCAGCGAGGTCACCGTGGTCCTCGACGGCCGCAGCGTCACCGGCACGACGTCGCAGAACGCGACGCTCCTCGACGGCGCCGAGGCCGTCCGGTCCGACCTCCCGTTCGCGTGCAAGGGCGGCGTCTGCGGCACCTGCCGCGCCAAGGTGCTGCGGGGCACCGTCGACATGCGGCGCAACTACGCACTCGAGGACGACGAGGTGGCCGCCGGCTTCGTCCTCACCTGCCAGACCTATCCCACCAGCGACGACGTCACCGTCGATTTCGACGCCTGATACCCCCCGAGCCCGAGGACGTCCAGCCCATGACGACGGCGACCCCCTCCGACGACATCGAATTCGCCTCCCGTGACCGGATCGCGACGCTCCAGCTCGAACGCCTGCGCTGGTCGCTGGCGCACGCCTACGAGAACGTCCCGCACTACCGCCGGGCCTTCGACGAGGCGGGCGTGCACCCGTCCGACCTGCTGGACCTGAGCGATCTCGCGAAGTTCCCGTTCACCACGAAGGCCGACCTGCGGGAGAACTACCCGTTCGGCATGTTCGCCGTTCCGCGCGAGCGGGTCTCGCGCGTGCACGCCTCGTCCGGCACCACCGGGCGCCCCACCGTGGTGGGCTACACCGCCGAGGACGTCGGCATGTGGGCCGAGGTCGTCGCGCGCTCGCTCCGGGCCGCGGGCGTGCGCGCCGGCGACCGGGTGCACGTGGCCTACGGGTACGGCCTGTTCACGGGCGGGCTCGGCGCGCACTACGGCGCCGAGCGGCTGGGCGCCACGGTGATCCCCATGTCCGGCGGTCAGACGGAGAGGCAGATCCAGCTGATCCGGGACTTCGAGCCCGACGCGATCATGGTGACCCCGTCCTACATGCTCACGATCCTCGACGCGATGACCGCGATGGGTATCGACCCGGCAGCGACCACCCTGAGGGTGGGCGTCTTCGGCGCCGAACCGTGGACCGAGAAGATGCGCGCCGAGCTCGAGCAGGACGCGGGGATCGACGCCGTGGACATCTACGGGCTCTCGGAGGTGATCGGCCCCGGAGTGGCGATGGAGTGCGTGGAGACGAAGGACGGCCTCCACATCTGGGAAGACCATTTCTACCCCGAGGTCATCGACCCGATGACGGGCGAGGTGCTGCCCGACGGGGAGCACGGCGAGCTCGTCTTCACCTCGCTCACCAAGCAGGCCACGCCGATCATCCGGTACCGCACCCGCGATCTCACGCGCCTGCTGCCCGGCACCGCCCGCGCGGTGCGCCGGATGGAGAAGGTCACGGGCCGGACCGACGACATGATCATCCTCCGCGGCGTGAACCTCTTCCCCACCCAGATCGAGGAGTTGATCCTCGGGATCGACGAGCTGGCGCCGCAGTTCCAGTGCGTCCTGGACCGTCCGGACCGGATGGATCAGCTCACGGTGCGGGTCGAGCACCGCCCCGCCGGCCGCGTCGACCGCGCGGCCGGCGAGCAGTTGCGCAAGCGGATCAAGGACACGATCGGCGTCACCGTGTCCGTGGACGTCGTCGAGCCCGGCGGCCTGGAGCGCTCGGTGGGCAAGGCCCGGCGGCTCATCGACAACCGACCGAAGGACTGAGCGCCGCGGTCAGGACTCCCCCGCGCGCCCGCCGAGGTGCTCCGCGAGGAAGCGCTCGGTGGCTCGGAACAGGTCGATCGTGTTCTCCGGGTTGACGAAGCCGTGCCCCTCGTCGGCCTTGACCATGTACTCCACCTCGACGCCGCGGGCGCGCAGCGCCTCCACGAGGTTGTCGGACTCGGCCTGCACCACCCGCGGATCGTTCGCGCCCTGCACCACGAGCAGCGGGGTCCGGATCTCGTCGACCTTCGTGATCGGCGAGCGGGCGAGCATGTCGGCCAGCTGCTCGGGGTCGGACGGATCGCCGACGTACCGGAACCAGTTGTTGGCCAGATAGGGCCGGGCGATCTCGGGCAGGGTCGCCATGAAGTTCGGCAGGCTCGAGATCCCGACGTAGTCGATGGCCGCGGCGAAGACGTCCGGGGTGAAGGTGACGCCGACCAGTGCGGCGTAGCCGCCGTAGGAGCCGCCGAAGATCGCGAGCCGCTCCGGGTCGGCGATGCCCTCCGCGACGGCCCAGTCCACGGCGTCGATGAGGTCGTCGTGCATCGCGCCGGCCAGTTCGCCGATCCCCGCCTGCATGTGGGCCTTGCCGTAGCCGGTGGAGCCGCGGAAGTTCACCTGCAGCACCGCATAACCGCGGTTCGCCAGCAGTTGCACCTCGCCGTGATAGCCCCAGGTGTCGCGGGACCACGGCCCGCCGTGCACGAGGAGTACCAGGGGCAGGCCGACGGGGTCCACGCCCTGCGGCAGGGTCAGGAAGGAGGGCAGCGCGCGACCGTCGCGGGCGGTGACGGTGACCGGTTCCATCGGCGCCAGCTGCGCGGGATCGAGGTGCGGGAAGGGCCGGAACAGCAGGCGGGATTCGCCCGTGCCGTGGTCGTAGACGTACGTCGCGCCGGGGTCCCGGTCGTGGACGAAGGACACGACCCACCGGTTCCCGTCGAGGTCGCAGGACAGGGCGCCGACGTCACCGTCGGAGAGGCCCCGCAGTGCCTCGAGCACCTCGCCGAACCGCGCGTCCAGCGCGCGGATCTCCTGTCGCTCACCGAGGTACCGCACGCCGAGCAGCGTGCCGGCGCGCGGGTCGACGATGAGCGGCTGCGGCAGGATCGGGGCGACGAGGCCGGTGGTGTCGAGGTCGAGCGACGGGTGCGCATCGACCTCGGTCTCCTCGCCGGTCACGCCGTCGAGGTGCACGACGCGCGTGCGATCGGTCCCGCGGTTGGAACCCAGCCAGAGCCCGCCGTCGGGCGCCGGCACGATCGGGAACACGCCCAGCGGGTAGTCGAGGCCGTCGAACGCGGCGATCGGTCGGAGTTCGCGCGTCCCGGAGTCCCACCGGCAGATCGCGATCGCCCCCGCAGCGTCCTGGGTCGAGGCGAACAGGGTGCCGTCGGCGCCGTAGACCCAGCCGGCGACGTTGCCGGGATTGCGTTCGATCTCGGTGAGGCCGCCGGTCGCGATGTCGAGCTCGAAGACGTCGAACTCGTCGACCTTGCGGGCGTTGGTGGAGATGATCGCGATGCCGGGGCGGGCGATCGGGAGGTCCATGAGGAAGGTCGTCGCCCCGTCGAACGGGGTGAGGTCCACGGCCGGCGCGCCGGGATCGTCCAGGTCCGCACGCAGGAGGTGCCAACGCTCGTCGCCCCCGTTGTCCTGCAGGTAGATCAGCCAGCGAGGGTCGGTGGTCCAGTAGAACATCTGGACGCTGCGGGTCGCGTCGGCGGTGACGGGCCGGGCGGGCGCATCCCCATCGAGGTCCTCGACCCAGACGTTGAGCCGGTCGTTCGACGGCGCCAGGAAGGCGATCCGGGTGCCGTCGGGCGAGATCTTCGCTGCGGCCCGAACGGGCGAAGCGAAGAACTCCTCGACGGTGATGAGGTTCGGCAGCGGCATGGTGGTCACTCCTTTCGTCGGGATGACTCCAGGAGACACCATGCCGTCGGGGCAGGGTCGACCGCGCCCCGGGGTGCCGCGACGGACGAGTCGGAGGATCGGCCGGCGGGCGCGCGTGGAATTCAGCTCAGCGTGTACCGCTGGCGCGGCCTGCCGGTGGCGCCGTACTGCAGCGCCATCGTCAGCGTTCCCTCCCGCACCAGCTCCGCGAGGTAACGCCGGGCGGTCGCCGGGGAGACGCCGACCTCCGAGGCGAGGTCGTCCGCGAGCATCGGCCCGTCGGCGGTGCGCAGCGCCTCGACGATCCGCCGTTCGGTGACCGAGCCGGACTCGTCGCGCCGCGAGGCGGGCCGCTCGCTGCGGAGCACCGAGGCCGCGGCGTCGACCTGCTCCTGCGTGACCTCGCCGGCGCCGAGGATCCGGCGGTACGCGGTGTAGGCGCCGAGCCTGCGGGCCAGTTCCGTCGTCGCGAAAGGCTTGATGAGGTACTGCAGCGCCCCCGCGGCGAGGCCGGCCCGGACGCTGGCGGCGTCGTCGGCGGCGCCGAGGATGAACGCATCACAGCGCAGCTCGCGGACGAGGTCGATCCCCGAACCGTCCGGCAGGTAGACGTCCACGAGCGCCAGATCGACCCGGTCGCGCTCGAGGATCGCGCGGGCCTCGGACAGGCTGCGTGCGGATCCCGCGGTCGTGAGGCCGACCATCGCGTCCACGATCTTCGCGTGCACCGCGGCCACCCGGAAGTCGTCGTCGACGACGAGGATCCGCAGGTCGTCAGGCATCGTCGCACACCCCCCGGGGCAGTGTGGCCATGACGGTGGTGGGCTCGCCGTCGTCGCCCCGCGCCACGACGGTCACCTCGCCCCCGTGCCCGCGGGCGACCTGGCGGGCGATGACGAGGCCGAGCCCGCGCCCGCCGGGCACCGTCGGATCGGCGCGCGTACTGACCCCCTCGGCGAAGGGGTCGTCGACGGCGAAGCCGGGGCCGCTGTCGACGACGATGATCGCGAGGTCGTCGCCGTCACGGAGCACGTCGAGCTCCACCTCCCGGGGTGCGGGGCCGTCGCCGGCCGCGTCGATGGCGTTGTCCAGCAGGTTGCCGACCAGGGTCGTGGTGTCGACGGGGTGGGCGAGCACGCCGACGAGGGCCGTGTCGGCGCCGACGCGCAGGACGACGCCCCGCTCGCGGGCCCGCGCCGCCTTGGCGGAGACGAAGGCCCGCAGGTGCGGCTCGTCGAGGCGATCGAGACCGGAGACCGGGAGAACACCCGCGCGGCCCGCGATCTCGTCGAGGTACGCCAGGGCCTCGTCGGTACGGCCGTCCCGGAGCAGCCCGGCGACGACGTGGATCCGGTTCGCCGACTCGTGCCGCTGCGCGCGCAGCGCCGCGCTCATCGCCTGCACCGAGTCCAGCTCCCGGGTCAGCGCCTCGACGTCGGTCCGGTCGACGGCGGTGAGCACCGTGCCCAAGTCGGTGTCGCCCCGGATCACCCGCCGCGAGGCGACGAGGACGACGCGCTCGTTCACCGCGGCGGCGACCGGCACCTCGGTCGGTGTCTCGACGACGCCCGCCACCCGGTCCGTCAGGCCGAGGTCGGCGAGCGGCGTGCCCGCCTCGGCCGTGACGCCGAGCAACTCGCGGGCCCGGTCGTTGATGACCCGGGTGACGCCCTCCGCGTCGATTGCGATCACGCCCTCGGAGCCCGAGTACAGGACAGCGTTCTGCTCTCGGATGAGCTCGGCCATCTCCTCGGGTTCGAGGCCGAGGGTGAGGCGCCGCCACCGCCGTGCGAGGAGTCCGGATCCGAGGACGCCGATGGCGAGAGCGAGTGCGGCGAGCCCCACCAGCAGGAGTAGGGCGCGCCGCGCGGCCTCGTCCACGGTCTCCGTCGCGATGCCGACGCTGACCAGTCCGACGACGATGCCGTCGTCCCCGAGCACCGGGGCCTTGGCGCGGACCGATTCGCCCAGCGTTCCACGCTGCTGGGACACCTCAACCTCCCCGGCGAGGGTGGCGGACGGGTCGGTGCTCAGCGGCGCGCCGAGGTGGGACGGCTCCGGGTGGGCGATGCGGTAGCCCGCGTCGTCGGCGATGACCACGAAGAGGACGTGCGTGCGTTCGGTGATGGCGAGCGCCTGGCGCTGCAACGGGGCGGCCGCGAGTTCCTGTTGCGCGGCCGGGCGTCCGGCCCGCCGCGCCGCCGATTGCCCGGCGGCGCCGGCGCGGACTTCGGTGTCGGAGGCGACCGTCTCGGCGATCGCCTTCGCTCGGTAGCCGTACTCGGTGCGCGTGTCGGTGGCGACGCGATGAAGGACGATCCCGAAGCCCACGGTGAGGCTGATGATGATGATCACCACCTGGAGCAGGAGGATCTGCGTACGCAGCCGGATCCTGGGCATCGGCTCAGCGTAGCCAGCCGATCCTCGCTCGGAAGGGGATCCGGCCGAGAAGGTCGCCGCCCGTGAGCGCCCCCGGCAGGAATCGAACCTGCGACATTCGGATTAGAAGGCCGATGCTCTATCCAACTGAGCTACGGAGGCAGTGGTGCGGTGGTCATCTTATCGGCAGCGGCGCGCTCACCCGACTCTTGCCTACCACCCTGTGCAACTTGTTGCATAGTGTCGATCGTCGCGGTACCGTCGCGGGTGTGGCCCTCGAACACGCACTGCTCGTCTCCCTGAGCGAGCGTTCGGGTACCGGGTACCAGCTCACCCGGCGTTTCGACCGCTCGATCGGGCACTGGTGGCGGGCCTCGCACCAGCAGATCTACAAGACGCTCGCACGAATGACGGAGAACGGCCTCGTCGTCTACGTCGAACAGGCGCAGGACGGCAAGCCCGACAAGAAGGTCTACTCCATCACCGACTCCGGCCGGAAGGTCCTCTCGGAGTGGATCCGCACCCCGGGTAAAGACGCCATGGATCGGCGCGAACTGGCCACCAAGATCCGGGGCGCGGCACCGTCGGACCTACCGGACCTGATCGCCGAGATCCGGCGCGTGCGCGAGCTGCACGCCGAGCGGGCGGACCTCTTCCGCTCCCTCGAGGCCCGTGACTACCCGGCGCCGGCCACTCTCACCGGGACCGCCCTACAGCAGCACCTGGTGCTGCGCGGGGGCGTGTACTCCGAACAGAGCACCGTCGCCTGGCTCGACGAAGTACTCACCGCGCTCGCCCCCTGAATCAAGCCCCCCATCAGCCCCAGTCCCTGCTCAACGGAGAAGGATCAGCCAATGTCAGCCAAGTATCCCCACCTCTTCGAACCCCTCGACCTCGGTCACACGACGCTGAAGAACCGCGTCGTGATGGGCTCCATGCATACCGGCCTCGAGGACATGCCATGGGACATCGGCAAACTCGCGGCGTACTTCGCGGCGCGCGCCAAGGGCGGCGTCGGGCTCATCATCACCGGCGGCTACTCCCCCAACATCACCGGCTGGCTGCTGCCCGCCGGCGCGAAGATGTCCAGCCCACTCGACGCGATCCTGCACAAGAAGGTGACCGACGCGGTGCACCGAGAGGGCGGCAAGATCGCGATGCAGTTGCTGCACGCCGGGCGGTACTCGTACAACCCGCTGAGCGCCTCCGCGAGCGCGATCAAGGCGCCGATCAATCCGTTCAAACCGCGCGCCATGTCGGACTTCGAGGTGCGCAAGACCATCCGCGACTTCGGCAACGCCGCCCGCACCGCGCAGAAGGCCGGCTACGACGGCGTCGAGGTGATGGGAGGCGAGGGCTACCTCATCAACCAGTTCCTGGCGGCGCGCACCAACAAGCGCACCGATAAGTGGGGCGGTTCCGCCGAGAACCGTCAGCGATTCCCCGTCGAGATCGTGCGGGAGATCCGCAAACGCTGCGGTAACGACTTCATCGTCGTCTTCCGTCTGTCGATGGCGGACTTCGTCGAGGAGGGCCAGACCCGCGACGAGATCCTGACGCTGGCGCACAAACTCGAAGCCGCCGGCGTCGACATCCTCAACACGGACATCGGCTGGCACGAGGCCCGCGTTCCCACGATCGTGACCTCGGTCCCCCGCGCCGCCTTCGCGGCGTTCACCGCCGATGTGACGCGCGCCGTCAACATCCCGGTGTGCGCCGCGAACCGCATCAACATGCCCGCCACCGCCGAGGAACTGCTCGAGCGGGGCGACGCGCAGCTCGTGCAGATCGCCCGCCCTCTCCTCGCCGACCCCGAGTGGGCGAACAAGGCACGCGACGAGCGGGCCGAGGAGATCAACACCTGCATCGGCTGCAATCAGGCCTGCCTCGACCACGCCTTCGTGCATAAGAAGGTCTCCTGCCTGGTGAACCCGCGTGCCGGCCGGGAGACGGACCTCGTGCTCGCGCCGACCCGCGCCGCCAAGCGCGTCGCGGTCGTCGGCGCCGGGCCGGCCGGACTCTCCGCCGCCGTCAGCGCCGCCGAGTGCGGCCACAAGGTGGACCTCTTCGAGGCGAGCGATCAGATCGGCGGCCAGTTCGGCTACGCCGCGAAGATCCCGGGCAAGGAAGAGTTCAACGAGACCATCCGCTACTTCCGCACAATGCTGGACCGCAACCAGGTGACGGTGCACCTGAGCACCGAGGCGACCGTCGATGACCTGGCCGGCAAGTTCGACGAGGTGATCATCGCGACGGGCGTCGTGCCGCGCGTCCCGTCGTTCCCGGGCGTCGACCACCCGAAGGTCATCACCTACGCCGAGGCGATCAGCGGCGCCAAGGAGATCGGCGACACCGTAGCCATCATGGGCGCCGGCGGCATCGGCTTCGACGTGGCCGAGTTCGTCACCACGGACAAGTCGCCCACCCTGCACCTCGACGAGTGGAACGCCGAGTGGGGCGTCACGCGCCAGGGCGACGTGCCCGGTTTCATCACCAAGCCGGCTCCGGCGCCGTCGACCCGCTCCAAGGTCTACATGCTGCAGCGCAAGAGCACCCCGCAGGGCATCGGCCTCGGCAAGACCACCGGGTGGGTGCACCGCGCCGCCGTGAAGATGAAGAAGGTCGAGCAGCTCACCGGCGTCAACTACGAGAAGGTCGACGATGCCGGCCTGCACATCACCTTCGGCGAGGACCGCACGGACGCGCGCGTGCTGGACGTGGAGACGGTGATCCTGTGCACCGGCCAGGAGTCGGTGCGGGACCTCGACGAGGCGCTCGCCGAGCGTGGCGTGAAGGCGCACGTGATCGGCGGCGCCGCGCTGGCCGCCGAGCTCGACGCCAAGCGGGCGATCCGGCAGGGCACCGAGCTCGCGGCCTCACTCTAGCCCCGCGAGCGTCATAGTCGGACCTGGTGCGGCGGATCGCGGTCCGGACGCGATCCGCCGCATCCGGGAGGCCGCCGAGTCCGGAGGTCACAGTGCGATCTTCGCGATGTCGGCTCGCCCGCGGCCTCCCGTAGCATCTCCCCCATGCCAGTACCCGCACCCCATCAGTCCGCCCGCGCCGTCGTCACCGGCGGCTCCTCCGGCATCGGTGTCGCCCTCGCGACGGAGCTCGCCCGCCGCGGCCACTCGGTCATCCTCGTGGCCCG
Source organism: Tsukamurella asaccharolytica (assembly GCF_007858435.1). Classification (GTDB taxonomy): domain Bacteria; phylum Actinomycetota; class Actinomycetes; order Mycobacteriales; family Mycobacteriaceae; genus Tsukamurella; species Tsukamurella asaccharolytica. The sequence goes on along the minus strand of NZ_VIGW01000008.1, from coordinate 93,155 downwards.
CAGCACCGGCCCGATGGAGGAGCTGGCCGCGAAGCTGCGCGCCGAGTTCGGCGTGGAAGCCGAGGTCCGGGGCGTCGACCTCTCCGATCACGCCGCCCGCGCCGTGCTCTGCGAGGAGCTCGGCTCCCGCGAGATCTCCATCCTGTGCAACAACGCCGGCACCGCGACCTTCGGCCGCGTCATCGACCTCGACTTCGACTACGAGCGCGCGCAGCTGGAGCTCAACGCCAACGCCGTCCACGACCTGACCCTCGCGGTCCTCCCCCAGATGGTCAAGCGCGGCAGCGGCGGCATCATGATCACCGGCTCCGCCGCCGGCAACATGCCGATCCCGAACAATGCCACCTACGCGGCCTCGAAGGCCTTCGCCAACACCTTCTCCGAGTCGCTGCGCGGTGAGCTGAAGAAGACCGGGGTGCATGTCACGTTGCTCGCGCCCGGCCCGGTACGTACCGAGCTCCCCGACCCCGAGGACCGCTCCACGGTCGAGAAGGTCGTGCCGGAGTTCCTCTGGGTCAACACCGAGTACACCGCGCGCGTGACCCTGGACGCGCTCGAGAAGAACAAGATGCGCGTCGTGCCGGGCCTGCTCTCGAAGGGCATGTCCATGGCCGGCCACTACACCCCGCGCGCGATCATGGCGCCCATCGTCGGCGAGATGTACAAGAAGCTCGCGGGCGACTGATCGTCGCGGCCGGGAGCACCCGCCGCCGCGGAGAACGCCGCCCGACTCGTGGTTGCACGGGGCGGGCGGCGTTCTGCGTCGCGAGCAGAGGCGTCAGCGGCGACGCTTGGTGCCGAAGATGCTGCGGGACAGCTCTCGACCGGCGCTGGACGCCGCGGACCGCAGGAAGGATTTCACGGCGGGGTTACTCATCACGTCCGACACCCAACCGGACTCCTCTTCTTCCCTCTTGGGCGCCGGCGGGGGCGGCGGGGCCTGCTCGGCCGGCGCGTTCTCCTGCTGCGCCTGCTGGGCGTTCTGCGACAACTTCTCGAACGCCGACAGGTTGTCGACGGTCTGCGCGTATTTCGCCCACAGCGGCGACGCCTGTGCGGCCGACCGGACGGCATCGTCGCCGATCGCGGACATCAGCGAGCGCGGGGCCCGCAGGCGGGTCCACGCGACGGGCGTCGGCGCACCCTTGTCGGAGAGCACGGTGACGATCGCCTCGCCGATGCCGAGGCTGGTGAGGGCCTCGTCGAGCTTGTAGGCAGGCGACGTCGGGTACGTCTTGACCGTCTTGCTCAGCGCGGCCTGATCCTCCGGGGTGAAGGCGCGCAGCGCGTGCTGGATGCGCGCGCCGAGCTGGCTGAGCACCGGGTTCGGGATGTCCGTGGGTAGCTGCGAGCAGAAGAAGACGCCCACGCCCTTCGAGCGGATCAGCTTGACGGTCTGCTCGACCTGGTCCTTGAACGCCTTACTTGCGTCCGCGAAGAGCAGGTGCGCCTCGTCGAAGATGAAGACGAGCTTGGGCTTGTCGAGGTCGCCGGCCTCGGGCAGGTACTGGAACAGATCGGCCAGCACCCACATGAGGAAGGTGGAGAACAGCGTCGGCCGCGCGGCCTGGTCGCCGAGCTCGAACAGGGTGACAACGCCCTGGCCGCCCGCGGTGCGGAGCAGGTCGCCCATGTCGATCTCGGGCTCGCCGAAGAAGGTGTCGCCGCCCTCGGCCTCGAGGTTGACCAGGGCGCGCAGGATCACGCCGGCGGTCTGCTTGCTCACGCCGCCGATACCCTCCAGGTCGGCCTTGCCCTCCGCCGAGGTGAGGTACTGGATCACCGAGCGCAGGTCCTTGAGGTCCAGCAGCTCGAGCTGGTTCTGATCGGCCCAGTGGAAGATCAAGCCGAGCGTCGACTCCTGGGTCGCGTTCAGGCCGAGCACCTTCGACAGCAGGATCGGGCCGAACGAGGAGATGGTCGCGCGGATCGGAACGCCGACGCCGTTGGTGCCGAGGGAGACGAATTCCGCCGGAACCCCGGACGGCTTCCAGTCGTCGCCGGTGTCGGTGGCGCGAGCTGCGGTCTTGTCGTTGGCCTCGCCCGGCTTGGACAGGCCGGCGAGGTCGCCCTTGATATCGGCGAGCACGACGGGCACGCCGTTGGCCGACAGCTGCTCGACGATGAGCTGCAGCGTCTTCGTCTTACCGGTGCCCGTGGCGCCGGCGACCAGGCCGTGGCGGTTCATCATGGCCAGCGGGATCCGCACCTTGGCCGACGGGTCGACGGTGCCGTCCACGAGGACGGTTCCGAGCTCCAGGGCGGGCCCCGAGAATTCGTAACCCGCGGCGATCGTCTGCGCCGGGGATTTCGCGTTGTCAGTCACGGTGCAAACCCTAGCCGAGACCTGGGTCGATGGAGGTTCTGACGGGTCGTCGACATCGATACCAGGTTGCGGGACGCGCCCGTCCACGACCGTTGGCGTTGGCTACGCTGATCGGCGTGGACGACAAACTCGTGTGGATCGATTGTGAGATGACCGGCCTCGACCTGACCTCCGACCGGCTCATCGAGATCGCCGCCCTGGTGACCGACGGGGACCTGAACATCCTCGGAGACGGCGTGGACCTGGTGATCCACGCCGACGAGGAGGCGCTCGCCGCCATGCCGCCCGTGGTGCAGGAGATGCACGCCCGCTCGGGCCTGACGGACGATGTCCGGGCGTCGACGGTGACCGTGCGCGAGGCCGAGGAGGCCGTGCTCGCCTACCTCCGCGAGCACCTCGAGGCGGGCGCGGCGCCGCTGGCGGGCAACTCGATCGCCACCGACCGGGGTTTCATCGCCAAGGAGATGCCGGAACTGGACGACTTCCTGCACTACCGAATGGTGGACGTCAGCTCGATCAAGGAGCTGTGCCGCCGCTGGTACCCGCGCATCTACTTCGGCCAGCCGGACAAGGGCCTCGCACACCGTGCGCTCGCCGATATCCGCGAGTCGATCCGCGAGTTGAAGTACTACCGCAGCACCGCCTTCGTGCCCGCGCCCGGCCCGTCGACCGAGCAGATCACCGCTGCCGTGCAGGAGCTCGGCCCGGCCTGAGACCGCAGGTCGCCGGATCGACAGGGTGGGCGTCATACCGATTGGATTCCGCCGGAACCGTCGGGTAGAGTTCTCCCAGCCTGGCGATCCCAGGCACCTGGTGGGTGTAGTTCAGTTGGTAGAGCACCAGATTGTGATTCTGGCTGTCGCGGGTTCGAGTCCCGTCATCCACCCCAAACGGGAAAGCCCGGTCTTGCAACAAGATTCGTTGCAAGACCGGGTTTTTCTTCCCATGCAACGGGGTGTGGCGAGGGCCGTGCGCCCTGTTCCGCGATCCCCGCTCCACTTCTCGTGCATCCACGTCACCCCGCTGGTTGGATGGTGATGCCGGACACACGGAGCGGGCCGGTCGTTCCTCGAGGGGAACGACCGGCCTTCTTCGTCTCTCGGCCTACGCGGGCTGCTTCTCCGCCAGGCGGGCGGCCTCGTCGAATTCTGCGTCGACGGCAGCGTCGGGCCGGTACGTCGCGAGGCTGACACCGACCGCGACCACGAGGTTCGCGAGGAAGCCGGGCACGATCTCGTACAGATCGAAGGGCGGCCACTGACCCCAGACGAAGGCGACGACCGCGCCCACGATGAGGCCCGCGAGGGCGCCCGGCGCGGTGAGCTTGCGCCAGAACAGCGCGAGGAGCACGACGGGGCCGAAGGACGAGCCGAAGCCGGCCCAGGCGAAGCCGACGAGTTCGAGGATGCTGTCGGACGGGTCGATGGCGAGCACCACCGCGATCACCGCGACGACCAGCACGCCCAGCCGACCGAGCCGCACGTAGGTCTTGTCGCTGATCTGCGTCTCGCGCCCCGACTTCTCGGCGAAGATCTTGAACAGGTCCTCGACCAGCGCCGACGAGCATACGACCAGCTGCGAGGACACCGTCGACATGATGGCCGCGAGCACGGCCGCGAGGACCAGGCCCGCGACGAACGGGTGGAACAGGATCTGCGCGAGCACCAGGAAGACGGTCTCGGGGTCACTCGGCGCCTTCTCGGGGTGCAGCGCGAAGTAGGCGATACCGATGAACCCGGTGAGGATCGCCCCGAGGGCGGTGGCGACCATCCAGCTGATGCCGAAGCGGCGGGCGGTGGACGCCTCCTGCGGCGAGCGCAGCGCCATGAACCGCACGATGATGTGGGGCTGACCGAAGTAGCCGAGGCCCCACGCTGCCGCGGAGACGATACCGAGGGCGGTGCCGCCCGCGAACAGGCTGAAGAAGGTCGGGTTCACCTCGTTCACGGTCTCGATGGTGACGGCCGGCCCACCCACCTTGATCAGGGCGACGATCGGCACGGCGACCAGGGCGGCGAGCATGAGCAGGCCCTGGGCGACGTCCGTGAGCGTGGCGCCGAGGAAGCCGCCGAAGAGCGTGTAGATCATCGTCACCGCCGCGACGATGAGCATGCCGTGGATGTACTGCACACCGAAGGTGCTGTCGAAGAACTTCCCCGCGGCCACCATGCCGCTGGAGACGTAGAAGGTGAAGAAGACCAGGATGATGAGGCCGCACACGATCCGCAGCGAACGCGACCGGTCACGTAGACGGTGCTCGAGGAAGCTGGGGATCGTGATCGAGTTGCCCGCGACCTCGGTGTACGAGCGCAGCCGCGGCGCGACGAACTTCCAGTTGAGCCACGCGCCCACCGTCAGGCCGATCGCGATCCAGGACTCGACGAGCCCCTTGGCGTAGATCGCCCCGGGCAGGCCCATCAGCAGCCAGCCGGACATGTCCGATGCCCCGGCGCTGAGCGCCGCGACCCAGGGTTTGAGGCCACGGCCCGCCAACATGTAGTCGTCGAGGTTGTCGCGCGTCTTCCGATACGCACTCCAACCGATGTACAACATGGCGGCGAAATACAGGGTTACTGCAATCGTCTGATATGTCTGGTCAGACACTCCGAGGTCTCCTCAGGTCCAGGAACCGAAACTCGCTGTTCGTACATGATGTATACGACGAGCGAAATCCCATTACGGTGAACTGATCTCACGCGAGGTCAGTCATGCGGAATGGTAGGCTCAGTCACGTTTTTCTGCGGCGCTTTCCTTGAGCGCCCCTCGATCACCCACCCTAGGAGGGTTCGACCTTGACCGACGGGACGCGCATCGGTGCGACACTGCGACGCGGAACGATCGGGGTGATCACCTTGCTGGTGTCCGGAGTGCTCCTGACCCCCGCGCTCGCATCGGGTGCGCCGACGACGCCGGCCCCGTCGCCCAAGCCCTCCGCACCGTCGAGCCCCGCGGCGCCGAGCGCACCCGCCTCCGCGCCCACGCAGGCCCCCGCCCCGAAGTCGGTGGCGCCGGGCGACCGCATCGACATCCTGCAGCGCTCCCTCGGCGGCGGCCGCTTCGAGTCGCTGCAGTGCACCATGGGCTTCGCCGTGACCGCCCCGGGCGGCGAGCGGCTCGGCGTGACCGCGGGGCACTGCGGCGCGCCGGAGCAGCCGGTCGGCGTCAAGAAGTGGATCGTCGGTGAGGTCGTGCAGTCGAAGTCCCCCGCGGTCAAGGAGGACCCGAACCGCCCGGGGCGCTACTCCCCCGTCGATCCGTTCGGCCCCGACTGGGCGACCTTCCGGCTGACCGACCCGCAGGTGAGGCTCCTCGCGTCCGCGCCCGGGATGGCGCCGCGGACGGTGGGCACCGCGCAGGTCGGCGATCCGGTGTGCCAGCTGGGCTCGGTGAACGGGCGCCGCTGCGGCAGGGTGACAAAGGTGATGGGCGACTGGGTCGTGGCCGACATCGTGACCACGCAGGGCGACAGCGGAGGGCCGCTGATCCGCACGTCGGACAACGCCGCGCTGGGCATCATCACGGACGCGGTCACCCTCACCGACAGCGACTCCGGTCGCGTCACGCAGCAGCTCACCCAGTACTACTCGCTGAACGCGGTGCTCCGCGCCGCGGGCGGCGCGCGCCTGGCGACCAACTGATCACGGCCCGGCGGCGGGTCGAATTCACTACACTGCCGCCATGACCGTCGTGGATCACGTCAGATCACGGTTCCTGCAGCTCGGGCGGCACCGCGCGGTGTCGCGCGTCGTGCGCGCCGCCGTGCCGCTCGACAAGGCCGTGACCCGCATCAGCCGCGGCTCGGTGCACCTCATCCCCGAGGCCCTGCTCCCTCAGCTCACCCTCACCACCGTCGGCCGGCGCAGCGGGGTCGCCCGAGCCGTTCCACTGCTCTACGTGCGCGACGGCGAGGACTTCGTGGTGATCGCCTCCAACTTCGGCCAGAAGCATCACCCCGCGTGGTCCTACAACCTCGAGGCGACGCCCGACGCCGAAGTGCTCCTCGGCACCCGGCGCATCCCGGTGCGGGCACGGCGGGTCTCCGAGTCCGATCGGAAACGCCTGTGGCCCAGTATTGTCGCGGTGTGGCCGGCGTACGACGACTACGTCGATTGGGCCGGCGAACGCACGATCAAGCTGTACCGACTCACGCCTCGCTGACGAGGAACCCCGTCACGATCTCGGGCTGGACGGTGCGCGCGAGCTCCGCCGCGCGCTCCGGTGTCACGTCCACCGCGCCGAAGGCGCCTGCAGCGGTCGCGACGGTGAGGGTCGCGACGCCCGCGCGCCGCTGGAAGAAGGACTCCCGGGTCACGAAGCCGGTCACGCCGTCGAACTCGAGGACGGTGCGGGTGCGCGCGAGAGTGGGCGCACCGATCGACACGGTCGATCCGTTCGTGGCCGAACCGAGATGCCGGGCGCGGACGGACGCCGTACCCACGGCCCCCACCAACAGCACGAGAGCGACCGCGGCCGGGACCAACGCCCACCAGTCGGGGATCACGGCGGCCCCCACTGCGAGGGCGGCGAACGCCACTGCGGGCAGTGCCGCCGCCGCCAGCGCGCGGGTGTAGCGGCGCCGCACCGCCACCGGGCCGTGCCCCGTCAGAGGCACCTCCACCGCGCCGGGCCGGCCGAGGATCTTGTCGGCGACCTGGACGGCCTCGGCCCGCGGGGCGGGCGGTAGCAGGGTGGGATTGCGATCCGTGCCCGTGGCGATGGCCCGCAGCTTCGCGCCGCCGGGCAGGCGCATGAGGACGGGTTCGTGCAGTTGCACCCCCCGCACCCGTTTGCGCTCGATCGTCGCCGCCACCGTCGAGATGAGCCCGCGACTGGTGTGCAGCGCCCCGTCGGCCCGGCGGACCAGTCGGAAGCCCCAGAACGCGAGCACGTAGGCGAGCACCGAGACCAGGACCGAGAGCGCGATCACGAGCAGCACGGCGGCCGGGATCACCACGGCCGCACCGAGGTCGAGGATCGTGACGAACCAGGACTCCGCGAGCTGGGAGCCGCGCTCGCGCAGCCCCGCCTCGTCGACGGTGCGGAAACCGATCCCCGCGCCCGCGGCGACGACGGCGAACCCGGTGAGCGAGAACGGGGCGAACCGGATCCACGCCGGCCGGAGTCGCGCGAGCTCCTCCTCGGGCGCGGCGAGTGCGGGCGCCGCCTCGGCCCCGTCCTCACCCGGCACGTCAGCGGTCGACGGTGCCGCGCTGCGACGCAGGAGGTCCCGGCCGAGTCGCTCGGCGACGCCGGCGGGGATCGGGTCGAGGACGAGCGCAGACTCCTTACCGCCCACGCCGGTACCGACCACCACCTTGCGCAGCTTGAGCGCGCGCTCGATGGGCCCGGCCGTGACGTCGACGCTGCGGATCCGGTCGCGGCGCGCGGTGGCGGAGACCTTGCGCAGCAGTCCGTGCCGCAGCTCCAGCTGATCCTCGGTGACCCGCCAGCGCGTGGTGAGCCACGGCAGCAGGCCCACCAGGACGCTGATCGCGACGCCGGCGATCACGAAGAACACAGGGCCCGCGGCGCGCCCGAGGAAGAAGACGCCGATGAGCGCGGGGATGAGCGACGGGATCGACTTGATGACACGAGTCCCGATTCCCCACGGAGAGAGTCGGTTCCAGTCGTCGCTCGTGGCGGGCGCCGCCGGGGGATCAGGTTGCGTCATCGGTGTCCTCCGCGGCGCTGACGGTGAGGCTGGCGGCGATCGCCTGCGCGGTCTCCGTGGGCAGGCCCGAGATGCGCACCGTGCCCGCCGACGAGGCCGTGGTGACAGTGACCGTCGCCAGGCCGAAGGAGCGCTCGAGCGGCCCGGCGACGGTGTCGATCACCTGCACGCGCGAGATCGGGATCAGGACGCGGGTCCGGGTCAGCCAGCCCGCCTGCGAGTACACCGCCACCTCGTTGATTTCCCAACGGTGGAAGGCGTAGCGGAAGCGCGGCATCACGATCAGGTGCGCCGCGGCGGCGGCCGCCAGCACCAGGAAGGCCGCGACGGCGACGTACCAGGGTACGTCCGGTATCACCACGAGCACCACCGTGATCAGCGGGATCACTATGGCCCAGCGGATCGCAGCGCGCACCGTCCACCAGATCTTCGCGCGCGGCGAGACCTGGTGGGCCGGCGGCCTGAGCACCTCTGCGGCGCCCGCGTGGGCGGGGGTTCCGGGAAGGGTCATGCGCCCACCTAAGCACGACATTCGGCTCCCCTGCCACCGCGCCCGGCTAGGGTGGCGCCGAGGAGGCATCATGACCACACATCCCGATGAGCTGGCGGGCCTGAACGGCCTGTTCACCGACCAGGAGCGTGCGATCGCCGACTCCGTGCGCGCGCTGACCGCCCGCGAGGTGGAGCCCTACGTGGCCGACTGGTTCGAGCGCGGAGAACTCGATGATCCCCGCGGCCTGATGCGCAAGCTGGGCGCCCTCGGCCTGCTCGGCATGCACCTCGACGGATACGGTTGCGCCGGAACGACCGCCACCGAGTACGGCGTCGCCTGCCTCGAGCTCGAGGCTTGTGATTCGGGGCTGCGGTCGATGGTCTCCGTGCAGGGCTCGCTCGCGATGTATGCGATCTGGAAGTGGGCGAGCGAGCAGGAGAAGCAGCGCTGGCTGCCCGGCATGGCGGCGGGCGAGCTGATCGGCTGCTTCGGGCTGACCGAGCCCGACCACGGCTCCGACCCGGCCAGCATGCGCACCAGGGCGCGGCGCGACGGCGCGGACTGGATCCTCGACGGCCGGAAGATGTGGATCACCAACGGCTCCCTGGCCGACGTCGCCGTGATCTGGGCACGGACCGACGAGGGCGTCCGCGGCTTCGCCGTACCGACGGAGACCGCCGGCTTCGCCGCGAACACCATCGAGCACAAGATGTCGTTGCGTGCGTCCGTCACGTCCGAGCTGGTGCTCGACGGTGTGCGCGTTCCCGACTCCGCGGCCTTTCCCGAGGTCCGCGGGCTGCGCGGGCCTCTTTCCTGCCTCAGCGAGGCGCGGTACGGCATCGTCTGGGGCGCCATGGGCGCCGCACGCACCGCGCTCGAGTGCGCGCAGCGGTACGCGGTGGAGCGCGAACAGTTCGGCCGTCCGATCGGCGGCTTCCAGCTGACCCAGCAGAAGCTCGCCGACATGACCCTCGAGTACACGAAGGGCGTGCTCCTCGCCGTGCACCTCGGCCGCCTCAAGGACGCCGGGGCACTGCGCGCCGAGCAGGTCTCGATCGGCAAACTCAACAACGTGCGCGAGGCGATCGACATCTGCCGCACCGCTCGCACGATCCTGGGCGCGAACGGCATCTCACTGGAGTACCCGGTGATCCGGCACGCGAACAACCTCGAGAGCGTGCTGACGTACGAGGGCACCGTGGAGATGCACACGCTGATCCTGGGCCAGAAGCTCACCGGCTACAGCGCCTTCCAGTGACCCGCGGTTAGCCCAGAAACCGGCCGTGAACTGCGGATTTCATGTTTCGGCGTACTCCTTGCTAGTGTATTCCAGCACGCAGCGAGCGAGCAGGCGCCATTAGCTCAATTGGCAGAGCAGCTGACTCTTAATCAGCGGGTTCGGGGTTCGAGTCCCTGATGGCGCACAACAAGAAGTCCCCTCCCACCAGCGTCGGAGGGGGTTTCGTCATTCTCAGGGCACGACTCGATCGCAGGAACCTGTGAGGCTAAGAGATCAGTAGGTGCGGGCGCAGTCCTGGGCCTTCACCGCGCCCTCGTCCAGAACGCTGAGGTCCTGGACCTTGCGGGCGTCGGGGAGGTTCGACTCGTTACGCGCGGTCGCCGTGATGGCGCTGAGGACGCCGCCCTTGACCGCGAACACGTCGTCGCGGGAGCGGATCCTGCCGTCGGCCTTGGCGATCTCCCCGGCGATGTAGAGCGTGCCGCCAGCGGTATAGGCGCTGGAGTTAATCAGCTGATAGCCGTTCTTGAACGAGGCGTTGATCAGGGACAGGTAGTTCTCCGGCACGGCCTCGCAGCCTGCGGGCTTCGGCTTGGTCGAGCGACGCGCCGAGGTGGTGGCCGTGGTGCTCGTGGCCGGAGCGGCGGACGGTGCGGCTTGCGCCGTGGCGGTGGTCGCCGGAGCGGATGCGGCGGCGGTCGTCGTGGTCTCGGAGGCGGCGTTCGTGGGCTTCTCGTCCTTGGGCACCACGAGGGTCAGGAGGATCAGCACGACGAGCGCGCCGCCGACGCCGAGGGCGATCTTCTTGCCCCGGCTGATGGGCTTCTCAACGCTGGGCGGCGTCGCGGACGCACCGGCTGCGGACGGCGGCGCGGCGTCAGCGCTGTCGGCGTACTGCTCGGTCCACATGGTGCCGTCCCACCAGCGGAACCGGCTCGATCCGGCGGGGTCGGGGTGCCATCCGGGCGGCGGGGTCGGGGTGCTCATCGTGCGGGCTCGCTCTCTCGATGCGGTGCGGATTGAACGGAATGTGCAGGTTTGAACTGGCCAGACAGGTCGATGCTTCTCAAAAGTCTGTAGACGTATCAGTAGCAGGTCGACACGGTGAACCCGGTATGGATGGCCACTTGCAACGCGCTCGGGCGCAATCTGCGCGCCTACCGCGCTGAGCGAGAGCTGTCACAGGACGGCACCATCGGCACCCCCGTCCCCGCACAGAGGGTCCCGGATCTCGAGGCCGAGGTGAACCGCTCCCCCGACTCGGGTCACGGTTTCTTCCTCAGCTGTAGGACCACCACGTCCAGGCCTCCGTAAGTGACGGCAGTACGAGCCGTGGTTCCGTTGTAGGACCTGCTGCAGATCGCCGCTGGGAGGTGAGCGGGGTTGCGGGCTGCTGATCGATTCAGCTGGAGCGCTGAACCGCGGTCAACGCAGCGAGACTGTTGCTTGAACAGGGCGAAGAAAGTCCGGCTACTGACCGCCCCAAGTCAGGACGCCGCCAGTGTTAAGGATGCAGGTAGTGAGTTCATCGGTACCGGCGATTCGAGCGCGAGCACCCGGTTCGGTGCAAGGCGACCCGTACCTCACTGCTGGCCGCGACTCGTTCGTCCGGTCGCGCCAGAAGCCTTCCCCTAGAGGAACACACACTAGCTTGCCGTCGTCAGAGACCTTTCCGTATTCGGAGGGGTAGCAATAGCTTCCCTCGATCTGTGGCGAGGATGAGCCCGGGACATTCTTATTGACTGACGTGGTCATGGTGGGAGCTAATGTCGCGGCCGTCGTCGGCCTCGCGGTCACGGTCGGTATCGGTGCCGGTGTGCTGACTGAGACCGGAGAGGGAGCGGACGCACTGGAAGGCCTGATGACCGGCGCCGGAGGCACATTGGTCGTCGTGGAACTCGTCACCGCAGCTGGCTCCTCGGCGCCACCCGACCGACTGACGGCCACGCCGAGCACCGTCGCCGCGACCGCCAGCACGGCCACGACCGCGGCGAGGATCGGCACCGCCCGCGACCTCGTCGCCCGCTCAGCAGCCGCGGCCCGCAGGTGAGTGGCGCCGGCGTCGCCGGCAGGCCCGGGCTCAGCTCGGAGCTCGGTGACCACGTCCGGGGCGGTCTGTCGCGACGGCACAACCGGCACGGCAATCGCAAGACTGTCGTCCAGCTGCCCATCGAGGGCACCACGCAGCGCGGCTACGAACTCCCCGCTGCTCTGATACCGATCCTCCGGAGCCTTCGCCAGGACCTTCGCGAACACCGTGTCGAGCCCATCCGGCAGCTGCGGCGCCACCTCACGCACCGACGGCGGAGCCTGCGTCAGGTGCGCGCTCATCAACGCCGTGATCGACTTGCCCGTGTACGGTGGCCGGCCGGTGAGCAGGTGGAACGCCGTGCACCCCAGCGAGTAGATATCCGCACGGTTGTCGAGGTCCTCTCCCTCGATCGCCTCCGGCGAGATGTACTGCATCGTCCCCACGGTGATCCCCGTCGACGTCAACGACGTCGACTCACCCGCAGCCTTGGCGATACCGAAGTCCGCGAGCTTCACCACCTCCAGCTCACCCCCGTCGACGCCGAGCAGGATGTTCGCAGGCTTGACGTCCCTATGTGTGATCCGCTGCTTTCGCCACGCGTAGTCCAGGGCCGCGCCAGCACCGGCGACGAGTTCCAACCCCAAGGTCGGATCCAGCGCGCCGCCCACCTTCACCAGCTCCCCGGCATCGGTACCGGCGACATACTCCATCGTGATCCACAACCGGTCCTCGAACTCACCCCGATCGTGCAACGTCACGATGTTCGGGTGCGACAGCTGGGCGAGCAGGTCGGCTTCGCGCTGGAACCGCACCTTGAAGTCGTCGTTGCGCGAGACACCGGCGTCCAGGAGCTTGAGCGCGTCCTGACGCGGCAGACGCGGATGCTGGACCAAGAACACCTGCCCCATGCCGCCGGCACCCAGCTGACGGACGATTCGGTACCCGGCGATCTCAGCGAAGGACATATCGGCGATTGTGGCAGGTTGTCGGCGCGACGGGAAGCGGCGGACTGGCAGGGCCAGAAGGTGTTTCGGCTAGGGAATGAGAGGTCAGATCGCCAGGCTAAGCACTTCCTCGCTTATCGTCTCCAGCCGTGTACTCAACTCACGCTCGGCCACAGTCCGGCTACCGCGGGTCGCCCGCCGTCCGAGCCAGGCGACGTGATCCGCAGCGTCGTTCAGTTCGTGCCCCGAATGCGCCTTCACCTTCTGGAACTCGATGACCGAGTCGATGCCGAACAACGCCGCCTCCAACCGGTAGCGCACCCTGGCATCGATCCCGCGCGTTCGAGCGGGCGGATATTTGCCCTGAGCGTTGCGGGCGATCGCTAGCGCGTCGTCACTATCGACGAGGACCACCGCTGCCGAGGCCTCAAGCTCCTCGACGAGTTGCACAGCAAGGATCACCGCCTCGAGCTCGGTGGTCCCCACCTCGAACTCCCCCGCTCCGGTCTTCAGGGTGACATCGCCGCGGGAGCTCACCGCAGCCGCGCCCCAATGGCCGCGCGGGTCGATCGATCCGTCGGAGGCGACGACAATCGGCACCTCGACGTCACCATCGCGGCGGACGACCACATTGGGGAACCAGTAGCCTTCGACCGACGTCTCCCCGGCCCAGAACACCGGGTGGAGCTTCGCGCCAGCGAACCCACGCCAGACGGATTCGTCTGGCGGCGGAGCGGTGGCTGAATCCATGGCCGCATCATCCACGCCGGGACTGACAAACTTCGTCCGCTCCAGGCCCCGTAGCCACCACCTCTGCTCGCGCGGAGATGGGCCCACTCGCGCGGGCGACGCGGCGCGAGCGCTCCAGCGCCAGCAGCGCCCGGAGACTCCCCGAGTACCGGCAACTCCCCCGCACACCTGTTAACGTCGCGGCCATGAACAGCATCCGCGGTCTGCTCGTCGGCGCCGTCGTGGTTTTCGTGCTCACCACCGCGGGGTTCGTGTGGCTGCTGAACCCGGAGCAGACGCTCGGCCAATCCGCCATCGACGCGGCCGTGATGACGGCGATCTGGACCGCGCTGATGGGCGCGTGGGCGCTGTGGGAACGGCGCCGGGATCGGTCCCGCTCGGCGTAGGGCCACAGCGTGGAGCGGCGACGAAGGCATCCGCTACGGCATCGTGAACGACGAGCGGTACCCCGCCGACGCCGACGGCCTCTGCCTACTCCAGGCCGGCTTCGAGCACGGGGGCACCCCGACGGTGCGCCGCCTTCCACCTTCAACGGTGACTGGGCGCCCGGCGTCGAGTACTGCTGCTGCCGCTTCGACGTGCCTGGAACGGGTCGGGCACCCCCGATCGTGGACCGCGCGACGCTCGACGCCGCCGCCTGGTACGACCCGCGCGTGCTCGGCTGGGCATTCACGAGCGAGGACGGATGGGCGGAAATTGTCAGACCTCGGATGTATACCGGGGCGATGAAGCTGGGACGCACACAGAAGTCGGCACGCGAAATCGCGGAGGCTGGAATCCGGGCAGCGGAGCTGGTGGCCGCGAACCCTCCCGACGAGGTGTCGCTGCGGGCGGCACGCGAAATCCTTGAGCTCGGCGTCGACGGAGTCGAGCGGCGGCTCGTTGAGCGGGCTCAGTTGGGATGACCATCAGGCGGCTCTGCTGGTGAGCGATGCGGGAGCACGCTGCGCAGCTTTCGTCGAGTACAAGCAGGTGCCAGGTGTCGATTAAGGCGCTTTTGGCATCGTCCTCTGCAGCAAGAAGTCATCACTCCAGCGCAGCTCACGAAAGGCCTCCTCATGACCCGCAAGCTCGTCGCGGCCACTGCCGTATTCGCACTCGGCGCCGCCCTCGCCCCGACCGCCGCGGCGAACGCCGCGCCCTCGTACTGCGGCACCTCCACCCGGGGCGCCGCTGTCTACAGCGGGAACGCCAACACGTCCTGCGCATTCGCGATCAACACCGCGAACACCTACCACGTCAACGGGTCCGGCTCTCGGCCGTTCAAGGTGTACAGCCGGGTCACGAACACCACCTACATCATGACCTGCACGAACGCCGGTTCCGTATGCACCGGCGGCAACGGGGCCGTCGTCTACCTCCGCTGACAGGCCGGGCGGGCACCTGAAGCGAATCGCACCGAAGACGATCAGCGGTGGCGCCGGAACACGCGGAACCAGCTGTCCCAATTCACCGAAGCGGGAGCATTGGCTTGCCTCATTGAGCACTGGCAGCCCTGCGCGAGGGAAGCCTTGGGTACGTTGAAATGGCCACTGACCTGCGCTTACCCTGATCGATGTGACCAGTGACAGGATCGCCGACACCACGAAGAATCACTCCGGACACGAGGGCGAGCCGCACAGCGGCGCGGTGGGCAGCAAGCTGAACTGGCTCCGAGCCGGGGTCTTAGGAGCGAACGACGGCCTGCTCTCCACCGCAGGATTGGTGATAGGCGTGGCCGCTACCGCCGCCACGCCCGGAGCGATCGTCGTCGCGGGTGTCGCCGGCCTGTCGGCGGGGGCTTCGGCGATGGCCCTCGGCGAATACGTGTCGGTGAGCACCCAACGCGACACGGAAAGGGCGTGGATCGCGAAAGAGCGACAGGAACTGCTGGATCGGCCGGAGGAAGAGTTCGACGAGCTCGTCGGGCTCTACACCGCCAAAGGACTCAGTGAGCCGACCGCCCGGCAGGTCGCGACAGAGCTCACTGCGAAGGATGCCCTGGGCGCCCATCTCGACATCGAACTCGGGCTCGACGAGGAGGAGCTCACCAATCCCCTGGCAGCGGCACTGTCGTCAGCGGTCGCGTTCAGCCTCGGAGCCCTCGTCCCCATCGCAGCCTCACTAATCGCGTGGCACCGCATGCTCTGGATCGCGCTCGCGGTCGCCGTCGGTCTCGCCGTCACCGGCTACGCGTCCGCCGCGCTCGGCGGCGCCGACCGACGGACCGCGGTCATCCGGCTGCTCATCGGCGGCGCAGCCGCCATGTCGATCACCTACGCGATCGGCCGACTCCTCGGAACGACCAGCCTCACCTGAACCGGTTTCGCCCCTCGGCGCCCGCTAGAATCGGGAGCAATCGGTCCCGTGGACCGAACCCGACTGATCCGTTTTCCTGGAGCTGAGCCATGCGCAACCGTCCCGCCGTGTACCGACGTATCCCGACGGCGGTGACGGCATTGCTCGTCTCCGCCGCGCTGATCGCCGGCTGCACGTCGTCGACGGGTGATGCGGCACTGCCGGACGAGAGCCAGAAGATCACCGACTCGACCCCCTTCTTCGACCTGCTGCGCCCGCAGATCACCTCGACCGCGCGTAACGGCGCGGTCGACGTGCAGCCCGGCGTCCCTGTGAAGGTGACCGCCAGCGGTGGCACGCTCACCAAGGTCGTGATGACGAACGCGGACGGCAAGGAGGTCTCCGGAACGCTCGCGGAGGACGGCCGCTCGTGGAGCAACTCCGAGCCGCTCGGCTACAACAAGACGTACAAGCTGCGCGCGGAGGCCAACGGCATCGGCGGGGTGAACGTCGCCACCGAGACCTTCAGCACCCAGTCGCCGAACAACCTGACCCAGGCGTACTTCACCACGGCCGACAACTCGACGGTGGGCGTCGGACAGACCGTGGGCGTGAAGTTCGACGAGCGCATCGCCGACCGCATGGCAGCGCAGCGCGCGATCAAGATCGTCACCGACCCGCCGGTCGAGGGCGCGTTCTACTGGATCAGCCCCTCCGAGGTGCGGTGGCGAACGGAGAACTACCTCAAGCCGGGGACCAAGGTCAGCGTGGACGTGAAGATCTACGGCGTTGACCTGGGCGGCGGGACCTTCGGCCAGAAGGACGCCTCCACCCGGTTCACCGTGGGCGACGAGGTGATCACCACCGTCTCCGACAAGGACAAGATCGTCCGCGTCACGAAGAACGGCAAGGTCGTCAAGACGATGCCCACCTCGATGGGCGGCCCGGGCAACGAGACCCCGAACGGCGTCTACCTCATCGGCGACCACCGCGAGAACATGATCATGGACTCGTCGACCTACGGCGTCCCGGTGAACTCCCCCAACGGATACCGCACGCTGGTCGACTACGCCGTGCAGATGTCCTACAGCGGCATCTACCTGCACAGCGCCCCGTGGTCGGTCAACCAGCAGGGCTCCACCAACGTCAGCCACGGCTGCCTCAACGTGAGCACCGAGAACGCCCTGTGGTTCATGCAGAACACCAAGCGCGGCGACATCGTGAAGGTCACCGACACCTCGGGGCCCGTGCTGGAGGGCACCGACGGGCTAGGCGACTGGAACCTGCCGTGGTCCGTCTGGCGTGCCGGCAACGCCAAGGCCGCCGGGTAGCGCCTCTCCCTCCTCCGGGGCTCCGACGGTGACCGTCGGCGCACCGTCGGGCGGCGCCGCTGCGAACCCGGGACGTGCCGTGCCGACGAAGGCGCGCAGCCAGTCCCGGAGCACCGCGACCCGGTTGCCCATGCCCGCCAGGTAGTACAGGTGCACGGCCAGCCAGCCCGCCCAGGCGACGAAGCCGGTGAGGCCGGGCAGGCCCAGCGGCGGCTGGACCACGGCGTGCGGGGTGTCGATCATGGCCATGCTGCCCTTGTCGAGGTACCGGAAGTGGGTGCCGGGCCCCTTCGTGCCGCGGATGACGTCGGCGGCGTGGCGGCCCTGCTGCATAGCGACCGGGCTCTGCCCGGGCAGGCCGTTCAGGCTGGTCATGTCGCCGAGGGCGAAGACGTCGGCCCGGCCGCCGACCGTGAGGTCGCGGCCCACGAGCAGACGCCCGGCGCGGTCGGTCTCGCAGCCCGTGGCCTCGGCGATGACGCCGGCGAGCGGGGTGGCCTGCACGCCGGCCGACCAGACGACAGTGCCGGCGGCGATGTCGCGCTCGGCGCCCTCCGGATCCTTGACGGTGACCACGCCGTCCTCGATGGCGGTGACGACGGTGCCGGTGTGCACCTGCACGCCCGCCTTCTCGAGGGTGGCCCGGGTGTAGCCCGAGAGCGTGCCGCCGTAGAAGGGCAGCACGTCGTCGGCGCCCTCGACCAGGTGGATGCGGATCTCGGCGTCGTCGTGGAAGCGGCGCGCCAGCTCGGCGACCTGCCCGGCCACCTCGACGCCCGTGGCGCCCGCGCCGACCACCACGACGGTGCGCGCGGGGCTCTCGGCGGGCTCCTCGAACGCGGCGCGAAGTCGCGCCCGGAGGTTCTCCGCGTCCTCGAGGGTCTTGAGGGCGAAGGTCCGGTTCTCCCACTCGTCGTGGCCGAAGTACGCCTGCGCGGCGCCCGCGGCGACGATGAGGTAGGTGTAGCCGATCTGCTCGACGCCGTCCTCGGTGGCGTAGGTGACGACCTTGCGTTCCGCGTCGACCGCGGTGACGTAGCCGGTGACCACCTCGACGGTTCGGCGCCGCCGCAGAACCTCGGCGATGGGCGGCGCGATGTGCTCGCCGGCGGTGATGCCGGTGGCCACCTGGTAGAGCAGCGGCTGGAAGAGGTGGGTGCCGTTCGCCGAGATGAGTGTGGTCTCGATGTTCGACTTGGCGAGCTGCTTCGCGGCGGCGAGGCCACCGAATCCCGAGCCGATCACCACGACGTGGGTGTTGCGCATGATCTTCTCCTCCTTCAAGACGTCGTTGTCTACTACCAGATTGGTGCATGGATCAATATGCTTCAACCTGGTAGATCACCTTATTGGTGATGCAATCCATCTTCTTTGTTCATACACTGGAGGGATGGAATTCCGGCAGCTCGAGTACCTCGTCGCGGTGGCCGATCACGGCGGCTTCTCCCGCGCCGCGCGGCAGTGTTTCGTCTCGCAGTCGGCCGTGAGCCACCAGATCGCGACCCTCGAGAAGGAGCTGGGCGTCGAGCTCTTCGAACGCGCCGGGCGACGGGTGCGCCTCACCGACGCGGGCGAATCGCTGCTCCCCCGGGCGCGCGAGTTGCTCCGGCAGCGGGACGAGGCTATCGACGCGGTGCGCCCGCGGCCCGACCGGATCCGGCTCGCCGCGAACATGTCCTTCGCCCGGTCGGCGCTCGCCGCGGCCTCCGACGTGCGCGAGCGGCACCCCGGCGCGGAGATCGACTTCCTCATCAAGCCCTTCGCCCAACGCATCGCCGCCGTGCGGTCGGGCGAAGCCGACCTCGCACTCATCCGCGGCCGCCTGGACGAGCCCGGCCTCTACCTCGAGCCGCTGTGGGTCGACAACCCGCTCATCGCGTTCTCGACACGGCACCCTCTCGCGGCGCTGGGGCGGGCACCGTCGACCGCGGAGCTGGCGGGGTACCCCCTGCTCCTGCCACCTCCGCACCAGCAGGTGCTGCTGCACCGGCTCGTGGACAAGGTCTTCACCGCCGACGGCCTGGAGGTGCGCCTCGGCCCCGAGATCCGCGACGACCACCCCGTCGCCTTCGAGCTGATCAACGATCCCGAGGGGTGGACCCTGCTGTACGAGGACCCGCGCCAGCCCGGCATAGCCAGCCGGCCCGCGCCGGGCTTCACTCTGCCCGTCTCCGCGGTGCTGCGCACCGACGCCACCCCGAACCCGCTGGTCGCGGAGCTGTTGGTCGGGCTGTCGAACGGCTACCGACGGGGCTGATCCGACGGTCCTCGTCCCGCGTGTCGACTACCGATACGGTTACGACATGACGACATCGACGCGGCTCGAGCCGGGAGCTCATGCACCCTCTTTCACACTGCCGGATCAGGACGGGAACCCCGTCTCGCTCTCCGACTTCCAGGGCCAGCGGGTGGTCCTGTACTTCTATCCGGCGGCCATGACCCCCGGCTGCACCAAGCAGGCCTGCGACTTCCGCGACAACCTGGGCGATTTCGCCGACGCCGGACTCACGGTGCTGGGCATCTCCCCCGACAAGCCGGAGAAGCTCAAGAAGTTCCAGGAGCGCGATTCGATCACGTTCCCACTCCTCTCGGACCCCGATAAGCAGGTGCTTACCGAGTACGGGGCCTTCGGTGAGAAGATGATGTACGGCAAGACCGTGACGGGTGTCATCAGGTCGACGTTCGTCATCGGCACCGACGGCACCATCGAGGTGGCGCAGTACAACGTGCGGGCGACCGGCCATGTCGCCAAGTTGCGCCGCGACCTGAAGCTCTAGAGAGGAACCCACAGACGTGGAACGCACCATCTACTCCGAGGACCACCGGCAATTCGGCTCGGCGGTCCGCGACTACCTGCAGAAGCAGGTGCTGCCGCACGCCGAGCAGTACATCAACGACAAGCTGATTTCGCGCGACGTCTGGCGCGGACTCGGCGAGCAGGGCGTCCTCGGACTGGAGATCCCGGAGTCCTACGGCGGCGGCGAGGCGGAGGACTACCGCTTCAACGCCATCGCGCAGGAGGAGCTGGCCGCGGTCTCGATGGCCTTCGCGAGCTCGGTGGGCATCGACTTCGACATCACCACGCCGTACATCGTGCGTCTGGGCACCGAGGAGGCGAAGCAGCAGTGGCTGCCCGCCATCGCCGCCGGCGAGGCCGTGGCCGCGATCGGCATGACCGAGCCGTCCGCGGGTTCTGATCTGGCCGGCATCAAGTCCACGGCGGTGCGCAGCGGCGACGACTGGATCCTCAACGGCTCCAAGACCTTCATCACCAACGGCTACACGTGCGACGTCGCCGTGATCGCGGCGAAGACCAACCCCGACGCCAAGGCCCGCGGCATCTCTCTGTTCGCCGTGGACTGCTCGCTGCCCGGCTTCGAGCGCGGCCGCAAGCTCGACAAGGTGGGCCAGCCCGAGGCCGATACGGCGGAGCTGTTCTACTCCGACCTGCGCGTCCCGGCCAGCGCCCTGATCGGCGAGGTGGATCGCGGTTTCTACCACATGATGGAGAAGCTGCCGCAGGAGCGCGTCGGCTCCGCGGTGGGCAACGTGGCGCACGCCAAGCAGATCCTGGCCGAGACCATCGAGTACGCACGCGAGCGCAAGGCCTTCGGCGCGTCGATCGGCTCCTTCCAGCACAACAAGTTCCTGCTGGCCGATCTCGTGAGCAAGATCGAGATGGTGCAGGCCTACGTGGACCAGGCGATCCTCGCGCACGCCGAGGGCACCCTGACCGCCGTGGACGCCGCCAAGGTCAAGTACATCTCCGCCGAGATCCAGAACCAGGTGCTCGACTCCTGCGTGCAGCTGCACGGCGGGTACGGCTACATGCGCGAGTACCGCGCCGCCCGCGCGTGGATGGACGCCCGCGTCACCCGCATCTGGGCCGGCTCGTCCGAGATCATGAAGGAAATCATCGGGCGCGATCTCGCGCTGTAGGCCGCCGACGGCGACGGCCGGGGTTCGGCCGGGAGCGAGGCGGCTTCGGCCGCGCGACTCTCGTATTCCGTCCGGTTCGGACAGCGCGTCCACAGCGGACAGAATCCGAGAGCGCCACTGCCGTGGTGCCGACTCCTCGTGCGCCGCCGGGAATCCCGGCGGCGCACGTGCAGCGTCAGCCCTACTGCGCGGCCTCGATCACCGAGATGATCTTCGGGCGCAGGTCCGCGGCGGCGATGATCTCGTCGACCGAGCCGACCTCGACGGCACGGCGGATGCTGTGCACCCCGTCGAACTCGGAGGCGACCTCGCCCAGCTTCTCGGCGCGGACGGAGCCCCGCACCTCGTCGAGTTCGGCGAGCAGCGCCGCACGCTCGGTGCCGGTGGCCTCCGCCACCTGCGCCTCGAGGTCCTTGACCCGCGCATCACCGGCGGTGCGCGCATTGACCTCGCCCGAGAACACCACCGCGGCCGCGGGGGCGCCACCGAGCACCGAGGCGAACGAGCCCTCGATGGCCAGCACCGTCATGTTCGGGTTCAGCTGCTTGCTGAACACGACGAAAGCTCCGCCGTGGTACCGCGAGATCACGCAGAACACGATCGGACCCGAGAAGTTGACGATGGCGCGGCCGATCTCGGCGCCGTACTCCAACTGCAGCTTGCGCAACGACTCCGGCGAACCGTCGAAGCCCGAGAGGTTCGCGAGCACGACCAGCGGCCGGTTGTCACTCGCCGCGTTGATCGCGCGGGCCGCCTTCTTCGACGACTGCGGGAACAGCGTGCCGGCCGTGTAGGTATCCGGGCCATCCGTAGCCGGGAAGCCGAGGCGCGGCACCGACTTCGACTCGATCCCCAGCAGGCAGACCGGGATGCCACCGATGTGCACGTCCTGCACGACCGCGGTCTGGGCGTCGGCCATACCGGCCCAGCGCTCGAGCACCCCGTGATCCTGGTCCGACAGTGCGCGCATCACCGTGCGGATATCGAAGGGCTTCTTGCGATCCGGATTCTTCTCCGCGGAGAAGATGTCGCCGACCGTGGTGAAGTCGCTGTCGGCCAGTACATGCGGATAGGTGGTGATGTCGCGGTCGCCCGGATCCGTGGTCGCGGCTCGGCGCGGCGCCACCTCGCCGGGGGCGATGTAGGTGTGCGCGTAGTGCTCCATCAGGATCTTGTGCGCACCCATCAAGTCCGGCGCCCAGTACTGTGCCTGCCCGTTCGGGCCCATGATGCGGTCGTGGCCGCCGATGCCGAAGTTGTCCTCCGCAGAGACACCGCCCGAGAAGTCCAGCGATTGCTTGCCGGTGAGCACCATCGCCGACTCCGGCGTCATGATCAGCACGCCCTTGGTGTGCATGAGCATCGTGGCCTCGGCGTTCCAGTACGGCTGCGCGCCCACGTTGATGCCGGCGGAGACGATGTTGATCTCGCCGCCCTGCTGGGTGAACTCGACGATCTTCTTCAGCGCCGCCGCGACCCAGTCCATGTTCTCGGTGCCCGAGTCCATGGAAATGCGGGCGCCTGCGGAGAGCGCGTACCACTCGATCGGTAGCTCCATCCGGTGCGCGAGGTCGATCGCTGCGCTGATCCGGCGGCACTCCGCTTCGGCGAGCGCGCCCAGCGACTTCGTCGGGTCACCGAGCAGCAGGACTCGCTTGATTCCCTCCGGGTAGAGCTCCGTCGCGGTCGAGATCACGCCGACCACGATGCCCGCGGTGTTGCGCCCCTTCGGCCGGTCGGTGGGCACCAGCACGTCGGCGATATCGCCATCGGCCAGCTCGTACTCGACGAAATCACCGAGTGCGGTGGTCAACTCGTACGGATAGACGGTGTTGCGGCTCGCGGCGCGCAGCACCTTCTGGCGATAGCCGTCGATCGGCTCGACGGTGTCCTCGATCGGCTCCCCGATGTGCAGGTCGGCCCGCCCGGTGGGGCTGAACGAGACCCGCACCTCTGTCTTGACCAGCTCGCCGCTCGCCGCGTCGCGGCGGCGACCGATGAGCAGGACCTCCTCGAGGCCCGCGCCGACCGTCGTCGACTCGATGTGCCCGGCGAGCGCCTCGAGTTCGGCGTCGCTGAGGTCCACCGGCGGCCAGATGTACATGACGATCCGGTTGGTGGGCAGCCGCTTCGCGGTGGGACGAGCGGTCTGTGCCCGGCGGATCGAGTCCACGCACGTGGCGAGGGCGATCTCGGCCGTCGGCAGCGCCAGCAGGCGGCCCTCACGGTCGCGGACGGCGGCGAGGTCGCGGACCTGCGCGAAGGCGACCAGGCGATCGTCGGCCGGGTTCTCCTTGGCGACGGCGCGGTACAGGTACACCTCCTCGTCGTCCGACGACGTGAGGCGCGTCAGATCGAAGCGGCGCAGCCGCTCCAGCTGCATGCGCTGGGCGATGTACGGGTGCAGGCCGCGGATCAGGCGATCCTCTGCGACGCCGTTGGCGGCGGCGCGGAAGGTGAAGTGGTGGTGCATGACCGCGCCGCCGCTTCCCGCGACCGTGATGGTCACGCGCCGGACCTGCGCCGGCAGCGGGTGGGCCGACAGCACGCTGTCGAAGGCGGCCACCATCTCGTCCTGATCCTCGGGCTGCTGCTCCCAGCTGAGATAGATGTCGGCGTCCACCGACGCAGCCCCCTCGGCGACCTGCGCCAGCCCGGCGACCGCGTCGCTGAGGCCGTCATAGGCCACCGCGGCCGAGGCGAGGAGGGCGCCATCGCGCTCGGCGACGACCCACTCCGTGCCCGCGACGTCCTGCGTGCGAACCTCCGTCAGGCCCTTGTTGCCGTAGTAGCGCCGCGTCAGGACCTCGAGCATCACCGCGTTGTCGGTCGGGTGGTCACCCGCCAGTCGCTCACCGAGCAACAGGACCAGCGGCTCGGTGCTGCGCACCATCTCTGCGATCCGCTCGGAACGATCCGCCGCCGTGGGGTTCTCGTCGAGGTGCGTCAAGTGCGCCCGGACCGCCGAGTAGACACCCTCGCGGTTCCTGCGCAACAGCGGCTGGCCGAACCAGGCGAAGACCACACCCCGGGCCAGGTCGGCGATCAGCGGGTAGCGCGACTGCGTCGCGTCCATGAGCCGCTCGAGCACGGCGCGCGCGTCGCCGCCCTCCTCCACCGAGGGGGCCGGCTCGCGGAGCCACTTGCGGAGCAGCGCCGTGATGACGCGGACGCCGACCTTGGGCCGCTGCTGGGCGAGGAAGACACGGAAGACGGCCGACTCGAGCTCCGGCGTGCGGTCGAGTTCGGTGACGCCGTAGTGCCCCAGGGCCGCCGCGAGCTTCGCCCGGTACGAATCCGGCAGGCCGGCACGGTCGGCGTCGAGGCTCCGCAGGTAGGTGTGGAAGTGCTCGCGGGGGCTGTGGACCTCGTCGTCGCCGCCCACCGAGCGGCGCAGGCCGAGCTCGGCGAGGTCGGCGAAGACGCTGGCCAGCGCGAGCTCGGCGGCCGCCGGTGCGGCACCCTCCAACTCGGCGGCCACGCGGTCCACGAGGTACTCGTCGAGCAGGCGGCTCTCGTCCGCCGGGTCCACGTCGTAGCCCAGCAGCTGGCTGCGGAGGGCTTCGCGGCCCGCGGCCGCGCGCTCGACCGCACCCACCTTGTCGGGCTCCGCGGGCAGGTCGATCGGACCCGCTGCGGAGCCGGCGGCCTCCTCGTCACCGTCGCCGAGCGGCTCGAGCCGCAGCAGCGGTGCGCCGGCCTCGACCTGGCTACCGACGGTGACCGCGCACTCCTTGAGGCGTGCGGAGAACGGGGCGCGGAGCACGGTTTCCATCTTCATCGACTCCAGCACCAGGATCGGCGCACCGGCCTCGACCTCGTCCCCGACGGCGAGCGGAACGGCGACCACGAGCGCCGGCGCGGGCGAGCGGACCACGCCGCCCTCGTCGCGGCTGACCCGGTGCGTGACGCCGTCCACGTCGACCACGTGGACGGGACCGTGCGTTCCGGTGGTGAGCCGGTACCGGACGCCGTTGACCACGGCCTGCCCGGTGTGGTTGTCGAAACGTTCCAGGTCGACATCGGCGGTGCGGGTCTCCGCGCCGTTGTCGATGACGAGCCGGAAGGTGTGCGCGCCCGTGCGGGCGACCCGGACGCGGTAGCTCGCGCCGCGCAGCTTGAAGTCGAGCGGGGTGCCGCTCTCGTGCTGCACCTGCGGGCGGCCGCCGGACGCGGTGGTCAGCAGGCGGGTGAGCTCGGTACGCTCCTCGTCCTCGTAGGCGTCGATGGCGGCGGAGGCCAGGGCGACCGCGGTGTGCCTGTCGGCCACCAGCCGCCCCTCGCCGCGGACCCGGTCGATCCACCCCGTGTCGGCGCTGCCGTCGATAACCTCGGGCTGATTCAGCAGGTCGAGTACGAAGCTCTTGTTGGTCGCGCCGCCCTCGATGATGACGCGGGTCTCGTTCATGGCGCGGCGCAGCCGCCCTAGCGCCTGGTCGCGGTCCCGGCCGTACGCGATCACCTTGGCGATCATCGAGTCGAAGTCGGCAGGGATGGTATCGCCCTGGGAGACACCCGTGTCGATGCGGATGCCGGGGCCGGCGGGCAGGTCCAGCAGCGCGATGCGGCCGGGGGCCGGCGCGAAGTCGCGGTCCGGATCCTCCGCGTTGAGGCGCGCCTCGATGGCGTGGCCGCGCTCGACGGGGCGCTCGCCGTCGAGCGTGCCACCCGAGGCGACGTGCAGCTGCGCGCGGACCAGATCGAAGTCATTGGTGACCTCGGTGATCGGATGCTCCACCTGCAGGCGGGTGTTCACCTCGAGGAAGGCGAGAAGGTCGTCGCCGGGGTGGTAGAGGAACTCCACCGTCGCCGCGCCCCGGTAACCGACCTTGATGGCCAGCCGTTCCGCGGATTCCTTGAGACGCTGCACCTGCTCGGGGCCGAGCACCGGCGACGCAGACTCCTCGATGACCTTCTGGTTGCGGCGCTGCACCGAACAGTCGCGCACGCCCAGGGCCCACGCGGTCTCGCCGTCGGAGATGACCTGGACCTCGACGTGGCGAGCGCCGGTGACCAGGCGCTCGAGGAAGACGACGCCGCTACCGAAGGCACGCTCGGCCTCGTCGCGCGTGCGCAGGTAGGCCTCCTCGAGGTCGGCGTCGGAGGCGACCATACGAATGCCGCGACCGCCGCCGCCGGCGGTCGCCTTGAGCATGAGGGGATAGCCGATGTCCTTGGCCTTGGACTTGGCCTCCTCGAGGGTCTCGACGGGGCCCCGGCTCCACGGTGCGACGGGGACGCCGACCTCCTCGGCGATCAGCTTCGCGCCGATCTTGTCGCCGAGCTGGCGCATGGCGTCGGGGCTCGGCCCCACGAAGGTCACGCCGACCTCGGCGCACTTCTCGGCGAAGACCGGATCCTCGGCGACGAAGCCCCAGCCGACCCACGCCGCGTCGGCCCCGGTCTCCTGCAGGGCCGTGCCGAGCAGCTCGTAGTTGAGGTACGGCCGCGCCGCGGCGGGCCCCAGGTCGTAGGCGATGTCGGCCTCGCGGACGAAGGTCGCAGTGCGGTCCACGTCGGTGTAGAGGGCGACGGTCTCGATCTGCTGCCCGGTCTCGGCGGCCAGGTCGCGGACCGCGTGGATGAGGCGCATCGCGGCCTCACCTCGGTTCACGATGGCGATTCGGCTGAACACTCGCTTGTTCCCTTTCGGCTCTATCCGGTGCGCTCGTGCAGTCCGTTCGGACCGCCGCGCTCTTTACGTTCTCTCGATCACCGCGACCGCCGCCGCAGTATCACCGTCGTGGGTGAGTGACACATGGATCGTCGCATCCGGCCCCAAGTCGGCCGCGATGCGGCCGTACACCCGGACCGCCGGGCGTCCCCAGGCATCGGAGACGACCTCCACCTCGCGCGCCCCGACCTCCTGCTCGGCGGGCCGCTGAGCGTAGAAGCCCGACGAGAACGCCTTGAAGACGGCCTCTTTGGCCGCCCACCGGGCGGCCAAAGAGCGGACGTCGCCCGCCGCGTCCCGTCGTTCGGCGGGACTGAACGACGAGAGCATCGTGGTCCCGGGTTGCGCGAGTTGCTCCGCGAACCCGGGCACGTGCACCACGTCGATCCCGACTCCCACCACGGCCATGGCGGAAGCCTAGCGGGCTACCGGCATCCGTCGGCGCAGTACGTGCCGTCGGATCCGAGCCGCACGGCCTCGTCGAGCAGCAGGGCCGCCTCGTTCCGGTCCGTCGCCTCCGCCGTGGCGTCGGCGCCGAAGCGCCGGCCCGCCGGGGGCTTGCGGTACAGGCTCGACCGGCCGCACATCGCGGAGAGCACCGCGCGGGCACCCGCGACCTCGCGCTCGCGCGCCGTCGCGAGGTACGCGGCGCGGGCCGCCGGCTCCAGCGAGGCGAGGAAGGCGTCGCGGTGCACGACCGCGATGAGGCCCGAGACGTGACCGAAGCCGAGCGAGGTGAGCAGGCCCGCCTTGGGGCGGAAGCTCGCGTCGAATCGGTGGGTCTCGCGCAGCCACACCAGGTGCGGGTATTTGCGCATCTCGTCGTCCACGCAGTCGAGGCTGCGGTTCGGCGGTACCACCTGGTCGTTGAGCATCTGGCACATGCCGATCAGCTGGAAGGCGGCGGCGCCGCCCTTGGCGTGACCGGTGAGCGACTTCTGCGAGACCACGAACATCGGTGCGCCCTCGGACCGGCCGATCGACGCGGCGATCCGCTCGTGCAGGTTCGCCTCGTTCGGGTCGTTCGCGTTCGTCGACGTGTCGTGCTTGCTGATGATCGAGACGTCGTCCGCCGCCACCCCCAGCTGCCGCAGGCTGCGCGCCATCGGCGCCTCCGGGCCCCCGGCGGCCACGGACAGCGCACCCATGCCGGGAGCCGGGATGGACGTGTGCACACCGTCGCCGAAACTCTGCGCCCACGCGACCACGCCGAGCACCGGCAGACCCATCTTCGCCGCGACGTCGCCGCGGGCCAGCAGGACGGTGCCGCCGCCCTGCGCCTCGACGAAGCCGGCGCGCCGCCGGTCGTTGGCGCGGGAGAAGCGGCGCGGGCTGATGCCCTTGGACAGCATCTTGGCGCTGTCCGCGGTCGCCTGCATCATGCCGAAGCCGGTGATGCCCTCGATGGACAGGTCGTCGAAGCCGCCGGTGACCGCGAACAGGGCCTTGCCGACCTTGATCTTGTCGACACCCTCCTCCACCGAGACCGCCGCCGTGGCGCAGGCCGCGACCGGGTGGATCATCGCGCCGTAGCTGCCGACGTAGCTCTGCACCACGTGGGCGGCGACGACGTTCGGCAGGGCCTCCTGCAGGATGTCGTTCTGGTTCGGCTCGCCCAGCAGGGTGTTGATGAACAGGTCGCGCATGGAGCTCATGCCGCCCATGCCGGTGCCCTGCGTGTTGGCGACGTGCGACGGGTGCACGTACTCCATCAGTTCGGCCGGCTCGAAGCCCGCGGAGATGAAGGCGTCGACGGTGGCGACCAGGTTCCACAGGGCGAGCCGATCGACCGACTCGATCATCTCGGGCGTGATGCCCCAGTGGGTGGGATCGAAACCGTCCGGCACCTGCCCGCCCACGCTGCGCAGCAGCTTGGTGCGACGCGGCACGCGGATCTCGGTGCCCGCCTTACGGGTGACCCGCCACTCCCCCGACTCCATCGGCACCGCGACGGTGTGCTCCGGGTCCGCGTCCGCGAAGGCGCGGGCCTCGGCCTCGTTCGCCACCACGAAGGACATGTCCTCGGGCAGGAAGACCGACACCAGCAGCGGCGCCGCCTGGTCGACGATGTCGCCGTCGTCGCTGAACGCGCGGATGCCGCAGCGTTCGACGACCGCGTCGTGGTAGGTGTCGGCCAGCTCGGCCTCGGGCACCAGGTCGCCCGACTCTGTGTCGTACCAGCCCGGCTCCGGGTCGTTCTCCCAGGTGATCATGCCGGTCACCCAGGCGAGCTCGGCGACGCCCGCGGCGGAGAGCCGCTCGTCGACCTCCATCTCGAAGCGGGTGCGCGAGCTGCCGTACGGGCCCACCTCGCCGGCGCCGACGATGACGACCATGTCCTCGGGCCGGGCCTCGACGGAGCCCCACTCCGGCTCGCGGAGGGTGGCGACCGGGGCGCCGGGCAGGGCGTCGATGGTGCCCTCGTCCTCGGCCTCGGCGGCCTCGGCCAGGCGGGCCTCCATGGCCTGCTCGGCGAGCGCCTTCATATCCAGGGTGACGCCGCCCAGGCCGCCGGTGAGGTCGTCGAACAGCGGCGCCGTCGCGGCGCGCTCCCGCGCCTCGGCGCTGGCGTTCGCCAGCAGCTTGTCGGCCATCTCGAAGGTGGACCAGGTGCGCACGCCGGCCGCCTCGACGGCCTCGACCAGCGGGTCGTTGCCGCCCATGAGGCCCGTGCCGCGGACCCAGCCGATGATGGCGTGAGCCAGGGTGACGCGCTCGGACCAGGACTTCTCGGCGCTCCAGCGGGTGACGAGGGCGTCCAGGGAGGCCTTCGACTCGCCGTAGGCACCGTCGCCGCCGAACATGCCGCGGTTCGGCGAACCCGGGAGCACGACGTGCAGCCGCGAGGCCAGGTCGGTGTCCTTGCCGATGGCGGCGAGACCGGCGATGAGCCGCTCGACCGACCACAGCAGGATCTTCATCTCGAGCTCGGCGCGCGGGCCGGCGTCCGACATGTCGCCCGAGACGCGGGGCGCCGCGAACGGGAACAGCATCGTCGGGACCAGGGCCTCCTTGTGGACCATGGTGTACGGGCCGACGGTCTCGGCCTGACGCTCCCCGATCCACGCGCTGAGCGCGTCGACATCGGCGTAACTCGCCATGTTCGCGGGCACGACCCACAGCGCGGCGTCGGTCCGGGCGCTGGTGCGGTAGAGCTCCTTGAAGAAGTCGAGCCGCTTGTCGTCGAGCCGGCTGGTCGTCGCGATCACCGTCGCACCGCCCGCGAGCAGGCGCGCGGCGACGGCCGCAGCGATCGACCCGGCGGAGGCCCCGGTGACGACGGCGACCTCGCCGGCGTAGACGCCCGGCTCCGGGCTGCTCGTGGCCAGGCCGGAAAGGAAGGCGTAGGCCCGGGCGTGCTCCGGGCGGCCGGCCTCGGTGGCCTTCTTCTCCCACCACCGCGCCTGGTCCTGCAGCGCCTTGCCTGCGCCCTTGGCGGTCTCCAGAATGTGCTTGCTGTAGGTCGGGAAGGTCGCCGGGTCCATGTTCCACACGCGGAGCAGGTCCTCGCGGGCGCTGGCCCAGCGGTCGTCGATGAGGACGGCCTTGTTGGCGTCGAAGGCCGGCGCGACCGAGGTCGCCCAGTCGTCGCCCAGCTCGGTGGCGATCAGCGCGGCGAGCCGCTCCGACTCGTCGTCGAGCGAGGGCAGGCCCCCCTGCTCGTCCTCGAGACCCAACTTGCTCAGGAGCACGCGGGCCGAGGCGGCCAGGGCGCCATCGGGGCCGGTGATCGCCGAGGTGAACTCGGCGAGCGCCGCCGCGTCGACGGTGGCGCCCGCGCCACCGCCGCCGGCCGACGGCTTGCCGACGGGCACGCCCTGCGCGGCGCCGACCTCGGCGACCGCGCGGTCGATCAGCGCGTCGAGCGCGGCCGCGTTGGAGACGGGGCCGTCGAGCAGCGTCGCCAGGTCGCCGCCGCGGACCGAGGCGCCCTCGCGGGTGCCGGTGGCCAGCGCGAGCACAGTGTGCTGCGCCCAGCCCGGGCCCAGCTCCCAGGTGCCGGTCACGTACTCGGTGATGTAGTTCGGCCGCTTGCCGGTCGAGCCCAGCAGCTTGCGCAGCTGGTTGCCGACGGTCTCGGAGAGCACGGGGCCGAGCGGCTTGTACGTGCGGGCCAGCTTGGTGACGGTGCCGGCCAGGGTCGGCAGGTCGGCCTCTGCGGCACCGTCGATGGCGCCGAGGTTGAGCTCGCTGCCCAGGTCGAGGAGCAGCTGGTTGCGGCGCGAGCTCACGCCGTCGCACAGCGTCTCGATGGTGTCGGTCTTCTCCAGCTGGTCCGGACGCATCTTGGTCCAGATCGCGATCATGGCGCGGGTGGCGTCCGCGGCGTCGAAGCCGAGGTCGGCCGGTCGGGGGCCGCCCGACGGTGCGCTCGTGACCGGCGCGGCGGCCGGGGCCGCCGTCGCGGCGGGCGCCGCGGCCTCGGCGGGCGCGTCGTCGACCTCGTCCTCCGGGACGTCCTCGTCGGTCGCGAAGACCTTCGCGGCGTCGCGCTCGGCGTTGAGCACGGTCGCGGCGGCCCGCTGGTAGGAGGCGAGCGCCAGGGTGCGGCTGGCGAGGTTCGCGAGCGTCGGGGCGGACGCGAGGCCCACCTCGATGAACCGCTCGACGCCCAGGCCGCCGTGGTCGGTGTCGATGAGCAGCTGGTCCTGCGTCTCGATCCACCGGACGGGGCTGGCGAACTGCCACGCGAGGAGCTCGATGAGCAGGGTGCGGGCCGTGGCCATCGGGTTCGCGGCGGCCGCGTCCCAGTCGGCGACGAGCGCGCGGACCGGCTCGCTGGGCACCACGTCGAGGATGGAGAGCGCAAAGTCGGCGGTCAGCTCGAACGGGCGCGCCACCAGGTTCGGGAGGTACTTGCCGACGAGCTTGGTGTAGTCGAACTCGGCGGGCACCAGCTCCTCCAGGCGCGCCGCGAACTCCGGCACGCCGTCGCGCAGGACCGACGAGTGGAACGGGATGTCGATGCCCGGCACCAGCTGGAAGGCCTTCGGGCTGCCGGTGCGTTCGGCGATCGCCTTCTCCAGCGCGTCGAGCCCGGCCTGGTTGCCGACCACGACGTACTGCGCGCCCCGCAGGTTGAGGTTGACGATCTCGGCGAACTCGTCGGCGCCCTCCAGATTGCCCTCGACCCACTCGGCGATCTCGGCGTCGTCGACGTCGAAGAGCTCCGGGCGGAGCGCGGCCATCGCGTAGGGGCTGCGGCCCTGCTCGTCGCGGGGCACCAGCTGCTGCATGATGCGGCCGCGGTGGAAGACGGTCTCGAGGATCGTGCCCAGCGGGAGCACGCCGGCGGAGGCCAGCGCGTTGTACTCGCCCACGGAGTGTCCGGCGATGATCGGGTCGTCGACGCGGGCGCCGATCTCGGTGAGCTCGGCGAGCTGCGCGCAGGCCACGGTGGCCATCGCGACCTGCGTGAACTCGGTCAGGTAGAGCACACCGTCGGGATGGGAGTAGACGGTGCCGTTCGCGCGGATCGACAGGGGGTTGTCGCGGACCACGGCGAGGATCGAGAAGCCCAGCTTCTCGCGCGTGTGGGCGTCGGCGGCGTCCCAGACCTCGCGCGCGGCCTTGCTGCGCGAGCGCTGGTTCAGGCCCATCCCCTTGCCCTGGATGCCCTGGCCCGGGAAGACGTACGCGGTGACGGCCGGGAAGGCCACGGCCGACGCGGCCATCACGAGGTCGTCACCGACCCGCGCGGTGACCTCGAGCAACTCGCCGCCGCGGTCGATGCCGACGCGTTCGACGGTGAACTGCACCTCGTCGCCCGGGAGGACCATGCCCAGGAAGCGGGTGGTCCAGCCGCGGATCTTGCGGTGCATGACGTCGCCGTTCGAGGCGGACGCGACCTGCTGCGCGGCGGCGGAGAGCCACATGCCGTGCACGATCGGGCCGGGCAGGCCCGCCAGGCTGGCGGCGACCTGCGAGGTGTGGATGGGGTTGTGGTCGCCGGAGACGGCGGCGAAACCGCTCATGTCCTGCGGCGCGTTCACCACGGCCTGGCGGACCCGCTTGCGCGGGGTCTCGGTGGCCGTCTCGCCACGCGCGCCGCCCGCGGGCTGCGGGTCGGCGAGCTCGGCCTCACCGGTGCGGCCGCGGATCGCGAAGCGTTCGGTCGTGACGACGGCGGGGGCGTCGGCCCCCGGTGCCCGGACGTCGATGCCGACGGTCACGACGGTGCCGATGTCGGTGGCCGTCACGTCCTCCAGGCGCGCGGTGGCGCGGTAGGCGCCCGGCGTCGGGTTGGCGGCCAGCTCGATCGCGTGGTCCAGATGGACAAGGTCGAGCATGCCCTCGACCACGGGGCGGCCCTCGGCGGTGGTGGCAGCGCCGACCACGGCGAACGACGCGGGCCAGCACAGGCCGACGAAGGCGTCCGGCACGGCCAGCTGCTCGTCGCCGTACAGGGCCGACAGCCCGACGGGGAGGCTGTCCGCGGTGATCGCCGCGTGATCGGCGGCGTCCTCGGCGCGGAAGTCGAACGTGATGGAGGCGGCGGCAGCTCCGTTCTCCACGGTGACGGCGGGCAGGTCGCCCGCGGCGGCGAGCGCGACCAGCTTCGACAT
The DNA here is from genome assembly GCF_007858435.1 of Tsukamurella asaccharolytica. Taxonomy (GTDB): domain Bacteria; phylum Actinomycetota; class Actinomycetes; order Mycobacteriales; family Mycobacteriaceae; genus Tsukamurella; species Tsukamurella asaccharolytica. The sequence goes on along the minus strand of NZ_VIGW01000008.1, from coordinate 59,912 downwards.
CGACTCGCTCGCGGCGCCGAGTTCGACGACGGGCACTCCGCCGTCGGCGCAGCTGTCGGGGACCTGGATCGGAATGACGAGCTCGGCGCCGGAGACCGGGATCTCCAGGACGACGGCGTTCGGGCCGGTCACCCGCAGGCGGGCGCCCGTGGCTTCGTGCAGCGCGGAGTCGCCGTCGACCGTCCAGCTGCTGCCGGCGCCGAGACGCGCGACCGGGCTGTGCACGAGGCGGCCGGCCCACAGGATGTTCGTGGCGGCGAGGGCCCGGGCGAGCGGGACCGAATCGACGCCGGGCACGACGCGGCGGCCGGCGACGGGCTGCGCGACGACGCCCTCGCCGAGGCGGCGGCGGACCAGCTCGGCCTCGAAGCGATCGAGCAGGTCGCCGACGGGCTCGTCGACGCGGGTGATGCCGGCGACGGCCTCCGGGCCGGGAATGATGCACACCTCGTCGGCGGAGTAGCGGGGCGAGTGGGCCTGCCACAGCGAGTCGGAGCGCCACCAGCGGCGGACGTCCTTGTCGACGACGGGCACGAAGTTCACCGGCTTACCGGGAGTGCGGCACAGCGAGACGAAGAAGGGCACGTCGGCCGGATGCAGGCGGGTCGACGTCGCCTCGGGATAGCGCTGCAGCAGCCGCTCGAGCGCGGCGTAGGCGTCGTCGGTCGCATCGACGTCGGCGAAAGCGGTCTCGATGGGGCCGCGGTCCTCCGGCGCGAGACGGGCCTCGGCGCGGTGCAGCATCGACAGGAAGCGGTCCTGGTGCGTGATGTCGAGCCAGCCGTAGTCTCCGAAGCGGCTCGCGTCCGCGGCGGCGACCTGCTCCCGGGTGCCGACCGACAGCTCGAGGTAGCGCTCGAGCCACTGCGCGTAGGTCATCGCGTCGGCGTCGCCGAAGTACGGCTTCGCGGTGCCCGCCATCGCGGCGATGATCTCGTCGCGGCGCTCGGCGACGGCATCGCCGTCACCGGCGACCTCGTCGAGCAGGCGGCCGCACGCGGAGGCGGTGTTGTCGATCTCGTGGATGTCGGCGCCCAGCTGGCTGCGGCCCGACGCCATGCCGCCGCCGGCGTGACCGGCGCCGATCCAGTCGGGAGTGCCGGGGATCTCCGCGAGCAGGCGCTTGACGTCGTCCGACGTGGTCGCCTCGAGAGTGGCCATCGCGGCGGTGCCGACGAGGATGCCGTCGACGGGCATCGCAGGCGCACCGTACTTCCGCGACCACTCGCCGGAGAGGTACTGGGCCGCCAGCTCGGGGGTGCCGATACCGCCGCCGACCGCGAGCACGACGTTGTTGCGGTCGCGAAGCTCGGCGTAGGTCACGAGCAGCAGCTCGTCGAGGTCCTCCCACGAATGGTGGCCGCCGGCCTTACCGCCCTCGACGTGCACGATGACGGGGTACTGCGGGACCTCGGCGGCGATGCGCGCCACCTGCCGGATCTGCTCGACGGTGCCCGGCTTGAACGCGACGTGCCGCATGCCGGCCTCGGTGAGCTCCTCGACGAGGGCCGTGGCCTCCTCCAGCTCGGGGATGCCGGCGGTGATGACGACGCCGTCGAGCGGGGCACCCGCGGCGCGGGCCTTCTGCACGATCCGCTTGCCGCCGAGTTGCAGCTTCCACAGATACGGGTCGAGGAAGAGCGAGTTGAACTGCGCGGCGCGGCCCGGCTCGAGGAGCGCGGTCAGCTTCGCGACGTTGTCGGCGAAGATCGGCTCGGTGACCTGACCGCCGCCGGCCAGCTCTGCCCAGTGGCCGGCGTTGGCGGCCGCGGCGACGATGCCGGGATCGACGGTGGTCGGCGTCATGCCGGCGAGCAGGATCGGGCTGCGGCCGGTGAGTTCGGTGAACCGGGTGGACAGCACCGTGCGGCCGTCGGGCAGGGTGACCGGACGGGGCGTGAACTCGCTCCAGGCCAGCGGCAGCTCCGGCACGCCGCCGGGCGAGAAGAGATTGCGGGCGCCGCGCAGGGTGGTCGCGGGGACGAGGCCGACGCCGCGGCCGCGGGCGGGTGCCGCCGAGAGCTTGGTGGCGATGTCCTCGGGACCGAGGTCGATGAGCCAGCGTGCGCCCTTGCCGATGGCGTCCTCGACCTCGGCGACCCAGTCGACGGGCTCGACGAGGACGGCGGCGGCGAGGCGGGCTGCGGTGGCGGTGTCGAGGCCGCAGCGCTCGGCCCACTCGGTGACCAGGCCGACGCCGTCGGCGAGGGCGGGGTGGTGGAAGCCGATGTCGACCGCGACGTCCTCGAACTTGGGGGCGAAGGCGGCGCCGCCGGTGAGCTTCTCCTTCCGCTGCTCCTCCTCGGTCTCGGCGACGGACTCGCAGAACTCGCGGAAGCCGGCGAGCAACTTCGGGGTGCCCGTGAGCACGAAGGAGTTGCGGTTGTTGCGCACCGCGAGCACCGGGCCGCAGGCGTCGAAGGCGACGGTGGCGGTGAAGTCGGCGAGCAGCTTCTCGAGCTTGTCCTGGCGGACGCCGGCGACGGCCATCATCGGGGTGGCGCCGCCGAGCGCGACGAGGCCCTTGCGGCGGGCGACGACCCGGCCCGCAGCGCCGATGAGGCGCGCGATGGCGAGCAGGTCGCCCTCGTTGCCGCGCGAGGCGAACGCGGAGACCGCGAGCTGGCCCTGCGAGTGGCCGATGGCGGCGACGGGCGGCACGTCCCACGGGTCGAGGCCCTGGGCCTCGAGGCCGTAGAGGGCCACGAGCTGGCTGAACAGGACGCCGGGGACGGAGAAGACGGCGCCGTCGACCTGGGGGGCGAGGAGACGGCGCGAGGCGGGCGCGGCGGCCTGAGCGGCGTCCTCGTCCTCGTCGCCGGTGGTCTCCGCCTCGGACGCGGCGATGGAGGCGTCGCGCCAGTGCAGCGGGTCGAAGGTCAGGGCCTGCGCGCGCAGGAGTTCCGCACGGACGGGTTCGAGCACGCTGTCGGCGCGCGCGACGAAGCCGTCGAAGAGCTCGCGGTACTCGGGATCGTCGGCGAGGCCGGTCTGCTCGAGGAGCGAGACGAGGCCGGGCAGCCACGGCCCGCCCTGTCCGCCGAAGGTCAGCGCGTACTGCTCCCCCGCTGCCAACCTGTCCACCAGCGCGTCGTTGCTCCGCGGCCCCTGCGCGGTGCGTGCGTTGGCGGTGACGAAGTCGTCGACAGTCATGAATCTCCTCGGATCAGCTCGCTGCGCGCCGCTCTGGCGGCACGTCCGCGGCAGGCCCGCGGATAACCCGTGCTCCATGAGAACACAGGATTCGCACCGCCTCTGACGTGCAGATATGTAACCAGTCGGTATACCCGCGAGTAGCTTGGAGATATCGATTCACGGGTGTATCCGATTCCCGATACACGCGCGAATCCACGCAGGTCCACCACCGCGTGACGGTGATCACCGAGGGTTTCCCGCGAGTAGCAGTTGTTATCGAATCGTTACCTCACTCCTCGCCCGATCGCCGGTCGGTAGTCTGAGCCGATGCAGCCCGGAACACCCCCGTCGGACCGCCCCGCCGCTGTCGCCGTTCCCGGCGACGTCGTGGAGTTGGTGCGCTCCGCCGAGTCCGTCGCGGTGCTCACGGGCGCCGGCATGAGCCGCGAATCGGGCATCGCGACGTTCCGTGAGGCGCAGAGGGGTCTGTGGGAGCAGTACGACCCCGAGGAGATCGCCTCCGTCGACGCCTGGAACCGCGACCCCGCCCTGGTGTGGGGCTGGTACCAGTGGCGCGCCCACGTCGCGCGGCGAGCGAACCCCAACGACGGGCACATCGCCCTCGCCGAGCTCGCAGGGCACCGCAGGGTCTCGATCGTCACGCAGAACATCGACGACCTGCACGAGCGGGCGGGCTCGACGGTGACGTCGCACCTTCACGGCAGCCTCTTCGCCCCGCGCTGCGAGCACTGCGGCACCACTTACCTGGGATCGGACGCCTTCCTTCCCGACGACGCCGACGTCTCGCCGCAGCTGCGCGCGACGCCACCCACCTGCATGCACTGCCTGTCGAGGGTGCGGCCGGGCATCGTCTGGTTCGGCGAGGCCCTGCCGATGGACGCCTGGAGCCGGGCCGAGGCGACGGTCGTCATGGCCGACGTGGTGCTCGTCGTCGGCACGTCGGGCATCGTCTACCCGGCGGCGAGCCTGCCGGAGACGGCGCTCGCGGCGGGGATCCCGGTGATCGAGATCAACCCCGAGTCGACCCCGCTCAGCGCGGCGGCGACCTACCACTGGCAGGGCACCGCGGCGACGACCCTGCCGGCGCTGGTCGCGGCGGTCACCGCGGGCGCTGCTCGCTCGTAGCCGGCGGCGCAGGTGCCCGCGGGGAGTCCGGCGGAACGTCGGACTTCCACTGGCCGATGACGCCCGGCCCGACGAGCGGCATCCCGCCCACCAGCTCCTCCCCGTTCTGCCGGTCGATCAGGTAGGCGGGCACGCGGTGCCGCCCGTCCCCCTGGCCGCGCTGTGCGCCCGCCCCGGCCGCCGGCATGCCCAAGGGCCCCGACGAGGGTCGCGCGCCCGTCGTGCTCGATCCGGCGCCGACCGGCGCGGCCGACGAGCGCGCCACGGCGGTATCCGGCCGCAGCCCGAGCGGCGAGGGACTGCGCCCGACCTCGCCCCGCCCGCCGAGCCCGCTCGACCCCGAGCCGGTCCGGGCCGCCGAGGACAGCGGGACCGCGGCGGACGGGGACAGCAGCGACGACGGCGCCTCGGTGTCGCTCACCGGCGCGACCGTGCCGTCGTCGAACGCGGCATCGGCGCCGGCGCCGGCGTCGACACCGTTGCCCACCCCCGCGCCGCCGCCCGTCCCCGCGCCGCCGCCCGTTCCGCCGCCGCCCGTCCCGGCTGAGGTGCCCGTCCCGGCGGAGATGCCCGGCCCCGCCCCGGTGCCCGCCGCGCCCGCCGCGCCCGCTCCGTTGCCGGTCGTCGCAGCGTCCCTGCTCCCGCCCGTGCCGGCGCCCGTCCCCGTGGGCGCGGCGTCGCCGGGGCCCGTTCCGGTGTCCGTTCCAGTGTCCGACGACCCGGCGCCGGTGCCCTGCCCGGCAGTTGCGGCGCCGCCGCCGGACCCGCCCGTGGGCGCCACCGCGCTCGACTCCGCGGGCGCCCCGGCGGCGGCGTCGTTCTTGATCCCCGCCGGCCCGATGTGGCGGAAGGCTGTCCGCCCGTTCGACTCCCCGAGCGGAAGCGTGGACGCCGCTGACTGGACCGGCGAGGTGTAGGTGTTCGACACCTCCTCCGCCACGGCGAGCCGCTCCACCGCGGCGCCCGAGCCGAACTCTCCGCTCATCGGGTCGGGAAGGTCGCTGAACCGCTCGGTCGTGGCCGACGCCGTGTCGGACAGCTCCTCGACGTTGCCCACGAGCCGCCGCAGCACCACGGCGTTCGTGTACGCGCGGGCGGTGTACCGCGCGATCTCGTCGTACGACTGATCCTTGGCCTCTCCGCGCCAGCGCGGCTCCAGGGCGGCGGCGTCGCGCTGCAGCTCCGCGATGCTGTCGGCGTGCGAGTTGCCCGCGCTGCCGAGCGCCCGCGCGTCCGCCGCCAGGCCCGAGCCGGACAGGCCGCGCGCGAAGTGCCGTATCTCCGAGGCCGACCGCTGTTCCCACGGAGTGCGCCCGATGCTCTGGAAATCCGTCACATCAATTGGACGCATCAGGTCCGGCCCCGGTTCCCGATCCGCCGGATTAGGGTGAGCGGGATGAAGGACTCGATCGCGATGCCCGACCGGGACACCGTGCTGTGCATGTCCCTGTCCGGGCGCCCCAGCAGCATCGGCACCCGATTCCACAACTACCTCTACCGCGAGCTCGGCCTGAACTACCTGTACAAGGCCTTCACCACCACTGACCTGCCCGCGGCGATCGGCGGGGTACGGGCGCTCGGCGTACGGGGCTGCGCGGTCTCGATGCCGTTCAAGGAGGCGGTCATCGAGCTGGTCGACGTGATGGAGCCCTCGGCGCGCGCGATCGACTCGGTGAACACGATCGTCAACGAGGACGGCGTGCTCCACGCCTACAACACCGATTACGCGGCGGTCGCCTCGCTCCTGCGATCGCACGGTCTCGACGCCGCGCTGCCCGTCGCGGTCCGCGGCTCGGGCGGGATGGCGAAGGCCGTGGTCGCGGCCCTGCGCGATCACGGCTGCACCGACGTGACCGTGGTCGCCCGGAACGCCGAGGCGGGCTCCGCGCTCGCGGGCCTGTACGGATTCCGGCACGCGACCGAGGCGCCCGGTGGGGCGCGGGTCCTCGTCAACGCCACGCCGGTCGGGATGTCCGGCGGCCCCGCGGCGCAGGACCTGTCCTTCCCCGCGGAGCTGATCGCGGCAGCGGACACGGTCGCCGACGTGGTCGCGATGCCGCCCGAAACGCCGTTGATCCGGGCGGGCCGGGCCGCGGGCACGACGGTGATCACGGGCGCCGAGGTCATCGCACTGCAGGCGGCGGAGCAGTTCGTGCTGTACACGGGCGTGCGCCCCGACGCCGCGTTGGTCCGGGCGGCCTCGGAGTACTCCCGCTCCTAGTAACCGGGTCGCCCGCGCTCGGCTACTCCGTGTCGATATCGAGCCCGACGGGCTCCCAGACCGGCACGGAACCGTCGTCGGCACGCTCACCGACCGTGAGGGCGCGCTGCAGCGTCAGCGGGCGCACGCCCCGCCGATCCAGCGCCTGCAATACGACGCCCATCGCGGCGTCCGCATCGGTCGCGAAGACCGACTCGCGGACCCGGACGAACTCCCAGCCGCACCGGCGCAACTCACGTTCGCGCTCGATGTCGGACCGCGCCTGCTCGGGCGTGGATGCGAAGTCGGCGCTGTCGCACTCGACCGCGAGGCGGCCCTGTTCCCCGGTCACCACGAGGTCGATGGAGCGGTTGTTCACCACGACCTTCGGGTTGACGTGATAACCCATGTCGCGGAGCCGCACGAAGACCTGCTGCTCGAAGAGATTCTCGAAGGGCTCGACGCGGCGGTCCGTCGGAACGTCGACCGGCATCGGCTGCGCCACTTCGACGTCCGCGCGGGTGACGTACCGCAGTAGCGACGCGCGCAGGTCGTTCGCCTTGAGATCCTGCTCGTCGACGGAGGTGAACAGCCACAGCTGATCGCGGGCGCGGGAGGCGGCGACGTTGAACCGGCGCTGGAAGTCCCGGCCGGTCAGCGCGCGGAAACGGTAGTCGGGCGCGACGACCATCGACAGCAGAATCACGTCGCGCTCGTCGCCCTGGAAGTCGGGCGGCGTGCCCACGCGCAGGCGACGGGCGTCCCACTCGTCGGGATCGATCGCTTCCCGCAGCCGCCGGTAGAGTTCGTCGACCTGGCCCTGACCCTGCAGCGCGATGACGCCGAAGGTGCGGCCGGCGTAGAGCGGGTCGGCGAAGCACCGGACCAGCTGGTCGACGATCGCCTGCGCCTCCGTCGGGTTGCTGATCCGCGCGCCCTCGCCCACGACCTTCGCCTTCGGCACATGAGTCACCCGCAGCGGGACGGGGCGATCGGCGCCGTAGTGCCGCACCGGAATCAGGGGAGCGTCGCTGTAGAACTGCCGGGAGCTGAAGTCGATGATCTCCGGCATGCACCGGAAGTGCTCACGCAGTCGCACCGTGTGCCCGAAGCGCGTGCGCAGCAGGGTGAACAGGCTCGACCGCGGGGTCAGCGAATCACGCAGGTAGGCCGGGATGTCGGGCAGCTGCGCGTCCAGCCGGGCGAAGACGTCGTCGAGGCTGGCGCCGGTGAAGGCCGAGGGCGCGCACTGATTCTCGTCGCCGACGACGATCACCCGCGGGGCCAGCCACAGCAGGAACGCGCTCGTGATGTCGGCCTGGCTGGCTTCGTCGACGATCACCACGTCGAAGGCATTGCGCTCGGGGGAGATCGACGCGACCACCTGCGAGATCGGCATGATCCATGCGGGCACGGCGGACTGCGCCTGGCGCATCGCCTCGCGGGCCGCGACGCGGAAGCGCTCGGCATGCCGCCCGGAGCCGCGCCCGATCGACGCGACGTGGTCGCGGTAGGCGTGCAACGCCTGGATCTCGTCGAAGGTCATGCGGCGCAGGCACTGCCGCCACGCACTCGCCGTCGCGATCCGGGTGGTGTAGTGCGCCACGTCCTGCTCCGCGGCCTGCAGATCCGCCTCGAGCTGGGCGTCCTCGTCGGGGTGCACGCGCCCGGCGGCCCAGGTGACCGCGCGGCGCCACGACCAGGCCGCGGCCAACTGCGGCACGCGCTCGTCCCAGGCGGGGTCGTCGGCGGTGCGGGCGACGAGGTCGAACAGGGCGGGCGCCTTGGCCCGCAGGCGCAGCGCGAGCAGGTCCAGCGCCCCGCGGTCGTCCCGGTCGGTGCGGGCCGCGTCCCAGGCCCGGCGCGCGTCCCGGATCGCCGCGTACTGGTAGCTGCGCAGGGCCGCGACCATCGCGTCGCCCTCGGGTGACGGGCCACGCTCGACCAACGCCTGCACCTGGAGCCGCAGGGCGTCGAGCCGGCTCTGCGCGTCGCGGGCGCCGGCGGCCGCGGAGATCGCGACCACCTGGCGCGCGGTGCGGTCCGTCTCGGCGAGGTCCTTCGGCCGCGGGGCGTGTTCGGAGAGCCCCTGCAGGGCCTGTACGAGCCGGTCGCGCTCGTCGACGAGCCGCACGACCGTCCGCGCCCGCAGCAGTTGGTCGGCGGCCTGGCTGAGCCGCTCGCTGCGGTCACGGGTCGCGGTGCGCCCGGACGGGTCCGTCGGCGGCGCCTCCATCCCGAGCGCGCGCAGCACATCGCCCACCCGGCCGATGACGTCCTCGACCGCGAGATGCTGCGCCGCGGCGCGCAGGTGTGCCTCGCCCGCCCCCTCGACGCCGTCGACCACGATGCCGAGGCCGGTCTCCTCGAACTGCTTCTGCTCGGGCTTGCGGAACCGCTTGCGCGGCTCATGCCCCAGCGCCAGATGCCGCGCGTAGTCGTCGATCGCGGCGCGGTCGTTGGCGTCCGGGTTGTCGCTGAGGTGGACGACGGCGCCCTCCAGCTCGTCGTCCGCGGCGCGAGCGGTGGCGATCTGCTCCTCGAGACCGACCAGCCGCGTGGCGAGATGAGCGCGATCGCCGATGAGCATGTCCTCGGCCAGCAGCTGCGCCGACGGCGGGTAGCGGCGTACCCGCTCCACGAGCTCACGGATCACGTCGGAGCGGGCCCGGATCACGGCGAGCTTCTCGGCGTCGACGCCGGCGAGCACGTGCGTCAGGGCGCCGCTGTCCGCAGCCGCCAGCGGCGAGTCGGCCAGGGTCGCGCACAGCGCCTCGAGATCGTCGGTGTCGGGGAGCTCGGCCAGATCCGGCAGGTTGTGGGCGAGACGCCGCGAGAAGAGCTCGTCGTTGCGCCGCAGCAGCGCGACGAGACGGTCGAACTCGCGGGTGTCGAGCGGGGGCACAGCACCGTCGACGGGGCCCGGCAGCCAGGAGTACTGCTCGGCGTCCCGTCGGACCCGCGCGACGATCTCCGCGGGCTTGCCGGAGTAGGCCGACGCCAGCCAGTCGGACTCCTCACTCTCGGCGGTGCGCAGCGACCAGACCTCGCGGACCAGCTCCTCGCGCCGCTCGATCGCGCGATCGCGCTTGGCACGCAGGTCGCGCAGCTCCGCGTCGGCGAGCGCCTCGGAGTAGGTGGACTTGCGAGTGGCGATCTCGGTGACGGACGCGGCGAGCGAGGCCGAGCCGTCCTTGGTGACGTCCGTGACGGAGACGACCAGCTGGCGCACCTCCGGCGGCAGCTTCTCCTCGAGCACTGCCAGGGCCTGCGCCTTCTCGGACACGACGAGCACGCGCTGCCCCTTGGCGAGCAACGCGGCCAGGAGGTTCGCGATGGTGTGGGTCTTGCCGGTACCGGGCGGCCCTTCGACCACCACGCCGGAGTCGGCGCCCATGTGCGCGAGGATGTCCCGCTGCTCGACATTGGACGGCAGCACGTAATACGCCTCGTCCAGCAACTCGAGCGGGCTCATGGCCCCATCGGCGGCGAGCTGCCGGATCCGTTCCTCCGAGCCGACGCCCTCGACGAGCTGCGCGAGACCGATCGGCACGGCGCGGCCGGGGTCGGCGACGTCGGCCTTCATCGCGTCGTAGAAGCCCAGCAGGGGCGCGGATCCGCGGGTGCGGAGCACGAGCGCGGGAGCGAACTCGACGTGCGCTCCGCCGTCCTTCGCCGCGGCGCCGAGCCACCTCTCGCTGAACTCCTGGCACGCGGGGTCGAGCACGGTGCGGGCGTTCTCCCGTAACTCCGTCTGCAGTTCGGCCGAGCCGGAGAGGTCGAACGACGGGAGCCCGGCGAGCAACAGCGAGTCCTCGACGCGCGGCACGGAGTCGCGCGGCAGCACCACCCTCAGCCGTTTGCCGCGCCGGTCGCGCTCGAGCAGCACCGGCTGCGTGAGCAGGTGCGCGCGGATGGCGGTGTCTCCGTCGCGGGCCGTGAGCAGGCCGGAGGCCAGCACCAGCTCGACGGACTCGGGGTGGTCGGCGAGCTCGTCGAAGACGCGCAGCAGCCGGGAGTGCGGCGAATCGGGGGCGTCGTCGCGCGGCACCGTGAAGATGGTGCCGCCGGGCCTCGCGTCGGCGTCCCAACTGTCGGTCAGCGCGCCGTCGCCGGTGAGCGGCAGCACCGCCAGGTGGTCGTCGAGGTCCCGCGTGACCACGGATCGCGAGCGGATCAGCTCGTCCAGGTACTGCAGCAGGCGAACGACGCGATCCCGACGGCCACCGGGGCCGTCGCCCTGGTCACCGGCGGCGGTCATGCGCTCCTCTAGTCTCTCGGGTCGGCCGCAGCCGACGGTCGGCGGGCCCGGTTCGAGCTACACCTTGACTAAAGGTTAATGCATCTGTGTGCAAACGCCGACCGAGTCGTCAGCGCCTCCGGCCCGCCCGGAACCGCTGCTTGCCCGCGGCGGGCCGGCCCGACGGTGCGCCGGGGTCTCGCTCGAGGTTGATCAGCTGTCCCGAGATGCGGGTCCGCTCCAGCGCGTCGAAGACGTCGCGGGCCAGATCGTCCGGCAACTCGACGATGCTGTGATCCGGCCGGATGCTGATGTGGCCGAAGTCGCTCCGGCGCAACCCGCCCTCGTTAGCGATGGCGCCCACGATCTGCGACGGGGTGGCGTGCTGCCGCTTCCCCACCGCGATCCGGTACGGCACCATCGGTCGGCCGGTCTTACGGTGGGTCGAGGGTTCGCGGTCCCGGTCCCGGTCCCGGCCGCGCGCGGGGCGGCCATCGCGGTCGCCGAAGTCGCGGTCCTTGCGGTCACGGGCATTGCGCTCACGCTCCGGCGGATCCGGCTTGAGCAGGAAGGAGGCACCGTCGCGCGACTGCAGGGCGAGCGCCGCGGCCACATCGACCAGCGGCACGTCGTTGGCGCCCACGTAGTCCTCGATCAGCCGGCGGAACATCTGCAGGTGATCGCTCGCGAGATTGTCTGTGATCGACTCCCCGAACTTCTCCACGCGATGCGCGTTGACGTCCTCGACCGAGGGCAGGCCGATCTCGGTGAGCGGCTGCCGGGTGGCCTTCTCGATGGCACGCAGCAGGTGCCGCTCGCGCGGGGTCACGAAGAGCAAGGCGTCGCCCTTGCGGCCCGCGCGGCCGGTGCGGCCGATCCGGTGCACGTAGGACTCGGTGTCGTGGGGGATGTCGTAGTTCACGACGTGACTGATCCGCTCGACGTCGAGGCCGCGCGCGGCGACGTCGGTGGCGACCAGGATGTCGAACTTGCCGTCCTTGAGCTGACCGATCGTGCGCTCGCGCTGCGCCTGCACGATGTCGCCGTTGATCGCGGCGGCGGCATGGCCCCGCGCCCGCAGCTTCTCCGCGAGCTCCTCGGTGGCCGATTTGGTGCGGACGAAGATGATCATCCCGTCGAACTCCTCCACCTCGAGGAGGCGGGTGAGCGCGTCGAGCTTGCGCTGGTGCGCGACCTGCAGGTAGCGCTGCGTGATGTTCGACGCCGTCGCCGTCTTGGACTTGACGGTGACCTCGACCGGGTCGTGCAGATACTTCTTGGAGATCTTGCGGATCGCGGGCGGCATCGTCGCCGAGAACAGCGCGACCTGCTTGAACTCCGGGGTGTCGGCGAGGATCCGCTCGACGTCCTCCTGGAAGCCCATCGTCAGCATCTCGTCGGCCTCGTCCAGCACTAGGAACTCGAGGTTCGACAGGTCGAGCGTGCCCTTGGAAAGATGGTCGATCACGCGGCCCGGGGTGCCCACGATGATCTGCGCGCCGCGACGCAGGCCCGAGAGCTGGACGCCGTAGCTCTGGCCGCCGTAGATCGGCAGCACGGTGATATTGGGCATGTGCACGGCGTACTTGCCGAACGCCTCGGACACCTGCAGCGCGAGCTCGCGGGTCGGGGCGAGCACGAGGGCCTGGGGCTTGCGGCTGTCGCCGTCGATCTTGGACAGCACGGGCACGGCGAACGCGGCGGTCTTGCCGGTGCCGGTCTGCGCGAGACCGACGACGTCGCTGCCGGAGAGCAGCGGCGGAATCGTGGCGGCCTGGATCGGCGACGGGTTCTCATAGCCGACCTCGGCGAGGGCGCGCAGAACGCGCTCGTCGATCCCGAGGTCCAGGAAGGTCACCGGTTCGGCTTCGTTCTCCTTAGCCTGCGCGTCATCGACGACGGCGGCGGGGGCGGTGCTCTCAGCACCGAATTCATCAGACATTGTTTCCCCAGCATAAGCCGTATCCGCCGCCCACGCGAAACCCCATCGGAATCGGACATTCTCCGATAGGTTGTGCGTATTCCACTATCTGCACGAGGAGATGAAGTTGCGCATCGAGTCCACGGAACCGACCCGGACCCACGCTCCATCGGACAACCTGACCACGCGGGTCCGCGACCTCGCGGCATCGGCACCGTCGACGGAGCTGTTCCTGCGCCCGTCCGGCTCCGGCTGGTCGCCGGTGACCGCCGCGCAGTTCAACGAGCAGGTCACCGCGATCGGCAAGGGCCTCATGGCCCGCGGCATCGAGGTCGGCACGCGGATCGCGATCATGAGCCCGACGCGGTACGAGTGGGCCCTGCTCGACTACGCGAACTGGTCCGTCGGCGGTTCGACGGTGGCGGTGTACGAGTCGAACTCGCCCGCGCAGGTCGAGCACATCCTCACCGACTCGGGATCGATCGCGCTCATCACCGACACCCGCGACACCGCCGACCGGGTCGCCGGGGGCGTGCCCGCGGCCGCCCAGGTCTGGGTGATCGAGGAGGGCCTCGTGGACGCCCTGGTGGCCGACGGTGCCGGCGTCTCGGACGAGGACTACCTCGCCCGCGCGACCGCCGTCCCGGCCGCCGCGGAGGCGACCCTGGTCTACACCTCGGGCACCACTGGCAAGCCGAAGGGCGTGGTGCTCACGCACGACAATCTGCTCAGCGAGTACGACGCGATCCACGAGGGCCTCGACACGATGGCCGGCCCGAACGCCAGCACGGTGATGTTCCTACCGCTCGCCCACATCTTCGCGCGCGCGATCTCGGTGGCGGCGGTGCAGCACTCGATCCGTGTCGCCCACACCGCCGACCTGTCGAACCTGACCGGCCTGTTCGCCGAGCTCAAGCCGACCTACATCCTCAGCGTGCCCCGGGTCTTCGAGAAGGTCTACAACACGATGAGCGCCAAGGCCGAGGAGGCCGGCAAGGGAAAGATCTTCAACGCCGCCGTGGAGACGGCGATCGCGTACAGCAAGGCCCAGGACACCGGCGGCGCGGGGCTCGTCCTCAAGGTCAAGCACGCCCTGTTCGACAAGCTGGTCTACTCGAAGCTGCGCGAAGCGCTCGGCGGCAAGTGTGACTGCGCCGTCTCGGGCGGCGCGCCGCTCGGCGCGCGCCTGGGCCACTTCTTCCGCGGCGCCGGCGTCACCGTCTACGAGGGCTACGGCCTGTCGGAGACCAGCGCGGCGATCACCTGCAACACGCCGACGGAGCAGCGGGTCGGCACCGTCGGCAGGCCCGTACCGGGCAACGCGGTCGCGATCGCCGAGGACGGCGAGATCCTGCTCCGCGGCCCGGTCGTCTTCGGCGGCTACTGGGGGCTGCCCGAGGCCACCGCCGATGCACTGCGGGACGGGTGGTTCCACACGGGCGACCTGGGCTCCCTCGACGCCGACGGCTACCTCTCGATCACGGGCCGCAAGAAGGAGATCCTGGTCACCTCGGCGGGCAAGAACGTCGCGCCGGCGCGGACCGAGGACGCACTGCGCCAGCATCCGCTGGTCTCGCAGGCGATGCTCGTCGGCGATAAGCAGCCGTTCGTAGGGGCGCTCATCACCCTGGACCAGGAGGCCCTGCCGGGGTGGCTGTCGGCGCACGGCCTCCCCGCCGAGATGACGCTCGAGGAGGCCGCGGCGAACGAGACGCTGCTCGCCGAGATCGCCTCGGCGGTGGCGACCGCCAACAGCCTCGTGTCCAAGGCCGAGCAGGTGAAGAAGTGGAGTGTGCTCACCACCGACTTCACCATCGACGGCGGCGAGCTCACGCCGACGCTCAAGGTCAAGCGCAACGTCGTGATGGACAAGTACGGCGACGAGGTCGACGCGATCTACGCCTGAGCCGTTCCCTTGTTACGAACGCCGCCCGCTCTCCTCGGGGAGCGGGCGGCGTTCGTCGTCTCAGCGGGTCAGAGGTCGAACTGCGCGCGAATCTCGTCCGAGTTCTTCTTCTCGAAGTAGAAGCCGAGCAGCGGGATGGTGCCTGCGAGCAGCGTGACCAGGAAGCGCGGCGCAGGCCACCGCACCTTGACGCCCAGATCCAGCGTGAAGATCAGGTAGATGAAGTAGCCCCAGCCGTGGATGATCGCGACGAGACCGAGCCAGCCGGGCACCGGCCAGTCGAATGCGGGCGCCAGTAGGTACTTGTAGATCATCTCGGCGCACAGGATGAGCAGGAAGTAGCCGGTGAAGTTAGCCATGAAGCGATAGCGCTTGAGCGCCCCGCTCACCTGGTCACGGCGCTTTGCCGCCAGCTTCTCCGCCGTCGGCGCGGATGCGTCGGTCACTTCTTCTCCTCGGTCTGCTCACTCCCCGCCAGTTCGGCGAGGAGCTTGTTGTACTCGTCGTGCGCCGGGTCGTCCGGCGCGGTGTCCGGGGCCGACGGTGCGGCGGCCCGGCTGGGCAGGAAGCCCTCGGGGATCGCGGTGAGGGTGCCGGCCGACTTCGCGGAGGCCGCCGCTGTAGCGGGGCCCCCCGCCGCCGCGCGAGCGGGGTCGGCACCGTCTTCACCCTCGGCGGCGAGCAGGTCCTGCAGCTCGGCCTCGTCCTCGAGCTGCACGAACCGTCGGTAGCCCCACACTGCGGCAACGGCGAAGAGCGGCCACTGCAGGGCGTAACCCAGGTTGCGCGCGGAGCCCGCAGTGGACTCGAAGCGTCCCCACTGCCACCAGCCGAGCGCCAGGAAGGCCGCGGCGGCGATCACGACGAACGCGATCAGCGCGGGGCGATGACGACGACGTTTCACGACCTCGACGGTACCCGTCGACCCGGCGCTGTCCGAAAACCGGTATCGTGACCTGCGCCGCAGGGGAGGGATCTCCGCTGCCGCACGCGCCCGTGGCGGAATTGGCAGACGCGCTGGATTTAGGTTCCAGTACCTCCGGGTGTGGGAGTTCAAGTCTCCCCGGGCGCACCCGCATGTGGCGGCCCGCGGACGGAGCCTTCCGGGCCCCGCCTACCATCGTGGGGTGCCCGACGACTCCGCCTCCACCGATCCGTTCATCGCAGCAGTTCTGTTTCTCAGCGCGTTGCTGGCGGGTGCCGGTGGTGTCGTGTTCTGGCTGATCCTCGTACTCGGCCTCTAGCGCGCCACCGAGCCGCGGCCGAAGGCACGACCGAGAGCGTCGATCAGCTCATGCTCCACAGCAACAGCGCTGTGACGACCGCGCCAACGATCCACGGCCACGTACGACGGGGTTTGGAAGTGCGAAGTTCTTCGGTCATCCCCCCTGTCTACCAGCCCCGACCGCCGGGCGTTGCCTACCGCAGGAACGAAACGGCCTGCGGCTCGGCGCTCATCCTCGCTGCGGCCGACGGTACGTCCCGGCTACCACAAGCCACCACAGTCCCTGATATACAAAGGGCAACAGGGGATGTCGGTTAGACGATGGACCGTGCACAATCCTCATGAAGAAACCCCCAGGCAGAACTGGGTATTCGCCGAGTCGCCGCACAGCAGCCTGAGAATACCTGTGAATTCTCTTCGTCGGAGCTCAGATTCGTACGATTACTCTCGTTGGAGTGGTTCGGACCGCCCACTGCGGTTCCGAGCGACTACGAAGGGAGAAACGACATGCTCAATCGATGGAAGTTCGCCGCGACCGCCGGCGTCGCCGGCGCACTCGCTCTGGCCCCCGCCGCGATGGCACAGGCCGCACCGTCCGACCCGGTTCCCGGGACGAACTGCACTGTCGGCCAGGTCGAACGCGCATTGGTCGCGGTCGCACCCGAGGCCGCCACCGCGATCAACCAGGTGCCCGGCGGCCGCGCCGAGGCCGAGCGGATCCTGACCCTGCCGCCCGCCGAGCGCAACGCTCGGATCCATGAGCTCGGCCGCCAGAACCCCCAGCTGGTCATGTACTACAACCAGAACCAGGGGAAGATCAACCAGACGATCGGCGTCGTCGCGAAGACCTGTTCGCAGTACTGATCGCCCTGTGTGACACCGAAGGCGCCGACTCCCCCGGAGTCGGCGCCTTCGCCATGTGGCGGACCGTCAGGAGATCGGGATCTCCTTGATCTTCGAATCCGGCTTCCCCACCGTTGTGCAGTACGCGACGGCCTGCTGCTGCAGGCCCGTGATGACGAGCGCGGAGGGTTCGTCGCCGTGCTTGTCCTTGTACAGCTTCGTCACCTGGTCGCGCTGGTCCGTGTCGGACATCTTCTGGTAGTCCTCGCACGTCGTGTCACCGCCCTGCTTCGTGCAGCCGGTGAGGGTGAGCGCGACGACGGCGAGTGCCGCAGCGCCGACGCGGATTCGGTGAGTGGACTTCGACATGGAGAACCTTCCGCTGGATGACGGGACCCCTCGACCCTACCGAGGCCCCAGGCCCGACAGTGGTCAATCGACGCAGGGGATCTCGCCGCCGCGGAGCGTGGTCCCGGCGTCCGGTACGGGACCTCCCGTGGCAGTCGCCGATGCCGACGTCGTGCTGGGCGCCCGCGGGGCCGTGAAGCCCACGGGCTTCGGGACCGGGGCGGAACCGGTGGAGGACGTGGCGTCCGAGGATCCTTCGGCCTCATCGGGTTCCGGGACGGACTGGCCGAAGGCCTTCTGCACTTGCGCGCGGATGGCCTTCGGGTCCACCAGGTTCACGGCCTGTTGGTCGATCGTGTCGTACCCGAGTACCGGCAGAGTGGTGAAAGTGAGGTTCGTGCCGGCGATCTGTCCGGCCTGCTGCGCGAACTCCTGCAGATTCCATCCGTCCGAGACGACGACGTCCTTCTGCGCGACGGCGATCAGCGACTGCAGTTTCCGGACATCACCGAAGACGCCCTGCTTCTGCAACTGCACCATGACCCCGGCGATGAAGGCCTGCTGCCGATGTGTCCGGTCGAGGTCACCGTCGGCAAGGCCGTGTCGCTGCCGCACGAAGGCCAGGGACTGCGAGGCGTTCAGCTTCTGTCGCCCGGCGGGGAACGCAGCACCGGAGTAGCTGTCGCGCACGGGATTGTTGAGGCACACCTCGACGCCACCGAGGGTCTGCGCGAGGTCGTAGAAACCGACGAGGCTGACCTCCGCGAAGTGGTCGATCGGGACCCCGACCAGCCGTCCCACGGTGGCGATCGTGGCGGCGCGCGCCGACTCGCGGGCCTTGCTTTCGAGCTCCTTACGATCGGAGACGCCTGCGGCGGCCAGCGTGTCCTCGACCTCCGCCTTGCGCGTGCCGTACGCCTCCTTGATCTTCCCCTTCTTCTTCGAGTCCACGCCGACGAAGCTCACGTAGTCGTCGCGCGGGATCGAGAAGGCGGTCACCTTCTTCCCGTCCGCCGGCACGTGCAGCAGGATCAGGGTGTTGGTGTTGTAGCCGCCGTTGTCACTGGTACCGGCGTGCAATTGCTGGAGTACATCGGCCGGGAGGGGATCGCCGTTCTGATCGCGTCGCGTGTCCAGCCCCATCAGCAGGATGTTCTTCGCGCCGCCCGTGGACTTCGCGACCTTCGCCTCGGCGAGCGCGCGGGAGACGTTGAAGCCGCCGATCACCAGATTGGTACTCCACCAGACGGTCCCGGTGACCGCGAGGACGACGGCCGACAGCAGCGCGATGGCCACACGGCCACCCCGCGCTCCCGACGTTCTACGCTTCACGCGGCGACATTACCGCGCCGACCGCCCCGCGTCGGGGACGCGCGCCGCGAGGGCCCGCAGCGGCTCCACCAGCTGGGCGAGCGCCCGCGCGCGGTGGCTGATCGCGTTCTTCTCCTCCGCCGTGAGCTCCGCGGCGGTGCGGTCCGAGCCCTCCGGCAGGAAGACCGGGTCGTAGCCGAAGCCGCCGTCGCCCCGCGGCTCCCGCAGGACGGCACCCCGCCAGGCGCCGCGCACCGTGACCTGCCCGGCCTCCCCTGGTCCGCTGACCAGGGCGCACGCGGAGACGAACTCACCGCCGCGGCGCTCGTCGGGCGTGTCGGAGATCTGCGCGAGCAGGAGCGCGGTGTTCGCGGAATCGTCGCCGTGCCGGCCGGACCAACGCGCCGAGAGCACGCCGGGCATGCCGTTCAGGGCGTCGACGCAGATCCCGGAATCGTCCGCGAGACAGGGCAGGCCGGTCCGCTCGTAGCCTTGCCGCGCTTTGATCAGCGCGTTGCCCTCGAACGACGGTGCGTCCTCCGGCAACTCCTCGAAGGCAGGGACCTCGTCGAGCCCGACGACCTCCAAGCCGACGATGCCCGCGTCCGCCACCACCTGCCGCAGTTCACGGAGCTTCTTGGCGTTGCGGGAGGCGAGCAGCAGCCGCACGGTCACTGACCGAACTTCTTCTTCTGCTCGCCCTCGAACTCCGGCAGCACGCCGGGGTACGGCGCCGCGAGGGCCTCCTTCTGCACGGCGAAGAGCTTCTCGGTCCCGGCGATGGCGGAATCCAGCATCCAGTCGAGCGTGGTGCGCGCGAAGGTGGCGCCCTCGCCGGTGCCCTGCACCTCGACGAGGGTGCCGGTATCGGTGGCGACGACGTTCATGTCGACCTCGGCGCGCGAATCCTCCTCGTACGGCAGGTCGAGCCGGACCCGGCCGTCGACGACGCCCACCGACACGGCCGCGATGGCGCACGAGATCGGCTGCGGATCGGTCAGTTTGCCCGCGGCGCCGAGGTACGTGACGGCGTCGCACAGCGCGACGTAAGCGCCGGTGATCGACGCGGTGCGCGTGCCGCCGTCGGCCTGGAGCACGTCGCAGTCGATGGCGATCGTGTTCTCGCCCAGGGCCGCGAGGTCGATGCATGCGCGCAGCGACCGACCGACGAGCCGGGAGATCTCGTGGGTGCGGCCGCCGACCTTGCCCTTGGTGGACTCGCGGCGGCTGCGTTCGTGCGTGGCGGCGGGGAGCATCGAGTACTCGGCGGTCAGCCAGCCCTGGCCGGATCCCCGGCGCCATCCGGGCACCCCCAGCTCGACGCTCGCGGTGCACAGCACCTTGGTGTTGCCGAACTCCACCAGCACCGAGCCCGCGGGGTTCTGCGTGAATCCCCGGGTGATGGTCACCGGGCGGAGTTCGTCGTCGGCCCTGCCGTCTGCGCGTCTGCTCACGCGCCCAGCCTATCGCCTCCGGTCGGCGGCGGCGTCAGAGCTCGAAGACGTCGCCACCGGTGACCGCCTGCACCGGCCCGTCGTACACGGACCGCGCCTCGGCCAGCACCGCCTCGCGCGAGGTCCACGGCGGGATGTGCGTGAGCAGGAGCCGCCCGACGCCCGCGTCCGCGGCCGCCTGCCCGGCCTCGATGCCCGAGAGGTGCACGCCGAGCGGCCGGTTGGCGGGGTCGTGCGTCCAGCTGGCCTCGGCCAGCAGCACGTCGGCGCCGCGGGCGAGCTCGACCAGGTTCTCGCACACCCCGGTATCGCCGGTGTAGGCGAGGACCCTGCCGCTGGGCGCGGTGATCCGCAGGCCGTGCGACTCCGGCGGGTGATACATGCGGAAAGGCCGCACGGTGAACCCTCCGACCGCGTGGTCCTCGTCCTCCGCCCAGGCGGAGAAGTCGAACGTGTCGGAGATGTCGTCGAACGCCGCAGCCGTCTCCGCGGAGGCGCGCCCCAGGCGCTCCGGGGTGTCGGCGGGGCCGATGAGGCGGGCGCGCCCGACCGCGGGCTCCGGGTGGTAGCGGCGCCACACGAGCAGGGAGGGCACGTCGAGGCAGTGGTCGGCGTGCAGGTGGGAGAGCATCACCGTGACGGTGTTGGGGTCCACTCGCTGTTGCAACTCCCCGAGCACCCCCGGGCCGAAATCCATGACGACCGGCTCATGTCCGTCTGCCTCCAGAAGGTATCCCGAGCAGGCCGCCCAAGGACCGCCGACGCTGCCGGAACACCCGAGGATGGTGAGACGCATGAAAGACATGCTGCCAGATCCGCGATCGTCACGAGGCAATCGCGCCGACCTCACGCGAATTGCCAGGTCCGGACTTCCCCCGGGCGCGGCGCCCGAGCAGGGCCGCCGCGATCAGGCCGCCGACGGCGCCCCACAGATGCGCCTGCCAGGAGACGCCGGGCTGACCGGGCAGGACGCCCCACAGCATCCCGCCGTACAGGACCATGAGCGTCACCCCGACGATGATGTCGAGCGGCTTGCGGGTGAACAACCCGCGCACCGCCAGGTACGTCATCCAGCCGAACAGCACCCCGGACAGCCCGATCACCACGGTGTTCGAGCCGCCCGTGACCCACACTCCGACGCCCGAGACCAGCCAGATGATCGCAGTGGCCAGCAGGAATCGGCCGGCGCCGGCGATCAGGCCGAGGAAGCCGAGGATCAGGGCCGGAACACTGTTGGCGGCCAGGTGCTCCCAGCCGCCGTGCAGCAGCGGGGCGAGCGCGATCCCGCGGACCGCGTCCGCACCGTCGCGGGGGTGGATGCCCCACTGGTCCAAGGCGTTGCCGGCGACCACGTCGACGACCTCGATACCCCACAGCGCGACGACGAAGACCGCGACCACGATCGCGGATCGTCCGGCCGTGCTTCCCACCGCCCGCCCTACGGGCGACCGCTCGTCGTTGCCGTGAACCGTCATGGCGACCTCCTCGCGCGAGCGGAGGCGGTGCGGCTCACGCCCAGAGCTGGCCGTCGAGGGCCTCCTCCGCGTCTTCCAACGTACCGTCGTACGCGCCGGTCGACAGATACTTCCACCCCGCATCGGCCACGACGAAGGCCACGTCGGCCCGCTCCCCCGCCGCCAGGGCCTTGTTCGCGACCCCGAGCGCGGCGTGCAGCACGCCGCCGGTGGAGACGCCGGCGAAGATCCCCTCCTCGTCGATGAGCTGCCGCATGCGCCGCACCGCGTCGTAGGAGCCCACGGAGAACCGGCGGGTGAGGACGGATTCGTCGTAGAGCTCGGGAACGAAACCCTCGTCGAGGTTGCGGAGCCCGTAGACCAGTTCTCCGTACCGCGGTTCGGCGGCCACGATCTGCACGCCCGATACGTGTTCGCGCAGGTAGCGACCGGTGCCCATGAGCGTGCCCGTGGTCCCGAGCCCGGCCACGAAGTGCGTGATCTCGGGCAGGTCCGCGAGCAGCTCCGGGCCGGTGCCGGCGTAGTGCGCACGGGCGTTGGCAGGGTTGCCGTACTGGTAGAGCATCACCCAGTCGGGGTGCTCGGCGGCCAGCTTCTTCGCCTCGGCGACGGCGCGGTTGGAGCCGCCGGCGGCGGGGCTGGAGATGATCTCCGCTCCGTACATGGTGAGCAGCTGGCGCCGCTCCGCGGAGGTGTTCTCGGGCATGACGCACACCAGCCGGTAGCCCTTGAGCTTCGCGGCCATAGCGAGGCTGATCCCGGTGTTGCCGGAGGTGGGCTCGAGGATGGTGTCGCCGGGGCGCAACCGCCCGTCGGCCTCGGCCTCGGTGATCATGCGCAGTGCCGGGCGGTCCTTGATCGAGCCCGTCGGATTGCGGTCCTCGAGCTTGGCCCACAGGCGAACGGGGGGCGCACCGTCCGCGCCTTCCCAGCGGGGCGACAGGCGCGGCAGCCCGACCAGCGGCGTGCCGCCGAGCGAGTCGAGCAGCGAGTCGAAGCGCACCTATCCGCCTGCCACGGCGGGCAGCACCGTGACGGTGCCGCCGTCGGCGACGGGGGTGTCGAGGCCACCGGTGAACCGCACGTCCTCGTCGTCGACGTAGACGTTGACGAACCGGTGGAGCGCGCCGTCCGCGATCAGCCGGTCCCGGATCCCGGAATGTCGGGTCTCGAGGTCGTCGATGACGGCGGCGAGCGTCGCGCCCGCGGCGGGAACGCGCTTCTGATCGCCGGTCAGCGGGCGCAGGATCGTCGGGATGGAGACGGTGACGGACATCAATCCTCCAGGATGTGGACGGGTTCTTCGGTGATCACGCCATCGACGATGGCAAAGCTGCGGACCTCGGCCTCGGGGCCCAGTTCGTCGCGGGTGGAGACGAGCACGTAGTGCGCGTTGGGCTCGGAGGCGAACTTCGCGTCGGTGCGCGAGGGGTAGGCCTCGGTGGCCGTGTGCGAGTGGTAGATCACCACCGGCTCCTCGCCGGCGTCATCCATGGCGCGCCAGACGCGCAGCTGTTCGGCCGAGTCGAACCGGTAGAAGGTGGGCGAGCGCTCGGCGTTGAGCATCTCGATGAAGCGCTCGGGACGGCCGGTGCCCTCGGGACCAGCGATGATCCCGCACGCCTCATCGGGGTGGTCGCGGCGCGCATGGGCGATCATCCGCTCCACGAGGTCGCGCCTGATCGTCAGTCCGCCCGGCGGGCCCGGCTCCGTCATGTGCCGTGCAACCGCTGCCGCCCGCGAGCTATTCCGGCTCGCGGTCGAGCATCACCGAGACCAGCACGTCGAGCATCGCCGAGAGCCAGTGGTAGACGTCGACGTGCCCCGCGCGCGCCGGATCGTCCGAGGCCGGCCCGTCGGGCAGGTCGGCGGTGATGCCGAGCAGCGTGCCCAGCGCGAGGCGCAGATCGTTGATGCAGGTCAGCCAATCCTGGGCCTCGGACTCGGTGAGGGTGACGCCGCCCGCCCGTTCGGGGAGGGTGGCGAGCACGGTCTGCGCCGCATCGCGCTTGGCGTCGATCACCTCGGGCTCGTTGAGCGACCGGAGCGCGCCGTTCAGGTCGCGGGCCAGCTCGCCCGACGGTGCGTCGCTCGCGCCCGGTGCGTTCGCGTCGGCGCGGTAGAAGTCGGGCAGCAGCCGCTGCAGCACGGCCTCCTGCGGGGGCTCGGCGTGCCCGGTCCGCAGGCCGGTGACCTCCGCGAGATCGTCGTGCGGGGCCGAGTCCTCCCGCTCGTCGAAGAGCTCCACCAGCGAGCCGACGAGGGACCGGACGAGGCCGACCTCCTCCGGATCCATCTTCGAGACGAAGCGGACATCGCCGCGCACGCCACGCTTGACCTGCCAGTTACGCACTCAGTCGTCTCGCTGCATCGTCGCCCACAGGCCCGCCGCATGCAGCTTGCGGACGTCGGCCTCCACCTTGTCGCGGTCGCCCGTGGAGACCACGGCCTTGCCCTCGGTGTGTACCTGCATCATCAGTTCCTTGGCTTTGGCCGTGCTGAAGCCGAAGAGCTTCCGCAGGACGAAGGTCACGTACGACATCAGATTCACCGGGTCGTCCCAGACGACGGTGACCCAGGGCTTGTCGATCGCCTCGTCGGTCTTGCGTTCGAGAACCGCGGACGTACCGGGCTGGGCAGCAGTGGAACCTCCGCCCGGACCCCCAGCACTTACCGGGGCCGCTGCGCTGCTGTCGGTCATGGCTCTAGGGTACCCAGTGTGACGGTAGATGAAAACGGGGCCGACGCCTCCCGGCCCAGCTCCGCCCTCCTCACCGACCAGTACGAGCTGACCATGCTCGCTGCGGCGCTGAAGGACGGCACGGCGCACCGCCCGTGCGTCTTCGAGGTCTTCGCGCGACGCCTGCCCGCGGGCCGCCGGTACGGCGTCGTCGCCGGCACCGCGCGGGTGCTCGACGAACTCCGCCGATTCCGCTTCGGGCCCGCCGAGCTCGCAGCGGTCGAGCGTTTCCTGGACGCCGAGACCCTGGCCTGGCTCAAGGACTACCGGTTCACGGGCGAGATCGACGGCTACCGCGAGGGCGAGCTGTACTTCCCGGGCTCTCCGCTGCTGACGGTGCGCGCAACCTTCGCCGAGGGCGTGATCCTGGAGACCCTGATCCTGTCGATCCTCAACCACGACAGCGCGATCGCCTCCGCCGGTGCGCGCATGGTCTCCGCCGCCGCGGGGCGCCCGCTCATCGAGATGGGTTCCCGCCGCACGCACGAGCGCGCCGCTGTGGCGTCGGCCCGCGCGGCCTACCTCGCCGGCTTCGCGACCACGTCGAACATGGAGGCGGCCCGGACGTACGGCGTCCCGTCGGGGGGCACCGCGGCCCACGCCTTCACCCTGCTGCACACCGGCCCGGACGGCCCCGACGAGGAGGCCGCCTTCGCGGCCCAGGTCGCGGCGCAGGGTCCGGGAACGACGCTGCTGGTGGACACCTACGACATCACCGAGGGCGTGAACCGCGCCGTTCGCGCCGCGGGACCGGAGCTCGGCGGCGTGCGCATCGACTCGGGCGATCTCGGAATCATCACCCGGCAGGTCCGGGCGCAGCTCGACGGGCTGGGGGCGACGCGGACCCGGATCGTGGTCTCGGGCGACCTCGACGAGTACGCGATCGGCGCGCTGCGCGCGGAGCCGATCGACGTCTACGGCGTCGGCACCTCGCTCGTCACCGGCTCGGGGGCGCCGACGGCCGGCATGGTCTACAAACTCGTCGAGGTCGACGGGCTACCGGTCGCGAAGCGCAGCTCGCACAAGGAGACCCAGGGCGGCGAGAAGCGCGCCGTGCGGCTCGCTCGGAGCACGGGCACGATCGTGGAGGAGCTGCTGTACCGGCCGGGGGCCACCCCGACGGTGCCGGCGCACCTCACCGCCACGCCGCTGCAGATCCCGCTGGTGCGGGGCGGCGAGCAGGTCGACGGCCTGCCCGGCCTCGAGGACGCCCGCGCGCACCTGCGCGCCGCGCTGGTGACCCTGCCGTGGGAGGGCCTCGGCCTGTCCAACGGCGAGCCCGCGATCCCCACCCGACTCGAGGAGCGCCGATGACCGCCGCCACCGCGCAGCGGAGCGACGCCCTCGTCGTCGTGGACGTGCAGAACGACTTCTGCGAGGGCGGCTCGCTTGCCGTCGCGGGCGGCGCGCAGGTGGCGCGGCGCATCCACGACGACCTACTGGAGTCCTATCCGGTGATCGTCGCGACCCGGGACTGGCACATCGACCCCGGGGCGCACTTCTCGCCGACCCCGGACTACGTGGAGTCGTGGCCCGTGCATTGCCGAGCCCGCACCGAGGGCGCGCAGTTCCACCCGAACCTGCGCCTGCCCCTGCGGGTGCCGGTGTTCAGCAAGGGTGCCTATTCCGCGGCGTACTCGGGTTTCGAGGCGCACGACGCCGACGGGGCCTCGCTCGCCGAGTGGCTCGCGGCGCACCACGTCGCGTCGGTCGACGTGGTCGGTATCGCCACAGACTACTGCGTGCGCGCCACCGCGCTCGACGCCCTCGCCACCGGCCTGACGGTGCGCGTCCTCGCCGGCTACACCGCGGGTGTCGCCGCGGAGTCGACGCGCGCCGCTCTGGCGGAGTTCGCCGCCGCCGGGATCACGGTGGCCTGAGCAGCACGCGACGGTACAAACGCAGCAGGGCTATGCCGGGTGGCGAGCCTGCAGCGTCGAGAGCTCGGCGAGCAGCTCGTCGGAGTACTCCATCGGCAGCGAGTGCGTCCCGTCGGGCCAGACGCGGACGGTCGCGTCCGGCAGGGTCCGGGCGCGCGCCGCGGCCGCGGCGGTGTCGGTGACCGCGCTGCCGCCGCCGAGCCCGACGAAAACCGGCATGGTCAGCCGCGCGAGCGCGGCATCGTCGAGTTGGACCGGCATCGGAAGCGCGGCGCGGTAGCCCGCCGCGCCGGCGTCGATCATGGCGCCGACCGGGCCTGCGGTGACGTCCGCCCCGTCGGCCCCGCCGATCGACGCGAGCCCCTTCCGGCGCCAGGACTCGGGCAGGAAGGGTAGCGCCGACGGCAGGGTGGCGGCGTACATCTGCCAGCGCATTCCGGCGAAGACGAGGACCGGCTCCCACAGCGTCAGCGTCGCGACGCGGCCGGGGTACCGCGCCGCGAAGTTCGCCGCGGTCCACGCGCCGAAGGAGTGCCCGACGAGGTGCGCACGGCTCAGCCCGAGCGTCGTCATCGTCTCAGCGAGCCACGTCGCCTGGTCCTCGACGCCCGCGAGCGGCCGGTCCTGCACGCTCATGCCCGCGTCGCCCAGCGCGTCGACGGCGTAGACCTCCCGATCCTGCAGGCGCGCCAGCACGTCCGCCCACATCGGCACGCCCGACGACCGGCCCGGCACCAGGAGGATCGGCGCCGTCCCCGGCCGCGGCGTGCCGAACCGGTACGCGCGGACGACGCCGAAGCCGGTGCGCACGTCCCGCGTCTCGGCCGGCGCCGGCAGATCGCGGAAGGCCCGGTCGTACCGCTCGAGGTACGTGGCGCGCGCGGCCGCCGACCGCCAGTACCCCACGGGGCTCGGGTCGCGCAGCAGGTACGCGCCGACCCCGGCGAGGACCGCCGTCGCTGCCAGGCCGACCGCCGCGACGCGGCGGAACCGTCGTCCCATGAGACACCTCCTTTGACAATGCGTATGCATTGTATCAATGTCGCAATGCGTATGCATTGCTATGCTGCGAGGGTGCCGAGGCAGGTGGACCACGAGGAACGTCGCGCGGAGATCGACCGCGCCGTGTGGGCGATCATCGCCGACGAGGGGGTCGCCGCCGTCACGCTGCGGGCGATCGCGGCGCGCGCCCGCATCTCGATGGGGCGCGTCCAGCACTACTTCCCCACCCGCGACGCGATCGTCGAGCACGCGCTGACGTCGTACCTCGCGCTGGCCGAGCGCGCCCACCCCGTACCCGAGGACCGTCACGAGGCCCTCGTCATGCTCCTCACCCACGCGATCCCGCGCGACGGGGCCCGCCGCCTCGGCGCGAAGGTCTGGTACGCCTACCTCGCCGAGGCGGTGACCGATCCCGGTATCCGCGCCATCGTCGGCGAGGCGCTCCGGGGGTCCGAGGACCTCGCGACGGAGCTCCTCGACGGGGATCGACCCCGGGCCCGAACCCTCCTCGCCGCCGCGGACGCGCTGGCCTACCGGGCGCTGATCGGGGTGATCTCCGCGGACGAGGCCGAGGCCGCGGTGCGGGCACTGGCCGGCGTCAGCCCCGGACCCGGTTGAGGTAGTTGTAGACCGTGAACCGAGTGACGCCGAGCGCCTCGGCGACCGACTCGGCCGACTTGCGGTAGGCGAAGGCGCCGCGCTCCTCGAGCAGGCGGACCGCGCGCTGCTTCTCGGCCCGGCCCAGCTCGGCCAGCGGCGAGCCCAGCTCGTCGGCGACGTTCGCGAGCAGGGCGTCCAGGTCTCCAGCGGGAGCGTCGGCCGCCGGCAGCCGTACACCGCCGACGGTCTCCCCCTCCCACACGAGGGGAACGTCGCCGTGCCGCAGCGCGTCCGGCGTCACGAGCTCCGCGTCGAGGCGGGCGACGAGACCGCGGACCGCCTCGACGAGCGGGTGATCCAGCCCGGGACGGGGCGCGGACTCAGTCATCGGCGCAGTCGATCTGCACCGTGACGCGAGTGGCCCCGGCGGCGAAGGCACCGGCCAGCGCCGCACGGAGGGCGTCGAGCACCGCACCGGACTCGCCTTCCACCGACGTACCCAGCGGGCCGAAATCGTGGTCCAGCCCCCGGGCGCGGAGTACCTCGACGGCCCGCTCGGCGTGCGCGGGCACCGCGCCTTCCCCCTCGAAGGGCTCGCTGGTGAATTCCGCGGTGAGGCGCATGCCCGCATCGTAACCCGGACGAATTTTCAACAAACTGTTGACGTGACTCAGATCACATGTCATTCTTCGATAAGTGGAAAACTTCTTCCGCAGACCGAAAGAAGGCAGGTCATATGGACCTCGAAGACTTCAACTCGGCACCGGAGGCCGATATCCGGGCGACTCTACTCGCGTGTTGCGATGT
The DNA here is from genome assembly GCF_007858435.1 of Tsukamurella asaccharolytica. Classification (GTDB taxonomy): domain Bacteria; phylum Actinomycetota; class Actinomycetes; order Mycobacteriales; family Mycobacteriaceae; genus Tsukamurella; species Tsukamurella asaccharolytica. The sequence continues at coordinate 31,679 of NZ_VIGW01000008.1, read as the reverse complement.
GCGCTCGTGGAGCGACGCGGTGATCGACGGACGGCCGTACGCCGACGCCACGGACGCCCTCCGCGCCGCCGGCACCGCCGCGCTGGCGTTCACCCCGGCCGACGTCGACCGTGCCCTCGCGGCGCATCCGCGGATCGGCGAGCGCGCCACCGGCGCCTCCACCGAGGCTGCGTGGTCCCGCCGGGAGCAGTCCGGTGTGGCGTCGGACGCCGAGACGCAGGCGGCCCTGCTCGCCGGCAACGCCGCCTACGAGGAGCGCTTCGACCGCGTCTTTCTCATCAACGCCGCGGGCCTGGACGCGACCGCGGTTCTCGCCGAGCTGCACCGGCGGCTCGAGAACACGCCCGACGCCGAGGCTGCCGAAGTCGCCCGCGAGCTGCGTGGCATCGCGCTCCGCCGTCTCGCTCGCGTCTTGGAGCTGGAAGAGCAACTCACAGAGAGGAATTCATGAGTACCGTTACCACCCACGTCCTCGACACCGCGCGCGGCGTCCCCGCCGCCGGGGTGCCGATCCGGATGGACCGGATCGGGCCGGACGGCGCCGTCGAGCCGGTGGCGAAGGGCGTCACGGACGACGACGGTCGCGTTCGCGACCTCGGCCCGGACGACCTGGCGGCCGGCCTCTACCGCCTGAGTTTCGACACCGCGAGCTACGCCGCGGCGACCGGCCAGGAGAACTTCTTTCCCGAGGTCGCCATCACCTTCCGCCTGGTCCCGGTCGACGGAGCCGTACCCCACCATCACGTCCCGCTCCTCCTGAGCCCGTTCCACTACTCCACCTACAAAGGAAGCTGACCACCATGGCGATCCACTTGGGCCCAATCAGTACGGCAAGGCGGAGAGCCGCGTGGTGCGCATCTACCGCGACACCGCCCGGCACACGATCCGCGACCTCAACGTCTCGTCGGCGCTGCGCGGCGACTTCCGCGACGCGCACATCAGCGGCGACCAGGCGGCCGTCCTCCCGACCGACACCCAGAAGAACACCGCCTTCGCCTTCGCCAAGGAGAAGGGAATCGGCGCGATCGAGGACTACGCTCTCACGCTCGGCGGGCACTTCATCGACGCGACCCCTCGAGCCGACGGCGCCCGCATCGAGGTGCACGAGTACCCGTGGGACCGCATCCAGGTCGACGGCGCCGGCCACGACCACGCCTTCGTCCGCTCGGGTGGCGGCGTGCGGTCGACCGTCGTCAACGTCGACGGCCGCGGCGCCGACCGCCGCGCCCACGTCGTCGCCGGCATCCACGACCTGACGCTGCTCAAATCGACCGGCTCGGAGTTCCACGGCTTCCTCAAGGACGAGTACACGACGCTGCAGGAGACCGACGACAGGATCCTCGCGACCTCGCTCGTGGCCAAGTGGCGCTACGACCACACCGACGTGGACTGGGACAAGTCCTTCGACTCGATCCGCGCGATCCTGCTGCAACGCTTCGCGGAGATCCACAGTAAGGCGCTGCAGCAGACCCTGTACGGCATGGGCCGGTCGGTGCTCGAGCAGCACCCGGAGGTCGCGGAGATCAAGTTCTCGGCGCCGAACAAGCACCACTTCCTCGTGGACCTCTCCCCGTTCGGCACCGAGAACCCCGGCGAGGTGTTCATCGCGGCCGACCGACCCTACGGCCTGATCGAGGCGAGCGTCGTGCGCGACGACGCCTCCGACGCCGGTTCGGCGTGGCACGGCGTGCCCGGATTCTGTTAGCGAGACGGCGACCATGACCACCACAGCCACCGAGGCACGACCCGAGGACGAACGTCTCCCGCTCGGCAGGACCTTCGCCTACGGACTCCAGCACATCCTCACCATGTACGGCGGCGTCATCGCGCCCCCGCTCATCGTGGGCGGCGCGGCCGGTCTCTCGGCCACCGACATGAGCCTGCTCGTGACCGCGGGCCTGTTCGTCAGCGGCCTGGCCACGATCCTGCAGACGATCGGCATCGGCCCGTTCGGCGCGCGCCTGCCCATCGTGCAGGGCCTTTCGTTCGCCAGCGTCTCGACGATGACCGCCATCGCGCAGGACGGAGGCGTGCGGCCCATCTTCGGCGCGATCATCGTCGCCGGACTGATCGGCCTCGTACTCAGCTCCGTCTTCGCGAAACTGGTCCGGTTCTTCCCGCCCGTGGTGACGGGCACGATCATCACGGTGATCGGCCTCTCGCTCCTGCCCGTCACGTTCACCTGGGCGCAGGGCGGCAACGCCAAGGCCGCGGACTACGGCTCGATGGCCAACATCGGGCTGGCCGGCGCGACGGTGCTGATCATCCTGGCCATCAGCCGACTCTTCCAGGGCGCGATCTCCCGGCTGTCGATCCTGATCGGCATCGTGGTGGGCACGGTCATCGCCGCCTTCATGGGCAAGCTCGACTTCTCCAAGGTCGGTGATGGACCGGTCTTCTCGCTGCCCCCGGTCATGCATTTCGGCAGCCCGACCTTCCAGATCGGCGCCATCATCTCGATGACGATCGTGATCCTCGTGATCATGACCGAGACCACGGCCGACATCCTCGCCATCGGCGAGATCGTGGGCACCCCGGTCGACTCGAAGCGGGTCGCCGCGGGCTTACGGGCGGACATGCTGTCCACCACGGTCGCTCCGGTCTTCAGCGCCTTCCCGTGCAGCGCCTTCGCGCAGAACGTCGGCCTGGTGGCGCTCACCGGGATCAAGAGCCGGTACGTCGTGGCGATGGGCGGCGGAATCCTCGCATTCCTCGGCCTGCTGCCCGTCGTGGGGCGCGTGATCGCGGCGATCCCGACCCCCGTACTCGGCGGCGCCGGCCTGGTGCTGTTCGGTTCCGTTGCCGCCAGCGGTATCAAGACGCTGTCCCGGGTCGACTTCGACGGCAATCTCAACATGGTGATCGTCGCCGTCTCCCTCGGTATGGGGATGATCCCCGTGGCCGCGCCCACGTTCTGGGACGCCTTCCCGACCGCCGTCGGCACGATCATGCACTCCGGCATCAGCGCCGCCGCCGTCGTGGCAGTCGTCCTGAACTTCCTGTTCAACGAGATCACGGCGGGCAACCGCCCGGACGTCTCGGTGTTCGCCGCGGCGCCCGACGAACGCGGTAACCCCATCCCCGGAAACGATTGACGGCCGGCCGGCATCCGTCGTGGACCGAAGCCGGAGTGTGCCCACGCACACTCCGGCTTCGTCATCTCCCACACCCTTGACGTGACCACCGTCACGTCGTACTATTCCATAGTACGGAACTCAACGTTCCAACAGGTGAAAGCTTGCAGGTCGAGTCGACCTCGCCGGAACCTCCACCGCCCGTACCACCGCCCACACCTCCGCCCGAAAAGGAGCACCCCATGACCCCGAGCACCCCCGCCAAGTACACGGTCAATTGCTCGATCCTGCTGGCCGACACCCCGGTCTTCGAGCGCCCCCGCCTGGTCCGCGACGCGGGCTTCGAGGCCGTCGAGTTCTGGTGGCCCTTCCCGACGGCGGTACCGAGCGACCGCCAGGTCAGCGCCTTCGTCGCCGCGGTCGAGAACGCCGGCGTGCAGCTCACCGGCCTCAACTTCGCGGCCGGCGACATGCCCGGTGGCGAGCGGGGCATTCTCTCCGACCCCGCGCGCGTCTCCGAGTTCCGCGACAACATCGACGTCGTCATCGGCATCGGCGAGCGCCTCGGCACCCCGGCCTTCAACGCCTTGTACGGCAACCGGATCGACGGGGTGGACCCCGTCGAGCAGGACGCCGTCGCCGCCGAGAACCTCGCCGCCGCGGGTGCTGCGGCCGCACGGATCGGCGCCGTCGTGCTGATCGAGCCGGTCAGCGGCGCCCCGCGCTACCCGCTCCTCACCGCCGCCGACGCGGTGACCGTCATCGGCCGCGTGCGGGAGCAGTCCGGGGTCGATTCCCTGCGCCTGCTCGCCGATCTGTACCACCTGCAGGTCAACGGCGACGACGTCGCCTCCGCCATCGACGAACACGCCGGGTTGATCGGGCACGTGCAGATCGCCGACGCCCCCGGCCGCGGCGAGCCCGGTACGGGCACCTTCGACCTCGACGGCCACTTGGCCCACCTCGAGCGCGTCGGCTACCGCGGGCCGATCGGCTTGGAGTACAAGCAGACCCAGGACGACCCCTTCGCCTGGCTCCCCCGCGAGCTGCGCGGCGCCCGCGTCGCCGCCGCCTCCTGAGCCGCCCCCAGCCACCCGATCACCGATCGACGACCCGACAAGGAAACTCATGACGAACATCGCCTTCATCGGACTCGGCATCATGGGCAGCCCCATGGCCGTGCATCTCGCGAAAGCCGGCCACGCCGTGGCCGGGTACAACCGCAGTCCCGCGCGGGCCAAGGCGCTCGTCGACGCGGGCGGCCGCGCCGCCGCCTCGATCGCCGACGCGGTGACCGACGCCGAGGTCGTCGCCGTCATGGTGCCGGACTCCCCCGACGTGCTGGCCGTGCTCGCCGGCGAGGGCGGCGTCTTCGACAACGCCCCCGCGGGCGCCCTGATCATCGATTTCTCCAGTATCCGGCCCGATGTGACGACCGATCTCGCGGTGCAGGCCGCCGAGCGCGGATTCCGCCTGATCGACGCCCCCGTCTCCGGCGGCGAAGCGGGTGCGGTGAACGCGGCCCTCTCCATCATGGTCGGGGGCACGGCCGAGGACTTCGCCGCGGCGAAACCCGTGCTCGATGTGGTGGGCAAGACCGTCGTGCACGTGGGCCCCAACGGCGCCGGCCAGACGGTCAAGGCCGCCAACCAGCTCATCGTCGCCGGCAACATCCAGCTGCTGGCCGAGGCGATCGTCTTCCTCGAGGCCTACGGCGTGGACACCGCCGCGGCAGTGCAGGTGCTCGGCGGAGGCCTCGCCGGCTCCGCCGTCCTCGACCAGAAGGCACAGAAGATGGTGGACCGGGAGTTCGAGCCCGGTTTCCGAATCGAGCTGCACCACAAGGACCTGGGCATCGTCACCGCCGCCGCCCGCGAGGCCGGCGTCGTCGCGCCGCTCGGCGGTCTCGTCGCCCAGCTCATGGCATCCGCTCGCGCGGCCGGCGACGGCCCACTCGATCACTCCGCGCTGCTGCGCGGCGTCGAGCGGCTGTCCGGCCGCACGTCCTAACCCGAAGACATTGGAGAACTGACATGGCTCGTATGCGTGCCGCCGAAGCAGCGGTCAAGATCCTGGAGATCGAGGGCGCCACCCAGGCGTTCGGCGTGCCCGGCGCCGCCATCAACCCCTTCTACGCGGCGATGCGCGCCCACGGCGGCATCGGCCACGTGCTGGCCCGGCACGTCGAGGGCGCCTCGCACATGGCGGAGGGTTACACCCGCGCGGAGGCCGGCAACATCGGCGTCTGCATCGGCACGTCCGGTCCCGCCGGCACCGACATGATCACCGGGCTGTACTCGGCCATGGCCGATTCCATCCCGATCCTCGCCATCACCGGCCAGGCGCCCGTCGCGCGCCTGCACAAGGAGGACTTCCAGGCGGTCGACATCGCCTCCATCGCCAAGCCCGTCACGAAAATGGCCGTCACCGTGCTGGAGCCGGCCCAGGTGCCCGGCGTCTTCGCGCAGGCCTTCCACCTCATGCGTTCGGGTCGGCCCGGCCCCGTCCTCATCGATCTGCCCATCGACGTGCAGCTCGCCGAGATCGAGTTCGACCCGGACACCTACGCCCCGCTGCCGGTGCACAAGCCCGCCGCGACGCGGGCGCAGGCCGAGAAGGCATTGGACTTGCTGGCCGCGGCGGAGCGCCCGCTCATCGTGGCCGGCGGCGGCATCATCAACGCCGACGCCTCCGAGAAGCTGGTGGAGCTCGCCGAGCTGCTGGACGTTCCGGTGATCCCGACCCTGATGGGCTGGGGCAGCATCCCGGACGATCACCGCCTTGCGGCGGGCATGGTGGGACTGCAGACGGCACACCGCTACGGCAACGCGACGATGCTCGCCGCGGACTTCGTGCTGGGCATCGGCAACCGGTGGGCGAACCGCCACACCGGCGGCCTCGACGTCTACCGTGCGGGCCGCACGTTCGTGCACATCGACATCGACCCGACCCAGATCGGCCGGGTCTTCGCCCCCGACTACAGCATCGTCTCCGACGCCGGGGCCGCCCTCGATCAGCTGGTCGAGATCGCCCGCGAGCGCAGGTCCGCGGGCACCCTCGTGGACCGCTCGGCGTGGGTCGAGTCCTGCGCCGAGCGCAAGCGGACCATGCAGCGCCGCACCCACTTCGATGACATTCCGGTGAAGCCGCAGCGGGTCTACGAGGAGATGAACCGGGTCTTCGGGCGGGACACGCGCTACGTCAGCACCATCGGCCTGTCGCAGATCGCGGGCGGGCAGTTCCTGCACGTCTTCAAGCCGCGGCACTGGATCAACTGCGGCCAGGCCGGCCCGCTCGGGTGGACCATCCCGGCGGCCCTCGGCGTGGTCACCGCCGATCCGTCCGCGGACGTCGTCGCACTCTCGGGCGACTACGACTTCCAGTTCATGATCGAGGAACTGGCGGTCGCCGCGCAGTTCAACCTTCCCTACGTGCACGTCGTGGTGAACAACTCCTACCTGGGCCTGATCCGCCAGGCGCAACGCGCCTTCGACATGGACTTCCAGGTCCAGCTGGGCTTCGACAACATCAACGCCGATACCAGCGACACCCATGGCGACGCCTCCGCTCACACCGGCTCCGACCCCATGCCCTTGGCCCCCAAGGGCTACGGCGTCGACCACGTGAAGGTCGCGGAGGGTCTGGGCTGCAAGGCGCTGCGGGTCACCGACCCCGCCGACATCGCGGCTACCCTGACACGGGCGCAGACGATGGCGCGCGAGCACCGGGTCCCGGTGGTCGTCGAGATCTTCCTCGAGCGCGTCACCAACATCGCGATGGGCACCGAGCTCGACAACGTCGCCGAGTTCGAGGACCTCGCGTCCGTCGGCACCGACGCGCCCACCGCGCTCCTGCTCCTGGACTAGGTGACGACATGACGACGGTGTTGCTCGCGCCCGACAAGTTCAAAGGCTCGCTGTCCGCCGCCGGCGTCGCCGACGCCCTGGCGCTCGGCATCGCGGACGTCGCGCCGGACTGGGTGTGCGTCCGGGCGCCGATCGCGGACGGCGGGGACGGCACCGTCGACGCCGCCGTGGCCGCGGGCTGGGAGCGGGTGCCCGTGGACACCACCGGCCCGACGGCGCTCCCGCACACCACGTCGTACGCCCGCGACCGTGACGCCGCGGTGGTGGAGTTGGCCTCCGCCGTCGGGCTCGAGCTCCTGCCCGGCGGGGTGCCGGACGCGCTGGGCGCCACGACCTTCGGCCTGGGGACGGTGATCCGGCACGCCCTCGAACACGGCGCCCGGTCGATCGTGATCGGACTGGGCGGGAGCGCGTCGACCGACGGCGGTGCGGGCATGCTGCAGGCGCTCGGGGTGACGATCACCGACCGCGCGGGCGCGCCCGTCCGGCCCGGAGGCACCGCCCTCCTGCAGGCCGCGCGTGTCGACCTCTCCGGCCTGCTCCCCGCGGCCCGCGCGGCCCGGTTCACCCTCGCCTGCGACGTCGACAACCCGCTGCTCGGCCCCCGCGGCGCCGCCGCCGTCTACGGCCCCCAGAAGGGGGCCGACCCGTCGCAGGTCACCCTGCTCGACGGCGCCCTGTGCACCTGGGCCGACGTGATCGCGGAGGCGACGGGAGCCGACGTGCGGGAGGCGCCGGGCGCGGGCGCCGCCGGCGGTACGGGCTTCGGCGCGATGGCCGTGCTCGGCGCCGTGGCGCGGCCCGGGGTCGAGATCGTGCTCGAGTTGGCCGGCTTCGCGGAGAAGGTGCGCGCGGCCGATCTGGTGATCACCGGCGAGGGCTCACTGGACGCGCAGTCCCTGCACGGCAAGGCCCCGGTCGGCGTCGCAGCGGCGGCCCGCGCGGCGGGCGCACCGGTGGTCGCCGTCGCCGGGCGCAGCGCGCTCACCGCGGATCAGCTGCACGCGAACGGATTCCGGCAGGCGATCGCGCTCTCGGACCTCGAGCCCGACCCCGCGGTCTCGATCGCGAACGCGGCGCAGTTGCTGCGCCGCGTCGGCGGGTCGATCGCCGCGGATTGCTCCGCGCGGCTGCGCTGAACGGCCGGGTCAGGCGGAGGCGGCCAGGATCTCCCGCGGATCGAAGGTCACGTTCACCGCGGTGATCAGCCCTTCCTCCACGTGCGTCCAATTGGCGACCGCCGTCGCGGGAGCCCCACTCATGGCCAGGTCGAACCAGGTTATGACGTCGCTGTCGTCGGCGACGCGGGCGCGGACCCGCAACGACTCGGTGGTGGAGGCCATTCCGGCGAGCCCCCGGAGGAACTCGTCGGGGCCGTGCGCGACACCGAAGACTCCGGTGAAGACGCAGTCGGGAGCGAGGAAGGCCCTCAGGGGCGCGAAGTCCCCCGCCTCCCAGCAGGAGAAGTAGGTCTCGGCAAGGGTACGGGGCGTGATGTTCTCGGTCATGACTCCACTCTGCGGCCGCGCCGAACATAAGTCCAACAGCTGGATCAGATCAGAAGTATCATCATCAGTGATGGAACTGCACCAGCTGCGCTACCTCGTCGCCGTCGCCGACCGCGGCTCCTTCACCGCCGCCGCCGACGCGCTGCACGTCGCCCAGTCCGGCGTTTCCGCGCAGGTCGCCAAGCTCGAGCGCGAGCTGGGCCACCGGCTGCTCGACCGGGGGACGCGCACCGTCGGGCTGACGCCCGAGGGGGCCGAGCTCCTCCCCCACGCCCGGGCCGCCCTGGCTGCGGTCGAGACCGTGCGCACCGTCGCCGACGAGCTGACCGGCGTGGTCCGCGGGCACGTGCGCCTGGGCACCGTCATCGGCTGCACGATCCCCGGCTACCTGTCCGGCTTCGCCGCGTTCCGAGCACACCACCCGGCCATCACGGTCGAGGTCACCGAGGGCAACTCGGACGAGCTGATCGCGGACCTGCTGACCGGGGCGCTCGACGTGGCCCTGGTCGCGCACGGCGATCCGCTGCCCGGGGCGATCGCGGCGCACCCCCTGATCCGCGAGCCTCTGGCCGCCGTCGTTCCGACCGGCCACGCCTGGGCCGGGCGCAGCACGGTGACGTGCTCGGAGCTCGCCGGCACGACGGTGCTGTGCCTGCCACCGGGCACGGGCGTACGGACCGCACTGGCGCACACCTGCGCCGCCGAGCGCACCGTCGTCGAGCCGACGGTCCAGGCGCACTCCCCCGAGGCGGTGATGGCGCTCGCCGAACGCGGCGCGGGCGTCGCGGTGCTCACGGAGTCGATGGCCGCCGGACGTCCGGGGGTGACGACGGTGCCGCTGGCCCGGTCCGCGCGGACCAACCTGTCCCTCGCGACGCGCGCGGCACCGTCGGCCGCGGCAGCCGCGATGTCCCGCACGCTCCTGGAGCACCTCGCGGCGTCCGACCGGTAGGCTCTCCGGGTGACCGAACCGCCGATCGTGCCGAAACTGCTGGACACCGCGGTCACCGCGCTCGGCGGCAGCAGGCGCGACGGGCAGGTCCGCATGGCCGCCGCTGTCGCCCACTCGCTGGACACGGGTGAACACCTCGCCGTCCAGGCGGGCACCGGAACCGGCAAGTCGCTCGCCTACCTGGTGCCCGCGATCCGGCACGCCGTGACCACCGGCAAGACCGTCGTCGTGAGCACCGCGACCATCGCGCTGCAGAGCCAGCTCGTGGACCGCGACCTGCCGCGGCTGGCGAAGGCACTCAAGAAGGACCTGGGGCGCGAGATCGAGTTCGCCATCCTCAAGGGCCGCGGAAACTACCTGTGCCTCAACAAGTTGCACAGCTCGGTAGCCTCCGAACCGGACAGCGAGGAGCTCTTCGACCCCTTCGCCGCCTCACGGCTCGGCAGGGAGATGAAGCGGCTGCGCGAGTGGAGCAGCGACACCGAGACGGGAGACCGGGACGAGGTGACCCCCGCGGTCTCCGACCAGTCCTGGCGCCTGGTCAGCGTCGGTGCCCGCGAGTGCCTCGGCGCCACCAACTGCACGTACGGCCAGGACTGCTTCGCCGAGGCCGCGCGCAAGCGCACCGGGCAGGTGGACGTGGTGGTCACCAACCACGCGCTGCTCGCGATCGACGCGATGACCGAGGTCAAGGTGCTACCCGACCACGACGCCGTCATCGTCGACGAGGCGCACGAGCTGGTGGACCGAGTCACCTCCGTCGCCACCGCCGAACTGACGGGCGCCGTCGTCGCGGCCGCGGCGCGCCGCGCCGGCAAGCTCGTCGAGGAGGAGATCGCCGACGCGCTCGTCGCGGCATCGGAGGGCCTGACCCGCCTGCTCGACGACTCCGGCACGCGTCGTTGGCTCGGCCTGCCCGACGGAGCCGGACCGGCCCTGGCCGCCGTCCGCGACGCCGCCTGGGCCACCCGCACCGCCGTCGGTCCTGCCCGCGGCGCCAACCTCGACTCCGATGCGGCGGCCGCCCGCAGCGCCGCCCTCACTGCGCTCGACGACGTGCACGACACCGCTGTCCGCGTGCTCACCGCGTTCGACGAGCCCGACGAGTCCAAGCGCCGCGACGTGGTGTGGACCTCCGACGTGCCCAACCGCGGCGGCGGCTTCCGCAGGACGCTGTACGTCGCGCCGCTGTCCGTGGGCGGCCTGCTGCGCACCCGCCTGTTCGGCGAGTCGACGGTGGTCCTGACCTCGGCGACGCTGGCCGTCGGCGGCGCCTTCGACACCGTCGCCGGCTCCTGGGGCCTGCCCCGCTCGGACGGCGCACCATCGGCCGGATCCGACCGCGACCCGGCGCTGGCGACCGGCACGAAGCCCGATGCGAAACTGGAGTGGAGCCACATCGACGTCGGCTCGCCCTTCGACTACGCCAAGAGCGGGATCCTGTACGTCGCGACGAAGCTGCCGCCGCCCGGGCGCGACGGGACCGCGCCCGCGATCCTCGACGAGATCGAGACGCTGCTCTCCGCGGCGGGCGGCCGCACCCTGGGGTTGTTCAGCTCCACGCGGGCCGCGAAGGCGGCGGCGGAGGCCCTGCGCGAGCGGGTGGAGACGCCCATCCTGTGCCAGGGCGAGGGCAACACCGGGCAGCTGGTGCGGGATTTCGCCGCCGACCCGGCGACCTCGCTGTTCGGCACCCTCAGCCTGTGGCAGGGCGTCGACGTGCCCGGACCGTCGCTCTCGCTCGTGCTCATCGACCGGATTCCCTTCCCCCGCCCCGACGACCCGCTGCTGACCGCCCGGCAGCGCGCCGTCGAATCGCGCGGCGGCAACGGGTTCATGGCCGTCGCCGCGACCCACGCTGCCCTGCTGCTGGCGCAGGGCGTGGGCCGGCTGCTGCGCTCGACGGAGGACAAGGGCGTGGTCGCGGTCCTCGACTCGCGGCTCGCGACGGCCCGCTACGGCGCCTTCCTCCGGGCCTCGCTCCCGCCGTTCTGGGAGACCGCGAACCGGGATACCGCCGTCGCGGCGCTCGAGCGCCTCGCGCGGCCCTGACCACGGTTTCCGGACCCGTCCGGGCACAAGCGGACGGCCTGCGGGCGGGGCCGCGCAGGGCCCACCCGACCGGGAGTACTCCCCCGCGAACCGGCCACGTCGACTACCGTTGATCCGGTGACAGGGCGCATCGGCATCGACGACATCGAACCCGTGGTGTCGGGCGGGCAATACCCGAGCAAGGCGGTCGTCGGCGAGGTCGTGCCGGTGTCCGCCACCGTCTGGCGCGAGGGGCACGACGCCGTCGCGGCCTCGGTCGTCGTGACGGGTCCGGACGGCACGTCCACCTACATCCGCATGTCCCCCGCGGCGGAGCCGGATCGCTTCCACGCCGTCTTCCGCCCGGATCTCACGGGGTACTGGTCGGTGCGGATCGAGGGCTGGTCCGACCCGGCCACCACCTGGCGCGGCGCCGTGCAGAAGAAGCTCGCCGCCGGTCAGGGCCCCGCGGAGCTCGCGAACGACCTCGAGCTCGGGGCGCGCCTGCTCGACCGCGCCGCCGCCGGCGTACCCGACGGTGACCGCGGCCCGGTCCTCGCCGCCGCGGCCGCACTCCGCAACGGCGACCGCAGCCTGGTCGAACGCACCGGCGCCGCACTGCATCCCGACATCACCCGGCTGCTGCAGCAGTACCCGGTGCGAGAGCTGATCACCAAGTCCCGCACGTACCGGGTGTGGGTGGATCGCACGCGCGCCCTGTTCGGCTCCTGGTACGAGCTCTTCCCCCGCTCCACCGGCGGCTGGGACGCCGAGGGCAGGCCCGTGCACGGCACCTTCCACACCGCCGCCGAGGACCTGCCGCGCATCGCCGAGATGGGCTTCGACGTCGTCTACCTCCCGCCGATCCACCCGGTGGGCACCGTGAACCGCAAGGGCCGCAACAACACCCTGACGCCCGGCCCGGACGACGTGGGATCACCGTGGGCCATCGGCTCCGCCGCGGGCGGACACGACGCAGTGGACCCCGCGCTCGGCACGCTGGACGACTTCGACCACTTCACCCAGCGCGCCCGCGACCTGGGCATGGAGGTGGCGCTCGACCTGGCCTTCCAGGCGGCGCCCGATCATCCCTGGGCGACCGAGCACCCGGAGTGGTTCACCGTGCTGCCCGACGGCACCATCGCCTACGCCGAGAACCCGCCGAAGAAGTACCAGGACATCTACCCGATCAACTTCGACGACGACCGGACGGGCATCTACCGGGAGCTGTTGCGGGTCACTCTGTTCTGGGTGCAGCGCGGCATCGAGATCTTCCGGGTGGATAACCCGCACACCAAGCCGCCGGACTTCTGGTATTGGCTGATCGCCGAGGTGAAGAAGGTCAACCCGAACGTCCTGTTCCTGGCCGAGGCCTTCACCCGCCCCGCGCGGATGTACGGGCTCGCCAAGGCCGGCTTCACGCAGAGCTACACCTACTTCACGTGGCGCACCGCGAAGTGGGAGCTGGAGGAGTTCGCGCGCGAGCACGCGGCACAGGCCGACGTGTGCCGCCCGAACCTGTGGGTGAATACGCCGGACATCCTGCACGAGAGCCTGCAGCACGGCGGTCCCGGCATGTTCGCGATCCGGTCCGCGCTGGCGGGCACCCTCTCCCCCAGCTGGGGCATGTACTCGGGCTTCGAGCTCTACGAGCACGTGCCGGTCCGCGAGGGCAGCGAGGAGTACCTCGACTCCGAGAAGTACGAGCTGCGTCCCCGCGACTACAAGGCGGCGCAGAGCCGCGGCGAATCCCTGGAGCCGTGGATCACCCGGCTCAACGAGATCCGCCGTCGGCACCCCGCGCTGCAGCAACTGCGCAACCTGCACTTCCACGCCGTCGACAACGACGCCCTGATCGCCTACAGCAAACACGATGCGACCACCGGCGACCTGGTGCTGGTGGTGGTGAACCTCAACCCGTTCGGGGCCGAGACGGGCAACGTCTGGCTGGACCTACCCGCGCTCGGGCGGGACTGGCACGAGCGCTTCCCGGTGCGCGACGAGGTCTCCGGCGAGGTCTACCACTGGGGGCAGGCGAACTTCGTACGACTCGAGCCCTGGCGCAACGTGGCCCATATCCTCGTACTCCCCCAACTCGACCCGCAGCAGCGACGGGAATTGTCGTACCGGGAGCCCTAGCGGCGCACCGGACCTGCACCCGCTGAGGAAGGCCCCACGCAATGACCGAGAACCCTGCCGCCGCAGCGGCCGTCGACCCCGACACCGCCGCACGCCTGCTCTCCGGTGCCTACCACGATCCGCACGCGATCCTGGGCGCGCATCCCACCGCGCGCGGCACCGTGCTCCGCACGCTGAAGCCCGGCGCGACCGCCGTGGCGGCGGTGATCGGCGGCGAGCGCCATCCGCTGGCGCAGCTGCAGGGCGCGCTGTGGGGCGCGGAGGTTCCGATCAGCGATCTCGCCGACTACCGGTACGAGGTGCTCTACCCGGGCAGCAGCACCGTCGTGGCCGACGGATACCGCTTCCTGCCGACGATCGGCGAGCTCGACCAGCACCTGATCTCCGAGGGCCGGCACGAACGGCTGTGGGACGTGCTCGGCGCGCACCTGCGCAGCTACACCACCCCGGACGGCGAGGTGACGGGGACCTCCTTCGCCGTGTGGGCCCCGAACGCCCGCGGCGTCACCGTGATCGGCGATTTCGAGTACTGGTCGGGAGAGTCCTACCCCATGCGCACGCTCGGCTCGTCCGGCGTGTGGGAGGTCTTCGTGCCCGGCGTCGGGGACGGCGCGGCGTACAAGTTCCGGATCTTCACCGAGGGCGGTGGCACCGTCGAGAAGGCCGACCCGATGGCCCGGCGCACCGAGATCCCCCCGGCGACCGCGTCGGTGGTCACGCACAGCACGCACGAGTGGCGCGACGGCGCGTGGATCGCCGAGCGGGCCAAGCAGATCCCCACCGACCGTCCGATGAGCACCTACGAGGTGCACCTCGGCTCGTGGCGGCAGGGCCTGAGCTACCTGGACCTCGCGCGCGAGCTGGCCGAGTACGTCACCGAGACGGGCTTCACGCACGTCGAGCTGATGCCCGTCGCCGAGCATCCGTTCGGCGGGTCCTGGGGGTACCAGGTCACGTCGTACTACGCCCCCACCTCCCGGTTCGGCACTCCGGACGAGTTCCGCGAGTTCGTGGACGTGCTGCACGAGCGCGGGATCGGCGTCATCGTGGACTGGGTGCCGGCCCACTTCCCCAAGGACGCCTGGGCACTCGCGCGGTTCGACGGCAAGGCGCTCTACGAGCACGGCGACCCGCAGCGCGGAGAGCAGCTCGACTGGGGCACCTACGTCTTCGACTTCGGCCGACGAGAGGTGCGGAACTTCTTGGTGGCCAACGCCCTGTACTGGTTCGACGAATTCCACGTCGACGGCCTGCGGGTGGACGCGGTGGCGTCGATGCTCTACCTCGATTACTCGCGGCCCGAGGGCGGGTGGACGCCGAACGTCTACGGCGGGAGGGAGAACCTGGAGGCGGTGGAGTTCCTCCAGGAGATGAACGCCACCGTGCACAAGCTCTTCCCGGGCGTAGTCACCGTCGCCGAGGAGTCGACGAGCTGGCCGGGCGTGACCCGCCCCACGAACCTCGGCGGGCTCGGCTTCACGATGAAGTGGAACATGGGCTGGATGCACGACACCCTGGGCTACCTGGGGCGCGATCAGGTGCACCGCAACTTCCACCACCACGAGGTCACCTTCTCGCTGATGTACGCGTGGAGCGAGAACTTCGTGCTCCCGATCAGCCACGACGAGGTCGTGCACGGCAAGGGCACGCTGTGGTCGCGCATGCCGGGCGACGCGCACACCAAGGCGTCGGGCGTGCGCGCGCTGCTCGCGTACATGTGGGGCCATCCCGGTAAGCAGCTGCTGTTCATGGGCCAGGAGTTCGGCCAGGCCCGGGAGTGGTCCGAGGAGCGCTCCCTCGACTGGGACAGCCTGGACGGCTGGGAGGGCGAGCTGCACGCCGGGATCCAATCGCTGACCAGGGATCTCAACGCCGCGTATCGGTCGCACCCCGCGCTGTGGAGCCAGGACACCACCCCGTCGGGCTACGAATGGGTGGACGCCAACGACTCCCAGAACAACGTGCTCAGTTTCCTGCGCTGGGGCAGCGACGGTTCCGTCGTGCTGTGCCTGTACAACTTCTCGGGACAGACGCACGAGCGCTACCGCGTGGGCGTGCCCTTCGCGGGCTCGTGGCGCGAGATCCTCAACACCGACTCCACCGACTACGAGGGCACGGGCGCGGGCAACCTGGGCGGCGTCACCGCAGAACCGCGGTCCTGGCACGGCCGCGAGGCCTCCGCCGAGGTCGTCCTCGGCCCGAACTCCGCCCTCTGGCTCACCTTCGACGGGCAATGATGCGCGAACTCGCCGCCGGCGTCTGGCTCGGCGCCGGCACCCACGTCAACTTCCTCGCGCTGGTCGACGGTGCCGAGGTCACGCTGATCGACGCGGGCTGGGCGGGCGACGCCGACCGCGTCGAGGCGCAGCTGGCGTCGATCGGCCGCCGCCCGCAGGACATTCGCGCGATCCTGGTGACCCACGCGCACGTCGACCACGTGGGCGGCATCGCGAAGCTGCACACGCGGTACGGCACGCCGGTCCTCGCCCACCCCGACGAGCTGGCGCACGCGCGCGGTGAGACGCACGAGCAGGTGGCGCCGCTCGGCCTGCTGCCGATCGCGTGGCGCCCGCGCACGCTGCGCTGGATGGCGGACGTCGCCCGGGTGGGGGCGCTCGGCCACGTCGCGATGCCCTATGCCCAGCCCTTCACGGTGCCGCCGGACGGCGGGGCGCTCGACCTGCCCGGCGCCCCGGCCCCCGTGCTCTGCGCCGGTCACACGTCGGGGCACACCGCCTACCTCGTGCCCGGTGGGGTCGTCGCGACGGGCGACGCTCTGGTGACGGGCCACCCGCTCGCGGGTACGACGGGGCCGCAGCTGCTGCCGGGCTTCTTCAGCCACGACGTGTCCCGCACCCTCGCGACTCTGGACGCGATCGCCGGGCTGGACGCGGACCAGCTGGCCCCCGGCCACGGCGAGCCGTGGCGCGGGGACCCCGCCGATGCCGTCGCGCGGGCGCGCGCCACCGCCGGGTGACGACGTCGAGGGAGCGATTCATCGCGGGCCCTGGGGCACGGAACCGAATTCGGGCTGCCCGCCCGAGTGGAGGATCCCCCACCGGACGAGGAGGTCCTGCATGATCGGCACCGCGGTGCTCGCACCGGGCGACGCACCGAGCAGGCCCGCGATGGTGCCGTCCGCGCCCGTGACGAGCTCGGTGCCCTGCTGCAGGACGCCGATGCGGCGCCGGTCCGGCGTCACGAGCTGGGCCCGCTGACCGGCGGGGACCAGCTCCCAGTCCGCCGGATCGGCGGCGGGGTAGAACCGTCGCAGCTGCGCGAACTTCGCCCGCCGGCTCGCCGCGAGCTGCGCGATCAGGTACCGCACCAGGCCCAGATTCTGCAGCGCGGCGGCGGCGACCACGGGGAGGTTGCCGGGCCGCAGCGTGGTGAAGAAGTCGCTGAGCCGGCCGCGCGTGAGCAGCTTCGTGCTGAACGTGGCGTACGGGCCGAACAGGAGGTGGTCGGCACCGTCGACGTACCGGCGGTCCAGGTGCGGCACCGACATGGGCGGCGCGCCGATCTCCGCCTGCCCGTACACCTTCCCGTCGAGACGGCGCGCGATCTCGGGGTCGGAGCAGCGCAGGAACGCGGCCCCGACGGGGAGCACGGCGTAGCCGCGCACCTCCGGCAGCCGGGCACTCTGCAGCAGCCGCAGGGCCTTGCCGCCGGCACCCACGAAGACGCGGCGAGCGCGGATCGCGAAGCGCCCCTGCGGTCCTCGGCCGCGGACCGTCCAGCCGGCGAGGGTGCGGCGCAGACGGGTCACCTCGTGGCCGAAGCGCACCTCGCCCCCGGCGTCCGTGAGGATCGCCGTGAGACCGCGGGTGAGCGCCCCGAAGTCGACGTCGGTGCCGCCGGGGTGGCGGGTCGCGGCGATGCGGCCCCACATCGACTCGGGCCCTCGGCCCTCCATGACCAGCGGCGCCCACTGCCGGATCGTCTCCGGATTCTCGGTGTACTCCATCGCCGCGAACTCCGGGTACGCGCGCAGGGTCTCGTAGCGCTGTCTGAGGTAGCTCATATCGCGCTCGCCGAAGACCACGTCGAGGTGCGGGGTCGGGTGCAGGAAACCCCCGTCGAGGCGACCGTCCGCCACGAGGCCGTCCCACCACGCGCGGGTGCGCCCGAACTGCTCGACCATGGACAGGGGCTTCGTGGCATCCGCGGGGTCGGGCATGTAGTTGAGCTCGCAGAAGCCGGTGTGGCCGGTCCCGGCGTTGTTCCAGGGCCCACTGCTCTCGGTGGCGAGCGCGTCGGCGCGCTCCAGGAGCAGGATCCGCCACTCGGGCCGCTCCTGGGCGAGCATCGCGCCGAGCGTAGCGGACATGATGCCGCCGCCGATCAGGACGACGTCGGCGTCGAACGCCGGGGTGGAGTGCGTGAGCATCGGATCCTCCTTGTACGGGGTGTCGAGGTCCAGCATCGGCCGCCACGAACTATCCGTCCAATGAGGAATCGCAGCGATATCATCCGAATATGGATCAATGGCTGAGCCTCCTCGCACCACAGCTCCAGGCACTCACCGCCCTCGCGGCGCACGACGGACACATGACCCGCGCCGCGGCCGCCCTCGACATCCCGCAGTCGTCCATGAGCCGCCGGATCCACGCCCTCGAGGCCGACCTGAAGACGCCGCTGCTCCTGCACGCCGGTCGCACCGTGCGGCTCACCGCGGCCGGCGAGGACCTGGCCCGCCGGATCCGGGAGCCCCTGCGCGAGCTGGGACTCGCCATCGACGCGGTGGTCGGCGAGGGCGACGGCGAACACGGCACGGTCCGCTTCGGCTTCCCGCTCACCATGGGCTCGGGCCGCCTACCGGACCTGCTCTCCGCGTTCCGGCACGCGCATCCGGGGATCACCGTGACCCTCAAGCAGGGGCACGGCTCCGAACTCGTGCGCGACCTCGAGACGGGTGCGCTGGACCTCGCCGTCACCATCCCGCCGCCGGAGCGGTTGCCGCACGCCGTGGTCGGCTCGCAGGAGATCCTGGCAGTGCTCCCGCGCACCCACCCGCTCGCGGGAGCGCGTCGGATCCGGCTGGCGCAGTTGCGGTCCGAGACCTTCATCGCCAACCCGCCCGACTACCACCTGCGCGGCAGCACCGAGCGCTGGTGCGCCGCCGCCGGATTCGCGCCGGCGATCGCCGTGGAGGTCACCGAGTTCTCGACGATCCGTGAGCTGATCGCCCGCCGACTCGGCGTCGCCCTGCTCCCGCACGACGACCGCGCACCGTCGGACGTGGTGGAAGTGCCGCTCGAGGGCGAGCACCGCCGCGCGATCGCCCTCGCCCGCGCGACGACCAGCCTCGCCCCCGCCACCCGGCACCTGCACGACTTCGTGCTGTCCTGGTGAGGCCGGCGGGCCACGCTCGCGGTCACCCCAGGAGCAGCTTCTTCTGCACCTTTCCCATCGGGTTGCGCGGGAGATCGTCGACGAAGCGGATCTCGCGCGGCCGCTTGTGCTTCGACAGGGTCTTCCCCACGAACTCGACGATCGCGGCGGCCGCGGCGTCATCGCGCGCCCCGTCGGTGACCACGTAGGCGACGAGGCGCTGCCCGAGGTCGTCGTCGGGAAGCCCCACGACGGCGGCCTCGCGGACGTCCCCGTGGCCGAGGAGCGCGGCCTCGATCTCGCCCGCGCCCACGCGGAAGCCTCCGGTCTTGATGAGGTCGGTGGAGGCGCGTCCGACGATGCGGTGGAAGCCGCCCGCGTCGATGACCGCGACGTCGCCCGTGTCGAACCAGCCGTCGCCGACCCAGGATTCGGCGGTGGCGTCGGGGCGGTTCAGGTACTGGGTACCGACCATCGGGCCGCGGATCTGGAGGGCCCCGATCGCCTCGCCGTCGTGCGGCGCCTCCTCGCCCGATTCCGCGATGATCCGCGACTCGACGCCGGTGATCGGCAAGCCCACCCAGCCCGGGCGGCGCTCCCCGTCGACGCGGGCGCTCACGGTGATAAGGGTCTCCGTCATGCCGTAACGCTCGACGATCTCGTGGCCGGTGAGCTCGCGGATCCGCTCGAAGACGGGCGCGGGCAGGGGCGCGCTGCCGGATACCAGGAGCCGGGCGTCGCGCAGTGCCGCTGCGGATTCCGGGTCGCGCGCGATCCGGGACCACACGGTGGGCACGCCGAAGTACATCGTGCCCCCGGCCGCGGCGTAGGCCTCCGGGGTCGGCTTGCCGCTGTGCACCAGCGGGCTGCCGACGCGCAGTGGACCGAGGACGCCGAGGATCAGGCCGTGCACGTGGAACAGCGGAAGGCCGTGCACGAGGGTGTCGTTCGCGGTCCAGGCCCAGGCGTCGGCGAGCCCGTCGATGCACGCGGCGATCGCCGCGCGGCGGATCGGGACGCCCTTCGGCGCCCCCGTCGTGCCCGAGGTGTACATCAGGAGCGCGGTCGCGGCCGCGGGCGGCTCGGGGAGCGCGTGCCAGCCGCGGGCATGCTCGCGGACCGGGACAGCGGGCAGCCCGTGCGGATCGCCCGGCGTGCCGCCGAGCCACGCCTGCGCCCCGGAATCGGTGAGTACGTGCGCGATCTCGGCGCTGCCCGAGTCCGGCGGGACCGGGACGACGGGAACCCCCGCGCGCAGGCCCCCCACGATGGCGATCACGGTGGCGAGCGTCGGCTCGGCCCAGACCGCGACCGGCCCGCGCACGCCGAGCCCGTTCAACCGCTCGGCGACGGCCGTGCTGGCGCCGATCAGCTCCGTCCGGCTCAGGGTGCGCCCGCCGACGGTGACGGCCGGCTCACCGTCGGAGCCGGGCGGGACGGGCGTGATGGTGTGCGGCAGCAGCATGGTCCCAGCCTATGCCCCCTGCTCCCGGCCCAGGCCGCGCGCCGCGGACCGGCGCCGTCCCGGTGACGGGACCCGCTCAGGCGGCGCGGTACTGCAGGCGGGCGTCGAATGCCGCCTCCAGGAACAGCGTGGTGATCTGGACCGCCTGCGCGCTCTCGGGCGTTGCCCCCGCGAGCACGGGGAAGGCGTGCACGCCGCCCTCGTAAAGATGCAGCTCGCACGGCCTACCGGCGCGATCGAGGTGCTCGTGCAGCCGCTCGGCGTCGATGCGCAGCATCTCGCCGGTGCACGCGATGACGAGCGCCGGAGGGAATGCCGCCGGATCGATCTCGGTGGCGTCGTCGTGACCGCGGAAGGCGATCGGACCGCGGTCGAAGAACCGCCGGAGGCCGGCGAGCTTGCCCACGGTGAGGTAGGCGTCGTCGACGTCGTGCCGCGGATCATCGGCAGCGACGGTGGGCGTGAGCAGGGGCGAGAAGCCGAAGTACGCTGCCGGGGAGCGCACCGCGTCCATGTGGGCCAGTTCGACCACCTTCGCCGCGATGTAGCCTCCCGCGGAATCCCCGCCGACGGCGACCTGCCGGTAACGACCGGAGTCCATGACGGCCCGGTACACGCGGTAGGCGTCGTCGACGGACGTGCCGACGCCCCCGGCGGGCAGCTGGCGGTAGTCGACGTTGAAGACCGTGACGCCCAGGGCCCGGGCGAGGGCCGCGGCCAGGCGCCGGTGCGTGCCCGGCCCGCCGGTGAGGAAGGCGCCGCCGTGGTAGTAGCAGATCGCATCGTCCGGCCGCAGGTGTCCCGCGGTGGGTACCAGCCGCTCCACCGGCACACCGGAGAGCACGATCCGCTCCACCTCGACGTCGCTCGGCGTCCACCCGATGAGGTTCGCCAGGCCCTCGCTCAGGGCGAGCGGCACGAACGACCAGGACCGCACCGGGTACAGGGCGATCAAGGGCCTGAGCAGCAGGCGTGCGCCCGCGATGGCCAGGGCCGACTGAACGCTCACCCCACGATGTTCGGTGACCGACATCATCGTCTCCTCTCGCCCGGCCCGCCGAGGACCGACCAGAATCGATTCAGACTAGGCCTCTGCATCCGCTCGATCCAGCGAATCCGCCGACCCGCGTCTCGGCGTGTCACGGCCGGCGGTCGCTCCGATCGCGCAGCCGATGCCGGCCGGCATCAGTGCGGGAATCGCTCGATTTCCTTCTCGACCACCGACGCGACGCCGCGCAGTTCCGTCATCGGGTCGGCACCGCCTCGGATCACGCGGTCGAGCGCCTCGTGGTAGGCCGTCGCGCTGCGCGGCGTCCACAGCAGTGGCGTCTGGGGCCTTCCGACGGTGTTCACCAGTTCAGCGGCCTCCTTGTACAGCCCGGTCGCCAGCTTCGTGGCCTGCGGGATCAGGGAGCGGCGGGCCGGGACGTGCAGTCCGTAGGACTGCGCCCAGTCGAGCTGCAGGTCATCGCGCGTGACCCAGAGCCACCGCACGAACTCCTTCGCGCGCTCGACGTCCCCACCGGCGTTGACGACCGCGCCGTAGGCCCCGAAGGGCACGCTCGGGGCGCCGTTCGCGCCGATCGCGGGGAAGGGACGCACGCCCACGTCGGAGCCCAGCGCCGCACGGATCGCGGGCAGGGCCCACAGGCCGGTCCACTGCATCGCCGCCTGCCCCGCGAGGAAGGCGCCCGGGTCGGCCCAGTCCTGCGGTGCACCGAGCAACAGGTCCCCCGACGTGAACAGGGCCCTCAGGGTCCGCAGGCCGGATGCGACGTCCTCGTGGAGGAAGCCCGGTTTGTGGTCCGGCGTCAGGAAGTCGCGGCCGGCGGACCACAGCAGCACACCGCCGAGCACGTCCGCGCCGCCGTTGTTGCCGAGGAAGAGTCCCTTGACCGTGCCTCGGTTCAGCGCCCGCGCGGCGGACACCAGCTCGTCGAGCGTGCGCGGCGGCACCACCCCCGCCTGGTCGAGCAGCGACTTCCGGTAGACGAGCAACTGCACGTCGATGACCTGTGGAATGCCGTAGACCCGGCCGTTGTGGGTCATCCTGTCGAGCAGGGCCGGCGTGAAGTCGGAGCGGGCATCGCCCAGAAGATCGGTGAGGTCGACGACCCGGCCGTCCACGATCATGTCGATCGTGGGTCCGTTGGCGAACTCGAAGACGTCGGGACCGTCGCCGCGGACCAGCGCCGACGAGACCATCTCGTCGTAATCTCCCGGGAACGAGCTGACCCGCACGCCGCGGTCCGGGAAGTCGCCGGCGTAGCGCGCGAGCGCCTCCGGCGCGCCCTGCTCCCCGTACTGGTGGAACCAGGCCCGCAGGTCCCCCGGGGCTCGCTGCGTCCGATGTCGGTGCCGCAGGCCGCGAGCGCGCCCGCGAGGCTCAGTCCGCCGAGGCCCGCCAGCATCGCGCGCCGGGACACACCATAGTCAGACACGGGGTAAGTATCCCAAACCGTCGTCCGGTCCGCGGGCCGGGCCGCGTCAGAACAGCGCGGCCGCCAGGTCCCGGCGGGCCGCGAGCACCACGGCGTCCGCCGGGTCGAAGAGTTCGAAGAGCTCGAGCAGGCGGGTGCGCAACGCCGCACGGTCGTCGCCGGCCGTGCTGCGGATCCCGGCGATGAGCCGGTCGAAGGCATCCTTCGGCGAGCCGGTCATGAGTTCCTCGTCGGCGGCGGCCAGCGCCAGCGCGACCCGCTCCTCGCCCGTCGCACCGGTCGCCGCGTCCGCCCGCGCGATCGCGCCCGGTTCGCCGGCGGTGGCGCGGGCGAAGAAGGCCATCTGCTTGACTGCGGCGGCCGCTTCGGCGTCGCCCGGATGTGCGTGCAGGATCGCCTCGTACGCGGCGCGGGCGCCGTCGTAGTCGCCGTCGGCCGCGAGTTGTTCCGCCGCCTCGCGCCGCGGATCCGCCGGCTCCTCCCCGGCGGCCGCGCCGCCGAACTCGGGCGGGAGCTGGGCGAGCACGTCGTCGAGCCAGCCTCGCGCCGCCTGTTCCGGCTGCGCTCCGGCGAAGGCCGTGATCGCGCGGCCCGCCGCGACGGCGATCACCATCGGCACCGACTTCGCCCCGAAGGCCTGCGCCACGCCGGGGGCACTGTCGACGTCCACCCGGGCCAACGTCCACCGGCCCGCGTCGGCCGCCGCGAGCTTCTCGAGCACCGCCGACATCTCCCGCGACTGCTCGCTGTACGCGGCGGCGAGGAGCACGACCACCAACTGGTTCGCGGACCGGTCGATGACCTCGGCCGGGAAGTTCTGGTCGGTCACGTCGATCACGCCGTGACCGAGAGCGCCACCGGCCGGCCCCGCCTCGCCCGACGGTGCCGGGCGGGCCTGCTGCGCAGCCGTCGCCTCCGCCCGGGCCTTGAGGCCCGAGAGGTCGACCGCCCCCGCCATCGCTGCAGCGGTGCGCAGCACCCGTTCCTGATCCTGCCTGGATGCGCCTCGAGGTGTCGTCACGCCTCCATCTTGGCACGCCCGCCCGGCCCGCCGCCCGCGGCGACGGCCCCGCGGCCGAATCAGCGGTAGCGCTGCCGATCCGGGTCGAACCGCCACGACGTCGGGCCCGGCTCGGGCATGCCCGCCTCCGCCAGCACACTCCCGCGCGGGCGGTACCAACTGGTGAGCGGCACCTCCTCGACGATGTGCACCGCGTCGGGATACTGGCCGTGGCGTCCGGCGAAGGCATCGCTGATCTCCTCGGCGCTCAGCGCGGCGCCGCGCCGTACGGTGACCGCGGCGACGACGCGCGGCGGACCGTCGGGCGACTCGTCCGGCACCTGGTAGACGACGGCCTGCTCGACCTGCCCGAGCTGTTCCAACACATCCATGATCGGGATCGAGTACACGGGCCCGCGCTCGGTGACCGCGACGGTGCGCACGTCATCGACCATCCAGTAGTCGCCGTCCTCGTCGCGCCGGAACAGGTGGCCCGTCGAGAACCAGGCGTCGCCCGGCCGGAAGACGCCCCGCAGCAGGACGTCGCGATGGGTGACGTCCGGATCGGCGCGGCCGATGAGCACACCCACCTCGCCTGCGCCGACCTCCTGCAGGAAGCCGTCCTCGTCCTCGACGAAGCGGCCCGAGTCGATGTAGTAGTCGACGAGCGCGACGTCGGCACTGCCCGGCAGGCGCCGGCCCTTGGCCCCCGGCTTGCCGGCACGCACCTTGGCGAGCACGATCTCCCCCTCGGTGGAGGCGTAGAACTCGATGACCTGCGCGTCGAAGGTCTCGCCGACGCGGCGGGAGAGCTCCGCCGACATGCCGGAGCCGATGAAGGCGCGCACCGGGTGGTACCGCGGGATCTCCAGGCCGGGGGTGTCCAGCACCGCACGCATGAGATTCCACGTGTAGCAGACCACCGTGACCCCGTAGCGCTGGACCTCGCCCATGAATCGGTCAGGATCGAAGTCCCGGGTGAGCGCGATCCGAGAGCCGCCGGCGAGCGCCCCTCCGAGGCTGGTCATCAGACCCGAGCTGTGGCTGAGCGGGGTGAGGCAGTAGACGGTATCGCTCTGCGAGAGCCTGGCGGCCGAGGCGGTACCGAAGGCCGAGAGCGCCCACCGACCGTTCGTGACCCGCCTCGCCCGGAGCTCCCCTCCGACCTCGGAGAACATCACGAAGCCCAGGTCGCGGCTCAGACCCGCGTCGGGCCGGTACCAGCGCGGGATGCGGACGTTGTCGGGGTCGACCTGCTCGAGGTCGACGAGCTCGGCTGCGAGGTCCTGCCCTGCGGCGCCCGGCCGGTCGCGGCGGTCGCCGCCGCCGACCACGAAGACGCGCTCCGCGACCGCCGCGGCGTCCTGCGCGTGTTCGGGGTCCGTGACGACCGAGGACGCCTCACCCAGCCGCAGCGCCGCCGCGTAGTCGGTGCCGGGCGGGAGCAGTACCGCGACGGCGCCGAGCCGCGACAGCGCGGCCATCGCGACCAGCGCCGACGGCCGCGTGTGCATGAGCACGCCCACGTGCTCCCCCTGCCGCACGCCGACCTGGATCAGCCCGCTGACGACGCGGTCGATGCGCTCGTTCACCGCCTGCTTGGTGTGCACGCGGTCCGCGTAGAGGAAGAGCTCGCCGTGCGGGTCGGCCGCAGCCTGCTCGGCGAGGAGTTTGCCGAGCGAGACCTGAGTGTGGGCCTGCAACTGCCCGAGACGTGCCAGCTTCGGCAACCCGCGGGTGACCTCGCGGGCCACGGCTGAGGCCCCCGCCGCGGCGCTCGAGGCCGCGTCGAGCACATCGCGCGCGGCCACGAAGCCGACGGTGGCGATGCCGCCCAAGCCGGCGACGAGCGGATTGACGCCCACGTCGCGGCCGTCGTCGGGTTGCATCACGGCGATGTTCTCCGGTTGCGGACCGCGGCCCTCCAACCAGTTGATCCACCCCGTCACCGTCGGGTAGGTCACCGCACCCGCGGAGCTACCGACGACGAGGCCGAAGTGGCCGGCGGAGACCTGCGCCTCGTAGACCGTGGCCTTCGGCGCCGCCTGCAGGATGCCGCGGACGGCGCTCGGCCGCCCGATCTGGTCGGAGAGGCCGACGAAGGCGAGCACAGGGCTGGTGATCGACGCGAGCGAGACGGCCTCGCCGTCGATGGCGAAGCCACCGGTGAGCATGCGGTTGTGCACGACGAACTGCTTGAGCAGGTCGGCCACCGCGGGACCGGCGTAGGCGACCCAGCCGTCGGCCTCGAGGAACCGTCGCTGGTCCTCGCGCGGAAGCAGCGCGTCGCGGTCGTGCAGCTGGCGGACGAAATCGAGTCGCGAACGGACCGCCTTGACCGGGTTGAGCAACTCGAAACCGCGTTGCACCATCCAACTCGGCAGGTAGAAGCGGTTGAAGACGTGATCGGCCACGAACTCGGCGCCCTTGTTGACCAGCGCCGGCGGGGCACCCAGTGGCAGGCCCGCGGAGATGTCGACGGGGCTGCCGAAGGTGACCAGGCTCGCGATGGACCGCGACTGCCGGTAGGCGGCCACCTGGTAGCAGAACATGCCCCCCTGGGAATACCCGCCGATGTGCACGTCGCGACCGCGGAACGCCGCAACCTGATCGATGGCCTTCGAGATCGCGACGACGTGGTCGGCGAGGTTGCGCTCGAGGCCGCCCTCCTCGCGGTCGGGGGCACCGAAGTCGATGACCCACGCGTCGAGCCCGGCGCGGTGCAGCACCGAGACGGCACCGTTGGCCTCCGTCACATCGAAGACGTTGGCGTCGACCATCATGGGCGGCACCAGCAGGATCACCGGCCGGTCGTCCGCTGCGGGCTCCGGCGCCCGGTCCCCGAAGTACCGCCGCAACCGGTACATCGGCGACCGCTCGACGACCGTGAACTGCGAGGGCTTCTGCCCGGTCTCGAGGCCGCCCTGCGTGAGCACCTCGAAGCCGTTGCGTGCGGTCGCCGCCAGGCGATTCGCCGACGCCGCCAGCGCCTTCCCGCCGGGCAGCCCGCCCAGGATGTCCACCATGCGCCCCACCTCTCAGCAGCTCCGTCAGCGCATCAACGTACCGGCAGGTGGGACGTCACGGCGTCCTAACCGCCGATCACGTCGGCGCGCTCGCTCTTGCCCGTGACGGCCGTCGCGGGTGCATCGAGCTTGCCGGCCCGCTGCGCCCACACCTCGAAGACGACGGAACAGAAGGGCAGCACCGTCGCGAGCAGGCCGAGCACGAGGGTCTTGACGTCCCACTTGCGGGCGTAGGCGACGGCGAAGGTCAGCACGACCAGCACCATGAAGACGATGCCGTGCGTCATTCCGGGCTTCGCAACGGCCTCCTCGTTGCCGCCGACCCACTTGCCGTACATGCCGATCAGGAGCCACACCCAGGTGAGCGCCTCGAGGAAGGCGACGACCTTGAAGGCGGTGACGAGCTTGGACGCGAGGGATTCGTTCATCGGATCAGTGATCTCTACTTCCTGGGGACGGTGATGATGAGCGCGTCGCCCTGGCCGCCGGCGCCGCAGAGGCCGGCGGCACCGGTGCCGCCGCCGCGACGGGCGAGCTCGAGGGCGAGGTGCAGGACGATGCGGGCGCCGGACGCGCCCAGCGGGTGACCGATGGCGATCGCGCCGCCGTCGACGTTGACCTTGTCGGCGTCGACGCCGAGGTCGGCGGTGGAGGCGAGGCCGACGGCCGCGAAGGCTTCGTTGATCTCGAGCAGGTCGAGATCGGCGGGCGTGATGCCCTGCTTCTCGCACGCCTTCGTGATGGCGTTCGAGGGCTGGTGCTGCAGCGAGGAGTCCGGGCCGGCGACGACACCGTGCGCGCCGATCTCGGCGAGGTAGTCCAGGCCGAGCGCCTCCGCCTTGCTCTTGCGCATGACGATGACCGCGACGGCCCCGTCGGTGAGCTGCGAGGCGTTGCCCGCGGTGATGCTGCCGTCCTTGGTGAAGGCCGGGCGCAGTTTCGCCAACGACTCGACGGTGGTGTCGCCGCGGACGCCCTCGTCCTCGGTCACGCGGATCGGCTCACCCCGGCGCTGCGGGATCTCGACGGGCACGACCTCGTCGGCGAACTTGCCGGCGGCCCAGGCCTCCGCGGCCTTGCGGTGCGAGTCGGCGGCGAAGACGTCCTGCTCCTCGCGCGAGTAGGTCACGGTGTCCGTGGTGTTGAGCTGCTCGGTGAGTCCGCCCATCGGCTGGTCGGTGAAGACGTCGTGCAGGCCGTCGTAGGCGGTGTGATCGAGCATCTCGATGCTGCCGTACTTGTGGCCCTCGCGGCTGCCGGTGAGCAGGTGCGGCGCCTGCGTCATCGACTCCTGACCGCCGGCGACGACGACCTCGTACTCGCCGGCGCGGATCAGCTGGTCGGCGAGGGCGATCGCGTTGATGCCCGACAGGCACATCTTGTTGATGGTCAGCGTGGGCACGTCCCACGGCACGCCGCCCGCGATCGCGGCTTGGCGGGCGGGCATCTGCCCGGCGCCGGCGGTGAGCACCTGGCCCATGATGACGTAGTCGATCGTCTGCGGGTCGATACCGCTCTTCTCCAGCGCGCCGCGAATGGCGACGGCGCCGAGGTCGGTCCCCGATTGCGACTTGAGCGCGCCGAGGAGCTTGCCGAAGGGCGTCCGAGCGCCGGCGACGATGACCGTCGGATCGTTGCTGGGATCCTGATGAGATACGTGCGGAGCCACTTCGTTCCTCCTCGTGGGCAGGGGTCTTCCACCTCAACGCTACATTCGAGGCATGACAGAGAGCCAATCGCCCGGATCCGATCGCGCCGCACACGGCGAGCACCCCGCCGCCCACGGGGTCCCGGCCGAATACGTGCTGGGTATCGACCACGTCGGCGTCGCCGTGTCCGATTTCGACGCGGCCCTCGAGTGGTACGCCCGCGTCCTGGGCATGGTGTGCACGCACGAGGAGGTCAACGAGGCGCAGGGCGTGCGCGAGGGCATGCTCTCGCCCGCCTCCCTCCTGGCGGACGACGGCGCACCGTCGACCGGGGCCCAGCTGCAGGTCCTCGCGCCGCTGACCCCCGAGTCGACCATCGCGAAGTTCCTCGACCGCTCCGGCCCGGGCATGCAGCAGCTGGCCTACCGGGTCTCGGACCTCGCGGCCGTCACGGCCCACCTGCACGAGCAGGGCGTACGCACTCTGTACGACGCCCCGCGCGGCGGCACCGCGGGCTCGCGGATCAACTTCGTGCACCCGAAGGACGCCGGCGGCATCCTCGTGGAGTTGGTCGAGCCCGCATCCTGACCCGCGACCTGCCCACATTTCGGAACATTCGCTACTGCTGACGCCGCCCGCGCGGGCCGCCCACGTACCATTCGGAGCATGGCGAATACGGACAACACCCCGGGCGGCCCGGCGCCCGCACCGTTCGCGGTGGTCCTGCGTGGGTACGACCGGGACCAGGTCACCGAGCAGTTCCACCGGTATCAGGCCGAGCTGCGGGTACTCGCCGCCGACCGGGACGCGGCATCGGCGCACGCGCGCGAGCTGACGGACCTGCTCGACGAGGCACAGGACGAGATCGACAACCTGCGCCGCGAGGTGGACCGCCTCAGCGTCCCCCCGACGAGCGCCGAGGGCATGAGCGACCGCATCGCCCGGATGATGCGCCTCGCCTCGGACGAGGCCTCCGAGATCCGCGCCGCCGCCGAGAACGAGTCCGCGGAGGTGCGCTCCCTGGCCCGTCAGGAGGCCGAGACCACCCGCCGCGAGGCCGAGGCGCTGCTCTCCGACATGACCGCACGGCGCGAGGCCATGGAGTCCGAGCACGCGAAGACCATGCGTGACGCGCAGGCCGAGGCCGCCCGCATCAAGGCCGAGGCGGAGGCCGCGGCGGAGAAGCTGGCGCAGTCCGCCGCGGAGAACCGCGAGCGCGTCCAGAACGATTTCGACTTGGCGATGTCGATGCGCCGCGACAAGGCGATCCGCACGATCACCGAGCTCGAGGACGCCTCGAAGGACGAGGCGCGGGACCGCATCGACGCGGCGAACGAGCGGGCCGAGCAGACGCTCAACACCGCGAACGCCACGGCGGAGCAGAAGCTCGAGGACACCAACACCCGCATCGCGACACAGGTGGCGAACGCTCGCCGGATCACCGAGGACATGCAGACGCTGCGTGCCTCCATCCTCGATCAGCTGGAGACGGTGCGCCGCCAGCTCTCCCTGGTGCCAGAGGCGCTGGCCACCGGCGACAGCGAGTCGCAGGTCATCGAAAGGCGGATCGATCCCGCGCCCTTCACCGCCGCCCCCGCCCCCAGGGCAGAGCACGTCGGGGACGACGTCCCCACCGCCGCGCAGCGCGCGCACCAGGTGCTGGGCGCTGACGATTTCGCCGCCGACGACACGGTCACGCAGCAGGTGGCGATCGAGAAGCGTTAGCGGGCGCGCCGGCCGGCCTCCCTGGACCAACACCCGCGGTGCCAGTGCCGCCGGTCGGCCACGCCCCCGCTCTCGGCCGACGGCCAGACCACGACATGCGCCGTACCCGCCGCGATCACCTGATGGCATCCCGGGCAGCGGTAGTCCTTCACAGCACCGCTGCCGGTGACGGTGCGGACCTGGAAGGCCTCGTCGCCGACCTCGACCCGCGAACCGAAACCGCCCGCACCGAGGGGGCGTTGCCCCTCGCGCGCGGCCGCCCGCTTCCGGGAGACGGGCTTGCGGCCCATCAGAAGAGCTTGTAGGACGTGTCCTCGGTGCCGCGCAGCGCGTCGTAATCGACGGTGACGCACCGAATGCCGCGGTCCTCCGCCAACGTGCGGGCCTGAGGCTTGACCTGTTGGGCCGCGAGGATGCCCGTGACGGGCGCGATGAGCGGGTCCCGGTTGAGGAGCTCGAGGTAGCGGGTCAGCTGCTCCACACCGTCGATCTCCGCGCGGCGCTTGACCTCCACCGCGACCGTG
The DNA here is from genome assembly GCF_007858435.1 of Tsukamurella asaccharolytica. GTDB lineage: Bacteria > Actinomycetota > Actinomycetes > Mycobacteriales > Mycobacteriaceae > Tsukamurella > Tsukamurella asaccharolytica. The sequence continues at coordinate 945 of NZ_VIGW01000008.1, read as the reverse complement.
CCGCCGTCCGCATCACGGCACAGCAGGTCGACGGGGCCGACGGCGGTCATGTACTCGCGCCGGATCAGGGTGTACCCCTCCCCGAACGTGTGGGTGTGCTCCGCCAGCAGCTCCTGTAGGTGCGCTTCGACGCCGTCCTTCACCAGGCCGGGGTCGACGCCCAGGTCATGACTGCTGTCGTGCTCGACCTCGCCGATCAGAATGCGGAGCTGCTCCTCCGCCTTGTTCCGCACGATCCACAGCTGGTGCCCCTCCGGCACGTCCTTGGCATCCTCGGCCGACGGCGTGGTCTCGAGCCAGCAGGGCGGGCTCATCCAGTTCAGGGGCTTGTAGGCGCGGTCGTCCGCATGGATGCTCACGGACCCGTCGGCCTTGACCAGGATCAGCCGCCGGGCCTTCGGCAGGTGGGCCGTGAGCCGCCCCACGTAGTCGACCTGGCATTCGGCAATCACGACACGCACGGCGCCCACTTTACGGCACGAATTCGACGGTGCCGCGCACCCTCGGAGCGCGCGGCCGGCACCGCTCCGGTTCCCGCACACGAAAAACACCCCCGCGCCGGGAGCATCTCTGCTCACCGACCCGAGGGTGTTCTCCTGTATCTAATTTTAGTCCGGCGGTGTCCTACTCTCCCACACCCTCGCGAGTGCAGTACCATCGGCGCTGGAGGGCTTAGCTTCCGGGTTCGGAATGGAGCCGGGCGTTTCCCCTCCGCTATGGCCGCCGTAACACTGCGAAACAACACTTGTGTGCTGTCTCAGACATTGCATAGTGGACGCGAACCGGCTGATGCCGGCTTCTGTTGTTGTTACACGCTCTTCATTCTGTGAGCTCGAAGTGTGCTCGTTTTGGCGAATGTTATGTGTGTGGTAAGCCCTCGACCGATTAGTACCAGTCACCTACACGCATTACTGCGCTTCCAGTTCTGGCCTATCAACCCCATAG
>NZ_VIGW01000083.1 GCF_007858435.1 Tsukamurella asaccharolytica | reverse complement strand
ACCTAATGCCTTAATTACTGATCATGTTATTTCTACTGAGCAAGTTCTGCAGATGGTAAGGGAACAATCCGTAACTAACGTAACAGGAAGTACCAGTCCATTAAAAGCAGAGACGATTTGTGGGAATGGTGATGGGGTAGCGGCATTAAAATTTGAGAAAAAAATTAGTCAATCTTTAACAGAACAAGGAATTAAAATTAAAGCTTAATTATCGATGAACTATCTCAAAATAGTACATTTGCTTGAAATTTAATAATTTTTGTGTAGATAAAAAATAAATTAAAAATATCTATTTGATGCTATATCTATATATGAAATAAGCCATAAAATAATAAACAATAAATATAATAGATTATCTAAAACCAAAGGAGCCATCTATGGAAAGGGATATTTCAACTCAGCCCTATAATATTAACGAGAACACAAAAGCGCGGCGTAGTGCAATTCTTGGGGCTGTTTTTTTAATGGGTCTATCTGCAATTGGGCCAGGATTTTTAACG
>NZ_VIGW01000082.1 GCF_007858435.1 Tsukamurella asaccharolytica | reverse complement strand
AAGAGTTCAATGATTGTTAAAGCAAAGAGTGCGGTTAAGAGATGCCGAATCAGCCGGTCAGGGCGTTCAATTGAGATGTAGTAGTAAGCTTTTCCCTCAATGAAGGGGTAATTGATCAGAATAAAGCCGAGGGCAATTAAGATAATTTTACTCAGAAGGCGCATAGAGGCTCTTGCTCCTATTTCAGGAATGGATAGAAAGCTTGCATTATACCGATCATTTTTCAAGTTGAGTAATAGAAGATCGATCTTTAGTGCTCATTGGCGCTTTAGGTTTTTAAAGGCAATTTCATATCTGGTGGCAGGTTTTCTCTAAAATAGCGATATAATACAGAGAAAATGCAGAGAGGAGGGGGAGAAGAGGGAGAAAATAAGGGATCCTCTCTTTGACAAACAGAAGAGGATAGTAGAGAGATATCCCCGCTGTCTATGCTAAAATAGAGCATCTTTCGATAATTTGAGAATAGGAATAGTGCATGCAATTTCAAGATCTACGGGAATT
>NZ_VIGW01000081.1 GCF_007858435.1 Tsukamurella asaccharolytica | reverse complement strand
CGAGAGATCCTAAAATAGTAAAATAGAATAAGGATATAACAATAGATGATTCATTCGACACATTCAATCCGTTTTTTCCGTCGTTGGTGGTTACGCGCATAGTAGCGGGTAAGCACTTTTTTATGATGTTTGAAAAAAGAGTGTCGAAGAAAGAGGCCCGCAATATGCGGGTCTTTTTTTATGCTCCATATTGCGCTCATCAAATTAGAGAGAGTTTAATCAACTCTCATCCCAAAAATAGCAACCCTTTTTAACATTTTTAATGTGTTGTTTAAGATGCCGCTGAAAGCGTTAGTTAAATTGTAGGAGACCATATGGAAGCACCTGTTGCAGCAGAAATTTTCACCTTAAGTCGTGAGATCCCCTCTCACTTTGAGCCTTTTGACCTCTTTGAACTATTGATGCAAAAGCGTGATCAAGCTTTAGGAATGCTCTTTGAGTCGGCTCGCACCGATAATCAGAGTGCATTAAAGAGTATGATGATTACAAAAGCCGCTTTAC
>NZ_VIGW01000080.1 GCF_007858435.1 Tsukamurella asaccharolytica | reverse complement strand
GTACTTAAAGAGCGCTAAGTTCCCAACACCCACGACAATAGCGCTGATTAGCCAAAACTTTGGGGATCGCCCATAAATAATACCGGTTGAGAGCAGATAGATAACGGTGGTATAGCCCCCTAAAATCAGGGCGAAATCGACACTAAATAGCCCGATAATCCAATAACTTGCCACCAAAAGCAGGCCATTTTGGATCGCCACGCTCCGTCTAAATAACCAATAGAGAAGAAAGAAGAGAATAAAGACAACGGCAAACTCTATAGACAGATAACTCACAATCCAACCTTACATATCGATTTTAATTTTTATAGCGCTTGAGGAATGCTCTACCGCTGATTCTTTCTTATTTTAACACGCTTAAGCTCTACTCAATGCGCTCAATCAAAGCGTTTTATTCTACGTGTTTATCAAGGAGATTCAAGCTTCCGCATTGATTTTAATATCGATCTTTTTTCTCCCCCGCTTCTCCAAAGGAGCGATAGTAACGCACAATGATTATCACGAT
>NZ_VIGW01000079.1 GCF_007858435.1 Tsukamurella asaccharolytica | reverse complement strand
GGGCGCGTTGATCTCCATAGTGCTGGCAGCCTTCTAATCGAATCATGCACGGTACATTGCCATCTAGTAACCACTTGCGTAGATCCGGTAGCTTTACCTCCTGTATTTCGATAGATAGTATTTCTGTGGCGGTGTTGATGTACTTTGGATCGTCTATTACGCTTTGAATGAGCGCCTTGATTTCTTGCCTATTCACTCTTTACTCCATATCTAACTTGATCGACTGTGTATCATCGATATGAACCGTTTCAATTCTGCCCTTTGAATCAACCTCAAACCCATCTACTAGCTGACTCATCACACTTAACGCAAATGCCTGGCCCGCTTTTGTGTTCATATAGGTCGCTAAAAGCTTTGGATATCTAGAATCACTCCTTAAAACCCTCTTACTCATAAACGCTCCCCTGCTATCTCGACTATTCCATCGCCTAATTCGATCATTCGATGAACTTTGATTCTGTATTTCGATAGTTGCCTCAATCTTCCCGGCAGTCGCTCTTTGGCA
>NZ_VIGW01000007.1 GCF_007858435.1 Tsukamurella asaccharolytica | reverse complement strand
GTGGAAGCACGGGCGCGACCGGTCGTGACGGCGGCGACGGTGGGCGCTGGGGCGCCTGAGGGGTCGAGGTCCGGGCGGTCGGTGCAGACGGTGCCGAGGGGCGGGCCGAGGGCTGCGGGCCGGCCGGGGCCTGTGGGCCGGCCGCGACCTGCGGGGCCGCGGACGGGACCGGCCGTACCTGCTGCGGCGGGGCGGCGGGCGGTGCTACCCGCAACGCCGACGGCGTCGGGCGGGCCGCGGGGAGCGCCGGGCGCGACACGGGCAGCGGGCGCGAGGAGGGGACCGACGGGCGTGATGCCCGTGTGCGCACGGGGAGCGTGACCGGACTGCTGGGCGGCGCGGGAGTCCTGCGGCGGCGCTCGCGGAGCGTGCTGGTCGTCCGCTCCACGGGCCCGCGCGGGTTGGTGTCGGTCATGAGGCCGCACTCTCAGGGAGGTCGAGGGACGGCGGCGCCGGGAGGTAGCCGCACTCGATGAACCACTCGAAGTAGCGGCGGAGCAGCGCGCCGTCGATCGGTGGGCAGACGATGCCGCTGCCCGCGAGGCCCTCTCGCACGTTGGCGTCGTCGAAGGTCGCGTCGGGCATGTTGTCCAGCGGCGTCGCCGACAGGAACGGGGCGAGCGCGGCGGCGGTCTCATCGCCCTCGCGCTCGGCCAGGTCCGCTGCGCGCTCGCACCACTGTCCGAACGGCAGCTGCTCACCGGCGTAACCGAAGTCGGACATCCACCGCACCAGGTCCGGTATCGCCACGGTCTCGGGGGAGACGACGTGGAAGGTGCGTCCCGCGAGCTCGTCCTGCCCGGCAAGGCGGGCGATCGCGCCGACGACGTAGTCGACGGGCGTGATGTCGGTCGACATGTCCATCGTCGGGGCCGCCCCCAGGGCGACGCCGAGCCGGATCGTCTGCCACAGGAAGTCCGACCGCTGGCACGCGCCGGTCCGGCTGTGCCCCGCGACGCGGCCGGTGCGGTAGACGTACGTCGGGACGCCCCGCGAGCGCGCCTCGAAGACGAGTTGCTCGCCGACCCACTTGGACTGGGTGTAGCCGAAGGTGAACCGCGGGTCCTGGACCGGGTGGCGGTCGTCCTCGGCGAAGACGGTGTCCTGCGGGTAGGAGAACCGGGAGAAGACGTAGGTGGTCGAGACGAAGTGCACGGGCTTGACGGGCCCGTCACACGCGAGGGCGAGCACCTGCACCGTGCCGTCGACGTTGGCGGACTTCAGGGTCGGGTACGGCCGGAGGAAGTTCACGTCGGCGCCGCAGTGGACGATGCCGTCTGCGGTGGCGGCCAGATCCGCCCAGGCGGCGTCGGTGAGGCCCAGCCGCGGACGCGTCAGATCGCCGGGCACGGCGACGATCCGGGCGGCGAGGGCATCGTCCCAGATCCCGTAGTCGCGCATCGTCGCGCGGATCCGGTCGAAGCCCTCAGCGGGCGACCCTGCGCGGACCAGGCAGTGCATGGTCGCCGACGACGTGGTCAGCAGCTCTGCGAGGAGGAAGGCGCCGACGAACCCCGTCGCGCCCGTGACGAACAGGTGCCGCGGGTCGGTCGCGCTGCGGACGGGCGCACCCGGCGCGGGCCGGATGTGGTCGGGGAGGACGACCTCGTCGGCGAGGACCAACGGGTTCTCGAAGCCGGCGCCGCCCTGCTCGAGGATCGCCGCGAGCCGTTCGATGGTGAGCTCGCCCGCGAACAGCGCCGGCAGCGGCACCACGCGGCCGAGCTTCTCCCGGACCCGGAACACCAGCTTCGTCGCGAGCAGCGAGTGCCCGCCGAGGAGGAAGAAGTCGTCGCGGACGCCGGGCGCCGTCTGCAAGGCCAGTAGGTCGGTCCAGATCGCGGCGAGGTCGCGCTCCAGGTCGGTGCGGGCGGCGATGTGCTCGGCGCCGCCCGCGGTGGCCAGGGCCACCGGCGCACCGCCGCGGGCGCCGAGGGCTTTGCGGTCGATCTTGCGGTTCGGCGTGAGCGGGAAGGCGTCGACGACCGCGAAGGCGCTGGGGACCATGTACGGCGGCAGGGTCTCCCGCAGGCTCGCGAGCAGGGCGCCCGTATCGCCGAGCTCCTCGGCCGCGCACTCGAGGTAGGCCGTGACCGCGGTCCCCTCGGCATTGACCGCGGCGATCGCGCGGACGCCGGGCAGTGCGGTCTCGAGGGCGCTCTCGATCTCGCCCAGCTCGACGCGGAAGCCGCGCACCTTCACCTGGGTGTCCATCCGGCCACCGAATTCGATCCGACCGTCGCGGAACCGGCGCACCAGATCCCCGGTGCGGTACGCCCGCACCGGCGTCGGGCCGGCCAGGTCCACGAATCGTTCGGCGGTGAGCTCGGGGCGTTCGTGGTACCCCAGGGTCACGCCGTCACCGATGATGCAGAGCTCACCGAAGACGCCGTCGGGGACGGGCACGGCGTGGGCGTCGGCGACCACGATTCCGGTGCCCCGGATCGGGTGCCCGATCGGGATCGCGCCCGCGGCGACGTCGGCGGCGGTGACCCGGTGCACCGTCGACCAGATCGTGGTCTCGGTGGGGCCGTACATGTTCCACACCTCGTCGGCGCCGGCGAGGAGCCGGCCCGCGAGCACCGCGGGCATCGCCTCGCCGCCGCACAGCGCGCGCAGCCCGCGCGTGCCGGACCAGCCCGCGTCGAGCAGCAGGTGCCACGTGGTGGGGGTGGCCTGCATGACGGTCACCGCGTGCTCGGCGAGCAGCGCCGCGAGCCGGTCGCCGTCGCGGGCGTCGTCACCGTCGGCGATGACGACGCGAGCCCCGGCGGCGAGCGGGAGCAGCAGCTCGAGGATCGCGATGTCGAAGGACGGGCTCGTGACGGCCAGCAGGGTGTCCGACGGTGCCATCCCCGGCTCGGCGCGCATCGCCTCGAGGAAGGTGATGACGTTGCGGTGCGAGACCCGCACGCCCTTGGGACGTCCCGTGGAACCGGAGGTGTAGAGGAGGTACGCCGTGCGGGTCGCGGGGTCGTCGCCCGACGGTGCCGGGGCGGGCCCGGCCGGCGCGTCGGCGACGTCGATCCACGGCAGGTCGAGTCGCGGCACCTCGGCGAGATGCTCGGCGGTGGTGACGAGGGCCGGGATGCCCGCGTCGGCGCAGATGAACTCGAGACGCTCCGCCGGGTACGCGGGGTCGAGCGGCACGAAGGAGTAGCCGGCCCGCAGCGTTGCCAGCATCGCGACGATGACGTCCGCCGACCGCGGCAGGAGCAGCCCGACCGGCGTCTGCGGCGGCGCGTCGACGCGCTCGGCGATCCGCGCGGCGAGGCGGCCGACCCGGGCGTCCAACTCGCCGTAAGTGATCCGCTCCGTTCCGGTGACGATCGCGGTGCGTTCGGCGGAACCGGCCGCCGCGGCGAGGGCGTACGCCTCCAGCGACGTGGTCGGCGGCTGCGCGACCGGGGGTTCGATCGCGAGCGGGGCGGTGGAGAGCGGGAGGGTCGCGATCTCCTGTGCGTCCCGCGCATCGGGTCCGGTCAGCGCGTCGAGCACCGCGACGAAGCCGTCGATGAGCGCGTCGGCCGTCGCCTGGTCGAACAGGTCGGCCGCGACGTCCAGGGTGCCCGTCATCGTGGTGGGGGTGGTGGTGATCCCCAGGAGCACCTCGAACTTGGCGCAGCCGTTGTCCAGGTCCCGCAATTGCATCTCGGGCGCGCTGCGATCCTCCTGCATGTTGAGGATGGCCTGGAAGAGCGGCGGGCGCGCCGGATCGCGACCGACGTCGAGCGCCGACAACACTCGGTCGAAGCGCGCGTCCTGGTGCCGGAAGCCCTCGCGGACCTCGGCGTTCACGCGCGCGAGCAGGCCCTTGACGGTCTCGCCCTCGCCGAAGGTCACCGGGAGGGCGAGTGTGTTGAGGAACGGGCCGATGACCTGCTCGGTGCCCGGTACGGAGCGCTGCGCGACGGGAACGCCGATCACGACGCCGTCCTGCGCCGACCACCGGGACAGAACCGTCGCGTACGCGCTGAGCACCGTGACGAACGGGGTCACGCCGTGCTCGGCGCTGAACGTGCGGACCGCCGCCGCCCGCTCCGCGCTGAGGGCGAACTCAGTGCGGCGGCCCCGGTAGCTCTGCCGCGACGGCCGCGGGTGGTCCGTCGGCAGGGTCAGCGCGGAGGGTGCGCCGTCCAGCCGTTCGGTCCAGTAGGCGATGTCGGTGGCGTCGGCGTCCGCCTCCGTTCGCTCGCGTTCCCACAGCGCCACGTCGGCGTACTGGAACGGGACGTCCGGGAGTCGCTGCAGCCGGCCGACCAGCCGGCCGGTCGCGAGGCGCCCGAGCTCGGCGAAGAGAATGCCGGTCGAGTAGCCGTCGGCGACCATGTGGTGCAGCGTGATCTGCACCCACGTGCCGCCGGAGGTGCTGCGCGCGAGCGTCGCCCGCAGCAGGGGATCCCGCGCGATGTCGAACGGCGTGCGCGCTTCCTCGCGGAACCGGTCCCACATCGTTGCCTCGTCTACCCCGTCGAGGAACGCGACCTCCGGCCGTTCGGCGGGGGCGATCCGCGCGACCGGCTCGCCGTCCTCGATGCCGAACCGGGTGCGCAGCACCGAGTGCCGCTCGATCACCTCGGCGAGGCAGTCGGTGAAGACCTCGCGGGGAACGTCGACCGGCAGCCGCGCGACGCCGGACATGACGTGCATGCTCGTGCCGGGATGGAACTGCTCCAGGAACCACATGTTCTCCTGGGTGGCGGAGAGTCTGATGGCCTCGCCCTCGCGCACTCGCGGCGTGATCGGCTGTGTAGCGGGGCCGGCCGACGGGCCCTTGCCCAGGCGTGCCAGCAGGGCCCGGCGCTGGGCGGGACTGAGGGCCGCGAGGCGGTCTTCGATCTCGGTCATCGGGGGCCTCCGCTGTTCGGTTCGGTGGTCTCGGACTGGGCGAGCAGGGTGGCGACGGCGTCGTCGTCCAGGTCCGCGAGCAACGCGGCGAGGTCCTCGACCTCGGCGTCGGGTTCGCCGTCGCCCGACGGGATGTCGAGCGTGGCGAGGAGTTCGGCGGCGATGGTCGCCACGGAGGCGCCGTCGAGGAGGAAGGCGATCGACGGCGCGGCGCCGAACTGCTGCTCCACCCGGATCCGCAGTTCGGTGGCGAGCATCGAATCCACGCCGAGGCGGCCGAGCGGCTCGTCGTCGGGGATGTGCTCCTCGGGCATCCGCAGCACACGGGAGACGGTGAGCCGCACCCCGTCGGTGGCGATGGGCGCCCGATCCGCCGGCGCGGCGGCGCCGAGTCGTTCGAGGATCGACTCGCCGTCGTCGTCCCCGTCGTCCTCCCCGCGGCCCAGGTGGGCCACGAGGACCGGGGTGAGCGCGTAGTTCTCGATCACCGTGGGCCAGTGCGCGGAGACCACGCCCTGTTGCACCTCGCTCGATCCCAGGAGCTCGGCGAGGAGCGACATGCCGGTCTCCGGGTCGATGAGGTCGATCCCGCGCTGCCCGTAGAGCTCGCGCAGTCCCAGGCTGGCGATCATGCCTGCGTCCCACGGGCCCCAGTTGATCGACAGGGCCGGCAGGCCCTGCGCCCGGCGGTAGTGGGCGAGCGCGTCGAGGAAGGCGTTCCCGGCGGCGTAGTTGCCCTGTCCGGGCGAGGGGATCACGGCGGAGATCGAGGAGAACAGGGTGAAGAAGTCCAGGGGCTCGCCGGCGGTCGCCTGGTGCAGGGCCCAGCCGCCGAGCACCTTGGGCCGGACCACCCGCTCGACCTGCTCCTGCGTCATCCGGACCAGGATCTGGTCGTCGACGGCGCCGGCCGAGTGGATCACGCCGCGCAGGGCGGGGACGCCGGCTGCGTGCAGCCGCGCGAGGGTCTCGGTGAGCGCGCGGGCGTCCGTCACGTCCACGGCCACGACCTGCACCGACGCGCCCGACGCCTCCGCGGCCCGCACCGCGGCGACGGCGTCGCGCTGCGCGTCGTCGGTGAGGGCGTCCCACTCCGCCCGCGGCGGGAGGCCCGACCGGCTGGTCACGATCAGGTGGCCGGCGCCGCGTTCGGCGAGCGCGACCAGCACGAGCCGGCCGAGCGCGCCGAGACCGCCGGTGACGAGATAGGCACCGTCGGGACGCATCCGGGCGGGGATCCGACCCCCGGACCGGGCCGACGGATACAGGCGCGCGACGAGGCGCGTGCCGTCGCGGAAGGCCACCTGGTCCTCGTCGGTGTTCGTCACAGTGAGCTCGTCGAGCAGCATCGCGGCGCTGCCGTCCCGGTCCCTCGGATCGAGGTCTACGAGGCGGGTCTGCAGCCGGCTCAGCTCATGGTGCAGGACCCGGCCGATGCCGGGCAGCGAGGACTGCAGGAGGCCCGTCTCCGAGATGCCCGTGACGGGCTGTGCCCCGTCCGTGACGAGGAAGGTGGGTGCCGCGAGGCCGCGCTGGTCCAGCTCGGCCGCGAGGTGCACCACCGAGAGAACGGCGTCGTGCGCGGCCCAGCGCAGGGGGTCCGGCGCGTCGGGGGAGGCGTCGAGCGACCACAGGTGGACGATGCCTCGGAGCCCCGCATCCGGAATGATCCGGTCGAGCGCGGCGGCCAAGGCGGCCCGGTCGTCGGGCGCGACGGCGTCGGAACCCGCGCCCGCGCTCAGGAGTACCGGGGTGCCGCCGGCGGCGGAGAGCCGCCCCGCCAGGCGTTCCGCGAGACCCGTGCGGTCCGCGAGGAGCAGCCAGGTGCCCTCGGCGGAGGCACGCTCGGCGTCGGTGACGGGCTGCGGCTCCCACGCCTGCTCGTACACCCAGTCGGTGCCCACCCGCTGCGGGGCGGTGGCGCCGTCGTCGAGAATCCGGACCGTGAAGCCCTCCACCTCGGCGAAGACGCGCCCGTCCTCGCCGGCGAGCACCACGTCGCCGCGGATCTCGGTCGGATCGGGCGAGGTCCCGGCCGTGGCCCGCGCGACGACGGGGCCCTCGGGCCGCCCGTGGATCACCACGCGGTCGACGCCGACGGGGATCAGCTTGGCGTCCTCGGCGCGCTCGAAGTCCAGCGGCAACAGCAGCTGGAAGGCGGCGTCGAGCACGCTCGGCTCCAAGATCGGGGCGCGCTCCGCGACGGGCTCCGGCGAGACCGCGCGGATCCGAGCGGTCGCGCGACCGTCGCCGACGGTCACGTCGTGCAGGAGGCTGTACGCGGGCCCGTAGGCGAAGCCCGCGTCCCGGAAACCCTCGTAGAGCGTGTCTTCGGCGACCGCCGCGCCCGCGATGGGCGCCAGCTCGATGCGAGGCGCCACGGACGGCGCGGGCCGCAGGACGGCGGTCGCGTGTCGCGCCCAGCGTCCGGCGCCCGGCACCTTGCCGTGGATCGCGATCCGGCCCGTAGCGGCGTCGAGGCTGGTGTCGAGGAGGTAGGTCCCTCCGCCGCCGTGCACGAGAGCGGTTTCGAACGCGACGTCGAGCAGCGTGCAGGCCGCGGCCCCGTACTCGTCCCGCGCGACCTCCGCGGCGATCTCGAGATAGCCGGCGCCCGGGAACAGCGTCGCGCCGTGCACCACGTGATCCGCGAGCGACCGCGGCGCCGTGCCGTCCAGCAGCCGCCGCCACGCGGGCAGGGCACCGTCGGACCGGTCGCCCAGATAGGGCTCGACGGTCTCGGCGAGGCGCTCCCGCCGGCCGGCGCCGCTCTCGGACCAGTACTGGCCGGTCTGCCACGGGTAGGCAGGCAGGGGCCGCATCGGCGCGCGGAGCGCGAGCGGGGAGAAGTCGACGTCGACGCCGCGCACCCACAGGTCGGCGAGCGCCGCGGCGAACGACACGGCGTCCTCGCCGTCCCGGTGCAGCGACGCGGTCGTCGTCACCGAGTCCCCGCGCGCGGCGGCGGCCTCCGCGATGGCCCGGCCCAGCACCGCGGTGGGGCCGATCTCGAGGAAGGTCGTCGCGCCGTCGGACAGCAGCGCGTCCGTGGCGTCGCCGAACAGCACGGGGCGGCGGATGTTGCGCCACCAGTACTCGGCATCGTGCGGCTGGGAGCCGTCCGCCGGGACGCGGGCGCCGGTCACCGTCGAGTAGAGCGGGATCGACGGTGCGCCGGGGGCGAGGTCGGCGAGCGCCGAGCGGACCTCGGCTTCGAGCGGATCCATCGCGCGGCTGTGGTAGGGGACATCGCCCGGGACGAGCCGCGCGAAAACGCCGTCGGCGGCGAGCCGCTCCGCGATCGACTCGAGGACGAGGGTCGATCCCACGAGCGCGACCGAGTCGGGGCTGTTGATCGCGGCCAGTTCGACCTCGCCGCGCACGACCTCGGGCAGCTCGGCGGCGGCGGTCGCGCCGAGTGCGACGGCGAGCAGGCGGCCGCCTCCACTCGCTGTGTGCTGGATGCGGGCGCGGTGCACGATCACGGTGATCGCGTCCTCGAACTCCAGGGCGCCGGCTTCGAGGGCCGCGGCGACCTCCCCGGCACTGTGCCCGACGATGAGGTCCGGTCGGACGCCGAAGGACTCCCACAGCCGGGTCAAGGCGTATTGCACGCCGAAGTTCGCGATCTGCGCCACCACGGACTCGGACATGCGGGAATCCGCCTCCGCGGCAAGGAGTTCGGAGGAGAGAGACCAGCCCACGAGCGCCGCGATCGCCTCGTCGCAGCGGTCGATCGCCGCGCGGAAGACGGCGTTGTGCTGCAGGAGGCCGCGGGCCATGGCCCACCACTGCGGTCCCATCCCGGTGTAGACGAAGGCGAGCGGGCGGGCGTCGGCGAGCGCCGAGCCGGACCGCAGGCACTGGTGCGGGGCGCCGTCGGCGGCGGCCCGCAGCGCCTCCGCGGCGTCGGCGTCGGCCGCGGCGATCACGGCGAGTCGTGCCGGACGGTGCGCGCTGCGCCGGTGTGCAAGCGCGCCGGCCAGGGCGGCGGCGCCGTCCGACTCCGCGAGTCCGGCGTAGGCGCCCGCGAGTTCGGCCAGCGCCGCTTCGCTGCGCGCCGCGAGCGGAAGCACGGACGCGATCCCGTCGCGCACGGCGGCTGCGGGCGGAGCGGGCGCGGCGGGCACGTCGACGGGGGCGGACTCGAGAATCGCGTGCGCGTTGGTGCCGCCGAAGCCGAACGAGTTGACGCCCGCGCGGAGCGGGCCGTCGGAGCGGAGCGCGGTGGGCTCAGTGGCGATCCGGATCCGCAAATCATCGAGGTCGATGGCCGGGTTGAGCGTCTCCAGGTGCAGGTGCCGCGGCACCCGGCGGTGGCCGAGCGCAAGTGCGGACTTGATGAAGCCGACGACGCCCGCCGCGGCCTCGAGATGGCCGAGGTTCGTCTTGACCGAACCGATGACCAGCGGGCGATCCGCTGGACGGCCGGCGCGATAGGCCTCACCGATGGCGTTGGCCTCGATCGGATCACCGACGGGGGTGCCGGTGCCGTGTGCCTCCACGTAGTCGACGGTGCCGGCAGCGATGCCGGCGCTCGCGAGCGCGGCCTCGATGGCCAGTTTCTGGCTGTCGCCGTTCGGGACCGTGATGCCGTTGGTACGGCCGTCCTGGCTGACAGCCGTACCGAGCACCGTCGCGTAGATCCGGTCGCCGTCGGCGCGGGCCTGCGCGAGGGGTTTGAGCACGACGAGCGCCGCTCCTTCGCCGCGCACGTAGCCGTTGGCGGCCGCGTCGAAGGCGCGCGAGGTGCTGGTCGGGGACAGGAAGCCGCCGGTCGACGCGGCGACGGTGAAGTTCGGGCTGAGCATAAGGTTGACGCCGCCGGCGATCGCCAGGTCACTCTCGCCGTTCCAGAGCGCCTGGCAGGCCAGATGGATCGCCACCAGCGATGACGAGCAGGCCGTGTCGACGGACATGCTGGGTCCGAGCAGGTCGAAGGCGTGCGAGATGCGGTTGGAGAGCATCGTCATGACCACCCCGGTCGCGGTGTGCGCGGCGACGGTGGGTGGCTCCGCGGCGGAGGTGGCGAACTGCATTTGGCTGTAGTCGAGCGTGAAACCCCCGGTGAAGACCGCGGTCCGCGTGTGCTCGATGGCCTCGGCGCGCAGCCCGGCGTCCTCGAAGGACTCCCACGCCACCTCGAGCAGCAGGCGCTGCTGCGGGTCCATCGCGTTCGCCTCGACGGGAGAGATTCCGAAGAACGCCGGATCGAACTCGTCGACCGGATCGGTGAGGAATCCGCCGCGGCGCACACGACTCTTGCCGGCCGCCCGCTCGGGTTCGTAGTACCGGTCCGTGCTCCAGCGGTCGGCGGGGATGTCGACGATGGCGTCGCGCCCGTCTTCGAGCAACTGCCAGAAGTCGTCGGCCGAGCGCACTCCGCCGGGCAGTCTGCATCCGATCCCGACGACGGCGATGGGCTCGCGGTGCTCTGCTCCTCGCCCGCGGTCCTGTATGTGACCATCCTTCACGGCCATTCCCCCTGTCCCATGGCGGATACGATATGACGGTCGCTCCCCGACACCCGCTTACGCACCCTTTCATTCGATTCTAAAGGCCCGCTTGTTACGCGCCAGTCGTTCTGTTGGCGAACGAGTGGAACCGCGGGGGTCGCGGACCCGGCCCGTCTCCGGCGGCGGACGCCGGTCGGTAGGCTGGAGTCGTTTGCCCCCGGTACACCGGTGGGTCGTCTTCGCGGGAGAGCAGGCAGGGACTGTGGCTGAGTTCATATACACGATGAAGAAGGTGCGCAAGGCGCACGGCGACAAGGTCATTCTCGATGATGTGACGATGTCGTTCTACCCGGGCGCGAAGATCGGCGTGGTCGGTCCCAACGGCGCGGGCAAGTCGTCGATCCTCAAGATCATGGCCGGTCTGGATCAGCCGTCGAACGGCGAGGCGTTCCTGGACCCGGAGGCCACCGTCGGCATCTTGATGCAGGAGCCGAAGCTCGACGAGTCCAAGACCGTCAAGGAGAATGTCGAGGACGGCCTCGGCGAGACCATGGTCAACCTGCGTCGCTACAACGAGGTCGCGGAGCTCATGGCCACCGACTACAGCGACGAGCTCATGGAGGAGATGGGCAAGCTGCAGGAGCAGCTGGACGCCGTCGACGCCTGGGACGTCGACTCGCAGATCGAGCAGGCGATGGACGCCCTGCGCTGCCCGCCGGGCGACTCCTCGGTGGAGAACCTCTCCGGTGGTGAGAAGCGCCGCGTGGCGCTGTGCAAGCTGCTGCTGAGCAAGCCCGACCTCCTGCTCCTCGACGAGCCCACCAACCACCTCGATGCCGAGTCGGTGCTGTGGCTCGAGCAGCATCTCGCGAGCTACCCGGGCGCCGTGCTGGCCGTGACCCACGACCGGTACTTCCTGGATCACGTCGCGCAGTGGATCTGCGAGGTCGAGCGCGGCAAGCTGCACGGCTACGAGGGCAACTACTCGACCTACCTGGAGAAGAAGGCCGAGCGTCTCGAGGTCCAGGGCAAGAAGGACCAGAAGCTGCAGAAGCGCCTCAAGGAGGAGCTCGCGTGGGTCCGCTCGGGCGCGAAGGCCCGGCAGACCAAGAACAAGGCGCGCCTGGAGCGCTACGACGAGATGGCGGCCGAAGCCGAGAAGCACCGCAAGCTCGACTTCGAGGAGATCCAGATCCCCACGCCGCCCCGCCTGGGCAACGTCGTGGTCGAGGTCGCGAACCTCGACAAGGGTTTCGACGGCCGGGTCCTGATCAAGGACCTGTCCTTCACCCTGCCGCGCAACGGCATCGTCGGCGTGATCGGCCCCAACGGCGTCGGCAAGACCACCCTGTTCAAGACCATCGTCGGACTGGAGAGCCCGGACTCGGGCGAGGTCAAGGTGGGCGAGACGGTCAAGCTCAGCTACGTCGATCAGAACCGCGCCAACATCGACCCCAAGAAGTCCGTCTTCCAGGTGGTCTCGGACGGGCTCGACTACATCACGGTCGGCCAGAACGAGATGCCGGCCCGCGCCTACGTCAGCGCGTTCGGTTTCAAGGGGCCGGACCAGCAGAAGCCCGCGGAGGTGCTCTCCGGCGGTGAGCGCAACCGGCTCAACCTGGCGCTGACGCTCAAGGAGGGCGGCAACCTGATCCTCCTCGACGAGCCGACCAACGACCTGGACGTGGAGACGCTCTCCAGCCTGGAGAACGCGCTCGAGCAGTTCCCCGGCTGCGCCGTGGTGATCTCCCACGATCGCTGGTTCCTCGACCGGACCTGCACGCACATCCTGGCGTGGGAGGGCAACGTCTCCGAGGGGCAGTGGTTCTGGTTCGAGGGCAACTTCGAGGCCTACGAGGCGAACAAGATCGAGCGCCTCGGCGCCGAGGCGGCCCGCCCGCACGCGGTGACGCACCGCAAGCTCACGCGCGACTGAGGAAGACCGCGAACGACGCCGTCCCCGTGCCGGGGGCGGCGTCGTTCATTACTCGCCCGTAACCCCCGGTCCGGTCGTAGTCTGGTGCGCGGAGCCAACAGGCTCCGTCACATCATGGCAACGGCGCCGCGTGCTGACCCGGTATTTGGCGTGCCGTTGCCACGACCTCATAGGGGGAGTACGCCCGTGGCGCAGTCCGCGATCGATCCGTCCGTCTTCACTCGCGTCGCGTCCACCGTGGCCGCGCAGCCGCCCGGAAGGTCACCGTCGGACTTCGTGACCTGGCTGTCGGAGGACAACGCCCGCATCCTCGGATCCCGGGTCGACGGTGCCGGCACCGGCGTTCTCGCCGATCCCGACGCGAAGCTGATGGCAGTCATCGACGCGATGCCCACGCCCGAGCCCGGCGCCATCGCCGTGGTCGAGCTGGCACAGCCGGTCGGCGACGCGGCCGGCTCGCCCTTCCTCCTGGCGGCGGCGCCCGCGGACGGCGGCCCTGTGGAGCTGTTCGCGATGGCGCTCACCGTGCTCGGGCTGCACCACAACGTCTTCGGCATCCCCATGGTGGGCGCGAAGATCGAGCGCGTGCTCGCCCGCATCGGCGTAGACCAGTCGGACCCGGCCAACCAGCGCCTCATGGAGTACATCCAGACCTATCCCCGCCTGCGGCTCGTCGTCGCCGACGAGGACGAGCTCGCCCGGGTCTTCGGCGCCTTGCGCGATCTGGGCGACGACGACCTCGCGCTGTTCCTGCGCACCGACAAGCTGGCCCGGTTCGCCCGCGCCCTCGTCTACCTTCCCCGCGATCGGTACACCTCGCGGGCGCGGGGCGTGCTCATCGACGTGCTCGAGAACGAGACCGGCATGCACGTCGACCGGTTCACCGCTCGCGTCACCGAGTCGGCGATCGCGCGGATCCAGTTCGTGCTCCTGCCCCGTGGCGACGACACCGTGCCCGTCTTCCACGCGGCCGACGAGGCCCGCATCCGAGCACGGCTCGGCGATGTGAGCCGCACCTGGGACGAGGACGTGCTCTCGGCCGCCGCCGCGGCGGGCGCCGACACCGCGACCGTGTCCGCGTACCTTCCGGGCATCTCGCCCAACTACAAGGAGGACCAGAGCCCCGAGGTCGCGCTCCTCGACATCAAACGGATCGCCGCGCTGCCCGCGCAGGGCAGCGACCTCGTGTTCTACGACCCGCGCAGCGACCGCGGTGCCAACCTCGGGTTCACGATGTACACGACGGGCGGGCAGGTCACGCTCTCCCAGGTGCTGCCGGTCCTGCAGTCCCTCGGCGTCGACGTGCTCGACGAGCGGCCCTACACCGTCCGCCGGCCCGACGGCGCGCTGTGCTCGGTGTACGACTTCGGGCTGCGGATCTCGCCGGTGCTGCGCGCGACCGCCGCCGAGGGCGTCGCCGAGGCGGACCTCCCCGCCCAGCTGGCGCGGCTGCGGGAGCTCGCGAGCCAGGGCGCCGCCGCCGTCTGGCGCGGCGAGGCCGAGGTCGACCGGTTCAACGAGCTGATCTTCGCGTTCGGGCTGGACTGGCGCACCGTCGCGCTGCTGCGCGCCATCGGCCAGTACCTGAAGCAGTGCGGCTTCCCGTACAGCCCGGGCCACATGGCGCAGGTGCTGCTCGAGCACCGTGACGCGGTTCTCGCGCTGGGCCGGCTGTGGACCGCGACCTTCGACCCGATCGCGGCGGACTCGGACGCCGCGGACGCCGCGGAGGCCGACCTCAAGGCCGCCTTCGCGGCCGTGACCAGCCTGGACGCCGACCGGATCCTCCGCGCCTACCTGCACGTCGTGCAGGCGGCCGTGCGCACCAACTTCTACGCCGACAAGCCGGTGATCTCGATCAAACTGGAGCCCGGCCGCATCGCCGAGGCGCCCAAGCCGCGCCCGCGGTTCGAGATCTTCGTGTACTCGCCCCGGGTGGAGGGTGTGCACCTGCGGTTCGGGATGGTCGCCCGCGGCGGGTTGCGCTGGTCCGACCGCCGGGAGGACTTCCGCACCGAGATCCTCGGGCTCGTCAAGGCCCAGGCGGTCAAGAACGCCGTCATCGTGCCCGTCGGCGCCAAGGGCGGCTTCGTCGTGAAGCAGCCGCCCGCGGTCACGGGAGACGCCGCCGCGGACCGCGACGCGCAGCGCGCCGAGGGGGTCGCCTGCTACCGCATGTTCATCTCCGGCCTGCTCGACGTGACCGACAACCTCGGTCCGGACGGGGACGTGCTCCCGCCCGAGCGCGTGGTGCGCCGGGACTCCGACGACACGTACCTCGTGGTCGCCGCGGACAAGGGCACCGCCTCCTTCTCCGACATCGCCAACGACGTCGCGGCCGGCTACGGCTTCTGGCTCGGCGACGCCTTCGCCTCCGGCGGCTCCGAGGGCTATGACCACAAGGGCATGGGCATCACCGCCCGGGGAGCCTGGGAATCGGTCAAGATGCACTTCCGCGAGATGGGCGTCGATACGCAGTCCGAGGACTTCACGACGGTCGGCGTGGGCGACATGAGCGGCGACGTCTTCGGCAACGGCATGCTGCTCTCCGAGCACATCCGGTTGGTCGCGGCGTTCGACCACCGCGACATCTTCCTCGACCCCGACCCCGACGCGGCCGTCGGTTTCGCCGAGCGCAAGCGACTGTTCGACCTGCCGCGGTCGTCGTGGAAGGACTACGACACGTCGAAGATCAGCGAGGGCGGCGGCGTCTTCAGCCGCGACCAGAAGTCGGTGCCGATCAGCCCGCAGGTGCGCGCGGCGCTCGGCCTCGCCGACGACGTGACCGAGCTGACCCCGCCGGAGCTCATGCGCGCGGTGCTGCTCGCCCCCGTCGACCTGCTGTGGAACGGTGGTATCGGCACGTACATCAAGGCGTCCACCGAGACCAACCTCGACGTGGGCGACCGTGCCAACGACGCGATCCGCGTCGACGGGCAGCAGGTGCGCGCCAAGGTGGTCGGCGAGGGCGGCAACCTGGGCGTCACCCCGCTGGGCCGCATCGAGTTCGACCGCGCCGGCGGCCGCATCAACACCGACGCGATGGACAACTCGGCCGGCGTGGACTGCTCCGACCACGAGGTCAACATCAAGATCCTGCTCGACCGGCAGATCGCCGCGGGAGCGATCCCCGCGGCTGAGCGTCACGACCTGCTGGTCTCGATGACGGACGACGTCTCGCGTCTCGTGCTCGCCGACAACGTCTCGCAGAACACGGCGCTGTCGGTCGAGCGCTCGCTCGCCCCGAAGATGATCGACGTGCACGCGCGGATCCTCGCGGACCTGTCGCGCAACCGCGGCGTCGACCTGAGGCTGGAGGCGCTGCCGACCCGCAAGGAGACCGACAAGCTGCAGGCCGCGGGGCTGGGACTCAGCTCGCCGGAGCTGTCCAACCTCATGGCGCACGTCAAGCTCGCCGTCAAGGACGACGTCCTCTCGGGCGACCTGCCCGACAACGACGTCCTCGTCGCTAGGCTGCCCGACTACTTCCCGGACCGGCTCCGCGAGCGTGCGGGCGACGCCGTCTTCGCGCACCCGCTGCGCCGCGAGATCGTAGCGACGCAGACCGTCAACGAGATGGTCGACAACGCGGGCGTCAGCTTCGTCTACCGCCTCGCGGAGGAGACCGGCTCCGGCGCCGCCGACGCCGTGCGTGCGTTCGTCGCTGTGAGCCGCGTCTTCGACCTGCCCCGGATCTGGGCGGAACTCAAGGAGGTGCCCGTCTCGGCGGGCGAGACCGCGGCGCTGCTCGCGGAGAGCCGCCGCGTGCTGGACCGCGGATCCCGGTGGATGCTCACCAACCGGCCGCAGCCGATCGCGATCGGCGCCGAGGTCAACCGCTATGCCGACCGGATCGGCGCGCTGTCGGCCGCCATGGGGTCCTGGGACATCCGCTACGACCGGCACGCCTGTGCCCTGTCCGCGCGTGCGATCGCCGCGGGCGTTCCGGAGGAGCTGGCGTACACCGTCGGCCGCGCGCTGTACCGGTTCAGCCTGCTCGACGTGGTGGACATCGCCGACATCGCCGAGCGCGAGGACGACGAGGTGGGGCAGCTGTACTTCGCCCTCATGGAGCGCCTGCGGGTCGACGAGATGCTCGCCGCCGTCGCCGAACTGCCGCGCGGCGACCGGTGGAGCGAGATGGCGCGGCTCGCGTTGCGCGACGATCTCTACGGCGCCCTGCGGGGGATCACGATCGAGGTGCTCAACTTCACCGACCCGGCCGAGCCGGCCAAGCAGAAGATCGGCGACTGGGCCTCGCACAACGCACGCCGCCTCGAGCGCGTCGGCGCGCTGCTCGGTGAGATCCTCGATCCCGCCGACGGGAGCAGTAGCCCCATCGCCAACGACGAGTCGCGGCTCTCGGTGGCCACCCGGGCGCTGCGGTCACTGCTGCGGCACGTGGGGTAGCGCCGGGACGGTCCGCTAGCGTGGAGCCGTGACCGAATACAGCTTCACCGCGGCGGGTGTCACGGGTGTGCGCACCGTCGCCGACGACGGGACCGCGAGCCTGACGGTGCCGGTGGACGTGCGCTGGTCCGATATGGACGTCTACCAGCACATCAACAACGCGCGCATGGTGACGCTGCTGGAGGAGGCCCGGATCCCGCTGCTCTTCGCGCCCGACGCGCCCACGCGCGACCTGCTCGACGGGCTGCTGTTGGCGCGGCTCGAGGTCGAGTACCGCGGGCAACTGCGGCACCAGGATTCGCCGCTGCAGATCACGCTGTGGACGTCCGCGGTTCGGGCAGCGGACTTCGTTGTGCACCACGAGGTCCGGCCCGTCGGGGCGGCGCTCGACACCGCGCCCGCGGTGGTCGCGCAGGTGCGGCTCGCCGCGTTCGACGTGGCGGCACAGCGGGTGCGACGGCTGTCGGGAGAGCAGCGCGACTACCTGATGTCGTTCGCGCGGTGAGCGATCGACGGCTGACGGTGGCGGGCGGGGGACCGCGCTCGAACCTCGCAGCCTTCGTCACCCGTCTGCTCCGCACCGACGATTCGGCGGTGATCCGCGTGCGCCGGCGCGACGAGCAGCACGTCGAGGTCTGGGGGAGGACGGGCTTCGGGGTGCTCGCGGCGAGGGTGCTGACGGGGACCGTCGCGCCGGAATCGCTGGTGTGCAGCGCCGCGACGGTGCTCGACTCGCTCCGCGCGGCACCGTCGGACGAGGGGGGCTACGTGGACGTGGGCTTCGCCCTGGACTCCGCGTGGCGCGGCGCGCTGCCCCCCGCGACGGGCTTCGCGCACGTGGACGACGTGCCGGCCCGGGCCCTGCGCGCGGTCGCGGCGCGCGGCGTCGAGCTGGGGCGCGAGGCAGGCGGCCCGGCGGGCCCGCCGGCCTCCCTGCTGGACTCCGAGGTGGTCAGCGTCAGTGCCGGCGGGACGACGGTGCGGATCAGCCTGCGCAGTGCGTTCGCGTTGGAGGCCATGGGGTTCGCCTCGGACGGCGCCGACGAGCCGGTCCGGGTCTCGGCGTCCGCGACGTGGGTGCGGATGGACGCGCGCTTCGGCTCGTTGTACCAACGGCGCGAGGCGGGGCCGGGCCTACTGGTCTGAGGCGCCCCGGCCCGGGGCGTCGTCTGCACGGAGGGCCGCCTCGTAGAGGTGGGCGGTCCGGTTCTGCTGCGCGAGCCGGCGCAGCGTCTGCAGCACCTTGTCCGAGAGGACCGTGCCGACGATCGCGGTGCGCAGCGCCTGGGCGTCGTCCTCGGTGAGGGTGTCGAGGTCGGAGGCCGCCACGATCTCCGCGGCGTCGGCCCAGCGCTCCAGGGTGTCGCGGCCGCCCACATCGCACGTCTCGGCGAGCGCTTTGAGCTGCGCGCCGAGCTGAGGCAACAGGATGTCGCCGTCCTCGATCCGCCAGCCGCGCTGCTGCACGAAGGCAATCGCCAGCGCTGTCCACTCAGGGTCCTCGTCGAACCGTTCGGCGTCCATCAGCGCCTCCTGCGCGACTCCGAGCAATGCGTGGCGCGGCACCGTCGGGCTGTCGAGGGCGTCGATGACGCGGCGGACCTGCGCGAGCGAGAGGCCACCGGATTCGACGAGGGCACGGATGAGCCGCACCCGCTCGACGTGCGCGGTCCCGTACTCGGACTGGGTCCTGGTGACCGGCTCGCCGGGTGCGAGCAGCGACTCCCGCAGGTAGAACTTGAGCGAAGCGGTGCTCACGCCGGTCTCCGTGGAGAGTTCCGACAATTTCATCCCTCGATCTTGACACGGGATAGCTTCACTCTCCAATATGGGTAGCAGCACTATCCAAGGCGATCGCGGCAGGGGAGAAACCGATGAAGCACGATCTGCAGACCGACACTCACGACGGTGACCTGGTGGTCTTCCTGCTGGGCATGAGGCCGCGGCGCACGTGGCGGCTGGGGCAGGCGGCGTTCGTCGGGCGCTCGCTGCGCCGGATGCAGGCCGAGATCGAGCGCGACCGGAAGCGCGGTGGCGCCCTCGGCTACCTCGGTGGCTTCGCGGCGGTCGCCCCGGGCGGACCGCTCCTCGTGCAGTACTGGCGCAGTTACGAAGATCTCGAGCGGTACTCACACTCGACCGATTTCGCGCACCGGCCCGCGTGGCTGCAGTTCTACACGATGGCCCACTCCGAGGGGCGCTCGACAGTCGGCATCTGGCACGAGACCTACCGGGTGCCCGCCGGGGCCCACGAGTCGATCTACGCGGACCTGTCCGCGCCGATCGGTCTCGCCGCCGCCGTCGGCGCCCAGCCGCTGGCCCGACGGGGCCGCACGTCCCGCGAGCGCATCGGGGCCTGAGGCGCCGCCGGCGACCGGCGGCGCGGAGGCATCAGGCCAGCCAGCAGGCCGCGTTCGGCGGCAGCAGCCCGTCGACCAACGGCGCGCTGGCGAGGAAGACCTCGCCGCCGGGAAGCTCGACGGGTGCGTCCGAGGCGTTGAGCACGCAGGTCAGGCGGCCGTCGGTGCGCCGGAAGGCCAGCACTCCGGGGCGGGGCGCGCCGTACCACTCGATCGCGTCGCCGCGGAACTCCGGCCGCATCCGGCGCAGCTCGATGGCCGTGCGGTAGAGCGTCAGCGTCGAATCGAGGTCCTCGAGCTCGGCCTCGGCCGTGAGGTCCTTCCAGTCGTCCGGCATGGGGAGCCAGGTGTCGGGATTCGTCGAGAAGCCGTACGGGGGCAGCGTGCCCTGCCACGGCAGGGGCACGCGGCAGCCGTCCCGGCCGCGTTCGGTGCGCCCGGACCGCTCCCAGGTCGGGTCCTGCAGCACCTCGTCGGGCAGGTCGACGTTCGGCAGGCCCAGTTCGGAGCCGTTGTAGAGGAAGACGGTGCCCGGCAGCGCCAGTTCCACCAGGATCATCGCGCGGGCGCGGGCCGTGCCCAGCGCGCCGCCGCCGAACCGCGTCACCTCGCGGGGCACGTCGTGGTTGGAGAGCGTCCACGTCGGGATGCCGTTCACCGATTCGACCGCGATCAGCGAGTTGTCGATCGCCTCGCGGATCTCCCGGGCGTCCCACGTCGCCTCTGCGAGGCGGAAGTTGAAGCCCAGGTGCAACTCGTCGGGCCGGATGTACTCGGCGAACCGGTCGTTGTCCTTGACCCAGATCTCGCCAACGGTCACGCGGCCGGGGAACTCGTCCATCACCTGCCGGATGCGTCGGTGGATCGCGTGCACGCCCGGATCGTTGAACCGCAGGTCGTTCTCGTCGTTGTCCATGATCTGGTTGGTGACCAGGTCCATGTCCGGCAGGCCCGCGGGCTTCGCCATGCCGTGCGCCACGTCGATGCGGAAGCCGTCGACGCCGCGGCCGAGCCAGAACCGCAGCGTGGCCGCGAGATCCTGGAAGACGTCCTCGTTCTCCCAGTTCAGGTCGGGCTGTTCGGGCGCGAAGATGTGCAGGTACCACTGCCCGGGCGTGCCGTCGGCCTCGGTGACGCGGTGCCACGCCGGCCCGCCGAAGATGCTGGGCCAGTTGTTCGGCGGCTCGTCGCCGTTCGGGCCGCGGCCCTCGCGGAAGACGTACCGATCGCGCTCCGGGCTGCCCGGTCCCGCGGCGAGCGCCGCCTGGAACCACGGGTGCTGATCGGAGGTGTGGTTCGGCACCAGGTCCATCGTCACGCGGATCCGGTGGGCGTGCGCCGCCGCGATCAGCTCGTCCATGTCGGCGAGCGTGCCGAACAGCGGATCGATGTCGCGCGGATCGGAGACGTCGTAGCCGTGGTCGGCCATCGGCGAGCGCATCACGGGCGAGAGCCACAGGGCGTCGACGCCGAGCAACTCCAGATAGCCCAGTCGGTCGATCACGCCGCGCAGGTCACCGACGCCGTCGCCGTTCGAGTCCGAGAACGACCGGGGGTACACCTGGTAGAAGATCGCGCCCTTCCACCACGGGGATTCGGTGTGGTGGGGCGTGTGGACGGGTGGCGTCATCTCACTCCTGTGTCAAGCGCCCATGGGGGTGTTCACGAGCATCTGTGCGGCCATCTCACAGTAGGCCCTGAGCTGTGCCTTGCGATCGGGGCTCATCCGCGCGTCGTCGATCGACGCGATCGCGACGTCCATGCACCGCAGCCAGGCGTCACGCTCGAGCTCGGTGATCCGGAAGGGGACGTGCCGCATCCGCAGGCGTGGGTGTCCGCGCTGCTCGGAGTAGGTGCGCGGCCCGCCCCAGTACTGCTCGAAGAACATCCGCAGCCGCGTCTCGGCGGGGCCGAGATCCTCCTCCGGATACAACGGCCGCAGGAGCTCGTCGCGCGCGACCTCCTGGTAGAAGCGGTGGATCAACTCCGCGAACGTGTCCGCGCCGCCGACGGCGTCGTAGAAGCTCTGCTGGTCCGGCGTGCTCACGCCGTCCAGTCTCGCACGGGCCGTCGGGGCCGCGACCGATCCCACCTCCGTCGAGGATCGGTGCACCTCGCGCTCTTCTCGGTCGACGGACCCACGACCGGCTCGTGGCCGGTGAGGTCACTTCGTGTTCACCCGCTATCCGCCGATTCGCCTCAGGAATTGCGCGGAAATTACCGTGCGGATCGCCGCCGTCCGTGGTGCACTACTAGAGGCGACAGGGACCCCGGCCTCCTGGCGGGGTGCGCGTGACGGTGAGGAGTGTCGATGAAGCGATCGCACGCCGCGGGTGGCCCCGCGACACAGGCGCTCGCCGACGACTCCCGTTCCTCCGGTGCGGTGTGGGGCAAGCGCCGGGTGCTGCTGCTCAACGCCACCTACGAGCCACTGACCGCGATATCGATGCGGAGGGCGATAGTCCTCATGCTCAGGGATAGGGCCGATGTGGTCCACGACGATCCGAACGGTCCGCTGGTTCATTCAGCGGACCGTTCGCTGTCTGTGCCGTCGGTCATCCGATTGCGCAACTATGTCCGGGTCCCGTACCGGGCCCAGGTGCCCATGACCCGGGCGGCGCTGATGCATCGCGACCGGTTCCGCTGCGGATACTGCGGCGGCAAGGCCGACACCATCGATCACGTCCTGCCCCGGTCGCGCGGCGGCGGCCACGGCTGGGACAACTGCGTCGCGTGCTGCGCCTCCTGCAACCACCGCAAGGCCGACCGGCTCCTGTCCGAGATCGGCTGGACGCTGCGCACCGAGCCGCGTCCGCCGCAGGGGCGGCACTGGCGACTGCTCTCCACGCTGAAGGAGGTCGACCCGATGTGGAGTCGGTATCTCGACCTCGATGCGGCATAGGCTAAGTTGTCTGCAAGACCGACCAGCGCCGTCGGGCGTCCGACAGAGAAGGAAAGGGGCCCACAGTGAGCTTGCTCAACATCGTCGGCGGGATCACCATCGTGGCGACGGTCGTGATCGTCGTCCTGTGTGTCATCTCGATGGCCACCGGCCGCAACGAGAAGTACCAGCAGCCGGGCGAGTACAAGCTCGGTGAGCCGTGGACCCGCGAGCCCATGCTGTTCAGTGCCGTCGACGAGGCGCCCGTGGGCCCGCACGGCGCGCACCACGACGACCATGACAACGAGAACCTGATCGGGGGTGCCGCTCGTGGCAAGTGGTGATCACACGCAGACCGTCGCCGTGCCGCAGGGCGAGCTGCCCGTCGGCACCGCCATCACCTCGAGCGGCCGCATCTCGGCGGCCCGCCAGGCGAGCGACAGCCCGGCCAACCCGCCCTTCACCCGTGAAGAGCTGATCGGCCTCGACGAGGCGCTGATCCGCGCGACCCGCGACGCGAACGCGCGCTTCTCGGTGTACATCGGCGACCTGGGCGACGACCCGCACGCCGGCGCTGAGGCGGTGCTCCGTCAGGCTCCCGAGCCCGAGTACGCCGCGCTCATCGCCGTCTCGCCGAACACCCGCGACATCGTCGTGCTCACCGGTGGCGGCGTGGCCGACCGACTGGGCGACAAGGTCGCGCAGCTCGGCGTGACCGCGGCGATCCCGCCCTTCCAGGCCGGCGACCTGATCGACGGCATCATCGCCGCCCTGCGGGTCATGGCCTCGGCCGTGAAGCCGCCCACGGCGTAACCGCTCCGTCCGCGGAAGGCCCACCGGATCCGTTCCGGTGGGCCTTCCACGCGTCTGGGCACACCGGCCGGTCACCGCTCGGCATCGGCGAGGTCGCGCGCCTCGGCGTACAGCTCCGTCGCCTCGTCCGGGGTGTCGACCTGCGGCGGCGATCCGATGAGGGGCTGGGTGGCGGTCTCACGCATCGTGACCACCGCGATCAGCCCCACGACACCGCTGGCGACGAGGTAGAGGCCGGGCACCACGGCGTTGCCGGTCGCGCTGACGAGCGCGGAGGTGACCAGGGGAGTGGTGCCGCCGAACGCGGACACCGCCACATTGAAGCCGATGCCGAGGGCGCCGTACCGCACGGCGGTGGGAAACAGCGCCGGCAGCGTCGACGCGGTGGGAGCCGCGAAGCAGGCCAGCAGGACGCCGAAAGCGATGCATCCCACGATCGGCGCCCACAGCGATTTCTGGCCGAATAGCCAGAAGCACGGCACCGCGACCACGATCTGCGCGATCGCCGCGCCGGCGAAGATCGCACGGCGGCCCACGATGTCGCTCAGGTGGCCGACGAAGACGATGAGCGACACCACCACCAGCATCGACAGGAGTACCAGCATGTCGGCACTGAGCTGACTGCGATGCACGACTTCGGTGAAGTAGGTGGGTAGGTACGCGGTGATCATGTAGTTCGTCACGTTGTAGAGGATCACCAGTCCGATGCACACCAGGAGGGGGCGCCAGAAATTCTTCACGATCGTCGCGATCGCCCGGCTGCCGGATTCAGCGGCGTGCACCGCGCTGTCGTGCTCGTCGAGCTTCTTCCGGAAGGCGGGCGTGTCCTCGAGCTTGAGGCGCAGGTAGAGGCCGATCAGGCCCATCGGGCCGGCGATGAAGAAGGGAACGCGCCAGCCCCACGCCAGCATGTCCTGCTGGGAGAGCGACGCGTTGAGGATCGTGACCATCGCGGAGCCCAGTGAGTAGCCGATGAAGGTGCCGAAATCGAGCCAGCTTCCGAGGAAGCCGCGGCGGCGATCGGGGGAGTACTCCGCGATGAACGTCGTCGCGCCGCCGTACTCGCCCCCCGTGGAGAAGCCCTGGACGAGGCGGGCGAACAGCAGAAGAACCGGAGCCCACACGCCGATGGCGGCGTAGGAGGGGATCAGGCCCACCGCGAAGGTGCCGATCGACATGAGGATCATCGTGGCTGCGAGGACCTTCTGCCGGCCGATCCTGTCGCCGAGTAGGCCGAAGAACATGCCGCCGAGGGGCCGCACGACGAAGGCGGCAGCGAAGGTGCCGAAGGTGGCGAGCAACTGCGCGGTGGGTGAGGCATCGGGGTAGAAGACCTTGCCGAGCGTGCCGGCGAGGTAGCCGTACACGCCGAAGTCGAACCACTCCATCATGTTGCCGAGCGCCGCTGCGGTGATCGCCCGCTTCAGCATGGGTTGGTCGATCACGGTGATCGACTCCTCGGTGAGCGGCGGCGTGCGGCGAAGCAGCCGCGCCAGCACTCGCCGTCGGGACCACTGGACGTTCTCGGCACCCCACTGCGGAACGTGAATCTCTCCTGATTGCGCTCGGATCCGATTGTCCGCCATCGCCATATTATAGCAAGATTACCTAAGTGTTGGATTCCGGTGGCGCGCTCTTGAAGGAAGGGGCCGGACTACTGGGCCGGGAAGTCCCCGTCGACGTAGAACCACCGCCCGTCCTCGCGGACGAAGCGGGAGCGCTCGTGCAGCACCCCGTGCACGCCGTCGGCTACGTAGGTCGCCCGGAACTCGACGATGCCGGAGTCGTCCACCGCGGCCCCGTCGACGGTGTCAACGATCTGCAGGCCGCGCCAGCGCACCGCCTCGTCGAGGGTGAGCTCGGCCGGCCGGGTGGTGGGATGCCAGGAGGCGAGCAACCAGGCCACGTCGCCGTCGCGGAACGCGGCGAACCGGGACCGCATCAGCGCCTCGGCGGTGTCGGGATTGTGGTGTGCGTCCACCCGTGCAGCGTACGGCGACCGGGATCACGTTGTGCACGGCGCCACATCGTGTTGCGATCGAAGAAGAGTTGTCGACGCGTTGATGACGGGACACGGTATGAACCTCAACCGCACGATCCGTAACGCCGCCGCCGCGGTGTTCACGGCAGGTGCCCTGGTCATGGGCGCCGCGGCCCGGGCGAGCGCGGCCCCGTCGACCCCCCGGGAGGTCGTGACGGCGTTCTACACCGAGGGCTTCGTCAAGCGCGACATCGCGGGCGCCGCGCAGCGCTACATCGGCGATCACTACATCCAGCACAGCCCCGAGATCGCCGACGGCCGCGACGCCGTGATCGAGGCGCTCGGCCCCGTCGTGAAGGACCCGAAGTACAGCACCTCGATCGTGCGCATCGTCGCGGACGGCGACATCGTGGTGGTCTACGCGAAGTCGGTCTACGACGGCACGGTGCGGGCGGTCGTCGACATCTACCGCGTCGCCAACGGCAAGATCGTCGAGCACTGGGACGTCATCCAGGACGATCCCGGCAGGACCGTCAGCGGCCACCCGTTCATCAGCTGACCCGCCGTACGCCGCGGCCCCGGGACCGACGGATCCCGGGGCCGCGGTCGGCTGCGCGTCAGCCCCGGTCGAATGCCCGCGCCGCGAGCGAGCGGACGATGCCCGCACGTCCCTCGAGCACGAGGCGGCGCAGCGCCGGGGGCTTGTCGCCCGCGAGCCAGGCGTCCGCCGCGGACACGGCCTCGTCGGAGACGTCCCACGACGGGTACAGGCCCACGACCACCGTCTGCGCGACCTCGGACGAGCGGCGGCCCCAGACCTGGTCGATCGAGTCGAAGTAGCGCTGGGTGAACGGTGCGAGCAGTTCGCCCTGGCCGGGCGCGACGATGCCGGCGGAGATGGCGCGGGTCAGCGTGTTGGACAGCGAATCGTCGCCGAAGACCTTCTCCCACGCCTCCTCCTTGACCCGGATGTCGGGCCGGGCGGCCAACGCGGCGGCGGCCGAGCGCTCGCCCGCCGCGGTCGGATCGCGGAGTACCTCGGCGTCGATCTCCTCGGTGCCCACGGCGCCGGCCCGGGCCAGCGCGGTCAGGAGACGCCAGCGCAGGTCGGTGTCGACGGCGAGCCCGTCCAGGCCGACGGTGCCGGGTTCGGCACCGTCGTACAGCGCCCGGAGCGCGTCGACCTCGGCGCGCCCCAGGGCGGACGCGGCCAGCGCGTTGACGAAGGCGAGCTGGAAGTCCGAGCCGGCCTCGGCCTCGCGGGCGAGCCGGAGCAGGCCCGAGGCGAGCCGCTCGCGACCCTCGGCGGCGGCCCAGGCCGGGTCGGAGTAGGACTCGACGGCGGTCTGCGCCTGCAGCACGACGCGCTGCACCACGCCCACCTCGGTCTCGGCGCCGATGCCGCCCAGCACCAGTTCGACGAAGTCGCGGGCCTTCATCTTGGCCTGGCGCGTCATCTCCCACGCCGCGGACCACACGAGGGTGCGGGGGAGCGAGTCGGCGATGTCGGCGACGCGCGTCGTTGCGACCTCCAAGGAGGCGGGGTCCAGCCGGACCGAGGCGTAGGTGAGGTCGTCGTCGTTGACGAGGATGAGTTTGCCGCGGTGCACGCCTTCGAGCTGCGGAATATCCGTTCGCTCGCCGTCGATGTCGACCTCCACCTGGTGCACGCGCACCAGCTTGCCCGCCTCGTCATCGTCGTAGATCCCGATGCGCAGCCGGTGGACGCGAGTCTCGCCGGCTCCCGGAGCCGCGCCCCATTGCTGCACGGCGAACCGGGTGAAGCGCCCCTCGCCGTCCAGAGCGAACGACGGGGCGAGCTCGTTGATGCCGGTGGTCTTGAGCCACTGGGCGCCCCAGTCGGACAGGTCGCGGCCCGACGAGGCCTCCAGCGCGCGCAGTAGGTCGTCGAAGGTGGCGTTGCCGAACTTGTGCTCCGCGAAGTACGCGCGCAGGCCCGCGAGGAAGGGCTCGAGGCCCACGTAGGCGACCAGCTGCTTGAGCACCGAGGCGCCCTTGGCGTAGGTGATGCCGTCGAAGTTGACCTCCACGGCCTGCAGATCCGGGATATCGGCCGCGACCGGGTGGGTTGACGGCAGCTGGTCCTGGCGGTACGCCCACGATTTCTCGACGTTCGCGAACGTCGTCCACGCCGAGGTGTACTCGGTGGCCTCGGCCTGGCTGAGCACGGACGCGAACGTCGCGAACGACTCGTTCAGCCACAGGTCGTCCCACCAGCGCATGGTCACCAGATCGCCGAACCACATGTGCGCCATCTCGTGCAGCACCGTCTCGCAGCGCCGCTCGTAGAGGTACCGGGTGACCTTCGACCGGAAGACGTAGTCCTCGAGGAAGGTGACCGCGCCCGCGTTCTCCATGGCGCCCGCGTTGAACTCCGGCACGAACAGCTGGTCGTACTTGCCGAAGGCGTAGGGGATGCCGAAGTTCTTGTGGTAGAAGCCGAAACCCTGCTTGGTCTCGGTGAAGAGCCGGTCGGCGTCCATGAACTCCGCGAGGCTCGCGCGGCAGAACAGGCGCAGGTCGATCGTGCCGTGCTCGTCCGTGTAGGCGTCGCTCCACACCGCGTACGGGCCGGCGATGAGCGCCACGAGGTAGGTCGACATCGGCTCGGTCGTGACGAAGGTCCAGCGGTGCGCGCCGGTCGGCAGCGGCTCGCGGGTCGCCTCCGCGCCGCCGGTCACCACCGTCCAGGCCGACGGTGCCGTGACGGCCACGTCGAAGACGGCCTTGAGGTCGGGCTGGTCGAAGCACGCGAACATGCGCTTGGCGTCGGCGGTCTCGAACTGCGAGTACAGGTACACCTCGCCATCGGCCGGATCGACGAAGCGGTGCAGGCCCTCACCGGTGTTGGAGTAGAAGAAGCGCCCCGAGATCACCAGCTCGTTCTCGGCCGCGAGGCCGTGCAGGGCCAGCCCGCCCTCCTCGCTGTAGCCGGAGGTGTCGACGGGCCGCCCGTTGAGCGTGGCCGTGATGCCGCTCGCGATGAGATCGACGAAGGTGTCCGCGCCCGGCGTCGCCGTGAAGGTGATCGTCGTGGTCGACCCGAAGGTCTTCTCGCCGGGCGAATCCGCCCCGTCGGTGAGGTCGAGGTCGATCGCGTAACGCGAGACGGCCACGGTGGCGGCGCGCTCGGCGGCCTGGACCCGGGTGAGATTCGGCGCGGACAAGGGGACGCTCCTTCTGGACTCGGCGGACACGGGGCCCGACGCACGGTTCGACCCGTCCCACAATGCCACCCGCCGTCCCCGCGTGTCCGCGCGGGAAGCAGATCGGCGTGCGCGGCGTTGCACGGGGGAGCAGGATCATCGTGAAGAGACCGTCCCACGAGCAGGAGTCGAAGTGACCGATACCGCCCCGTCCACCGCCAAGGATCGTGTCGAGTTCTGGTTCGACCCGCTGTGTCCGTGGTGTTGGATCACCTCGCGCTGGATCCTCGAGGTCGAGAAGGTGCGCGACATCGACGTGCAGTTCCACGTGATGAGCCTGGCCGTTCTCAACGAGGGCCGCGACGACCTGCCGGAGATCTACCAGGAGCTGATGAAGACGGCGTGGGGTCCCGTGCGCGTACTCATCGCCGCCGCCCAGCGCCACGGCGACGAGGTGCTGCCGAAGCTCTACACCGCGATGGGCACCCGGATTCATAACGAGCAGAACAAGGACCTCACCGCGGTGATCGCCGAGTCGCTCGCCGAGACCGGGCTCGAGTCGGACCTCGCCGCCGCCGCGGACAGCACCGACTTCGACGAGGCCCTGCGCGCGAGCCACCACGCGGGCATGGACAAGGTGGGCGACGACGTGGGCACGCCGACCATCCACGTCAACGGCACGGCCTTCTTCGGGCCCGTTCTCTCCCGCATCCCGCGCGGCGACGATGCCGGCCGCGTGTGGGACGGGGCCGTCCTACTCGCGAGCTACCCGCATTTCTTCGAGCTCAAGCGCACCCGCCACGAAGAGCCCGCGTTCGACTGAACGCGTGCCCCATTCGTCGAGCTAAGCGCACCCGCCACGAAGAGCCCGCGTTCGACTGAACGCGGGCTCGTCGTCGTCGTAGCGGGTCAGGAGCCGGACGGCCCGTTCTGTCGGGTGCCGGGCTGGCCCGGCTTGTCGTCCGAGCCCTGCTCGGGCTGCGCCGCGGCGTGGCCCTGCGACTGCTGCCACTGGGCGAAGTACCCGCCCTCCGGGTAGGGCTGGTTCCGCGCGGGCTGGCCCTGAGCAGGCTGGCTCTGGGCCGTCGGGACGTGGTGCAGGTGCCCGGACGCGACGGGGGCCGGCGGCGCCTGGCCGGGAGCGGGGGCCAGCACCTCCTGCTTGGTGTACGTGGGCACCGGGCCGGCGGGCACGACCGCGCCGCCGCCGATGCCGCGCACCGGGCCGCTCGGCGCGAACCACAGCGAGCCGGCCTTGGTGCGGTTGCGCAGCGCCGCGGCGCGCCAGGTGAGCACCGGGTGCGACGCGGTGAGGTTCACCAGCCAGGTGAAGAAGCCCTTGTCGGTGGACGCGCGATCGGCGAGCTGATTGAAGTCGACCTGCTTGCCGAGGTACTTGCCCGCGCCGAGTACGCCCATGCCCCCGGGGGAGCCCGAGGGCTGGTTGAAGTAGCCGTAGTTGTCGGCGGTGTACTCCTGCGAGCGGGAGAGCGCGGCGCCGATCACCGGCAGGTAGGACATGGCGAACGAGCCGACCTGCCGCCAGTACGAGACGTGCCCGGCCGCGATGTGCCCGACCTCGTGGCCGATGATGTACGCCAGCGCGTCGGGATCGCGGGCCTCGCCACCGATCTCGAACAGGTCGCTGTAGACCACCACGAAGCGGCGGAAGCCGTGGCCCGAGGCGAAGGCGTTGATCTGGCCGTTGCCGATCACCACGAAGGCGTCGGGAACCTCGCGCATGCCGTACCGGGCCGCGGCCTCGCGCACCATCCGGTAACCCTCGGGGAACTGGGTGGGCGTCATCTGCACGCCCTGGACCCGGGGCGCGGCCCACGTCAGGCCTCGGCCGAACCACAGCAGGATCGGCACCACCAGTGCCAGCAGCAGGTACTCGTTGACCACGCCGATCGCGGCGAGCACCAGCGCCCCGCCGTAGATCAGGATGGTCACCAGGATCACGATCACCAACAGCGGGATCTCCCACGGGTGCCGCCGCGGCGCACCGGCGTAGGCCGGGGCCTGCGGCGCCGGCGCGAAGGGACCGCCCGGGGGGAAGTGCCCGCCGGGGACGGCGCCACCCGGGACGTATCCCGGGCCGGACACCGGACCGCCGGACTGCGCGACGGGCGCGCCCAGGCCCGCAGTGACCGACGGGTCGTGCGCGCCGAGTTCGGGCAGTGCCTGACCCCCCGCCCGGTACTGGTCGGTCGGGAAGTCGGTGGAGGGGAAGGCGGAGGTCGACGCGTCGGAGGGGGCAGCGGAGGTCGCGGCCGGCTCATCGGGCTGCACCACGGGGAAGAATCCGGTGCTCGGCAACGTCGATTCGTCCGGCTCGGAGCTGAAGGCCCCGCTGCGGGCGGACTCAGTGGGAGAGGAGTCGCCCCGCGGCTCCCGGCCCGGTGTCTGCTCGGTGCTGTCATCCATGCCATCGAATGTAGGCTGTGCCGCCTTCGGATGCTCGCGCGACGCGTGTCAGACTTGTGCTCATGCGCGTTTACCTCGGCGGCGATCACGCCGGATTCGAACTGAAGTCCCAGATCATCGAACACCTGACGGCGGCGGGCCACGAGGTCGTCGACTGCGGCGCCCACACCTACGACGCCCTCGACGACTACCCCGCTTTCTGCATCGACGCCGCGACCCGCGTGGTGGCCGATCCGGGCAGCCTCGGCATCGTGCTGGGCGGCAGCGGCAACGGCGAGCAGATCGCCGCCAACAAGGTGCCCGGCGCCCGCTGCGCCCTCGCGTGGAGCGTCGAGACCGCCAAGCTTGCCCGGGAACACAACAACGCCCAGCTCATCGGTCTGGGTGGCCGCATGCACACCAAGGAGGAGGCGCTCGCGATCGTCGACGCCTTCCTCGCGCAGCCCTGGTCCGAGGAGCCGCGCCACCAGCGCCGCATCGACATCCTCGCCGAGTACGAGCGCACGGGCGTCGCCCCGGCCGTGCCGGGCGCCCCCGAGGCCTGACGGTCCCGGACGCCACCGACGATGCCCGACCACGCCGGAGGCGTCAGTGCCTGAGGGGCACACACTCCACCGGCTCGCCCTCGCCCACGACGCACTGTTCGCGGGCGAGGGCGTCCGCGTCTCCAGTCCGCAGGGGCGATTCGCGCCGGAGGCGAAGCGGCTCGACGGCCGCGTCTTCGAGCGCGCAGACTCCTGGGGAAAGCACCTCTGGCACCGCTACGAGGGTGGCGCGATCGTCCACGTCCACCTGGGGCTGTACGGGGCGTTCACGGACTTCGAGGTGTCCGACGGTGCGCCCCCGCCGGTCGGGCAGGTGCGTATGCGCATCGTCGGGCCACGCGGCGGCACCGACCTGCGGGGGCCGACCGCGTGCGAGCTCGTCACCGAGGAGGAGGTCGACGGGGTGCTCGCCCGCCTCGGCCCCGATCCGCTGCGACCCGACTCCGACCCGGACGACGCGTGGCGGCGCATCGCGCGGTCGCGGCGGCCCGTGGGGGCGCTGCTCATGGACCAGGCGGTCATGGCGGGCGTCGGCAACGTCTACCGTGCCGAGGTGCTCTTCCGCGCCGGCATCGACCCGCACCGCGAGGGCCGCGACCTCGCCCGAACCGATTTCGACGGGATCTGGGCGGATCTGGTCGCGCTCATGCCGATCGGCGTCGAGCGCGGGCGCATGCACGTCGTGCGGCCCGAGCACGACCACGGCGCACCGTCGTACGCCGAGGACCGGCCCCGGACCTACGTCTACCGACGTACCGGCGACCCGTGCCGCGTGTGCGGCACGCCCGTGCGGAGCGAGGTCATGGAGGCGCGGAACCTGTACTGGTGCCCCACCTGCCAGAGCTGAGGCCGCTGTTAGCTCGGACACATCATCGGTTTTTTAACATGGATTTCAGCTCTTCCTCATGCACGGGCGCAAGGGTTGCCCCATGACCACGCTGACGGTGCACAGCAGGGCGGCCCGGCGGTCGGCGGACGCCGGCCGGGCCAGGATCACCGTGCTCGCCGTCGGTGGCACGGGCGAATCCTGGATCGACGATCCCCGCACCGAGGTGACAGGCATGCTCAGTCACGTCGTGGCCGAGCTCGACGATCGATTCGACTCCCAGTGGGTCGGCTACCCGGCCTCGTACGGCCCGGTCCCCGCGCGGGACGGTATCTCCTTCGCGGAGTCCGTGTCGATCGGCGTGGAGCGCCTGCTCGCCGCGATCGCCGACGCCGGCGGCCCCGTCGTGCTCATCGGGTACTCGCAGGGCTGCACCGTGATCCGCCGCGTGCTGGGCGCCATGGCCGACGGGCCCGTGCGCGCTCCGAACGTGCTCGCCGCCGGCCTGATCTCCGACCCCGAGCGCCCGCGCGGCAGCGATCCCTCCCTGTGCGGCTCCGGCGTCGCGGGCGACGGCCCGGCGGCGCCCGACGAGGTTCCGCTGCAGTGGATCTCGCACCCGCAGGACGTGATCTGCAACGCGAGCGTCGACTCGTTCGTCCGCGACATCGCGGACGCCACCGCCTACCTGGCGCTCCGCGACCTCGCGACGTGGGCGCCGCGCGCCGCGAGGGAGTACCTCGGGCACCGCTTCCAGAACGCCACCCGCACCGCGTTCGGCTCCCGGCAGTGGCGGCGCGACGTGGACCGGCTGCGCACCGCCGGTCGGGAGATCCTCGGCTACCTGCCGCGAGTGCGGTACCGGGGCCGCGACTTCAACCGGCGCGGTGACCGGCACACCGCGTACGCGACGGAGCCGCTCGCGCGGCTGCGACACGAGGACTACGAGCTCACGGGCTGTCAGCTCCTGGCGCAATGGCTGCAGGTCCAGGCGACCTTCGCCCTCCCGGCGGAGGCGGATCGCGACGCCCGGGCCCCGCAGCGGGGTGCGGCGGCGGCCGCTGGTCTAGAGTCGGAGAAGTATTTGCAGGCCGGCTGACCCGGAGGTAGAGCGAAGTGGCACGTGACACCGAGAGCATCGAGCGCGATATCGAGCGCGCCCGGGAGCAGCTGGCGGCGACGCTGGACCAGCTGGGGGAGCGCGCGGACCCGCGCAAGCTCGCCGAGCAGGCGCAGCAGTCGGTGGTCGCCACGGTGACCAAGCCGCCGGTGCTGGCCGCCGCGGCCGGTGTCGCCGTGCTCGCCGCGCTCGTCATCGGATCGCGTTTCAAGCGGGCCCGTCGCGAGAAGCAGCTCATCCGCGCGATCGCCGAGGGCAAGATCTCGCTCTGACGCACATGGATCGAACGAACGAGGGCGGCGCCGGCACCGGCGCCGCCCTCGTCGCCTCCGGACTCTGCGGGCTGCTCGTCGTCGGATGCGGTGGTCCCACCGCGGGCCCCGTCGCCCTGCCCCCGGGCTTCCCGGCGCAGCAGGTGCCGGTCGTCGGGGAGATCCGTAGGGCGGAGACGATCGAGGTCGGGCACGCCCTGTGGCGGGTCACCGTCGAGGGACGCGACACCGTGGCGGCCGCCCGCGCCCTGCTCGCCGCCGGACTGGTCCCCGTCGCGCCGGGCGTCCCGCTCGACGCCGGCCGGATCGGGGCCGTCTACCGCGGCCACGGATTCACCGTCGGCATCTCGTCGAACGACGGTGACGTGACCTACGTCGTGAGCCCCACGCCCGGTACCTGACCCTCCGGGAATCTCCCGATTCCGCCATCGCGGATCGGCGCTACGCTGGATCCATGGAGTTTCCGAAAGTACTGCTCGCCCCCGCCCGCGTCGGGCTGGCCGCGGCGGGCCTGGGGCTCGCCGCCGCCGAGACCTCGGTCGGGCTCGCGCGCGACGTCGTCTCGATGGCCGCGGACAAGCTCGACCCCGAGTCCGCCGGCGACACCCGTCACGAGAACCTGATCACCGCCGCGCAACGCGTGCCGTACATCGTGCACCGCGTCTCCGACCTACTCAGCGAGGACGGTGCCATCCACCGCGTCGTCGGACCCGGTGGCGCCGCGGACCGGGTGGCCGACCTGTTCGACGACGGCGCGCCCGTCGACCGTGTGATCCGCCCCGACGGGCCGCTCGACCGCGCGACCCGGGAGGGCGGCATCGTCGACGCCTTCACCGCGGAGGACGGTGTTGTGCAGAAGCTCGCGGAGGTGACCGAGGCGATGAACAAGCTCACGCCGACGATCGCGGCGATGGGACAGCGCCTGGGCGACATCGAGACCGTGGTCGGCGCCGCGAACACCGTCGCCGAGCCGGTCACCGATTTGCTCTCGAGCCTGCCGAAGTTCGCGCTGCGCACCGCGAGCGAGGTGGCCAAGGCCGCGCAGCCGCGGCAGCCCCGTCCGGCGCGAGCCGCGGGGGCGCCGTCGGTCACCCCCGCGGTCGTGGCGCCCGCGGTGCAGCCTCCGGCGGTCATCGTCGTGCCGGTCGTCGAGGCGGAGGTGACCGAAGCGGCGGCCGAGCCGGCCGCCGGCGAGCCGACGGACGACGGCCCCGCGCAGGGCTGACCGCCTACGGGCCGTCGGGCGCGAAGGGCGTCTCCTGGTAGACGCAGTAGTTCAGCCAGTTGCTGTACAGGAGGTTCCCGTGGCCGCGCCACCGGTTGCGCGGGGGCGCGGCGGGGTCGTCGCCCGGGAAGTAGTGGGCGGGCGGCGCGACCGGAAGGCCCTGCTCGCTGTCCCGTGCGTACTCGCGGGCGAGCGTGTCCGCGTCGTACTCCGGGTGGCCCGTCACGTAGACCTGCCGACCGTCCCGGCTGGCCGCGAGGTAGACGCCGGCCTCCTCGCTGACGGCGAGCACGTCGACGTGGCCGGTGGCCTCGACATCGGCCGCGAGGACGTCGGTGTGCCGCGAGTGGGGCGCGAGGAACTCATCGTCGAAGCCGGTGACGACCGGTGAGCGCGCCTCGGTGAGGTGGTGGGAGTAGACGCCGGAGAGCTTCTGGGGCAGTTCGTACTTGCCGACGCCGTAGTGGTGGTACAGCGCGGCCTGGGCGCCCCAGCAGACGTGCAGGGTCGACTGCACGTGGGTGCGCGTCCAGTCGAGGATCCGGGTCATCTCCGGCCAGTAGTCGACGTCGTCGAAGTCGAGCCGCTCGACCGGCGCCCCGGTGATGATGAGGCCGTCGAAATGCTGGTCGGCGACGTCGTCGAAGGTGGAGTAGAACGAGTCGAGGTGCTCGGACGCCGTGGTCCTCGAGACGTGGCTGGCCATGCGCAGGAGGGTCAGCTCGATCTGCAGCGGGCTGTTACTGAGCAGGCGTAGCAGCTGCGTCTCGGTGGTGACCTTCATCGGCATCAGGTTCAGGATGGCGATCCGCATGGGGCGGATGTCCTGATGGCCCGCGCGGTCGTCGGACATGACGAAGACCTGCTCCGCGGCCAGGACGGCCCGGGCGGGGAGGTCGTGTGGCATGGTGACGGGCACGCGACCAGCCTAGTTCAACGCCCGTACCGCCCTGTTCCGGCCGGTACGCCGACGGGCGGCGCGCCTAGGTGTACGACTTCGCGCAGATCGTGTAGACGGGGTCGTCGAAGAAGTAGCTGCGATCCCACTCGCCGGAGCAGCGGCCGGAGTCCTTGAGGCCGCCCACCACCGAGACCACGGTGATCGTGCCGGGCGCGCCGCACTGCCCGGCGGCCCTGATCCAGGTCCCCGGAACGGGAGCGGTGTAGCAGTAGTTCACGTTGAGGTTGGGCGTCAGGCAGTACCAGCGGCCCCGCGCGATCGAGGTCTGCTCGGCGCGGCACTTCTCGCCGGCGGGCATCACCTGCGTCACCTTGTACGGCGAGCCGCCGTCGTCGCAGTTGCCCACTTTCGGCGCCTCGGGCACGTCGTAGAGGCAGTCGTTGACGCGGAAGACGGCGCCCGCGCCAGAGGTCCCCGACGCGGCGTCGGTGCCCGGCTCAGCGCCGTTGGAGTCGCTGAGGAGCGCCGCCACGACGATCGCGGCGACCAGGGCGACCACGGACGCGACCGCGACGAGGGCGAGGATCAGGTTGCGGCCCGAGTTGGGCTTGTGCGGCGGCGGGGGAGCGCCGCCGGGGACGGGGCCCGGCGCGACGGGACCGCGCGGTGGAGGGGGCAGCGGGATCGCCTGCGAGTACGCCTGCCCGGGCTCATTCGGGTTATGGCCGCCGTACGGACCCGGTCCGCTCATGCTCCCGCCTTCTTCCCCGCCGCCTTCATCTCCTTCTTATAGGCGCGCACCTTCTGCAGGGACTCGCCGTCGACGACGTCCGCGACGGAGCGGTAGCCGGCCTTGCCGTAGTCGCCGACCGCCGTCGTCCAGCCGCGC
Organism: Tsukamurella asaccharolytica; assembly: GCF_007858435.1. Lineage (GTDB taxonomy): Bacteria > Actinomycetota > Actinomycetes > Mycobacteriales > Mycobacteriaceae > Tsukamurella > Tsukamurella asaccharolytica. The sequence goes on along the minus strand of NZ_VIGW01000007.1, from coordinate 130,391 downwards.
GGCTTCACGCCGAGCTGCTTGCCGACGAGCGCCGCGAAGATCTTCGCCTTCTGCGCGCCGAAGCCGGGCAGGGCCTCGATGCGCTTCACCAGATCCGCGCCCGAGGCGGCCTCCGTCCAGATCCGCTCGGCCTGCCCGTCGTACTCGTCGACGACGATCTGCGCGAGCGCCTGCAGGCGCGCGGCCATGGCCCGCCCGTACCGGTGGATCGCGGGCGGCGTGGTGCACAATTCCTCGAACCGGGCCGGATCGGCGACGGCGATGTCGCGCGGGTCGATACTGCCGAACCTGTCGAGGACCTTCCACGGACCGGCGAAGGCGCGCTCCATCGGGAACTGCTGGTCGAGAAGCATGCCCGCGAGCAGCGCGAACGGGTGCTCCGAGAGCACCGCGTCCGACTCGGGTTCCCCCGTGATGTGCAACGTGACCGCCATGAGCGCCACTGTACTTCAGCCGTGCCTTCCCCAACGGGGTCCGACGCGGCCGCTAGGGTTGCAGACGACGGCCGACGGCGACCGAAACGAGGAGAAGCGGATGTCGAACATCGAATACGAGGTGCGCGACGAGGTCGCCCACGTGCGGATCAATCGCCCGGAGAAGCACAATGGGCTGACCCTGGACATGATCGACGACCTGGCGAAGGCCGCGGACCGCGCGAAGAACGACCGCTCGCTGCGCGCCGTGATCCTCTCGGGCGAGGGCAGCTCGTTCAGCTCTGGCCTCGATTTCGCCTCGGCGGGCAAGGAGCAGCGCCGGCTGCTCATGAACTTCGTTCCAAGGCGCATCTCGGCGGCCAACAACTTCCAGGCCGCGGGCTGGGCGTGGCGCAGTGTCCCCGCGCCGGTCATCGCCGTGGTGCACGGCCACTGTTACGGCGGCGGGCTGCAGATCGCGCTGGGCGCGGACTTCCGTTTCGCCTCGTCGGAGGCGGACTTCTCCATCCTCGAGGCCAAGTGGGGTCTCATCCCCGATATGTCGATCTCCGCGTCCATCGCCCAGCTCACGACCATCGACATCGCGAAGCGCCTCACGATGACCGGCGAGATGTTCACCGCGAAGCAGGCGCTGGGCTGGGGCATCGTCACCGGCGTCTCCGCCGACCCGATGAAGGACGCGCTGGAGCTGGTGGAGAAGCTCAAGGAGCGCTCGCCCGACGCGGTCGCCGCCTCGAAGGCGCTGTTCGAGAACACCTGGTACAGCGGCTCGCGCCTGTCCTTCCCCGTCGAGCAGGCGCTGCAGCTCGGCCTGATCCGTGGCAAGAACCACGCGATCGCCCGCACCGCTGCGGCCAACAAGGAGAAGCCGGTCTTCATCGAGCGCCAGTAGCGCCCGCCCCTCGGAATTGAACACTGTTTCTGTTCGGTGCGACCTGCGGTTTCGCCGCCATGAACAGTGTTCAATCGCCAGGGGTGGGCGCCGCCGAGTCAGCCGCCGGGCCGGACGATGCCGTTGTCGAACGCGAAGACGATCGCTTCCGCGCGGTTGCGGACGCCCAGCTTGGTGAAGATCGAGCCGATGTGGCTCTTCACGGTCACGATCGAGATCACCAGCTCGCGGGCGATCTCGTCGTTCGACAGTCCGCGTCCCACGAGGGCGAGCACGTCCACCTCCCGGGACGTCAGGCGCGTCTGCTCGCCCGACGGTGCCGCCGGCGCGGCCTTGCGATAGGTCTCGAGCACCCGGCCGGTGACGGCGGGATCGAGCACGGCCTCCCCGGCGGCGACGAGGCGCACAGCGCGGATCAGCTCCTCCGCGGGCGAGTCCTTGAGGACGAAGCCGGAGGCGCCCGCCCGTAGCGCCTCGGAGAGCAGGTCGTCGTCGCGGAAGGTGGTGAGTACGAGCACCGGCGGCGCGTCGGCGGACGCGGTGAGCCGCCGGGTGGCCGCCATCCCGCTGACCCGCTTCATCCGCAGGTCCATCAGCACCACGTCCGGCGCGGACTCGGCGACGGCCGCGCTCACCTCGTCGCCGTCGGCGCACTCGCCGACGACCTCGAAGCCGTCGCGGCGGCGCAGGATCCGGCGCAGCCCGAGGCGCACCAGGTCCTGGTCGTCCACCAGCAGCAGGCGGATCGGTCGTTCGGTCACGGGCGTTCCCCTTCGATCGATCCGGTTGCGCCGGAGCCGGTCCCGGCCGGAAAGGCCGCGTCCACGAGCCAGGTGAGTGTGCGACCACGTCGTGGACTTCGCCGGCGACGGCGGCGCGCTCGAGCGCGGTCCGGGAGGCCTGCGCGCGGCGCTCGGCCCGCAACAGCAGGAGCTGATTCTGCATGAGCTGGCCGACGGCCGCGCCGAAGGCGACGGTGAGAGCGATCAGCCAGGCCTGATCGATCGCGCCGAGTGATCCGGCGGTGACGACCAAGGCCTCGTACGCGAGCAGGTGCAGGGCCGCCGAACGGATCGGGGTGACGGCCGCGACCTGGGTGATCGCGAGGACCAGGATCAGGGGAACGACGTCGAACGTCGTCGGCACCGACCAGAACAGCGCGGCTGAGATCAGAGTGGAGATCGAGTGGGCGGCGAGCGACAGGTGGTCCGTGCGCAGGAGCGTCGAGAGGGTGTGGGCCAGTGACAGCGCCGCCGCGCCCGCCAGGATCGCCCACTGCACGCCGTCCGGGCCCGCCACGACGCGGGGCAGGACCGCCGCGACGATCAGGGCGACCAGCGCTGTTTCGGTGATCACCATGTAGTACGGCGGGTACTCGTAGCCGATGGCGGCGAACGCGCGCGCGTACCGCGCCTCGAACCACCGCAGCCAGCGCATGGCTTGCATCGTAGTCGCGCGTCGCGGCCCGGTCGCCCACCCTGGGGCGGAGCCGCGCGCCCGTCCCAGGGTGGAACGGACTTCCATCCTGGGCACGCTGACCAGCGACGATCGCTCTCGTAGCGTCGAATTCACCCGGAACACACCGGGCACGGGAGAAGGAGAAGGCCATGATCACCGTTCTCGTCGTCGCCGCGTTCGCCGTCGCGATCGCCGCGCTCACCCACGACCGCGACGGCCTCGATTTCGGCGCGCGCGACATCCACCGCGCGACGGCCGCCCGCGACCGCCGGAGCGGCCCCCTGGGCACCGTCGTGCCCTGACGATCGCGACGGCACCCCGCGCGCCACGTCCGGCGTGCACAATCGATGGAGGAGGACGATATGACCACGATGGCACGAGCCGTCCGCACCGGGATCGGCACGGGGATCGGCGGAACCGTCGCGCGCACCCTGTCGATCCCCGAGCCCGCGTGGCACCTGCGCGAATCCGTGCGGCCGGGCGTCCACGGCGGTACAGGCGACGAGGCCGGGCCCGTCGACGCCGCGGGGGCCGCCGCTCTGCGTGCGGCGCCGTCCCTCCCGATGGGGCCGCTGCGGGCTTCGCTGTCGTACACGCTGCGCGAGGGCGACGTGACCTTCCGCGCGGCGGAGCGCTACGGCGACGTCTTCCGGTCGGAGTTCGCGGGTGGGCCGGGGCAGGTGGTGCTGGTGTCCAACCCGGCGCACGTCGCCTCGCTGATGACGCGCCCCGACGATGCGCCGTCGGCCACCCGCTTCTCGCCCCTGCGGCCCATCGTCGGACCTGATTCGGTGCTCACCGCGGTCGGGCCGCGGCACAAGCAGCAGCGCCGACTCCTGCTGCCGCAGTTCCACGGGCGCGCGGTCACCGACTACCAGCAGCGCATCGACGCCGCGACGGAGCGCCGCATCGACGAGTGGCGAACGGGAGAGGCGGTGGCGCTGGCGGACATCGGGCAGCAGATCACGCTCGACGTGATCATGTCGGCGGTGTTCGGCATCGACGACGAAACCGGCGCGACCCGCGCCGAACGTGCGGTCCGCACGTCGATGATCCGCCTACTGCGGCTCTCGACGCACCCGCTCGCGACCGTCGTGCAGCTGGTGAACGCGCGCAGCCCCGAGCCGCGCGGAATCCTGAAGCTGGTGCTCCGGCCCCTGGACGCGGCGATCTATTCGGTGATCGCCGAGCGTCGCCGCGAGGGCGCCGACGGGCCCGACGGGGCGGGCCGCTCCGACATCCTCACGGTGCTCATGGCGGCCCGCGGGGACGACGGTGCGCCCCTGGCCGACAGTGAGATCCGCGACGAGCTCCTGACCCTGGTGCTCGCCGGCCACGAGACGACATCGAACTCGGTCGCGTGGACCTTCGAGCGGCTCACCCGCACCCCCGAGGCGTACCGCCGCTCCGTCGAGGCCGCTCGCGCCGGCGACGAGGCGTACGTCGAGGCGCTCATCAACGAGTCGATGCGCAGCCGTCCGGTGGTGCCGGTGGTCGCGCGGGAGCTGCTGTCCGACTGGCAGTTCGGGCCCTACATGGTGGACCGCGGCGTGATCGCGCTGGTCTCGATCCTGCTGCTGCACCACCGGGAGGAGCTGTACCCGCGGCCGTACGCCTTCGATCCCGAGCGCTTCCTCGGCGTCAAGCCCTCGCCGCAGAAGCTGATGCCCTTCGGGGGTGGCACCCGCCGCTGCCTCGGCGCGGGGCTGGCGATGGCGGAGCTGCGCGCGGTGGTGACGCAGATCCTGCTGCGCGTCGATCTCGCGCTGACCGACGCTCCCGCGGAGCAGCCGCGGCACCGCAACGTCACCATGATCCCCGGGGACGGGGGCCTGGTGACGGCGCTGCGCCGCCACTGACGTCAGGCGCGCGTACCGCGCTCGTCGCCGAGCCGGACCGGGGCGATGTCGGCGAAGACGTCGCCCGGTCCGGGATTGGTCGACGGTGCGCGTCCGCCGAGGTGGTGCACGACGCCCCAGACGGCGTTGAGCGCGGTCTGCAGCGCGCCCTCGGCCCACCCCGCGGTCCATGAGATGTCGTCCCCGGCCAGAAAGAAGCCGCGGTGCCGCGGGTCGAACGACTCCTGCATGAAGTGCGTGTACAGCCGCTCCTGGTACCGGTAGTGCCCCGGCAGGTTCGCCTTGAAGGCGCCCATGAAGTACCGCTCCGTCTCCCAGGAGACGGTCTTGGGCGTGGCGATGATGTGGCTGCGGATGTCGACGCCGGGGTAGACCCCGCCGAGCGACTTGAGCATGAGGTCGAGCCGTGCGTTCACGTCCAGCGGCAGCACTTTGAGGGAGTCGTCGGACCAGGTGTAGGACAGGCAGATGACGCCGGGACGGTCGGGGCCGTGGTCGAGAAGGTAGGTGCCGCGGCTCATCCGGTCGGTCAGGGTCATCGACATCGTGTCGCGCCCCGTCGCGGGATCGACATCGCGCCAGAAGGGACGATCGACCAGCGCGAACACCTTCGAGCTGCCCATGTAGTGGGTGCGCTCGATCGCGGTCCAGTGGTCGATCGGCAGCAGGTCGTCGTCGCAGTCGATGGTGTTGAGCAGCATCCATGCCTGCCCGGTGAAGATCGCCGCCGGGTACGTGCGGGTCTCGCCGCCGGCATCGACGAGCGTGTACCGCGGCGCACCGCCCGGGCCCGCCGTGCGCCGGATCGCGGTGACCGCGGGCCGGTGCGTGCCGCCGTTGAGCTCGCGCACCGACCGCGCACCGTCGAACGGGCTCTCCCACAGGTGCTTCGGCAGCAGGTCCGCGCCCCCGACGATGCTGCGGTGCTCGTCGTCCGCGGCGGTGCAGGTCACGCGCAGGATCTCGAGCATCGAGTTGGGGTAGTCGGTGTCCCAGCCGCCGGTGCCGAATCCGACCTGTCCGAACAGTTCCCGGTGCGCGAAGGAGCGGAAGTGCTTCGATGCGGTGAGGAAGCCGTAGAAGGTCTGGTCATCGAGCTCCTCGACGAGCTTCGACCACACGGCCCGGATGCGCCCCGCATCGCGGGCGCGGATCGCGTCCTGCAGCTCAGCGGCATCGGCGTAATCGGCGAGGCTGGCGTCCCACGCGCGGGCGACCTCGGCGAACTCGGGCGGAAGGTCGGCGGCGGTGCGGGCGTAGTGGCTGCGGCCCTTGAGGTCGATGACGGTGCTGGGCGTCGCCTCGGCGAGGGGGTTGGGGAAGGGCTCGGTGCGCAGCCCCGCGAGGTCCAGGTAGTGCTGCAGGGTCGTCGACGAGGGCGGGAATCGCATGGCGCCCATTTCCGCGACGAGGTCGTCGTCGTAGCCCTCGAAACGTTCGCTGCGCATCCGCCCGCCGATCCGGTCGGCCTCGTACACCACGGGTTTCAGCCCGATCCGGGCCAGCTCGTACGCGGTGGTGAGTCCGGCGAGGCCCGCGCCGATCACGGCGACCTCGGTGCCGAGCGCGGCCTCGGGGACGCTGCCGAGGCCGTCGGGGTGGGTGACCCAGTCGTCGTAGGCGAACGGGAAGTCCGGGCCGAACATGGTCAGGGGCGCATCCGATCCGGACGGGCCGTGGGCGGGCATGGCGGGTTGTGTCATGCGGGCTCCTGGGGTGGCGGGGCTCAGTACAGGTCGGTGCGCCGGTCGCGCAGGTAGGTGTTGGCGATGCGGGCCTCCCGCAGCGCCTCGGGGTCGGCGGTGAAGGTGAGTAGCTCCTCCGCGCGCCCGGCGCGGGCCACGACCTCGCCGTCGGGCGCGGCCGCGGTGCTCAGGCCGCAGTACTCGAGCGAGGTCTCGCGGCCGCAGTGGTTGGTGTAGGCGATGTACAGCTGGCTCTCGAAGGCCCGCACCGGCACGACCAGCTCGGCTATCCGGCCGAAGGGCTCCATGAGGCCGGTCGGGATCAGGAGCAGGTCGGTGCCGGCGTCCGCGTGGGCGCGGACGGCCTCGGGGAACTCCACGTCGTAGCAGATGAGCAGTCCGCAGGTCAGGTCTCCGAGGGGGAAGGTCACGGGCAGCTCGCCGCCCGGGGTGAAGACGACGCGGTCGAGGTCGCCGAACAGGTGGGACTTGCGGTAGTGCGCGAGCTCGGCCCCGTCGGGCGCGATCACGGTGGCGGCGTTGAAGACCCGGCCCCCGTCTCGCTCCGGGTACCCGGCCACGACGGTCACGCCGTTGCGGCGCGCGATGCCGGCGATCGCCTCGTGGTACTCCCCGCCGCGCGGGCGGGCGAGTTCCGTCGCGGCCGCGCCGATGTCGTACCCGGTGACCGACAACTCGGGCGTGACCAGCACCCGCGCGCCCTCGGCCGCGGCGCGGGCGGCGGCGTCGTCGATCGCCGCCAGGTTCCGCGCGACGTCCGGCGTCGGACCGAGTCCCGCCGGCCCCTGGTACATCCCGACGGTGACCGTCATAGCGCCGCCTTCGGGAGGTCCTTCTCGCCGCGGAGCCGCGAGTTCCGGTAGCCGTAGGCGAAGTACACGGCGAGGCCGACGAGGGTCCACAGCCCGAAGGCGATCCACGTGGGCGCCTTCATCTGGAACATCAGCAGGACGCAGAACACGACGCCGAGGACGGGGACGAGCGGGAACAGCGGGGTCTTGAACGTGCGGGGCAGTTCGGGACGTGTGTAGCGGAGCACGATCACGCCGATGTTGACCAGCGCGAACGCGAACAGCGAGCCGATCGAGGTGGCGTTCGCCAGCTCGCCGAGCGGGACGAGACCCGCGAGCAGCGCAACCAGAGTGCCGACGATGAGGATGTTGCGGACCGGGACGAACGTGCGCGGGTTGACCTTGGCGAAGACGCGAGGCACGAGGCCGTCGCTCCCCATCGTGTACAGGATGCGGGTCTGGCCGTACAGGACGGCGAGCACCACGCTGGCGATCGCGATGACCGCGCCGATCGACAGGACCACGGACGGCCAGGTGCTCTGCGTGACGTCGGTCAGGACCTTCGCGAGCGAGGCCTCGGTGCCGCCGAACTCCTGCCAGGGCATCGCGCCCACTGCGGCGAGCGCGACGAGACAGTAGAGCACAGTGATGATGCCGAGCGAGAGGATGATCGCGCGCGGCAGATCGCGGGTGGGGTTCTTCGCCTCGTTGCCCGCCGTGGAGGCGGCGTCGAAACCGATGTAGGAGAAGAACACCATCGCGGCCGCGGCGGTGACCCCGCCGATGCCGAAGGGCATGAAGGGCTCGAGGTTGCCCGCGTCGAACGCAGTGAACGCGATGACGCAGAAGAAGACCAGCACGAAGACCTTGAGGATCACCATCGCGGTGTTGAGCCGCGCGCTCTCCGTGGCCCCGCCCACCAGCACCAGGCAGGCGAGCGCGACGATCACCATCGCGGGGATGTTGACGACGCCGCCGTCGCCCGGCGGCGCGGTGATCGCGGTCGGCAACTCGACGTCGAACAGGGTGCGCAGCAGCTCGTTGATGTACTGCCCCCACCCGACGGCGACCGCCGCCACGGAGACGCCGTATTCGAGCAGCAGGCACCATCCGCAGACCCACGCGAAGAGCTCACCGATCGTGGCGTAGGCGTAGGAGTAGGAGCTGCCCGAGACGGGGATGGTGCCCGCCATCTCCGCGTACGAGAGCGCGGAGAACAGCGCGGTCACCGCTGCGAGGATGAACGCGACGATCACCGCGGGCCCGGCGTCCGGCGTCGCCTCGCCCAGGATGACGAAGATGCCGGTGCCGAGGGAGGCGCCGATCGACAGCGCGGTGAGATGCCCGAGACCCATCGACCGCTTGAGCTGCGGCCCATCGTGCGGGGCGGCGCTGTCCGCCAGGATGCGGTCGACGGGCTTGCGGGCGAGCAGGCGCTCGCTGAACGTGCCGCTCACCGGGCGTTCACCGCGAGCACCGAGAGCAACTCGTAGGCCACGTGGGCCGCCGCGATGCCGGTCAGCTCGGCGTGGTCGTAGGGCGGTGCGACCTCGACGACGTCGGCGCCCACCACGTCCGTGCCGACCAGGGCGCGGATGGTGTTGAGGAGCTCGCGGCTGGTCATGCCGCCGGCCTCGGGGGTGCCGGTGCCGGGCGCGTGGGCCGGGTCGAGTACGTCGATGTCGACGGAGACGTAGACGGGGCCGCCGGCACCGTCGGGCCCGGCGAGGCGACGGCGCATGCGCTCGATCACGCTCGCGAGCCCGTCGTTCTCGTAGTCGTCGGACCGGATCACCTGGAAGCCGAGCACGCCGTCGGCGGCGAGATCCTGCTCGCCGTAGAGCGGGCCGCGGATGCCGATGTGCATCGAGCGCTCGAGGTCGATCAGCCCTTCCTCGCTGGCCCGCCGGAACGGGGTGCCGTGCGTGTACGGGGCGCCGAAGTAGGTGTCCCAGGTGTCGAGGTGCGCGTCGAAGTGCAGCACGGCGACGGGACCGCGATCGGCGGCGACGGCGCGCAGGATGGGCAGCGCGAGCGTGTGATCGCCGCCGAGGGTGAGCACCTTCGACCCGCTCGAACGCAGTCGGGACACCTCAGCCTGCACGGTGCCGAGCGCCTCCTCGATGTCGAACGGGTTGACCGCGAGGTCGCCCGCATCGGCGACCTGGTGCACGGCGAACGGCGAGACGTCGAGGGCGGGGTTGTAGGGGCGCAGCAGCTTCGACGACGCCCGGATGTGGCCGGGCCCGAACCGCGCGCCGGGACGGTAGCTGACCCCGGTGTCGAAGGGGATCCCGAGGACCGCGACGGCGGCGCCGTCGACCTCGTCGAGGCGGGGCAGGCGGGCGAAGGTCGCCGGCCCGCAGTAGCGGGGCACGAGGCTCGCATCCACCGGGCCGCGAGGCTGAGCGGGGCGCTGGATTTCGTCGGACACGAAGGGATCCTCTCGCAGGAGCTGCGTCTGTGGGGCGGATCACATAGTGTGGGACATCGACCGACTTGTCAACTTGAGTTTCCTGAAAGGAAACATCTGTTGGATGTAGCTGCATCGGGAGTGGGAGCGGACCTGCCTGTGCCGGATCAGGTCGGAGCGGCGCTGAAGGCGGCGCGCAGTGCTCGACGCCTGACGCTCGCGGACGTCGCTGAGCGCATCGGCGTCACCAAGGGCTATCTCTCGAAGGTGGAGCGGGGCCTGGCGGCACCGTCGATGGCGGTGTTGGTGAGCTGGTGCGACGCGCTGGACGTGCCCGTCGGTTCCCTCTTCAACGGTGGCGCGGCGAGCTCGGTCGTCCGCGCAGACGCCTACCCGTCGGTCCGGTTCGGCGGCGAGGGTCTCTCCGAGTTCCTGCTCACGCCGTCGGGGGAGCGGCGGGTCCAGGTGCTGCTCAGCCACATCGCGCCGGGCGGAGGCAGCGGCGACGATGCCTACGCTCTGCCCGCGGAGGTGTCGTTCGTGCTGGTGCAGCACGGCACGCTGCGTCTCGCCTTCCCTCCGCAGCCGAGCGTCGAGCTGGGCGTCGGCGACGCCATGACCTTCGACCCGGTACGGCCCCACGTCTTCGCGGCCGGACCGGACGGTGCCCGGGTTCTCTGGGTGATGGCCCCGGCCCTGCCCGCCGGGGAGCGTCGCTAGGCCTCGTCGCGCACGCTGGACTGCGCCACGGCTGCGTGCGATCCGGCGCGCCGGCCGGAGAAGATGCAGTCGGCGAGGGAGAGTCCGCTGACGTACGAGTTCGAGCAGATACCGACGGCGGTGCGGCCGGCGGCGAACAGCCCGGCGACCACCTCGCCCGCCCCGGTGCGCACCGCGCCGGAACGCTCGTCGACGACGAGGCCGCCCAGGGTGAGCATCGGCATGGGATAGGTCATCCGGTTCGTGAACGAGATGTCGAGCAGGGTGAACGGTGCCTTCAGGGCGGGCGTGCGCAGGTCGTCGGGCTTGCCGAGCGGATCCGGCCGGCCCTGCGCGATCGCGTCGTTGTGCGCATCGACGGTCTGCCGCAGCCCGGAGGGGTCGACGCCGGCGCGCCGCGCGGCCTCCTCGACGGTGGGTGCGGAGACGCTGCCGATGCGGAGCAGCCGCTCGAGCTGGAGCCGCTGGAACCACACCGTCTGCTCGCCCAGCTGCCCGCGGGCCCGCGCCGCGAGGTCGGCGTCGACCAGCAGCCAGGCGCGGTGCCCGGGCGCCTCGGCGATGGCGGCGCCCAGCGCGGCGCCGTAGCGGGACTCGTCGACCATCCGCCGCCCGTCCGCGTCGACCGCGAGCGCGCCGAGGTAGGCGCTGGGCGGGGCGATGAACCGCCAGTTCGACAGCGAGTCCATCCGGTCCGTCGCGCCGCCCACCGAGCGGCCCAGTGCGATGCCGCTGCCGTCGTCGCCCGCGGTGCCCAGCGGGAGGCCCTCCTCCCAGGGGTAGCCCGGTGCGTGCTCGCGCACCATCGCGCCGTTGGCGATGAAGCCGCCGGTACTCAGGACGACGCCCGAGCGGGCGCGGATCCGGATCGGCCGGCCGTGGCGACGCTCGATCCGGTCCAGGAGCCGCTGCATCGTCGCGCGCAGGCCCTGGTGGTAGACACCCGGCTTCGCCGAGATCCGGGTGAGCACGGCGAACCGTCGGCGGACGGCGGCCGGCGCGTGCTCGATCGTGACCGCCTCGACGCCCACGACCCGGCCGTCCTCCACAACGAGCCCGGTCGCCCTCGTGCCGGTGCGCACACGGATGCCGCGGGCGGCCGCCGACGCCGCGAGCGGGCCGTACAGCTTCTTGCCTGAGACGCCCGGCCCGTGGGCGCGGTGGCCCCGCTGGCGAGGTGCCGCACCGTCGCGAAAGCCGCCGGAGTTCTCGCTGCCCGAGAAGTACAGGTAGTAATCGTCGGTGGGGTAGGACGTCTTGAACGGGCAGAGTGACGGGTCGAACGGCACGCCGTGGTCCATCAGCCAGTCGACCATGGCGGGGGACTGCTCGCAGAACTGTCGCAGCGTCTCCTCCGACACGGCGTCGCCCACCTCGAGGCGCAGATAGGAGAACATGTTCTCGACGTCGTCCTCGACGCCGGCGGCGCGCTGAATCCGGGTTCTACCGCCCGCGTAGACGATCCCGCCGGAGAGGTTCGTCGCGCCGCCGCCGAGGTAACGGTCGAGTGCGAGCACCTCGGCGCCGGACTCACGGGCGGCCAGTGCGGCTGCTACCCCCGCGCCGCCGTAGCCGACCACTACCACGTCGGCCGTCGCGTCCCACTCCTGCATCATGCGCCGAACTATAACGTGTTCTATCGGGCTCGGGCGGCGTTCCGCGGGGGATCAGTTCCCCGTGAACCGGGGCGGGCGCTTGTCGAGCATCGCGGCGACCGCCTCGTGATGATCGGCCGTGGAGTGCGCGATGGTCTGCATCGCGGCGGAGAGTTCGAGCAGCGCCTCGAGACTCTGGTGCTGGCCCTCCCGCAACAGGCGCTTCGTCATTCGCAGCGCCTGTGGGGGATTCGCCGCCACGCGGTCCGCGAGCGCGCGGGCCGCGACGAGCAGTTCATCGGGCTCGACGACACTGGACACCATGCCCCAGTCGAGGGCGGTCGCCGCGTCGACGGCCTCGCCCGTGAGCGCCATCTCCGTCGCCCGGGCCATCCCGACGATCCGCGGCAGCAGCCACGCGCCGCCGTCCCCCGGGATGAGCCCTACCTTGACGAAGCTCTCGGCGAAGACCGCCTTCGTGGACGCGACCCGCAGGTCGCACATCATGGCAAGGTCGCATCCTGCGCCGATCGCCGGGCCGTTCACCGCCGCCACCGTCGGGACCTCGCAGTGGTACAGCGCGCGTGGGATGCGCTGGATACCGTGCCGGTAGCCCTGCCGCTGCTGCGCGGCGGTACCGCCGAACATGCCCTCCTTGTCGCGCATGTGTTTGACGTTGCCGCCCGAGCTGAACGCCGACCCGGCGCCCGTGAGGATCGCCACCCGCACCTCGTCGTCGTGGTTCACCTCGTTCACCGCGCGCTCGATGGCCTCGATCATCGTCTCGTCGGAGACGGGGTTCCGCGCGGCGGGGTCGTTCAGGGTCCAGGTGACGACGGGGCCGTCACGCTCGATCAGGAGTGCTTCGGTCATGAGAAGACCCTATGTAACTCGCCGGCCCCGCAGGTCAACGCCGAAGTCTCTGCCGCTGCCTTCGGGTCGGTTCTCGGCGATTTCGATTCGTTGAACAGCAGCTACGCGCGGAAAGGACTACGACCACATCGCGGTCGTGCGAAGGTGGCTCCATGGGTATCACTCACTCGCCTTGGGCGTGGATCATGATTCTCGGCATGCTTGCGCTGATCGTCGCCGTGGTGGTCGTCGTGGTGGCGATTGCACGGCGAGGGCAGAACGGTCGGGGCTCCGGGCCGCAGGATCGTCAGGTTGTTCCGCCGCGGAGGTAATTGGCAACCGACTTCGAGGGTCGCGTGCCCGAATTGAGGTGCGGCACTATCGCCGCGTGGACGCGACAGGATCATGCCGGCGACGGTGGTGGACGCCCTGAAGATGCATCGGGCCGCGCAAGCCGGGGAGCGTCTCAAGGCCGGCGGCGCCTGGGAGGATGTACGAATCAGGGCCGGTCTCCTTGGAAGAAGACCGACCCTGACCTGCGAGAGCGGGCGACGGGAATCGAACCCGCGTAGCTAGTTTGGAAGACTAGGGCTCTACCATTGAGCTACGCCCGCGTGCGCCACATGCGGCGCCCGAGACATGTTACGGCATGCGGCGCCGGGCGCGGAATCCTGCCCGGCCGATGGCCCGTTCCGTCGCGCCGCTCGGAACACTCGCTCGTCGCGAACGAGGTCGGATCTCACCCTGCGGACAAACGTCGACGTGCATTTGATAAGACTGCATGCGCGATGCAGGATGAGTGTTGTGAGCTCCGACGGGACCGGCGATCAGCCGAACCACGGCCCTGAGGGCCAGTGGGCGGGTCCCGCGTACGGCGGCCCGCAGGAGGGGGATCCCCAGTACGGGCAGCAGCCCTCCGGGCTGCCGCAGTACCCCACCGGCGACCCGTGGGCGCAGCCGTCCGGCCACGCACAGCCGGGCTACGCGAGCTACCCGCAGCCGGGGTATACACAGCCGGGGTACGGGCAGCCCGGGTGGGGTGCGCCCGCGCCGGACGTGAAGGTCGGGATCGTCCCGCTGCGCCCGCTCGACTTGGGCACCATCTACTCCGGGGCCATTGCCGCGATCCGGACCAATCCCGGCGTCATGGTCGGACTGACCGCGGTCTCCGTGGTGATCGCACAGCTCATCAGTTTCCTCGCACAGGTCCCGGCGACGCGCGTCCCCGTGGATCCGTACGGCGAGTTCGGCGAGTTCCTCGTCTATCTCGGCGACGGAACGGGGGTCAGCTACGGCGTCGGATTCCTCGAGGGTATCGCCACGCTGTTCCTCGCCGGCGTCCTGACGGTCGCGGTCGCGCGGGCGGTGATGGGTGAGCGGACCGGTGTGAGCGAGGCGGTGCGGGCGATCGGCCCCCGGCTCCTGCCGCTGATCGGCCTGAGTCTGCTGCAGTTCCTCATCTTCCTCGTGCCCGCGGCCCTGGTCGTCGGCCTCGTCGTCACCATCGCGGTGGCGGTAGGCGATGCCGGCCCCATCCTCGCCGTCCTGGTCGCATTCGTGCTGATCGTGGTCCTGCTGATCGGGTGCCTGGCGCTCCTGCCGACGGTATCGCTGGCCTACCCAGCCGTCGTCCTCGAGCGGGTCGGCCCGGTTGCCGCGCTCAAACGCGGCTACAAGCTGCAGAAGCAGGGCTTCTGGCGCGTCCTCGGCATCCTGCTGCTCACCCACCTCATGACCGGTGTCGTCTCGTCCAGCGCCGCCATCCCGTTCGGCGTCGGCAGCTTGTTCGTCGCCGGTGCCGACGGAATCGACAACCTCGCGGGCACGACGGTGGCGGGGCTCGCCATCATCGGCGTCGGCGCCGCGATCGGCCAGGTCCTGACGGTGCCCTTCCTCGCCGGCGTGCAGACGCTGCTCTACGTGGACCAGCGGATGCGCAACGAGCACTTCGACCAGGTGCTCCGCGGCGAGGCGATCCGTCGCTGGCAGACCGGTGCCCCGGGGGTCCCCACGGACACGCTCTGGCTGCAGAAGCCGCAGCCGGCACCGTCGACCTGGCAATGACGCGGGAGCAGCTCAGGCGCGGTCGCGGGCCACGATCCACCTACTGACCGGGGTGCGCAGCACGAGGTCCACGAAGAGCAGCGACATGGCGAAAACGACCACCACCAGCGTCGCGGTGCGGAGCAGCGCCGACGCTGGGAACCAGGTGCTCAGCAATTCGAAGAAGCCGGCCTTGCCGAGAATGTCCAACATGAGTGGATGCACCGCGAACACGCCGAACGCGCGGACCGTCGCGTACGAGACGAGGCGCTCGCCCACCGCCCGGCCCGAGGCTCGCAATTCGTCCCACACCATCGCGGCCAGCCAGATCAGCAGCGTCGCCGCGACGTACCAGGGGAGGTACAGAGGGTTCCACGCCGACGTCGCGGCCTCGGACACGACGCCGGGCTCGGTATCGCGCAGGTAGAAGACGAGGCTGAAGGCGCCCGCCGCGAGGCAGGCCGCGACCAGGGGCAGCGCGTGCGCCCGGAGCCACGGGCCCACCTTCTCGTAGTGCTGCGCCGCCAGCATGCCCATCGCCACGAACAGCACGTACATGGGAAGCAACTTCCACATGTGGTTGAACAGCGTGTCCCACGGCTGCCCGGACGGGCGGGGCGCGTACTGGTAGAACGCGAAGAATCCGAGCTGGATCGCGCCCGCGGTGAGCAGCACCGTCCACGGGTGGCGTTCGAACCGGTGCGCGAGCTTCTGCAGCGCGGGGAAGAGCAGGTAGATCTGCATCGAGATCAGTAGGAAGTACAGCTGGTACTTGGCGTCGCCGGTGAAGGTGGTGCGCACCAGGTCGCCGAGCCACCTCCCGAGCGACGGGGACGGTTCGTCCTCGAGGAGCAGGTGGTCGGTGATCGAGTACGCGAGCGTCCACACGAGGTACGGGACGACGATGAGCCCGAAGCGCTTGCGCCAGAACTCGCGGGCCGTCATCGTGCGCCCGCGCATGCTCAGGACCAGGACGAACAGCGTGACCGCGACGAAGCCGTACCGCGTGAGGTGCAGTGCCGCGGAGACCAGCCCGGTCTGCCGGATCACGTCCGGGGTGTAGTTGATCGTGGTGACGCAGTGCGCGATGACGACGCCGACGAACAGCAGGACGCGGGTGAGGTCGGCGGTGTGCTCGCGTGTCGGCTTCGCCCGCGCCGTGTCGGGCTCGGCCGCCTGCGGCGTCTTCGTCTTTTCGATCGTGGGCACCACCCTGGAATCGGGCAAGGGCTGAGCGTCTTCACCCCGGGCTGTCGTCGTGTTCGTTCGATATCCTACGCGGCACCGCTGCAAAAATCGGACAAGGCACGCACTCGGCCGTGTCCGGCCGCGGCGCCGGGAGTCAGCCGGCGGTGATGAGCGGGACCGCCTGCTCGTCGACGGTCCACGCTCCGTGATGGCCGAGCATCCGCGACTCCATCGGTTCCTGGCTCGGCGTCACGAGCACCGAGCCGCCCCGAGCGACCGCGAGCACGTGGCCGATGCGATGCGCGACGACCGGGTTCGGAGGTGTGGGGCCGAACCAGTGTTCGTCGAGCGCCTGCTCCCGGCTCACGACGTGGGCGTGCGTGCCGAGCGTCTCCGACCACCGCGCCAGGACATCGTCGACGCGGTGCCCGCGCGCGAGGTAGACGTGCCGCACCCGCGCCTCGCCGCCGATGATCCGGACGCCGCGGTGCAGCGCGGGCACCACGTCGAGGTTCACCAGGGATTCGGCCTGGATCATCCCGTGGTCGCCGGTCGTGAGCACGGTGCAGGTGTCGGGTAGGTCCGCCAGCAGATCCGCGAACATCGCGTCGACGGCGCGCAGCACGCCCAGCCACTCCTGCGAGCCGGGGCCGTGCACGTGCCCGGCCGCGTCCAGCAGGCCCGTGTAGGCGTAGGCGAACCGTCGGGTCGCGGAGTCGTGCCGGGCGACGGCGAGCACGCCCTCGCGCACAGCATCGAGGTCCGATGCGGGGTGCAGGACGCCGGCGGCGCGGAACGAGGCCCGGGTCAGGCCCGACGTCTCCTGGTACGCGGGCACCACGTAGTGGATCTCGGCGCCCGCGTCCGCGAGGTCTTCGAGGCGGCTGCGCCGGCGCTGCAGTTCCCGCGGCGGGTGCGATTGCCGGGCGTCGGGCCCGCTGGCCCCGTCGATGGTCCATCGGAGCGCGTTGAACAGGCGCCGGCCGTGTTCGTCGGGCACCCCGAAGCTGTAGCCGACGATGCCGTGCGCCGCGCATGGTGCGCCCAGGGCGAGGCTCGACAGGCTGCTGGCCGTCGTCGCGGGGAAACCCGCGGTGAGCGTCGACCGCACGTGGGCCGCGAGCGTCGGCGCGTCGGCAGCGTGGCGGCGAAGGAGTTCCGCACCGAGTCCGTCGATGAGCAGCAGGACCACGTCGCGCTCGACCGTGAGGCCCAGCGGATTCTCTCCCTCGATCCCGAAGGCGGTGCAGACCGAGGGCAAGACATCGGAGAGCGTCCCGGTCATCCGTCGATCGTAGCGCTCATCGGGTGCCGCATCGCCGACGACGGGTTCCCGTCACCCTGCGCACAATGATTCCGTCGGGCGCAGTCCGACGCCAGGATTGTGGCCTTATGAGCAGATCGTCGACGACGCGCGACCACGGCGTGGCAGGCCCTCGGATCCCGCCGACAGGCGTGCGCCGTGCGGAGCGGAGGCGGCGGGCGCTGACCGCGGTGCGGATCGCCTCCCCGTTCGCCGTCCTGATCCTGTGGCAGGTGGGGAGCGCGCTCGGGTTGATCCCCCAGGACAAACTGCCCGCGCCGTCGCTCATCGCCGAAGCCGGGTGGGGGACGGTGACCAGCGGTGAGCTGGGGGATGCGATCGTCGCCTCTGCGCAGCGGGTCGCCGTCGGTCTCACGCTCGGCATCGTCATCGGAGTCGGCCTCGGGCTCGTGGTGGGACTGAGCAGGATCGCGGATGCGGTGATCGACCCCAACATGCAGGCGATTCGGGCCCTGCCGCTGTTCGGTCTGATCCCGCTGTTCATCCTGTGGTTCGGGATCGGGGAGTCGCCGAAGATCCTGTTGGTCACGCTCGGCGCCGTGTTCCCGTTGTATCTCAACACCTCCGCCGCGATTCGGCAGATCGATCCGAAGCTGGTCGAGAACGCCTCAGTGCTCGGATTCAGCCGGATCCAGACGATCAAGGAACTGATCATCCCCGGGGCGACGCCGCAGATACTGGTCGGTCTCCGCCAGTCCTTCGCGATCGCCTGGCTGAGCCTGATCGTCGCCGAGCAGATCGCCGCGACCTCGGGGCTCGGCTACCTGATCAACAACGCTCGTGAGTTCCTGCGCACCGACGTCGTCTTCTTCGGACTCATCGTCTACGCGGTGCTGGGGATCGTCACGGATGCGATCGTCCGCGCCCTCGAGCGCTACACCACCCGCTATCAGGCCCGTTAGGAGTCGACCATGACTACAGCAGAGAAGGCGCGCGCGGAGGTGCGGACCTCGGAGGACGCGGCGCCCGCCGCCGAGGTCGTCGACGTCACCGTCGCGTACGGCGATAACGTCGTCCTCCGCGGGACCCACCTGCGCGTCGGCGCCGGTGAAGTAGTGGCGATCATCGGGCGCAGCGGATGCGGTAAGTCGACTCTCCTGCGACTCTTCGCCGGACTCACGGAGCCGTCGTCGGGCACCGTCCGGACCGCGGGAGCCCCCGCCGTCGCCTTTCAGGAGCCCCGGCTGTTTCCGTGGCGGACGGTGCGGGAGAACGTCGCCTTCGGGCTGACCCGCGCTCGGCTACGGAAGTCGCGTGTGCTGGCGAGTGCGGACGAGACCCTCGCCGAGGTCGGCCTCGCCGACAAGCGGGATGCCTGGCCGGCGCAGTTGTCGGGCGGACAGGCGCAGCGCGTCTCCCTGGCTCGCGCGCTGGTCGCGGAGCCGGAGCTGCTGCTCCTCGACGAGCCCTTCGGGGCGCTCGACGCGCTGACCCGCGCGAGCATGCACGACCTCCTGATAACGCTGTGGCAGCGGCACGGATTCGGGGTGGTGGTCGTGACCCACGACGTGGACGAGGCGCTGGCGCTGGCCGACCGCGTGGTGGTTCTCGCCGACGGCACGATCACTACCGAGATCGTGGTGGAGAACCCGAGGCAACGTGCCAGGGATGGTGCCCTGATCGAGCACCGCACCCGGCTCCTGGCCGCCCTGGGCGAGCAATGACCGCGCACTCCCTCTACTCGGGTCGGATCTCCGGCCACCAACGGAAGGCCCCGTGATGAACAGCACTCCCGGATCCCGGCGTCGCCGGATTCGTTCCGTCGTGGCGAGCATCGCGACGATCGTCATGCTCACCGGTTCCCTGGGCGCGTGCGTGAGCCGCGACGAGTCGAACCAGAAGGTGAGCAGCGGCACCGTCGACCTGGCGGAGATCAAGGATCTGACGCTGAAGGTGGGCGACCAGAGGGGCGGCACCGAATCCCTGTTGACCGCCGCGGGACAGCTCACGGACCTCCCGTTCAAGATCGAGTTCTCCACGTTCACGTCCGGGCCTCCGCAGGTCGAGGCCGCGACGGCCGGGAAGATCGACTTCGCCGTCACGGGGAACACCCCGCCGATCTTCGGGGCGGCATCGAACGCGAAGGTGCGCTTCGTGTCCGCCTACACGAATCCGGCCAGCGGTGACGTCATCGTGGCCCGCGGCGCGAACGCGCCCGCGTCGGTCGCCGACCTCCGCGGCAAGAAGGTCGCCGTGGCCAAGGGGAGCTCGGCGCACGGGAACCTGCTCCGGCAGCTCGAGAAGGCCGGGCTGAAGCTGGGGCAGGACGTGGAACCCGTCTTCCTGCAGCCCGCGGACGCCCAGTCCGCCTTCGTGAACGGCTCCGTCGATGCCTGGGCGATCTGGGACCCCTACACCGCGCTGATCCAACTCGATCCGACGGTGAAGACGATCGCCACCGGCGAGGGAGTGGTCAACGGCTTCGGCTTCGGCATCGCCTCGAACGAAGCGCTCGCCGATGCGCGGCGGAACACCGCGCTCCGGGAGCTGGTGGTGCGCATCGCCAAGGCGAGCCAATGGGCGAAGCAGAACCCCGTGGAGTGGGCCGCCCGGTACGGCGAGGCCATCAAGATCGACCCGCGGGCGGCGCGCGCCGCGCAGGACCGGAGTCTGCGTCCGGCGATCGAGATCACCGATGCGGTCGTGGCTTCGGAGCAGGAACTCGCGGATGCCTTCGACGCAGCCGGACAGCTCCAGGGCAAGGTCACCATCGCCGACTTCTTCGACGATCGATTCAACGAGGCCGTGAAGCCGTACGCGATCACACCGGAGAAGTGACGGCAGCGGTCAGCTGATGGTCGAGGGGATCAGCGTCGAGACGCCGTTCTCCACGAGGAGCGCCTGATCGTCGTTGACGCGCGTCAGTGGAAACCGGTCGCCGTAGGTGCGGACCACGTCGTCGATCAGCGCCCGTGGATAGGGCGGGAGGGCGCCGTCGGCGTGCGGGACGACGACGGTGTCGACCAGGCCCAGCCCGGTGTAGTCGGTGACACCGGGGGCGTCGGCGGGATCGTCGAGCGGCGCGACCGGCTCGACGTTCGGCCCGGCCACCACGGAGCCGGCGCTGAGCCCGATGTAGGGGAGGCCCGCACGGACCCGGGTCTTGAGCACCTCGCCGGTGCCGTTGCCCTGCAGGGCGCCGAGAAGGACGAAGGTGTGGCCGCCGGCGACGTAGACGGCGTCGACGGTGTTCAGGTCGGAATCGAAATCGCCCGCGGCCGTGTACGTCGCGAGGGTCATCCGGGTCAGCCGGAAGCCGAGATCGGTGAGCTGGTTCCACTCGAACGAGGCGAACGGCTGGTCGGCGTGCGGTGCTGCGGCATCGTCGATGTAGCCGAGCCGTAGCGCGCCCGGATCCCGGCCGGTGTGCCGGCGGAGGAAGCCGGGGAGGGCTCCGGCGTTGAGCGAGAGCAGCAGCAGGTTCACGATCGCGACGATACCCACTCTGGGAGACTGAGCCGACGAACCGGAGGAGGAACGATGCGCGCCCGGATCCGAGGACCGCTCGCACTGCTGACGATCGCCCTGCTCGCCGCGGGCTGCGGTGCGGCCCAGCAGGCGGAACCCCAGGGGAGAACGGTCACCATCGACGCCGCGAACGGCGCGGTCACGATCCCCGCGGCGCCGCAGCGGATCGTCTCGCTCGCGCCCACGCACACGGAGACCCTCTTCGCGATCGGCGCCGGAGGGCAGGTGGTCGCCGTCGACGACCAGTCGACGTACCCGGCGCAGGCGCCGCGGACCGCGTTGTCGGGCTTCACGCCGAACGCCGAGGCGATCATCGGCTACGCACCGGATCTGGTGATCGTCTCGAACGATCAGGGCGGCATCGTCGCGGCCCTGCAGAAGGTGCGGATCCCGGTGCTCGTGGAACCCGCGGCGAAGAACCTCGACGAGGTCTACGGCCAGATCACCGACCTCGGCACCGCCACGGGGCGGGCGGACCAGGCGAAGGTGGTCGTCGACCGGATGCGATCCGCGATCGACGAGGTCGTCCGCACCACCCCGCGTCCCGCTGTGCCGCTCACCTACTTCCACGAGCTCGATCCGCAGCTGTTCACGGTGACGTCCTCGACGTTCATCGGCACGGTGTACGGCGCCTTCGGTTTGCAGAACGTCGCCGACGCCGCGGATCGGTCGGGATCCGGGTACCCCCAGCTCTCCCGCGAGGCCCTGCTGCAGGCGGATCCCGCGCTCGTCTTCCTCGCGGATGCGCAGTGCTGCGGCCAGAGTGCGGGCGTGGTGGCCGAACGCCCGGGGTGGCGCGATCTCCGGGCCGTCCGGGACGGCACCGTCGTCGAGTTGCCCGCCGATGTCACGTCGCGCTGGGGCCCCCGGCTCCCGGACTTCTACCGCGCGGTCGGTGCCGCCGTCGCCGTGGCGGCGCAGAAGGTGCCGGCGGGCGGGTGAGCGCCCCCGTCATCGAGAGGGTGCGGCCGGCGCAGCACGCGAGCGGACTGCGGCCGGTGCCGATGCTCCTCGCCGTCGTCGCTGTACTGGGCGCGATGACCGCCGGGTTGCTGGTGGGCGCGGCCGACCTCCCCGGGCGCGCGATACTGCTGGAGCTGCTCGATCGACTGCCGGGCATCCACGTCGATTCGGGGCTCACGCCGCTGCAGGTGAACGTGCTGCTGCAGATCCGGCTACCCCGGGTGCTGGCCGCCGCGCTGGTGGGCGGCCTGCTCGCGGTCGCCGGCGCGGGCTACCAGGGCGTGTTCCGCAATCCGCTGGCCGACCCGTACCTCCTCGGCGCCGCCGCGGGCGCCGGAGTCGGCGCGACCGCGACCATCGTGCTGCTCCCGGGCGACGCCGCGGCGACGGTGCCGGTCGCCGCGTTCGTCGGCGCGCTCGCGGGTGTCGCGCTGGCGTACGGGCTCGGCAGCGTCGCCGGCGGACACGGCACGGCCACGCTGCTCCTCGCGGGCGTGGCGGTCTCGGCGTTCCTCGGCGCCGTGCAGACCTTCCTCATGCAGCGCGACGCGCAGGAACTGCAGCGGATCTACTCGTGGGTGTTGGGCGGTGTCGCGGCCGCCGATGGTCCGCGGTTGTGGACGGTGCTGCCCTACGCCGCGGTCTCGGTGGTGGTGCTCCTGCTGCACGGCCGATTGCTCGACGTTCTCGGCGTCGGTGACGAAGAGGCCACGGCGCTCGGCGTCTCCGCCCGCCGGGTCCGGATCCTGGTGTTGGCCGCGGCGTCGCTGGCCACCGCCGTCGCGGTCGCGGTCGGCGGGCTCATCGGGTTCGTGGGCATCGTGGTGCCGCACGTGGTGCGGCGGCTGGCCGGGGTGTCGTATCGCGCGGTACTGCCGCTGTCCCTGCTGGCGGGCGCCGCTTTCCTGGTGCTCGCCGACGTGCTCGCCCGCACCGCCGTCGCGCCGGGCGAGCTGCCGCTCGGCGTGGTCACGGCGTTCGTGGGCGGGCCCTTCTTCGTTCTCGTGTTGCGATCGATGCGCGGCCGGGGCGGCGTATGAGGGTGGAGCTCTCCGGTGTGGAGGTGTCGCTCGACGGCCGGCGGGTGCTGCACAACGTGACGCTGGCGGCACCGTCGGGCACCTGGACGGCGATCGTCGGGCCGAACGGAGCCGGGAAGTCGACGCTGCTGCGGGCCGTCCTGGGACTGGTGCGGAGCGGGGGAGCGATCGCGATCGACGGTGCCGACCCGCGGCGGCGCTCGCCCCGCGAGCGCGCACGGTCGATGGCCTACGCGCCGCAGTCGCCGCTCCTGCCGGAGGGGATGACGGTCTTCGAGTACGCGCTGCTCGGCCGGTCGCCCTACATCCCGTACCTCGGTCGCGAGAGCGGCACGGACCGCCGGATCGTGCGGGACGTGCTCGGCCGCCTGGGGCTCGAGGAGTTCGCCGCGCGCGACATCACGCACTTGTCCGGCGGCGAGCGACAACGTGCGGTGCTCGCCCGGGCTCTGGCCCAGCAGGCGCCGCTCCTCCTGCTCGACGAGCCGACGACGGCCCTCGATATCGGGCACCAGCAGCAGGTCATGGACCTGATCGACGAGCTGCGCCGCGCCGACGGTCTCACGGTGGTAACCACGATCCACGACCTCACCCTGGCGGGGCAGTACGCGGATCGTCTGGTGCTCCTGGCCGACGGGCGGGTCGCCGCTGCCGGCGCTCCGCGGGAGGTCCTCACTGCGGACCTCATCGGCGAGCATTTCGGCGCGCGGGTGCACGTGCACGTCGGACCCGACGGACGGCCGCTGCTGGGGTTGCTGCGGTGAACCTCGCGACGGTCCGCCGCCACGAGGACGGTGCGGTGGGGCTCGCGCCCGGGGAGCGACCATGCGTGCGTCGAGAGGGATTGAAGTCTACTGTTGTGGCAGAAGTGACGACGAAGCGGAGGCCCGGATGCGCGCACGGTACGTGCCGGCGGTGGTGTGTGGCTGCGCGCTCCTCGCGGGATGCTCGGCCACGGTGTCGGGGAACGGCGCCGGCGTCACGGTGATCCGCGGCGGCGCCGGCCCGGGTATCGCGACTCCCGCGCCCGCCACGCCCGCGCCGGTGACCACGACGAGCACCGCGACCACGACGAGCACCGCGACGACGACGGCACCGGCGTCCAGTAGCGCACCGGCGTCCGGTGCGGCGGCCACGGCGATCGCCCTGCCCGACAACGGGAACGGCTTCACCTTCATCCAGACCCGGAGTGGCCGGGCCCGGTGCCAGATCAGTGAGATCAGCGCGGGCTGCCAACTCGTCTTCGACCAGCCCCGCCCCCGGACGGAGTCCGGTGACGAGGCCAACGGCGTCAACGTCACCAGGGACGGCGAGCTCTCCTACGTGCTGGGCAACCTCGGCGCGATCGACCCGGTGACGCTCGATTACGCGACGTACACGGCGCGCGGCTGGTTCATCGTCGCCAACGAGTACGGCACCGCGTTCACGAACCGCACGACCGGGCACGGCATGGTGGTCAGCTCGCGGGGCGCGGAGACCTTCTAGCGCGGGGTGGTGATCACCACGACCGCTTCGGCGCCGCCGACGGTGGCGAACCGGTGCGGGCCATCGCTGGTCCACGAGCGTGTATCACCCTGGTGCACCGTCGATTCGGCCCCTACTGGGCCGACAGTCAGGGCACCGTCGACCACCGTGAGGTGCTCCCGGACGGCCGGGCCGTGCCCGGGGGAGACGTGATCGGAACCGGCGGGGAACTCGAGCCGGAAGACCTCGACTGTGACGTGCGGTAGGTGGCGGACGGACAGGAGGACGGTGCGCATGCCCCCGTCGGCCACGCTGTGTGCGCCCGGAGACTCGCCGACCAGGGCCGTGAGCGGCACGTCGAGCGGCCCGCAGAGCGCGTAGAGCGTCTCGACCGTCGGGTTGCGCCCGCCCGCCTCGATCTCCGAGAGCGAGCCCTTGCCCACGCCGGCGCGGCGGGCGAGCTCGGACAGGCTGAGTCCGCGCTCGCTGCGCAGCTCGCGGAGTCGGGCGCCGATGTCAGGGGAGGGCATGGCCCCATGCTACGTTCTGTTCATGGAACGTTCTGAGAACGGAACGATGGTTCCGGTCGGCGCCGGCGTCGTCACCGCCCTGGTGGGGTACACCTCCGCCTTCGCGGTCGTGCTCGCCGGGTTGCGGGCGATGGGCGCGAGCCCGGGGCAGGCGGCGTCGGGCCTCCTGGCCGTCACGGTCACGATGGGTGCGGCGTCCGCGCTGCTGTCGTGGCGGTACCGGATGCCGATCATCAGCGCCTGGTCGACGCCCGGCGCGGCGCTGCTCGCCACGACCGGCGCCGTCGCGGGCGGCTGGCCCGCCGCCGTCGGCGCGTTCGTCGTGTGCGGCGTGCTGTTCGTGCTCACCGGACTCTGGCCGACCCTCGCGCGCTGGGTGCAGAAGATCCCGACCCCGATCGCCCAGGCCATGCTCGCCGGTGTGCTGCTGCCGCTGTGCATCGCGCCGGTCACGGCGCTCGGGAAGCATCCGTGGGCGGTGGCACCCGTGCTGGTGGTGTGGCTGGTGCTGCTCAAGCTCCGCCCGCGGTGGGCGGTGCCGCTGGCCTTCGTGACGGCGCTCGCCGTGATCGCGGTGGCCCTCGTGCGCGACGACGCCGTCCCCGCGGCGGCGGAGCTGGTCCCGCACGTCGAGTGGACCACCCCGTCGATCACCCTGCAGGCGCTCACCGGGGTGGTGCTGCCGCTGTACATCGTGACGATGGCCTCGCAGAACATCCCCGGGGTCGCGGTGCTCGCGAGCTACGGGTACTCGGTGCCGTGGCGGCCCTCGCTCGCGATGACGGGCGTCGGCAGCGTCGTCGGTGCACCCTTCGGCGGGCACGCGATCAACCTCGCCGCGATCAGCGCGGCGCTCGCCGCGGGACCCGATGCGGGGGAGGACACCTCTCGGCGATGGATCGCCGGAGTCTCGTCGGGTGCCGCGAATCTCGTTCTGGGCGTGCTGAGCACGGGCCTGACCGCCGTGGTGCTGGCCGCGCCCGAGGGGGTGATCCAGGCCGTCGCGGGCGTTGCCCTCGTCGGTGCTTTCGCCGCCGCGTGCGCCGGCGCGATGGCGGACGAATCCGCCCGCGTCCCCGCCGCGGTGACGTTCATCGTCGCAGCCTCGGGGACGACGGTGGCGGGCGTCGGCGCCGCCTTCTGGGCGCTGGTCGCGGGGATCGCCGTTCGCGGACTCCTGCAGCCTCGGCGCCCGCGCGACCAGTGAGTGCAGCACTCCAAAACCCCGTCACAATATGATCCAGATCACATAGTTCTTCTAGCACTCGGGGTCGGAGAGTGCTAAATATGGAAGTGCACAGTTGATTGAGTTGCCCGTCAGGGTGGCGGGCAGCCTGGTACTACGGGAGGTGTTTGCTGTGCTTCGGTTTGATCCTTTTTCTGACTTCGACGACCTGGCTCAGGGGCTTCTCGCCGCCGGTCGACAAACGGGATCGGCGCGGTCGCCGCGGTTCATGCCGATGGATCTCTACCAGGTGGATGATCACTACGTCCTCACTGCCGATCTGCCGGGCGCGGACCCCGGTTCGATTGAGGTGAACGTCGAGAACGGCGTCCTCACCCTGACCGGCCGTCGGACCACGATGTCTGATGCCGGCGTTCGATGGCTGACCAGTGAGCGGTTCTCCGGCGTCTACCGTCGGCAGCTCACTCTTGGCGAGAGCATCGACACCGCGGGCATCGCAGCGCGCTACGACAACGGCGTCCTTACGGTGACCATCCCGATCGCTGAACGGGCCAAGCCGCGCCAGATCGTCGTCGAGCACGGAGCCGATGAGTCGCCGTGCGAGCAACTCGCCGTTGAGCCCGGGGGCGTGACCGGGGAACCAGGGCGCGCGGTCGTCGAATAGACAGGAACGGCGGTGCGGACCACGCGCCATTGCGCTGGTCCGCGCCGCCACGTTCTGCTCGGGGCCCGTGACGGGCTGGTCGGGGTCCCGAGCTCGACCCCACCTGAGGCCGGCCCTTGGGTTCATGAGGAAAGCCAATCATGAGAGCTCTGCATCGACTCACCGCCACCGTCGACACCGAGAGATCGCTACCCACTGAGGACGGCGTCCGCGTCAGCGGTGTCGTCGAAGTGGTCACCGAGTGTGACCGCTCGGGGCGCGCGAGCATGCGCTGCCGCGCTGTCGGCGACGACACGTGGCATCCCGTGACCGGCGGAAGCGTCACCTTGCCGGATCCTGCGGACCTTCCGTTTCATCACTCGGTGACGCTGTCCCGGCTGTTGTCGGAGCAGTTGCCACCGCCCGAATCTCCGACCTTCCCCCGCGCGGCGTTCTACTTCTGCGACGACCTCGACGCGCCACCATCACACGCCGCCTAGTCGCTCTCGGAACCGTTGCGTCCATTGGGATCCGGTGGATTCCGTTAGTCGTCCCGGTCTCGGGATGGAGCGTCCGTGCTTCACCGTGCAGACTCAGTCGGGATGACAGGATTCGAACCTGCGACCCTTCGCTCCCAAAGCGAATGCGCTACCAAGCTGCGCCACATCCCGTGATCGCGTGTGCGACCAGGTAAAGAGTACCCGTGGCGAGGATGCGAACCGCGCCCGCGTCGAGGTGAGCCCTCCGGCTCCCGTCAGGCTCGGCCGGCGGCCACCATCGCCTCGGGGCGGGCAGCACGGTGGGAGTCGGAACTACTGTTCACGGCATGGCGGTGAGCAGAGACACGGCAACCGGATACCTGATCCGGCGGCCAGAGGACGGCGACGCCGTCGCGCTGGCGCAGGTCCACGTCCACGTCTGGAGGGTGACGTACCCGGGCCTGGTGGACAGAGCGAAGCTCGACGCCCTCACCGTGCCGGCCGGGACGGATCGGTGGCGACGGATCGTCGCCGGCCTGGATCGCCAGGAGGCCGAAGGCATCCGTACTCGGTGCGCCGTGCACCCGGCGACGGGGAGGATCATCGGTTTCGCGACGGGTGGGCCCGCGCGCGACGTCGGCGCACCGTCGAAGACGCAGCTCTGGTCCCTCAACGTTCTCCCCGAGCATCACGGCGCCGGCGTTGCGGCGGCGCTGATGGACGAGGTGATCGGGGAGCACGGGGCGTACCTGTGGCTGGCGACGGGTAATGCCAGGGCGCTCGCCTTCTATCGCAAGCACCGGTTCGAGCTCGACGGTGCCGTGCAGATCGACGAGGAGTGGTCGTGCCACGAGTCGCGGATGGTCAGACCCGACCTTGGGTGACCTCGCCCCGTGCACGGCGCGTGAGCAAGCGATGTGCTCCAGATATGGGCGAGGCCGGTGGCACCTGTAACGCGCCCCGGCCTCTGTTTCACTGAGCGGTTTACAGCCACGCTCACGAACTTGTTCGAAACTGTATCACAGGGCGCTCCTGTGTTCCAATCAGAGACGGGGCGGAGCCGTGCACCGTTGACCGATCAGGGCAACCGGGTGACGCGCCGGATCCACACGGTCGCGGCGAACGAGATCAGCGCGGTCGCCACCAGGTAGCCCGCCGCGGTCCACGGCGCACCGTCGGCGTTGTGGATCAGGGCGGTCAGGATGAGCGGCGTCAGCCCCGAGGCGTAGATCCCCGAGAACTGGTAGACGACGGACAGGCCCGTGTACCGGACCTCGGTGGGGAACATGCTCGCGAAGAACGTGCCCTGCGCGGCGTAGAAGACGCCGTGGATCAGGCCGAAGACGATGACGAGCCCGACGGTGAACCACAGTATCGACGCGGTGCCGAAGAGCGCGAAGACGGGGAACACCGCAAGTCCGTAGAGCAGCACCCCCGTCCCGTACACGCGCCCGGGACCGAACCGATCCGCGAGGACGCCCGCGAACGGGATCACCGCGGCCATGACCAGTGCGGCCACGGTCACCGCGACGAGGACGTCCACCCTGTTCATCGCGAGCGTCGCGGTGGCGTAGGTGATGGTGAAGACGCCCCACGTGTTGAACGCGCTGCCCTCCGCCCACCGGGCGAGGCACCCCGCGATCGTGTTGCGGCGCAGAATCGGATCGCCGAGCAACTGCCGTAGGGGAGTGCGGGTCGTGTCCAGAGTGGCCCTCGCCGCGACGAAGGCCGGGGTCTCGTCGACCGCCAGCCGCACGAGGACGCCGATCACCACCAGCACGATCGACACCCCGAAGGCGATGCGCCACCCGAACTGGAGGAACTGCTCTTCGTCGAAAACCGTCTGCAGGAGGGCGAAGACCGCCGTTCCGAGCCCCAGCCCCAGCGCCAGTCCGACCTGTGGGACTGCGCCGTAACGGCCCTTGCGCCCCTCGGGAGCGTGCTCGATGGCGAGCAGGACGGCGCCCGCCCACTCGCCGCCCAGTGCGAAGCCCTGCACGATCCGCAGAACCAGCAACAGGATCGGGGCCAGGATGCCGACCTGCTCGGCGGTGGGGAGCGCGCCCATGAGTGCTGTCGCCACGCCCATCAGCAACATCGTCAGCGCGAGCGTCTGCCGCCGGCCGATCCGATCGCCGATGTGGCCGAAAACGAGACCGCCGACGGGCCGCATCACGAAGCCGACCGCGAAGGTCACGAAGCTGAGCATCGTGCCCACGAAGGAGCTGGTGTCCGGGAAGAAGAGCCTGTTGAAGACCATGGACGCCGCGGTCGAGTAGAGGAAGAAGTCGTACCACTCGACAGTGGTGCCCAGCAGGGACGCGGCGATCACGCGCCGCAGCTGGGAACTGTCGGGGGCCGACGGGGCGGGGGCCCCGTCGGCGGTGGTGGTACTCACCGGCCGGAAGATATCGGCGGACGAGCGAGCTGTCATCGGTTGCGATCGCGCTGAACCCAATCCGGTCAGTGCGCGGCGGTCCGTGGCGGCCCGGTCTCGCTCCGGCGATCGTCGGTCAGCCGAGCAGCTTCCGACGGTCCGAGTGCAGGAACGTCACGAGCGTGATCGCGCCGCAGAGCAGGCCCGCGGCCAGGATCACCTGCGGGCCAGTGACGAAGGAGCCGATGATGCCGCCGACGGCCGCCCCGAGGACGAACCCCGCGTACACCAGGGCGTAGCCGAGCCAGTCGAAGACGGTGCCGTTGCCCGTCGCGTGCCGCTCGATGCCCTGACCGAGCTTGACCAGCGTGCCCGTGACGTAGGAGAGAGGGACCGAGACCTCGCCGTTCTTCGTGAACGAGGTGTTCAGGGCCCCCAGCGAGAACGTGATGATGAGGATGGGTACGAACCGCACCTCCGGCCCTTCGAAGCCGTCGAGGACGAAGTCCGTCGCCGACGCGACCAGCAGTCCGGCGGTGGTGAGAACGGTGGGCCCGTGCGCGTGGTTCTGCCAGAAGTAGCGGCGGCAGATCGACGCCGTGACGACACCGGTCACGAAGGCGAAGATCAGTGCCATCGCGGCGAGCGCGCCCGCCCCGGCCACCTGCTGCGCGTCGGACGCCTTGAACCACGTGAGGACAGCGCGCTCGGTGTTGCCCGTCATGAAGGTGACGAAGTATCCCGCCGAGTGCAGGAAGGCGACCGCGCCGACCATGCCCGCCATGCCGGCGAGAAGCCAGGACAGCCGTGCATCGGGCCCGATGGCGGCGTCCCGGGAGACGACCGGGCGGGGCTGTTGCTTCGTGTGCTCTTGCTCCGTCGAGGTGGTCATTCCCCATGGTTACCGACAGGAAGCTCGCTTCGCCGTGCGGCCGCACCGAGTCATATTCGGACCCCGATGGGAGGGACATCACACTGGACGGTGCGGTTGTGATCAGGCGGTCGGCGGGTCCGTGGCGAGGAAGTCGCGCTGGAACATCCCCATGAGCCGCGCGTCGCGGTAGCCGCCGTTCGAGAAGTACTGCTCGCGCAGCAGCCCCTCCTCGGTGAACCCGAGCTTCTCGTAGACGTGCGCCGCCTTCTCGTTGGCCACGTCGACGGAGAGGTACACCTTGTGCAGGTTGAGGATCCGGAACGCGTAGTCGAGCGCCCTGCGGGTGGCGGGCACTGCGTACCCCCTGCCCTGCGCCGACGGAGCGACGATGATCTGGAACTCGCAATTCCGGTGGATCACGTTGATCTCGACGAGCTCGACCAGTCCGACCGGCAGCCCGTCGTCCTCGATGATGAAACGCCGCTCGCGCTCGTCGTGGATGTGCCGCTCGTAGATGTTCTCGAGCTCGGCCAGCGCGTCGAAGGGTTCCTCGAACCAGTACGACATCACCGCCCTGTCGTTGAACAGGCCGTGCACGAACGGGAGATCCGTGCGCTCCAGGGCGCGCAACGTGAGTTCCATGACGTCAGACTAGGACGATCGCGGCGCCCCGTGCGCCCACCGTGTCGGCGCCCCGCCCGGGCTGTCGTTGGCCGGGCGCCGTCGCGTACGCTGGCCCGAGTGCCGTGGGCCCGACGGGGCCCCGTGCTGCCCGCAGGAAACCGCACATCACGCGGCCTTCCCGCTGATACCAACCCGAGGAGAACGAGTGAAGAGCACCGTCGAGCAGCTGAGCCCGACTCGCGTCCGCCTGAGCGTCGAGGTTCCTTTCGACGAGCTCGCGCCGGATTTCGATCGCGCCTACGAGACGCTCGCGCAGCAGGTCAACATCCCCGGCTTCCGTAAGGGCAAGGCCCCCGCGAAGCTGATCGAGGCGCGCGTCGGCCGCGACGCCGTGCTCTCGCAGGTGATCAACGACGCGCTGCCCGGCAAGTACAGCCAGGCCGTCCTGGAAGCCGACGTCAAGGCCCTGGGCCAGCCCGAGATCGACATCGAGAAGCTGGAGTACGGCGAGACCTTCTCGTTCACCGCGGAGGTCGACGTCCGTCCCGAGATCACGCTGCCCGACTACTCGGCCATCGCGGTCGAGGTCCCGTCGCTCGAGGTCACCGACGCCGACATCGACGAGCAGATCGAGGGCCTGCGCGCCCGCTTCGGCACCCTCAAGGGTGTGGACCGCGCCGTCGAGACCGGCGACTTCGTCACCATCGACCTGTCGGCCACCGTCGACGGCAAGGACGTCGAGGACGCCAAAACCACCGGCCTCTCGCACGAGGTCGGCTCGGGCAACCTCATCGACGGGCTGGACGAGGCCATCGTCGGCCTGAAGTCCGGCGAGTCCAAGCAGTTCGCCACCACCCTCGTGGCCGGCGAGTTCGCGGGCCAGGAGGCCGACGTCACCGTGGTCGTCGACTCGGTGAAGGAGCGCGAGCTGCCCGAGCTGGACGACGAGTTCGCCCAGCTCGCGAGCGAGTTCGACACCGTCGACGAGCTGCGCGCCGACCTGCGCGAGCGGGTCGAGCAGAACAAGAAGCTCGGCCAGGCCGCCGACATCCGTGACGCCGTGCTCGACAAGCTGCTCGAGACCGTCGAGGTGCCGCTGCCCGAGGCCGTCGTCAAGGAGCAGACCGACGCCAACGTGCACGACGTGCTGCACCAGGTGGGCCACAACGAGGAGCTCCTCGAGACCGCCCTCAAGGCGCAGGGCACCACCCGCGAGGAGTTCGAGACCCAGGCGCGCGAGTCGGCCGAGAAGCAGGTCAAGGTGCAGCTGCTGCTCGACGCGATCGCCGACGCGCAGGACGTGCAGGTCGACCAGCAGGAGCTGCAGGAGCACATCCTGTTCCAGTCGCAGCGCTACGGCATGCAGCCGCAGGAGTTCATCCAGCAGATCCAGCAGGCCGGCCAGCTGCCCGCCCTCTTCCAGGAGGTCCGTCGCGGTAAGGGCCTCGCGGACGTCGTGCTCGAGGTGACGGTCAAGGACGCCGACGGCAACACCGTCGACACCAAGGCGCTGTTCGACCGCGAGGACGCCGGCGAGGAGCTCGCCGAGGAGGCCGCGGCCGAGGAGGACGTGGTCACCGAGGCGGAGGAGATCACCGCCGAGGCCGACAAGAAGTAGCACCCCGCGGAGCGCCCCGCAGCCTGACCGGCTGCGGGGCGTTTCTGCCCTCAGCGGAGCCGGGCGTGCCGGGGGACGTACCCGCCCTGCCCGTTCGTTAGTGTCGATGACAGCAAAGAAAGGCAGGGAGCAGCGGATGACCTCCAACCCCACCATGCGGGCCGGAATGGCCGGCCTGAACCTGAACGATTCGGTGTACAGCCGCCTCCTGGAGTCGCGGATCATCTTCCTCGGCAGCGAGGTGAACGACGACATCGCCAACCAGCTCTGCGCGCAGATGCTGCTGCTGTCGGCGGAGGATCCGACCAAGGACATCAACCTCTACATCAACTCGCCCGGCGGCAGCATCTCCGCCGGTATGGCGATCTTCGACACGATGGAGTTCGTCGAGTGCGACGTCGCGACCTACGCGATGGGCATGGCCGCCTCGATGGGTGAGTTCCTGCTCGCCGCAGGCGCCAGGGGCAAGCGCTACGCCCTGCCGCACGCGCGCATCATGATGCACCAGCCGTCCGCCGGCATCGGTGGCACCGCGGCCGACATCGCCATCCAGGCCGAGCTGTTCCGCAAGACCAAGGTGGAGATGAACCGGCTCAACGCCCAGTTCACCGGCCAGTCGATCGAGCGGATCGAGTTGGACGCAGACCGCGACAAGTGGTTCACGGCCGAGGAGGCCCGGGACTACGGTTTCGTCGATCACGTCGTCAGCCGCGCGAGCTCCGTCAAGTAGCGAGAGGACACTTGAAATGACCGAGGGTTACTACCCCACCACGATGTCGGCCCAGGGCCTGCACGTCCCCGCGACCAACCGCTACGACGTCCCGTCGTTCATCGAGCGCGCGGCCAACGGCAACGAGCGGGTCACGAACCCGTACTCGAAGCTCTTCGACGAGCGCATCATCTTCCTCAAGAACCAGATCGACGAGGTCTCGGCGAACGATGTGATGGCTCAGATCCTGGTGCTCGAGTCGCAGGACCCGGACCGCGACATCACGATCTACATCAACTCGCCCGGCGGCAGCCTCTACGACGCGCTCGGCATCTACGACACGATGCAGTACGTGCACTGCGATGTGGCGACCGTGGTGCTGGGCACCGCTGCCTCGGCCGCGGCGATCCTGCTGGCGGGCGGCACCCCGGGCAAGCGCGCCGCGCTGCCCAACTCGACGGTGCTCATCCACCAGCCCCGCACAGGCGGGTCGATGCGCGGCCAGGTCTCCGACCTGGAGATCCAGGCCGCCGAGATGGAGCGCGCCCGCAACCGCCTCGACGAGATCCTGGCGAGCCACACCGGCCAGACCGTCGAGCAGATCCGCAAGGACACGGACCGCGACAACATCCTCACGGCCGACCAGGCCAAGGAGTACGGCATCGTCGACACGGTGTTCCCGTACCGCAAGGCGTCCGCGAAGTAATCGCAGCAGGAAACCGGGGGTCGCGACACGCCGCGTGAGCGGGTTCCGCGACCCCCGGTGCCACCTCTAGCAAGCTGTTCATATCGGTCGCCGGGACGGAAGTTCGCGGGTACCGTCGACAATAGACGTCACCTGCTGAGCAACGCGGCGGGCGAGTCATCGGCAAGGGAAGTAGGCACGGCATGGCACGGATAGGGGACGGCGCAGACCTGTTGAAGTGCTCCTTCTGCGGAAAGAGCCAGAAGCAGGTCAAGAAGCTGATCGCGGGCCCCGGCGTGTACATCTGCGATGAGTGCATCGACCTCTGCAACGAGATCATCGAAGAGGAACTCGCCGAGACCAGCGACGTGAAGCTGGACGAGCTGCCCAAGCCCGTCGAGATCCGCGATTTCCTCGACAACTACGTCATCGGCCAGGACTCCGCGAAGCGGAACCTCGCCGTGGCCGTGTACAACCATTACAAGCGCATCCAGGCCGGCGAGCGCAAGGACGCCCGCGGCGAGAACGTGGAGCTGGCGAAGTCCAACATCCTCATGCTCGGACCCACCGGCTGCGGTAAGACCTACCTTGCGCAGACGCTGGCGAAGATGCTCAACGTGCCCTTCGCCATCGCCGACGCCACCGCGCTCACGGAGGCGGGCTACGTCGGCGAGGACGTGGAGAACATCCTCCTCAAGCTGATCCAGGCCGCCGACTACGACGTCAAGCGCGCCGAGACCGGCATCATCTACATCGACGAGGTCGACAAGATCGCCCGCAAGAGCGAGAACCCGTCGATTACGCGCGACGTGTCGGGCGAGGGCGTGCAGCAGGCGCTGCTGAAGATCCTCGAGGGCACGCAGGCGTCGGTGCCGCCCCAAGGCGGACGCAAGCACCCGCACCAGGAGTTCATCCAGATCGACACGACGAACGTGCTGTTCATCGTGGCCGGCGCGTTCGCGGGGCTGGAGAAGGTCGTGGGCGACCGGATCGGCAAGCGCGGCCTCGGCTTCGGCAACGAGGTGCGCACCAAGGCGGAGGTCGACACCGTCGACCACTTCGCCGACGTGCTGCCCGAGGACCTCATCAAGTTCGGCTTGATCCCCGAGTTCATCGGCCGCCTGCCCGTCATCGCCTCCGTCTCGAACCTCGACAAGGAGTCGCTGGTCTCGATCCTCTCGGAGCCCAAGAACGCGCTCGTCAAGCAGTACCAGCGCCTCTTCGAGATGGACGGCGTGGAGCTCGAGTTCGATGAGGACGCCCTCGGCGCCATCGCCGATCAGGCGATCCACCGCGGCACCGGTGCCCGCGGCCTGCGCGCCATCATGGAAGAGGTCCTCAACCCCGTGATGTTCGACATCCCGTCGCGCGACGACGTGGCGAAGGTCGTCGTCACGGGCGAGACGGTGCGCGACAACGTGCTGCCGACCATCGTGCCCCGCAAGCGCTCCCACGCGCGCCAGGAGAAGAGCGCGTAGACCCACGATTTGACTGCGCCCCCGACCGAACCGGTCGGGGGCGCAGTCGTATCCGTTCGACGGTGCGCCACCCGTTCTCCGGGACGACGCGGACCGGCAAACGCCCCGCGGAAACCGCTCGCGTGCGCTGACTAGAATCGTGGGGTGACTACTGATCCGCAGAACGCCGCAGACCGACTTCCCGCCGCCTGGGAGCCCGGTGCGGTAGAGGCGGACATCTACCGCGGCTGGGTCGACGCGGGGTACTTCACGGCCGACAACACCTCGCCCAAGCCGGCATTCTCCGTGGTCCTGCCGCCCCCGAACGTCACGGGCAGCCTGCATCTCGGTCACGCGCTCGACCAGACCATCACGGACGCGCTGTGCCGCCGCAAGCGGATGCAGGGCTACGAGGTGCTGTGGCTGCCGGGCACCGACCACGCCGGCATCGCCACCCAGTCGCTCGTCGAGAAGCAGCTCGCCGCCGAGGGCACCAGCCGCCGCGAGATCGGCCGCGAGGCCTTCCTCGAGCGCGCCTGGGCCTTCAAGGAGGCCAGCCACGGCAACATCACCGGCCAGATGCGCCGCATCGGCGTGGGCGTCGACTGGTCCCGCGAGCGCTTCACCATGGACGAGGGCCTCTCCCGCGCGGTGCAGACCATCTTCAAGCAGCTCTTCGACGCGGGCCTGATCTACCGCGCCGAGCGCCTGGTCAACTGGTCGCCCGTGCTGCAGACCGGCATCTCCGATCTCGAGGTCGACCACAAGGAGGTCGACGGCGAGCTCGTCTCCTTCCGCTACGGATCTCTGAACGACGACGAGCCGCACATCGTCTGTGCCACCACCCGGCTGGAGACGATGCTCGGCGACACCGCGATCGCCGTCCACCCCGACGACGAGCGCTACCGCGCCCTCGTCGGGACCACGCTTGAGCATCCGTTCCTGGATCGCCGAATCCCGGTCGTGGCCGACGACTACGTCGACCCCGAGTTCGGCTCTGGCGCCGTGAAGATCACCCCCGCGCACGACCCGAACGACTTCGCGCTCGGCCAGCGGCACGACCTGCCGATGCCCACGATCATGGACGAGACCGGCCACATCGCCGGCACCGGAACGCAGTTCGACGGTCTCGACCGCTTCGTCGCCCGCAGGGCGATCCGCGACGCCCTCGCCGAGCAGGGCCGGATCGTCAAAGAGGTGCGGCCGTACCGGCACAGCGTCGGCCACAGCGAGCGCTCCGGCGAGCCGATCGAGCCGCGCCTGTCGATGCAGTGGTGGGTCAAGGTCGACCGGCTGGCCACGGCCGCGGGCGACGCCGTGCGCAACGGTGACACGGCCATCGTCCCCGAGTCGCTCGCGCCCAGGTTCTTCGACTGGGTCGACGAGATGCACGACTGGAACATCTCCCGCCAGCTGTGGTGGGGCCACCGCATCCCCGTCTGGTACGGCCCCGCCGACGCTGAGGGGAACCGGGATGTCGTCTGCTGCGGCCCCGACGACGTGCCGCCCGCCGGCTACGAGCAGGATCCCGACGTCCTGGACACCTGGTTCAGCTCCGGACTCTTCCCCTTCTCGACCATGGGCTGGCCCGAGGAGACGGCGGATCTGGCGAAGTTCTATCCCACCTCGACGCTGGTCACCGGCTACGACATCATCTTCTTCTGGGTCGCCCGGATGATGATGTTCGGCACCTTCGTCGGCGAGGAGCCGACCGCCCCCGGCAAGGTGCCCTTCCACGAGGTGCTGCTGCACGGCCTGGTGCGCGACGAGTTCGGCCGCAAGATGAGCAAGTCGAAGGGCAACGGCATCGACCCCCTCGACTGGGTCGACGAGTACGGCGCCGACGCACTGCGCTTCACCCTCGCGCGCGGCACCATCCCCGGCGCCGACCTCAACGTGGGCGCGGACGCGGCCGCGAGCAGCAGGAAGTTCGCCACCAAGTTGTTCAACGCCACCAAGCTGGCCCTGATGAACGACGCCCGCGTCGGGGAGCTGCCGGATCGCGCCGACCTGACCGACGCCGACCGCTGGATCCTCGACCGCGTCGCCGCCGTGCAGGCGGAGGCCGACGCCGCGTTCGACGACAACGAGCTCGGTAAGGCCTGCGAGGCGCTGTACCACTTCGCGTGGGACGAGCTGTGCGACTGGTACCTCGAGGTCGCCAAGCTGCAGCTGCAGGGCGACGACGCCGCGGTCGCGGAGAACACCCGCCTGGTGCTTGGCAAGGCCCTCGACGTCGTCCTGCGCATGCTGCACCCGACGATGCCCTTCGTCACCGAGGTGCTGTGGAAGGCGCTCACGGGCGGAACGTCCCTGGTGATCGCCGACTGGCCGTCGCCGGAGCGGGCCCCGGCGGAGATCCCCGCCGATGGCGTCGAGTCCGCCCGCCGCTTCGCCGACCTGCAGCGCCTGGTCACCGAGATCCGCCGCTTCCGCAGCGACCAGCTGCTCAAGCCCGGGCAGCGGGTCGCCGCCCGGCTCAGCGGGCTCGACGAGGCGGGCCTCACCTCGCTCGCCGCCGCCGCAGCAAACCTGTGCCGGCTCACTCCGCCGGAGGACGGCTTCGCCGCCACCGCGTCGCTGGAGGTCCGCCTCGTGGGCGGCACCGTCACCGTCGAGTTGGACACGTCCGGCACCGTCGACCTGGGGGCCGAGCGGGCACGGCTGGAGAAGGATCTCAAGGCGGCGCAGAAGGAGCTCGACGGGACCACCGCCAAGCTGGGCAACGACGCCTTTCTTGCGAAGGCGCCCGACGCGGTCGTCGACAAGATCCGCGGGCGGCGGGCCGTCGCGCAGGAAGAGGTCGAGCGCCTCACCGCCCGGATCGCGCAGCTCGGCGGGGGAGCGGCGTGACGGTTCCCGCCTTCGCCGCCGACCCCGACGATCTCGCCGAACTGGCGCAGGTCGAGGCGGAACTGGACCAGCGCTGGCCGGAGACGAAGATCGAGCCCTCGCTCACGCGCATCGCCGCTCTGATGCAACTGCTCGGCTCACCGCAGGACGCGTACCCGTCGATCCAGGTCGCCGGAACCAACGGCAAGTCGTCGACGGCGCGGATGATCGACGCACTGCTGCTGGCCTTCTCGCGCCGCACCGGCCGGATCACCAGCCCGCACCTGCAGCTCGCCACCGAGCGCATCGCCATCGACGGCGCGCCGCTCACCGCGCGGCAGTACGTGGAGACCTACCGGGAGCTCGAGCCCTTCATCGAACTCGTCGATGCGCAGTCCGAGGCCGCCGACGGGCCGCGGATGAGCAAGTTCGAGGTGCTCACCGCCATGGCCTTCGCGGCCTTCGCCGAGGCCCCCGTCGACGTGGCCGTCGTGGAGGTCGGGCTCGGTGGCACCTGGGACGCCACGAACGTGGTGACGGCGGAGGTCGCCGTGATCACCCCGATCGGCCTCGACCACGTCGAGCTCCTCGGCCCCGACCTCGCGTCGATCGCAGGAGAGAAGGCCGGCATCGTCAAGCGCGCGCCCGAGCGGCTGATCCCCAAGGACACCGTGATGATCGTGGGCAAGCAGGAGCCCGCGGCGATGGACGTTCTGCTGCGCAAGGCGGTCGAGACCGACGCCGCGGTCGCGCGCGAGGGCTCCGAGTTCGCGGTGGTGGAGCGTCGCGTCGCGGTCGGCGGTCAGCAGCTCACCCTGCAGGGCCTCGGCGGGGTCTACGACGACGTCTTCCTGCCGCTGCACGGCGAGCACCAGGCCAACAACGCCGCCGTGGCCCTCGCCGCCGTCGAGGCCTTCTTCGGCGCCGGCGCCGACCAGCAGCTCGACCTCGACACGGTGCGCGAGGGTTTCGCGAACTCCGCCTCGCCCGGCCGGCTGGAGCGCGTGCGCAGCGCCCCGACGGTGCTCCTCGACGCGGCGCACAACCCGCACGGCGCGCAGGCGCTGGCGCGCACCATCGAGACCGAGTTCGGCTTCCGCACCTTGATCGGCGTCGTCTCCGTGCTCGCGGACAAGGACGCCGTCGGCGTGCTGACGGCGCTCGAGCCCGCGCTCGACACCGTCGTCGTCACCCACAACGGCTCGCCCCGCGCGCTGGAGGTCGAGCGGCTCGCGGCGATCGCCGAGGAGATCTTCGGCGAGGACCGCGTGGTCACCTCGCCCACCATGGTCGACGCGGTCGAGACCGCCGTCGCGCTCGCCGACCAGGAATCCGACGACGAGGACGGCCCCGCCTCCGGCGTGGGCGTCCTCATCACCGGTTCCGTGGTCACCGCCGGTGTCGCGCGCTCGCTGTTCGGAAAGGAACCCCAGTGACGGGAACCCCCGCATCCAACCCCAGGTTCACCCCGCCCCCCAAGGATCCGTGGAAGAGCTTCCGGGGCATCCTCTCCGGCACCCTGATCCTCGAGATGATCGTCGTCCTGCTGGCCCTCCCCGTGGTGGTCCGGCTCTCGCCCGGGCTCTCCGGTCTGAAGATCGCGTACGTGCTCATCCTCGCGGCGCTCATGTTCGGCGGGTGCATGGTCGTGAAGAAGCCGTGGGCCATTCCCGCCTTCCTCGCGCTGCAGGTCGCCGTCATCGCGGGCTTCGTCGTGCACTGGGGGATCGGCGCCGTGGGCGTCGTCTTCGCCATCGTCTGGGTGTACATCGCCTACATCGAGCGCGACGTGAAGCAGCGCATGGCGGAGGGCCGGCTGCCGGGGCAGGAACCGATCGCCGAATGAGGCCCGTTAGGCTGAGGTCGTGACTGAGCGGACTCTGATTCTGATCAAGCCCGACGGCGTGCGGCGCGGCCTCTCCGGGGAGATTCTGGCGCGCATCGAGCGGAAGGGCCTCACCATCGCGGCCCTCGAGCTCAAGCACGTCTCGACCGAGGTGGCCGAGGGCCACTACGCCGAGCACAAGGAGAAGCCCTTCTTCGGCTCCCTGCTCGAATTCATCACCTCCGGGCCCGTCGTGGCCGCCGTTCTGGAGGGGCCGCGCGCGATCGCCGCGTTCCGCCAGCTCGCGGGCGGCACCGACCCGGTCGAGAAGGCCGTGCCGGGCACCATCCGCGGCGACTTCGGCCTCGAGACCCAGGAGAACCTGGTGCACGGCTCCGATTCGCCCGAGTCCGCCGCGCGCGAGATCGCCCTCTGGTTCCCGGGCATTGCCTGACCTGCGGAAACCTGTTCCGCATCCCTGATCCCACGGGCCCGCCCGCGCGACATCGCGCGGCGCGGGCCCGATACTTTTCCGTACTGCCCGGGGCGTGTGGGATACTGACTCCGGACGCACGTCGGCGCGCGCAACCGTGCAGCGCCGACCGGCCCGGCTGGCTCGCAGAACGTCGAGCCAGCGTGCGCCACGCACGAGACACGTGCAGACCTTGACAAACGTGGGGCGGTAGGAGAACTCCTTCGCCCGCACCACATGACACGCCCCCGCGTGGCCGCGACCAGCAGTGATCGCGCCCGGGGGTCGGTAGGAGACAGTAAGTGGCCGACAACACGTCGCCGGAAGAACAGAACAACGAAGCTCGGGACGAGTTCCCGCAGAAGCTGCGGGTGCACGCGCTGGCGCGTCTGCTGGGGCTGACCAGCAGGGAGGTGCTCGCGCACCTGAGCGAGCTGGGTTTCGTCGCACGCAGCGCGCACTCGAGCATCGACCGCAGCGCCGCTGAGCGTGTGCGGGATCGCCTCGCGGAGGCGAGCGCCGGGTCGACGGACGCCGAGGCGCCCGTGTCCGAGCGCGCCGCCGCGGCAGCGGCCGAGGCGCCGTCCGCGGAGCAGCCCACCCCAGCCGAGGAGCCCGCCGCGGTGGAGCAGCCGGCCCCGGAGAGCGCCCCGTCGCTGTTCTCGGCGGTTCCCGTCGCCGAGCCGGTCGTGGAGCAGGGGCCGTCGAACTTCGACGCGAACGTGCCGCTGTTCCTCCAGCCCGAGCAGGTCGAGCAGGCGCCGCGCAAGGCGCGCGCCGCGAAGAAGGACTCCGAGCCGGCCCCCGAAACCGGCCCGGCCCGGCAGTCCGGCCCGGCTCCCGAGGACGCTGCGGCGCCCGCCGCCCCGGCCGATGAGGCGGTCGAGTCCGCGACGGAGGTGGCCGACGCGGCACCGTCGACCGACCAGAACGGCGACGACGAGGCGGGCGGCAACCGGCGCCGTCGCCGCGGACGTCGTGGCCGTGGCCGCGGCCGCGGCGAGACCGCCGACGAGCAGGACGGCCAGGAGCCGACCGAGGGCGATACGTCCGGCGAGGCCGACTCGTCCGCCCCGCGTGCGGACGGCGAGAAGACCGACGGGGACAAGGCCGACGAGGCCTCCTCCGACGATGCGGACGGGGACGACGTCGAGGACGTCACCGACGGCGGCTCCCGCCGTCGCCGCCGCCGTCGCCGTCGTCGCGGCACCGGGGAGGACGGGGCCGAGGCCACCCCGTCCGACGACCCGCCGAACACCGTGGTGCACGAGCGCGAGCCGCGGCAGCGGACGCGCCGTGACGAGGTGCGCGGCATCAGTGGTTCGACCCGCCTGGAGGCCAAGCGCCAGCGCCGCCGCGACGGTCGCGACACCGTGCGTCGCCGCCCGCCGATCCTCACCGAGTCGGAGTTCCTCGCCCGCCGCGAGGCCGTCGACCGCGTGATGGTGGTGCGCGAGCGCACCGGCGTCGGCCCGTCGGAGGGCCAGGACGGCCACACCGTGCCCCATCCGCAGGACTACACGCAGGTCGCGGTCCTCGAGGACGGCGTGCTGGTGGAGCACTTCGTCACGTCGTCGAGCTCGGCGTCGATGGTCGGCAACATCTACCTGGGCCGCGTGCAGAACGTGCTGCCCTCGATGGAGGCGGCCTTCGTCGACATCGGCCGCGGCCGCAACGGCGTGCTGTACGCGGGCGAGGTCAACTGGGACGCCGCCGGTCTGGACGGCAACGCCCGCAAGATCGAGCAGGCGCTCAAGCCCGGCGATCAGGTGCTGGTGCAGGTGTCGAAGGACCCGGTCGGCCACAAGGGCGCCCGGCTGACCACGCAGATCTCGCTCGCGGGCCGCTTCCTGGTCTACGTGCCCGGCGGCGGCTCGGCCGGCATCTCGCGCAAGCTGCCCGACACCGAACGCAAGCGCCTCAAGGAGATCCTCAAGGAGATCGTCCCCGCCGACGCCGGGGTCATCATCCGCACGGCCTCCGAGGGCGTCAGCGCCGAGGAGCTCGCGGGCGACGTGGCGCGCCTGCAGGCCCAGTGGGCCGAGATCGAGGAGGCCTCGTCGCAGAAGGGCGTCAAGGCGCTCTACGAGGAGCCCGACCTCCTGGTCAAGGTCGTGCGCGATCTCTTCAACGAAGACTTCAGCAAGCTCGTCATCGAGGGCGGCCGGGCCTGGGGCACGGTCGAGAAGTACGTCTCCACCGTCGCGCCCGACCTGCTGCCCCGCGTGGAGAAGTTCGACAAGGCCCACGCCGATGCACCGGACGTCTTCGCCGCCTATCGCATCGACGAGCAGCTCGCGAAGGCGATGGACCGCAAGGTCTGGCTGCCCTCCGGCGGCACCCTGGTCATCGACCGGACCGAGGCCATGACGGTCGTCGACGTCAACACCGGCAAGTTCACCGGAGCCGGCGGCAACCTCGAGGAGACCGTCACCCGGAACAACCTCGAGGCGGCCGAGGAGATCGTGCGCCAGATGCGGCTGCGCGACATCGGCGGCATGATCGTCGTCGACTTCATCGACATGGTGCTCGAGTCCAACCGCGATCTCGTGCTGCGCCGCCTCACCGAGGCGCTCGG
Organism: Tsukamurella asaccharolytica; assembly: GCF_007858435.1. Lineage (GTDB taxonomy): Bacteria > Actinomycetota > Actinomycetes > Mycobacteriales > Mycobacteriaceae > Tsukamurella > Tsukamurella asaccharolytica. Next base: position 87,292 of record NZ_VIGW01000007.1, on the reverse strand, counting down.
CCGCGACCGCACCCGCCACCAGGTGTCCGAGGTGACCTCGCTCGGCCTGGTCCAGATGACCCGCAAGCGGATCGGCACCGGCCTCGTCGAGGCCTTCTCCACGCCGTGCCAGGCCTGCGCGGGCCGCGGCGTCATCGTCCACGACGCGCCTGTCGAGTCGTCGGGCGGCAGTGAGGACACGGGTCGTTCCGGCGAGAAGTCGGACGGCTCGGGCCGCAAGAAGCGCAAGCGCGCCAAGTCCGACGGTGCTGCGCAGGCCCCGGCGGCGGCGCCCGCCAAGGAGCCCGCCGCGCACAAGGGTGAGCACCCGATGTTCCGGGCGATGGCCTCGCACCACGACGATGAGCACCCTCAGGGCCCCACGGCCGGCGGGGAGAACGGCGCCGAGGCGGCGACCGAGGGCGCGACCGTCGAGCGGGCCGCCGTCGAGCAGGTCGTCGAGACCATCGCCGATGCGCCCGCGGCTGAGGCGCCCGCGGCTGAGGCGCCCGCGGTCGAGGCGACCCAGGCCGAGAAGCCCGCGGGTACCGCGTCGCGACGGCGGCGGGTGGCGCGCAAGGCGCCCACCACCACGTCCGCAGCGCCGCAGACGATCGTCGTCGACCTCGCGGCCCCCGCGCCCGACGCGCCATCGGCCACGGACTCCGTGGGCGACGGTGGCGGGGCCTCGGTGGCGGAGCCCGCACGCAAGCGGGCCCGCCGACGGGCCGCCGCCCGCCCCGCGGGTCCCGCCGCGGGCGGATCCGTGAGTGACGGTGCCGACAAGGCGGACCAGCCGGTTTGACCGTGTCGCCGGCCTTCCCGTAACCTGGGAAGGTCGCTTTTCCGGCGGCGCGCTCGTGCGTGCGTGTTCCGGAGTACCCGCGTGATACGAGCCGCGCACCTGGCGCGCGCTGAACTACGAGAAGTGTAAGAAGAGGTAAGTCCGAAGATGGCCACGTATGCGATCGTCAAGACCGGCGGCAAGCAGTACAAGGTCGCCGTCGGCGACCTGGTGAAGGTCGAGAAGATCGACGGTGAGGTCGGTAGCAGCGTCACGCTGCCCGTCGCTCTGGTCGTCGATGGCGCCAACCTCACCACCGACGCCGCGGCGCTGGAGAAGATCTCCGTGACCGGCGAGGTCGTGGATCAGGTCAAGGGCCCGAAGATCCGGATCCACAAGTTCAAGAACAAGACCGGCTACCACAAGCGTCAGGGTCACCGGCAGAAGCTGACGGTCGTCAAGGTGACCGCGATCGCCTGACCGGCGAACCAGACAACGAACACCTTTAGTACAGGAGTAGCCAGATGGCACACAAGAAGGGCGCGTCCAGCTCGCGCAACGGTCGTGATTCCAACGCCCAGCGACTGGGCGTGAAGCGGTTCGGTGGCCAGACGGTCAGCGCCGGCGAGATCCTGGTCCGCCAGCGCGGCACCCACTTCCACCCCGGCGTGGGCGTCGGCCGTGGCGGCGACGACACCCTCTTCGCCCTCGCGGCGGGTGCGGTGGAGTTCGGTACGAAGCGTGGCCGCAAGACGGTCAACATCGTGCCGGTCGCTGTGGAGGCGTAGTCCCGCAGCAACACACACGAGTTCTCGAAGGCGGGCGCGGTCTCTACGAATCTGAGACCCGCCCGCCTTCGGCTTTTCCGCCCTGCGCCCTGATCGGCGCCGGGCACACAGGGAGAAAGAGGTCCCCATGTCCAGGTTCGTCGACCGGGTGACGGTGCATGTCACGGCCGGTAACGGTGGCCACGGCTGCGCCTCGATCCACCGGGAGAAGTTCAAGCCGCTCGGCGGCCCCGACGGCGGCAACGGCGGGCGCGGCGGTTCCGTGATCCTCGAGGTCGATCCGCAGGTGCACACCCTGCTCGACTTCCACTTCCGCCCCCACCTCAAGGCCACCAACGGCAAGCCCGGCGAGGGCGGCAACCGCGAAGGCAAGTCCGGCCAGGACATGGTGCTCAAGGTGCCGGACGGCACCGTCGTGCTCGACACCGACGGCAAGATGCTCGCCGACCTCGTGGGCGCCGGGACCCGCTTCGACGCGGCCCAGGGCGGCCGCGGCGGCCGCGGTAACGCGGCCCTCGTCTCCAAGGCGCGCAAGGCCCCCGGTTTCGCCCTCCTCGGCGAGGACGGCCAGGCCCGCGACCTGGTGCTCGAGCTCAAGTCCGTGGCCGACGTGGGCCTCGTGGGCTTCCCGTCCGCGGGCAAGTCGTCGCTCGTCTCCGTGCTCTCGGCCGCGAAGCCGAAGATCGCCGACTACCCGTTCACGACGCTCGCGCCGAACCTCGGCGTCGTCTCGGCGGGGGAGACCACCTTCACCGTCGCCGACGTGCCCGGGCTCATCCCCGGAGCGTCGACGGGCCGCGGTCTGGGCCTGGACTTCCTGCGTCACCTCGAGCGCTGCGCAGTGCTCGCGCACGTCGTGGACTGCGCGACCCTCGAGCCGGGCCGTGACCCGGTGAGCGACGTCGACGCGCTGGAGGCCGAACTGGCCGCCTATCAGCCCGCGCTGGCCGCCGACACCGGCCTCGGAGAGCTCTCCGAGCGCCCCCGCATCGTCGTGCTCAACAAGGCCGACGTGCCCGACGCTGCAGAGCTCGCCGAGATGGTGCGCCCCGAGTTCGAGTCGCGCGGCTGGCCCGTCTTCGTGATCTCCGCGGTCGCCCACACCGGTCTGCGCGAGCTCACCTTCGCGCTCGCGGACCTGGTGCAGAAGTACCGCGCCGAGCGGGGGACCCCCGTGGCGCGCCGCCCCGTCATCCGGCCGATCGCCATCGACGAGTCCGGCTTCGAGGTCATCTCCGACCCCGATCAGCCGGGCGGCTTCGTCGTGCGCGGTCCCCGGCCGGAGCGGTGGATCAAGCAGACGCCGTTCGACAACGACGAGGCCGTGGGCTACCTGGCCGACCGCCTCAACCGGCTCGGCGTCGAGAAGGAACTGATCAAGCTCGGCGCGGAGCCCGGAGCCCCGGTCACGATCGGCGACGTGTGCTTCAACTGGGAGCCCTCGCTGGGCACCATCGACGACGTGCCGGTCACCGGCCGCGGCACGGACATCCGTCTGGAGCAGAACGAGCGGGTCGGCGCGGCCGAGCGCCGCCGTCAGCACGACGTGCGGCGCGGCCTCGCGAGTGACGACGAGGACGACGAATGACGGCAGCACCCGCGACCGGCGATCTCCTCGCCGGCGATATGCGCGCCGCGGTCGCGGGTGCCCGCAAAGTCGTCGTGAAGATCGGCAGCTCCGCGCTGACCGATCTGGAGCACGGGCTCGCGTCGGACCGGCTCGACGCCCTGACCGACGCCATCGTCGCCCGGCTGGATCGGGGTACCGAGGTCATCGTGGTCTCCTCGGGAGCGATCGGCGCCGGCATGGCGCCGCTGGGCCTCAAGCGCCGCCCGACGGACCTGGCCACCAAGCAGGCCGTCGCGTCCGTGGGGCAGTTGCAGCTCGCCAACGCTTGGGGGGCGTCGTTCCGGCGCTACGACCGCATCGTCTCGCTGGTGCTGCTGACCGCGCACGACATCGGCCTGCGGGTGCACGCCGCGAACGCGCAGCGCACGCTGGACCGGCTGCGCACGCTGGGTGCCGTCCCGATCATCAACGAGAACGACGTGGTGGCCTCCAACGAGGTCCGCTTCGGCGACAACGACCGGCTCGCCGCTCTCGTCGCGCACCTCACCGGCGCCGACGCGCTGGTCCTGCTCTCGGACGTCGACGGCCTCTACGACGGTGACCCCCGCAAGGGCGATGCCGCGCTCATCGCGGCGGTCGACGGGCCGGAGGACCTCGACGGAGTCGTGGCGGGTTCCGGCGGCGCGCTCGGCACGGGCGGCATGGCGTCGAAGCTCTCGGCGGCGCGGCTGGCGGCCGACGCCGGGGTGCCGGTCCTGCTCACCGCGGCGGCGCTCGCCGACAGGGCGCTCGACAGCGCCGATGTGGGGACCGTCTTCCGGCCGCGGGCCGTGCGCCTGTCCGCCCGGCGGTTCTGGGTGCGGCACGCGGCCGACGTGCACGGCGACCTGACGCTGGACGACGGTGCCGTCGCTGCGGTCGTGGACCGCCGGCGCTCCCTGCTCCCGGCCGGGGTCACCCGCGTGAGCGGCACCTTCTCCGGCGGCGACGTCGTGAACCTGCGCGATCTGCGCGGCACCGTCCGGGCGCGCGGTGTGGCCGCCTACGACCACACCGAGCTGGAGACGATGCTCGGCCGCGACACGACGGACCTCCCGGAGGGCCTGCGCCGCCCCGTCGTCCACGCGGACGACCTGGTACCCGTCCGCTAACCCCGAGGACGGAGCGCGGCGTCAGGCCCGCGCGGCCTCGAGGTCGCGGCGGAGGGCGGACTCCGAGGCTTTGACGGCCTGTATGGCGAAGGGCTCGATGATCATGCCGAGGGCCCTGCCGGCCAGGCCGCCGGGCAGCTCGTAGGTGAACTCCACGGCGAGCTCGGTGGTCGCGTCGTCCAGCGCGGTGAACGTCCAGCGTGACGCTGTCGTGAAGCCCGCGATCGAGGTCAGCGTGATGAGGCGGTCCTCCTCGAACTCGGTGACGCGCACGACTGAGCCGATCTCCTTGGGGCCGATCTTGACCGCGGCGTCGTACGTGGCGCCGAGGCCGTAGTCCTGCTCGCCCTGCGGGACGAACCGGCTGATCCCGAAGAACCACTTCGGCACGGTCCGGTAGTCCGCGACGTGGGCGAAGACGGTGCTCAGCGGTACCGACGCGCTCGCGGTGTGGTGGATGGTGGTCATGCGGCCTCCGGTCTCGACGATCAGGGACGACGTACGAATGGGCCCGATGTCACGGAGCCACCGGCGACACTACATCGTTGACCAGCGCATTCATACAGATCAGGGAGAAATGTCCATCCACGTGATACATTTTCAGTAGAACTGTGTCAGCCTGCAGGAGGAGTCCGTCATGGCATTGCACATCACCCACATGGGTCGTACCCGAGGCCGCTCGTTTCCCGGGCAGGCCGAGTACGAGCAGACCCTGCAGGACCTCTCCGAGGCCTCCGTCGAGCGCAACTTCGACCCTTACGTCGACATCGATTGGGACTCGCCCGAGCTGGCCGTGGTCCCGGACGATCCGCGCTGGATCCTCGACGCCCGTTTCGACCCGATCGGCCGGACGGACTGGTACCAGTCGCAGCCGCGCGCCAAGCAGATCGAGATGGGGATGTGGCGCCAGGCCAACGTGGCCAAGGTGGGGCTGCAGTTCGAGTCCGTGCTGATCCGCGGCATCATGCAGTACACGGCCCTGCAGCCGAACAACTCGCCGGAGTTCCGCTACGCCACCCACGAGGCGAAGGAGGAGTGTCAGCACACGCTGATGTTCCAGGAGTTTGTCAACCGGATCGGGATGGACGTCCCCGGCGGCCCGCTGTGGTTCCGTCGCCTGTCGCCGATCATCCCGTTGGCGGCCACCACCTTCCCGATGATCTTCTACATGGGCGTCCTCGGCGGCGAGGAGCCGATCGACCACGTGCAGAAGCAGTTCCTGCGGTCCGGTATCGAGCAGCACCCCACGATGACCGCAGTCATGCAGCTGCACGTGGCGGAGGAGGCACGGCACATCTCCTTCGCCCACCAGTTGCTGGAGCACCGCATCCCCACGCGCGGCGCCTTCCCGCGGTTCCTGCTCTCGCTGGCGCTGCCGATCGTGATGCGGTCGCTGCTCACCGCGATCGCGGTGCCTCCGCGGCAGTTCCGCAAGCGCTTCGACATCCCCCGCGAGGTGTGGAAACAGATGTACTGGCGCTCGCCCGAATCCCAGGCGATGAAGCGCGAGGTCTTCGGCGACGTCCGGCTCCTGGCGGAGAAGACGAAGCTGATGAACCCGGTCTCGCGCATGCTGTGGCGCGTCCTCGGCATCGACGGCCGCGTCTCCCGCTTCCGCAGCGAGCCCGCCTACTCCGCCGGCTGACCGGATTCACGGGTGCGGCGGCCCGGGCGCGGCTGGACCGGACACGACGACGGGGCGTTGATGTGGCTGGAGCCGCCGCCCTGGTAGCGCGGGGTGCGGGCGAGCTCGCCGATCACGGCTACGGTGCCCGCGCCCGCGTCGAGGGGGAGCGCGGCGTTCTCGTTGCGCAGCAGGCCCCCGGCGCCGCGGCGGTGGTCCAGAAGTCGGCGCCGGCTCAGGGCGCGGCGAGGTGGCGCAGCGCCGTCGCCACGTCCACGTCGACGGTGACGTCGGCCAGCCCGTCGCCCCGCGTGCGCCCGCGGTTGACGATGACGACGGGCTTGCCCTGCTTGTGCGCGTGGCGCACGAACCGCAGGCCCGACATCACGGTCAGCGAGCTGCCCAGCACCAGGAGGGCCTCGGCGCCGTCGACCACGGAGAACGCGCGTTCCACGCGCGGTTTGGGCACGGACTCCCCGAAGTAGACGATGTCGGGCTTGAGGATGCCGCCGCACTCGCCGCAGTCGACCATGGTGAAGTCGGTGGTGTCCTCGACCACGACGTCGGCGTCCGGTGCCACTTCGAGCGCGCCGCGGCCCGCGATCCGGGCGACGAAGCCGGCGTTGAGCGGCTCGAGGTGCGTGTGCAGCCGATGGCGGCTGATGCGGTTCTCGCAGCTCAGGCACCGCACCTGGGCGTAGTTGCCGTGCAGATCGATCACGCCCCGCGTGCCGGCCTTCAGATGCAGCAGGTCGACGTTCTGCGTGATCACCCCGGCCACGCCGGGCAGGGCCGCCAGCGTGCGGTGCGCGGCGTTGGGGAGAGCGGCGTCCATGTGCCGCCAGCCCAGATGGTTGCGCGCCCAGTACCGCCGCCGGAACTCGGCGGAGCTCAGGAACTGCTGAAGCGTCATCGGTGTCCGACGGGGCGCCCCCGGGCTGCGGTAGTCGGGAATGCCCGACGCGGTGGAGACACCCGCGCCGGTGAGCGCGACGATGCGGCGGCCGCGGAGCAGGGCGCGGGCGCGATCGAGCCGATCGGCGTAATCGAGGTCCGGCGCGGTCGCTTCCGCGGGCTCCCAGGCAGGCATCGCAGTGCGCACGTGCCCAGGCTACGTCGCCCGGGTCAGTCGGCGGCGCCCAGCGGATTCGCGGGCATCGATTCCTTGCGGCGCAGCCACAGGCGCAGCGCGATGAGCGGCACGAACAGTCCGCACACGCCGAAGATCAGGAACTTCCAGGGGCCCCCGATGTTGTCGACGAGCCAGCTGAAGTTCTGCCCGAAGAAGCCGGTGACGAAGGTCAGCGGCAGGAAGATGGTGGACAGCACGGTGAGCCGTTCGATGGTGCTGCTCTGCCGTGCGGCCGAGTGCGCCTGCTGTACCGAGACCACCGCGATGTTCGCCTGCAGGATGGTGCCGAGCAGGTCGCGCTGCGCGGAGACCTCCTCGTTGACCAGTTGGAGGCGGTCGTAGACGTCGCGCAGGTAGGGGGCGAGGCGCTCCTCGCCGAGGCTCTTACCCACGGAGGTCACCACCGCGAGCAGCGGGTGCGCGGCGCGGTAGAAGTTCGTCACCTCCCGGCGCAGGAGGTAGATCCGCTCGGTGGGGGCGACGGCACCGGAGAAGACCGTCCCCTCGATCTGTTCTATGTCGTGCTCGAGGCCGGCGACGACGGGCTCGTAGCCGTCCACCACCTGGTCGAGGATCGCCCACAGGACGGCGTCGGTGCCGAGCTCGAGGAGCTCGGGCTTCTGCTCGAGCCGGGTCCGGGCCTGGTGCAGTTCGCTCGCGACGCCCTGCCGCACGGTGATGACGAAGTTCTTCGCGACGAAGACGCTGATCTCGCCGAAGTCGACCTCCTCGCGGGCGTCGTCGTACCGAGCGGTCCTCAGGATGACCAGCTTCACGGACGCGTCGAAATCCTCGACCTTGGGCCGTAGGTGGTAGTCCTGAGCGTCCTCCACGGCGAGTTCGTGCAGGTCGAAGGCCTCACGGACGGATTCCATCTCCTCGGGCGTCGGCTCGAACAGTCCTAGCCAGACGAAACCGTTCTCGGTGCACAGGCGTGCGGCATCCAGCGGTGCGAGGGTCTCCTCGGCCTGCCGGGCACCATCCAGATAGTGGGCGCAATCGACGATCACTCCTGTGATTCAACTCCATGGCGGGCGCTGGCGCGAGGTCTCGCACCACCCATTCGCTCGCTGGTCACCGCCCGGATAGCCACTGTATTCGTTTATCGAAGTATATTACTTTAGATGACTATCGAGACCTCGCAGGCGCCGTCGATCGCGGCGCGGCTCGACCGGTTGCCGATGACCCGGTCGCACTTCGCCGCGGTGGGCGTGATCGGGCTGGGCCTGTTCTTCGACCAGTACGAGAACTTCCTCGCCGCGACCATCGCGACAGTGCTGAAGCGGGACTTCGCGCTGGGACCCGACGAGCTCAAGCTCCTGTTGGCGTCCGCGTTCATCGGTCAGTTCATCGGCGCACTGTTCATGGGCCGCATTGCGGACCGCTACGGCAGGCGCGCCGCGTTCATGATCAACCTGGCGCTCTACTCGGCCATGTCGCTCGCGGGCGCGTTCAGCCCGAACGCCGCGTTCCTGGTGCTCACGCGGTTCCTCGCCGGGATCGGTATCGGCGGCGAATTCGCCCTCGCCGACTCCTACCTCTCGGACATCCTGCCGAAGAACGTGCGTGGGAAGTACATCTCGCTCGCATACGTCGTGTCCTTCCTCGGCGTCCCGGTCGTCGGCTTCGCCGCACGCTGGCTCACGCCGCAGGTCTTCGATCTCGGCTGGGGAGAGGTGCAGGGCTGGCGTGTGTTGTTCGTCTTCGGGGCCCTCGGTTCGCTGCTCGTCTGGCTCGTGCGCCGGGGCCTACCGGAGTCGCCGCGCTGGCTCGAGGCGCAGGGGCGCTACGACGAGGCGGACGCCATCGCCTCCAGGATGGAGGCGCAGGCGGTCGCGAAGCGGAAGACGTTGGTGGAACCCGATGCGGCGTTCCGGCCGATGCCATCCCGGTCCATCACGATCCGCGCGCTCTTCCGTCCGCCGTACCGCCGACGCACCGTGATGCTGTGGATCGTCTCGGCCCTGGAGGTGTTCGGCTACTACGGCTTCGGCACCATCGCGCCGCTGGTCCTCCTGGCCAAGGGCTACTCGGTCCAGACCTCCCTGCTGTTCGTGGCGCTCTCCTACATCGGCTATCCGCTCGGCGCGGCGCTCGCGGTCCCGATCGTCGAGCGGATCGAGCGCCGCTACCTCGTGATCGGCTCGGCCGGCCTGATGGCGGCCTTCGGCCTGTGGTTCGGTTTCGCCACGAGCCCCGTGCAGATCGTGCTCGCCGGATTCCTCTACACCCTCGCGTCGAACCTGTTCTCCAACGCCTACCACGTGTACCTGGCGGACTCCTATCCCACGGCGATCCGCGGGACCGCCGCCGGCGCTGCGTACTCGCTGTCGAAGCTGGTGACGGCGTTTCTTCCGTTCGTTCTGCTTCCGATTCTGGACGAGCGTGGCAGCGTGTGGGTGTTCGCGGTGGTCGCGGCGGCGATGCTCGCCCTGATGATCACGGTGGCCGCCCTCGGTCACCGGAGCACGGGCCGTTCCGCCGACGAGGTCTAGCGACGGCGCCGGCTATCGATCAGGCCGGCTCAATCGCTCGGGTCCGCGACGAATCGCGCCTCGACCGAGGCCGCGACCGTGATGTCCTCGGGCGTCTGCGCGATGGAGGGGCGGGGCGGAGGTGCCCCGGTAACCGAGGAATCCGGGTCGGGAGCGAAGGCAGCCGCATCGCCGTCCGGAGCGCCGTGTGGCGCTCCGAGGGGTGACCTCGGCGACGCTGCCTGCAGCAGTCCGGGCTCGGCGACGGACACGGCGCGGACGGAGCCGAGCCCGAGTGCGTCGGCGTACACCTGGGCCCGGTCACGAGCGTCGCGTGCGGCGCCGGCCCGGACCTCCTGCTCTGCGGCGTCTCGGCTCGCGTCCGTGATGCTCCAGTGAGTGTGGTCGATCGCACCGCCGTCGAGCGCCGCGACCGCTCCGGTGAACCGGTTGAGCTCCTCGAAGTCGGAGAACTCGGCGGCGATCCGGATTCTCGCGTAGTGCTCGTCGTCGAGCCGCTCACCGTCCTTCGTCCAGCGCGCATGCGCGCCGAGCTCGAGGTCCGACGCGGTCCAGTCGGTCACGGGCCCCGTTTCGGGGTGGTGAAGGTACCGCAGTTCCGTGGTCAGCTGCTCCGTGTCGGCGGCGGTGGCCTCGAAGATCTCCCTCTTCTCGGGGCCGATGTGCCGGATGATGATGTGGATGGTCGCGCGTTCCGCCGGAACCGCAACCTCGTGTCGCCCGCGTACCGTGAAATCGACTGTCGTGGTCATACCGCCAGAGACTAGAACGACCCTCCGACAGGTTTCGACCGCGCGAAGTGACGATCAGCGCCAGCGGGCGAGCAGTTCGTCCGACCGCTCGGTGAGCACCTTCTGCCAGATCGGGCCGAAGCTGATCCGGCCCGCGCCGGCGGCGGCGAGCGCGGCCAGATCGTCGGTCGCGGGATTCGCGATCGCGTTGACGGGGAGCGGCAGGGCGTCCGCGAGGCGACGGAGCGTGGCCGCGTCGTGGAAGGCGACCGGGTAGAGCGAATCGGCACCCGCGTCGGCGCACAACTGCATCCGTTCGATGGCCCGGTCGACCCGGTCCTCCGCCTCACCCACCTGGTTCTTGAAGATGTCGGTGCGCGCGTTGATCACCACATGCACCCCTGCGGCGTCGGACGCCGCGCGCAGGGCCGCGACCAGGTCGGCGTGTTCCTGCGCGTCGCGGAACCGGCCGCCCTCGGAGTGGACGGTGTCCTCGATGTTCAGTCCCACCGCGCCGGCGCCCAGGAGACCCTCGATGATCCGCTCGGCGGACAGCCCGTAGCCGGACTCGATGTCGACCGACACGGGAACGTCGACGGCTGCCGTGATCTGCGCGACGCGGGTCGTCGCCTCGTCGAAGGACATCCCCTCGCCGTCGGGCTTACCGATCGAATCGGCCATCGGATGGGAGCCGACGGTGATCGCGGCGAAGCCGGCGTCGACGGCGGTGTTCGCGGACCACGCGTCCCAGGTGGTGGGTAGGACGACGGGATCCCCCTTGCGATGCAGGGACTTGAGTGTGACGGCGAGATCGGCGAGCGAGGTCATGCTTCCAGTCTGGCCCATCTGCTCACTCGGCGCTCGGATTCGGCGTGTCAGTCGACGGTGACCAGCGGGTAGACGCCGTTCTCGTCGTGCACCTCGGTGCCCACGACCGGCGGGTTGAAGACGCACAGCATCCGCATGCGGGTCCTCGTCGTCACGGTGTGCCGCTCGTGGCCGTCGAGCAGGTACATCGTGCCGGGGGCGAGCGGGTACTCGACGCCGGTCTCCCGGTCGAGCAGGGTGCCCTCGCCCTCGACGAGCCACACCGCCTCCACGTGGTTGGCGTAGTGGAACTCGTTGACGGTGCCGGGCTCGATCACGGTCTCATGGAAGGAGAATCCGACCCTGTCGCCGCCGAGCACGATGCGCTTGCTGCGCCAATTCCCGGCGGCGACGTCGCGCTCGGTGCCGGTGATTTCGTCGGTGGTACGGACGATCATGCTTCAGAGCACCTTTCGTGTGGCGGCGGCGAGGATGTCCAGTCCCTGGTCGAGCTCGGCGTCGGTGATGGTGAGCGCCGGCAGGAGCTTGACCACCTCGTCCGACGGGCCGGAGGTCTCCGCGAGGAGGCCCTGCTGGTAGGCGGCGGCGCACACCTCGCCCGCCTTGTCGGCGTCGGCGAAGACCAGCCCCCGCACCAGGCCGCGGCCGCGGTGACTCAGCTGCTCCGGGAACTCAGCGCACAGCTCGTCGAAGCGCTTGGCGATGTGCTCGCCCTTGCGGATCGTCTCCTTCTCGAGGACGTCGTCCGACCAGAACTCGTCGATCGCGTGCTTGGCGGTCACGAACGCGGGGTTGTTACCCCGGAAAGTGCCGTTGTGCTCGCCGGGGCCCCACACGTCGAGCTCGGGCTTCATCAGCGTGAGCGCCATGGGGAGGCCGTAGCCGCCGATCGACTTGGAGAGGGTCACGATGTCCGGGGTGATGCCGGCGACCTCGAAGGAGAAGAACGGACCCGTACGGCCGCAACCCATCTGGACGTCGTCGACGATGAGCAGCATGTCGTGCCGCTCGCACAGCTCGGCGAGCGCGCGCAGCCACTCCGGGCGCGCGACGTTGACGCCACCCTCGCCCTGGACGGTCTCGACGATGACGCCGGCGGGCTTGTTCAGCCCCGACCCGGAGTCGGCGAGCACCGCCTCGAACCACTGGAAATCCGGTGCGACGCCGTCGAAGTAGTTGTCGAAGGGCATCGGCGTGGCGTGCACCAGCGGGATGCCGGCGCCGCCGCGCTTCATCGAGTTGCCGGTCACCGAGAGCGCGCCCAGCGTCATGCCGTGGAAGGCGTTGGTGAAGTTGATGATCGACTCGCGGCCCTTGACCTTGCGGGCCAGCTTCAGCGCCGCCTCCACGGTGTTGGTACCGGTGGGGCCGGGGAACTGGACCTTGTAGTCGAGACCGCGGGGCTTGAGGATCTTGTCCTCGAAGGTCTGCAGGAACTCGCCCTTCGCCACGGTCGACATGTCGAGCGAGTGCGTGATGTGCCCCTCGGAGATGTACTCCACCAGAGCCTGCTTCAGCTTGGGGTGGTTGTGCCCGTAGTTGAGGGCTCCGGCGCCGGCGAAGAAGTCCAGGTAACGGTTGCCGTCGCGGTCGATGAGCCATGAGCCCTCGGCCCGATCGAAGACGGCAGGCCAACCGCGCGAGTAGCTACGAACCTCCGACTCGCGGGTGCTGAAGATCGAGGGCTGCTCGAAATCGGTAGTGCTGGTGTTCTCGTCGGTCAGGGTGGACATGGTGATCCTCCTAGTGGGCCGGCAGTGGCCCCGCGATCAGGCGGGGTCGATGATGTACAGCTGCTCGGGCTCGTGGGGGTCGGATTCGATGGGGGAGATGTGGTGCGAGGCGAACAGGTCGCGCACCGTGAGGGTGGAACGGCGCTTCTTCGCCACGGAGCCGAAGAGCTCCTGGGACGCCGTGTTGGATGCGGTGATCGTGGTCTCCAGGCGTGAAACGCCCTGCACTGCAAGATGGTCCAACAGGTCGATGAGCATACGCGAGGCTATGCCGTGGCCGCGATGGGCGGCGTCCACCGCCACCTGCCACACGAACAGGGTGTCCGGGCGGTCGGGACGGCGGTAACCCGTGACGAAACCGGCGATCGCGCCATCGTGTTCGGCGACGATCGACGATGCCGCGAAGTCACGGCACCACAGGGTGTACGCGTACGCGGAGTTGAGATCGAGAACCTCGGTGTCCCGGGCGATCTCCCACAATCGGATTCCGTCGTCGATCGACGGCCGTCGGGTGGTGACCCCCGTTCTCGCAGGGGTGGTGGGATCGCTCCGGTGAGGTGGACTCATCGCTTTCGACGCTAACAACCGGCATTGTGGAAGTCACCCGCGTCCGCTGATCGGTCGTCGGAACGCGGGGGTAACCCCAGCGAGACGGGTCAATGTGAGATGGATCACATATCGGCAGAGGTGCTCCCGTTCCCAGGACGTCCGGGTCGTCCGCCGAGGACATCGTGGTCGGCCATCGTCAGGGGGAGATCCCCCGGGCGGCGAGGAAGTCATCGACCTCGGCGGCCGTCGGCGCGGCGGCCGCGCCGGACGCGGTGGCGGTGAGTGCTCCGGCCGCGTTCGCGCGGCGCAACCGCTCGGCCGTGGGCAGGTCCCAGTGGGCTGCGAGCGCCCCGGCGAAGGCGTCGCCGGCGCCGGTGGTGTCCACCACCGCGACCGCGAATCCGGGGGTGTCGACGCTGCCGTCGGGCCCGGTCGCGCGGGCACCGTCGCCCCCGAGGGTGGTGATGACGTGCGGCACGCGCTCCACCGCCTCTGCGAGCGCCTTCTCCTCGTGCCGGTTGACGATGACGGCGTCGAGCAGGTCGACGAGCTCGTCGGGCAGCGCCTGCACGGGCGAGGGATTGAGTAGCACGACGGTGCCCGCCTCGCGCGCGGCGCGCGCGGAGTCGATGACGGCCGGCAGGGGGATCTCGAGCTGGAGCAGGAGGACGTCCGCGTCGGCGATCGCGCGGCGGGCGGCCTCGTCCACACGCACCGCCGCGTTCGCGCCCGGGACCACCACGATGTGGTTCTCGCCCGAGGCGTCCACCGTGACGTTCGCGAACCCGGTGCCGTCTTCTACCCGCGCGACGCGGGTGACGTCCACGTCCGCTGCGGCCAACGCGTCGAGGACCGTGTCGGCGGCGGCGTCCTCGCCGACCGCGCCGATGAACACCGTCGAGGCCCCGGCGCGCGCCGCGGACCGGGCCTGGTTCGCCCCCTTGCCGCCCTGCCCGAAGGAGACGGACACGCCGGTCACGGTCTCGCCCGGCTGCGGGAACCGTTCGCACACCGTGACCGCGTCCAGATTCACGCTGCCCACCACGACCACCGACGTCATGCCCGCACCTTACGGCCCGCGCCGGACGTAGGCTCGGCCCATGACCATGATTCGTCCGTTCCTCATGTTCCAGGGCGCCGTCGCAGCGCAGGCGATCGACCTGTACGTCACGGCGTTCGACGGGGCCGTGCTCCGCTCCGTTCCGCATGCGGACCCGAAGCAGGGCATCCAACTCGCCGAACTGGCGATCAAGAGCCAGCACGTGCTGATCAGCGACAGCGCGGTCGATCACGACTTCGACTTCACCCCGTCCACCTCCCTCTTCGTGGACTGCGACGATCGTGAGGAACTGGAGCGCCTCACCGCGGTGCTCGGCGCCGGCGGAAGGACGTACATGCCGTTGGGCGACTACGGCTTCTCCAGTGCGTTCGCCTGGGTGGGGGACAGGTTCGGTGTTTCCTGGCAGCTGAACTTGGCCTGACGGTCCGCCGTGCCCGCGCGGGCCTCGACGGGGGAAGGCTCTCGCGTCACGCTGAGCGCAAGCCTGGGCGGGCGCTGGCGGGCCGCCTAGCGTCGGCCCCATGAGCCGTCAGATCCGTTTCAACGCCTTCGACATGAACTGCGTCGCCCACCAGTCCCCGGGGCTGTGGCGGCACCCGAAGGACCAGTCGCACCGCTACAAGGAGCTCGGCTACTGGACGGACCTGGCGAAACTGTTGGAGCGCGGCACCTTCGACGGCATCTTCATCGCCGACGTGCTCGGCATCTACGACTCGTACAACGGCAACGGCGACGCGGCGATCAAGCACGCGGCGCAGGTGCCCGTGTCCGATCCGATCCTGCTGGCCTCGGCCATCGCGGGCGCGACGGAGCACCTCGGCATCGGCATCACCGCCGGCACCGGCTTCGAGCACCCCTTTCCGTTCGCCCGCCGCCTGACCACGCTCGACCACCTCACGAACGGCCGGATCGGCTGGAACGTGGTGACCGGGTACCTGCCGTCGGCGGCCAAGAACATGGGACAGCTCGATCAGCTGCAGCACGACGAGCGCTACGACCACGCCGACGAGTACCTCGAGGTGCTCTACAAACTGTGGGAGGGGTCGTGGGAGGACGACGCGGTGATCCGCGACCGAGAGACCGGCGTGTTCACCGACCCGTCCAAGGTTCATCCGATCAATCACCACGGCAAGTACTTCGACGTGCCCGGCATTCACGTGGGCGAGCCCTCGCCGCAGCGCTCGCCGGTCATCTACCAGGCCGGCGCGTCGCCGCGCGGGCTGGCCTTCGCGACGGGCAACGCGGAGGCGATCTTCGTCGCGGCGCCCACCAAGGCGATCCTGAAGAACGTCGTGCGCACGATTCGCGAGGGCCTCGTCGCCAACGGCCGTGATCCGTATTCGGCCAAGGTGTACACGCTGCTCACCATCGTCACGGACGAGACGGAGGCGAAGGCGCAGGCGAAGCTCGAGGACTACCACCGCTACGCGAGCATCGAGGGCTCGCTGGTCTTCATGTCCGGGTGGATGGGCGTGGACCTCGGCGCCTACGACCCCAGCGATCCGGTGGGCGATGTGCAGTCCAACGCGATCATCTCTGCCGTCGCCAACTTCCAGCAGGCCGACCCGTCCGGGAAGGACTGGACGGTCGAGGACATCGGCAAGTGGGGCCGGATCGGCGGCATGGGCCCCGTGCTCGTCGGCTCGGCGGAGCGCGTGGCCGACGAGCTGCAGGAGTGGGTCGAGGAGACCGACGTCGACGGCTTCAACCTCGCCTACGCGATCACCCCCGGCACCTTCGAGGACGTCGTCGAGTTCATCGTCCCCGAGCTGCGCCGACGGGGCGTGTACCCCTCCGAGTACGTGCCGGGAACGTTGCGTCACAAGTTGTTCGGGCAGGGTGACCGGCTCGCCGCCGATCACCCCGCCCAGCGCTTCCGCTACCCGGGCGCGGATTCCGCTGCCGCCGCGCAGGATTACGCGGGCGCCAGCTCCTTGGTGTAGAGCGGGGCGCCCTTCGCGTCGCGGAGGTGCACGGTGAGGGTGCGACTGCCGCCGTCGATGGTGACGTGGCCGAAATGCTGGAAGCCCTCGGCGGGGGAGACATTCGCCTTGTCGGGGGCGTGCACGAACTCGTACTGCGCGCCGAAGGTCCCGTCGAGCGGGCTCTGGGGGAAGGCGCCGGCGTTGAGCGGGCCCGAGACGAACTCCCAGAACGGCGAGAAGTCCTGGAAGGCGGCCTTGTCCGGGTGGTACGAGATCGCCGCCGTGTAGTGCACGTCCGCGGTCAGGTACACGACGTTCTTCACGTCCTTGGTGCGGGAGAAGATGCGGGAGAAGGCGATCTCGCGGCCCAGGGGAGCACCGTTGTCGCCCTGAGCGACGGCCTCCATCGACTTCGGGCCGCCGTCCTTCGGGTCGGTGGAGGCGTCCGGGACCACGATGCTCAGCGGCAGGTCGTTCGCGACCACCTTCCACACCGCCTTCGACGAGGTCAGGCCGTCGATGAGCCATTGGGTCTGCTTGTCACCGAGGATCCCGGCGTCGTTGGACGTGGCCCACGCGTTGGGGTTCGGGTCCTTGTAGCTGCGCATGTCCAGCACGAAGACGTCGAGCAGCGGGCCGTAGGAGATCTTCCGGTAGAGGCGCCCGTCGGCGGCCTCGGTCGGCTGCACCGGCTGCCACTCGCGCCAGGCCTGGTACGCGAGGTCCGCCAGCTTGTTCACGTCGGTCTCGGTGTAGCCCTTGCGGTTCTGGCCGGCCAGGTTCTCACCGGGGAACCAGTTGTTGATCACCTCGTGGTCGTCCCACTGGATCAGCTGCGGCACAGTGGCGGCGAACCGCCGGTAGTGCTCGTCGGTGAGATTGTAGGCGTAGTTGCCGCGGAACTGGTCGAGCGTCTGCGCGACCTGGTTCTTCGCCTCGGCCGTGACGTTGCGGTAAGTGTTGCCGTCGTTCTGCTTCTGTGTTTCGGGCACGGGGTTGTCGGCGTAGATCGCATCGCCCGAGTGGATGAAGAAGTCGGGCCGCACGTCGGCGATGGCGCCCATGATCGCCATGCCGCCGTCGCGGTTGATGCCCCAGCCCTGCCCCACCACGTCGCCCGACCAGGTGAAGCTCACGTTGCTGTTCGCCGACGGTGCCGTCCGGAACGTGCCGGCCACGGGCTCGGATTTCGCCCCGTTCTCGCCCTCGAGGGTCACGCGATAGTGCACCGTCTGGCCGGGCTCGAGCCCCGCGACGCGGAACCGTCCGGCCCCGTCGGACGACGGATCGAGCTGCGGCCCCTCGAAGCGGCGCGGGTTGTTGAAGGACTCCGACGAGGCGGTCTCGACGATCATCCGGGCGGGCGCGTCCGATCGTGCCCAGACCAGCGCACCGTCGGGGCGGGGATCGCCGGTAGCGATGCCGTGCGTGAGCGACGGGCGGCCTCGCACGACACCGGGTGACGAGGACGCAGCCGCGCCGTCCGACGCGGTGCCGCAGGCCGAGAGCAGGGAGCCGGCCGGGATCAGAAGGGCGCCGGCGGTACCGGCCTTGAGGAGCGAGCGGCGCGAGAACTGCGAATCACTGAGGGGCATTGGCGAAACGATGCCGCAACCCGGTTCCCGGTCGGCGAACACCCGGTTACCAGCGAGGACGCGGATCGGTGGACACCAGGTGAACCATCCGCCGAGAATCGATCGTTGACTGGTGTTAACGTCGGACGCGCGGTAATCACACGTCCGGTGGGCCCAGCAGTGTCTAGTAGCAGGCAAGCCCGGTCCGCACGGTGACCAACGCCAGGGGCTGATCTGCATGCCTGATAACTCAACAACGCCCGGAGGTTCTCCGCTCTCGCGCGCGGAACTCCAGGAGGCCGAGAAGCAGCGGAAGAAGTCGCTGCACAAAGCCATCGGCGCATCTGCGATGGGCAACTTCACCGAATGGTTCGACTACGGCGTCTACGCCTCGACGGCCGTCTACATAGCGAAGGCCCTGTTCCCCGATCACGGCACGATCGGCACGTTGCTCGGTTTCGCGGTCTCGTTCATCCTGCGGCCGCTCGGCGGATTCGTCTGGGGCCCACTCGGCGACAAGATCGGCAGAAAGGCCGTGCTCGCCGCCACGATCCTCCTGATGGCCGGGTCGACCACCCTGATCGCGTTCCTCCCGACGTATGACGTCGCGCCGTGGGTCGGTGCCGCATTGCTGGTCGTTCTGCGTATGGTGCAGGGCTTCTCGACGGGCGGCGAGTACGGCGGTGCCGCGACCTTCATGGCCGAGTACTCGCCGGATCGTCACCGGGGCAAATACGGCAGCTTCCTCGAGTTCGGCACCATGTGCGGCTTCGCAGGGGGCACCGCGGTCGTGCTGCTCCTGCAGGTCCTCCTCTCCGAGGAGCAGATGCAGGATTTCGGCTGGCGCATCCCGTTCCTGATGGCGCTGCCGATGGGCCTCATCGGTTGGTACCTCCGCAACCAGATCCACGACAGCCCGGTGTTCGTCGAGGTCAAGGCCGAGAAGAAGAACCAGGATTCGGCGGTCGGCGGGCTCAAGCAGCTGCTCAGGGAGCAGTGGCGTCCCATCCTCATCCTGTTCGGCCTCGTCATCGCTCTCAACGTTTCGAACTACACGCTGATCGCGTACATGCCTACCTATCTGCACGGCGCCATCGGCATGGATCCCGAAACCGGGTCCAAGGTGCTGCTGGTCGCCCAGGTGATCATGGCGGCTCTGATTCCGTTCTTCGGCGCGCTGTCCGACCGCACGGGGCGAAAACCGATGTGGTGGATCTCGCTCATCGGCCTGCTCGTACTCGCCTGGCCACTGTTCCAACTGATGAAGCAGGGGACCGTACCGGCGATGCTGGCACTCATCGTGCTGGGAGTGCTGTACATCCCGCAGCTCGCCACGATCACCGCGACGTTCCCCGCCATGTTCCCCACGCCGGTGCGATTCGCCGGGTTCGCCATCTCCTACAACGTCGCCACGGCGGCGTTCGGTGGCACCGCCCCGTACGTCAACCAGGCCATGATCGACGCGAGCGGTCGGGACTTGTCCCCCGCCTGGTACATGATGGCCGCCTGCGTGGTCGGCCTGATCGCGCTGCCCTTCCTGCGGGAGACGAATGGTTGTTCGCTCCGCGGCACCGAGGTGCCGGGTCCGGATACGGAAGCCACGCGCCTAGCCCGGAAGGAGGAGGCGGAACTCGCTTCAGCCAGCTGACAGGGCGTGTTTACAGTGGTGCGGTGACCAGGATCATCGCGGGGGCGGCCCGCGGGCGCAGGCTCGCGGTGCCGCCCCGCGGCACTCGGCCCACTTCGGATCGCGTCCGTGAGGCGCTGTTCAGCGCGCTGCAATCGCGCCTCGGATTCGACGAACTGGCCGTCCTCGACCTCTACGCGGGGTCGGGGGCGCTCGGCCTTGAGGCGATCTCTCGCGGCGCCGCCCGCGCCGTCCTCGTGGATGCGGACGCCAAGGCCGTCGCGGTGATCAACCAAAACGCGCGTGCGGTCGGGCTGCCGGGGGCGATGGCGCACCGTCGGTCCGTGCGGACCTTCCTCGACGTCCCTGCAGAGCCGTACGACCTCGTCTTCCTGGACCCGCCCTACGACCTGCCGGCCGAGACCGTCGACGGCGACCTGGCCGCGCTGACGTCCGGTTGGCTGGCGCCCGGCGCCCATGTCGTCGTGGAGCGCTCGGCGCGGACGCCCGCAGCTACGTGGCCCGAGGGCTTCGAGCTCGACCTGACGCGCGACTACGGGGAGACGCGCGTGGAGATCGCCGTCTGGCAGGATGACAGGGCATGAGCAAGGCGTGCTGCCCCGGATCGTTCGACCCCATGACCAACGGTCACCTGGACATCTTCCGCCGCGCCGCGCGGATCTTCGACGAGCTGGTGATCACCGTCGTCGTGAACCCCAGCAAGCAGGGCATGTTCACGATCGACGAGCGGATCGCGCTGATCGAGGAGAACGTAGCGGATCTGCCCGGCGTCACCGTCGACCGGTGGACGGGCCTGCTCGTGGATTACGCGAAGGAGAAGGGTGTCGGGTGCATTCTCAAGGGCCTGCGCAATGCGACGGACTTCGACTACGAACTGCCGATGGCCGGCATGAACATGCACCTCACCGGTGTCGAGACCGCGTTCCTCACTACCGCGCCGCAGTACTCGTACGTGTCGAGCTCGCTGGTCAAGGAGGTCGCGAAGCTGGGCGGCGACGTCTCCGCCCTGATCCCGCCCAACGTGCAGACCGCCCTGAGCGCCAAGCTGTCGTGAAACCGGGCGAATTCTGCGGTACGAGGCCGGATCCGGCTTCGTAGGTCAGGAATCGGCTGAATTCACGACCGACTCGACACGCGGCGGCGCCGTTACGGCGAAACACCGGTCCCACCCGTCACAATGGGTGTATGTACCGCGTATTCGAAGCACTGGACGAGCTGGGCGCCATCCTGGAGGAGGCGCGCAGCGTCCCCATGACCGCCGGGTGCCTCGTGCCCCGCGGTGATGTGCTCGAGCTCCTCGACGACATCCGCGACGCCTTCCCGGCCGACCTCGACGACGCGCAGGACGTGCTCGATCAGAAAGATCGCCTGATCAGCGAGGCGCGCACCCACTACGACACCACGGTGACCCAGGCCAACTCCGAGGCCGACGCCACCCTGAGCCGCTCCCGCGCCGAGGCCGACCGCCTCCTTGCGGACGCGAAGGCCCAGGCCGACCGCATGGTCGCGGAGGCCCACCAGCACGCCACCGGCCTGGTCGCCGAGGCCCGCGCCGAGGACGAGCGGATCCGCCGCGGCGCGCAACGCGAGTACGAGGCCGTCACAGGGCGCGCCCGCGCCGAGGCCGAGCGCCTCGTCGCCGACGGCAACGCCGCGTACCAGCGTTCCGTGGCCGAGGGCATCACGGAGCAGGAGCGCCTCGTCTCCGAGACCGAGGTCGTGGCCGCCGCCAAGGGCGAGTCGGATCGGATCATCGACGCCGCGCACGCCGAATCGGATCGCCTGCGGGGGGAGTGCGACGTCTACGTCGACACCAAACTCTCGCAGTTCGAGGAGGTGCTGGGGGCCACCATGCGGTCGGTGAACCGGGGCCGCCAGCAGCTGCGCACCGCCGCGGGCGTGCACGACTACAGCGACCACGGCGCCACGGACGGCTACCTCGAGGAGTTCGCCGAGTCGCGGGTCGACGCGCGGTAGGCGGCTTGACGTACAATCGGGTGTTTGGCTTGACCTGACGAGTTCCCGAGGATTGTTGTGAACGAACCCCATGCCGCCGTGCGCCAGCCGGCCGGTAAGCCGTACGTACTCGACGTCCGCGCTTTCGGACGCCGACCGGGCACCTCCGCGCAGGTGCACCGCACCGTGGCCGCACCCGAGCGCATCGGCGTCGATCTGATCGGCATCGAGAACGGCGAGGAGGTCGACCTCGACCTCCAGGTGCAGGCGGTGTCCGAGGGCGTCCTCGTCACCGGCACCGTGAGCGCCGACACCGCCGGCCAGTGCGCCCGCTGCCTCGACCCGCTGTCGGGAGCGCTCAACGTCTTCCTGACGGAGCTGTACGCCTATCCGGACAGCGAGACCGCGGCCACCACCGACGACGACGAGATGTACCGCATCGAGGACGACATGATCGACCTCGAGCAGGCGATCATCGACGCCGTCGGCATGGAGCTGGCGCTCGACCCGACGTGCTCCGTCGACTGCAAGGGCCTGTGCCAGGGCTGCGGCGAGAAGGTGGCGGACCTTCCGGCCGACCACCACCACGAGCAGATCGACCCCCGCTGGGCCGGACTCGCGAAGTTCGCCGCCGAGGGCGAGGCCGACGGAAAGTGAGCAAGCGCCTCCCCGCGCCGCCCGCCACGGACCGCGCCCCGCTCTTGGAAGCCCTGGGCGTCGGCCTCGACGACGAGCTGCTCACCCTGGCGCTCACGCACCGCTCCTACGCCTACGAGGCCGGCGGGTTGCCCACCAACGAGCGGCTCGAGTTCCTCGGCGACAGCGTGCTCGGCATCTCCGTGACCGAGTGGCTCTACACGACCCATCCGGACAAGCCCGAGGGCGAGCTCGCGAAGATCCGCGCCAGCGTGGTCAACATGCACGCGCTCGCGCGTGTCGCTCGCGGGCTCGGGGAGGGCGGCCTCGGCGCGCACCTGTACCTCGGTCGCGGCGAGGAGCTCACCGGCGGCCGCGACAAGGATTCGATCCTCGCCGACGGTACCGAGGCGCTGCTGGGTGCCGTGCACGTCGAACACGGCATCGACACCGCCCGCGAGGTGGTGCTGCGGCTCTTCCTGCCCCTGCTGACGGCCTCGTCGTCCATGGGTGCGGGCCTGGACTGGAAGACCTCGCTGCAGGAGCTCACCGCGGAGCGGGACCTCGGCGCGCCGGCGTATCGCATCACGTCGACGGGGCCGGACCACGACAAGGAGTTCACCGCCGTGGTGGTGGTGGACTCCAGCGACCTCGGCGAGGGAGTGGGCCGCACCAAGAAGGAGGCCGAGCAGAAGGCCGCCGCGGCCGCCTGGAAGTCGCTGGACGACGGTGCCCCCGGGCCCGTCGTCGAGGCCGCCGAGTCCGATACCGTGCAGGCCCCCGAGTCGGCCTGATGCCCGAGCTGCCCGAGGTCGAGGTGGTCCGGCGCGGCCTGGCCGATCACCTGGTGGGCCGCGGCGTCACCTCCGTCGAGGTGCTGCACCCGCGCGCCGCCCGGCGCCACGTCGCCGGCGAGGCCGATCTGATCGGCCAGATCACCGGCGCCGACGTGGAATCCGCGCAGCGACGCGGCAAGTACCTGTGGCTGCCCCTCGCGCGGGGCGGTGCCCCCGCCGATGCCGCGATCGTCGTGCACCTCGGCATGAGCGGGCAGATGCTCGTCGACGGCGGTGCCGTCAGTGGTCGGAGCCCCGGCGACGACCGGCACCTGCGCATCCGGGCAGGGCTGTCCGACGGTGCCGTGCTCCGGTTCGTCGACCAGCGCACCTTCGGCGGCTGGGCCGTCGACCCGCTGGAGGAGGTCGCCGGCACGCTCGTGCCCGCGTCCGTCGCGCACATCGCGCGCGACCCGCTGGATCCGCTGTTCGACCGCGACGCGGTGGTCGCGCGGATGAAGCGCAAGGACACCGAGGTCAAGCGGGTGCTGCTCGACCAGACCGTGGTTTCCGGCATCGGCAACATCTACGCCGACGAGGCCCTCTGGCGCTCCGGCGTGCACGGCCGCCGTCGCGCGTCCGCCCTGACCAAGCCCGCTCTTGGCCGCCTCATCGATGACGCCACCGACGTGATGCGGCAGGCCCTCGACCAGGGCGGCACCAGCTTCGACTCCCTGTACGTGAACGTCAACGGCCAGTCGGGTTACTTCTCCCGGTCGCTGGACGCCTACGGGCGCGACGGTGAACCCTGCCGCCGCTGCGGCACCATCATGCGCCGCGAGTCGTTCATGAACCGCAGCTCCCACTTCTGCCCGACGTGCCAGAAGGCGCCGCTCCGGTCCTGAGGGCGGGGTCTCGGCGGTGGGCGGTACTCACCACGTCGACAGATGCGGAGACTGGGTGGGCCGGGCCGTCACCCGACTTCGGAGGTCGCCAGCACGATTCAGGCACGGGTATCCGTGCGATGGAGGACGGCGCTCGTGAGCGCCAGGGTAGCGACGGTGAGAGCGGTCGCTGCCGCGAGGATCACGGTTCCGTCGGTCGCCGTGAGGCGACCCGAGTCGACGAGCGATCCTGTTCCGAGTAGAGAGGCTCTGGTCGCCACTCCGTACGGAGACACGACAGCGACGTTCCCGACCGTCATGAGTCCCGCGGTGGAGATCCCGGAGCCGACCAACGCGACGGCGATGGGAGCGGCGAAGGATCGCGAGAGCATCGACACGGCGGACTGGATCGCTGCGACGGGCACCGTGGCTGCGATCAGGAGACCGGTCACCACGAAATACTCCCCGGGGAGCATTCCAGGGAGACCGAATGCGGCTTTACCCACGGCGATGACGGCGGCGAGGAGGACGACTTGCATGATCGCGGCCAGTCCGGCGACCACCGAGCCCTTGGCGATGACGATCCGTGCAGCCCCCGAAGGACCGGTGACGAGAGCGTTCCAGTTGCCGCCCTGATGCTCGACCCGCCACACCAGCGACGCCAGGATCCCGATTCCGATCGCGAGCGGGAAGAGGCCGTAGAAGCCCACGGATTGCAGCCAGACGGTGTGCCATCCGTCTCGCGGCGGCTCCCCTCCGGCGAGCCGGGGCGCAGCGCCGGCGAGTACCAGGAGAACCGGGAGCAGTACGACCATCGGCCACGCCAGGGAACGCCGCAGCTTGACGGATTCCGCGTACAAGGTGCTCATCTCATGCCTCCCGGCGGTCGTATCGGGTGGTGACGACGGCGAACACGACGGTGGTGACGAGGCCGAGTGCTGCGATGCTCGAGTAGTCGATCGGCAGCGACCGGATCACGTCGTCCTCGTAGCCCGCTGCCCGCGCGAGCGAGTAGTAGCCCCAGGGAGTCATGTGCGCGGCGACAGCCGGAAGGCCCTGGGAGAAGACGGCGACCACGCAACCGAGGACTCCGATCCCGAGGACGACGAGCTGGTTCTCCACCCGCGCTGCGAGCAGGACATGCACAGCGAGGACCGCGAGGTTGACGACGGCCATGCAGAGGGTGAATCCCACCCAGTGCCTGAGTGGGGCGCAGGCGTCGATGCCCACGACCATTCGTCCGCAGGCCAGGATCCCGAGGGAGACTCCGACTGTCGCGGCCACGACGACGGTGCCGACCGCGACCAACTTCGCGCGGCACATCGTCCCGGGGGTGATCCCGGACGCGGCTCCGAGGAGCCATCCGTTGCCGCGGTGCTCGATGTCGGTCTGCCGGGACGCGAGCACTGCGAGGAGCAGCGGACACAGCAGCGGGACGCCCAGCGACGCACCGGCCAGAAGAGCGTCCCACGAGGCGGGCGACCGGGTGTCGCGGTCGGGACTCGACGCGAGGGCGAACAACGCCAGTGCGAGGACACCGACGATCATGACTCCGGCGATGATGCCGGTTCTGAGGCGACGCATCTTCGCGAACTCGCACAGGACGGGCCGGGCGATCACAACGCACCCCCGGCGGTGAGTCGGAGGAAGACGTCCTCAAGGCTCTGTTCCTCCCGTCGTACCCCGTGGATCCCGATGCCCTCTCCGACCAATCGGGCGACGACGCGTGCGGTCGCATGATCGTCGATGCCGGGTACCGAGACCTCCCCGTTCGCGATCGCGTGCGCGCCATGAGCTGCCAGCGCTGCCGTGGCGGCGCGCGGGTCCGTGCATGCGATGACCACGTCCGGAGTGGACGCGGCCAGCAGCTGGGCGCGGGTGCCCTGGAAGATCAGCCGGCCCTCCGAGAGGATTCCGAGTGCGTCCGCGGTCCGGTCCACTTCACCGAGCAGGTGGGACGAGACAAGTACGGTCACTCCGCCGTTCGCCAGCCGGCGCAGCAGGATCCTCATCTCCTCGATCCCGGCGGGGTCGAGGCCGTTGGTGGGCTCGTCGAGGATGAGGAGCGCCGGCCGCCGAGCGAGCGCCATCGCGATACCGAGTCGCTGCTTCATGCCGAGGGAGTACTCGCGGAGTTTCCTGTCCAGGTGATCCCGCAGCCGCACCGCGTCGATCGCCCAGTCGACCTGTGGGCGATCCAGGTCGAGCATCCGCTGCACCACACGCATGTTCTCGGCACCGGTGAGGTGGGCGTATCCGGGCGGTGACTCGATGAGCGATCCGATCGAGCCCAGGAGTTCGGTGCGCGTCCGGCGGGTCATCGCGCGCCCCATGATCCGCACCTCACCCCCGGTGGGGCGGACGAGGGAGAGCAGCATCTTCATCGTCGTGGACTTGCCGGATCCGTTGGGGCCCAGGAATCCGTAGACGCACCCGGCTGGGACACACAGGTTGACGTCATCGACGACCGTGCGCTCGCCGTACCGTTTGGTCAGGTTCTCCGTGGTGACTGCAGCGGGGGACATGCATCAACTCTCACCGGCGGGCCCTCGTCGATCGTCTCGCTGCGGGCATATCTTTCGCCTATGCCTCGCGGCATAGGTGGCACGGCAAGCCGCGCGATGCGCCGTCAGCGCCCGCGTGCGTCCACGAACCCGCTCTCGTACGCGAGAACTACGGCCTGCACGCGATCACGGAGGTTCAACTTCGCCAGGATCCGCCCGACATGCACCTTCACGGTCCCTTCGGCGACGACGAGTTCCGCAGCGATCTCGGCGTTCGAGAGTCCCCGTGCGACGAGCCCGAGGACTTCGTGCTCCCGCCGCGTCAGGTCGCCGATCCGCACCTGCGCGTCGGACACGGCGTTCCTCGGCCGCGATCGAGTGAAATGGTCGAGTAGCCGTCGGGTCGTGCTGGGTGCGACGACGGCGTCGCCTGCGTCGATGTGTCTGATGGCCGCTGCCACTTCCGCGACCGGCGTGTCCTTGAGCAGGAATCCCGAGGCGCCGGCCTGAAGCGCGTCGTACGCGTATTCGTCCAGGTCGAAAGTGGTCAGGATCAGCACTTTCGGTGCGCCTTCGCGGGCGCGGAGTCGGCGTGTGGTCTCGACACCGCTCATGTGCGGCATCCGGACATCCATCACCACCACGTCGGTCTCGATGCGCGTCAGCAGGTCCAGTGCCGTGGTGCCGTCGTCGGCCTCGCCCACGACGGCGATGCCGGGTTGGCCTTCCAACACCATCGTCATGCCCTTCCGGACCAGCTCCTGGTCATCGACCAGCACCACCCGCACCGTCACTGTGCATCTCCGCTCCGCGGCAACACCACGATCACTTCGAACCCACCGGATCCGCGAGGACCCGCGCGCAACGCACCGCCATGGGCGGCCACCCGCTCTCGCATGCCGTCCAGGCCGTGTCCGCGGCTGAAGGGTTCCGGATGCGCGGACGGCCCTCGTCCGTCGTCGGTGATGCGAATCTCGACGTCGTCCGAGCCGACGACGAGCTGGACGTCGACGCGCGTCACGTCGGGCCCGGCGTGTTTGTGGGCGTTCGTCAGAGATTCCTGCACCAGTCGATACGTGGTGAGGCCGAGCCCGTCCGAGAGGGTAGCCGGGTCGCCGTGCACCGTGAGCCTTGCCGGCAAGCCGGCGACCCGGGAGTGCTCGATCAGCGCATCGAGATGTGCGATCCCCGGCTGCGGCGCCCGGGAACCCGGTTCGTCCTGCCGGAGCACCCCGAGCATCCTTCGCATGTCGGCCAGTGCGGTTCGGCCGGTGTCGCGAACGTGCAGCATCGCCGTCTTCGCCCGGGCGGGCTCGGTATCGACTTTCGCGGCGGCGCCGTCGGACATCAGCACGACGACGCTCAGTCCGTGCGATACGACGTCGTGTATCTCGCGGGCGATCCGCGCCCGCTCGTCCGCGACGGCGATCCTCGCCTCGGCGTCGCGGCGGCGTTCGGCCTGCTCCGCCCGCTCCCGCAGGGCGTCGAGGTTCTGCTGCCGGGTGCGGACGAGTACGCCCCAGGTCCACGCCCACAGGGTGATGACCACGAGCACTCCGAGCTGTCCGACATCCAGAACGTCTCTACCGAGTTGGGGGACCGTCGCCACCAGGAGCCAGGCGAGAGCGAGAGCGGCGCCGGCGATCGATGTTGTCCAACTCCGGCGTGCAGCGAGATTGCCGACGCCGAACAGCAGCATGACGTCCGCCACCAGGAGCGGCGTTCCCAGGAGCACCTGGATGGAAGCCGCGAGGAGCATGACGGCGAGTACCGCAGTTGGATGGCGGTGTCGGAGGAGATACGAACCGCAGAGCGCTCCGGACACCACCAGGAGCGCAGCGACATTCGATGCGCCGTCGGCGTACGCCGGCACGATAGGGGCGTTGTACAAGAACACACCGGCGGCGAGGGCCGTATCGACCAGCACTCGGCGGTGCCGCAGCCACGAGTCGGACCCCAGGACGGTACGGACCGCGGCGCCGGCAGGCCGGTCCCGGGTGACGCCCGCAGTCGTGACGTTCATACTTTCCTACGGTACCGATACCGAGGCGTGCTGACTCGCGTGACGCTCAACCCCCGGTCTCGGTCGGACTGCTCTCGGGCGTGGAGGCGCACTTCATGCGCTGTCCCGCTGGACATCCCAGCGCCGACCGATGCGTTTCGGAGAATACCCGGTGATCAGGGGCGCGGAGGCCACGCGCCGTTCGCAGGCTCCGACGCACCGCTAGGTGGGGGAGCCGCGTTCGCTCGCTGTTCTCGTGTGAGCCGCAGCGGCCACACTCCGCGGAAGATCTCCACGAACAGCGCCACGACGATCACCCATGTGAGAACGGTGCGTCCGACCGTCGAAGAAGGAAGTACGACGGCTGCGAGATACGCGAGCCCGACTCCGATCGCGCAGATGGAGGCGGCACGCAGCCACATCCTCGTCCTGATGCGTCGGTATTCCGGCAGGTGGGCCGACCAGTAAGCGCGGTACTCCCGCCTTCGGAACGATGGTCGCCACAGGGACAAGGGAACGAATCATGCCGAACCCGAGTGCGATCGCGGCCGACACGAGTTGATTCTCGACGAACGCGCTGCGCGACATCCACGTCGAGACGCGGCCTCCCGAGTACGTCCGCGGATACGGATCAGGCCCGGCCACGTAGGTCAACCCGAGCGTCGCTACGTAGAACCCCACCGCGCCGATGAACAGCCCCACTGTTTCTGCATGCGGTCACGCTACGAACCGACCGCGGT
Source organism: Tsukamurella asaccharolytica (assembly GCF_007858435.1). Classification (GTDB taxonomy): domain Bacteria; phylum Actinomycetota; class Actinomycetes; order Mycobacteriales; family Mycobacteriaceae; genus Tsukamurella; species Tsukamurella asaccharolytica. The sequence continues at coordinate 58,223 of NZ_VIGW01000007.1, read as the reverse complement.
GATCGTGTGTCCCCCACACCGACTAGAGGGATGTTCACAATCACCCGGCGAGCGGAACCGAACCGGGGTCTGGTGCGTCGCCCTGCCGGGGGATCAGTTGATGATCTCGCCGCGGTCGGTCGGGGCCTTCGAGATCAGGGTGTCGCGCCACATCTGCAGCGCCTCGGGCGTGAGCCGGGTCCAATCGGTCACCTCGGCGACGACGCGCAGCGGCTCGGTGCTGCGGTACGAGCGGGTGGGGTTGCCGGGGAACTTCTTATCGGTCACGTTGGGGTCGTCCTCGAAAGCGCCGGTGGGCTCGACCTCGTAGACGCGCGGGGCGGCACCGTCGGACTTGAGCTCGGAGGCGAGCTCCGCAGCGAGCCCGGCACCGTCGCGCAGAGCGGTGAAGTAGATGTGGTTCATCACCACGTCGGGTCGGTAGTTCGAGACGAACCCCGCGCTGAGCAGGTCGCCGGGCTGCAGGTCTGCGGTGGTGCCGTGGAAGAAGGGGCCGGTTTCCGTGGAGGCGCTCATGCGGGCGACACTACCGCCGCGAACGATTCCCTGATCGCTTCGGACGGACGCCCCGCGCCGTCGTCGTGGACCGCTTCGGCGGATGGGTGAGCAGCCAGATCAGGTAGCCGATCGAGCCCACCAGCGAGACGACGAAGAGGAACGTGATCGTCGACTTGGCGGCGGTCTCCGCGGGGTCGATGATCGTGACCACGATGGTCGCGGCCTGCAGGACCAGGATCAGACCGCCGATCCAGAGCAGGAAGCCGGAGACGATCGCGTCGAAGGCGGGCCGGTGCTCCGGCGCGAGCCAATAGTCGCGCCGCGGGGTGTTGACGATCCGCGCCGGGATCCGCGGCGCCGCGAGCGCAAGGCCGGCGAACAGGACGGCGATGCCGGCCGTGATCGCCGCGTGGAGCGGCACGGCCTCCGCGCGCGGGGTCCACGAGTCCGGCTGGCCGGACAGGCCGAAGTGCGTGGGGAACGGGTCGGGCCCCGAGATCGCCGCCCACGCCGCGGCGGCCGCATAGGCGAGGACGGTGCCGAGGAACGACCACCACCGCGCACGCATGCGCCCAACGCTACCGGTCGTCCGCCGGGAGCGACGGCCCGCCCGCGCCGCCGGACGCAGGTCGCAGACGGTTCTGACGTAGATTGGGGGCATGGCCGACGACACGAACGCGCAGGCACCGTCCACCGAACTCTGGGTCGAGCGCACGGGCGTACGCCGCTACACCGGGCGCAGCTCGCGTGGCGCGGAGGTGCTGGTGGGCTCGGTGGACGTCGAGGGCGTGTTCACGCCGGGTGAACTCCTCAAGATCGCCCTCGCAGCGTGCAGCGGCATGTCCACCGACCACGTGCTGGCCCGCCGCCTCGGCGACGACTACGACGCAACGGTCCGTGTCTCCGGCGACGCCGACCGGGAGAGCGAGACCTACCCCGAGCTCAACGAGATCCTCGAGCTGGACCTCTCCGAGCTCGACGAGGCGGGTCGGGAACGGCTGATCACGGTGGCGCGTCGCGCCGTCGACCAGGTGTGCACCGTCGGCCGCACGCTCAAGGCCGGCACCACGGTCAATCTCGACATCACGTCGGAGTAGCCGTGCCCGACGAACAGGCCCGGATGACGGCGTGGGTGCACGGTCGCGTGCAGGGCGTCGGCTTCCGGTACTGGACGAAGACGCAGGCCCTGGAACTCGGCCTGCCCGGTTACGCCGCCAATCAGCCGGACGGGCGTGTGCGGGTCGTGGTCGAGGGGGACCGCGCCACATGCGAGACTTTGCTGCAACGACTGTGGTCGGGTCGCACTCCGGGCCGGGTCGATCTGGTCGTGGAACTGTTCGGGCCCGCACGAGGCGGGCTCCCGTCGTTCGAGGAGAGGTGAGGCATGCAGCCGCCCATCCCTGAGAACCGCCCGGTGGGCGACATCCCCGGGCCGGAGTCGAACTACCTGCCGTCCGTGCCCGGCCTCCCTCCCCAGGTCAACCTGCCCGACACCGCCGAGGAGCCTCCTCGGCGGCCGGGGCGAATGCGACGGCAGGACGAGAACACGCAGGCCCGCCCGGAGACGGTGGCGGAGGCTCGCGCCCGGCAGCGGGCGCAACGTCAGCGCGCCGAGGACGAGGAGCGCGAGGCGGCCGAAGCCGCGGCCGCAGCCGCGAAGAAGAGCCGCCGCCGGAAGCAGATGATCGGCGCCGGCGTCGGCGTCGGCGTGGTGGGCGCGATCGCGCTGCTCTACGTCGCGATCCCCAACAACAACAACGCGCAGAACGTGAACACGCAGACGGCGTACTGTACCGTCGACGGCGATCAGGTCGTGTCCGACGACTACTGCTCGCGCGGCACCTACAACCCGGTGACCGGGTTCATCTTCCTCAACGGCATGAGTTACCGGTACAACTACGGCGGCGCGTACAACAATGGCCGCGTCACCGGCGGCAGCTACGACCGGCCACCGAACACCGCGTTCCGCACCTCCTCGGGCGGCGACGTGGACCCGGCGAAGGCCACCTCCTTCGGCTCCAACGGCCAGACCAACGCGGCGAGCAAGCCGGCGCCGCCCGCCGCGGGATCGCGGTCGGGAGGGTCCGGCGGCGGGACCAATGCCGGCAGCAACAGCGGCTCCAGCGGCAAGAACATCGACCGTGGCGGCCTCGGCACCGGCAGCAAGGGCGGCAGCTCCAAGGGCGGCTCCGGATCGAGCGGCTCCTGATGCGCCGCATGCGGGGCACGCCCCGCGAGGGGTGGCAGCGGACCGTCGAATCGCAGGGCCTGGTGTTCGGCACCCCCGCGCGCGACGGTGCCGGCGGCAGCCGGAACTACTGGGACGAGTCCGTGTTCTACGAGTTCGACATGGACGAGGTTCTCGCCCTGGAGGCCCAGGTCGAGGTGCTGCACTCGATGTGTCTCAAGGCCGTCGAGAACGTGATCCTCACGGAGCGGTACGCCGACTTCGGCATCCCCGAGTGGGCGTGGGGCGCGATCGAGGAGTCGTGGAAGCGGCAGGACCCGCACGTCTACGGCCGCTTCGACCTGCGCTACGACGGCCGGCGGCCCGCGAAGCTCCTGGAGTACAACGCCGATACGCCCACCTCGCTGCTGGAAGCCGCTGTGGTGCAGTGGTACTGGTTCCAAGACACGGCGCCGGACAAGCGCTCCTGGGACGAGGGCGGCTACGACCAGTGGAACTCGCTGCACGAGTCGCTCGTCGCCCGCTGGGGCGAGGTTCGGGGCGTCATCCCGCCGTCGGAGCTGCACTTCGCCTGGTCCGGCGCCGACGCGACCGGCGAGGACCACGTGACCACCGGCTACCTGCAGGAGACGGCCGCCGAGGCCGGGTTCGACACCGTCGGCCTGCCCATCGAGGACATCGGCTGGGACCACGACCTCAAGACCTTCGTCGATCTCGAGGACGCTCCGATCAATGCGGTGTTCAAGCTCTACCCGTGGGAGTGGATCCTCGAGGACGACTTCGGTAAGCGGGTCGTCGAATCGATCCCCGCCACCACGTGGATCGAGCCGTTGTGGAAGGCGATCCTCTCCAACAAGGCGATCCTCGCGGTGCTGTGGGAGATGTACCCCGACCATCCGAACCTGTTGCCCGCCTTCATCGACAGCCCCGGCTTCCTCACCGAGTACGTGAAGAAGCCCAAGCTCGGGCGGGAGGGCGCGAACCTCACGATCGTCGACGAGGGCCGCGAGACCTCCACCGGCGGCGTCTACGGCGCCGAGGGCTACGTGTACCAGTTGTTCGACCCGCTTCCCGAATTCGACGGCTACCGTCCCGTGATCGGCGCCTGGGTCGTCGGCGACGAGGCCGCCGGCATCGGCATCCGCGAGACCTCCGGCCTCATCACCGACGACGGTGCCGCCTTCATCCCGCACCGCATCACCCCGAAAGGCACGACCGCATCATGAATACGACCCTCCTCGCCGCCGCGGACCTGGGCACTCTGGGCAAGGGCATCGGCGCGATCTGCTTGTACGCCCTCGTCGGCCTGCTGCTCATGGTGGTCGGCTTCTACGCCGTGGATCTCTCCACCCCCGGCAAGCTGCGCGACCTGGTGAAGGCCGGCAAGCCCAACGCCACCTACATCACCGCCGCGGGCATGATCTCGATGGCGTTCATCATCGTCGTCGCGATCTACGCCAACTACACCGGCGGCGGCAATCTGCTGGACGGCGTCATCTACTCGCTGGTCTACGGCGTGGTCGGCATCGTCGCGCAGATCGTCTCGGTGCGGGTGCTCGACCTGGTCACCGGCGTCGACATGGAGGAGCTCATGTACTCCGATGTCTTCCTACCGCAGGCCCGCGTGATCGCCGCGTCGCACGTTGCGCTCGGTCTGATCGTGGCGATGGCGGTCCTCTGAGGGGCACCGCCTAAACTGGCGTTTCGTGTATCTCAAGTCGCTGACACTGAAGGGCTTCAAGTCCTTCGCTTCGGCGACGACTCTGCGCCTCGAACCGGGCATCACCTGTGTCGTCGGGCCCAACGGCTCGGGTAAGTCGAACATCCTCGACGCGCTGCGCTGGGTGATGGGGGAGCAGGGCGCCAAGGGCCTGCGCGGCGGCAAGATGGAGGACGTCATTTTCGCCGGCACCTCCGGCCGCGCACCGCTGGGCCGCGCCGAGGTCACGCTCACCATCGACAACTCCGACGGTGCGCTGCCCATCGACTACTCCGAAGTCTCCATCACGCGCCGCATGTTCCGCGACGGCGCCGGCGAGTACGAGATCAACGGCACCAAGGCGCGCCTCATGGACGTGCAGGAGTTGCTCTCGGACTCCGGCATCGGCCGCGAGATGCACGTCATCGTCGGCCAAGGGCAGCTCGCTGCGATCCTCGAGTCCAAGCCCGAGGAACGTCGCGCCTTCATCGAGGAGGCGGCCGGCGTGCTCAAGCACCGCCGCCGCAAGGAGAAGGCGGTCCGCAAGCTCGACTCGATGCAGGCCAACCTGGCGCGCCTCACCGACCTCACGACGGAGCTGCGCCGCCAGCTCAAGCCGCTGGGGCGGCAGGCCGAGGTGGCCCGTCGCGCGCAGACCATTCAGGCCGACCTTCGTGACGCCCGCCTGCGGCTGGCTGCCGACGACCTGGTGCGGCGGCGCGCCGAGCTGGCCGATCAGAGCGGTAACGAGGCGGCGGTGCGAGCCGAGCAGAATCTCGTGGCGGAGCAGTTGGACGAGGCGAACGCGCTGGTCGCCTCGCACTCCGAGGCCGTTGCTGAGCTCGATCCGGCGGTGAAGGCCGCGGGCGAGGGCTGGTTCTCGCTCTCCGCGCTCGCCGAGCGCGTCTCGTCGACGGAGCGCATCGCCTCCGAGCGTGCTCGCCTGCTCTCCGAGCCCGTCCAGCACGCTCCGGGCCGCGATCCCGACGAGCTGGACGCCGAGGCCGAGCGCGTCGCCGAGGAGGAGGCCGAGCTCATGGAGGCCCTCGAGGAGGCGGCCATGATCCTCGAGGAGGCCACCGAGGAGCTCGCGTCGCGCGAGGAGGCGGCCCGGGACGCCGAGAAGGCGCACATGGCCGCGGTGGCGGCGATCGCGGACCGTCGGGAAGGGCTCGCGCGCCTCGCGGGCCAGGTGGAGACCCTGCGCACCCGGGCGGAGTCCGTGGAGTCCGAGTCCGGCCGGCTGACGGCGGCTATTGCCGAGGCCGTGGAGCGCGCCGAGGCCGCCGAAGCCGAGTTCGAGCAGGTCCAGGGGCAGATCGCCGAGCTCGACTCCTCTGAGGCCTCGCTCGACGAGCACCACGAGCGCAGTTCCGCGGCCCTGCACGCCGCCCAGGCGCGGGTGGAGGAGTTGCGGGCGTCGGAGCGCGAGGCGGAGCAGAAGGTCGCGTCGCTGGTGGCGCGCATCGAGGCGTTGTCGATGAACCTGGACCGGGGCGACGGTGCCGCCTGGGTCGTCGAGCACGTCGACGGGGTGACCGCCGCGGTGGCCTCGCGGCTGTCGATCCGGGCCGGCTACGAGAAGGCCGTGGCGGTGGCGCTGGGCCCGGTGGCGGAGGCCGTCGCGGCGGGCTCTCGGAATCTGGCCGTTTCGGCCATCGACAAGCTGCGGGACGCCGACGGCGGGCGGGCGTCCGTCGTCGTCGAGGGCGTCGCGCCCGGCACCGTGCCCTCGGGCCCCCTGCCCGACGGTGCCGTCTGGGCCGTGTCGTGCGTGGAGGCACCGTCGGAGCTGGAGGGGGCGGTCTCCGCGGCGCTGGCGGGGTACGTGCTCGTGCGCTCCGTGCCGGAGGCGATGGACGTGGTCGCCGAGCGGCCCGAGCTGCGGGCCGTCACGTCCGACGGTGACGTGATCTCCCACGGGGTGTTGACCGGCGGTTCCGCGGCGCGGCAGTCGACGCTGGAGGTGCAGAAGTCGATCGACGCGGCCGAGGCGACGCTGGGGGAAACCCGGCGATCGGTGGAGTCGATCTCCGCTGCCTTGGCCGGAGCGGTCGCGGAGGCGGAGTCGCGACGCGAGGTGACGGAGTCGGCGCTGGCGGCGCTGCACGAGTCGGATGCGCAGCTCGGTGCGATCTACGAGCAGTTGGCCCGGCTCGGGCAGGCGGCGCGAAGCGCCCGCGACGAGGCCGAGCGCCTGGTGGCGCAGCGTACGCGGATCGAATCGTCGCGCGACGAGACTCGCGCCGCGCTGGTGGAGCACGAGGAGCGCCTGCGGCTTGCCGAATCGTTGCCCGAGGACTCGGTGTCCGTGGGGACCGACGAGCGAGACGCTGCCGCGGCCGCCCTGGCTGCGGCGCGGTCGGTGGAGATGGAGGCCCGGCTCGCGCGCCGGACCGCCGAGGAGCGTGCGGCCGGTGTGCGGGGCAAGGCCGAGGGGCTTCGACGGGCCGCCGCTGCCGAGCGGGCCGCACGGGAGCGTGCGGAGGCAGCGGCTGCGGCGCGGCTGGCTGCCGCCGCGGTGGCTTCGTCGGTGGCGGAGGGCGCCGCACTGGTGTCCTCGCGACTGGGGCGCGCGGTGACGCGTGCCGCCGCGCATCGTGACGCGCTGGAGGCATCACGTGCCCAGCGCGCCGGCGCGCTGGATGTGGCGCGACAGGAATCGACCGCGCTCGCTGCTCGGCTGGCGCAGCTGACGGATGCTGTGCACCGCGACGAGGTGGCGCGCGCGCAGGCGGCGCTGCGGATCGAGCAGCTCGAGGAGCAGGTGGTGGCGTCGTTCGCGATGTCGCCGGACGATCTGGTGGCCGAGTACGGGCCGGACGTTCCGCTGCCTCCGTCGGCTTTGGAGTTGGAGGAGTACGAGGCTGCGCGGGAGCGCGGCGAGACGGTGGTGAAGCCCCAGGGCCTGCCGTTCGACCGGGCGGTGCAGGAGCGACGTTTGAAGCTCGCGGAGAAGGACCTCGCGACGCTGGGGCGGGTGAACCCGCTGGCGCTGGAGGAGTTCGCGGCGTTGGAGGAGCGCTACAACTTCCTCTCCACGCAGCTCGAGGACGTGAAGTCGGCCCGGGAGGACCTGCTGAGCGTGGTCGAGGAGGTGGACGCCAAGATCCTGCAGGTGTTCACCGAGGCCTGGGTGGACGTGGAGCGCGAATTCGTCGAGGTGTTCAAGACCCTGTTCCCCGGCGGCGAGGGACGCCTGATCCTGACGGAGCCTTCGGACATGCTCACCACCGGCATCGACGTCGAGGCCCGGCCGCCGGGCAAGAAGGTCAAGCGCCTGTCCCTGCTGTCCGGCGGCGAGAAGTCCCTGACCGCCGTGGCGATGCTGGTCGCCATCTTCCGTGCGCGGCCGTCTCCGTTCTACGTGATGGACGAGGTCGAGGCGGCTTTGGACGACACCAACCTGCGTCGACTGATCTCGCTGTTCGAGCAGCTGCGCGACAAGTCGCAGCTCATCGTCATCACGCACCAGAAGCCGACGATGGAGGTAGCCGACGCGCTCTACGGCGTGTCGATGCGCGGCGACGGCATCACCCAAGTCATCTCCCAGCGGATTCGTGGGCAGGAGCTGGGCGCACTGCCAGTATAGGCGAATGGCGCGCGGCGATGCCGTCGCGTCTGGCGGTCCTTCTCAAAGTTGTGGATAACGAGTTCCCTCCAAGTCAGCCGACCCAAACTCGCAGCTGAGTGACGCGATGATGGATAACAATGGCCCAGCCTGATGAAGGGCTGCTCGTCGCCAATCAGGCCGCACCTGTGCACGTTTGAAGATTGCGCTGTATGCGAAAAAAGTCGACTGAGACGGAGTCATCCCGAGCGTTCGAACCAATAGGCGGCCCTGATCGAGTCATCATCGAACGATGAGATTGGATCGATGGTATCGTTCGCACTGTGGATGCGAGCAATGACGAAGGTGGACCTGACAACGCTGACGAAAGCATCAAGCCGAAAGTTTTTGGTTGGCTAAGAAAGCCAATGGGAGCTTTTGTTGCAGTCATGATTGGAGCGCTCGTGGCATATTCATCGACTGCCTACACCAACTCAAACGAGACTAGACTCAAGGCCTACTCGGAGTTCTACGCTTCATTTACCTCAGCGAAGTCCGCGGCAGCGTTCGTGACAGCCGACAGTAAGTTCGTCGACCCGTATCGAGTTGCCGAGACATGGAACTCGGCAGCCGCCGATAAGCTTCACGGTGCGACGTTGTTGTTGACTGAGAAGTGGCGAGCTATTGAGCTCTTCGGATCCAGTGGAAGCGCAGACAAGATCGCACACGAACTCTGGATATACATTGCGCACATCGACAATTCATCGCAGAATGTATCGTTCTATGTTGGACGCAAGATTCCACCACAAACACAGGAAGCGCTTAACAAGCCGTATGACCAAAAATCGCCTGAAGAGAGGGTTTTAGCTGAATCGCACTACTCACTGCTGGAGAATCTCAAGATTGTTTCTACTGGGTCCAGGGTAGTTGGCGAGTGCGGGCTAGACGATGAATCCTCAGTCTGCATATCTGACGCCGCCGGTAATCTAGAAAAACGGCCTAATCGCGAGCTGGCGAAAGTGGAGTCGGCGTATGCGAGTGAGGCGCGCGAGCAGGTGCGTTCGCGGGATTGGATTGGACGCCTGCTAAATTGATATGCTTGGGTCGACAAGAGAACGATAATTGGATACGCGAGGCTGTCCCCGGCATGTGATCACTTGTTTTCGCATAGTCGGTCGCGCTGCGCCCCGAACATCCTCGTGATGGCGATAGGCGGGCTGCTTGATGCTTCGAGCATGACGAGGTCGACCGGCACCTCTCGATGTACGCGAGCAACATCCACGACGCGAAATACTTCGCAGCTCACCGCCGTTCGCGGTATCCAGGTCCACAGGCACCTTGCCCGGCGGGGCTAAGCAGTCCAGGCCGAAATGAGTTCTTGGATAGTTTCGATCGCGCCTGCATCTGAGGGCAACCATGTGATGGATCCCAGATCGCTGGGAGCTATCCAGCACAACTTGTCGTGGGAGTCGCCTGACACGAGCTCGCCATACGCGACGGCAGCGAAGTACAGCCTCATCTCGTAATTCTCGGAGATCGGCCATGCGCCCGATATGTGGGGCAGTTCGGGACCGACAGAGATAGTCGCACCCAGCTCCTCGTGGATCTCGCGGACGAGGGCAGCCTCCGGTGTCTCTCCTTCTTCGGTCTTGCCGCCGGGGAACTCCCAGAGGCCGGCGAGCGCCGCTGGGCCTGTGCGCCGCGCTGCGAAAACCCTCGTTGGCTGTTCCAGGTCGTCCACGATGATCGCACCAACGACTAGCCGCGGAGCGTCAGAGTGCATGACGGCGATTCTGGCACCTTTGCCCGTTCTTGTCAGACGGAGGTGCCAGACTGACGGCCATGGAAGAGGGGATCTACGAGTCGCTCCACACAGCGGACCTTCGGGATCGGATCAAAGCGACGGGCTTGCAGAGTGATATGCGAGCCGTCGAGAAGGCCGACCAGCCTCACGTCCTCGCGCGCCACGTGGCGGGCATCGTGGAGCGAGCGGTCGCGGGGCAGAGGGACGAGGCGGAGCGGATCAAGCTCGCAAACAGTTTGCTGGCTGTGGCAGGCGATCTGGACAGCCCGATCCTCGATCCGGCCACCCAGCTTGAGCGTCTGTACCAACCGCCTGCCCCCGGCGTTGTCGACCGGACTTCAACTCGGCCCGAGACCCCGCTCTCCGAGGTTGCCCTGTTGACGAACAGCGGCAGGGGGGAGCCTTCGATCGGGCACGAACTGAAAGCTGAGATTGCCTCTGCTGACCGTGTCGATCTGCTGTGCGCGTTCATTAAGTGGAGCGGGGTCAGGCTACTCGAGACCGAGCTGCAGGCGCTCGCCGACGCCGGCAAACCGTTCCGCGTGATTACGACGACGTACCTCGGATCTACTGAGCGCAAGACCCTGGATCGACTGGCGAAGCAGTACGGCGCTGAGGTGCGAGTGCAGTACGACGCTTTGCGTACGCGACTGCACGCGAAGGCGTGGATGTTCCATCGCGACTCTGGATTCGACACCGCCTACATTGGCTCCTCAAACCTCTCCAACGTCGCCTTGATTGACGGCGTCGAGTGGAACGTGCGCTTGTCGACGGTCGCGACTCCCAGTCTCCTGAACAAGTTCCGCGCGACGTTCGAGACCTATTGGAGCGAAGACCCCGGATTCGAGGAGTACATCCCTGATCGCGACGGCGAGCGGCTCGATCGCGCTCTTCGCGAGGCCGCCGGCCTCACTTCCTCGGGCAACGTCACGATCAACGTGTCTGGCTTGGAGGTCCGGCCGTATCCCTACCAGCAGACGATGCTGGACGAGTTGCAGGCCGAGCGCGAAGTACACGACAGACATCGGAACCTCGTGGTGGCAGCGACGGGAACCGGAAAGACCGTCCTCGCGGCACTGGACTACAGACGTCTGATTCCGGCGGGTGGCAAGCGTCCGCGCCTGTTGTTTGTGGCGCACACTCGCGAAATTCTGGTTCAGGCACAGCGCACGTTCCGCGAGGTCCTCGCGGACGGAGCGTTCGGCGAGCTCTTCGTCAACGGCCAGCGGCCGCAGCGGTGGGAGCACGTGTTCGCGAGCGTTCAATCTCTGAAGGAGGATACCCTCGACACGCTCGGAGCTGATCACTTCGACGTAATCGTGGTCGACGAGTTTCACCACGGAGCGGCGCCGACCTACCGACGACTGGTCGACCACTTCGCACCCCGGGAGCTGGTCGGCCTGACTGCGACCCCGGAGCGCGCCGACGGACTCGATGTGCGCGAGTACTTCGGGGGCCGTATCGCTACTGAGCTTCGCCTCTGGGATGCACTCGGAGCCGAGCTTCTGTGCCCCTTCCACTACTTTGGCATCGCTGACGGTACGGACCTGACCGCGATCGCGTGGAAGGCCGGAAAGTACGACCAGACCGCACTCGGGCAGCTGTACACCGGCAACGACGCCCGCGTGCGGATGGTCCTGAAGGCAATCCAGGACAAGCTGGCTGATCCGGCTCAGATGCGTGCGCTGGGCTTCTGCGTTTCCATCGAGCATGCCCAGTACATGGCCGACAAGTTCACTGAGGCAGGCATCCCGTCCGTGATGGTGTCAGGGAAGACTGGTGACGATGCGCGGAGGCAGGCGCTGTCCGACCTGCGTGATCGCCGCATTAACACGATCTTCTCCGTCGACGTCTTCAACGAAGGGCTCGACATCAAGGAGGTCGACACCGTCCTTATGCTCCGCCCGACCGAGAGTGCGACGATCTTCCTTCAGCAGCTCGGCCGTGGACTGCGTAGGACACCTGACAAGTCTGTTCTCACGGTTCTCGACTTCGTGGGGCACCAGCGCGAGGAGTTCCGGTGGGACAAGCGCCTCCGGGCTCTAACCGGTACTCCTCGCGGCAAACTGGTAAAGGAAATAGAGAACGACTTTCCGTACCTGCCGTCGGGCTGTCGCATCGAGCTCGATCGCCAGACGCAGGCGTTTGTCCTCGAGAACGTGAAGCGCCAGCTCAACTTGCGCCGACCGCAGCTCGTTGCTGAGGTGCGGTCAGCGAGCGAGGGGACTCTCAAGGGCTTCCTCGAGAGGACCGGGATCGACCTCCCATCGGTGATCCGTGGTGATCGCTCATGGACAAGTCTCCGCCGCGAGGCGGGCATCGATCTGGCTTTTCCGCCAGGGCCACGCGAGTCGGAGGTGCTCAGAAGAAATCATCTCTTCGCTCACATCGACGACGAGATTCGGGTAGAGGGATACAAGCGGATCCTTTTGGAGGATACGCGACTCGAGAATATGTCCGAGACGGACCGAATCCTTGCATCGATGCTGTTTTTCTCGATCTGGCCGGATGGAGGAAAGCCGATGTTCGAAAGCATCGATGAAGGGCTGGATGCTCTGCGGCGCGAGACGGTCGCAGTCGGCGAGCTTATTGAAATCATGGAGCTCGGGTTCGGGCGTACCCGCAGACAGACATATTCCCTCTGGGGAGGCCGCGGGGGTTTTCCCTTGCGAATCCACGCCCGATACTCGCGAGAAGAGATCCTCGCTGGTCTCGATCACGCTTCTCTGAAAGCAGTGCCCGCCACATTCCGGGAAGGTGTCAAGTACGTTGCGTCGCGAAACATTGATGCCCTGTTCGTGACCCTCGTGAAGACGGAGGGCTCGTTCTCGCCTACGACGATGTACCGCGACTACCCGATCAGTCGAACTGAATTTCACTGGGAGTCTCAGTCAATGACCTCAGAGTCCTCTGAGACTGGACAACGGTACATTCTCGGCGACAGCTACGTGCTGTTGTTCGTCCGTGTTGCAAAGAACGGTGAGTTTGGGACGTCTCCCTACGAGTTCCTAGGACCGGCGGAGTACGTCGGTCACTCCGGTGAGCGGCCGATGGCGATCACTTGGCAACTAGAACATCCGATGGCTGCTGACTTCTTTGGCGTCGCGACGGCGGCACTGTGATCGTGGGCTCACGACGTTAGGAGTGACTGACAAACCTCGACGCGATTCCGGGCGCATGCGTCGATACGCAACTTCTGAGTGGGTGAGGTGGGGGCACCGTCGGGCATGGGGACGTAACGTAGGGGCCGAGTGTGAACCACCACGAGGAAGAGGGACGAACGAGCGATGAGCAGCAACGACGCCAAGGCGAACATCGGAGTGGTGGGGATGGCGGTGATGGGCTCGAACCTGGCCCGCAACCTGGCGTCCCGTGAGGGCAACACCGTCGCGATCTACAACCGCTCGCCGGAGAAGACGCACGAGGTCGTCAAGAACCACCCCGAGGCGAACTTCGTTGCTAGCGACACCATCGACGAGTTCGTTGCCAGCCTCGCGAAGCCGCGCACCGCGATCATCATGGTCCAGGCTGGCGCGGGCACGGACGCGGTGATCGAGCAGCTCAAGGAGCGGTTCGAGCCGGGCGACATCATCGTCGACGGCGGCAACGCGAACTTCCACGACACCATCGAGCGCGAGGCGAAGATCGCCCCGTCGGGCATCCACTTCGTCGGCGCCGGCATCTCCGGCGGCGAGGAGGGCGCACTCAAGGGACCGTCGATCATGCCCGGCGGCACGGCGGAGTCCTACGAGACCCTCGGCCCGATCCTCGCGTCGATCGCCGCGGTCGCCGAGGGGGAGCCGTGCGTGACCCACGTCGGCACCGACGGCGCCGGGCACTTCGTCAAAATGATCCACAACGGCATCGAGTACGCCGATATGGAGCTCATCGGCGAGGCCTACGACCTGCTGCGCAACGTCGCCGGCTACACGCCAGCCCAGATCTCGGGCCTGTTCGCCACGTGGAACGAGGGGCCGCTCAACAGCTACCTCATCGAGATCACCATCGACATCCTCAAGCACGTCGACGCGGAGACGGGCAAGCCCTTCGTCGACATCGTCACCGATCAGGCGGGCAGCAAGGGCACCGGCGTCTGGACCGTGCAGACCGCCCTCGACCTGGGCGTGCCGGTCGGCGGCGTCGCCGAGGCCGTCTTCGCCCGTGCCGTCTCGTCCAAGCGCAACCAGCGTGACGCGGTCCGCGCGCTCGGCATCGAGCGCCCCACGGCGCCGCGGGTCGACGATTCCTTCGTCGACGACGTCGCCAAGGCCCTCTACGCCTCCAAGATCGTCGCCTACGCCCAGGGCTTCGACGCGATCATCGCCGGTGCGGAGAAGTACGGCTGGAACATCGACAAGGGCGCCGTCGCCAAGATCTGGCGCGGAGGCTGCATCATCCGGGCACAGTTCCTCAACGTCCTCGCCGACGCCTACGCGGAGAACCCGAACCTCAACACCCTCCTCGAGGCACCGTACTTCGCGCAGGCCATCCGCGACGGCGAGGACGCCTGGCGCCGCGTCGTCATCACCGCCACCCAGGCCGCAGTCCCGATTCCGGGCTTCGCGACGGCGCTGAGCTACTTCGACTCCCTCAACGTCGACCGCCTACCTGCCGCGCTCGTCCAGGGCCAGCGCGACTTCTTCGGCGCGCACACCTACAAGCGCGTCGACAAGCCCGGCACCTTCCACACGCTGTGGTCGGGCGACCGCAGCGAGGTCCAGACGGACTGAGCAGCACGGGGGAAGGGGGCGCGGCCGCATCGGCCGCGCCCCCTTCCTCGTTCGGTGGACGAGGTGGGAACCGATCGACGAGCTGGTGCGTCCAATTCATGAGGGCGAGTGCTCGCCCGCCGGCGACGATCGGAGGAATCGTGGGTTACCCCGACGCGGACAGGATTCGCGACGAGGCGCGGCAGCGCATCGCCGACCGTCCGAACATGGTGCTCGACGGTGACCCGATCGTGGAGTTGGCCCTTGCCCACGAGAGACATGCGTCGCGGTTGGTGGAAGTCATCGATACGCTTCGCGAGGTCGGGCGAACCAATTACCTTGGCGACACGGTGGAGGGGCGAGGGGCGACCTACAACATCGGAGTTGCTGTACATGACCACGAGCATTCGGTAGTTCGGAACTACCTCCGCGAGGCCGATGAAGCGCGGACCATCGCGACAGCGTTGAGGCAGATTTCCAAGGACATTGGCGACACCGAGTTGGAGAACGCCGAGGGAATCGGCATGGTGCGCTTGTAATGAGGGCTTGGCTCGGAGGTGTGGCTCTCGCGTTGCTGCTGTCCGGATGTGCGATGTCAGTTGGGGGGCACGCTGTCCCCGAGCCCTCGAGCGTTCGTGTGGCGAACGCGCGACCATTGCCATTCACTCCCCAGTACGAGGGGCGTACTAATGAGCGAAACGACGGAACGAGCTTCGAGCCCTGTACCGCGTATACGGAGGGCGAAATGCGCGCGTTGGGTGCCGATCCACGCACCCTCAAAGACGTGATGGTCTCTGTCTCGCCGAACTATCGCGGGTGCCGGTGGCGATCGGCAGACGGCGTTGCGTCGTTCAGTCAAACTCTCGGCAACGAGCAGTCTCTCGACGTGTACAAGGCGAAGCAGAGCCGCCGTCCGTGGCGACCCGATCGCATGATCAAGGGACGCCGAGTGATAGTGACTACCGAGGGCAGCGACGGATGCTTTGCGTCGTTCATGTCTGAGAAGGCGATTGTCCATTCCGCCTACTCAGTAGCTGTCTTAGGCAAGCCGTCGCCGGGCCTCGTGACTGAATGCAACAAGGCGATCGAGTGGGCGACGTTGGCGATCTCGAAAGCGCCGTGACCAGCTACGCCAACACCCGCTGAATCGCCCGGCAGATCGCGTCCACCACGTCGCCACCGCCGCCACCAGCGCCGACGGCACTGCCGCCACCTGCGCCGACGGCCCCGTCGGACCGCAGGCCGATCACGGACTCCACCAGCCGGAACGGCAGGAGCACGCGCGGGTCGCCGTTGTCGCCAATAACAGCAGCGGCCAGGGAACGGTAGTGCGAGGCCAGCTCCGCCCGGTCGGCGCGGAACTCGGCGAACTCGTCGGCCGCGAGCTCGGGCAGGTGATAGAGAGCCCCGAGGTTGTACTGCGCCGCCAGCAGCTGCCCGGCGTCGGACCGGGCCAACGTCAGCAGCCGGTCCAGCGGCGCACCGTCGGCCGACACCACGGAGCGCGCGACCGCGAGCGGCGCCTGCACCGTCGCCTCCAGAAGCACGGTCAGGATCTCGCCCTTGGTGGGGAAGTAGTGGTACAGCGACGCCTGCCGGATGCCCACGGCCTCGGCGATCTGCCGCGTCGAGGTCGCCGCGTACCCGCGCTGGGTGAACAGCTCCGCCGCGGCGTCCAGGATCTCGTCGACGGTCGTCGCTCCGGGGCGACGAGGATCGTTCACTCGCGGGCGACCGCGCCTACCTGCGGTTTCCGTGCCACCGCTCGCCTCGCCGTCCGCCTCCGTCACAGTGGCCAGGCTACCTGCCACGAAACATGTTCGTAGCGCCGGTTTTCCTGTTCCTTACAGCGGGGCAATCCGGGTGACCCCGGAGAAGAGTTTTCTATCAACTGACAGATAGAGCTCCTACCGGGAAGCCGCCCATGACTACCACCCAACCCCGACACCATGATTCGGATGATCTGGCTCAGCTCGGCTACCAGCCGCAGCTGCGCCGCTCGCTCGGGACGTTCGCGTCGTTCGCCGCCGGGTTCTCGTTCGTGTCCATTCTCACCACCATCTTCCAGCTGTTCGGCCTGGGCTACTCGCTCGGCGGGGCCGCCTTCTTCTGGACCTGGCCGCTCGTCTACTTCGGTCAGTTCCTCGTGGCACTGTGCTTCGCCGAGATGGCCGCCCGCTACCCGATCTCCGGCGCGATCTACCAGTGGTCGCGGCGCCTCGGCGGCGAGGTGGTCGGCTGGTTCGGCGGCTGGTTCATGATCCTGGCGCAGATCGTCACCGCCGCTGCGGCCGCGATCGCGCTGCAGGTGGTGCTGCCCACCGTGTGGTCGGGTTTCCAGATCATCGGCGACGATCCGTCCCTCACCAGTTCCAGTGGCGCGGCCAACGCCGTCCTCCTCGGCACGGTCCTGCTGATCGTCACCACCACGATCAACTGCATCGGCGTGCACTGGATGAGCCGCATCAACGCCATCGGCGTCACGTGCGAGATCGTCGGCGTGGTCGCCGTCATCGGCGCCCTCGCGATGCACGCACAGCGCGGACCCCAGGTCGTCTTCGACACCTCCCACGTCACCTCCACGGGCACGGGCGGCTACCTCGGCGCGTTCATCGTCTCCGGCCTCATGGCCGCGTACGTCATGGTCGGCTTCGGCTCGGCGGGCGAGCTCGCCGAGGAGACCGTCAACCCCCGCCGCGTCGCGCCGCGCACCATCCGATTCGCCCTCACCGCCTCGGCGGTCGGCGGCGGCCTCATGCTGATCACCGCGCTCATGGCAGCGCCGACGCTGGGGGAGGAGCTCGCCGCCGGCGGCCTGCCCTACGTGCTCCAGTCGGTCCTCGGCTCGTTCTGGGGCAAGGTCCTGCTGGTCGACGTGGCCGTGGCCGTCTTCATCTGCACGCTCGCCATCCAGACCGCGTGCAGCCGGCTCATCTTCTCCATGGCCCGCGATCACCGGCTCCCGTTCTCGGAGCAGCTCTCCCGCGTCAACCCGCGCACCCAGGCGCCCATCGCGCCGGCCGTGCTCATCGGCGTCCTCTGCGTCGCGGTCCTGCTGGTGAACGTGGGCAACCCGGCGATCTTCGCGACCCTCGCCAGCGTGTGCATCGTGCTCATCTACCTCGCCTACCTGTCGGTGACGGTGCCGATGCTCTACCAGCGGCTGCGCGGATGGCCGCACGGCGCCACCGTGCGCGACTCCGAGGGGAAGCCGGTCTTCACCCTGGGCCGCTGGGGCGTGCCGATCAACGCCGCCGCCGTCCTCTACGGCGGAGCGATGGTGATCAATCTCGCCTGGCCACGCCCCGAGATCTACGACCCCACAGGCCAAGCCCCGCTGCTGCAGTGGGCCGGACCGATCACCATCGCGGTCGTCGTCATCGCGGGCATCGCCTGCTTCCCGCGTCGCCCGCACCCGCGCCCCGTCACCGCCGTCCTCCCGTCCCTCCCCGCCACGAAAGGTATCTGACGTGACCGCCATCGCCGAGACCACCGCCACCACCCAGGGCGCCCGTGAACACGCCCGCGCCCAGGCCGACACCCGCGTCGAAGGCATGCCGACGGTGCCCGCCACCGCCTGGCCCGAGCCGCCCGGGGGCGTGCCCGCCGACGCCCTCACCTGGGCGGAGACCGTCCCCGGCGGCCGCTACACGTCGAAGGTGCTGGCGCGCGGCACCCGAATCCGCCTGACCGACATCGTCGGCACCGCCTGCGCCTCCATCCTCCTCTGGCGCGCCGACGCGCCCTGGGAGCGTCTGACCGTGGCCGACACGGTCAAGGTGCCGTGGCAGGCCTACCTGGGCCCCGGGCACCCGCTGCTCTCCGACCAGGGGCGCGTGCTCGCCACCGTCGTCACCGACGACTCCGGCCACCACGACGCCCTCTGCGGCACCACCACGCTCGCCACGAACACCGCCAAGTACGGCGCGGGGGAGGCGCATTCGGCCAGCCCCGCAGGACGCGAGCTGCTCGTGCTCGCCGCCGCCAAGCACGGCCTCACGCCCACCGACGTCGCCCCGTCCGTCTCGTTCTTCCACGGCGTCACCGTGGGGGCCGACGGTGCCCTCGCCTCCACCGGTAGCGCGGGCCCGGGCAAGGCGGTGGAGCTGGTGCTGCACCTGCCGTGCATCGTCGCCGTCGCGAACACCGCCCACCCGCTCGACCCGTCGCCGACCTTCGACACGGGCCTGCTCGAGGTGCTGGCCTGGCGCGCCGACGACGATCTGGCCGCGCTCGTCGCCGCGACCGACACCGACCCCGAATACCAGCGCGCCGTGGCGAACTCCGAAGACGCCCACCGCGCCGCGCGCTGAACGCCGACCACCGACCGAAGGACCAACCATGATCGCCACCGTCACCCCGCGGGCGCCCTGGTCGGGCATCGTCCCCGCCGGCCACACCCTCACCATGACCGATCTCCACGGCAACCAAGCCGTCGACACCCTCTTCTACGGGGCGCACGACCACACCGTCCGCTACAGCGCCCAGCAGACGATCCTCGGCCAGGGCAGCATCTTCCTCGGCGCTGGAACCGTGATCCGCGACCAGGAGTCGCGCCCGATGATGACCATCATCGACGACGAGGTCGGCCACCACGACACCCTCGGCGGCGCCTGCTCCCAGGAGTCCAACACACTGCGCTACGGCCACCACACCAAGCATCAGCACGCCTGCGTCGAGAACTTCCTCATCGAGGGCAGCCGGCACGGCCTCGGCAAGCGCGACCTGGTAGGGAACGTCAACTTCTACATGTACGTCCCCGTCGACCCCGACGGCACGCTCGGCATCGTCGACGGCCTCTCCGCCCCGGGGAAGAAGCTGGTGCTGCGCGCCGAGATCGACACGCTCGTCCTGATCTCCAACTGCCCGCAGATCAACAACCCCTGCAACGGCTTCGATCCCACCGCCGTCGAACTCGAGATCTCGGAGGCCGCCGCATGAGCACGCTCACCGTCGTCCGCCCCGGCCCGATGACCACCGTGCAGGACTGGCCCGGCCGGGCGGGCTACTGGTCGATCGGGGTGCCGCCGTCCGGACCGATGGACGATCTCTCCTTCCGCCTCGCCAACCTTGCCGTCGGCAACGACGAGGGTGCGGCGGGGTTCGAGTGCACCCTCGGTGGCCTCGCCATCACCGTCGACGAGGCCACCACGGTCGCGGTCGCCGGCGCCCCAGTCATCCTCACTGTCGACGGGACGCCCGTCCCCACCTGGGCACCCGTCGAGCTGCTCCCCGGGCAGCAGCTCGCCGTCGGCGCGACCGGATCGCTCGGCATGCGGGTGTACCTCGCGGTCCGCGGCGGGGTCGTGGTGCCCGACTACCTGGGCAGCGCCGCGACGTTCACGCTGGGGAAGTTCGGCGGCCACGACGGACGGATCCTCGCGGCCGGCGACGAACTGCCCATCGGCACAGACGTCGCCGCCGCCCCGCGTCGCATCCTCGACGACGAGGTGCCCGCGTTCACCAGCCAGTGGCATCTCGCCGTCACCGTGGGACCGCATTCCGCCCCCGAGTACTTCACCGATGCCGATATCGCGACCCTCTACGACACGGCCTACGAGGTGCACTTCAACTCGGATCGCACCGGCGTCCGGCTCATCGGCCCCAAGCCCGAATGGGCGCGTCCCGACGGTGGCGAGGCCGGCCTGCACCCGTCGAACATCCACGACAACGCCTACTCCGTGGGCGCGCTCGACTTCACCGGCGACACCCCGATCCTGCTCGGTCCCGACGGCCCCAGCCTGGGCGGCTTCGTCTGCCCGGTCACGGTGACGACCGCCGACCGCTGGAAGCTGGGGCAGCTCCGGCCCGGCGACTCCGTGCGCTTCGTCCCCGTCCGCGCCTCGGCGGCCGCCTCGCCCGGCGCCATCGGTACGGCACGGCGCGCGAACCTGCCCGTCGTGCTGTCCGCCGGCGGCGACGGCGACGACGGCGTTCTCGCCCGGTCCATGACGGCCGACGCCGAGACCACCATCACCTACCGCCGCTCGGGCGATGACAACATCCTCGTCGAGTACGGCGCCATGACGCTGGACCTGGAGTCGCGGGCCCGCGTCCACGCGCTCGAGCAGCGCCTGCGCGCCGAATCCCCGCGGGGGCTGATCGATCTCACCGCCGGTGTGCGCAGTCTGCAGGTGAAGTTCGACCCGACCGCACTGGGGCAGCCCGCGGCCCTCGACTGGATCCGCGAGGCGGAGTCGCAGCTCCCCGCCGCCGACGACATGATCGTGCCCAGCCGCACCGTCTCCCTCCCGCTGTCCTGGGACGACCCGAGCACCCGCGAAGCGATCGAGCGGTACGTCCTCGGCGTCCGCGGCGACGCCCCGTGGTGCCCTTGGAACATCGAGTTCATCCGGCGGATGAACGGTCTCGGCTCGGTCGAGGACGTGCAGCGGATCGTCTTCGACGCCTCGTACCTCGTACTGGGCCTCGGCGACGTGTACCTCGGTGCGCCCGTGGCCGTCCCGCTCGATCCGCGCCACCGCCTGGTGACCACCAAGTACAACCCCGCCCGCACCTGGACTCCGGAGAACGCCGTCGGCATCGGCGGCGCGTACCTGTGCATCTACGGCATGGAGGGCCCCGGCGGCTACCAGTTCGTCGGCCGCACCACCCAGGTGTGGAACCACCGGCACCCGCACGCCGCCGGGGGCTTCGAACCCGAACACCCCTGGCTGCTGCGGCACTTCGACCGGATCAGCTGGTACCCGGTCAGCACCGAGGAACTCGCGGACCTGCGCGCCGACACGGCCGCCGGCCGTGGCTCGGTGGACATCACAGCCGGGTCCTTCTCCCTGTCCGCGCACCGCGCGTTCCTGGCCCGTGAGGCCGACGACATCGTGCGCGTGCAGTCCGCGATGGAGATCGCCCGCGACGAGGAACGCGGCCGCTGGGCGGCCGCCGGCGAGTTCACCAGGAGAGCAGCATGACCCGCATCGCCGACATCTACCGGCGCATCGAGGCGGATGACCGCCCCGAGGTCTTCCTCGTGCTGCGGCCGGAGGCGGAGGTCACCGCCGAGTACGCCGCATCGCTCGCTGCGGGCGGCCCGCTCGCCGGCGTCGTCCTCGCCGTGAAGGACAACGTCGATGTGGCGGGACTCCCGACCACCGCCGCCTGCCCCGGCTACGCCTATCGCCCCGAGGCCGACGCCGCAGCCGTGGCCGCTCTCCGCGCCGCCGGCGCGGTGGTGATCGGCAAGACCAACCTCGACCAGTTCGCCACCGGCCTCGTCGGCACCCGCAGCCCCTACGGCGCCGTGCGCGACTCCCGTCGCCCCGACCACATCTCCGGCGGGTCGAGCTCCGGCTCCGCCGTCGCCGTGGCCCTCGACTACGCCGACATCGCGATCGGCACCGACACCGCGGGATCGGGCCGCGTGCCCGCCGGGCTGCAGGGCATCGTCGGCATCAAGCCCACGATCGGCGCCGTCAGCACCGACGGGGTCGTGCCCGCATGCGCGTCGTACGACTGCGTCACGGTCTTCGCCCGCGATATCGCCACGGCGAGCCGCGCCATGGCGGTCATGGGCACCACAGGTACCCGCCGGTGGGCCGCCGACACCCCCTTCGCCGCCGCGCCCGACGCGGCGCTGGCGATCCCCGCCGAGCTCCCCGCCCTGCCGGCCGCGTGGCGCGACGCCTTCGACCGTGCCGTCGCCCGCGCCGAAGCGGCCGGGCTGCGGGTCGAAGCCGTCGACATCTCCGAGCTCCTCGCCGCCGCGAAGCTCCTCTACGATGGTGCCCTCGTCGCCGAGCGGTACAGCGCGGTGGGCGATTTCGTGGCAGTGGCGGGCGACGAGGCGGGGCTCGATCCGACGGTGGCTGGCATCGTGCGGGCCGCGGGGGAGCTGCCTGCGCACCGCCTGGCCTCGGATCAGGCGGACCTGCGCGCCATCGCCGTGCGGGCCGCCTCGCTCTTCGAGCGCTTCGCCGGGCTCCTGGTTCCCACCGCGCCGCGGCACCCGACGATCGCCGACGTGGCCGCCGACCCGGTGGGGGTGAACGCGGAGCTGGGGACCTACACCAACTTCTGCAACCTCCTCGACCTCTGCGGCGTCGCCGTCCCGGCCGGGAACACCGCCGACGGCGCGCAGTTCGGGGTCACGGTGCTGGCTCCGGCCGGTCACGACGGGGTCGCGCTCGACCTCGCCGCTCGGATCGCCGGTGCGCCGCCCGCGGAGCCGTGGAACCTCGGCCTCGCCGGCGCGCTCGACCTCGCGGTGTTCGGCGCGCACCTGCGCGGTCAACCGCTCGAGCACGAGCTGACCTCGCTCGGGGCCCACTGGGCGGGGGAGATCCGGACCGCCGACGACTACCGGCTGGTCGAGCTGGCGACGACGCCGCCCAAGCCGGGCTTGGTCCACGACGGCGCACGAGGGCGCGCTATCCGCGGTGAACTCTGGCGACTCGCACCGGCGGCGCTGGGACTGTTCCTCACCCGCCTGCCGGCCCCCATGACCCTGGGCTCGGTGGTACTCGACGACGGCCGCAGCGTGGTCGGCTTCAGCTGCCAGGCCTCCGCACTGAGCGATGCTCGCGACCTCGCCGTGGACCACTGGCTCGACCGCTGATCGGAAACACCTGAGCGGCAGTCGGTTCGCCGGATCCGACCTTCCGCGCATTTTGCGCGTTCTGCTCTTTACTAAAAATTTGCGTTTCGATCAGGGGACGTTTGTCCGGCGATAATCTGGCGACCTCATCAGCTCCACGAGGAGGTCAGGGTCGTGACAGGTAGCTCGGGCGAACACGAGAAGGCGAAAGCGCCACCGCGACAACGGAAAGTGGTCGCGCTCGCGATCTACGCGATCATCGTCGTCGCGGTCGTCTCCACCGCGGTCTCCTACTCGTTCCAACGTGGTGGGCTCTCGGCCGACATTCGGAACAAGGCCACGCTGATCGCGCCGGCCGGGGCAGGTGGCGGCTGGGACCTCGTCATGCGAGAGGCGCAGGCGATCATGCGAGAGCAGAAGATCGCCACCAACATCCAGGTCGTCAACGTGCCGGGCGCCGCCGGCACCATCGGACTGTCCCGGCTGCACTCGATGCCCGGCCGCGCGGATGTCGTCATGGTCGGCGGCACCGGCCTCGTCGCCGGTGTCCAGCAGACGAAGTCCGCCGTGACGATGACCGACGTGACCCCCATCGCGCGGATCTTCGAGGAGTACGACGTTCTCGCCGTCCCCGCGAACTCCCCGTACACGTCCGTCGACGAGCTCGTCGCCGCGTGGCGGAGCAATCCGCACTCGGTCCCGTTCACCGGCGGCGGCAGTTTCGACCAGCTGGTCATGGCCCAGTTCGCCAAGGCCGCCGGGATCGACCCGCGCAACACCACTTACATCCCGAAAGCCGGCGGCGGCGAGGTCGCCCAGGCCCTGGTCACGGGCACAGCGAAGGCCGCCTTCTCGGGATACGCCGACCTCATCGACCAGATCCAGTCCGGCCGCCTCAGGGGCCTCGCTATGGCGGCCAAGGAGCCCCTCGACGGCGTGGACTTCCCGACGCTGCGCGAGCTCGGCTACGACGTGACGCTGGCGAACTGGCGTGCGCTGTTCGGCCCGCCCGACATCTCCGCGGCCGACGTGAAGAACATCCGCGACGTCTTCGACGAGGTCATGCGCACGCCGGACTGGGCCGAGGCCGAGCGCATCAACAAGTGGACCCCGGCCTGGCTCGAGGGCCCCGAACTCACCACCTTCATCGCCGACGAGGACCGCGTCATCGCCGGCCTGTACCAGGAGCTGGGCAAATGACCGCACACACGGAAGAAGCGGCCGCCGCGGCCCCGGGCACGGGGACCGGACGCGGTGCGCTCATCGTCCCCGCGATCCTCGCGATCGCCAGCACTCTGGTGGTGATCGGCAACCTCACCATGGACGTGCAGTCCGACGACAGTCCCGGCCCGACCTTCTTCCCGTGGCTGCTGGCCATCGCGGGATACGCGCTGGCCGCTGCGCTCACCGTGCACTTCGTCCGGAACCCGGATGAGCTGGCGCGCTCGGAGAAGAGGTTCCGCACGTACACCGATTGGGTCGCCGCGGGCTGGCTCATCGGCGGCCTGGTGGCCTTCGCGGTGCTCCTCGACGTGCTCGGGTGGATCCTCGCCGCCGCACTTTTGTTCTGGTGCGCGACGCGGGCATTCAACAGCACGCGGCCGCTCTTCGACGCCTCGCTCGGGCTCCTGCTCTCCAGCGTCGTCTTCCTGATCTTCGGCGTTGTACTGGATGTCCCGCTCCCGTCCGGAATCCTGGGAGGGCTGTGACCATGGACCAGTTCGGACTCCTGCTCGACGGGTTCTCCGGCGCCCTGTCGCCCGAAAACCTCCTGTGGGTCGTCATCGGTTGCCTCATCGGCACCGCCGTGGGCGTGCTGCCCGGCCTCGGTTCCTCGATGGCGGTGGCGCTCCTGCTGCCGATGACCTTCGCGCTCAACCCGACCGCGGCCTTCATCCTGTTCGCCGGCGTCTACTTCGGCGGCCTCTTCGGCGACTCGACGATGGCCATCCTGATGAACACCCCCGGCCAGGCGTCAGCGATCGCCTCGACCTTCGAGGGGCATCAGATGGCGAAGAACGGCAAGGCGCCCCAAGCGCTGGCGATCGCCGCGATCGGCGCCTTCATCGGCGGCATGATCGCCTCGGTGCTCGTGGTCTTCCTCGCGCCGTTCATGGCGGAACTGTCCACCCAGTTCGGCCCGGCCGAGTACTTCGCGCTCGCGCTGCTGGCTTTCGGCGCGATCTCCTCGGTCGTCTCCGAATCGGTGGTCAAGGGCCTGTCCTCGCTGGTGATGGGCCTGATGTTCGCGACCGTCGGCATCGACGAGATCTCCGGCACCGAGCGCTTCACCTTCGGCTCGGCGAACCTCTTCGACGGGATCTCGCTGGTGATCGTCGCCGTCGGCATGCTGGCCCTCGGCGAGATCCTCATCGTCGCCTCGCGGATACGTCGCGATCCCGCCCCGAAGGCGATCGGCGCCAAGGCGGGCCGCGCCTGGCTCTCCAAGGCGGAGTTCAAGGAGGCGCTCCCGGCGTGGGGCCGTGGCACGGCGATCGGCCTGCCCTTCGGCGTCATCCCCGTCGGCGGCTCGGAGGTCCCCACCTTCCTCGCCTACGACGTCGAACGACGCCTCGACCGCCGCCGGAAGTTCCCCCTATTCGGCAAGGGTGCGCCCCGCGGCCTCGCGGCCCCGGAGGCGGCGGGTAACTCCACCACCGGCATGGCGATGGGCGCCCTGCTCTCGCTGGGCCTCCCGGTCTCGGCGACCGCCGCGATCATGCTCGCCGCGTTCCGGCAGTACGGCCTCCAGCCGGGACCGCTGCTGTTCGACAACTCACCGGACCTCGTGTGGGCGCTGCTCGCCAGCTTCTTCATCGCGATGGTGGTGCTGCTCATCATCAACCTGCCCTTCGCGCAGCTGTGGGCGAAGCTGTTGCTGATCCCGGCGCCGTACCTGTACGGCAGTATCGTGATGTTCTGTGGCCTCGGCATCTACGCGACCTCGCCGACGACCTTCGACCTGCTGCTCTTCCTCGCGATCGGCCTGCTGGCGTTCGTCTTCAAGCGCTACGACATCCCGATCGCGCCTCTGCTCATCGGCATGGTGCTTGGGCCGCTCGCCGAGACCAGCCTGCGGGACGCCCTGCTCTCCTCCGACGGCGACTACTCCGTCTTCGTCTCCTCGCCGATCTCGATCACCCTCTACGGCCTGCTGATCGCCGTGCTCCTCATCAAGGCACGCCAGGTCGTCACCGCCCGTACCGGAAAGGACATCTGACATGACGATCGTCGTCGCCCACTCGACCACCCCGGAGAGCGCCGCCGCACTCGAGGCCGCCTACGGCGAAGCGGAGCGCAGGCCCGGAGAGCCCGTCGTCGTCTTCGTGCTCGACGGTGACGCTCCCGACGTCTCCGGGGCTACCGCGCGCGGCATCACCGTCACCTTCGAGCACCCGAAGGAGTTCGAGAAGGACCCGGTGGGCGGCGTCGTCGACGCTGCTACAGCGCTGGACGCCTCCGTCCTCGTGATCGGGATCAAGCACCGCACCGCGACCGGCAAGCTCCTGTTCGGCTCGTCGGCGCAGCGGATCCTGCTCGACGCGACCTGTCCGGTCCTGGCAGTGAAGGTCGCACAGGGCTAGCGCCCGGTCACGCGTTAACTTCGTGTTTCCAGCCTGTTGCGCCTGACGATCCGGCTTGACGGGCCGCCGGGGCGAAGGATTGAGTGAATTCTCATGCACCTCTTGCCCCGCGAGCAGGACAAACTGCTCATCGTCGTCGCCGCGGACCTGGCGCGCCGTCGCCAGGCCCGCGGGCTCAAGCTGAACCACCCCGAGGCGGTCGCCATCATCACGTACGAGCTGGTCGAGGGCGCGCGCGACGGGCGCAGCGTCGCCGATCTCATGGCGCACGGCGCGACCGTCCTCACCCGCGACGACGTGATGGAGGGCGTGCCCGAGATGATCCACGACGTACAGGTGGAGGCCACCTTCCCGGATGGTACGAAGCTCGTCACCGTCCACCACCCGATCCGGTAGTCGCGGGCCATGATCCCCGGAGAGTTCCGCCTCGCTTCCGTACCGATCCGGTGCAACCCCGACCGGTCCACCCGCACCGTCCGCGTCGTCAACACCGGCGACCGCCCCATCCAGGTCGGCTCGCACTTCCACTTCGCCGAGGTCAACCGCGCCCTCGACTTCGACCGAACCGAGGCCTACGGGCACCGTCTGGACATCCCGTCCGGGACCGCCGTCCGGTTCGAGCCCGGCGACGGAAAGACGGTGCGGCTCGTCGCCCTCGCCGGAACCCGCGAGGTCCACGGGCTCGCCAACCGCGTCAACGGCCCGCTCGACGGTGCCGACCGTCCGGAGAACGAGGGAGAGCAGTGAGCTTCGAACTGAGCCGTCGCGAGTACTCCGACCTCTACGGTCCGACGGTCGGTGATGCCGTGCGCCTCGCCGATACCGAGCTCTTCGCGGTCGTCGAGAAGGATCTCACCGTGTACGGCGAGGAGGTGGTCTTCGGCGGTGGCAAGGTGATCCGCGACGGCATGGGCGAGAACGGGGTGCTCACCCGCGAGCACGACATCCCCGACACCGTGATCACCAACGCGCTGATCGTCGACCACACGGGCATCGTCAAAGCAGACGTCGCGCTGCGCGACGGCCACATCTTCCGGATAGGCAAGGCCGGCAACCCTCAGATCAGCGACGGCATCACCATCACGATCGGTGCCGCCACGGAGATCATCGCGGGGGAGGGGCGGATCCTCACCGCGGGCGGGATCGACACACATATCCACTTCATCAGTGCCCAGCAGATCGACACGGCGCTCAACTCCGGCGTCACCACGATGATCGGCGGCGGCACCGGGCCGGCAGCGGGCACGAACGCCACCACGGTGACGCCGGGGCCCTGGCACATCGCCCGCATGCTGCAGGCCCTCGACGGCGTGCCCATGAACATCGGGCTGCTCGGCAAGGGGCACGCCGGCGCGACGGAGCCCCTCGCGGAACAGATCCGGGCCGGCGCGATCGGTCTCAAGGTGCACGAGGACTGGGGTTCGACCACGGCCTCCATCGACAACTCGCTCCGAGTGGCCGACGAGTACGACGTGCAGGTCGCGATCCATACCGACACCCTCAACGAGTGCGGCTTCCTCGAGGACACCGTGGCCGCGATCGACGGCCGCGTGATCCACACCTTCCACACCGAGGGCGCGGGTGGCGGTCATGCGCCGGACATCATCGCGATCGCGGGACACCCGAACGTGCTTCCCGCGTCCACGAACCCGACCCTCCCGTTCACCGAGAACACCATCGTCGAGCACCTCGACATGCTCATGGTGTGCCACCACCTCAACGCCGACATCCCCGAGGACGTGGCCTTCGCCGACTCGCGCATCCGGCCTGAAACCATTGCGGCCGAGGGGGTGCTGCACGACCTGGGGATCATCTCGATCACCTCGTCCGACTCCCAGGCGATGGGCCGTGTGGGCGAGGTGATCACGCGCACCTGGCAGCTCGCCGACTCCATGAAGCGCCAGCGGGGCCCGATCGACGGGGACCCGGACGGCGGCGATAACGCCCGGATCAAGCGGTACATCGCGAAGTACACGATCAACCCGGCGCTCGCGCAGGGCATCGCGGAGTACGTCGGCAGCGTAGAGGAGGGTAAGTTCGCCGACCTCGTGCTCTGGAACCCGGCCTTCTTCGGGGTGAAGCCCGACCTGGTGATCAAGGGCGGCCAGATCGCGACCGCCCTCATGGGTGACGCGAACGCGTCGATCCCGACGCCGCAGCCGCGCACCATGCGGCCGCAGTTCGGGTCGATGGGTTCGGCCGTGCACGACGCCGCGATCACGTTCCTGTCCACCGCAGCGGCGGAATCCGGCGTCGCGCGCGAGCTCGGGCTGCGCAAGCGCACGCTGCCCGTCCGGGGCATCCGCACTCTCCGCAAGCAGGACCTGCCGCACAACGGTGCGACGCCCGACATCACCGTCGACCCCGAGACCTACGTCGTCGCCGTCGACGGGACGCCCGTGCGCTCCGAGCCCGCGTCGTCCCTGCCCATGACCCAGCGCTACTTCCTGTTCTGAGAGGCGAGAAGTGATCATCGAGACCGTCGCCGGCAACCTCGCCGACCTCGACCCCGCCGAACTAGGCGCGGTGCACGTCGAGCGGGTTCCGCTCGCCGGCGCCGACCTGGTGAAGCGGATCCAGCGCGTGCGCACCGACCACGACCGGGAGATCGGGCTGCGCCTGGCCGCGCCTGCCGGCCCCGACGGTGACCTGCGCGACGGCGACATCCTGCACCGCGATGAGCGCACCATCATCGCCGTGCAGGTGCTCGCCACGGACGTGCTGGTGATCGCCCCGCGCACGATCACCGAGATGGGCCGCACCGCGCATGGACTCGGCAACCGGCACCTGCAGGCGCAGTTCTTCGACGCCGATTCCGAGTACGGCGCCGAGGTGATGGTGGTGCAGTACGACCACACCGTCGAGGACTACCTCACCCACCACGGCGTGCCCTTCGCGCGGCAGGACCGCGTCCTTCCCACGCCCTTCCGCCACGCGGAGCACACGCATTGAACACTGTTTCGGTCGGAAAAAGCGCAGTTCGCGGCGGACAGGAACAGTGTTCAATCGGGGCCGGGGCGTCGCCGGGGTATCTGCTGCCGCTGCTGCAGCTCAGCGACTCCGCTCTGCCGACGGGAGCGTTCAGCCACTCCTTCGGGATGGAGGCGTACCTCGCCGACGGCACGATCGACGATGAGGCCACCTTCGCGGCGTGGCTGCGCGCGTACGTCTCTCGGCAGCTCGCGTACACGGACGGCCTCGCGATCCGCATGGTCTTCGACGCCCTGCAGGCCGGCGATCTCGACGCCGTGTGGCGCCTCGACCGCCTCATCGCCGCCCTCACCCTGCCCGAGCAGGTGCGCACCGCGGCGGCCACGATCGGCCGGCGGACCGCCGAGGTCGGCGCCGTCGTCGCGCCGGAATCCCTTCTGGGCGACTATCTCGCCGAGCTGGATGCGGGTCGCTGCCACGGACATCCTGCTGTCGCCTTCGCACTGCTCGCGCACGCGATCGACGCTCCGCCCGCCGCCGCGATCGAGGCACACCTGTTCGCCGCCGTCACTTCGCTGACCCAGAACGCCGTGCGCGCCATCCCCATCGGGCAGACCGCGGGGCAGCGGGTGCAGCGCTCGATGTACGACGTGGTGGCCGACGCCGTCGCCACTGCGTTGATCCTGACCGAAGACGACCTGGGCGCCGCATCGCCCGGGCTCGAGATCGCACAGATGCGGCATCGGCGCCAGCGGGCGCGGATGTTCATGAGCTAGGAGGAGATTGCATGACGACGATCCGCATCGGTGTCGGAGGCCCCGTGGGCGCGGGCAAGACCCAGCTCGTGGAGCGCATCACCCGGCACCTCGCCGACGAGGTGTCGATGGCGGCCATCACCAACGACATCTACACGACAGAGGACGCGAAGATCCTGGCGCGCAACAGCGTCCTGCCCGGCGACCGCATCGTCGGCATCGAGACCGGGGGCTGTCCGCACACCGCGATCCGAGAGGACACGTCGATGAACGAGGCCGCGGTGTCGCGGCTCGTGGCTGCGCATCCCGACCTGCAGGTGGTCTTCATCGAGAGCGGCGGTGACAACCTCTCCGCCACCTTCAGCCCCGAGCTGGTGGACTTCTCGATCTACCTCATCGATGTCGCGCAGGGCGAGGAGATCCCGCGCAAGGCCGGGCAGGGCATGATCAAGTCGGACTTGTTCGTGATCAACAAGACCGACCTCGCGCCGTACGTCGGCGCGGACCTGTCCGTCATGGCCGCCGACTCCAAGGTCTTCCGCGGCGACCGCCCGTTCTGCATGACCAATCTCAAGACCGACGAGGGCCTGGACGGCGTGCTGGAGTGGATCCGCCGGGACGTCCTCATGCTCGACCTCGCGTGACCGGTGCTCCCGTGCCCGCGCTCACGGGCGAGCTCGCGCTGACCCTCGCCCCGCGGGGGCGGCGCACCGTCGCCGTGGCGCAGCGGCACGCGGGAACGCTGCAGACCCTGCGGCCCATGTACCTCGACGATTCCGGTCAGGTCACCTACCACGTGGTCAACCCCGGGGGCGGGTGCCTGCGCGGCGACACCTACGCGATCGACATCGACCTCGAGGCCGGGGCGCACGCCGTGCTCACCACGCAGTCGGCGACCAAGGTCTACCGCACGCCGGGCGGCGGTGCGATGCAGGACATGCGGATCCGGCTCGGCCCCGGCGCCGTCCTCGAGTACGTTCCCGACCCGCTGATCCTCTACCGCGAGGCCAGCTTCCGGCAGACCTGCCTCGTCGAGCTGGACGAGACCGCCTCACTCGTCCTGGCCGAGATCGTCACGCCCGGATGGTCGCCCGACGGTGCGCGGTTCCGGTACGACGAACTCCGCATGCGCACCGAGATCCGACGGGGCGGCACGCTCCTCGCGGTCGACAACCTGCTCATCGAGCCCGGCCGATCGGATCCCTCCGGCATCGGCCTCCTCGACGGACGCACCCACGTCGGATCGCTCACGGCGGTCGACGCCCGCATCGACGAGTACCTGCTCGACGAGGTCCACGCGCTCACCCAGGGCGTCGGCGCCGTCCGGAGCGGGCTCACCGCGCTGGCCGGTCCCGGATTCGTGCTGCGCTGCCTCGGTGACGACACCGCCGAGCTGGCGGGCCTGTTCGACGCGGTCATCGCTCTGCTCCGGAGCCGATGGACCGGACAGGCGCCCATGAACCTGCGAAAGTATTGAAGGTGGGGAACACCGGCATGAGCACATCGAGCACCGTCGCGCGGCTCCGGACGGGGTGGGCCGCACTCGGCCCCGGCGACCGGCGGTCGCTGCTCGGGATGACCGCGACCGTGATCGCGCTACACGTCGTCGGCTTCGGCGCGCTGATCCTGCTCATCGTGCCCGGCCACTACCGGATCGGCGACGGCGGCGAGTTCACGCTCGGCATCGGCCTGCTGGCCTACACGTTCGGCCTGCGCCACGCCTTCGACGCCGACCACATCGCCGCGATCGACAACACCACGCGCAAGCTGCTGGCCGACCGCGAGGGGCGGATCGCCGCGGGGGAGACCAACCCGCGCCGGCCGCTCTCGGTGGGCTTCTGGTTCTCGCTCGGGCACTCGACCGTCGTCTTCGGCCTCGCTGCGCTGCTCGCGCTGGGCGTGCGCGCCCTCGCCGGCCCTGTCCAGGACGAGAACTCCACGATGCAGACGATGCTCGGCCTCATCGGCACCTCGGTGTCCGGGGTGTTCCTGTGGATCCTCGGCATCATCAACCTGGTGGTGCTCGTCGGGATCGTCAAGGTGTTCCGGGACATGCGCACCGGCCGCTACGACGAAGCGGAACTCGAGGACCGGCTGAACAAGCGCGGCCTCATGAACCGCCTATTGCGCGGCGTGTCCGGATCGGTCCGCAAGCCATGGCACATCTACCCGATCGGC
This sequence comes from Tsukamurella asaccharolytica, assembly GCF_007858435.1. Classification (GTDB taxonomy): domain Bacteria; phylum Actinomycetota; class Actinomycetes; order Mycobacteriales; family Mycobacteriaceae; genus Tsukamurella; species Tsukamurella asaccharolytica. The sequence goes on along the minus strand of NZ_VIGW01000007.1, from coordinate 25,776 downwards.
GTGCTCTTCGGCCTCGGCTTCGACACCGCGACCGAGGTGGGCCTGCTCGTGCTCGCCGGCGGGATGGCCGCGTTCACCCTGCCGTTCTACTGCATCCTGATACTGCCGGTGCTCTTCGCGGCCGGAATGTCGCTGCTGGACACCATCGACGGCGTGTTCATGAACGCCGCCTACGGCTGGGCCTTCGCCAAGCCGGTGCGGAAGGTGTACTACAACATCACGATCACTTCGCTCTCCGTCGCCGTCGCGCTGGCGATCGGCACCGTCGAACTGCTCGGCGTGCTGGCCGAACGGGCGCATGTCGAGTCCGGGCCGCTGGGCTGGATCGCGTCGATCAACCTGGACTACGCGGGCTTCGTGATCGTCGGCCTGTTCGTCGCGGTGTGGGCCGTCGCGTTGCTGGTCTGGCGCTACGGACGGATCGAGGACCGCTGGTCGACGCGCTGACCCCCCGAGGCGGCCCCGGAAGGGCCACCTCGAGGGGACATCAGGTCAGCGCTCAGCGGTTCTCGTAGTCCACGATCTCGCAGACATTGGCATAGGAGTGGCTGCTCGGATCAAACCGATAGCCCAACCATTCCTGAGCCAGACGGCGTGCCAGCTGCAGACCGATCACCCGTTCCCCGAAGGTGAGGATCTGGCAGTCGTTGGACAGGATGGAACGCTCCACCGAGAAGCTGTCGTGGGCGACCGTCGCCCGGATCCCAGGCACCTTGTTCGCCGCAATGGCAACGCCGATGCCGGTTCCGCAGACCAGGATGGCCCGGTCGATCTCACCGGCGACGATCAGTTCACCGGCCCGGACCGCGACCGAGGTGTAGGTGTTGGCTTTCGGCTCACCCTCCGGCGGGCCGAGATCGAGCACGCTGCGAACTCGGGAATCGAGCCGCAGGTCCTCTGCGATGACCTGCTTGTAGCCAAGGCCGGCTCCATCGCTGCCGATGGCCAGCCTCAGGTTCTGCTCGGCAGCACTCACTGCTCCGTCTCCTTCTGTGCGACACCGTCTTGGGAGACTGCGGCAGCGACTGCCGTCACGATCAGCGCGAACGAAACCGCCCCTGGGTCAGGGTGGCCGATGCTGCGCTCAGCCAGTGGTCGGGCCCGACCAACCCGGGGGCTGAGCTCAGCCGTCGCATAGGCGGCTCGGGTGGACTCCGATGCCGCCGCAGCCCAGGCCTCGGCGAGTGACTCACCGGAGCTGATGCCGCTGTCCAGCCTCTCGGCGAACGGCAGCATCGCATCCAGCATGGTCTTGTCACCGGGCTCCGCCTTGCCGAGCGTGCGAACAGCGATCACGGCTGAATCGACAGCATTGCCCACCGCCGCGTCATCTGGCCGATCAGCGTTACCGAGTTCGCGACCCAGCGTGGTCAGCAGGTGTCCCCACAAGATGCCACTGGTGCCACCGGCCTTGTCACCGAAAGCTCCGCCAGCGGCCTCGAGGACCTGCCCGACGCCTCCCTCGGTCTGATCGGCAGCTTCGACCGCTGCGGCAGCGCCACGGGCCATGCCGATGCCGTGATCGCCGTCCCCGGCGACGGCGTCGAGCTGACCCAGGTCGGCCCTGTTCTCCTCGATGGTCGACAGCATCGTCTGCAGCAGCTGGCGTACCCGCACCGCCGCCTCGATCGAACCCTGCCCGGCCTGCTCGCGGGAGACCGGACCGGTCTGCTCCACGGCATTGTCACGCGGCTGGAACCGCGACACCGCCTCGCCGACTCCACTTCGAAACGCCGGGGTATCGGCGGGTGCCTGCCAGAGCTCTGCCAACTCATCGTCGAGCCAGGTGATGCTGAGCGAGCAACCGGCCATGTCCAAGCTGGTCACCAGTTCACCGACTTCGGGGGCAATCAGCTCGACCCCGGCCTTGCCGAGTTCCTCGGCGATGGTGCCGAAGAGGACATAGAGCTCCTCGTATTTGGTGGAACCCAGACCGTTGACCAACACAGCCGCTCGCCCGTCGGCATCGGCGGGGCGCTCGGCCAGCACCCGCTCGACGAGCGTACGCGCCAGTTCTGCGGCAGGCTGCACGGGCAACGAGGAGATTCCCGGCTCACCGTGGATGCCGAGCCCGAGGTCCATCTTTCCCGCGTCGACCCGGAACAGCGGTTCGTCGGCACCGGGCAGGGTGCAGCCGTTGAAGGCGACACCGAAGGAGTAGGTGGCGTCGTTGGCGCGCCGCATCACGCGCTCGACACCATCAAGGTCATCACCACGCTCGGCCGCAGCGCCTGCGATCTTGTAGACGGTGAACGTTCCGGCAATTCCGCGGCGCTTCGCCTTGGATTCCGGCGCGGCCGAGGCGATGTCGTCGGTGACGTAGACGATCCGGGAGTCAACGCCCTCGGCGATCAGTCGCTCGGCAGCAGCAGCGAAGTTGAGGCGGTCACCGGCGTAATTCCCGAAGCCGAGCACCACACCGGCGCCCCCGTCAGCCGCGCGGGCGATCCGGTACACCTGCTCGGCCGACGGCGAGGCGAACACCTCACCCAGCACCGCCCCGTCCGCGAATCCGGTGCCGACCACGCCGCTGTAGGAAGGGTAATGCCCAGACCCCCCGCCGATGACCAGGGCGACCTTGCCCTCGAGCGGGCCAGCTGAGCGGACGAAACCGGCCGCTCCTTCGACCCGGCGGACGTGCCGCTTGTGGGCCGCAGTGAAACCGGTCAGTACCTCGGTCTTGAAGTCGTCGGGGTCATTGAACAAATACGTCATAGATCAGCTTTCTAACGATTGGTCGGACCCAGTCTCGGTGACCGGGACCTGCCGGTAGGGAATCTCGGCCTCCCGCCAGCTCGCCAGCACAGCGGGGTCGGCATCGGAGTCAGTGAGGACCAGGGTCATTTCCGATAGTGAGGCAACTTTGAGCAGTGCCACACGGTCGAGTTTGGAGTGGTCGACAAGTAGGTACTTCTCCGTCGCGGAGCCGAGCATCGAGCGCTTCAGGGAGGCTACCTGCTCCTCCTGGTGGAACAGGTCGGTCCGCGAGACCGCGGAGGTCGACATGAAGACGGCATCGACGTGCAGACCCTCGACCTGCTGGCGGGTGGTGACACCGGCGAACGAGTCATAGGAAGGATCGAATCGCCCGCCGAGGCCGATCACTGTCAAGTCGTGGCTGCGGCTGAGCTCGCCGAGGCGATGCAGTCCGGTGAGAAAGGTCGTCGCCACATGCAGCGGCGTTCGCTGGGCCAGACCGTCGAGCATGGCGAGCACCGTGGTGCTGTCATCGAGCAGGATCGACATCCCGGGTTGCACATAGTCCAGCGCTGCATTGGCGATGGCCTTCTTGTGCGCCACCCGGTTGGCCATCCGGTACGACATCTGGGATTCGAAGACGCCGGAGGGCTGCGCAGTGACCCCGCCGCGGAATTTGCGGACCACGCCGCGACGTTCCAACTCGGCGAGGTCACGGTGCATCGTGACGATGCTCACCCCGAACTGGGCCGCCAATTCCTGCGGGCTCGCCGACCCCGCCGCCAGCACCGTCTCAGCGATGAGCTGGCGGCGGGACTCCGCGCGGTCGATTCCGCCGGAATGCCGTCCGCGATTGGTAGGGGATGCACCGGTGCCTTGCATGTCTGTCGCCCGTCTGTCGAAGTGCCTGGTCGCACCTTACGACCCGAGCCGTTCGATCAGGGACGCACCTCGAAGTTGTTGACCTTGTCGGCATTCTCCTTGGTCACGAGTACGCACTCCAGGGCCTGCTTCTCCTGAGCCGGAGCGCTTCCGGTGTTGGTGATCGCCCTGTTCAGCTCCTCGATCGCCAAGGTGGTGCCCTTGACGATCGGCTGGACGACGGTGGCGACCATCTCGTCCTTCTTCACCGCTTCGACCGCATCCTGGTTCCCGTCGAACCCGAGGACCTTGACCTGGGCCAGCTTGCCCGCGCTCTTCAGCGCATTGATCGCACCCAGTGCCATCTCGTCGTTGCCCGCGATGACTCCGTTGAGGTCTGGATTCTTGGCCAGCAGGGCTTCCATCTTCGCCTGGCCTTCCTGGCGATCCCAGTTGGCGATCTCGGCCCCGAGCTTCTTGAGATCCGGATACTGGCTGAGGACTGCTGCGTACGCATCAGAGCGGACCTGGGCGTTCTTGTCGCTGGGCTTGCCCAGCAGTTCGACGTAGCTTCCCTTGTAGCCCATCTTCTCTGCCCAGGCCTCAGCACCCGCAGTGGCTCCCTGAGCGTTGTTGGACACGATCTGGGCGCGCGCCAGTCCCTGTTGGGAGATCTCGGCATTGACCAGGACCACCGGAATCTTGGCGTCGACGATCTTCTGCACGATCGCGACCGACTCATCGGCGCCGGCCGGATCAAGGATGATGCCCGCGACCTTGTCATTGATCGCTGTCTCGACCTGCTGGGTCTGCAGATCAGGCTTGTTGTTGTGGGCCGAGGTCGTGGTCTTGTAGCCCAGCCTGGTTGCCTCGCGGACCGCGGTATCGACCTCGGCCTTCCAATACGGGTTGGATGGGTTGACGGTGATGATGGCGATGGTTCCGCCGGCGGCCCTGCTGGCACCGCCGGAGGACGTCCCGGGGGTCGCGCTCTGGTCGCTGCACGCGGCAACTGCCGCTACCAGAGAGCCCGCAGTGGCGATCAACATGGTACGTCGGGAGAGGAGTCCGGTCATGACATTGTCCTTAGCTCTAGATGGTTGTTTTGTTCCTTTTCGCTGTGTGCGATTTCTTGCGGCGACTCGATCATGGTTGAGCGGCCGATTCTGATTGCCGCCCCGACTGCTCGGCCAAGGTGCGCTGGGTCGCGCGCCGAGCGGCGCGGCGCTGCTGCAGGATGTGCTGGATCTGGTCGAGGGCGACAGCCAGGATGATGACTGCACCGGTGACCACCTTCTGCCAGAACGGTGACACCCCCACGATGACCAGGCCGTTGGTCAAGAAGCCGATCACGAAGGCACCGATGATGGTGCCGCGCACGGTGCCCCGCCCGCCGGAGAGGGCAGCTCCGCCGATCACCACTGCGGCGATCGCATTGAGTTCATAGAACTGACCGAGGTCGGCCGTCGAGGATGAGATATTGGCGATCTGCAGGATGCCGACCAGGCTGGCGCAGAACCCGGAGAGCACGTACACCCAGATCTTGACCTTGGCGACGGGGACACCGGAGAGCTGACCGGCGCGCTCGTTGCTGCCGATGGCGTAGAGCCAACGTCCGAACGGAGTCTTGGTCAGCAAGAACGCGAACGCGATGGTGACCGCGATCAGAACCCAGGTGGCAATGGGGATTCCGAGCGGAGCGGACGCGAACACCGCGAAGAAGCCAGTGTTTCCGAGTTCGGGCTGCCCCCGCAGCTCGCGGGTGATGTTCTCGCCGTTCAGCAACACTTCGGTCAGACCGCGGGCGACATAGAGCATGCCCAAGGTGACGATGAACGGCGCCAGATTCAGTTTGGCGATCAGCATGCCGTTGACCCATCCGACCAGGCAGCCGATCGCAACCGCCAGGACGACGATCACCCACACCTTGGGGTAGAGCACCAGACCATTCAGGCCGATGTCGAGGCCCTGGAACAGGTTTCCCGCCACTGCGCCGGTCAGGCCAACAGTTGAGCCGACCGACAGGTCGATCCCGCTGTGGAGTATGACCAGCAACATGCCCAGGGCCACCAGTGCGTTGAACGCGACCTGCTTGATGATCGTGACCAGGTTGCCGGTCGAAAGATAGTTGTCGCTGAGCAGCGAGAAGATCACGATGATCAACACCAGGGCGACCAGGGCCCGGCCCTGGGTGGCGATCTGCTCGAGGGTGACTCTGCCGAACAGCTTTCTCGGTTCTGCGTTCGAGGTGACCGCACTCATTGCGGGGCTCCCATCGGTTCTGTGGTGCTGACCTGCTCATCGGAGGAGGCCATGACCTCTTCACGAGTACAGGTCCTCGGATCGAATTCCGCGACCAGTCGGCCGCGGCTCATGGTGATTACGCGGTGCGCTGCACTCAGCGCCTCGCTGATCTCGGAGGTGGCGTAGAGAACGCCGAGCCCACCTTGGGCACGCTCGAAGAGAAGTCGGAAGATCTCGCCCTTGGCCCCCACGTCGACGCCGCGGGTCGGCTCGTCCAGCATCAGCAGCTTGGGATCGGTCATCAGCATTTTGGCGATGACGACCTTTTGCTGATTGCCGCCGGACAGGGACGTGATCGGGGCCTGCGCGCTCGCGGTCTTGACCCGGACATCCTGGATCGCCTCGGAGGTGAGGCGGCGTTCTCGACCGGAGTCGATGGTCAGCCAGCGCATCAATCTGGGAAGCGTGGACAAGGTCGCGTTACGGCCCACGCTCATCAGCTGGATCAACCCATCGCGCTGCCGGTCCTCAGGCACCAGTCCCAAGCCCGCTGCGATGCGCTCACGGGTCGGCAGCTTGCCGACGTCGCGCCCGTCCAGAAGCACCGAACCCGCGGCCAGATCGGTCTTACCCGCCAGGGCCTCGAGCAACTCGGTCCGTCCGGCCCCCATCAGTCCGTAGATGCAGACGATCTCACCGGCACGAACATCCAAAGAGACGCTGTCGACGGCGAGCCGTCCGGTGGCGGGATCCACCACACTGACGTCCTCGAGTCGAAGCACGACCTCACCGAACTCCCTCGGAGCGTCGCGGAAGTCGTACTCGGCATCACGACCGACCATCTGCCGCACGATCCACCCGAGGTCGATCTCGCTGGCTTCGGCGGTGGCAACCAGATCGCCGTCACGGAAGACGACGGCCTGGTCGGCGATCTCCAGCGCTTCTTCAAGATGGTGGGAGATGTAGACGATCGCCACGCCCTGATCAGTGAGCTCGCGAATCACCTTGAACAACACCTCGACCTCGGTGGCGCTGAGCGCCGAGGTCGGCTCGTCCATGATCAGCACTCGCGCCTCGGTAGACAGTGCCTTCGCGATCTCCACCACCTGCTGCTGTCCCACTCGCAGGTCCTGCACCAGGGTCGTCGGGCTGATCTGCTCTTCGAGACGCTCCATCAGCTCTTCGGTGATCTTGGCCTCTTTGGCGTAGTCGACGGTGCCGGTGACGGTGTGCAACTCCCGACCGAGGAAGACGTTGTCACGCACGTTTAGGTTGGCGCACAGATTGAGTTCCTGGTGGATCATCGAGATCCCGTTGGCAACGGCGTCGGAGGAATCGGCGAAGGCCACCGCAACCCCGTCCATTTCCAGATGCCCAGCGGTCGGTTGCTCGATACCGGCCAGGATCTTCATCAGGGTGGACTTTCCGGCCCCGTTCTCGCCGAACAGGACGGTCACCTGACCGCTGCGGACCTCGAAGTTCACTCCCTTCAACGCCCGGGTGACCCCATAGGTCTTGGCGATGTCGACCGCGCGCAACACCACCTCATGGGCCGAGGTCATCGCACGACCTCCAGGGCCACGACCTGCACGATCAATGGCTTGGCGACCGGCACAGTGTTGCTCGCTCCAGGCACCGAAAGCATTCCGCGGACGCGGATGGTCTTGCCCTGCAACTGGCCCGGGTCGGTGGCCGCCTGAGACAGTCGCTGCTGGACCAGCTTCTTGATCTCATCACTGACGTACTGGTACTCGGTCTGCCCCGGTGCATCAGAGAACTTGTACCCCAGGGCATCGCGTGCCGGCGCTCCGTTGACCGCGGTGCCGGTGGCCACCTGCACTCGGGTCTGGGGCGGGACCTGGGCAACAGTCACGGTTGCACTGGTCGGGGCCACCTCGCTGACCTGTCCTTCGAAGCTGACCGGGAAGATGTAGGTGGTGTCGAAGGGCTTGATCGCGCCCATCCGACCCGCGGTTCCGGCCACATCGGAATGGATCCCGGCAACGACCTCAGCCAACGGCCGGTAGGTCAAATCCGTCTCGGCCCGCTTCAGCAGATCTGCGCCGGTCTTGGCCGGATCGAAGGGGGTCGGTGCCATAGCCGCAGCCTCCTCGCGGGTCATCACTGTGGTGTTCAGCGCCATCGCCACCAGCAAGATGATCGCCAAGCCGGCGATGACAGCCCCCCGGACGAGCCGGGTTCGATGTGTAGGCAGGTGCATGTGTGTTACTCCTCCTCGGACTAACGCGGTGGGTTCAGGTCTGGATCAGATGGGGGGGGTACGGCTAGCCGCCCGCGCCGCCAGGCTGACCAGCCCGCGGAAGCCATCGGCGTCCCAAGCGGCACGGCCGATGAACAATCCGCCGACGCCACTGCAAGCGAGCAGGTCGGCAGCATTGTCAGGTCTGACGCTGCCGCCGTAGAGCACCACGCGCTCGGCATCGGCAGTGCCGGAAGAGTGCTCCACAAGGGTTTCGCGCAACGCTCCGGTGACCTGGGAAACTTCTTCCGGCAATGCCGGGCGCCCGCTGGAGCCGATGGCCCAGATCGGTTCGTAGGCAACGAGGATGGTCGTCTCTTCGCTGCTGCTGACCCCTGCCAGCGCCGCCCGCAACTGCCCCACCGCATAGTCCACCGCCGCACCGCTGCGACGCACTACGGCCGACTCGCCGACGCAAATGAGGGGGATCAGCCCGTGCTGCAGCGCGGCGGTCACCTTGGCTGCAACCACCTCGTCGGTCTCACCGAAGGCGGCCCGCCGTTCGGCGTGACCGACCTCGACGATCTGCGCCCCGGCATCAGCCACCATCCCCATGGAGACCTCTCCGGTCCGCGGTCCCTCCTCAGCCCAGTCGGCGTTCTGCGCACCGATCAGGTATTTGGTGTTGGGTCCCAACCAGAAATCGACCGCGGCCAGGCTGGTATGGGCCGGCAGGAAGAAGGCGCGGACCGACTCCGGCGGATCGTCGAACTGCTGCAGCCGTTCGACGAACTGGCGTGCCTCGGCCAGGGTCTTCGTCATCTTCCAACTGGTGCCGATCCAGATCGGTGAGTTCACGGCAGCAGGCTGACCTTGATCGAGTCACTCCCGCTGGCAACCAGGTCGAGCCCGGTCTGGAACTCGCTCAACGGCAACTGGTGGGTGACGATCCGGTCCATCGGCAACGCGCCGTTCTCCAGCAGCTTGATGGCAGCGGGCCAGCAGTTGGGGCCGAGATGGGCTCCGAGCACGTCGAGCTCCTTGTCATCGGAGATGATCGACCAGTCGACCGACACATCGCTGCCGAAGACGCTGTACTCCACGAATCGACCCATTTTGCGCAGCACGTTGAGGCCTTGACCCACAGCCGAGGGATGCCCGGTGCCTTCGAGGTAGACATCGGCGCCGTAACCGCCGGTCAGGTCGGCGATGATCCCGACCGGGTCCTCCTCGGCGATGTTGATGGTTAGATCGGCGCCGGAAAGCTTGGCCAGCTCGAGCTTGGTAGGCATCACGTCGAGAGCAATGATCCGGGCCGGGTTCTTGGCGCGGGCACCGGCGATCATGCCGAGCCCGATCGGTCCGCAACCGGCAACCACCACGGTGTCGTCGAAGGTGAGCTGACCTCGTTCGACCGCGTGCAGTGCGCAGGAGAGGGGTTCGGCGAAGGCGGCGTGGGCCGGCGGCAGGCTGCTCGAGACGCGGTGCACCTTGGCGTTGCGCTTGTAGACCATGTATTCGGCCATCGCTCCGGGGGTGGCCCGCTTGAAGCCGTACATGTCGTGAGGGGCGCACATGTGGTAGTTGCCGGTCATACAGAAGCGGCACTTCCAGCAGGGCACGATCTGCTCGCTGGTGACACGGTCTCCGACGCTGATGCCCCACCGCTCCGCAGCCTCCGCGATCGGTGGCGCCTACCTCGGCACGGGCGGCCCCGGCGGCCCGCTCGGCCACCCGACCGGGCCCGAGCAGGCTCTGCCCGATAAGAAGGGCCGCTACCAGCAGTTCCAGCGCGGCACCGTGTACTGGAGTCCGCAGACCGGCGCCCGCGCGGTGCGCGGCGCGATCCGCGACAAGTACGCCGCGCTGAACTACGAGCGCTCGCCGCTCGGCCTGCCGGTGGGAGACGAGACGAAACTCCCCGCGGGCGCCTTCCAGCGGTTCCAGGGCGGCCAGATCTACTGGTCGCCGAAGACCCCCGCGACGGTGGTGAACAACGGGCCGATCTTCGCCGAGTGGGGGCGCCAGGGCTACGAGGGCGGGCGCCTCGGCTACCCGGTCGCCGAGTCCACGCCCATTCCCGGCGGCTTCGAGCAGCGATTCGAGCGCGGCGTGATCGCACTGGTCAACGGGGTTGCGACCGCACGCTGACGCCCGACCGGGGGTTGCGGTTCGCCGCTGCCGGTAGCCTTGGCAGCGCCCAGTGCCGACGTACTTCAAGGAGAGAAGACATGGCTGGACTTCGGGGAGCCCTCGCGGCCGCAGTGCTGACGGGCGGCGTGCTGCTCGGTGCCGTCGCGTGCGGCGGCAGTTCGACGGTCGAGGCGCCCACCACGGCTGTGGAGGGCGGGCCCACCTCGCTGCCCGCGACCGCTCCCGGCTCCGCCACGGCACCGTCGGGCTACCCGGGCACGTCGGGCTCCGCGGGCGCGAGCTCCACCGCGAACGCGGCGACCCCGCAGAAGGACAAGGAGTTCATCGCCAAGGTCCGCGCGGACGGCGTGAAGGCCCCCGACGACGTGGTGATCAACGCCGCCCAGTTCGCGTGCGAGTACGACAAGTCTGGCCGCGACGCCAAGAACCTGGAGCCCTTCGTGGTCGGCATCCTCGGCCCGTACGACGGTGACGCCGCCTCCGCGAACGCGAAGAAGTTCATCGCCGAGGCGCGGTCCTCCTACTGCAAGAAGTGATCCCGTGACGCATCAGGAACCCGAAAAGCAGAGCGGCGGGCGCAGGTTCTCGCCGGTGACGATCGTCGTCGGCGTGGTCGTGATCATCGCGCTCGTCCTGTTGGCGATCCTGGTGGGCACCTGGCTCCGGCCGGGGCCGTCGCTCCCGCCCGTCGGTCCCGACGGTTCCTCGTCGAGCCCGTCGGCCACTGCGGCGCGGCCGACCTCGCAGCCCGCGGACTGCCCGGACGTGCAGGTGATCTCGGTGCCCGGCACGCTGGAGTCGTCGTCGCGGGACGATCCGTACCGGCCCACGTTCAACCCGAACTCGCTGATGCTCAAGGTCACCGCGCCGCTCGCCGCGGCGCTGCCCGATTCCCGCGCCGACGTGTGGACCACCCCGTACGTCGCGCAGCTGTCGAACCCCGTCGCGATCCCGCCGGACGGGCAGGCCTCCTACGAGAAGTCCCGCACCGAGGGCTACGACAAGTCGGTCGCCCAGATGAAGAAGGTCTACGACAGGTGCAAGCTCACCGGTTTCGTGCTGATGGGCTTCTCGCAGGGCGCAGTGATCGCGGGCGACATCGCCGGCGAGATCGGCGCGGGCAAGGGCGTGGTCCCGGCGGAGAACGTCCTGGGCGTGGGCCTGATCTCGGACGGACGCCGCGAGCCCGGTGACGCCCGCACCGCCGGCCCGAATCCGCCCGGCGTGGGCGTCGAGGTGGCCTACGGCGGCTTCAGCTTCGGCAGCCTGTCGCTGCGCGGCAAGCGCGAGGGCGGCTTCGGCGCGGTCAAGGACCGCACCGTCTCCCTGTGCGGCAACCGGGACCCGATCTGCAACCAGCCGAAGGACATCTTCCAGGCGGGGAACATCGCGACCACGCTGCCCGAGTTGGAGAAGGTGCTCACCGGGAACTCGCACGCGCTGTACGCGACGACCTCCGATTGGTCGGCGAACGGGCAGACCGCCACGCAGTGGCTGCAGGCCTGGGCGCGCGGCGTGATCGACAAGGCGCCTAAGCCTCCCCACAGCTAGTCCTGGTATTCACATAGGAATGGCAGGTACGAAGAGTCAGGGAGCGCGGAAGGCCGGTCGCGTGTTCGGCATCGCCGTCATCATCGCCGCGATCATCGCGATCATCGTCGTGGTCACGCTCATCATCACGATGATCCGGAAGCCGGAGCCGTCACCGCCCGGTCCGCCGACGGGGACGCAGGCCGCGGACTGCCCGGACGTTCAGCTGATCTCCTTCCCGGGCACCTGGGAGTCCTCGGCCACCGACTCGCCCGAGGCGCCGAAGTTCAACCCGCGCTCGCTGATGCTGCAGGTGACGAACCCGCTGGACCAGCGCTACGCCGATGCCCGAGCCGATATCTGGACCCTGAATTACGCGGCCCAGTTCCACAATCCGGTCGCGGTGCCACCGGACGGCCAGATGACGTATCAGGCGTCGCGGCAGCAGGGCACCGACCGCGCGATCGCCAAGATCACCGCGGTCACGGACAAGTGCCCGCGCACCGGCTTCGTCCTCGTCGGGTTCTCGCAGGGCGCGACGATCGCCGGCAACATCGCCGCGCGGATCGGCGCCGGCAACGGACCGATCACCGCCGAGCGACTGCTCGGCGTGGGCCTGATCTCCGACAGCCGCCGGGTCCAGGGGCAGGGCCGCGCCATCGGCCCCGACCCCGAGGGTGAGGGCGTCGAGGTCACCTTCGCGGGCTTCAGCTTCTCCGGCGTCGACCTGCAGGGTAAGCGCGACGGTGGCTTCGGCTCGGTCAACGACCGCGTCGTCACGATCTGCGGCTCGAACGACCCCATCTGCAATCAGCCCAAGGGCGGGCTGTTGGGGCTGGCCACAGGCCTGCCGCAGGTGATCTCCACCGTCACCCAGAACTCGCACGCCGCGTACGGCACCACCGCGAACTGGTCGCTCGAGGGCAAGACGGCCACGCAGTGGCTCACCGGCTGGGCCACCGGCGTCATCGACCGGGCGCCCAAGACGAAGTAGCCGCGGGCTCTCCGCTCATCGGGCCGGTTGCTGCTGGGTGGCGCAGTGGATCCCGCCGCCGCCCGCAGCGACCGGGTCGATGTCGAGCTGAACCACCTCGCGGCCGGGAAACAGCCGCTGCAGCGTCGCGCGCGCCGCGCCGTCGGTGTCCGTATCGCCGAACTGCGGGCAGATCACGGCGCCGTTGCACAGGTAGAAGTTGATGTAGCCCGCGGCGAAGTCGTCGTCGATCGCGTGCCGCTCGCGGACCGTCGACGGCGCGCGCAGCGCCTCCACCTGTAGTTTCCGACCCTTCGCGTCGGTGGCGCCGCGGAGGATCTCCAGGTGACGTCTCGTGACATCGTGGTCGAAGGAGTCGGGGTCGTCGTCCTGGGCGGCCACCACCACCCCGGGCGAAGTGAACCGCGCGTAGAAATCGGTGTGCCCGTCGGTGATGTCCTTGCCCTTGATGCCGGGCAGCCAGATCACCTTGTCGATTCCCAGGAGATCGCTCAGCTCCGCCTCCACCTGCTGCTTCGTCCAACCGGGGTTCCGGTTGTCGTTGAGCACGCAGCTTTCGGTGATGATCGCGGTGCCCTCGCCGTCGACCTCCAGCGCGCCGCCCTCGATCACCAGGTCCGTCCCCACAGCCTCGGCTCTCACCTGCGCGGTGACGAAGCCGGCGACCTTCGCGTCGGCGTCGTGGATCTGCTTGTTCCCCCAGCCGTTGAAGTTGAAGTCGACGCCCGCGAGGCCCTGTTCGCCGGTGACGAACGTCGGGCCGGTGTCGCGGATCCACAGATCGTCGAGTTCTGCGGGCACCAGGGTGACGCCGGTTGCGGCGCCGAGCAGCGCGCGGGCGCCGTCCAGCTGGTCGGGTCGCACCAGCATCGAGACGGGCTCGAAGCGGCCGATCGTCGTCGCGATGAGCATGAGCGTCCGCTGCACGTCGGGCAGCAGGGTGCGCCCCCACACGTCCTCGCGCGCGGCCAGCGCCATCCACGTGCGCTCGTGGCGGTCGCCCTCGTCGGGCATGCGCCACCGTCGTCCGCCCCGGTCCACGGGCGACCTCTCCGCCGGCGGGTTCGACGGTGCGCCGCACGCCGCCAGTAGCGCCGCCCCCGCCGCCACTAGGAAGTTCCGTCGCTGCACCGCGCCACCTCTTTCGGCGAGCCGGTCTCTCCAGCCGCCCGCCCATTGTCGCCGGTCGCGGCGTTGGGTGGGGGATCGGGCGGTGAGCGGGGGAGGACAGGCCTCGCGGTGGCGTCTGGTGGGGGATTCGGCGGCGAGTGGGGGACGTTCGGGCCCCCGCGAAACGCCGGGCGTGCGGTGGGGGAGAGCCGGCGTCTGGTGGGGGATTCGGCGGCGAGTGGGGGACGTTCGGTCCCCCACCTGTGGAGCGGCGTCTGGTGGGGGACCGAACGCCGCGGTGGGGAATCGGCGCCGAGCGGGGGACGACGGCGCCGAGGCCGGCACAGGGGAACCCGGCGGCGGACTTCCCCCGGCTGGTCGCGCGCTGGTCACCGGCACCGGGAATCACAGGGCGGCCGAGGCACCGTCGGGCAACCGTTAGGCTGAGCGCAACGTTTCACGACCCGCACCGTCGACCAGGAGTACCCACACGTGACCACTGAGCCCCGCAAGTTCCGGTTCGCGGCCGGCGGCGCCGGCAACGCCGACGAGGGCGGCGCGCGCAAGTTCGTCAAGCTCGCGCAGGAGGCCGAGGAGCTGGGGTTCGACACCTTCGCCATCCCGGACCGGCTGGACGCGCAAGTGGGACCGCTGGCCGCGCTGGGGGCGCTGGCCGTGAGCACGGAGAAGATCCGCCTGGCGACGTCGATGCTCGCGATGCCCTTCCGGCACCCGGCGGTGCTGGCGAAGGAGCTCACCACCATCGACGTGCTGTCCAAGGGGCGCCTCGAGGTCGGCCTGGGCCTCGGCGCCTTCAAGGAGGACTTCGACCAGGCGGGCATCGAGTTCGAGTCGCCCGACCGCCGCTTCCAGCGCCTCGACGAGGGCCTGACGGTGCTCGACGCGCTGCTCCGCGGCCAGGAGGCCGAGTTCGAGGGCGAGGTCTTCCGGGTCTCCGAGCTCAAGGGCTACCCGCGGCCGCGGCAGGGTCCGCGCCCGCCGATCGCGATCGGCGCCGGCGCCCGGCGCACGCTGGAGCTGGCCGCGCGCCGCGCCGACGTGGTCTCGATCAACCCCCGCAGCTCCTCCGAGGGCAAGCTCAAGATCTCCGACATGTCGATGGACGCCGTGAAGAACAAGGTCGAGATCGTGAAGGCCGCCGCGGGCGAGCGCTTCGCCGACCTCGAGCTCTCCTGGTCGATCGCCACCATCGTCATCACCGACGACCGCGAGCAGGTCGCCGACTTCGCGCTCAAAGCCATCGAGCGCGGCCTCTCGGCGAGCATCGAGATCGACAAGGAGGTGACGATCGACGACGTCCTCGGCTCGCCCTACCTCGCCATCGGTACGTTCGACGAGATCGCCGACCAGGTGCGCGCCACCCGCGCCGCGACGGGCATGTCCTACGTCGGCGTGATCCCCACCCAGATGGAGGCGTTCGCGCCCGTCCTGGAGCAGCTCAAGGGCGAGTGAGTCCCGTCGTGGCCCGACCTCTGGGTTTTCGTCCTGCTCGACGAGGCGCGGTATGATAACCGGGTTTGCGGATTTTCACAGCGTGCGACCGCCCCGAGCGGGTAGACATGTTGCGGATGTCAAGCACTATGAGGTGGCGCACAGGCCCGCAACGGGACGTGACCGCCACGCGATGTACCACTGTATGACCGTCCGCCGCCGGGCGACGGTTACAAGGAGCGATGCATGAACAACGAGTTTGACCAGTTTCTGGACGAGGACGGCAACATCTTCTTCCGCCCAGGAACCACACTGGTCGACTTCGTCGAGCGCAACGCACGAGAGCGCGCCGACACCCTCGCGTACCGCTTCATCGACTACAGCCGCGAGCGCGACGGCGTCGTCCATGAGCTGACCTGGTCGCAGTTCGGCGCCCGCCTGCGCGCCATCGGCGCCCGGCTGCAGCACATCACCAAGCGCGAGGACCGCGTCGCGATCCTAGCCCCGCAGGGGCTCGATTACGTGACCGCGTTCTTCGGCGCCCTCTACGCCGGCAACATCGCCGTGCCGCTGTTCAGCCCGGACGAGCCGGGCCACACGGACCGCCTGCGCATCGTCCTCGAGGACTGCAAGCCGACGGCGATCCTCACCTCGTCGGGCTCCGCCGAGGCCTGCCGCAACTTCTTCCGCCACCTCCCGGCGAAGGAGCGCCCGCGGATCATCGCCGTGGACGCCATCCCCGACTCGGTCGGCTCGACGCTCAAGCCCTTCCCGATCTACCGCGACACCATCGCGTACCTGCAGTACACCTCCGGCTCCACCCGGAACCCGGCCGGCGTGCAGATCACCTACGAGGCCGTCGGCACGAACGTGATCCAGATGATCCACGCGCTGGACCTCAACGACAACTCCCGCGGCGTCACCTGGCTGCCGATGTTCCACGACATGGGCCTGCTCACGGTGATCCTCCCCGCGCTCGGCGGCAAGTTCATCACCATCATGAGCCCGTCGGCGTTCGTGCGCCGCCCCGGCCGCTGGATCAACGAGCTGGCCGCCGTGGAGGACGGCGCGGAGACCTTCGCCGCCGCCCCGAACTTCGCCTACGAGCACGCCGCCGCCCGCGGCCTGCCCAAGGAGGGCGAGACCCTCGACCTGTCGAACGTCAAGGGCCTGATCAACGGCTCCGAGCCGGTCACCGTCTCGTCGATGAAGAAGTTCAACGAGGCCTTCGCCCCCTACGGCCTCTCGCCGAAGACGATCAAGCCCTGCTTCGGCATGGCCGAGGCCACGCTGTTCGTGAGCTCGACGCCCGTCGAGAACGAGGCCCGCGTGGTCTACGTCGACCGCGATCAGCTGGCGGCCGGCACGTTCGTCGTCTCCGAGGAGGGTGCCGAGGGCGCGGTCCCGCAGGTCTCCTGCGGCACCGTGGCGCTGAGCCAGTGGGCCTGCATCGTCGACCCGGAGACCGGCAAGGAGGTGCCCGACGATTCCGTGGGCGAGGTCTGGCTCCACGGCATGAACATCGGCTCGGGTTACTGGCAGCGCGACGAGGAGTCCCGCGACACCTTCCAGAACTATCTGACCCCGCTCTCCGAGGGCAGCCACTCCGAGGGCGTCAAGAACCTCGAGCGGGCGAAGTGGATGCGCACCGGCGACTTCGGCGTCTACCACGACGGCGAGCTGTACATCACCGGCCGCGTCAAGGACCTGGTGATCGTGGACGGCCGCAACCACTACCCGCAGGACCTCGAGTTCACGGCGCAGGAGTCCAATACCAAGTACATCCGTACGGGCTACGTCGCGGCGTTCTCGGTGCCGGCCAACGAGCTGCCGGCGGCCGTCTTCGAGTCCACCACGTCGGGCCTGACCTTCGACGCGGACGACCAGAGCGAGCAGCTGGTCATCGTGGCCGAACTCGGCGCCGGTGGCGCCAAGCAGGACCAGCAGGCCCTCGCCGACGGGATCCGTTCGGCCGTGGGCGCCGCCCACGGCGTGCTGGCCCGCGACGTCCTGCTGGTGCCCGGCGGATCGCTGCCCCGCACCAGCTCGGGCAAGATCGCCCGTCGTGCGGGCCGCGCCGCCTACATCGACGGCACGCTCCGCGGCGGCTACACGCAGACGGCGTTCCCGGACGCCGACGCGAACAACGTCCAGTAGTGCCGGCAACCCGCTGCGCTGGGCATCACCCGGCGCACGGGAGCACAACAACTTCATCACCCGCGACTGGGTAATCCACGGTCTCGACGCGAAGGGTAGATACACATGGCTGAGAACGAGTACACCCCCCATGAAGGCCCGACCGGCAAGGCCCGCGAGGATCTGAGCCTCGAGGAACTGCGCGCGTGGATGCGGCAGTGGATCGCCGATGCGACCAAGCAGCCGCTCGAGAACATCACCGACGACAAGTCGCTCGACGAATTCGGCCTGGGTTCGCGCGACGCGGTCTCGATGGCCAGTGACATCGAGGACTTCACCGGCGTGCAGTTGACGGCCACCGTCGCCTTCCAGCACCCGACGATCGCCCTGCTCAGCCAGCGCATCATCGACGGTGACCCGGTGGTCTCGGACGACGACCTCGCGGCCGAGGCGGCGCAGTACGACCGCGGCGAGGACTTCGAGGCGGCCCGCGGCACGCACGACGTGGCCGTCGTCGGCCTGGCGACCCGCTTCCCCAAGGCGGGCGAGACCCCGGAGTCGACGTGGGAGTTCCTCATCGGGAACGGCGACGCCACCACCGATCTGCCCGAGGACCGCTGGCTCGAGTTCAAGCAGGACCCGCGCCTGAAGGCCGTGCTCGACGAGGCCAACGTCCGCGGCGGCTACCTCGACGACGTGGCCTCCTTCGACGCCGAGTTCTTCCAGATGACCCCGCGCGAGGTCGAGATGGTGGACCCGCAGCAGCGGCTCGCGCTCGAGCTCACGTGGGAGGCACTGGAGCAGGCCAACATCCCCGCCAGCTCCGTCAAGGGCACCCGCACCGGCGTGTGGCTGGGCAGCTCGGCCAACGACTACCAGATGCTGGCCGTCGCCGACCCGACGAAGGCGAACCCGTACGCGCTGATCGGCACGTCGACCTCCATCGTCGCCAACCGGGTCTCGTACTTCTACGACTTCCACGGCCCGTCGGTCGCGGTCGACACGGCGTGCTCGTCGTCGCTCGTCGCGATCCACCAGGCCGTCCGGAGCCTGCGTGCCGGCGAGACCGACATGGCCGTCGCCGGCGGCGTGAACATGCTCATCGTGCCCGCCGCGACGCTGGGCTTCGACAGCCTCGGCGCGCAGGCACCCGACGGTAAGATCAAGGCCTTCAGCTCCGACGCCAACGGCATGATCCGCGCCGAGGGCGGCGGCGTGGTGCTGCTCAAGCGCCTCGCCGACGCCGAGCGCGACGGCGACGACATCCTCGGCGTCATCGCCGGGTCCGCGGTGACCTCGGACGGCAAGTCCAACGGCATCTTCGCGCCGAACCCGGAGGCGCAGGTGACGAACCTGCGCGACGCCTACATCGACGCCGGCATCGACCCGCGCACCGTCGACTACCTCGAGGCGCACGGCACCGGCACGATCCTGGGCGACCCGCTCGAGGCCGACGCCATCGGCCGCGTCCTCGGCCGCGGCCGCGAGGCGGAGAAGCCGCTACTCCTCGGCTCGGCGAAGACCAATTTCGGCCACCTGGAGGCCGCCGCGGGCATCGCCGGGGTCGCGAAGGTGCTGCTCGCCATGCGGCACGGGCAGATCCCCGCGTCGCTGAACTTCGCGGGCCCCAACCCGTACATCCAGTTCGAGGCGAACCGCCTGCTCATGGCGACGCGGAACACGGAGTGGCCCAAGTACTCCGGCAGCCGCCTCGCGGGCGTCACCGGCAACGGCTTCGGTGGCACCAATGCGCACGTCGTGATCAAGGAGTACGTCGCTCCCGAGATCGTGGAAGGCGCTGTGGGCGCCTCTGATTCCGACGACGCCCCCGCGAACGCTGTGCCCGAGTTCTACGCAGCCACCGCCGACGGGGCCGCGGTCCCGCTGGTGCTCAGCGCCTACGTCCCGTCGCGCCGACGGGCCGCCGCCGCCGAGCTGGTCGCGTGGCTCGAAAGCGACGAGGCGAAGGAGTACACGCTCGCCGAGATCGGCCGCACGCTCGCGAGCCGCAACCACGGCCGCGTCCGCTCCGTCGTCATGGCGAAGGACCTGGACGAGGCGATCAAGGGCTTCCGCGCCATCGCCGAGGGCAAGAACGCCCCGAACGTGATCTCCGCCAACCAGCCCGACGCGGCCGGCGCGGCGTTCATCTTCTCCGGCTTCGGTAGCCATCACCGCAAGATGGCCAAGCAGCTCTACCTCGAGAACCCCGTCTTCAAGCACTACTTCGACGAGGTCAATGAGCTCATCATCGACGAGTCGGGTGACGACTACGCCGACATGATCACGGACGACGAGCAGACCTTCCACATCGAGACCGGCCAGGTGGGCATCTTCGCCATCCAGGTCGCCCTGGTCGGCCTGTTCCGCCACCACGGCATCGAACCCGGTGTGGTGCTGCCCCATTCGATGGGCGAGGCCACTGCGGCGTGGGTCACCGGCGGCCTCTCGCTGGAGGACGCGGTGCGCGTGATCTGCAACCGCTCGCGCCTCATGGGCGAGGGCGAGGCGATGCTGCCCGAGGAGATGGAGCGCTTCATGGCGCTCGTCGAGTACAGCGCCGACGACATCGATACCGTGCTCGGCGAGTACGAGGGCCTGGAGATCTGCGTCTACGCGGCGCCCACCCACACCGTGCTCGGCGGCCCCGGCAAGGTGATCGACAAGATCGTCGAGGAGACCGAGGCCAAGGGCCTCATGGCGCGCAAGCTCGTGACCCGCGGCGCCTCCCATACATCGCAGATGGACCCGCTGCTCGGCGAGCTGCAGGCCGAGCTCATGGGCATCGAGCCGCATCCGCTGCGGTACCCCATGTACTCCACCGTGAACAAGGAGGAGTTCTACAAGGCGGGCCACGCGCCGGTGCACGACGTGGACTACTGGATCAAGGGCCTGCGCCACAGCGTGTGGTTCACCCAGGCCGTGGAGAAGGCCGTCGAAGCCGGATACCGCACCTTCATCGAGTTCTCCCCGAACCCGATCACGCTGATCTCCGTCGCCGCGGTCACCTTCGGTTCCGGCATCCAGGACGCCGCTCTGGTGCAGACGCTCAAGCGGAAGGAGGACGAGCCGGGCACCGTCATGACCGCCCTGGCCACCGTCTTCGCGCGCGGCCACCACGTGGACGTCGCGTCGCTGTTCGGCCCCGGCCGGTACGCGCCGGTGCCGCGGACGAAGTTCCAGCGCAAGCACATCTGGATCCAGACCAAGCTGCCCGACGGCGGCTCGGGCGTGGTCCCCGGCAGCCACGTCGCGCTGCCCGACGGCCGGCACGTCTGGCAGCTCGACGCCGGCGCGCTCACTCTGGGCGACCAGACGAAGGTCTCGCTGGTCGACCTCGCCAAGCATGCGGCGGTGCAGGTGCTCGACGGTGCCGCGGTCACCGCGGCTGTCGAGCACGGCGAGCCCAGGGACGGGCTCACCCTCACCACGACCCTGACCCCGCACCCCGGCGGCGCGTCGATCCAGGTGCACGAGAACCTCGGCGCCGGGAGCGGGGCGAATGGTGCTGCTGCGGGGCGCTTCCGTCTCCTGCTGGACGCCGTCGTCGTGGGCGGCGAGGCCTCCGGCACCGCCGCGGCGCCGCTCATCACCAAGGCCGCCGCACCCGCCGTGGACGAGCTCTCCGGGTCCGAGGCTGATCTGGACGGGCTCGACGCCGAGCCCGCGATCACCGTCTCCGAGGAGACCGCTGCCCCCGCTCCCGAGGGCAGCGGCGAGCGCTGGTCGCCGGACACGGGCGAGACGGTGGAACACCGCCTGGGCCTGATCATCTCGGAGATCATGGGCTTCGAGATCGAGGACCTGCCCAAGGAGATTCCGCTCATCGATCTGGGCATGGACTCGCTCATCGCGATGCGCATCAAGAACCGCGCCGAGTACGAGTTCGACATCCCGCCGATCCAGATCCAGGCGGTGCGCGACGCCTCCTTCAACGACGTCGTGCAGTTCGTCGAGTACGCGGTCGAGCACCGTGACCAGGTGGATGCTCTCGCCGAGCACCAGTCCGGCAGTGGCGAGCTCGCCGACGCCGGCCAGCTGGCCGAGATGATGAAGGCCGCCAAGGCGGAGGCCGCTGCGAAGGCCGAAGCCCCTGCGCCCGCTCCTGAGGCGCCCGTTGCTGAGGCCGCGCCCGCGGCACCGTCGGACGAGAAGACCGAGACCCCCGACCTGCTCGACGGTGCGGCCGTCGCGGAAGCCATCGGCGACGGCGTGCCCCCGCGCGACGCCGCGGAGCGCCTGACCTTCGCCACGTACGCGATCGTCGTGGGTAAGTCGCCCGGCGGCGTCTTCAATGAGCTGGACGTGCTCGCCGAGGACGTGGCGGAGAAGCTCACCGCGCGCCTTTCGGAGCGTGCCGGCGGCGAGATCGACATCGAGGACGTCATCGACTCGAAGAACATCGAGGAGATGGCGACCTACGTCGGCGCCGTCATGAACGAGGCGACCCCGGTCGAGGGCTTCGTCCGCACGCTCCGTAAGCCGGAGAACCCGGACCGCCCGCCGCTCTTCCTCTTCCACCCCGCGGGCGGGAACACCACCGCCTACGAGGCGCTGCTGCGCAAGCTGCCGGAGGACCTGCCGGTCTACGGTTTCGAGCGCGTCGAGGGCGAGATCGAGGAGCGGGTCGCCGAGTACCTGCCCAGGCTCAAGGAGATCCAGCCGGAGGGGCCGTACCGGCTCGCGGGCTGGAGCCTCGGTGGCGCCTTCGCCTACGGCGTGGCGCGCGCGCTCGAGGACGAGGGCAAGGACGTCGCGTTCGTCGGCCTGCTCGACGTGGTGGCGCCGAAGGTCCCGCTCACCGACGAGCCCGACGAGAAGAAGGCCCGCCTGGAGCGCTGGGAGAAGTTCGCGCGCAAGAACTACGACATCGGCGACGAGATCGAGCTGCCCATGGACCGCCTCAACGCGGCCGACGACGAGGGCCAGTTCCGGATCATCATGGAGCTGGTGCAGCTGTCCGACAAGAAGATCCCGACGTCCATGATCGAGCACCAGCGCACGTCCTTCGTGGACAACCGCATGCTGATCAAGGTGAACCCGGCCGACTACGGGAAGTTTGGCAGCACGGTCACGCTGTACCGCGCGGACCGCATGCACGACGGTGCCGTCGAGCTGGAGCCGAACTTCGCCGACATCGCGCCGGACGGCGGCTGGGGTCCCGTCGTCGAGGACCTGCGGATCGTCAAGATCGGCGGCGACCACCTGCAGATCATCGACGAGCCGTACATCGGCAAGATCGCGGCGCACATGGCGGACGAGCTGAACCGGGCCGACGGCGGCCGGTGAGCTCCGGGCAGGGGATAGGGTGGCAGACGTGACGGACGTATCGGATGGGGTCGGCACCGCCGACCTGAGCACCACCGCCGGCAAGCTCGAGGATCTGTACCGCCGCCTCGAGGCGGCCAAGGATCCCGGCAGCGAGCGGGCGCGGGCCCGGCGCGACGCGAAGGGCCTGCCCAGCGCGCGCGCCCGCATGCACATGCTGTTCGACGCGGGCACCTTCGTCGAGCTGGATCAGCTCGCGAAGTCGCCCGGCGACGACAAGATCAAGGACGGCGTGGTCATCGGGTACGGCCTGGTCAACGGCCGGAAGGTCGCGGCCTTCAGCCACGACCAGACCGTGGGCGCGGGCACCGTCGGCGAGATGTTCGGCCGGAAGATGGTCAAGCTGTACGACTTCGCGGCGGCCGCCGGCCTGCCCGTGGTCGGTATCAACGACTCGGGCGGCGCCCGGATCCAGGACGCGGCCACGTCGATCGCCTGGTACGCCGAGCTCGGACGGCACCAGGACGGCCTGTGCGGCCAGGTCCCGCAGATCTCCATGATCCTCGGCACCTGCGTGGGCGGCGCGGTCTACGCGCCGGCCAACACCGACGTCCTCATCGGCGTGCAGGACAACACCTACATGTTCGTCACCGGCCCCGAGGTGATCCGCCCGACCACGGGTGAGACCACCTCCGCGGAGGACCTGGGCGGCGCGGTCAAGCAGGCCCAGTGGGGCAACCTGCACCACGTCGCGGTCGACGAGGCGGCGGCGTTCGACTGGGTCAAGCGCTACCTCGGGTTCATGCCGGACTCGAGTCACCAGCGCGCGCCGCTGGTCAACCCGGGCCTGGAGCCGGAGATCACCGACTCCGACCTCTCGCTCGAGTCGATCATCCCGGACGCCGACACCGCCGGTTACGACATCCACGACGTGATCCTGCGGGTGTTCGACGACGGTGACTTCCTCGAGTACGCCGAGCTGTGGGCGCCGAACATCGTGACCGGCTTCGCCCGGGTCGACGGTCAGCCCGTCGGCGTCGTCGCCAACCAGCCGATGCACATGGCCGGCACCCTGGACACGCAGGCCTCGGAGAAGGCGGCGCGGTTCGTGCGCCTGTGCAACGCCTTCAACATCCCGCTCGTGTTCCTCGTCGACGTGCCCGGCATCCTGCCCGGCGTCGAGGAGGAGAAGATCGGCACCATCCGCCGGTCGGGCAAGTTCATCTTCAGCTACGTCGAGGCGGCCGTCCCCAAGGTCACCATCATCCTGCGCAAGTCCTACGGCGGCGCGTGGGCCGTGATGGGCTCCAAGCAGCTGGGTGCCGACTTCGTCTTCGCGTGGCCGACGGCGCGCCTGGCCGTGATGGGCGCCGAGGGCGCCGCCGCGATCATCAAGCGCCGCGAGATCGAGGAGGCCGGCGAGAACGGCCCGGCGATCCGGCAGGCCTTCATCGACTTCTACAACCAGTTCATGGCGACGCCGTGGCTGGCGGCGGAGCGCGGCTACATCGACGGCGTGATCGAGCCGAAGGAGACCCGGCTGCTGATCCGCAAGTCGATCGCGCAGCTGCGCGACAAGGAGCTGCAGCGCGTGCCGCGCCGCACCTACCTCATGCCGATGTAAGTGGCGTCTCTGGAGGGCTTTCCGCAGCTCACCGGGTCGGTGCTCACCGATCCGGACGTGATGGCGGCCTACGCCGTCGACCACTGCTCGCCGGTGCACGGCGCCGTGCCGCTCGCGGTGGTGCTCGCCGAGACCACCGAGGACGTCGCCGCGGCGGCGGCCTGGTGCTACGCCAACGACGTGGTCATCGTGCCGCGCGGCGCGGGCAGCGGCCTCGCCGGCGGCGCGAGCGCCATCGAGGGCTGCGTGATCATCGCGCTGTCGAAGATGAACGCGATGCTCGAGATCAATGTCGCCGATCAGTACGCCCGCGCGGAGGCCGGGGTGCTGAACGCCGACCTCGATCGCGCGGTCCGCGAGCACGGGCTGATGTACCCGCCGGATCCGTCGTCGTACGAGATCTGCTCCATCGGCGGCAACGTCGCCACCAACGCGGGCGGCCTGCGCTGCGTCATGTACGGCGTCACCCGCGAGT
Organism: Tsukamurella asaccharolytica; assembly: GCF_007858435.1. Taxonomy (GTDB): domain Bacteria; phylum Actinomycetota; class Actinomycetes; order Mycobacteriales; family Mycobacteriaceae; genus Tsukamurella; species Tsukamurella asaccharolytica. The sequence goes on along the minus strand of NZ_VIGW01000007.1, from coordinate 1,031 downwards.
ACGTGCTCGGGCTGACGGTCGTGCTACCCGACGGCCGGATCATCCGGACGGGGCGGCGCACCGTCAAGGGCGTCACCGGCTACGACCTGACCCAGCTGTTGGTCGGCAGCGAGGGCACGCTCGGCATCGTCACCGAGGTCACCGTCAAACTCCGCCCCGCGCCGGTGATCCCGCCGACGACCGTCGCCGCGTCCTTCCCGGACGTGGTCAGCGCCGCGGCCGCCGTCGCCGCAGTGGTCGGCACGGGCGTCGTACCCGCGTTGATGGAGCTCATGGACCGCCGCACGCTGGAATGCGTCGAGGCGCTGCGCCCCTTCGGGCTCGAGGACGAGACGCGGGCGATGCTCATCGGCCAGGGCGCGACGCCCGCCGATGCCGCGGTGCTGGCGCGCGAGTTCGAGGCCGCCGGGGCGCACTACACCGTGGTCTCCGAGGATCCCGTCGAGGCCGCCGAGCTGCTCGCCGTGCGCCGCGCCGCGTTCCACGCCTACGAGCACGCGGGCAACATCTTCTCCGAGGACGTGGGCGTGCCCCGCTCGAAGCTGCCGGAGATGTTCGCCCGCATCGAGGAGATCTCCGCGAAGTATCACGTCGACATCCCCACGTGCGCGCACGCGGGCGACGGCAATCTGCACCCCACGCTGATCTATCCGAAGGATCAGCGGGAGGTGCCCCAGGCCATCTGGGACGCCGCCGACGAGGTCTTCCAGGCGGCACTGTCGCTGGGCGGCACGCTCACGGGCGAGCACGGCGTCGGGGTTCTCAAGGCCCGCTGGGTCGGCGAGGAACTCTCCGAGGACGTCCTCGACCTGCACCGCGGCATCAAAGCCGTCTGGGACCCGAAGAACCTCCTCAACCCCGGCCGCGGCTTCTAGCGCTCGCTGCGCTCGTGCCGCTCCCTAGCTGTGATGTCCAGGGAGGTTGGTCAGCCTGGTGATGGGTGGGCGGCCTCCGATGGCGGAGTGGGGTCGGTGGTGATTGTAGAAGTGCAGCCATCCGGGTAGTTCGTTTCGGCGTTCGGTTTCGGATTG
>NZ_VIGW01000078.1 GCF_007858435.1 Tsukamurella asaccharolytica | reverse complement strand
ATATTTTCTCCCATTCCGAGCGATTGAATTTTAACGTTATTACGAGTAATGATCTGTCCAATACGCCAAGTGCTTCCTTTTCCAGTGACTTCTGGAAAATCACTTCTTAATCTTGGGTTAAAGAGCAAATCTGCTTTTGTCAGTTCTAAGAACATTGATGCTTGTTCAAATGTGTCGGAGATTATCACATTAAAGTGTTTATAACCTGTTACTACTGTCCAAAGATTGAAAATATGCGTAATGTATGTTGTTTTTGCTTCACCACGAGGAGCAGCTACTCCTAAGTTTGTAGATTCTTCACTTAAGACAATTTTAGGGATTTCATCAAATAACCAAAGATGAAGTTCTGCACGGGAATCATCACGAATTACATGAGGGAAATAAGTTTCTAAAAAAAAACGATATCCCGTTTCTTTATTAAATACTTTTTTGATACGTTCAGTTTTAGCTACTTCATCAATATCAAATCCATCAACTTCAGCTTCTATCTGCTCACGAAGGGAATTT
>NZ_VIGW01000077.1 GCF_007858435.1 Tsukamurella asaccharolytica | reverse complement strand
CCGCATTCTTCGCCACCCACCGCATCGCATACGCCGCCGAACGATCCACCTTCGACGGATCCTTCCCCGAAAACGCACCACCACCGTGCCGCGCCATACCCCCATAGGTATCCACGATGATCTTGCGACCCGTCAACCCCGCATCACCCATCGGCCCACCCAACACGAACTTCCCGGTCGGATTCACCAACAACCGCACCTCGGAAGTATCCAAACTCGGCAGCCCCAGATCCGCGATCACCGTATCCAACACCTGCGCCCGCAGATCCGGCGCCAACATCGCATCAAGGTCGATATCCGCCGCATGCTGACTGGAGATCACCACCGTATCCAACCGAACCGGCCGCTCCCCCACATACTCGATCGTCACCTGCGTCTTACCATCCGGACGCAGATACGGCAACGCACCGCTCTTACGCACCTCCGTCAGCCGACGCGAGAGCCGATGCGCCAACGAAATCGGCAACGGCATCAACTCCGGCGTATCCGAACACGCATAGCCGAACA
>NZ_VIGW01000076.1 GCF_007858435.1 Tsukamurella asaccharolytica | reverse complement strand
GTAAGTAAGGTTGAGTGAGGTTTTTAGTTGCCTATATAAGATCAAGAACGCAATCTTATAAAAAAATAAAAAGTATTTTTTACTCGCTATCTAATTGCAGTAAAGCTATTAATGCAAAATAAAAATTGACAATCTTTAGGATCCCCCCTCTTGCCGAACAAGAGAAAATCGCCGAACTTCTCTCCACTGCGGATCAGGAAATTGAGTTACTCCAAGAGAGTCTCGAATACCTCAAAGCTGAGAAAATAGCATTGATGCAACAACTCCTCACCGGCAAATGGCGAGTGAAGGTAACGTAAGATGGTAAGAGTTGCCAAAGGGCAGCTCTTTTTTCCCAAGATCGATCTTCTTATAGCGATAGCATCAGAGCCTATATATCCATCTCCTCTAAGCGCCCATGCTTCTCATATTGGGACATTTTATGGACTCTATTATTTTCATCTACAAAGACCACTTGCGGCTTATGCTCTTTTAGCTCTTCTTCACTATAGCCGGAATAAGCCATAAT
>NZ_VIGW01000075.1 GCF_007858435.1 Tsukamurella asaccharolytica | reverse complement strand
CAATGACTATAAAGCATTTAACCATAAAATCACCATTATTCCACGCATCCTCCAAGAGGAGTGTAGTTCACTTATCAAAGCATTTTTTCGAGAGCGTCGGGTTAAAAAATAGAGGAGCAAATTATTATGACAACCATTAAAGAGGCCTATTTCAAACTGATCGAAGAGAAAGGTTTTAAGGTCGATCCCGTCCAAGTTTCTGTCGCTGAGAGTTATGACAAATTGAGAACTAAAATTCTCGCTGACGCCCCTGTTCCGGCAGAAGATTCTCGCTCCTTTATGCAGAAGATGTTAAAGCCTTTTGCCGAGCAACCTGTCACTTATAGTGATCCTCGTGGTCTCTATATCTATGGTCGTGTCGGTAGAGGAAAGACCTTCCTGATGGATCTCTTCTTCAATAATATTGATGTCCCGAAAATTCGCGAGCACTACTACCACTTTATGCAAGATGTGCATCAAAAGATGCGTCAATATCAAGGTTCTGAAGATCCTCTTAAGTTGGTGGCAAAAGAG
>NZ_VIGW01000074.1 GCF_007858435.1 Tsukamurella asaccharolytica | reverse complement strand
CACCGCCTGTTCACCAGTGAGTCGGTGACCGAGGGTCATCCGGACAAGATCTGTGATGCGATCTCGGATTCGATTCTGGATGCTCTGCTTGCGGAGGATCCCGGTTCGCGTGTTGCGGTGGAGACTCTGGTGACGACGGGTCAGGTGCATGTGGTGGGTGAGGTGACGACGTCGGCGTATGCCGATATTCCGCATATTGTGCGGGATAAGGTGCTGGAGATCGGGTATGACAGTTCGGCCAAGGGTTTCGATGGGAATTCGTGTGGTGTGAACGTCGCGATCGGTGCGCAGAGTCCTGAGATTGCGCAGGGTGTTGATCGGGCGTATGAGCATCGTGTTGATGGTGCGCAGGATGAGATCGACGCGCAGGGTGCGGGTGATCAGGGGTTGATGTTCGGCTATGCGTGTTCGGATACGCCGGAGTTGATGCCGTTGCCGATTTCGTTGGCGCATCGGCTCTCGCGTCGGCTGACGGAGGTGCGTAAGAGCGGTGCGTTGCCGTATCTGCGTCCGGATGG
>NZ_VIGW01000073.1 GCF_007858435.1 Tsukamurella asaccharolytica | reverse complement strand
AAAGAAAAGTACGAGGACCTATGTACTCAAATCCAAGATAAGGAATCCAGAAAACTCAAATATGACTTCTTTATTGAAAAATTAGACTCTCTTGCTCCTCTGGCTGAATGTGACCCTATCCTTTGGAATTTAATGCTAGATAAGATGGTGGTAAATGAGGATGGAAATTTTGAATTTAAATATACTAAGGATTTATAAAGGCAAGCCCCTTATGAATTAAAATTCAATAAGGGGTTGTTTAATAATTAGTTCTTTGCTTAAAGTAATATTTGACATAGCTTGTTTTTTAAAAGTTCTCTTCTTTTTTCAATAAACTCTGGATAATTTTCGTAAGTATATTCCATATTAGGTAAATAGTTAACTGCCCTATAATTAAATTTACCATCTTCTGTTGGTTGATGATAATTAAACCATTGATCAAAATCTGTATCAAGTTTTTCTTCATTTCGTTGTGCTGCTAGTAACTGAAGATTTGTACTATCATTAACGGAATTAATATACTCATCTATTTTATCTTCTG
>NZ_VIGW01000072.1 GCF_007858435.1 Tsukamurella asaccharolytica | reverse complement strand
TATCCTAGTACAAACTGTGGCATGACCCCGTTATCTCGCACTGTGGCTAACGGTAAATTACGAGCATTGAGTGCCGGTGCAGAGATTGTTCGTCAAGAGTTGACTCAATAGCGATCTCTGAAAAACTTAAAATAACTCAGAAGAGGAGTGGAGAGAGTATGAAAACTCTTTCGCTCCTCTTTATTTTTAAGTTGGAAAAATATTGACAACATTGTTGTCAAGACTTACTATTTAGCCTACCGTTTTAATTCTTTCTAAAAGAGAGATCATGACTACAAATCACCATTTTGAACAGAAACAGCTCTTTGTTTCGATGTTCCAAGAGATATTTACCCTTTTGTCAAAGCTGCATCGGATTAGTGAAGATCTATTAACGGAGGCAGAGAGTGATATTACTCACTCTTGCTGGACAATTTTATCTATTATCCATTGTGAACCGGAACCATTAACGGTTCCACAAATTGCACAGCTTCGTTCCACATCCCGGCAAGCAGTTCAGCGACAGATCTCATTATTATTAGAAAA
>NZ_VIGW01000071.1 GCF_007858435.1 Tsukamurella asaccharolytica | reverse complement strand
ACAATAAGAAGAGTATCAAAACATTTACCTATAAGGTTACAGAGCCTAGCCGAAGTTATGACGCAGAAGGTGGAGTTGTAGCATACAAGCGAGCATTGCAGAAAATTGCAGATTCCCTTGCGGCAGATATCACACAGACATTACGTCGCTACTAATCGTTAGCACAATGATTAATAAGGCTTCTACCAAAACTTTTATCAAGTTTTCTATTTAAATCTCTATCAATAAGAAAAATAGCGAGAAAGTGTGGGCATTATTTAAAGATCTCTATAGAATTTCTATTCTTAAAGGATCAATAAGTGCCCACTCTTTTATCTAACGCAATCACTTAATATGCTCTCTAATCTCTTTAAGTATCTTCCAAAACCCAACTTCTCTAACTATTGGCCACTCTACTTTCAAACAGAGATTATTGGCTGGGTTCATCGAGATAATATCGCAACAATAGCCCACTTCCCTGAGCTCTTTCTTCTCAATCGTACAGATTCAACTCTCGCCTTTACCCCCCAATTTATCGCCGCCTCTTTTG
>NZ_VIGW01000070.1 GCF_007858435.1 Tsukamurella asaccharolytica | reverse complement strand
AAAAGAGGGAGGCAACCTCGTTGCCGGCGGTAAAATCCATTCCGACTTAGGCAGTGGTTGGTATGTTGAACCGACAATTTTTGATAATGTTCGCTCCGATATGACCCTCTTTCAAAATGAGGTCTTTGGTCCTGTTCTTGCCGTTGTGAGCTTCCAATCAGATGAAGAGGCGATCACGCTCGCAAATGACTCTCACTATGGTTTAGCTGCCTCTTTCTATACCCAAAATATCAAGCGAGCTTTCCATGTTGCTGCCGCGATTAAAGCAGGAACCATCTCAGTCAATGGCTTTAGTGAGGGGGATATTACTACACCTTTCGGAGGTTTTAAACAATCAGGTTTTGGCGGTAAAGATAATGGCTTAGAAGCCTTTGAACAATATACCGCACAGAAAGTGATCTGGTATATGCATTAATCACTGTCCATTAATCAGTATCCATTAATCAGTGCCACTGTAATAACTAACATAACGGGCATAACTGGCATAACTGTAATAACAGAAGAGAGGGAGAGGGAGAAGGTCTCCCTTGCCCCTC
>NZ_VIGW01000069.1 GCF_007858435.1 Tsukamurella asaccharolytica | reverse complement strand
CATCATGTTCCCTAATCAGAGTCCTTCTGTCTTTAGCCGCCAAAATCGTTAGAGGAATCTTATGACTGAGCAGATTGAAAATCGGATTGTTGAACGGTTGAAGGAAGGCTTAGGCGAGATCGTTCGAGAAGTTAAATCCTACGGCGGTGAGCTTGATGGAGATGATCTCTTTAATACGATTCGTGCTATGCCCTCAATTTGGGTGACATATGCCGGCGCATCGCTTGAAGCGCGATCTACTTCAAGAAGTCGCTACTTGGAAGAGCATCGCTTTGTTACGATGATTGCCGTTCAATCAGTCAGATCAGAAGAATCAGCCCGCAAAGGCGGCGCTTATAAGTATGAGATCGGCACTTACAATCTAATTAAAGCAGTGCGTTATCTCCTCACCAATCAGACATTAGGCGGCATTGTCTATCGAGGATTAAAGCCTACCGGCATCCGTTCTCTCTTCAATCATTACATTGTGCAACGCAATGCGCTCTCTGTTTTTGCGATTGAATGGAGTGCGGTAGTTGATAACTCACAGCTTTTGGA
>NZ_VIGW01000006.1 GCF_007858435.1 Tsukamurella asaccharolytica | reverse complement strand
GGAACTGCGACCCGATGAGGACCGGCGCGGGGGCGGCGACCCGCAGCCTCGCTGGCGCACCCCGCGCGGCCCGGAGGGACGCCCGGGCTCCCCCGCCGCGCGGGCGGCGGCCCGCTCCGACTCACGCGACTACCGCCGCGAGGCCCGGGACATCGACCGCGCCCGCGGCTCGGCCCCGGCGGCTCCCCGCGCCGGCCGGGAGCGCTCGCAGATCCCCCGCGACGACTTCGCCTCGCTTCCACGGATCTCCGGCAGCCGCGCAGCCCAGCCCGACCTGCCCAGCCTCAGTGGCGACGAACGACCCGGGCGCCGCGGCGAGGCGGCGTCGAACCCTGGACGCTACGAGCACTACCGGCCCCCGCGGTACCGGCCGCAGAGCGAGGACACGGCGGTGGAGACCAACTTCCGCGACGACTTCGCCGAGCCCGCGGAGCCCCGGCCGATCCGCAAGCACCGTTACAAGGACTGAGTCAGTCGGGGCGGTAGCCGCGGCGTAGAGGCCGCGGAGGGTCACCTCGACGTCGTCGAGGAAGGAATCGACCTGACGCGGTACTCGGGCTCGGTCAGGCCTTGGCGCGGGGCCGCAGCTCGCGCGGCAGGGCGAAGACCAGCGTCTCGTTCGCCGTGGTGACGGGCTTGACGTCGTGGAAGCCCTCGCCGTCGAGGTACTCGACGACACCCTTGACCAGGATCTCCGGCACCGAAGCGCCCGAGGTGATGCCGACGGTCTCCACGCCGTCGAGCCACGCGGGGTCGATTTCGCGGGCGAAGTCGATGAGGTGCGCGGCGCGAGCGCCGGCCTGCAGCGCCACCTCGACCAGGCGCACGGAATTCGACGAGTTCCGCGAACCCACGACGATCACGAGATCGCACTCGGGTGCCATCGCCTTCACCGCGACCTGGCGGTTCTGCGTGGCGTAGCAGATGTCGTCGCTGGGCGGATCCTGCAGCTTCGGGAACCTCTCGCGCAGGCGGCGCACCGTCTCCATCGTCTCGTCGACCGAGAGGGTGGTCTGCGAGAGCCAGACCAGCTTGTCCTCGTCGCGCACGACGACGTTGTCGACCGAGTCGGGTCCGTCGACCAGCTGCACGTGGTCCGGCGCCTCACCGGCGGTGCCCTCGACCTCCTCGTGGCCCTCGTGGCCGATGAGCAGGATGTCGAAATCGTCGCGGGCGAAACGCTTGGCCTCCTGGTGCACCTTGGTGACCAGCGGGCACGTCGCGTCGATGGTGCGGAGGCTGCGCTGCGCGGCACCCTCGTGCACCGCCGGCGAGACGCCGTGCGCGGAGAACACCAGGAGCGATCCCTCGGGCACCTCGTCGGTCTCGTCGACGAAGATCACGCCCTTGTCCTGCAGCGTCTCCACGACGTGCCGGTTGTGCACGATCTCCTTGCGCACATACACCGGGGCGCCGTGCTTCTCGAGGGCCTTCTCGACCGTTTCCACCGCACGGTCGACACCCGCGCAGTAGCCACGCGGCTCGGCCAGCAGGACACGCTTGCCAGAACTCATGCCTCCAGGCTACGGCACCTGACGGTGTGCCGGTGAGAACGATGAGGCACCCTTGATACATGAGCCGTTTACCGTTCGTGGTCCGCGTCGCCGTCGGGGCCGTCGCCCTCGCCGCTGAAAAGGGCCAGGAGATCGTCGGAGGGGCCGTGAACGCCCCGCTCACGCTGGGCAGCAAGTCCGCGCAGGCCTTCATCCACGTCCAGCAGGACCTGGCCGAGCTCGCCGTGCGCGGCGATCGCGCGATCGAGTCCGTCTTCCCCGCGAAGGCGGAGGAGCAGGCCGCGTGGGCCACGTTCGACGACGACGAGGACGTCGACGTGGACGTGCCCGCGTCGAAGCCGGCGTTCGGCGAAGTCCGGCCCGCCACCGAGCCGGCTCGGGCCGACGGTGCGCAGGCCGACGTCGCCACCGCCCCGGAGAAGGACGGCGCCGACCAGGCCCCATCGGGCGCGGGCCGGTACGCGCTGTACAGCACCAGCCCCGCCCCGGCACCGTCGGATGCCTCGGCCGCCGCGGAGACGCCCGACGACCTGCCCGCCGTGGCACGGCGGATCGACTACCCCGAGCTCACCCTCGCGCAGCTGCGCGGCAGGTTGCCCGGCCTGACCACGCCGGAGGTGGAGTCGCTCGTGGAGTACGAGCGCGGTCACAAGGCGCGGCCGCCCTTCCTCACGATGCTCGAGAACCGCATCACGCGGTGACCGGACCGGCTTCGACCAGCGCGCCCGGCGGCGCCGGCGGCCCGTCGAGCGCGGAGCGCCCCTGGCCCGTGCGCGTGGTCTCGATGAAGATCGCGCAGTGGATCGACCGCCTGGGCGAAGTGTGGGTCGAGGGGCAGATCACCCAGCTCAACCGCCGCGGCGGCGGCACTGCTTTCCTGACGTTGCGCGATCCGTCGGCGAACGTCTCGATGCAGGTCACCTGCCTGCCGGCCGTGCTCGACCGCTCCGAGGTGCCGCTGAACGAGGGCACCCAGGTGATCGTGCGCGGCAAGTTCACCTACTGGACCGGCAAGGGCAGCCTGTCGCTCCGGATCACCGAGATCCGTGCGGTCGGAGTGGGCGAGCTGCTGGCCCGCATCGAGCGGCTGCGGCAGCTGCTGCACGCCGAGGGGCTGTTCGACCCGCGGCGCAAACGGCCGCTGCCCTTCCTGCCGCGCACCGTCGGCCTGGTGACCGGGCGGGCCAGCGCCGCCGAGCGCGACGTGCGGTCGATCGCCGAGGGGCGTTGGCCCGGCGTGCGGATCCGCGCCGAGTACGCCACCGTCCAGGGCCCGACGGCGGTCCCCCAGCTCGTGGCCGCGCTGCGCTCCCTCGACGCCGACCCCGATGTCGACGTCATCATCCTGGCCCGCGGCGGCGGCAGCGTGGAGGACCTGCTGCCCTTCTCGGACGAGACGCTGTGCCGCGCCGTGCACGCCGCCCGCACCCCCATCGTCTCCGCGATCGGCCACGAGCCCGACAACCCCCTCTGCGACTTCGCCGCCGACGTGCGCGCCGCGACGCCGACGGATGCTGCCAAACGCGTGGTGCCCGACGTGGTGGCCGAGCTGGACCGGATCGCCGAGCTGCGCCAGCGGGCCGCCGCGGCGCTGCGCGGCTGGGTCGACCGCGAGGCGCGCAGCCTGGAGTCGCTGCGCTCCCGGCCGGTCTTCGCCCACCCGCTGCGCCTCGTCGACGACCGCGCCGACGAGGTCGAGCGGCTGCTGCGCGACGCCCGGCGGGACGTGCGGCGCACCGTCGAACGGGAATCCGACCGGACCGTGCACCTGGCCGCGCGACTGACCGCCCTCGGTCCCGCCGCGACGATGGCGCGCGGTTACGCCGTGGTCCAGAAGGTGACGCCGGACGGCGAGAACCCCGTGGTCCGCGCCATCGACGAACTCGCGCCCGGCTCGCAGGTTCGGATCCGGCTGCCCGACGGTGCCGCATCCGCCGCGGTGATGGGCGTGACGAAGATCTCCGTACGAACCGAGGATGAGTGATGACCGACGAGACACCCGTGGCCGAGCTGGGCTACGAGCAGGCCCGCGACGAGCTCGCGGTGGTGGTGAAGCTGCTGGAGCAGGGCGGGATCGACCTGGACGAGTCGCTGAACCTGTGGGAGCGCGGCGAGGCGCTCGCCAAGCGCTGCGAGGAGCACCTCGCCGGCGCGCGGGAGCGGATCGAGAAGGCGATCGCCGCCGAGGAGTGACCCGGGGCGCCAGCCATGCCCCTACCGGGGCGTGGGGGCCGGCGCGCCGGACCGCGGCAGCGGCTGCTGCGACTGCACCGCGGCCGCGAGTTCGGTGAACCGCGGCACGGTACCGCCGCCGAAGACGACGAGCACGACACCGTCGAGCTGGAGGACCCAGGCGCTGCGGTTCCTGTCGTTCGGGCCGTAGACGTCCCAGGTCCGCCCCTCGACCGGGACCGTGCCGGAGGGCGTGGCCCTCGCCCCGTACACCGACTCGACGACCTGGTCGACCGGGGCGCCGGACTGCGAGAGCTGCAGTGAATTCTTCTCGGGAGTCACGTAGTTGACGGAGAAGACCTTGCCGCCGACGACGTCGTCGTCGCGCGTGGCGGTGGCCTTCCAGCCCTCGGGCACTCCGGCGGCCACTCCGGCGCCGCCCGGCATCCGCACCGCGAAGCCGTGGGTATCCGCCGACACCTGGTAGACGCCCTCCGGGTTGATCGCCTGCACGTTCTCGTCCTTCGGATCGGCGCCGAAGCCGAGCTTGAAGTTGCCCGACGCGAACAGGGCGATCAGGCACAGGGCTAACAGCGGAACCATCGTGAGCACCATGTCGCGACGGTTCTGCAGGATCCGGGGTTTCTCAGCCACGCCGTCCAGTATCCCGGGCGCGACGTCGGGCGATCCAGGCGGGCAGGTCCGGCGGTGCTGCCGTGGGCTCGGGCGGCGGTGGCGACTCCGGCCCGGTCGCCGACGGGTGCGGCATGAAAGAATCGAGCGATGCCCGCCGCGCGTCACCGCGCGCATCGAGATCCGGAGGAATCCATGTCCGATACCCACGCTGAGAAGAACCCCATCGCCCCGGACCGGAATCTAGCCATGGAGCTGGTCCGCGTGACCGAAGCCGGCGCGCTCGCCGCAGGCCGCTGGGTGGGACGCGGCCAGAAGGAGTCCGGCGACGGCGCGGCGGTGGACGCGATGCGGCAGCTGGTCTCGACGGTGTCGATGAGCGGCGTGGTCGTGATCGGCGAGGGCGAGAAGGACGAGGCGCCCATGCTCTACAACGGCGAAGAGGTGGGCAACGGCTTCGGCCCGTCGACCGACGTCGCCGTGGACCCCGTCGACGGCACCACGCTCATGGCCAAGGGCATGCCCGGGTCGATCGCCGTGCTGGCGGTCGCCGAGCGCGGCGCCATGTACGACCCCTCCGCGGTCTTCTACATGAACAAGATCGCCGTGGGCCCCGAGGCCGCCGGCGTCATCGACATCCAGGCGCCGATCGCGGACAACATCGCGAAGGTCGCCAAGGCCAAGGGCATCAAGGTCACCGACGTCACGCTGACGGTGCTCGACCGCCCCCGGCACGAGCAGCTCATCGCCGACATCCGCGCGACCGGCGCGATCGTGCGCCTCATCTCCGACGGTGACGTGGCCGGCGCCATCGCCGCCGCCCGCCCCGAGGCCAAGACCGACATCCTCGTCGGCATCGGCGGCACCCCCGAGGGGATCATCGCCGCCGCCGCGCTGCGCTGCATGGGCGGCGAACTGCAGGGCACCCTCGCGCCGACGACGGACGAGGAGAAGCACCGCCTCGCCGACCTGGGGATCGATCCGAACCAGGTCCTCGGCACCACCGACCTCGTGCGGGGTGAGCACGTCTACTTCGCCGCGACCGGTGTGACCGACGGCGACCTGTTGCGCGGCGTCAAATACCGCGCCGACGGCGCGACCACGCAGTCGATCGTGATGCGCAGCAAGTCGGGCACCGTGCGCACCGTCGACGCGACGCACCGTCTGACCAAGCTGAAGACCTACGCGCAGATCTTCGACTGAGAGTGATCTTCTCCTCGGGCCCTGGGAATGATCCCGGGGCCCGAGTACTTTTCTAAGGTATGGCTAAGAACGCTGACACCCCGGAGACCGAGTACCGCATCGAGCACGACACCATGGGCGAGGTCCGGGTGCCGGTGAACGCGCTGTGGCGGGCACAGACGCAGCGCGCCGTGGAGAACTTCCCGATCAGCTTCCGCCCACTCGAACGCGCCCAGATCCGGGCGATGGGTCTGCTGAAGGCCGCCGCGGCGCAGGTGAACCAGGACCTGGGGCTGCTGGCGCCCGAGAAGGCCGCCGCGATCATCGCCGCCGCGCGGGAGATCGCCGACGGCCTGCACGACGACCAGTTCCCCATCGACGTCTTCCAGACCGGTTCCGGTACCAGCTCGAACATGAACGCCAACGAGGTGATCGCCTCGATCGCCGGCCGCAACGGCGTCCAGGTGCATCCGAACGACGACGTGAACATGTCGCAGTCGTCGAACGATACGTTCCCGACGGCGACGCACGTCGCGGCCACCGAGGCCGCCGTGACCACGCTGATCCCCGCGCTGGAGCACCTGCAGGCGGCGCTGGCCGCCAAGTCGGCAGCGTGGCGGTCGGTGGTGAAGTCGGGCCGCACGCACCTCATGGACGCGGTGCCCGTGACGCTGGGCCAGGAGTTCGGCGGGTACGCCCGGCAGGTCGAGGCCGGCGTCGAGCGCGTGCGGGCCACGCTGCCCCGCGTCGGCGAGGTCCCCATCGGCGGCACCGCCGTGGGCACGGGGCTCAACGCGCCGGAACGATTCGGCTCGCTCGTCGTGGCCGAGCTGGTGCGCCTCACGGGCGTGGAGGACATCCGGCTGGCGAAGGACAACTTCGAGGCGCAGGCCGCGCGCGACGGTCTCGTCGAGCTCTCGGGCGCGCTGCGCACGATCGCGGTCTCGCTCACCAAGATCGCCAACGACGTCCGCTGGATGGGCTCCGGCCCGCTCACCGGGCTCGGCGAGATCGCCCTGCCCGACCTGCAGCCCGGCAGCTCGATCATGCCCGGCAAGGTCAATCCGGTTCTGCCCGAGGCGGTCACGCAGGTGGCCGCACAGGTGATCGGCAACGATGCCGCGGTGACCTGGGGCGGGGGCAACGGCGCGTTCGAGCTCAACGTGTACATCCCGATGATGGCCCGCAACGTACTCGAGTCGATCGCACTGCTGGCGAACGTCTCCCGGCTGTTCGCGGACCGCTGCATCGACGGTCTCGTCGCGCACGAGGAGCGGCTGCGCACGCTCGCGGAGTCGTCGCCGTCGATCGTGACGCCACTGAACTCGCTCATCGGCTACGAGGAGGCGGCGGCCGTGGCGAAGCAGGCACTGAAGGAGGGCAAGACCATCCGGCAGACCGTGATCGACCGCGGCCTGATCGGCGAGAAGCTGACGCTCGAGGAACTGGATCGTCGACTCGACGTGCTGGCCATGGCCAACGTCGACCGCGTCCGGTGACGCCCGCCCCCGCGGCCGGTCAGGTGAGGCTCGCGGCTCCGATCGCGCCGTAGGGCGCCGCGGCGGGCGCGCACTCGCCGCCGTTCCTGACGGCGGAGACGATGAGCGACTGGGCCCCGTCGAGCGGGATCGTGATGGGCTGGGGCCCGTCGTCGCGGGTGAGCGTGGCTGCCAGCTTCGTCTCCCCGTCGACGATGAACGAGATCCGCACGCGAAGCGAGGGCGGGGTGTGCGGTTGAAGGCCCAGAACCCCGGTGAGCCGGGCGAACTCGCCGCCGAGGCGGTAGACGGCCGTCGCGGCGGTGCCTTCGCACCCGATCCAGATGCCCGTCGCGCTGCGGTAGGTGGTGCCCGCGATCGTTGCGGTGAGGGCCTGGCCGGTGTCGCCGACCGCGCTGGAGGACGCGAGCCGGGTGTGGAGCGGAGTGCCCGCGGGCGTCGGTTCCGCCAGCCCCGTCGCGGTGCCGGACGAAGCCGCGACCACGGTCGCCTCGGTGCCGTGCACACCCGGCCGTCCCTGCTCCGGCGGTGCCGACTGCGCGCTGCAACCAGACGTCGCGAGAGCGGCCGCACAGGCCATGACTGTGAAACTTGTTCTCAATCCCACGCGGTGAGAATAGCCCGCCGCGCGGGTCTCGTCAGCGGCGATCGACGAGCAGGTACGACGCGCCGGCCGCCACCGCCGCCACCGCGAGCACGGACGGCCACGCGCCGATCTTCTTCGCCAGCGGGTGCGACGCACCGAATCCGCCCAGGTACACGGCGCCAAGCGCAGCCGCGGTCCCTGCACCGGCCTTGGCGTACCACCCCTGCGCCGCCGCCGCTCCCGCCGCCGCGAGCACGACGCCGCCCAGCGGGCGGATCCCCGTCTCGCGGGCCACGTAGTAGCCGCCCACGAGTCCGGCGGCGGCGATCGGGGCGGTGCCGATCCGGTCGATGAAGTCGGTCATTCCTCGACACTACCCACTACCGCGCGTAGTAGACCTGTGTCGCGCGTCGCACGATCGATTCCCTGCGGTTTCGGCGACCGAATCGCAGGTCGGCGCCGCCGAAACCGCAGGGAACTGATCGAGGCGATACCTACGTGCGCATTCTCCGCAACGGCGTCGCGATCGGTACGGATCCCTGCGGGTAGCTTGGACGGCATGAGCACGCCGCGCTGGTTCACGGACACCGCAGAAGGCCACAGCGAGTGGTACATCGAGCGTTTCCGCACCATGGCGCGTGAGGGCGCGGACCTCGCCGGTGAGGCGCGACTGGTCGATGCGATGGTGGGACGGAATTCGCGGATCCTCGACGCGGGCTGCGGGCCGGGCCGGATCGGCGGCTACCTGCACTCCGTCGGCCACGACGTGACCGGCGTCGACGTGGACCCGAAGCTCATCGCCGCGGCGCGGCAGGATCATCCGGGCCCGCGGTGGATCGTGCAGGACCTCGCCGAGCTGGACCTCGACGGCACGTTCGACGCCATCGTCTGCGCCGGCAACGTGCTGGTCTTCGTCGCCGAGGGCACGGAGACCACGGTGCTGCGGAACTTCCGCCGCCACCTCACGAACGACGGCTTCGCGATCATCGGCTTCCACACGAACCGCGGCCTCACACCGGATCAACTGGACGTCTACGCCGCCGAGGCAGGACTGCGGACCGATCTTCGCCTCGCGACGTGGGACGTCAAGCCCTGGCACGACGGCGCCGACTTCGCCGTGACGATCCTGCGCCCGGCCTGACGGAGCGAGCGGCGCACCGTCGAACCCGACGGCGGTGCGCCGGACGACCTACCGCTCCTTGGAGCGCACCCGGATCCCGCTGAGCGGCAGGGCGACCTCACCCGACGGATCGGTGAAGAAGTCGTTGCCCTTGTCGTCGACGACGATGAACGCGGGGAAGTTCTCGACCTCGATCTTCCACACCGCCTCCATGCCGAGCTCGGGGTACTCGATGACCTCCTGCGACTTGATGCAGTCGAGGGCCAGGCGCGCCGCGGGCCCGCCGATGGAGCCGAGGTAGAAGCCACCGTGCTCGTTGCAGGCCTGAGTGACCTGCTTGGACCGGTTGCCCTTCGCCAGCATGACCATCGAGCCGCCGGCCGCCTGGAACTGGTCGACGTAGCTGTCCATACGGCCCGCGGTGGTCGGCCCGAAGGAGCCGGACGCCATACCCTCCGGCGTCTTCGCGGGACCGGCGTAGTACACCGGGTGGTCCTTGAGGTACTGCGGCATGGGCTGCCCCGAGTCGAGCAGGTCCTTGATCTTGGCGTGCGCGATATCGCGGGCCACGACCAGCGGGCCGGTCAGCGACAGGCGCGTCTTCACCGGGTACTTCGACAGCTCGGCGAGGATCTCCGACATCGGCCGGTTCAGGTCGATCTCGACGACCGCGCCGCCCTCGATGTCCTCCGCCACACCGGCATCCGGCATGTACTGCGCCGGGTCGGTCTCCAGCTGCTCCAGGAAGACACCGTCGGCGGTGATCTTGCCGAGGGCCTGGCGGTCCGCGGAGCAGGACACGGCGATCGCGACGGGCAGGGAGGCACCGTGCCGCGGCAGGCGCACCACGCGCACGTCGTGACAGAAGTACTTGCCGCCGAACTGCGCGCCGATGCCGAAGGACTGGGTGAGTTCGAAGACCTTCTCCTCCAGCTCCTTGTCGCGGAAGCCGTGCGCCGCGATGGATCCCGTCTCGGGCAGGTCGTCGAGGTAGTGCGCCGAGGCGTACTTCGCGGTCTTCAGCGCGAACTCCGCGGAGGTGCCGCCGATGACGATCGCCAAGTGGTACGGCGGGCAGGCCGCGGTACCGAGCGAGCGGATCTTCTCGTCGAGGAACTTCAGGATGCGGTCCGGGTTGAGGATCGCCTTCGTCTCCTGGAACAGGAAGGACTTGTTGGCCGAGCCGCCGCCCTTGGCCATGAACAGGAACTTGTACTCCGGCCCCTTCGGCCCCTGCTCGGTGGCGTAGATCTCCACCTGCGCCGGCAGGTTGGTGCCGGTGTTCTTCTCCTCGTACATGGTGATCGGCGCGTTCTGCGAGTAGCGCAGGTTCAGCTTGGTGTACGCGTCGTAGACGCCGCGGGAGATCCACTCCCCGTCGTCGACGCCGGTCAGCACGCCCTCGCCCTTCTTGCCCATGACGATCGCGGTGCCGGTGTCCTGGCACATGGGCAGCACGCCGCCGGCGGAGATGTTGACGTTCTTGAGCAGGTCCAGCGCCACGAAGCGGTCGTTGCCCGACGCCTCGGGGTCGTCGATGATCCGGCGGAGCTGCTTCAGGTGCGCGGGCCGCAGGTAGTGGCTGATGTCGTGCATCGCCTCCGCGGTCAGCTGCTGCAGCGCCTCGGGCGCGACCTTGAGGAACGTCCGCCCGTCGACCTCGACGGTCTCGACGCCCTCGGTCGTGATGAGCCGGTACGGCGTCGTATCGGGACCGATGGGCAGCAGGTCGGAATAGATGAATTCGGGGCTGTTCGAAGTCACACATCGAGGGTATGCCTCCCCGTTGCGCCGGTCCGGGTTAGGCTGCCCTACCTGCAGGAATCGGGGTCGACGGGGTCGTCACCGCAGGGCCGGAAGGATCAGCCCGACCGCTCCCGCCGCGCACAACCAGGTGCGCACCACGTTCCACGCCCCCCAGGTGCGGGCGAACTCCGCCCACTCGACCGCGCCCGCCGCCAGGCGCTGGTTGAGCGGAACGTTCACCGCGACCGTGAGCACGAGCGCGGCAACGGCGCAGAGGGCGCCGAGCACGCCGAGCACGCCGGCGACGGTACGCGCGTCGAGGGCGACGACCAGCCAGATCGCGGCGACCAGAGCGAGCAGCGGGGCGAGGAAGAAGACCGCGAGGAAGGGCGGTCGCTCGACGGCGTCGTTCATCCGGCGCATGGCGTCGGCGCCCTCCGGCGCGTCGAACAGACCCGTGATCACGGTGGCGTAGGCGAAGTAGAAGCCGGCCAGCACGCCGCTGAGGAGCGCGGCCGACCCGAGGAGGAGTTTGAGAGTCACGAACCAAGGATCGCGCTCCCAGCGTGGCGTGATCCATCGTTCGGAGGAACGATTCCATACGCATTCGTCTAATCTGACGGGGTGGACCCACTGTTCCGGATGGTGTCCGGCCTCCGCGCCCAGGGCTTGTTCTCGCTCCGCATCTCGATGACTCCGCCGTAGTCGGTCGATATCGACGACGCGGCGCCGCTGAGCGTGATCGCGGTCGATCGCGGCGCCGCGTGGATCGCCGGGGAGGGCACCCGGATCCGGCTCGACACGGGAGCCGTCGCCCTGGTCGCGCACGGGCCCCGCTACACCGTCTCGGACGAGCCCGACCGCCCTCCGACCGTCCGGATCGAGCAGGGCGGCGCGTGCGTGCCGCTCACTGAATCGATGCGCTCGACCACGCACCGCGGGCTGCTCACCTGGGGAAACCACGACGAGGGCCCCGATCAACTGCTCGTCGGCACGTATGCATCTTCGTCCCAGGTGGGCCGACACCTCGTCGAGCAGCTGCCGGAGTTCACCGTGCTGCCGCCCGGTGACGTCGACGAGGCGCTGCTCGGGCTGATACGCCGCGAACTCGCGGACCCGCAGCCCGGCCACAGCTTCGTCATCGACCGGTTGCTGGACGTGGTGGTGTGCGCCGCGATCCGGGCGGCGGCGCGCACCGCCCCTACCGGCTGGCTGTCGGGCACCGTCGACGACGTCGTGGCGGGCGCCCTGGACCTGATCCACGAGTCGCGGGAGCAGCCGTGGACGGTCGCCTCGCTCGCAGCCGCCCTGCACGTATCGCGGTCGGGCCTCGCCGCGAGGTTCCGTTCCGGAGTGGGCGAGCCGCCCGGACGCTACCTCACCCTGTGGCGGCTCACCCTGGCTGCGGACGCGTTGACCTCGTCCGACGACGGGCTCGAGGCGATCGCCCGGCGCGTGGGCTACGGCTCGGCGTTCGCGCTCAGCGCGGCCTTCTCGCGCCACCACGGGGTGAGCCCGTCGCGGTACCGCGCCCGCGAGGCCGCAGCCGCGGTCAGCTGAAACCGAACAGCGGTGGGAACGCGAGCGCGACGATCGCGGCCCAGGCGGCGTAGGCCGGCAGCGTGGTGGTCTGCCAGCGCTCGATCGCGGCGAAGTCCCCGCTCCCCCGGGCGAACCCCAGGCCCCGCCACGCCGCGCCCGCGAGGATCACCAGGAGCACGAGATTCAGACCGAGGACCGCGGCCTTGTTGGGCGAGGTGCCGAACTCAGCAGTACGGGTGAGCATCGCGACCAGCACCACGAGGTCCACGGCGATCGCCGCGACCACGAGCGCCACTTGCAGCCGGTCGAAGACGTCAGGGCGTCGGCGCGGATCACGGGCGGAGACCGCGTACAGCAACAGCCCGACCACAAGGACGAGCACCACGGTCATCAGCACCAGCAGGTCCCGGTCGGCGCCGATGAGCCCGGGGCGCGAGGCGAAGGCGCCCAGCACCACGACGAGCATGACCAGCGTGATCGGCGTGAAGATTCGCGTGAGGACCGGCGCGATGTTCTCGATCACCTCCTGCTTGGCCTCCACCAGCCACGCGGCGACCAGGACCGCGCCACCGACGCACACCGGCAGCGCCCACTCGGTGACCGGCGACTCCGCGTCGAGCCCCACGGCCCCGAGCGCGGCGATCGTCAGCCCCGTGATCGCGCCGCCGCCGAGGGCGATGAGCAGGAAGTAGATGACGAACTCGCCGGTGAACCGCACGAAGTCCATCCGCCGCGGTGCCGAGCGCCACGCTCCTCCCGTGTAGGCGACGCCCACGCCGAACCACAGCACCACCGGCGCGGCGACGACGGCCAGGACCTCCGTGGAGCCGCCGGCCGCGAAGGGATACGCCGCGAGCAGCGCCGCCATCGCGACGAAGCCGCCGATCACCCCCGCCGTGGCGCGCGCCGGCATCGCCCGTTTCCACGCGAAGTAGCCGACCAGGAAGGGCGCGATCGCGAAGCCGACGAACCGGGGCGCTGACTCGCCGAGGAGGTGCAGGACCGCGAGGAGCGCCAGCCCGGCGCCGGCGCCGAGCGCGAGCACGACGGGCAGCTCGCCGCGGCGCCCGGACTCGTCGGCGGCGGTGCCCAGCACGAGCTGCTTCCACAGCCGGTCGGAGTGCTCGCGGGCGAACTCGTGCGCCACCGCGTCGACGGCGCCCATCCGCTTGACCGCGACGAGGAAGGACTCGTCGCCGTCGAGGCCGCGTGCCTCGAGGTCGGCGATCGACTCGCGCAGGTGCGACTCGAGCTCGTCGACCTCCTCGGCCCGCACGCGGCGCCGGCCTTCCAGGTAGCCCCGCCACTGCCGGATCTGGACGTCGACCGGGCCGCTCACGCGAGCCCCGGCTGCGGCGCACCGTCGGACCAGAGGCCGTCGAGGGCGGCGCTGACGACCCGCCACTGGTCCCGACGGTCCGCGAGCGCCTCCCGTCCGGCGGGCGTGATGGCGTAGTGCTTGCGCTTGCGGCCGGTGTCGGCGACCTCCCAGCGGGCCTCCACCTGACCGAGGCGCTCCAGCCGGTGCAGCAGCGGATAGAGCATGCCGTCGGACCACTCGAGCCGTCCGCCGGAGAGCTCACGGACGCGGGTGAGGATCGCGTAGCCGTAGCTGTCGCCGTGACTGAGGATGCTCAGCACCAGCGGGGTCGCCGACGCGGCGACCAGATCCTTATCGATGTGCATCCGACCTCCATACCTAGAACCACTAGGTACACATATACCTCGCGGTTCTAGGTACGACAAGGGAGGCGGCCCCGAGCGGACACCGCGATGGCGCCCCCGCACGTCCAGTACCCTGGCACGACGTGACCGAAGTCCCCCGGGTTGCTGCACGCCAGACGCCACCGCCCCTGCCCGCGTCCCGTGCGGGCGCCGCCGAACCCTTCGCCGGCGAAGGCGTGCCCCTCGCCGAGCACGAGTTCTTCGTCGAGGAGTTCCGCGGGATCACGATCGTCGTCGCACTCCCGACGGTCGACACCGCGACGCTGGGGGCGGTCGGCCGCACGGTCGACGCCTTCCGGGCGGGCGACACGCGCTTCGTCTTCGTCGTGCCGGCCGAGCACGTCGCGGTCACCGTCGCCGCGGTCGACGGACGCGCGGTCAACGGCGCGTCCACCTGGACCGACGACACCGTCGCCGAGCTCTGGCTCGCCGTCACCGACGCGAAACGCGTCGTCGTCGGCGCGGACTCCGGGGCGCTCGCGCACACCGCCGGGGCTGTCTCCACGAGCGTTCGCGCGTCGAAGATGGTGCTCACCGATCCGGGCGGGGGGTGGGGCACCCCGCCCCGCAGCTACGCCGATATCGATCTGCACGGCGAGCGGCTCGCGGCCCACCTGGCCGAACGCGGCCTCCCCGACTACGCGCCCGCCGCGCAGGCGGCGCTCCTGGGCGGGGCGTACAGCGTCAACCTCTGCCGCGCCGAGGACCTCGACTACGAGCTCCTCACCTTCGACGGATGCGGCACGGTGCTCACCCACGGCCGGTATCTGCACCTGACGCCGCTCCAGGTCGACGATTTCGCCCGGATCGAATCGCTGGTGAACCAGGGCGTCCGGGAGGGCATCCTCAAACCTCGCAGCCGCGCCGAGATCGCCAGGATGGCGGCCGGCGGCCTGGGCGCCCGCGTGCTGCGCACCGGTCACCTCGCGGGCGTGGTGGGACTCGAAGCGGACCGGTACGCCGGCACCGGCTACGCCGAGGTCTCGGGCCTCATCACGGTCGCCGAGTTCTCCGGGCTCGGCGCCGGGAGCCTCCTGATCGACGGATTGATCGACCTCTGCCGCACCCGGGGGTTGACGCACGTCTTCGCCGTGACCGTCAGCGACAGCGCCGCCGACTTCTTCGTCCGGCGGGGATTCCGGGAGGTCGCGCACCACGACGTCCCCGCCGAGAAGTGGGAGGGCTACGACGCCGGGCGCCTCGATGCCGCGCGCTGCTTCCTGCGCCCGGTCGAGGGCCACTCCGGATCCCCGGCGTCGTAGCCCGTCGTTCCTGGGGTCGGTCCGTTCGTCCGGCCACTTGCCCGGAGGGGACCGAACTCCGCGCGGGGCGGGCATGCGCGTCACGCATGCCCGCCCTGTCGGACACTCGACGTCGGCCCGCGCGGGAGGGCGAGGCCGTCCGTCTCACGCGCCGGGCGCGAACTCCTCCAGCATCTCCGTGACCAGGGCGGCGATCGGCGAACGCTCGGAGCGAGTGAGCGTGACGTGCGCGAACAGCGGGTGCCCCTTGAGCTTCTCGATCACCGCGGCGACCCCGTCGTGCCGGCCCACGCGCAGGTTGTCGCGCTGGGCGACGTCGTGCGTGAGCACCACCCGCGAGCCGGAACCCAGTCGCGAGAGCACGGTGAGCAGCACGTTGCGCTCCAGCGACTGCGCCTCGTCGACGATGACGAAGGAGTCGTGCAGCGAGCGGCCACGGATGTGCGTGAGCGGCAGCACCTCGAGCATCCCGCGCGACATGACCTCGTCCATCACCTCGGGCGAGGCGAGTCCGTCGAGGGTGTCGTAGACGGCCTGCGCCCACGGCCCCATCTTCTCGTTCTCGGACCCGGGCAGGTAGCCGAGGTCCTGGCCGCCCACGGCGTACAGCGGGCGGAAGACGACGACCTTGCGCTGCGTGCGCTTCTCCAGCACCGCCTCCAGGCCCGCGCACAGGGCCAGCGCCGACTTACCGGTGCCGGCCTTGCCGCCGAGGGAGACGATGCCCACGGACTCGTCGAGCAGCAGATCGAGCGCGACGCGCTGCTCGGCGCTGCGGCCGTGCAGCCCGAAGGCCTCGCGGTCGCCGCGCACCAGCTGCAACTGCTTCTCCGCCGTCACCCGGCCGAGCGCGCTCGACGTGCCGCCCAGGAGCCGGACACCGGTGTTGCACGGCAGCTCCCGCGCCGCGTCGTGGTCGACGACGCCGCCCGCGAACAGTGCGTCGATCACCTCGCGGGCGACCTCGAGTTCCTCCATCCCGGTCCAGCCGGACGTCACCACGTCCTGCGCCCGGTACTCGTCGGCGTCGAGGCCCACCGCGCCGGCCTTGACCCGCAGCGGGATGTCCTTCGAGACCAGTACCACATCGCGGCCCTCGGCGCGCAGGTTCAGCGCGCACGCGAGGATGCGGGCGTCGTTGGTCTCCGTGCGGAAACCGACCGGCAGCACCGTCGGATCGATGTGGTTGAGCTCCACCTGCACCGTGCCCCCACCGGGGGTGGGGATCGGCTGGTCGAGGCGGCCGTGCTCGAGCCGCAGATCGTCGAGCATGCGCAGGGACTCGCGGGCGAACCAGCCGAGCTCGGCGTGGTGACGCTTGCCCTCGAGTTCGCTGATCACCACGAGCGGGAGCACCACGTCGTGCTCGGCGAAGCGGGTGATGGCCCAGGGATCGGACAGCAGGACGGAGGTGTCGAGCACGTACGTGCGGGGGGTCTCACGGAAAGACACGGTGACGCTCCTAGCCTGCGCGGCGCCCACGCAAGCGTGTAGCTGCGGCCGGTCGGTCCAAACGTCTCGGTGCGCGGTCTACGCCCCGACGACGAGGACCGGGGCCGGCCCTCTCGCGACGATGAGTCGAGTCACGGTTGGAACCTCCCGGGACGAACTGCTTCCCCGCAATCCGTCACCGCCAAACTATCGCCGAACGCGCCGCGCGGCCCGGAGGCTGCGCGGCGCGTTCGTGAACACTTCGTTACGGGCCGGGAGCGTCGCTACAACGCGAGGCCCCAGGTGGCGAGGACGCCGTTCAGGATCTCGCGGTCCCGCTCGGGCGAGCTGATACCGGCCGCCGTGACGATGCGGCGGGCCTCGTCGAGCCCGTCCGCGGTCTCGGCGCCGATGGGCGAGGCGAGGCGCGCCTGCCCCACGAGGGCGTCCTTGACGTGGCCCTCGTTGACGTCGAGCGCGACGGTGAGCAGCTCGGTCCAGTACTTCTGCTGCACGCGATCGTCGTTCGCGACCTTGCGGAGCGTCGTGACGAGGCCGGCGGGCGTGCCCTCGGCGTTCTCGGCGTAGTCGGCGAGCCGATCGAAGTAGTCGGCGGAGAGGGCCTCGTGGACGATCACCATGGCGATCTGCTCGGCGACGTGGATCTCGGCGCGGGTGCCCTCGTACTGCCGGTAACCGCGGGTCACGGCCTCGAGACGCCACATCTCCAGCTGCTCGACGTCGCAGGTGCGGCTGACCACGACGTGGTCGCGCAGCGCGATCCCGTGGCGGTTCTCCTCGGCCGTCCAGTGGCCGACGAACCTGCCCCAGTCCGAATCGATGAGGTGGTGCTGCGCCAGCAGGCGGTGGAAGGACGGCAGGTGGTCCTTGGTCAGCAGGCCCAGGATCAGGCCGTTGCTCACCACCGCATCGACCTTCACGTCGGCGGGGACGAAGTCCTCGCCGCCGAGGAAGCCGTAGTTGCGGCCGTCGTCCCACGGGATGTAGTCGTGCGGCTGCCAGGCGTCGCCGGCCTCGACGTAGGCCGCGCGGATGTCCGGCAGTGCCTTATCGATGGCGAGCGTCAGGTCGTCCTCGGAAGTGCTGGAAGTCACCCGGACACTGTAAGGCAGCGGCCACCCGGCCTTCAAACCACGGTGGCGACCACGCCGGCCGGTCAGCGCGAGAGCAGACCCCAGTCCTCCAGGCCCTCGTAGAGCGGGACCTCGAGCGCCAGCGCGGAGACACGGGCGCGCAGCGCGGCCGTGTCGGCGGCCGTGCCCTGCGCGAGAGCGGTGCCGATGATGTCGGCGACCTCGGTGAACTCCTTGTCGCCGAAGCCGCGGCTGGCCAGGGCGGCCGTGCCGATCCGCAGGCCGGAGGTGACCATCGGCGGGCGCGGGTCGAAGGGCACGGCGTTGCGGTTGACGGTGATCCCGACCTCGTGCAGGAGGTCCTCGGCCTGCTGGCCGTCGAGGTCGCTGTTGCGCAGGTCGACGAGCACGAGGTGCACGTCGGTGCCGCCCGTGAGCACGGTGACGCCGGCGTCGGCCACGTCCTTGCCGTTGAGGCGCTCAGCGAGGATCCTGGCACCGTCGAGCGTGCGCTGCTGCTTCGCACGGAACTCCTCCGTGCCCGCGACCTTGAGCGCGACGGCCTTGGCGGCGATCACGTGCATGAGCGGGCCGCCCTGCTGGCCGGGGAAGACCGCCGAGTTGAGCTTCTTGGCCCACTCCTGCTTCGCCAGGATGATGCCGGAACGGGGGCCACCGAGGGTCTTGTGCACCGTCGAGCTGACGACATCGGCATGCGGGACGGGGCTCGGGTGCAGGCCGGCGGCGACGAGGCCGGCGAAGTGCGCCATGTCGACCCACAGGTGGGCGCCCACCTCGTCGGCGATGGAGCGGAAGGCGGCGAAGTCGAGGTGCCGCGGGTAGGCGGACCAGCCGGCGACGATCACCTTCGGCTTCGAATCGAGGGCGATCTTGCGCACCTCGTCCATGTCGACCCGGTGATCCTCCTTGGAGACGCCGTAGAAGACGTTCTCGTAGAGCTTGCCGGAGAAGTTCAGGCGCATGCCGTGGGTGAGGTGACCGCCGTGTGCGAGGTCGAGGCCCATGAGGGTCTCGCCCGGCTCCATGAGGGCCTGCAGCACGGCCGCGTTGGCCTGCGCGCCCGAGTGCGGCTGGACGTTGGCGAAGTCGGCGCCGAAGAGCTCCTTGGCGCGACTGCGGGCCAGGTCCTCGACCACGTCGACGTACTCGCAGCCACCGTAGTAGCGGCGGCCCGGGTAGCCCTCGGCGTACTTGTTGGTGAGCACGGAGCCCTGCGCCTGCAGCACTGCCCGCGGCACGAAGTTCTCCGAGGCGATCATCTCCAGCGTGTCGCGCTGCCGCGCGAGCTCGCCGTTCATGGCGGCCGCGACCTCGGGATCGAGTTCGGCCAGGGACGCGGAGTTCACGCTGGAATCGCTCATGCGCTCATCCTAGGCCGCGAGCTCCCGCCGCAGCGCCGACGGGGTGAGTGGCTCATCGAGCAGCCTCCCGAATCGATCCAGCCGCGCGGGCCCGGAATCCGCGCGATCGAGCCAGGCGTCCAACAGTGCGTAGCCCTCGACGTAGGTGCTGATGTACGCCCGCCACAGCGGCGAGCCGACGAACCGCAGCGCCTGCCGTGCGCTGCGCTCCGCCATGAGGCCCCAGCGCTGCAGGTACGCGGCCACGTCGTCCTCGCTCGCGTGCTGGTCGTGCAGCAGCAGCGCGGCGTCCTGCCGCACGTGCAGCAGGCCCGACGAGGCCGTCGCGATCCGCTCGGCGAGCTCCCCGTCGAAGGACAGGCCGAGGTCGGCATAGATCTCCTGCGCCCAGCGGCCCCAGCCGGGGCCGATCGCGGCGTGCAGGGCGTGGTCCGCCAGCCCCTCCGCCATGAGGCACTGCGGCGTGTTGACCAGGAAGATGGTCTGTTCCGCCTGCTTCGCGCCACTCTCGGGGCACGCCACCAGCAGCTGCTCCTTGCGGCAGTGCTCGGTGTGGTGCCCCGGGTAGGCCTCGTGCGCGATGAGGTGCGGCAGCCCGGAGAGGTACTGCGGCAGGTCGCCGTTCACCGCTACCCGCGAGGTGTAGTCGCCGAGGTAGTAGTTGAAGCCGGACCAGGGCTTGTCGTGCTCGATCTCGAACGCCACCGTTTCCGTCGCGGGCAGCGGGTACCGCCCGCGCACGATGTCGCGGAGCGCGCCGGCGAGGGCGTCGACCACCTCGGGGACGCGCTCGGCGGGCACCAGGAAGCGGTCGCGCTGGGCCTGCATGCGGGGCTGCAGCGGGCCCGACCCGGGCAGCAGCTCGTCGAGCGCGGCGTGCGCCGCCTCGTAGTCCGCCGTGTCGCCCAGGGCGATGTCGACGTCGAAGTAGGCCTTCACCTCGTCGACGAAACCGATCGGCGCACCGTCGAACTTGCGGGCCGAGCACTCGAGCGCCGCGACGTGCCCGGCCAGGAACTCCCGCCGCGCGGGCGTGAGCGCCGTGTCGGCCTCGACGTCCCGCAGTAGGGCTCGCGCCTCGGCGGCGAGGCGGGCCGGTTCGGGGGCGTCCTCGGCCGCCACGGCCCGACGGTGCACCGGGTCGCCGAAGTAGGCGTCCACGAAACCGGATTCGATGCGGTCGAACCGCAGGCCGAGCCGCAGGTAACGGTCGGTGACGCTCAGCTCCTCCATGCGTGCCAGACTAGAGGGCATGTCTGACGCGGGGTGCCTCGTCCGGTGAGCGAACCGAGCCCGTACATCGAGCTCGACCGCGCTCAGTGGCGCGAGCTCCGCCAGTCGACCCCCCTGTCGCTGACGGAAGCGGACCTGTCCGACCTCCGCGGCCTGGGCGAGCAGATCGACCTGGCCGAGGTCGCCGAGGTCTACCTCCCCGTCTCCCGCCTCATCCACCTGCAGGTCGCCGCCCGGCAGCGGCTCTACGCCGCCACCGCGACCTTCCTCGGCGAGCAGCGGCACGACGCCCAGGTTCCGTTCGTGATCGGCGTCGCCGGCTCGGTGGCGGTCGGCAAGTCGACGACCGCCCGCGTGCTGCAGGCGCTGCTCGCGCGGTGGGACTCGCACCCGCGGGTCGATCTGGTGACCACGGACGGCTTCCTGTACCCCACCGCGGAGCTGGAGCGGCGGGGCATCATGCACCGCAAGGGCTTCCCCGAGTCCTACGACCGGCGCGCGCTGTTGCGGTTCGTGACCACGGTGAAGTCGGGCGCGGAGGACGCGACCGCGCCCGTGTACTCGCACCAGCTCTACGACATCGTGCCCGGCGAATTCATCCACGTGCGCCGACCCGACATCCTCATCGTCGAGGGACTCAACGTGCTGCAGACCGGGCCGCGGCTCATGGTCTCGGACCTGTTCGATTTCTCCGTGTACGTGGACGCGCGGATCGAGGACATCGAGCGCTGGTACGTCGACCGCTTCCTGTCGATGCGGACCACGTCGTTCGCGGACCCGGCCTCGCACTTCCACCACTACGCCGGGCTCTCCGACACCGAGGCGCGCGACCGCGCCGAGGGCATCTGGGCGGGCATCAACCGGCCCAATCTGGTGCAGAACATCCTGCCCACCCGCCCCCGCGCGACGCTGGTGTTGCGCAAGGACTCCGATCACTCGATCAACCGCGTGCGGCTGCGCAAGCTCTGACGCTACGCGCCGAAGCGGCGGTGCCGGGCGGCGTAGTCGCGCAGCGCCCGCAGGAAGTCGACGCGGCGGAACTCCGGCCAGTAGGCCTCGGTGAACCAGATTTCGCTGTACGCGCTCTGCCACAGCAGGAAGCCGGAGAGCCGCTGCTCCCCCGAGGTACGAATCACGAGATCGGGATCGGGCTGCCCCTTGGTGTACAGGTGCTGGTCGATCCCCTCGACGGTGACCGCGTCCACCAACTCCTCCGCGGTCATCCCCTCGGCGATGCGCGCGCGCAGCAGCGACTGGACCGCGTCGACGATCTCCTTGCGTCCCCCGTAGCCGACGGCCACGTTGACGTGCGTGCCGGTGCGACCCGCGGTCCCCTCGGCGGCGGCGGTGAGTCGCCGCGCCGCGTCGGGCCGCAGCAGGTCCATCGCGCCGACGATCTTGACGGACCAGTTCTTGTCCGGGCCGGAGATCTCCTCGACGACGTCCGTGATGATCTCCATCAGTGCGGCGAGCTCGTCGGGATCGCGCTGCAGGTTCTCGGTCGACAACAGGTAGATGGTGGCGAGCTCGATGCCGGCCTCGTCGCACCACTCGAGCATCTCGGCGATCTTCCGCGCACCCATGCGGTAGCCGTGGCTCACGTCGCTGAACCCGGCGGCCCGCGCCCAGCGCCGATTGCCGTCGCAGAGGACCGCCACGTGGCGGGGCCGCTGCGCGCCATCACGATAGGCGTTGGTGAGCTCGCTCACCAACCGTCGCTCGTAGAGCGCGTAGGCGGGCGAGACGAGCTTGCGGGCCGCATCCGTAGGAAGCGACACGGGCAGTCTGAGGGCACTCACCACGGAGGCAACACTACGCCGCCAGCCCTGTGCTCCCGCTGAGGTTCAGCCGTGGGCAGCGTAGATCGCGGCGGCGAGCTCCGTACGCAGGGCTTGAAATTCGGGCGAAGCGGTCACGGACGGGTCGCGTACCGTGTCCGGTCCGTCGCTCGGAAGCTCGACCTTGCGGTCGATCACCACGCGGCCCGGCCGGGCGCTCATCACCAGCACGCGGGTGCTCAGGAAGACCGCCTCCTCGACCGAGTGGGTGATGAAGACGATGGTCTTTCCCGCCTCTCGCCAGATCTTGAGCAGGTCCACCTGCAGGCGCTCGCGAGTGAGCGCGTCCAGCGCGCCGTAGGGCTCGTCCATGAGCACGATCGCGGGGTCGTTGACCAGCACGCGGGCGATCTGGGCGCGCTGCTGCATACCGCCGGAGAGCTCGTAGGGCCGCTTGTCGCCGAAGTCGCCGAGGCCCACGAGGTCCAAGAGCTTCTGCGCCTGCTCCCGCCGCTCGGCCTTGCCCACGCCGCTGACCTTGGGCCCGAACTCGACATTGCCGCGCACCGTCAACCACGGGTACAGAGTGGGTGCCTGGAAGACCACGCCGCGGTCGGCCGACGGTGCCGTCACCCGCGCGCCGCCGACCTCGACGACGCCCTCGGTGGGGTCCTCGAACCCGGCGACGAGGCGCAACAGGGTCGTCTTACCGCAGCCCGAGGGCCCGACGATGGAGACGAACTCGCCCGGCTCGATCGTCAGGTCCGTCGGCTGCAGCGCAATGGTCTGCCCGCTCGCGGTGTCGTAGGTCTTACCGACCCCCGTGAGCTCGACGCGTTCGGTGCGGGTCACTTCGCTCCCCCTTGTGCGGCCTCGGCGTAGACGCCGTCGATGTAGTGCTGCGCCGGAGCGACGCCCTGCACCTGCCCCTGCTGGAGCAGGAACTCCGCGGTCTTGCGGATGTCGGCACCCAACTGGCCGCCGAGGTGGTCGGGGCCGGCCTGAGTCTTGGCGTCGAAGTAGGCGTAGCCCTTGATCTGCGTGAGCACTTGGTCCGGCGGCACGCCGAGCTGGCCGGCGATGTGCTCGGCCGCCTTGTTCGGATCGGTGTTCAGCAGATTCGCGGCCCAGCCCTGGACGGCGGTCCACACCTTGAGGAAGGCCGGGTTGTTCTTCACGAAATCGCCACGGGCGCCCTCGAGGTCGTACGTCGGTGCCCCCTGCTCGGCGACCTGCGCGCTCGTCGTGAGCACGGTTCCCTTGAGCTGGCTCAGGGTGGGTTCCCAGATGTACGTGGCGTCGATCTGGCCGCCGCCCCAGGCGCCGCGAATGGCATCCGGCGCGAGGTTGATGACCTGCGCGTCGGTGACTCCCGCCTTGTCGAGGGCGGTGAGCAAGCTGTAGTGGGCCGTCGACGCGAAGGGCACCGCGATCCGCTTGCCCCGGAGATCGGCGACGGTCTTGATGCCGTCGCCGCGGGCCACGAGCGACTCGGCGGCCCCGATCCGGTCCTGGATCCAGATCACCTTCATGTCGATGTTGAGCGGTGCGCTGAGCGCCTTCGCGGCGGGCGCGCTGCCGAGCAGGCCCACGTCGAGGCTGTTGGCGCCGAAGGCCTGGATCACGTCGCCGCCGGAGGCGAACTTGCTCCACACGACGTTCACGTTGGGCAGGCAGGTCTTGAGCAGGCCGGTGTCCTTGACGACGAGGTCGCCGTTCGGGATCTCCTGCCAGCCGATCCTGACGGTGCCCGTCACCGTCGGGTCCGGGTCGACGGGGCACGCTGTCGCCCCGCCGATGGAGCGGGACTGTTCGGCCCGGCCCGACTCGACGATGCAACCGGTGAGAGTGAGGCCGACGGTGCCGGTCACCAACGCCGCGCGCACGAAGCGCTTCAGGCGGTTCATGCCTTCCCCTTCCACGGGACGGCCAGCAGGCCGATCCACTTGATGAGCGAGTCCAGCAGCAGGGCGGTGACTCCGATGACGATGATGCAGGCGATGGTCAGCGGGGTGTTGAGCTGCTGGCCGGCGAGGTAGGCGAGGCCGCCGATGCCGGGGATACCGTTGTTGAGCTCGGCCGCGACGACGGTCGTCCAGGCGAAGCCGACGGCGATCCGGATGCCGTTGATGACCTCGGGCAACGTGGCCGGGACGATGACGCCGCGGATGGTCTGCAACCGGTTGGCGCCGAGCGCGCGGGCGGCGTTGATCTGGTCCTGGCTCACGCCCTGCACACCGTTCACCGTCGAGATCGCGATCGCCGGGAAAGCGGCAAGGAACAGCAGCCAGATCTTCGAGGTGTCGCCGATGCCGAACCACACGATGAGCAGGCCGATGTAGCCCAGCGGCGGCAGTGCGCGCAGGAAGTTCAGGTAGGGCTCGATGATCGTGTTGATCGTCTTCGAGGTGCCCATGGCGAAGCCGAGGAGCGGTCCGATGATGATCGCCGCGCCGACGCCCGCGAAGATGCGCTGCAGGCTGGCGACCAGGTGCTCCCACAGGAAATAGTTCTGCTCGCCGAGCACCTCGCGCGGCACGCCGGGAGCCACCTGGTGCCAGGTGCTCGCGCGCACCGCGGCGTCCCAGACCGCCTTCGGCGTCGGCAGGAAGGTCTCGTCGATCAGCCGCAGCCCGCTCACCAGCCACCACACGGCGACGAAGACGAGCAGCGCGATGATGCGGACGAG
The DNA here is from genome assembly GCF_007858435.1 of Tsukamurella asaccharolytica. GTDB lineage: Bacteria > Actinomycetota > Actinomycetes > Mycobacteriales > Mycobacteriaceae > Tsukamurella > Tsukamurella asaccharolytica. Next base: position 225,054 of record NZ_VIGW01000006.1, on the reverse strand, counting down.
CCACGACCTGACCGCCTGCGGCAGCGGCTCGATGACAGCGTTCTTGACCCTCAGTAGCGGGGGCTCCCCGGCCATGGATTCCTCTCCGGCACCCCCCTGGGCACTCGACCGACAGACTTTGTCAGACGACTATCCGTTGCGGAACCTTTCGAATCGCGGTGATCGTTAGGTACGCCGGTGATCGTTAGGTGCGCCGGTGCACGTTGCGAGCGGCTACCTGGTCCCGGGGCATGATGTGGATGCTGTCGATGTTCACGTGCGGCGGACGGGTGACGGTCCAGGTCACGGCGTCGGCGATGTCGTCGGCGGTGAGATTGTCGACGCCCTCGTAGATCTTGTCGGCCGCTTCCTTGTCGCCCCCGAGCCGCACCACGGAGAACTCCGTCTCCACCAGGCCGGGGTCGATCTCGATCACGCGGATCGGCTCGCCCTTGAGCTCCAGGCGCAGCACGCGGGTCACCGCGCGGGCGCCGTGCTTCGCGGCGTTGTAGCCGGCACCGGTCTCGTAGGCCTCGAGCGCGGCGACGGAGCCGATGGTCACGACGCTCGCGGCCGGCGACGCCCGCAGCTTGGGCAGCAGCGCCTGCGTGACCCGCAGGATCGACAGGACGTTGATGTCGTACATGCGCGCCCAGTCGGCCTCGTCGGCGGTCTCGATCCGGTCCACGCCCAGGGCGCCGCCCGCGTTGTTGACGAGCACGTCGACCTTCTCGATCGCGTCGGTGAAGGCCTTCACCGATTGCACATCGGAGACGTCGAGCGGCAGCGCGGTGACGATCCGCTCCGGGTGCTGAGCCTCGATGTCGGCCTTGAGCGCCTCCAGCCGCTCGGTACGGCGGGCTCCGATCACCACGTCGAACCCCGCACGTACCAGATGCCGCGCGGTGGCGGCTCCGATCCCGCTGCTCGCTCCGGTGACGACGGCGACTTCAGCCATGCGTGTTCTCCATTCCCACGTCGATACGGTGATGTTCCAGGTCGTGCAGGGCGTAGACGGCGAAGGAATCGACTGTGAACGCGGAGCCGTTGGAGCGCAGCCCCGTCCGCGCCCAGTCGCCACCGCCGACGCCGCGATACGACTCGGCGAAGGCCTGCGCCTCACGCGCCAGCTCGGCGGCGACGGCGCTCGGGTCCTGCTCGCCGTAGGCGTCCTCGACGGCCGTCGCATCCTGGTCCCAGTTCGCGAACGTCGCGCCGTCCTGAGTCAGCATCAGCGCCAGGCGCTCGCGCATGATGCGGTGGACGTCCCGCACGTGGCAGCCGTATTCGAGCACCGACCAGGTCTGCTCGTCGGGGCGTCGCATCGCATCCGGGCGGGCGAGCGCGGCGTCCCAGCCGCCCGCCGAGCGGGCGATGCGGTCGGCTACGTCCTCGCGGCGGACCGTCGACGGGTCGAATCCGCAGTCCGCGCACGGCCGCTCTATGACCCACGTCCAGTCCTTGACATCCGGTGTGATCGCCACGGCGAACAACCTACTCCGCGTTCCGAAACTCCGGGGTTTCCGGCGGTTCGCGGCGCGATCCCGCCGCGACCGGCCGCAGCACCCGAATTTCGGGACACGCCTCAGCGCAGCGCGGCTGCGAGATCGTGCAGCACCGAGTCGGTGGTGCCGAAGTCCATGCACTTGTCGGTCACGGACTGGCCGTAGACGAGTTGCCCGGGGCCGGGCTGCTGCGCGCCCGCGACCAGGAAGGACTCGAGCATGAGACCGGAGATGCCGGGCTCCCCCGAGGCGATGCGCGTGGCGATCTCGCGCGCCACCTCGGCCTGCCGGACGTGGTCCTTCCCCGAGTTGGCGTGCGAGCAGTCCACCATCACCGACGGCGCGAGGCCGGCCTTCTCCAGCGCGCCCACGGCGGCGGACACCGACGCGGCGTCGAAGTTGGGGCCGCCGCGGCCGCCGCGCAGGATGATGTGGCAGTTGTCGTTGCCGACGGTCTCGACGACCGCCGCGGCGCCCTCGTCGTCGGTCCCGAAGAAGACGTGCCGTGCCCCGGCCGACAGCGCACCGTCGATCGCGACCTGGACGTTCCCGTCGGTGGCGTTCTTGAAGCCGATCGGCATCGACAGCCCGGAGGCGAGCTGGCGGTGCACCTGCGACTCGGTGGTGCGGGCGCCGATCGCGCCCCAGGCGACGGTGTCGGCGATGTACTGCGGGCTCGTCGGCTCGAGGAACTCGCAGCCCACGGGAAGGCCGGTCTCCAGGATGTCGAGCAGCAGCCGCCGGGCGGTGCGGAGGCCGCGGGGCACATCGTAGGACTCGTCCATGCCGGGGTCGTTGATGAGGCCTTTCCACCCGACGGTGGTCCGCGGCTTCTCGAAGTAGACGCGCATCACGACGAGCAGCTCGTCGGCGAGCTCGTCGGCGATCGGCTTGAGCCTTCGGGCGTAGTCGAGGGCCGCCTCGGTGTCGTGCACCGAGCAGGGGCCTACGACGACGAGCAGTCGCTGGTCCCGGCCGGCGATCACGTCGGCGACCGCGGCGCGGTCGGCCTCGACCTGGGCGGCGAGGCGGGGCGCGAGTGGCAGCTCGTCCCGCAGTTGCAGCGGCGAGGGGATCGCGTGGAACGCCGAGACCCGGCGGTTCGATGTCGACGCCGGCGTTTCGAGTTCGATGGTCATGGGAAACCTTCCTGGTGGAGGCACCAGAGCCCTTCCGGTGCCATAGAAAAAGGCAGCGAGTGATCTCGCTGCCTTCGGCTCCGGGTTCGTACGGTCGGGATTATCCGCGCACGCGCGCATCACCGACGGCTCCACCCGGAGCCTCGATAAAGCGCCAATACGCGTTCATACCCACGAGCCGAACCTAGCACAGCTAGCGCAGGATCTCTGTGGCGAGGGTCTCACCGTCCGTGACGGGCAGCGAGCACACGGCGCCGTGGCACACGTACGCCGCAGCCCGCCCGTCGACGGGCCCGCGCCCCTCCAGCAACGGATGCGAATCCTTCGCTCCGGCGACGACAACCGCGCCGCCGGGCGCCAGCCGTCGCGCCTCCGCGACGAGCGCGGCGGCGCCGGCTCCGTCGGCGACGGCGATCTGCAGCCCCGCCGCGGCCTGCTCGGCCACGGCGAGATGGTGCCCCGCGCCGCGCGGTACGCGCCGGATCAGCTCCCCCGAGCGCGCCCGCGTGGCGGCGGCGAGCGCGGCGTACCGCTCGCCGAGCAGCGCCTCGGCGTAGGTGAGGGCCTCGGCGATGAGGCTCGCCCCAGCAGGGGTGGCGCCGTCGGCGGGGTCACGCGGACGAGTCAGGAGCGCCTCCCCGTCCGACGGTGCGTCGTACCAGCTCCCGCTCGCCGCAGGATCGGCGAACCGCTCGACCGCGGCGTCGAGGATCGCCGCAGCCGCTGCGGCCCACTCGGATCCGCCGGCGTGCTGCGCCAGTGCGAGCAGCCCGGTGACGAGCGCAGCGTAGTCCTCCAGCATCCCGTCGGCCTCTCCGACCGCTCCGCCGAGCGAGCTGCGGCGCAGTCGCTCACCGTCCCAATGGGTTTCGAGCACGTACCTGGCGATCGCCTCGGCCTCGTCGAGCCGGCCCGCTTCGGTGAGGGCGGTGATCGCGAGGCCGTTCCACACGGTCACCACCTTGTCGTCGCGGCCCGGCTGCGGTCGCAGCGTGCGTGCGTCGAAGAGCCGCCGGCGCACGTCCGCGAGACGCACCGGGTCGGGTTCGCCGAGCAGTTGCAGGGTGGAGTTGCCGTGCTCGAAGGTGCCGCCCGGGGTGACCGCGAAAATCTCGGCGGCCCAGGCACCGTCGGCCTCACCGAGCACCTCGACCAACTGGTCCGGCGTCCAGACGTAGGTGGCGCCCTCGACTGAGTGACCGTCGACGACGGTGTCCGCGTCGAGCGAGGAGGCGAGCCCGCCGCCGTCGACGCCGAGGTCGCGGATCAGGAAGTCCGCGGTCTCGTCCGCCACGCGCAGCGCCAGTGGCGAGCCGGTCCGCCGGCCCAGGTGCGCGTAGAAGCGGAGCAGCAGGGCGTTGTCGTAGAGCATCTTCTCGAAGTGCGGGACCACCCAGTCCGCGTCCACGGCGTACCGGGCGAAGCCGCCGGCGAGCTGGTCGTAGATGCCGCCGCGGGCCATCGCCTCGGCGCACCGCACGGCCACGCCGTAGGAGGCGGGGTCGCCGGTCCGCTCGTGATGCCGCAGCAGGGCCTCGACGGTGGCCGACGGCGGGAACTTCGGCGCGCGACCGAATCCGCCCGACGGGTCCTCGTCGGCGCAGATCGCGCGGACCGCGGCGCCCAGGTCGTCCGCGGAGGGGGCGGCACCGTCGGGCAGGCCGGCGGAGGCCTGCCGCAGGTGCGCGGCCACCTGCCCGGACACCCGGCTCACCTCGTCGCGGCGCTCGCGCCAGGTGTCGGTGATGGCCTCAAGGAGCTGGGGGAAGCTCGCCTGGCCGTTCCGCGGCTCGGGCGGGTAGTAGGTGCCGCAGTAGAAGGGCTCGCCCGACGGGGTGAGGAAGCAGGTCATGGGCCAGCCGCCCTGCCCGGTCATGGCGACGGTGGCGTTCATGTAGATCGCGTCGAGGTCGGGGCGCTCCTCCCGGTCGACCTTGATGCAGACGAAGCCGGCGTTCATCTGCGCCGCGATGGTCTCGTTCTCGAAGGACTCGTGCGCCATGACGTGGCACCAGTGGCACGCGGCGTAGCCGATGGAGAGCAGGATCGGCACGTCGCGCTCGGCTGCCTCCGCCAGCGCGGCCTCGCTCCACTCCCGCCAGTGGACCGGGTTGTCCGCGTGCTGGCGCAGGTAGGGGCTGGTGGACGCGCCGAGACGGTTCATGTCCCCATCCTGCCTCAGACCGCAGACACGGCGCGTTGTCGACGAACGGGGATCAGCGTCGACATGGCGCTCCTGATGCCGGACGTCTTCCGCTAGCGACGCCGTCGCCTTAGTCCGACGGTGCCGCCCGCGCCGGGTGCCTGCCGGTACGGGCGGCTCCGTCCGGCCCGCCTCGGTGTGCGGATACACGCTGCGGTTAATTCGGAACTAGACCGACGTATCCTCGAAGTAGTCGCATTCATCCGCGAAGGAGGCGCTCGTGACGGAATTCGTCGCGCCGTCGTGGATGCGCTCGCAGATCAGCGCCGAGCAGTACGACTCCTGGTCCGAGGAGCAATGCGTCGGCATCGAGATCGTGGACGGGATGGTCGTCGTGAGGCCGAGCGCATCGAAACGCCACAACCGCCTCGCTCGCCTGTTGGCGAACGCGCTTGATGCCGCAGCGGGCGAGGAGTGGACCGCCGACGAACCCCCGATCGTGTACACCTACGTGCTCGACCCGGCGGCCCAGTCCTACCGCGACGGGGACGTGTTCATCGGCACGGTGAACACCGCTGTCCCCTTCGCGGTATCCATCGATCTCCTTGGATGACTACGCCACCAGCTTGTAGACCGTCGCGCTCCCGACCTTCGTCGCGGTGAAGTTCTTCTCCACCCAGCTCTGGATCTCGGACTTCCCGGCGCCGGGGCGGAAGCCGCCGGTGGAGACGTAGTACGAGACCTTCCCGTCCTTCACCCACTGCTGGAACTGCGCGAGCGTGGGCGCGGGGTCGGAGCCGCTGAACCCGCCGATCGCGATCACCGGCCGGCCCGAGTTCAGTTGCAGCGAGCCCTGGCTCTGCGCGCCGTTCACCGCCGCTGCCCACGGCGTGGTGGTGCTCTTGAGCAGCGCGACCAGCTCGGCGCTCGCGGCCTGGCCGCCCGGCCCGCCGGCCCCGTCGCGCGCACCGTCGGGCAGCTCGACGCCCGCCGGCAGCTCCACCTTCGCCCCGCCGCCCGACGGTGCCCTCCCGTCGCGCCCACCACCCGGACCGCCGCCGAACACGTCGCCGGACTTCGCGGTCTTGACCGCGGTGGGCACGCCGCCACTGTGCGCGGTACCCGCCGTCGAGACGGAGAACGCCGCTGTCGCAACGCCGCCGGCGAGCAGTGCAAACACGAGCGCGACCGCCACCGCACGCCCGACCCTCCGCCGGGTCACGACCAACGCGACGATCGCCGCCGCCATCAGCACGCCCACGACGATCCCCAGCGCCGGCCAGGCGTACCCCGCCCGCCAGGCGCGGACGATGCCCCACCCGCCGGCGGCGAGCACCAACGCGATCAGCGCGAGCGTGCCCGGCACCGTCGACCTCCGGCTCCACGTGACGGCCGCACCGGCGCCCACGAGCACCGCGATCGCCGGGACCAGCGCCACGGTGTAGTACGGGTGCACGGTGCCGCTCATGTACGAGAACACCACGCCGGTCACCACGAGCCAGGTGCCGAAGACCGTCAGCCCCAGCGCGAGATCGCGGTCCAGGCGGCGGCGCGCCACCAGCACCAGGCCGATCACGAGGACCAGCAGAGCCGCGGGCAGCAGCCAGGAGATTTCGTTGCCGAATTCGTTGCTGAACAGGCGTGCGAGGCTCGGGGTGCCGCCGAAGGAGGTGCCCGTGGCGGCGTCGCCGCCCGGCCCACCGCCGCCGCCACCGAAGCCGGAATCGCCGCCGCTGTTCCCGACGATCCGCGCCAGGCCGTTGTAGCCGAGCACGAGGTCCATGAACGTGCCGTCCTTCGAGCCGCCGATGTACGGGCGCGAGGACGCGGGCCACAGCACCGTCAGCAGCACGTACCAGCCCGCCGAGACGACGACGGCCACGACACCCAGCGTCAGATCACGGCCCCGCCGCAGCCATGAGGTCTGCGCGAACAGCAGGTAGGCCAGGCCGAAGCCGGGCAGCACCAGCAGGCCCTGCAGCATCTTGGTCAGGAAGGCGAAGCCGAGCAGCGCGCCGCACGCCACGAGCCAGCGCCACGACGCGGCCTGGCACGCCCGCACGGTGCAGTAGGCGGCGGCGGTCATGAGCAGCACGAGCAGCGCGTCGGGGTTGTTGAACCGGAAGATGAGCACCGCGGCCGGGGTGAGGGCGGTCACGGCGCCGGCCAGGAGAGCTCCTCCGGTCGTGATGCGCGCGGGAAGCGAGCCGAGGAGCCGCCGCGTCGTCAGGTACACCAGCCCGACGGTCCCGACCCCCATCAGCGCCTGCGGCAGCAGGATCGACCAGGACGAGAGCCCGAAGACGCGGACGAACAGGCCGGTCACCCACAGTGCCGCGGGCGGCTTGTCGACGGTGATCACATTGCCCGGGTCGAGGGAGCCGAACAGCCACGCCTTCCAGCTCAGTCCGCCGGCCTGGGCCGCGGCGGCGTAGAAGTCGTTGCCGTAGCCGCTGATCGACAGGTTCCAGCAGTACAGCAGCGCCGTAGCGGCGAGTAGTGCGGTCACGGCCCAGCGCCGCGGAGTCATGTACTTCACGGACGCCACCCTCGCGGGCGGAACTGGGCGGACCGGCCTGTCGGGCTGGGAGGTCGCTGTGAGCGCCTAGCGGCGCGTCTCGCCCCCGGCGCCGTCGTCGCGGCCCGACGGTGCGCCGTCACCCTTGGCGAGCGAGACGTCGTGCTCGATGGCGCCGTGCTCGATGGCGCCGTGCTCGGTGCCGCCGGCCTCATCGCCCTCGCCGGGAGTCTCGTCGTCGAAGGACTCGGGGAGGTTCTTGACGTGCTTGTTCATCGAGCGGATCAGCAGGAACGTCACGGCCAGCAGGAAGACGATCACCGCGAGGCCCAGCGGGCCCGACTTGCCGAACTCCGGCCCCCTGGGCTTCTGCGGGTCCTGTGCGAGGATCGTGACGTCCGTGGCGAGCTGCAGTAGGGGCCCCATCACTTCTCGATCCCGCTGAACAGGTCCTTCTCGGGCATCCTGCTGCTCACCTTCGTCTTCGCCAATTCATACTCCTCGGTCGGCCATAGGCGCTGCTGCCATTCCATCGGCACCGCGAAGAAGGGGCCGTTGGGGTCGATCTGCGTGGCGTGGGCGCGCAACGCGTCGTCGCGCACGGGAAAGTACTCGCCGCACTCGACCTGCGTGGTCACGCGGGCCATCATGTCGTTCTTCTCGTCCTTCCACCGGGCGAGCCACTCGGTGTAGGGGTTCTCGTGGCCGTGTTTCTCGAACTCGTCGGCGAAGGCCTGGAACTTGCCGCGTAGGAAACCGTGGGAGTAGTAGACCTTCGAGATCTGCCAGGGCTCGCCGGCGTCGGGGAACTGTTCGGGGTCTGCGGCCGCCTCGTACGCCGCCATCGACACGGTGTGGGTCATGATGTGGTCCGGGTGCGGGTAGCCGCCGTTCTCGTCGTACGTGAGCATCACGTGCGGGCGGAACTCGCGGATCAGGCGCACCAGCGCCTCCGTGGGCACTTCCACCGGCTCCAGCGCGAAGCAGCCCTCGGGGAGCGGGGGCAGCGGGTCGCCCTCGGGGAGGCCCGAGTCGACGAAGCCGAGCCAGCGGTGCTCGACCCCCAGGATCGCGGCGGCCTTGGCCATCTCCTCGCGACGCACCTCCGGCAGGCGGTCCTTGACGCGGGCGACGTCCAGCGCGGGGTTGAGGATGTCGCCCCGTTCGCCACCCGTGAACGTCGCGACCAGCACGTCGTTCCCCTCGGCCGCGTACCGCGCCATGGTGGCGGCGCCCTTGCTCGACTCGTCGTCCGGGTGCGCGTGGACGGCGAGGAGGCGGTAACCGGTCATGTCCCCAGTCTTCCACGATCGACTGACGGCTCGCCGCGCCGGGTGTGCTTCGATGGAAGCATGTCGACCGCCCCCGTCCGCCCCTCCGATCGCTACCCCGACGAGCGTGATCCCGCGCGTACCCGCCGCTTCGGGATCATCGGGCTGGTCGTGGTCGTGATCCTCGGCATCGGGCTCGCGTGGGTGGGTTACCAGAAGTTCGCGCGGCAGCCGGTCACCGGCGAGACCGCGGGTTACCAGGTGCTGTCCGATTCCGCGGTGGACGTGCAGGTCACCGTCACCCGCACCGACCCCCAGCAGGCGGTCAGCTGCATCGTCTACGCCAAGAACAAGGCGGGCGACGAGATCGGGCGACGCGAGTTCTACGTCGCCCCGTCGGCGGACCCCGTCATCGTCGTGTCCGGCGAGGTGCGTACCACCGAACCGCCCGCCGTCGGGGACGTCTTCGGTTGCGGGACGAACGTGCCCGCGTATCTTGACCGTGCGTGAGCACTGACACCTCCCCCACCCCGAAGTCTGGGCGGCCGGCCCGCGTCCGCGCGCGGCCGGCGTTCGCCACCGTCTCGTCCCCCTACCTGCCCCCGATCGTCGGCCTGTTCGTCGGCGTCATGATCATCAGCAACATCACGGGCACCAAGGCCGTGCTGTTCGCCCCATCGCTGCAGTTCGAGTTCTTCGGCCTGCAGGTCAACGGCATCGCCACCGATGGCGCCTTCTACCTCTTCCCCCTCGCCTACGTCCTCGGCGACGTGATCTCCGAGGTCTACGGCTTCCGCGTCATGCGCCGCGTGATCCTCACCGGGTTCGCGATCCTCACGCTCGCGGCGCTCAGCTTCTGGGTCACCACGCTGCTCCCGCCCGCCCCCGGCTGGCCCAACAACGAGGCCTTCAACACCGTCGTGGGCGTGGTCCCACAGTTCCTCATCGCCGGCCTCGCGGGCTATCTCGTGGGCGAGTTCATGAACTCCTGGGTCCTGGTCCGGATGAAGGCCTGGACGGGCGAGAAGCACCTGTGGTCGCGCCTGCTGGGCTCCACCGTGGTCGGCCAGTTCTTCGACACCCTCGTCTTCTGCTCGATCGCCGCCCCCGCCCTCGGCTTCACCAGCGCGGGCCAGTTCCTCAACTACCTGATCCTCGGATTCGTGTGGAAGACGCTGGTCGAGATCGTCATCATGCCGCTGAGCTACGCGCTGTGCGGCTTCCTCAAGCGACGCGAGCCCACCTACCAGCAGGCACTCCTGGCCGCCTGATCCGGATGCCCCGTTCCGTTTCCCATGCTAGAATCGGCGGATGCACGGTTCCGCTTGGAGCCGTGTATTGCTGCATTTACGGGCCCCGGGCGCCGTTCCGGGGCCGGTCGGCTGCGGGATGGTGACATCCCGCAGTGGACCGTGCCGACTACGACGAAGGACGAAGAAATGACGGACACTCAGGTGACGTGGTTGACCCCCGAGTCCCACGAGCGCCTCAAGAACGAGTTGGACGCGTTGATCGCCAACCGCCCCGTCATCGCCGCCGAGATCAACGAGCGCCGCGAAGAGGGCGACCTCAAGGAGAACGGCGGTTACCACGCTGCACGCGAGGAGCAGGGCCAGCAGGAGGCGCGCATCCGCCAGCTGCAGGAACTCCTCAACAACGCCAAGGTCGGCGAGGCCCCCACCCAGTCGGGTGTGGCGCTCCCGGGCTCGGTCGTGAAGGTGTACTACGACGGTGACGAGAAGGACACCGAGACCTTCCTCATCGCGACCCGCGAGGACAGCGGCCAGGACGGCGGCCTCGAGGTCTACTCGCCGAGCTCGCCGCTGGGCGCGGCCCTCATCGACGCGAAGGTCGGCGAGACCCGCGAGTACACCATCCCGAGTGGCGCGACCGTCAAGGTCACGCTGATCAGCGCGGAGCCCTACCACTCCTAGGCTGTCCGCACCGTCGGCAACGGCCCGTCCCCGCGTGGGGACGGGCCGTTGTTGTCGACTGCAGCGGGATTAACCGGCGCGGCTGCCCAGCAACTGACTGACGGTGACGAAGGCGTAGCCCTGATCACCGAGTTGCGTCATCGTCCGGTCGAGCGCGGTCGCTGACGAGACGAAGGTGTCGTGCAGCATCACGATCTGCCCGGGCTTGACCTTCATCAGCACGTCGGTCAGGCCGTCGGGGTTCCCCTGGTAGTTGTAGTCCATCGAGTCCAGGTCCCAGAGGATCTGCGTCATGCCGAGCCGCTTGCCTGCGTCGACTACCGACGGCGACGTGTGCCCGCCCATCGGCCGGAACAGCGTGGGCGCGCTGCCCACGGAGGCGCGGATCGCGTCGCTGGTCTGCTGCAGCTGCGCGGTGGCGTCCGCCTGCGACAGGGTCGTCATGTCCTGCTGCGTCCAGGTCCCGTTGGCAACTTCGTTCCCGGTGCCGGCGATCGCCGTCATGATGTCCGGGTTGAGGCCCACCTGCGCGCCAGTCACGAAGAACGTGCCCTTGGCGCCGTGGCTGTCGAGGATCTGCAGGAACTGCCTGGTCGCGGGACCGGGGCCGCCGGAGAAGGTGAGCGCGACGCACTTGCTCTTCGCGCAGTCGACGCTGCCGTCGGCCCGGTAGACGGGCTTGATCACGGGCTTCGCCGCCGCCTGCGGGGCGGGAGCGGGAGCGGACGTTCCGCCGCCGCGGCCCGACGGTGCGCCCCCGTCCCGGTTCGCGGCGTCGCCGCCAGGTCCGGCCGTCGCGGGCGCGGCTGTCGTCGGCGCGGCCGTCGTGGGCGCCGGCGGGACCGCGGGCGCGGTGGGGCCGGCGACGGTGGGCTGCGGCCTCGCGGGCGCGCCCGGCGGCGGCACCACCACCGTCATCGTGGCCGGGGCCTGGGGCGACGGAGGCACGGTCGTCTGCCCGGGCGGCAGCACCCCGGGGTTGCCGCCCGCGCTCGGCTTCGCGGAGGCGCCCGACGGTGCCGACGGCAACGGGTCGAAGGTCAGACTCGACCCGAGGCGGCTCGGATCGCCGCCGGTCACGCCGCACCCGACCGCGACAGCAGCCGCGATCACGAGGACGCTCCCCGCGACGGCGTAGTTGCGGACCTTCCGGCTCTGATTCGGCCTCAAGAACTCACTCCAGCCACTTGTGTCACGTTCTACAACAAGCGCCACTTTAGTCCCACGAACCCTAAAGCGGAAGTCGAAGGTTCAGAAGGTGACCGAGTCGTTACTCCCGCGGGACGCGGGAGCACGGCGGGGAGCGGATTCCGCGACCAGCGCGGCGCGCAGCGCTACTGCGGCGTCAGCCGAGCGCGTTCTCCAGGTCGGCGATCAGGTCGCCGATGTCCTCGATGCCGACGGACAGGCGCACCAGGTCCTCGGGGACCTCGAGCTGTGAGCCGGCGGTGGAGGCGTGCGTCATCGCGGCGGGATGCTCGATGAGCGACTCGATGCCGCCCAGCGACTCGGCGAGCGTGAAGACCTCGGTCCGCGCGCAGAACCGCTGCGCGGCCTCACGGCCGCCGGCGAGGCGCACGGAGATCATGCCGCCGAAGCGCTTCATCTGCTTCGCCGCGACGGCGTGGTTCGGGTGGTTCTCCAAGCCCGGGTACAGCACCGTCGACACCTCAGGGCGGCCGGAGAGGAACTCGACGATCTTCTCCGCGTTGTCGCAGTGCCGGTCCATCCGGACGCCGAGGGTCTTGATGCCGCGCAGCGCGAGGTAGACGTCGAACGGGCCGGGCACGGCGCCCGCGCCGTTCTGCAGGAAGGCGAAGTCGGTGTCGAGCTGCTCGTCGTTGGTCACGAGCGCGCCGCCGACGGTGTCGCTGTGCCCGCCGAGGTACTTGGTCACCGAGTGCAGAACGACGTCAGCGCCCAGGGTGAGCGGCGTCTGCAGGTACGGGCTGGCGAAGGTGTTGTCCACCACCAGCTTCGCGCCGCCCGCGTGCGCCACCTCGGCCAGGGCCTCGATGTCACCGATGTTGAGCAGCGGGTTGGTCGGCGTCTCGATCCACACCAGCTTGGTGGTGGGACGGATCGCGGCACGTACCGCGTCGACGTCGGTGACGGGCGCGGGGGTGTGCTCGACACCCCACTGCGAGAAGACCTTGTCGATGAGCCGGAAGGTCCCGCCGTAGGCATCGTCGGGGATGATCAGGTGATCGCCCGGGCGCAGCGCGGCGCGCAGCAGGCAGTCGGTGGCGGCCATGCCGGAGGCGAAGCCGCGGCCGAACGTCCCCTCCTCGATGGCGGCGAGGTTCGCCTCGTACGCACGACGGGTCGGGTTGCCGGTGCGGGCGTACTCGAAGCCGCCGCGCATGCCGCCGACGCCGTCCTGAGCGAAGGTGGAGCTGGCGTAGATCGGGACGTTGACCGCGCCGGTCAGCGGGTCGGGCTCGTAGCCGGCGTGGATCGCGCGGGTCGAGAAGCCCTGCGCCGCATGCTTGTCGATCGCGCTCTTCTGCTCGCTCATCGTTCGACCCTTCTACTTGCCGTGGGAGAGGAAGTTCAGCACGTCGTGCCGGGTGATCACCCCGACGGGCTTGCCATCGTCGATCACCATGAGGGCATCGGACTCGCGCAGCGCGGTGTTGGCCGCCGAGACCGGCTGGCCCGCACCGATGAGCGGAAAGGCAGGGCCCATGTGCTTGCTCACCGGGTCGGCGAGGCTCGCGCGCCCCTCGAAGACCGCGGAGAGCAGCTCCCGCTCGGTGACGGCGCCCGCGACCTCGCCCGCCATGATCGGCGGTTCCGCGCCGACGACGGGCATCTGCGAGACGTTGTACTCGGCGAGGATCTCGATGGCGTCGCGGATGGTCTCCGACGGGTGCGTGTGCACCAGGTCGGGCAGCTCACCCTTCTTGCCGCGCAGGATGTCGCCGACGAGGGACTCCTGCTCGTTGGGGTCCAGCGGCGCGCGGAGGAAGCCGTAGCTCGACATCCACTTGTCGTTGAAGATCTTCGACAGGTAGCCGCGGCCACCGTCGGGCAGCAGCACGACGACGACGGCGTCGGGGTCGCGCTCGGCGACGCGCAGCGCGGCGACGACGGCCATGCCGCAGGAGCCGCCGACGAGCAGCCCCTCCTCGCGAGCGAGGCGACGGGTCATGTCGAAGGAGTCGGCGTCGGAGACGGCGATGATCTCGTCGGGGATGTCGGGGTCGTAGGCGCTCGGCCAGAAGTCCTCACCGACGCCCTCGACGAGGTACGGCCGGCCGGTGCCGCCCGAGTAGACGGAGCCCTCGGGATCCGCGCCGACGACCTTGACCTTCCCGCCCGAGACCTCCTTGAGGTAGCGACCGGTGCCGGTGATGGTGCCGCCGGTGCCGACGCCGGCCACGAAGTGGGTGATCTTGCCCTCGGTGTCGCGCCAGATCTCGGGACCGGTGGTCTCGTAGTGCGACGCGGGCCCGTTCGGGTTGGAGTACTGGTTCGGCTTCCAGGCGCCGGGGATCTCCCGCGTGAGGCGGTCGGAGACGTTGTAGTACGAGTCCGGGTGTTCCGGCGCGACGGCGGTCGGGCAGACGACGACCTCGGCGCCGTAGGCCTTGAGGACGTTGCGCTTATCCTCGCTGACCTTGTCCGGGCAGACGAAGACGCACTTGTAGCCGCGCTGCTGCGCGACGATCGCGAGGCCGACGCCCGTGTTGCCGGAGGTCGGCTCGACGATGGTGCCGCCGGGCCTCAACTCACCCGACTCCTCCGCGGCGTCGATCATCTTCACCGCGATCCGGTCCTTACTGGAACCGCCGGGGTTGAGGTACTCGATCTTGGCCGCGACCAGGCCCGAACCGGGCTTCACCACGGAGTTCAGTCGCACCAGTGGGGTGTCGCCGATCAACTCGCTGACGTGTCCTGCGATACGCATGCCTCCATGGTCCCATTCACGCTCCGTGGGGCGTGCGACCGGTGCCCGCCTCGGTGGGTAGATTGGCGGCATGGGGTACTCCCGGAGCCGACTGGCCCGTGACGCGCTGTACACCTCGGCCGCCGCCGCCAGCGGCGCCGGAGCCACCTGGGGCGCCTACGCGCTGCTGAACAAGCAGGCGCGCACCGCGCGCACCGTCATCCCCCACCGCACCGACAAGGCACCGTCGAAGGACGGCATCTACTCCCCCGGCACCACCGCCGTGACGCGGCCCGGGCCACACCGCACCGCCGACGTGAGCCTCATGGTCTTCGGGGACTCCACCGCGGCCGGACTCGGGGTCGACGATGCCGAGCACACCCCGGGCGTGCTCCTCGCGCGCGGCGTCGTGGCCGAGACGGGCCGGACCGTGCGGCTCGCCGTGAAGGCGATCGTGGGCGCGACGTCGAAGGGGCTGGCGGCGCAGATCGAGGCGGCGTTCATCGCGAAGCAGATTCCGGACGTCGCCGTGATCATCGTCGGCGCGAACGACGTCACGGCGCTCAACGCGATCGAACCCTCGGCGCGACGCCTCGGCGCGGCGGTCGCCCAATTGCGGGGCGCGGGCGCCGAGGTCGTGGTGGGCACCTGCCCGGACATCGGGGTGGTACAGGCCATCCCGCAGCCGCTACGGTCAGTGATCCGGCGGTACGGGCTGCAGTTGGCGGCGCGGCAGCGGGCGCACGTGCTCGCCGCGGGCGGGCACCCCGTGCCCTTCGCCGACACCCTGACGCCGGAGTTCCTCGACGCTCCCGAGCGCATGTTCTCGCCGGACAACTTCCACCCGTCGTCGGCGGGCTACGAGCTGGCGGCGCGGCTGCTGCTCCCCGAGGTGCTTGCTGCACTCGGCGAGTGGCACGGACCGCTCCCGTCGCCGCCGGAGGTCTCCGAGACGGCGGACGCACGCCGGCTGACCACCCGCCTGGCCCGCGCGCTGCGCCGGGACTGAACGGCACCGAGACGCCGAACGCCCCGCAGCCAGGGCGGCTGCGGGGCGTTCGGACGAGTGGAACCTAGTCGCTGCTGTAGAAGTAACTCAGCAGGCGCAGGATCTCGACATACAGCCAGACCAGCGTGACGGTCAGGCCCAGGGCCACGCCCCACGCCGCCTTCGACGGTGCGCCGGCGCGGATCAGCTGATCCGCCTGGTCGAAGTCCAGCAGGAAGCTGAACGCCGCGATCGCGATGCACACCAGCGAGAAGATGATCGCGATGGTGCCGCCGCCGCGCAGCGGGTTCGACTCATCACCGGTGACCAGGGTGAGCACCAGGTTGCCGAGCGCGAGGACGAGCACGCCGATCATCGCCGCGAAAAGCATGCGGGTGAACCGCGGCGTCACGCGGATGGCGCCGGTCTTGTAGACCACGAGCATGCCGATGAAGACACCGATGGAGGCGAGGATGGCCTGACCGATGAGCGCACCGGCGCTGACTCCGCTGACTGCGTAGTTGGCGAAGACGAACGAGATCGAGCCGACGAACAGGCCTTCCAGCGCCGCGTAGGAGAGCACGATGGCCGGGTTGTCCTGCTTGCGGCCGAAGCTGGCGATCATCACCAGCACGAAGCCGCCGATGCCGCCGATCAGCAGCAGCGGCATGGCGCCGACGATGCCGGCCGAGACGAGTGCGTAGGCCGCGACCGCGAAGGCGATCAGCACGGCGAGCGTGCTACCGGTCTTCGTCACCACGTCGTCGATGGTCATCGACCGCGAGTCCGTGCCCTGCTGGTAGGGGGCCTGCGGCGGCTGCTGGTACTGCTGGAACTGCATGCCCTGGGCGGCGCCGGCGGCACCCATCCCCAGGTTCATGCCCTGCGGGTATCCCTGCTGCTGACCGTAGCCCTGCTGCGGGTAGCCCTGCTGATAGCCGGCGGGCGCCTGCTGGCGGGTCTCCTTGGTCAGCCCGCGGAAGATCGGGTTGCTGCTTTCGCGCACCGTGGGGTCCTTTCCCTGGTCGTGCACCTGTACATGGTGTTCAACGTTCAGTCCGCGGCCAAAGTTCCCGGTTTCGACCGCAGTCTTTACGAACAGCTTAACCGTGCGGCGCCGGATGCGCAGGGGCCTACGCCGCGGGCCGATCGAGGAGGTCGTGCAGGACGCGGCGGAGGTCGTCGCGCGGCACGGCCGATTCCACCGCGGCGATCGAATCGGAATCCTCGCTGAGCAGCACCCCGAGCAGCATGTGGGCGCTCTCGATGCTGCGATCCTTGCGTTGTGCGGCCTCCCGCACCGCGAGTTCCAGGGTCCGCTTCGACGCGGGATCGAAGGGGATGTGGCCGGCGCGGAACCTCTTGCGAATGGGCCGCAGGATGTCGAAGCCGAAGCGCTTCTCGATCGCCTCCGCGACGGCGCCGACGTCGATGCCGATCCCCCGCAGGGCCTCGGTATCGCTGTCCGTGATGACGCGGCCGGCGGCGCGCGCGCGTACCACCTCGGGCGTCAGGCCCACGCCGGCCAGCTCGCGCTGCAGCGGACCGTCGACGGTGCCGAGCACTCCGAGGAGCAGATGGGTGGGCGTGATCTTGTCGGCGCCGCTCTCGCGCGCCTCCTCCTGGGCGAGCACGACCGCGACGCGGGCGCTCTTGGTGAACCGTTCGAACACAGCAGTCCTGTTCCCGGCTTATTTGCCGTATTTCTTGTGCACCGCCTGGCGGGTGACCGCGAGGTGTTCCGCGATGTCCTGCCAGGACCAGCCGCGGTTCCGGGCGTTGGACACCTGGACCGCCTCGAGTTGGTCGGCCAGCTTCCGCAGTGCGACGACGGCGCGGAGCCCCTCCGCAGGGTCCTCCGATGCCGCCGATCCGACGAGGGTGGGTGGTGAGCTCACGCCGTCAATCTACGTTGACAGCACCTGTCTGTCAACGTGTGTTGACGGCGCCGGCGGCGGGCCGCACGCTACGCTTCCCCCTGCGCCCCCATAGCCCAATTGGCAGAGGCAGCGGACTTAAAATCCGCATAGTCAGGGTTCGAATCCCTGTGGGGGCACCACATCACCGCACGTAGGCCCGGTTGAGCCCACTCCATCCGGCGCTCTCAGCTTGCCACCCCGGCACCACCCCAGCGGGGCTAGGCAGTTGACCACGTCCCGTGTTTTGCCTCTACAGGACCGCCCCCGCGAACTATCCTCAGTCATCAATTGGCCACCGCGGCGGAAGACAGCAATCTACAGTGAAGATAATTACACTCTTTAACAACAAGGTGGAGTGTCAAAGACCACCACTTGCTTCAACCTCGGTTGGATGCTCGCTTCCCGCGGAAGCCGAGCGGTCATGGTGGACGCCGATCCACAATGCAACCTCACGGGATTGGTTCTTGAACTTAGCGCCGAGGACGCCCTCGAAGAATTCTACGCGGACAATCCGGGCTCGAATCTAAAGGATGCGCTGGACCCCGCATTCAGATCCAGGCCAGTACCACTTAAGCCAATCGAGTGCGTTCCAGTCGAAGGACAGGAAGGGCTATTCCTGGCCCCCGGGCATGTTGCGTTAGCAGAGGACGAGACTTCACTTGGCGTGGCGCAGCAACTTTCGGAATCTCTGCAGAGATTGCGGAACCTACCCGGAAGCTTCTCGCATCTATTCCAGATTACAGCTGAGAAGTACCACGCCGATTACGTCATAGTTGACCTCAGCCCCGGACTAGGCGCAATTAACCAGAACCTCGTGGCAACGTCAGATTATTGCTTAGTGCCGTGCAGTCCGGACGTTTTTTCGGTCATGGCTATCGATTCGCTCTCGCGAATACTTCCAAAGTGGATTGAATGGGCCAGAAGAGCGCATAAATTGGAGGTACTTGCAGAAGCGGACTACCCCTTTCCGGAGCCAAAACTAAAGTTTCTCGGAGTCGTGGTGCAGAGATTCAGAATCCGAAGCGGCCTGCCGACTATGGCGTTTCAAAGTACTTCGACAAGCTCGATTCAACGATCGCCAACTCACTCATTCCTCAGTTGAGCAAGGCGGACTTCCTACTACCTCCGGAGGAGTACGCGAAACTCGACCTGGACGCAGCGTATGTGCTCGCAAACGTGTCTCCCGCGAACCAACGCCGCCGAGGACGACTCGATCGCAATCATCGCCTCGGCGGGGTTCGACTATATGGGTCAGATTTCGTTGCTAGCCGATTAGCCACCCAAGAAGGGGGTATCGAAGGGGCGTCAGCATGACGAGCACTCCCAAGATCACAAGAAGTATCGCGATTGTAATGACGTAAGCGGAGGCAGTCACGACAACTGGTTCCAGTACGTTCCACAAGGATCTGAGCCAGGCCATCAGCGCGACCATCGCGGCGTGCACGCCACGATCGACGGATGCCACCCCCGCCGCGGCTCCGCCTCGCTCGCTTGCCAGCCTCCAACGTTCCGTTCGCTCGGCCTCTCGGGCTTCGGCCCGCGCGGCAGCCTCCGCTCGAGCAATCTCCCGCTCACGCTCTTTGGCACGCCGCTTGCGTCCCTTCTCGACGCGCCCAGCGAAGAACGAGGCGGCTCCAAACGCGAGCTCCCCCTTCGACGGTGGAGGAGCGGGCTTGGAAGCGACCTTCCGGCGTGACGCGCCCTTCCTTTTCCCGCCGACTCGGACGGACTTCGATGCAGACACAGGGCCAACGCTTGCGCCGACCCCGATCCGCGCACCGCCCTTTCCTACGCTGCCGCGCAGCGGGCCGATCCCGCCACCGATCCTTAGCCCCATGATGCGCCCCCATCTGGACGGTTCATAGCCAGCCTTTAGGAGCTGGTCACTGATATCCAAGGGTAAACCATTTGGCCCCGCCCGGATGGCTCTGGTCCAGATGGACCTGCCGCGATGTAGTCGACGGCGCTATGAGCCCCGCCGACGAACCGAAGCAAGCAAGCAAGCACTGAACGAAACCATGGCCTGGTTCGGCGCGCGGTTCAGGGCACGGCGGTCAGAACTCGGTCTCAGTCGGGAAGCAGCAGCCGTGTCAAACTGCCACCCTGGGCCAGACAAAGTTGACATAGCCAGGTGGGTTGGATTCTCAACCGATCCGCCAGCAAACTTGTATCGGTGGTGCATGATGAGGCGCATGACCATGATGAATTTTCCGTTTGTCGGACTCCTTGTCGTCATCGCGATCGTATGCGCGATCACTCAGGGATTATCGCCTCGAGGAAGAATCGGGACGCCGCCGCGTTTGCACTTCTCGGCTTCATTCTCGGCGTTGTCGGCGTAGTGATCGCTTTGGTCGTCAGCGACGGCATTCCGAAGGCGCCACCTGGATGGCAGTCCGTTCGATGCGTCCGCTGCAATACCATCCAGAACATTCCGGCCGGCGATCCGTTTAAGTGCTATCAGTGTGGGCTGGAGTGACCACCTGACGCATTTCTCCTTTCGTCGGAGAAGACCGCTGACCTACTCCTCGCCCAGCCGTTTCACCTCGCGCATCAGGGCCTCACGCTCGACCTCGGAGCTGATCACGCCCCCGTCGCGGAGGATGGACCAGGACACGCGGTGGGAGGCGAAGCAGACCTCGACGTGGGCAGGAAAGGTGACGTCGTCGACACGCCGAGACCCTTACCAGGGGCTGCCCGCACAAGTTTGAAGAACCACTACCGCGATCAGTGCGCGCGACTCGCTGCGCCGTTCTGCAGTTGTCGCTACACTCGCGGGCAACAGAGATTCGATAGTCCGGTCGCGGACATCAATGCCTCACCAAGCTCACTCATTTGTTAGAATAGGCAATAGGAGAAGGTATGGTCCACCCACAGGTCAGGGCAATTCTGGATCAGATGTCGGCGAGCGGGTTCACAGACTTCGCCGACAACACCCTCGAGGAGAACCGGGCGCTAACGGAGCAAACCCCGCCCGAACTGCGCGGTGAAATCTTCCCGATGGCAGAAGTCTTGGACGACACCGTTTCCGGCCCTGCGGGAGACATTCCGATCCGAGTGTACAAGAATTCCGCGGAGCCGAACCAGCCGGTGCTCGTGTACTTCCACGGCGGAGGCTGGGTCGTCTGCGGTATCGAATCCCACGACGCTGCGACCCGCCGACTCGCTCATATCGCGGACGCCACAGTGGTCTCAGTCGAGTACCGCTTGGCTCCTGAGCACCCGTACCCCGCCGCCCTGGACGATACCTGGGCCGCGCTGACCGAAATCGCGGCGCGCGCCTCGGAATGGGGCGGCGATCCGGACCGCATCGCTATTGCCGGGGACAGTGCTGGTGGCCACTTGGCCGCAATCGCCGCCCAAAGAGCGGCAAAGGAAGGTGGCCCCATTCTTCGTCACCAACTATTGGTGTACCCGTTTTTGGACTTCGACGGCGACTACCCCTCATTGCATGAGAATGCGTCGGGTTATCTCCTCTCGAAGCGCGGAATCGATTGGTTCACGGAGCGGTTTCTGCGCCCTGAGGACTCCCGGAAGGACCCTCGGGTCTCCCCCTTGCTCGCCGCGAATGTCTCGGGCGTCGCTCCCGCAACGATCGTCGTCGCCGAATACGACCCGATGCGCGACCACGGGCGTGCCTACGCGGACAAGCTGCGGGCTGCGGGTGTCGATGTCGACCTGCAGGAGAACCCCGGCATGATCCACGGATTCTGGGGGTACCCCGGCGCAGTCGATCAAGCCGTTGCGTCCTTCGATGCAGCGGGCGCCCGCGTGCGGGAAGCACTGACGAAGTAGGAATCGCGCGGCGAACGCCGTGATCAGGCTTGGTGCGTCACGTCGTAGATGACCTTGAGCACCCCGTTGGGGTAGGCCTGCGATTCCCGCAGGCGCAGCGCAGTGGCGGCGCGGTCCTCCCGGCCGAAGATGCTCTTGCCGGCGCCGAGCAGATACGGGAAGACGAGGAGGTTGTACCGGTCGATGAGGCCGGCGTCGGCGAGGTTGCGCGCGAGCTCGCAGCTGCCGTGGATGAAGATCGGGCCGCCGTCGCTCTCCTTGAGCGCAGCGACGTCGTCCGCTGACCGCAGGATGGTGGTGCCGCCCCACCCGTCCACGAGCCGGTCCTCGCCGATCGTGGCGGAGGCGACGTACTTCGGCAGGTCACGGTAGGCGGCGTGGTCCTCGGACTGCGGCCACACCGCGCCGAAGGCCTCGTAGCTGCGCCGCCCGAAGAGCAGCGCGGTCGTCTCCCCCAGTTCCTCCCCCTTCAGGGTGAAGGCCTCCGGGAGGAAGTCGTGCCGTGCCACCCAGCCACCACTGCGATGCCCCTCGACGGTGCCGCCGGGCGAGTCCGCCACCCCGTCGAGCGAAACGAATCCCGTGTACACCAGTTCGCGCGTCATGCCCCTCACAGTAGTGTCCGGTAATCTTCGTCACCGCGACTTGACCCCCGAACATCGGCGAGTAACCTGACTGGCGTCGCGAAAGACATCCGGACGAGGCGCACCGTACCCGGCGAGCGAAAAGACGGTGCGAACCTGAGGAGGTTCGCATAATGGCATGGATCGTTCTGATCGTTTCCGGCATTCTCGAGGCCATCTGGGCCACCGCTCTCGGCAAGTCCGAGGGCTTCACCAAACTCAACCCGTCGATCGTCTTCGGCGTCGCGCTCGTCGCCAGCATGGCCGGGCTCGCGTACGCGATGCGCGACCTTCCCACCGGCACGGCGTACGCGGTCTGGGTCGGCATCGGCGCCACCCTCACGGTGGTCTACGCGATGGTCACGGGCGAGGAGTCGGCGTCACTGATCAAGATCGTCTGCATCATGGCCATCGTCGGCGGCGTCGTCGGGCTCAAGCTGGCCCACTGACCGTCGCGCGGGCATGCTCGCGCATCCGGGCGGTGCCGCCGTACGTCGCCGTGCGCAGCACCCATTCGACGGGGCCGTACCGGAACCGTCGGGTGTACCACCGCGCGGCCACCAGTTGGAGTGCGAAGGTGACCAGGGCGAAGGCGAGCACCGCACCGTCGGACCACATCCCGGCCTGCGCGAAACCGTAGCCCGTGAAGGCGATCGCCGCGATCAGCGACTGCGACAGGTACACCGTGGCGCTGATCCGGCCCGCCGGCGCGAAGACCTCGGACACCGCCGGTCGCGCATGGATGACCCGCAGGAAGGTGGCGGCGTACGCGGCGGCGAGTAACGGCCCGGAGATGTAGCCGAGAGCCTCGGTGTGCGGGATGTGCAGCACCACCGGGATCACCGAGAGCGGCAGGCCCAACCCGAAACCGATCGCCTGCACCCGCGGCAGGTGCGGGAGGTAGCGGGCCGGGTCCTCGAGGAGACGCGCCTTCCCCGCCGCGAGGCCGACGAGGAACAGTGGCAGTACGTTGAGCAGCCCGAAGACCACCGTGGGGCCGAGGCGTCCGACCCAGTCGTCCCATCGGTACGCGGCCGCCTCGCCCCACCCCGCCCGGACCGCGTCGAGGGCGGCGGCATTGTCGGCCGCCACCTGCGCGGCGTCGAGCGGATGGCCGATCCGCGCGACGGTGAGAGCGACGAACAACAGTAGGCACACCGTGTACAGCACACCGGCGAGCCGCAGCGCCGACCTCGCGCCGAGCCCACGGAGCGCGAGCAGGGCGAACCCGATCACGCCGTAGCCGAACAGCACGTCGCCCGTGAACAGGAACACGGTGTGCAGCAGGCCGATCGCGACGAGCGCCAGGAGTCGCCGCACGGTGCGGGCGGTCGCGTTCGCGCCGTCGCGCTCCGCGGAGCGGAACTGCAAGGTCAACGAGTACCCGAACAGGAAGGAGAACAGCACGTAGAAGCGGTTGTGCAGGAACATCTCCTCGAAGGCCCGCACCGGTCCCTCCGCGAAACCCGCGGGGTTCGCCATGATCGCGATGTTCACCGCGAAGATTCCGCCGAGCGCGAAGCCGCGGAGTGCGTCGAGCGCCGCGATGCGCGGTACCGACGGGGTGGTCGTCGTCATGCGGCAAAGCTACGACCGCTCCGCGGCGCACGCCTCCGTGAAAGCCCGGATATCCTCCCCTATTCCAGGGGCTGCGGTCCGGTCAGGCGGCGCGCTCGGCCAGCCGGCCGGCCGGGTCCAGCACGGTGTCGACCGCGCCGTGCCGCGCCTCGGCGCGATCGAGGGCCGTGGCCCACTGCTCGGGGTCGGCGAGGTCGGCGACGAGCGCGTACACATCGCCGGAGAGCACGGACACCACATCGCGGAAGGTCGTGCCCACCGCCGTCACGCGGTTGCCCGCCGCGGAGAGGTCAGCGACCAGCCGCGCCGTCGCCTCGGTCCCGTCCAGCACCACGATCACGCATTCGGTTGCCTTCGTCATCTTCAGACTTCCTTTCGCCGTCTGAGGAAGACGTTAGGCGGCCGAACCGCTTCGTGCGCTGCCGGAAGGCTGTGAGTTCGTCAACAGTGCGTTAATTCGCGGGTTCGGCGAGTCCCATGGCGACGCCGTCGAGGATGTCGCGCTCGGAGACGATGAGCTCGGTCACGCCGACCGCGGCCAGCCGCTCGGCGAGCCGCATCGCCACCAGTGCCCCGCCGCCGATCACGTCGGCGCGTCCGGGGTGCATCGGACCCAGCGCCAGGCGTTCCGCGGCGGTCATGCCCACCAGCCTGCGACACAGCCCGATGAGGTCGTCGAGCGGCACCCGCGAGCCGTGGATCAGCGCGGGGTCGTACTCCGCGAGGCCGCGTGCCAGCGCCGCGAGCGTGGTGAACGTCCCGGCGACACCGATCCAGGTGCGGACGCCGTCCAGCGGTGCGACGGCGGTGGCCGCGTCGAGCGCGGCATCGATATGGGACAGCGCGTCCGCCACCTCGAGAGCGGTCGGCGGGTCGGTGGCCAGGGCACGTTCCGTGATCCTGACGCAGCCGATGTCCGCCGAGTAGGCGTGCGCGACGGCACCGCCGGAGCCTACGACGAGCTCCGTCGAGCCGCCCCCGAGGTCGACGACGAGGGCCGGATCGGCGACGGCGAGGCCCGCGGTGGCCCCTCGGTAGGACAGCTCCGCCTCCTCCGTGCCGGCGATCACCTCGGCGCGGGCGCCGGGCGTGATCCGCCCCAGCGCAGCGGCGGTGAGGTCGAGGAAGGCGTCGCGGTTCGCGACGTCACGGGCGGCGGAGGTGGCCACCATGCGTACCCGCGTCGCACCCAGTTCGAGTGCGGTGGAGACGTACTCGTCGAGCGCAGCGCCGACCCGATCGAGGGCGGCAGCGGCGAACTCCCTCGTGGCGTCCACGCCCTCACCGAGCCGGACGATCCGCATCTCGCGGTGCAGCTCCACCAGTCCCGCCGCGGTGGCGCGGGCGACGTACAGCCGGATGCTGTTGGTACCGCAGTCGATCGCCGCGACGACGAGGGGACTCACGCACCACCCCAGGGGAACCGCGGCTCCGGCCAGTCGGCGGGGATCGCGCTGCCACGCAGGCCCGCCGCGGCGGCGAGCGCGACGGCCTCGTCGCCCAGCAGGACCACCCCGGGGCCCTCGGCGAGGGCGTAGGCGATGAGCACATGCAGGCACTTCACGCGGTCCGGCATGCCGCCGCCGGTGAAGTCGGTGCCCAGGTCCTCCAGGGCGTCGCGGGATTCCAGATAATGACGGTGCGCCGCGCGGTAGTTCTCGGCGATCGTCTCGTCGGAGGCGAGCAACGCCTCCATCTCGCGCATCACGCCCGCACTCTCCTGGCGGCTCGCCTCGGCGGTGAGCCGCGGATCCGTCAGGTAGTAGAGCGTCGGAAAGGGCGTGCCGTCGGGCAGCCGCGGCGCGGTCTTGACCACAGCGGGCTCGCCGTCGGGCGTGCGATAGGCGATGGCGAGCACGCCGCGGGGCACACGGCCCAACTGCGCGGCGACCCGGTCCAGATCCTCCTGGGCGACCGCGTCACTCATCAGTGCGGCACCGCGATCGTCCGCCACACATTGGTGTACCAGGGGTTCTGCTTGGCCTGCTCGGCCTCCACCTGCTCCGGCGTCGGTTTCGGGGCGCCCGGCACCTGCACGCGGTAGGGCGTCTCACCGGGCATCACGTACTGCAGCCGGATCCGGGCCTGCGCCTTGATGTACTCCGGATCGTCCTGCAGCCGCTTCTGCTCCTCGAGTCGCGCGATGTCGGAGAGCAACTGGGCGTGCTCCGCCGCCACCTTCTCCTCGCGCGCCTGCTCCGACATGTACGTCCGCACCGGTACGGCGAGCGTGAGGGCGAGGACGCCCAGCACCAGGAGCAGCACGACGGTCCGCCCCGCGCTCCGTCCGTCCGCACGGGCTTCGGCGCCCGAGGGGCTGCGCACGAGGCGGGACCTGCTGCTCACTTCGGCTGTGCTCCTTCGTCTCTCGATGTTGCTACTCGGCTAGCTGGTGAATTCGAAGCGGGGGAAGGCGGTGTCGCCGGCGTAGCGCGCGGCGTCTCCGAGCTCCTCCTCGATGCGCAGCAGCTGGTTGTACTTGGCGACGCGCTCGCTGCGGGCCGGGGCACCGGTCTTGATCTGGCCGCTGCCTACCGCCACCGCGAGATCGGCGATGGTGGTGTCCTCGGTCTCGCCCGAGCGATGGCTCATCATCGACTTGTAGCCGTTGTTGTGGGCCAGGGCCACCGCGTCCAGCGTCTCGGTGAGCGTGCCGATCTGGTTGACCTTCACCAGCAGCGCGTTCGCGGCGCCACGGGCAATGCCGTCCTCGAGCCGCTCCGGGTTGGTGACGAACAGGTCGTCGCCCACGAGCTGCACCTTGTCGCCGATCGCGTCGGTGAGCTCGACCCAGCCCTCCCAGTCGTCCTCCGAGAGCGGGTCCTCGATCGAGACCAACGGGAACTCGCCGACGAGGCCGCGGTAGAACTCACCCATCTCGGCCGAGCTGAGCACCTTGCCCTCGAACGCGTAGCCCTCCGGCGTGTAGAACTCGGTCGCGGCCACGTCCAGCGCGAGCGCGACATCGGTGCCCAGCTGCAGCCCGGTCTGCGCGATCGCCTCGGAGATCAGGTCCAGCGCCTCGCGAGTACCGGCGACCGACGGTGCGAAACCGCCCTCGTCACCCAGCCCCGTGTTCAGGCCCTTGGCCTTGAGGACCGACTTCAGCGCGTGGTAGACCTCGGCGCCCCAGCGCAGCGACTCCTTGAAGGTCTCGGCACCGATCGGCGCGACCATGAACTCCTGCACGTCGACGCCGCTGTCCGCGTGCGCGCCGCCGTTCAGGATGTTCATCATCGGCACCGGAAGGATGTGCGCGTTCGGGCCGCCCAGGTAGCGGAACAGCGGCAGCGCGGCCGACTCGGCGGCGGCCTTCGCCGCGGCGAGCGAGACGCCGAGCAGTGCGTTCGCGCCGAGACGGCTCTTGTCCGGCGTGCCGTCCAGGTCCAACAGCGTCTGGTCGATGATCCGCTGCTCGTCGGCGGGGATACCGATGACCTCCGGCGCGATGACCTCGAGTACGCCCTCGACGGCCTTGGTCACGCCCTTGCCCAGGTAGCGGTCGCCACCGTCACGGAGCTCCACGGCCTCGTGCTCGCCGGTCGACGCACCCGAGGGCACCGCCGCGCGAGCGAAGCTGCCGTCGGCCAGGACGACCTCGACCTCGACCGTGGGGTTACCCCGCGAATCGAGGATCTCACGGGCGCCTACCTGGATGATTTCGGACACGATCTCTCCTTCTGCACTGGCCGAGCTCGGGGCTGCAACTCAGCCGCCAGCCTAGTGCCCGGCACCCGCGACGCGAAGCCCGGCGCGCACGAAGTCCCGATCACACCGATCGGATCCACTCATACCGCGGCCCAGCGGCGCTAGCCTGCGGTCATGTCCACCGCACGGAATCCCCGGCAGCCCGATCGAGGGGAGTCGGGGCGACGGATCGCCCAGGTCCGCCCGAACCGCGGCGGACGGCTGCGCTCCCGGCCCAGTACAGTCCGGCGCTCACCACGAAGGTCGGGACCGTGGCACCCACCGGGCTGACCCACAGGTAGGTGATCGCCGAGGAGAAGCCGACGCCGGCGATCCACACGGCGACGGCGACCGGGTTCCAGCCGCCGCGGTACCAGTAGTCGCGTGAGCCGGCCTCGGCGAGCGACGCGGCGTAGCGCCCGCGCCGTAGGACGTAATAGTCCACGACGATGATCGCGAAGACCGGGATGAAGACGATGCCGATGGCCGTGAGGAACGAGGTGAATTTGTCGAGGAGCGCCAGCCACGCCGATCCGGCGATCGAGACGACGCCGAGCCCCAGCGCGGCGGGCAGGAATCGGATGCGACCGGGTTCGGCATTGACGAGCGAGGTGACCATCCCGTAGACGGCCATCGTGTTGGTGGCCATCACCGAGAAGACGACCACCCCGGCCAGAGGGACGCCGAACTCGGCCACGATCGCCGTCGGATCGAAGGACGGGGCGTCCTTGCCGTTCGCGAGCAGCCAAGCGATCGCAGTGGCACCCAGGGCCATCGCGGCAACCGTCGAAGCCACGTAGCCGAGCCCCGAGCCGATGACGCCGCCCCGCTCGCTGCGCGCGAACCGGTTGATGTCGGCCGAGAGCACCGTCCACGAGATGGCCGTGGCGACCACGATGTCGAAGATGCCGAGGCCGCTGAGGCCCTCGGGGTCGCGGGGAAGGGCGTTCAGGCGGGCGAAGCCGTCGCCG
This sequence comes from Tsukamurella asaccharolytica, assembly GCF_007858435.1. Lineage (GTDB taxonomy): Bacteria > Actinomycetota > Actinomycetes > Mycobacteriales > Mycobacteriaceae > Tsukamurella > Tsukamurella asaccharolytica. Next base: position 197,115 of record NZ_VIGW01000006.1, on the reverse strand, counting down.
AACATATCGATGAACAAGTACCCCATGATCGCCAGGATCACGACGGCGAGAATCGGTTCCACCTTCGCGATACCTGCATGGCCGAAGATGGCCAGCGACACCACGATCACCTCGCACAGCACCGAGAACAGGACCGGATTCGAGTATCCGGTCTGCTGCTCGATCACGTAGTTCACGGTGACGCCGGCGAGCATCGCCTGCACCCAGCTCCAGCCCATGAGCACGGCGATGTTGGCGGCCACCGGGATCCGGCTGCCACGCACCCCGAAGGAGGCACGCGTCAGTGCCATCGTCGGCAGACCGGTGCGGGTGCCCACGTTCCCGACCGCGACCAGGACCAGGGCGCCGACGACAGTGCCCGCGAGGATCAGCCAAAAGGCGCCGCTCAGCGAGACTGAGGGCACGAACAGCGTGCCGGTGAGCATCGTGGTGACGACCAGGTTCGCCGCGAGCCAGATCGCGAAGATGCGCCGCCCGCCGAGCTCTCCCCGCACGGGGCTCCCGTCGTCGGCGGAGGCGTGCAGGTACGCGTCGAGCCGGCGGTAGTAGCGCAGCATCACGAGGCCGAGAGGTGTTCGTGGACGGCCACAAGGGTGCCGTCGGGAGCGGTGGCGAAGACGATCGACTCCCGCTCGCGCGTCTCGGTGCGGGACCCGTCGCGGACCTGGGTGACGGTGTGCACGTCGTGGCTGAACACCGCCGTGCCGCCCACGGCCGTCACGATCCGCGCGGTGCTCTCGCACGAGATCACGCGCCAGCCGGAGTCGATCCAACCGGCCCACAGGCGCTCGTACTCCGCACGGTCGGCCAACGTGCGCGGTTCGGTGTGGAAGACGAAGGTCGCGCGCGGGTCGAAGCCAGCGAAATAGCCGTCGGTGTCCGTGGCGGTGAAGGCCTCGATGATGCGATCGGCCGCCGCGAGCACCTCGCCCTCGGGGATCGTGCGCTGCATTTCATCTCCTGACCTGCGGTTCTCCCGCTCCCGGGTCGGCCCACCTTAAGCCCGATCACGGGACGCCGCAAGCAGGTGTTCACTCCATGGTTTCCGATTTCGATCGTTCTGCGCGATCAGACCACCGTCAGGCCGTGCGCCGGCCCTATCTCGCGCCGATCAGCGCACTATTGGTGCAGCCGATCGTTCGAATATTCGGCGGAACAACACCCGCAAACGGCTTCGTAACCCGACCGGCGTCCCTATCGTGGGGACCATGACCGGCGCAGCCCCGCTCGTCCTCGTCTACAGCTCCAACGCGCGTCACCGCGCGGAGATCATCGCCGCCCTGGGCACGCGCCCCGCGCCGGGCAGACCCCCGATCGCCGTCCTCGAAGCCGCGACCGCGCCGGCCGTGATCGCCCGCCTGGACGAGGGCGGGGTCGCGCTCGTCGTGCTCGACGGTGAAGCCGCGCCCGCGGGCGGATTGGGGCTGGCCCGGCAGGTGCGCGACGAGATCGCACCGTGCCCGCCCCTCCTGGTCATCACGGCCCGCAGCGCCGACAGCTGGTTGGCACGCTGGTCCCAGGCCGACGCCTGGGTGAGCCACCCGCTCGACCCGTTCGAACTGGCGGGCGCCGCGGGGCGCCTGCTGGCCACCGCGACTCTCTGACATCCGACACGCTCGCCCGAAAAGGCCCACCCCGGTCTCGCGTTCGACCTATAGTTGTGACGTAGCTCACAACGTCACTCAGGGGAACCTAACCGGTTCTGCTGAATGGGATTTCGCCTACACCGCGGAAGGAGCGTCGCCGTGGACCTGTACGTGCCCATCCTGGTACTCGGGGCGATCGCGGCCGCCTTCGCAGTGTTCTCCGTGGGTGTCGCCCGATTCGTGGGGCCGCGGCGGATCAACCGCGCGAAACTCGAGGCCTACGAGTGCGGCATCGATCCGTCGCCGACGCCCGCCTCGGGCGGCGGACGGTTCCCGGTGAAGTTCTACCTCACGGCCATGTTGTTCATCATCTTCGACATCGAGATCGTCTTCCTCTACCCGTGGGCGGTGCACTTCGACGTGCTGGGAACCTACGGCCTGCTCGTGATGGCGCTGTTCCTGGTGAACGTGACGGTCGCCTACGTCTACGAGTGGCGGCGAGGGGGACTTCAGTGGGACTAGAAGACAAGGTTCCGGGCGGTTTCCTCCTGTCGACGCTCGAAGTGGTGGCGGGGTACGCGCGGAAGGGATCCCTGTGGCCGGCCACCTTCGGGCTGGCGTGCTGCGCCATCGAGATGATGGCCACCACCGGGCCGCGCTTCGACATCGCCCGATTCGGCATGGAGGCCTTCCGTGCCTCGCCCCGGCAGGCGGACCTGATGATCGTCGCCGGTCGGGTCAGCCAGAAGATGGCACCGGTGCTGCGCCAGGTGTACGACCAGATGGCGGAGCCGAAATGGGTCCTCGCCATGGGGGTCTGCGCCAGCTCGGGCGGCATGTTCAACAACTACGCCGTGGTGCAGGGCGTGGACCACGTGGTGCCCGTGGACATCTACCTCCCCGGATGTCCGCCCCGCCCGGAGATGCTGCTCAACGCCCTGCTGGCCCTGCACGAGAAGGTCGCCGAGACGCCGATGGGCGTGCACCGCGAGGCGGCGCGGCGCGCGGCGGAGGAGGCCGCTCTCGCCTCGCGGCCCACCATCGAGTTCACAGGACTGCTGCGATGACCGGCACCCCCGAGCCGCCCGAGCCCGGCGGCGCCGTCGAACCCGCCACACCACCGCCGGACGTGGTGCGCACCCGGACGGGCATGTTCAGCGGCGGCACGGGAGACACCTCCGGTTACGGGCGGATCAGGCGCCCCGTCGCCATGCCCGGGCCGGGCGAGGAGCCGCTGCCGGCGGGGTACGACCGGGTCGTCGCGGTGCTGAGGGAGGCCCTGGACCGGTCCGACGGTGCGCCCTTCACCGACGCCGTGCGCGCGGTTCTCGTGTACCGCGGCGAGGTCACGCTGCGGGTGCCGCGCGAGCACGTGGTGGCGGTGGCGCGGCTGCTGCGCGACGAGCCGGCGCTGCGGTTCGAGATGTGTTTGGGCACCTCCGGCGTGCACTTCCCGGAGAACGCCGGGGCGGAGCTGCGGGCGGTCACGCACCTGCGGTCGATCACGCACGGCCGCCGCCTACGCCTCGAAACCTCCTGTCCCGAAGCTGATCCGCACCTCCCCTCGCTCTTCGGCGTGTACCCGACGACGGATTGGCACGAGCGGGAGACCTACGACTTCTTCGGCATCGTCTTCGACGGGCATCCCTCTCTCACCCGGATCGAGATGCCGGACGACTGGGAGGGCCACCCGCAGCGCAAGGACTACCCGCTCGGCGGCATCGGCGTCGAATTCCACGGCGCCGCGGTCTCCGCACCGGATACCCGGAGGTCGTACTCGTGACCACCGGCTACAGCGAGTTCACCGCGATGGGCTCCGACTGGGACGACATCAGCGCCGAAGCGCTCGGCCGGGAGCGGATCGTGGTGAACATGGGTCCCCAGCACCCGTCCACGCACGGCGTCCTGCGCCTCATCCTCGAGCTCGACGGCGAGACGGTGACCGAGGCGCGGTGCGGGATCGGCTTCCTGCACACCGGCATCGAGAAGAACCTCGAGTTCCGCACCTGGACGCAGGGCACCACGTTCGTCACCCGCATGGATTACCTCGCCCCGCTGTTCAACGAGGCCGCGTACTGCCTCGCCGTGGAGAAGCTGCTCGGCATCACCGAGGAGATCCCCGCACGCGCGACCGTGATCCGCGTCCTGCTGATGGAGCTCAACCGGATCACCAGCCACCTCGTCGCGCTGGCCACGGGGGGCATGGAACTGGGTGCGGTCTCCCCCATGCTGCGGGGCTTCGAGATCCGGGAACAGATCCTCGACGTCTTCGAGACCATCACCGGACTGCGCATGAACCACGCCTACATCCGCCCGGGTGGCGTCGCGGCCGACCTGCCCGACGAGGCGATCCCGCAGATCCGCGAGTTGCTCAGAACGCTGCCTCCGCAGCTGGCGTCCATGTCGTCGATGCTCACCGAGAACCCGATCTGGATCGCGCGGACCAAGAACATCGGCTACCTCGACCTCACGGGCTGCATGGCGCTCGGGATCACCGGCCCCGTCCTGCGGGCGACGGGCCTCCCGCACGACCTGCGCCGCAGTGAACCCTACTGCGGCTACGAGGACTACGACTTCGATGTGATCACCGACAGCGGGTGCGACTGCTACGGCCGCTACCTGATCCGGGTGCTGGAGATGACGCAGTCGCTGCGGATCGTCGAGCAGTGCCTCGACAAGCTCACTCCCGGTCCCGTCATGGTCGACGACGCCCGCCTCGGCTGGCCCGCCGATCTCGCGGTCGGTCCCGACGGGCTCGGCAACTCGCGCAAGCACATCGCCGAGATCATGGGCGAGTCGATGGAGTCGCTGATCCACCACTTCAAGCTGGTCACCGAGGGCTTCGCGGTTCCGGCCGGGCAGGTGGCCGCCTCGGTCGAGGCGCCCCGCGGCGAGCTGCTGGTGCACGCCGTCAGCGACGGCGGCACTCGTCCCTACCGCGTGCACTTCCGCGATCCGTCGTTCACGAATCTGCAGGCGGTGGCGGCGATGTGCGAGGGCGGCATGGTCTCCGACGTGATCGCGGCCGTCGCCAGTATCGACCCCGTGATGGGAGGGGTGGACCGATGAGCGAACCCGTCTTCCTGGAATTCGGCGCGCGACCGCAGGAGGCCGTGCAGCTGTACCGGCCCGGAGCACCCACCGAGTACCCCGCGGAGGTGACCGAGCGGCTCGCGGCCGACGCCGAACAGCTCGTCGCCCGGTACCCCGAGAAGCGGTCCGCACTGCTGCCGCTGCTGCACCTGGTGCAGTCCGAGGACGGCTACATCACCCCGGCCGGCGTCGAGTTCTGCGCCACCGCACTGGACCTCACCGCCGCCGAAGTGGTCTCCGTCGCCACGTTCTACTCGATGTACCGGCGCGGCCCCACCGGCGAGTACCTCGTCGGCGTCTGCACCACCACGCTGTGCGCCGTGCTCGGCGGCGACGCGATCCTCGCCTCCCTGTGCGAGCACCTCGGGATCGACCCGGGCGGCACCACCGCCGACGGGAAGGTCACCGTCGAGCGGATCGAGTGCAACGCGGCCTGCGACTACGCCCCCGTCGTGATGGTCAACTGGGAGTTCTTCGACGACCAGACGGTAGCGAGCGCCCGCGACCTGGTCGACGCGCTGCGGTCCGGCCGGCCACCGTCGCCGACGCGCGGCGCTCCGCTGGGCACTTTCCGCGAAACCGCCCGGCTGCTCGCCGGTTTCGACGACATCCGGCCCGGCGCCGTCTCCGCGTCGGGCGTGGGCGGCGCCCCCACGGTGGCCGGCCTGCTGGCGGTCCGGGAGGCGGAGTCATGACCGCGCACCTCACGCCCGTGCTCTCCGCTCACTGGGGCGATCCCGAGCCGTGGACCATCGACTCCTACCGCGCGACGGGCGGCTACGAGGGCCTCGAGCGCGCGCTCGCGATGGCGCCCGACGAGGTGATCGCGCTGGTGAAGGACGCGGGATTGCGCGGCCGCGGCGGCGCCGGCTTCCCGACGGGCCTGAAATGGAGCTTCATCCCGCAGCTGCGCGCCGGCGAGGAGCCCAAGCCCGGCGCCGATAAGCCGCACTACCTCGTGGTGAACGCCGACGAGTCCGAACCCGGCACGTGCAAGGACATGCCGCTCATGTTCGCCACGCCGCACACGCTGATCGAGGGCGTCATCATCGCCTCGTACGCGATCCGCGCGCGGCGGGCCTTCATCTACGTCCGCGGCGAGGTGCTGAGCGTGCAGCGGCGGCTGCGCGCCGCCGTCGCCGAGGCGTACGCGGCCGGCTACCTGGGCACGCCGTTGGGCCCCAGCGGCTTCAGTCTGGAGCTGGTGGTCCACGGGGGCGCCGGCGCGTACATCTGCGGCGAGGAGACGGCGCTCCTGGACTCGCTGGAGGGCCGCCGCGGGCAGCCGCGGCTGCGGCCGCCGTTCCCCGCCGTCGCGGGCCTGTACGCCTCGCCGACGTGCGTCAACAACGCCGAGTCGATCGCCAGCGTCCCGGCGATCCTCGCGCGCGGGTCCGCGTGGTTCCGCAGCATGGGCAGCGAGAAGTCGCCCGGTTTCACGCTGTACTCGATCTCGGGGCACGTGGTGCGGCCCGGGCAGTACGAGGCGGCGCTCGGCGTGACGCTGCGGGAGATGCTCGACCTCGCGGGCGGCGTCCGGCCAGGCCACGAGCTGAAGTTCTGGACGCCCGGGGGCTCGTCCACCCCGCTGCTCACCGCTGAGCACCTGGACGTACCGCTCGACTACGAGGGCGTCGCCGGCGCCGGCTCCATGCTCGGCACCAAGGCACTGCAGATCTTCGACGAGACCGTCTGCGTGGTGCGGGCCGTGCTGCGCTGGCTGGAGTTCTACGCCCATGAGTCGTGCGGCAAATGCACGCCGTGCCGCGAGGGCACCTACTGGCTGGTGCGGCTGCTGCGCCGGCTGGAGGCGGGTGAGGGCCGCGTGGAGGACCTGGACACGCTCGCCGAGGTGGCCGACGGCGTTCTCGGCAAGGCCTTCTGCGCACTCGGCGACGGTGCCGCCAGCCCCATCCAGAGCTCCTTGCGGTACTTCCGCGAGGAGTACGAGCTGCACGTCGCCGAGGGCGGCTGCCCCTTCGACCCCGCGGCCTCGATGCGCGAGGCCCCGGTCCCGGGGGGCGCCCGATGACCGCACCCGAGCCCGTGAAGGCCACCATCGACGGCATCGAGATCGAGGTCCCGCCGGGCACCCTCGTGATCCGCGCCGCCGAGGCGTTGGGCATCGCGATCCCCCGCTTCTGCGATCACCCGCTGCTCGCCCCTGCGGGCGCGTGCCGGCAGTGCCTGGTGGACGTGGAGGGCCAGCGCAAGCCACTCGCCTCCTGCACAACGACGGTGACCGAGGGCATGGTGGTACGCACACAGGCCACCTCCGCCGCCGCGGCGGGCGCCCAGCGCAGCGTGATGGAGCTGCTGCTGGTCAACCACCCGCTGGACTGCCCGGTGTGCGACAAGGGCGGCGAGTGCCCGCTGCAGAACCAGGCCATGTCCGCCGGCCGCGCCACGTCGCGTTTCCCGTCCGCCGACAAGCGCACCTACCCCAAGCCGATCCCGCTCTCGGCGGAGATCGTGCTCGACCGCGAGCGTTGCGTCCTGTGCGCCCGGTGCACCCGGTTCTCCGACGAGATCGCGGGCGACGATTTCATCGAGCTCATGGACCGCGGTGCGCTGCAACAGGTCGGCGTCGCAGGCGATCAACCGCTGGACTCGTACTTCTCCGGCAACACCGTGCAGATCTGTCCCGTCGGCGCGCTCACCAGCACCTCGTACCGGTTCCGCGCGCGCCCCTTCGACCTGACGTCCACCCCGTCGGCGTGCGAGCACTGCGCCAGCGGCTGCGGGCTGCGCGTGGATCACCGGCGCGGTGAGGTCCTGCGCCGCCTCGCCGGCGACGACGCCGAGGTCAACGAGGAATGGAACTGCGACAAGGGACGGTGGGCGTTCACCTACGCCTCCGGGCCGGACCGGCTCACCACTCCGCTGGTCCGCGGCGCCGACGGCGCGCTCGCCCCCGCCTCGTGGCCCGAGGCGATCGCGGCCGCCGCGAAGGGGCTCACGGGGCGCGCGGCAGCGGTGCTCGCCGGCGGGCGCGGCACCGTCGAGGATCTCTACGCGTACTCCGCCTTCGCCCGCATCGCGCTGCGCACCAACGATATCGACTTCCGTATCCGGCCGCACAGCGCAGAGGAGGCCTCGTTCCTGGCCTCCGGCGCGGTGGATGAAGTGACCTACGCAGACCTGGAGACGGCGTCGGTCGTGCTGCTCGCGGGCTTCGAGCCCGAGGAGGAGTCGCCCATCGTGCACCTGCGGCTACGTAAATCGGTGCGGGCGGGCGGCACCCGGGTGCTCTCGATCGCCCCGTTCGCCTCCCGCGGGCTGGGCCGCCTCGACGGCACCCTGCTCCACTGCGTTCCCGGCGGCGAGGCCGCCGCCCTCGCCGACTCCGCGCTGGCGCAGCAGCTGTCGGCCCCCGGCGCGGTGATCCTCGTCGGGGAGCGACTCGCCGAGGCACCGGGGGCCCTCGCCGCCGCGTCCGCGCTCGCGGGCACCACGGGCGCGCGTCTCGCCTGGATCCCGCGCCGCGCGGGCGAGCCCGGCGCGGTCGCCGCGGGGGCGCTGGCCGGGATGTTGCCCGGCGGCCGCCTCACCACCGACCAGGCGCACCGCAGGGAGCTCGAAGCTCTGTGGGGCGTCACCCCGCCCGACGGCCCCGGCCGCGATACCGCCGGCATCCTCGCCGCCGCCGCAGCCGGCGACCTGTCCGCCCTGGTGTGCGGCGCGGTCGACGTCGGCGACCTGCCCGATCCCGGGGCCGCGCGCCGCGCGCTGGACGCCGCCTTCGTGGTGAGCCTCGAGCAGCGGGAGTCCGAGGTCACCGCCCGGGCCGACGTGGTGCTCCCCGTCGCCACCGTGGCCCAGCGCGGGGGCACCTTCCGCAACTGGGAGGGCCGGATGCGGTCTTTCGCCGCGGCGCTCCCGTCGCCCGGCGCACTCGCCGACGCGCGGGTACTCGCGGTCCTCGCGCAGGCCATGCGCGCCGACCTCGGCTTCACCGACACCGGCGGGGCCGCCGCCGCGCTCCGCACGCTCGGCTCGGCGCGGCCGCCACGCCGGCCCGTCTCCGCTCGCCCCGGCGCCGCCGGTGTCCCCGGCGCCGCCGGTGTCCCCGGCGACGGCGAGGCCCTGCTCGCGACGTGGCGGCAGCTCCTCGACCTGGGTCGCGGCCAGGACGGCGCGCCGGACCTCGCCGCCACCGCGCGACGCCCCGTCGCGCGGCTGTCCGCCGCGACCGCCCGCGAAATCCAGGTCGCCGACGGTTCTCTCGTCGTCGTATCCACTCGGCACGGTGCGATCACACTGCCGGTGGCGATCACCGAGATGCCTGACCGTGTGGTGTGGGTGCCGCAGAACTCGCCGGGCAGCACCGTCTTCGAGACGCTGCGCGTCACCTCGGGTGCGGTCGTGTCGATCGGTCAGTGGGGGTATCCGCGATGATCGGCACACTCGCGCTCGGGCCGCACGGGCCCGTCGACCTCTCCGCCTTCGGCCGCGACCCGTGGTGGCTGATCCTGGGCAAGGCCGTCGCGGTCTTCGGCTTCCTGGTGCTGACGGTGCTCGCCGCGATCCTCATCGAGCGCAAGGTGATGGCGCGAATGCAGCACCGGTACGGCCCGAACCGGTTGGGGCCCTTCGGGATTCTGCAGTCCCTCGCGGACGGCATCAAGCTGGCGCTCAAGGAGGGCATCACCCCGGCCGGCGTCGACAAGCCCGTCTACCTCCTCGCCCCCATCATCGCCACCATTCCCGCCTTCATGGCCTTCGCCGTGATCCCCTTCGGCCCGCAGGTCTCGGTCTTCGGGACGTGGACGCCGCTGCAGCTCACCGACCTTCCGGTTGCGGTGCTGTACGTGCTCGCGATCACCAGCATCGGCGTCTACGGCATCGTGCTCGCGGGCTGGTCGTCCGGGTCCACGTATCCGCTGCTCGGCGGCCTGCGGTCCACCGCCCAGGTGATCAGCTACGAGGTCGCGATGGGCCTGTCCTTCGCCGCCGTCTTCCTCTACGCCGGCACCATGGCCACGTCGGGCATCGTGGCCCGGCAGGAAGGTGTCTGGTACGTCTTCCTCCTGCTGCCCTCGTTCGTGGTCTACGTGGTCTCCATGGTCGGCGAGACCAACCGCGCCCCCTTCGACCTCCCGGAGGCCGAGGGCGAGCTGGTGGGCGGCTTCCACACCGAGTACAGCTCGCTGAAGTTCGCCATGTTCATGCTCGCGGAGTACGTGAACATGACCACGGTCTCGGCGCTGGCCACCACGCTGTTCCTCGGCGGCTGGCACGCGCCGTGGCCGCTGAACCTGTGGGACGGGGCGAATTCCGGCTGGTGGCCGGTGCTCTGGTTCGTGGGCAAGGTGTGGTGCTTCCTGTTCGCCTTCATCTGGCTGCGCACCACGCTGCCGCGGCTGCGGTACGACCAGTTCATGCGGTTCGGCTGGCAACTGCTGATCCCGACCGCGCTGGCGTGGGTGCTGGTCGCCGGTGCGGTGCAGGCCTGGGCCCTCGCCGGGCACTCGACGACGGTCCTGGCCCCCGCGGTCTCGTTGCTCTTCACCCTCGCCGTGCTCGCCGTCCTGGTGGCCCGGCACCGTCGACAGACGGCACCCGAGCCGGGCCCCGACCCGGAGACCTTCTCGCTGCCCTTCGATCCCCTGGCCGGGGGCTTCCCGGTGCCGCCCATGCCGGGCCAGTACCTGTCCGAGCCCGCGCGGCGCGCTCTGCCGCACGAGACCGACGCGAAGGAGGCGTCCCATGGCTGACCCCCTAGGACTCGCCGGATTCGGCGTGACCCTGCGGACCATGTTCACCAGACCGGTGACCGAGAACTACCCGGAGGAGAAGGCGCCCACCGCCGGCCGCTATCACGGGCGGCACCAGCTCAACCGGTACGCCGACGGGCTGGAGAAGTGCATCGGCTGCGAGCTGTGCGCGTGGAGCTGCCCGGCCGATGCGATCTACGTGGAGGGCGCCGACAACACCGACGAGGAGCGGTACTCCCCCGGCGAGCGCTACGGCCGGACCTACCAGATCAATTACCTGCGCTGCATCGGCTGCGGCCTCTGCGTCGAGGCGTGCCCCACGCGCGCGCTGACGATGACGAACGACTACGAGATGGCCGACCGCGACCGCGCCGCGCTGATCTACGACAAGGACGACCTGCTGGCGCCGCTGCACGAGGGCGAGGCGCCACCGCCGCACGCGATGCGCGAGAGCCTCACCGCCGCCGACTACTACCGGGGAGAGGTGGATTCGTGACGGGCGAGCTGTGGACGTTCTGGATCGTCGCCGTACCCGCGGTCGCCTTCGCCCTCGGCGTCGTACTCGCCTCCAAGGCCGTGTACTCGGCGCTGTGCCTGGCCGCCACCATGATCCTGCTCGCGATCCTCTACATCGCCCAGGACGCGACCTTCCTCGGGGTGGTGCAGATCGTGGTCTACACCGGCGCGGTGATGATGCTGTTCCTGTTCGTCGTCATGCTCGTGGGCGTCGACTCCTCCGACTCCCTGGTCGAGACCCTGCGCGGGCACCGGATCGCCGCCGCCGCGGCTGGTCTCGCGTTCGGGATACTCCTCATCGGCCTCGTGGCCCGGGCCACGTTGCCGGGCCCCGGCGCACCGTCGGGCGAGTACCCGCCGAACTCGGTGGAGGCCCTGGCGGACACCGTCTTCGTGCGCTACCTGTGGGCCTTCGAGCTGACCGCCGCGCTGCTCATCACCGCCACGCTGGGCGCGATGATCCTCGCGCACCGGGAGAACCTCGCCACCGCGCTCAGCCAGCGCGAGCAGTCGATCCGTCGGTTCCGCGAGGGCCGCCGCGCCACTCCGCTGCCCAACCCCGGCGTCTATGCGCTGGGCAACGCCGTCGACCTGCCGGCCCGGCTGCCCGACGGGACGCCCGCCCTCGAATCCGTCAACCACACGCTCATCCCGCGCGCGCCCGGCGAGCGCCGAGCCCTGCCCGACCGCGCCGCCTCCCTCGACGACGAAGTCCCGCACGTGCTGCGCGACGACGAGGTGTCGCCGTGAACCCGCACCTCTACCTGTACCTCGCGGCGCTGCTCTTCGCGATCGGATCCGCCGGGGTGCTGTTGCGCCGCAACGCCATCGTCGTGTTCATGTGCATCGAGCTGATGCTCAACGCCGCGAACCTCACGCTCGTCACCGCGGGCCGGATGCACGCCGTGCCGCACGGGCAGGTGCTCGCCTTCTTCACGATGGTCGTGGCCGCCGCCGAGGTGGTGGTGGGCCTGGCGATCATCATCGCCATCTTCCGGGTCCGTCGGTCCGTGTCCGTCGACGAGCCGCACCTGCTGAGGCGGTGAGAGGTGACGGTACTCCTCGCGGCCCTGCCCCTGATCCCTCTCGCCGGAGCGGCGGTGCTGCTGCTCGGCGGGCGCCGCACGAACGGCTGGGGCCACCTGTTCGGGACCGCCGTCGCCGCGCTCTCCTTCGTCGTCGCGGCCGTCGCCTTCGTCCTGCTGCTGGCCCGCGATCCCGCCGACCGCTCGGTGCGGACCGTGCTCTACCACTGGTTCTCGGGCGGCGACCTCTCGGTGGACCTCGCCTTCCGGCTCGACCAGCTGTCGGTGTGCTTCGCCCTCCTCATCACCGGCGTGGGCACCCTGATCCACGTCTACTCGATCGGCTACATGGCGGCCGATCCGGGGCGCCGGCGGTTCTTCGGCTACCTCAACCTGTTCCTCGGCGCGATGCTGGTGCTGGTACTGGCCGACGATCTGGTGGTGCTCTACCTCGGCTGGGAGGGCGTGGGTCTCGCCTCCTACCTGCTCATCGGCTTCTGGCAGCACAAGCCCTCGGCGGCGACGGCCGCGCGGAAGGCGTTCATCGTCAACCGTGTCGGCGACATGGGGCTGGCCCTGGCGGTGGCGGTCACCCTCATGACCTTCGGAACCACCACCTTCGGCGAGTTCCTCCCCCGCGCCGGTGAGGCCGGCGAGGGCGTGCTCACCTGGCTCGGGCTGCTGCTCCTGCTGGCCGCCTGCGCCAAGTCCGCCCAGGTGCCGCTGCAGAGCTGGCTCGGCGACGCCATGGAGGGCCCCACCCCCGTCTCCGCCCTCATCCACGCCGCGACGATGGTCACGGCGGGCGTCTACCTCATCGTGCGCACGGGCCCCGTCTTCGAGGCGGCGCCCGTGGCGCAGGGCTTCGTGCTCGCGGTCGGCACCGTCACCCTGCTCTTCGGCGCGGTGATCGGCTGCGCGAAGGACGACATCAAGAAGGCCCTCGCCGCCTCGACCATGAGCCAGATCGGCTACATGGTGCTCGCCGCCGGTCTCGGTCCCGCCGGCTACGCCCTGGCGATCGCGCACCTGCTCGCGCACGGCTGCTTCAAGGCCGGCCTGTTCCTCGGCGCGGGCTCGGTGATGCACGGGATGAACGACGAGACGGACATGCGGCGGTACGGCGGCCTGGCGAAGATCATGCCGGTCACCGCCGTCACCTTCGGCCTCGGCTATCTGGCGATCATCGGCGTCCCGCCCCTGTCGGGCTTCTTCACCAAGGACGGGATCATCGAGGCGGCGCTGGGGCGCGGCGGCGTCGCCGGGATCGTGCTGGGCGGCGCCGCGATCCTCGGCGCGGGCATCACGGGCTTCTACATGACGAGGGTGATGGTGCTGACCTTCTTCGGCGCCCCCCGCTGGCGCGCGGGCACCCACCCGCACGAGTCACCACGGGTGATGACGGCGCCCATGGTCGTGCTGGCGCTGGGCAGCATCGGCGCCGGCGCCCTCCTGGTGATCGGCGGCAGGCTGTCCGACTTCCTCGCCCCCGCCGTCGGATCCGCGCCCGAGGTGCACCATGCGATCCCCGTCTGGGCGGTCACCCTCCTGGTGCTCGCCGCCGTCGCGATCGGCGTGGCGGTGGCGGTCCGCTCGACCCGGACGGTGCCCGTGGAGGCACCGTCGACGGTGAGCGCGCTGACCCGCGCCGCGCGTAAGGACCTGTACGGCGACGCCCTCAACGAGGCCGTCTTCCTCCGGCCCGGGCAGGCCGCGACCGAGGCGCTGCTCGTCGCCGAGCGCAAGGGCATCGACGGCGCGATCGACGCGATTCCCGCGGGCGTGCACGTCGGATCACTGATGTTGCGCCGCACGCAGACCGGGTACGCCCGGAGCTACGCGCTGACCATGCTGGCCGGGACGGCGGTGCTCATCGGCGCCGCGGCGGTGTGGCTCTCGTGAGCGGGCCGTGGCTGACGCTGCTGTGGGCGGCGCCGGCGGTCGGGGCCGTCGCCGCCGCGGCCGTGCCCCGCGCGGCGCGCTGGATCGGTCTCGCGGCCGCGTTCATCGCGCTGGTGATCGGCATCGGACTCGCCGCCGCCTTCGACCCCGCGAGCGGCTTCCAGTTCGTCGAATCCCACTCGTGGATACCGTCGTTCGGGGCGGGATACCGCCTGGGGCTCGACGGCACCGGGCTGGTGCTGGTGCTGCTCACCGTCGCGCTGCTGCCAGTCCTGCTCCTCGCCGCGTGGCGCGAGACCGCCCCCGACAGCGAGCGGGCGGGCACCTACGTCGCGCTCACGCTGGCGGTCGAGGCGATGGTGCTGGTCAGCTTCGTCGCCACCGACGTGCTGCTGTTCTACCTGGTCTTCGAGGCCATGCTGATCCCGCTGTACTTCCTCCTGGCCGGGTTCGGGGGCACCGGTAGCGATTCCGGTGCCCGCGGCCGCGCCGCGGTGAAGTTCCTGCTCTACAACCTCGCCGGCGGGCTCGTGATGCTCGCCGCGGTCGTCGGGCTGTACGCCACGTCCGGCACTTTCGACCTGCGCGCCCTCGTCGACGGTGCGCGGCCCGGACCCGGCATCGCCCAGGACCTGATGTTCCTGGGCTTCCTGTTCGCGTTCGCCGTGAAAGCACCGCTGTGGCCGCTGCACACCTGGCTGCCGGGCGCTGCGGTGCAGACGAACCCGCCGACCGCCGTGCTGATGATGGCGATCGTCGACAAGGTCGGCACCTTCGCCATGCTGCGATACTGCCTCACCCTGTTCCCCGACGCGGCGGCCCGGTTCGCGCCGTGGGTCGCGGCGCTGGCGGTGATCGGCATCGTCTACGGCGCGATCCTGGCGATCGGGCAGTCCGACGTGATGTCGCTCATCGCGTACACGTCGATCAGCCACTTCGGCTTCATCATCCTTGGCGTCTTCGCGCGCACCGGCGATTCGCAGTCCGGCTCGGTGCTCTACATGGTGAATCACGGTGTGGCCACGGCCGCGCTGTTCCTCACCGCCGGGGTCCTGGTGGCGCGCCGCGGCAGTCGCAGGATCGGCGACTTCGGCGGCGTCTGGTCGCGGGCGCCGAAGCTGGGCGCGATCTTCCTCATCGCCGGCCTCGCGACGCTCTCCCTGCCCGGCCTCGGGCCCTTCGTCTCCGAGTTGCTCGTCGTGGTCGGCACTTACCCGCGGTGGGCGCTCGCCGCGATCGTCTCCGTCCTCGCCCTGGTGCTGTCGGCGATGTACGTGCTGTGGACCTACCAGCGCATGTTCACGGGTCCCGCGCCGGAGGCCGTGGAGCGCGCCTTCGGCGCCGGGAGCGCAGCGAGCGGGCCGGGCGGCTCGGGCGATGCGCGCCCGGGCGAGTTGCTCGTGCTGGTGCCGCTCGTGGTGGCCCTGTTCGTGCTGGGCTTCTTCCCCGGCCCCGCGCTGGACGCGATCACCCCGTCGGTCTCGCCCACGGTCGCGGAGGTCGCCCGGTGAACCCGCAACCGCTCGGCACGCTGGCCGCGCTCCCGGCGCCGTCGATCGAGTACTCGCAGATCGCGCCCGCGATCATCATCTTCGCGGCGGCGATCGTCGGCGTGCTCGTGGAGTCCTTCGCGCCCGCGACGATCCGGCGCACGTCACACGCGGTGCTCGGCGGCGGCGCGGTGGTGGCGGCGCTCCTCGCGGTGGCGGTGCTCGCGGACACCGGGGCGCGCCCGCGGGCCGTACTGGCGGGGTCGGTCGCCGACGACGGCCTCTCGCTCGCGCTGCAGGGGCTGCTCCTGATCTCCACGCTGCCGGCACTGGCGCTCCTGGTGGCACGCTACGACTCCCTGACGCACACGGAGGCGGTGCCGCTCACGCTGTTCGCGCTCGGCGGCATGCTGGCGTTCGTCTCGGCTCAGGACTGGCTCACGCTGTTCGTCGCGCTCGAGGTCTTCTCGTTGCCGCTGTATCTGCTGTGCGCGCTGGCGAGGCGGCGCGGACTGTTGCCGCTCGAGGCGGCGGTGAAGTACTTCCTGCTCGGCGCGTTCAGCTCCGCGATCCTGCTCTTCGGCATCGCCCTGCGGTTCGCGGCGACGGGCTCCACGTCGATCACCGCGGTGCCGCAGGACGCGGTACTCGGCACGATCGGCGCCGCGCTGATCGGCGTGGGCCTGCTGTTCAAGGTGGGTGCCGTGCCCTTCCACTCGTGGGTCCCGGACGTCTATCAGGGCGCGCCGACGCCGGTGACCGCGTTCATGGCGGCGGCCACGAAGATCGCGGCGTTCGGCGTGATCGTGCGGCTCACCCTGGTGGCCTTCGACGACGTGCCCTGGCGTCCGGTGATCGCGGCGGTGGCGGCGGTGACCGTCGTCGTCGGCTCGGTCATCGCGGTCACGCAGTCGGACGTCAAGCGGCTGCTCGCCTATTCGGCGATCGCGCACACCGGATTCCTGCTCATCGGCGTCTTTGCGGGGACGGTCCGCGGGACCGGCGCGGTCTGCTTCTACCTGGCGGTCTACGGGATCAGCACCGTCGGCGCCTTCGCCGTCGCCGCCGCGGTGCGCGAGCTCCGGCCGGACGGGACGAGCGTCGAGGTCGGCGAGCTCGATCGGTGGGCCGGGCTGGGCCGCACCCGGCCGCTCCTCGCGGGTGCGATGGCGCTGTTCCTGCTCTCCTTCGCCGGGATCCCGTTGACCGCGGGTTTCGTCGGCAAGTTCGCGGTCTTCGCGGCCGCGGCACAGCGCGGTGGCGCGTGGTTGGTGGTGGTCGGTGTGCTCGCGAGCGCGCTGGCCGCCGTCTTCTATCTCCGCATGCTGATGACCATGTACTTCGCGCCCGCGCATGAGTTCGCGCCCGACGTCCCGCGGGTGGGTCCGCTCACCGGTTTCGCGATCGCTCTCGGCGTGGTGACGGTGATCGCGCTCGGCGTCTTCCCGCAGCCGGTGTTGGACCTGTTCGCCGATCTCACGGTGTTCTCGGGGCGGTAAGTAGAATCGTCACCCATGAGTGACAAGCCGCTTCCGTTCAGCAACGGCCTGCAGTTGAAGTCGATGGGCGCAGTCCTGCTGCTGGTGCTCGGCGTGCTGATCTGGCGGCTCACCGATGCGACCACGACGACCGCGCGGGTGCTGTACGTCGCGGCCATCGTCTTCGAGCTGCTGTTCTTCGTCGGGCTGATCTTCGCGAGCCGGTTCATCAAGAAGCAGCACGACAAGGCCGAGGCCGCGTACCAGGCGCAGGTGGCCGCGCAGGCCGAGGCCGCGCGCAAGCCGGCCGACGGTGCCGAGCCCGAGGCCGGCCCGACGGGCACGCCGTGACCTCCTCCGCCAAGCCGAGCCGTGCGGCAGGAACGCCGGCGCGGAAGCGGATGCCCGCCGCCGAGCGGCGCAATCAGCTGGTGGACACGGCGCGATCGGTGTTCGCCGACCGCGGCTACGAGGCGGCCACCATCGAGGAGGTCGCGTCGAAGGCCGGGGTCTCCAAGCCCGTGGTCTACGAGCACTTCGGCGGCAAGGAGGGCCTGTACGCCGTGGTCGTCGACCGCGAGATGGAGATCGTCCTCGAGGTCTTCTCCCGCGCCATGCTCGAGGACCGGTCGAAGACCCGGATCGAGCAGATCGCGCTCGCGCTGCTCACCTACGTCGAGGAGCGGGCGGACGGCTTCCGCATCCTCACCCGCAACAGTTCCGTCGAGCATTCGGGCGGCTATTCGACGCTGCTCAACGACCTCGTCGGGCAGGTGGAGAGCCATCTCGAGGGCGAGTTCCAGAGCAAGAATCTCGACCCGGGCCTCGCGCCGCTCTACGCGCAGGCGTTGGTCGGCATGGTCGCCATGACGGCGCAGTGGTGGCTCGAGGTGCGCGACCCGCCCAAGGAGGCCGTGGCCGCGCACATCGTGAACCTCTCCTGGTACGGCCTCATCGGCCTCAAGGAGAACCCCGTCGCCATCGAGCCCAGCCGGCTGGACGGGCCCGTCGACGACGTGGAGTGATCCGGGCCGCCGGCGATTCGGCGCCCCTAGCGGGACGGTCACCTCCCTACGTCCATGGACAGGGGGAATGCACGACACGCGAGGGCGATGCACATCCCTCTAGGGAGAGCCGCGGAGCGGCGCTCGGGCCCGTCGGCGCGTGTCGGGCGTCGCCAATACACTGGATCGGTGCCTGACGCCGCCCCCTCCTCCGTCCCCGCCCTTTCCGGACTGACCAGGGCGGTCGCCGCCGATCCCGACATCGCCGCCTTCGCGGAGGCCGCGGGCAGGCCCGACCTCACCGTCACCGCGGTCGACGGGGCGCGTCCGTTCCTCGTCGCGGCCCTCGCCGACCGCGTGCCCGTCCTCGTCGTCACCGCCACCGGGCGCGAGGCCGACGACCTGACCTCCGAGCTGCGGGAGATGCTGGGCGACGGTGCCGTGGCCCAGTTCCCCAGCTGGGAGACCCTGCCGCACGAGCGCCTCTCGCCCGGCGCCGACACCGTCGGGCGACGCCTGCAGGTGCTGCGCCGCCTGGCCCACCCGGAGGACGCGCAGTACGGCGAGCCCCTGCGGGCCGTGGTGGCGACGGTCCGCTCCCTGGTGCAGCCGATGGCGCCCGGACTCGGCGACGCCCCGTCGATCACGCTGCGCGAGGGCGTAGAGCACGACTTCGACCGGCTCGTCGAGACCCTGGTGGAGCTCGCCTACACGCGGGTCGACATGGTGGGCAAGCGCGGCGAGTTCGCGGTGCGCGGCGGCATCCTCGACGTCTTCCCCACCACCACGGATCTGCCCGTGCGCGTGGAGTTCTGGGGCGACGAGATC
Source organism: Tsukamurella asaccharolytica (assembly GCF_007858435.1). GTDB lineage: Bacteria > Actinomycetota > Actinomycetes > Mycobacteriales > Mycobacteriaceae > Tsukamurella > Tsukamurella asaccharolytica. The sequence continues at coordinate 178,476 of NZ_VIGW01000006.1, read as the reverse complement.
ACCGACCTGCGCGCCTTCTCCGTGGCCGATCAGCGCTCGCAGCCCGAGGTCGAGCTGGGCACCGTGCACGTCTACCCCTGCCGCGAGCTGCTGCTCACCGCGGAGGTCCGCGAGCGCGCGGCGGCGCTCAAGGCCGAGCACGAGTCGGACGCCGCCCTGGTGGAGATGCTGGAGAAACTCTCCCAGGGCATCCCGGTGGAGGGCATGGAGGCCCTGATCCCCGCGCTCGTCCCGGGCGAGCTGCAACTACTCACCGACGTCCTGCCCGCGGGGGCGCACACCCTGCTGCTCGATCCCGAGAAGATCCGCACCCGCGCCGCGGACCTCGGCCGCACCGGGCAGGAGTTCCTCGAGGCCTCGTGGACCGCGGCAGCCCTCGGCTCGGCCGCTCCCCTGGACCCGTCGGGCATGAACCTGGGCGCCAGCGCCTACCGCGCTCTCGACGAGGTGCACGACTCCGTCTCGGCGGCCGGGCGGCCGTGGTGGACCGTCTCGCCGCTGGCGGCCGGACCGGAGGAGGGGCCGGACCACCTCACCGTGCGGGTCGAATCCGCCCCCGCGCCCAGGGGTTCCGAGGCCGAGGCGGAGAAGCTGTTCGCGACGCTGCGCGCCCATGCCGCGTCCGGCGGCACCGGCGTGATCGTGGTCGCGGGTCAGGGGACGCGCGCCCGCATCCTGGAGCGACTGCGCGACGCCGAGGTCCCCGCCACCGAGCTGGACGCGGGCGCCGCCCCGGAACCGGGCACCGTCGGCGTGCTGCGCGGCAGCCTGCAGACGGGCCTGACCGCGCCCGCCGGGAAGCTAGTGCTGCTCGCCGAACCCGACCTGACGGGCAACCGGGTCGCCGGCGTCGGCGACGGCCGCCGGCTTCCGGCCAAGCGCCGAAACCAGGTAGACCCGCTCGCGCTCACCGCGGGCGACCTCGTGGTGCACGACGAGCACGGCATCGGCAAGTTCGTCGAGATGATCGAACGCACCGTGGCGGGCGCCCGCCGCGAGTACCTGGTGATCGAGTACGCGCCGGGCAAGCGGGGACAGCCGGGCGACAAGCTCTTCGTCCCGATGGAGTCGCTGGACCAGCTCTCCCGGTACGTCGGCGGCGAGATGCCGGCCCTGTCGAAGATGGGCGGCAGCGACTGGCAGAACACCAAGCGCAAGGCGCGCAAGGCCGTCCGCGAGATCGCAGGCGAGCTGGTACAGCTCTACGCGGCCCGCAACGCCGCGCCCGGCCACGCCTTCGCCCCCGACTCCCCGTGGCAGCGCGAGATGGAGGACGCCTTCCCGTTCACGGAGACCGTCGACCAGATGACCGTGATCGGCGACGTGAAGGCCGACATGGAGAAGGCCGTCCCGATGGACCGTGTCGTCATCGGCGACGTCGGCTACGGCAAGACGGAGATCGCGGTGCGCGCCGCTTTCAAGGCCGTCCAGGACGGCAAGCAGGTCGCTGTGCTCGTGCCGACGACGCTGCTCGCGCAACAGCACCTGAAGACCTTCGAGGAGCGGATGCAGGGCTTCCCGGTCACGGTCAAGGGCCTGTCCCGGTTCACCGACAAGCTCGAGACGCGGACGGTGCTCGAGGGCTTGGCCGACGGCAGCGTCGACGTGGTGGTGGGCACCCACCGGCTGCTGCAGACCGGCGTGCGGTGGAAGGACCTCGGCCTCGTCGTGGTCGACGAGGAGCAGCGCTTCGGCGTCGAGCACAAGGAGCACATCAAGGCCTTGCGCACCAACGTCGACGTGCTCACCATGAGCGCCACCCCGATCCCTCGCACGCTGGAGATGAGCATGGCCGGCATCCGCGAGATGTCCACCATCCTCACGCCGCCCGAGGAGCGCCATCCGGTGCTCACCTACGTGGGCGCCTACGACGACAAGCAGGTGGCCGCCGCCATCCGCCGCGAGCTGCTGCGCGACGGCCAGATCTTCTACGTGCACAACCGGGTCAGCTCGATCGACCGGGCCGCCAAGCACCTCCGCGACTTGGTCCCCGAAGCGCGGGTCGTCGTCGCGCACGGCCAGATGGGCGAGGAGGCCCTGGAGAGCACCGTGCAGGGCTTCTGGAACCGCGAGTTCGACGTGTTGGTGTGCACCACCATCGTCGAGACCGGCCTCGACATCTCCAACGCCAACACCCTCATCGTGGAGCGCGCCGAGAACCTCGGCCTCTCTCAGCTGCACCAGCTGCGCGGACGCGTGGGCCGCTCCCGCGAGCGCGGCTACGCCTACTTCCTCTACCCGCCGGAGAAGCCGCTCACCGAGACCGCCTACGACCGGCTCGCGACCATCGCGCAGAACAACGACCTCGGTGCCGGCATGGCCGTGGCCATGAAGGACCTCGAGATCCGCGGCGCCGGCAACGTTCTCGGCGCCGAGCAGTCCGGGCACGTGGCGGGAGTGGGCTTCGACCTCTACGTGCGGCTCGTCGGCGAGGCGGTGGAGGCCTACCGCGCCGCCGCCGACGGCACCCCGATCACCGTGCCCGAGGAGCAGAAGGAGGTGCGCATCGACCTCCCGGTGGACGCGCACATCCCGCCCGACTACGTCACGAGCGACCGGCTGCGCCTGGAGGCCTACCGCAAACTGGCCGCCGCGCACGACGATACGGCCGTCGCCGAGGTGCTCACCGAGCTCACCGACCGGTACGGCCCGCCGCCGGTGGAGGTGGACCGCCTCGCGGCGATCGCCCGGCTGCGCTCGCTCGCGCGGGACGCGGGCGTCACCGAGATCACGGTGACCGGCACCAATCTCCGCATCGCGCCGATGGAGCTGCTGGACTCGCAACAGATGCGCCTCAAGCGGCTCTACCCCAGCGGCTCCTACCGCGCCGCCACCCGCACCATCACCTTCCCCGTCCCTCGCGTGGGCGGGGGCGGCGTCGGCAGCGAGCGGGTGCGCGATATCGAGGTGCTGCAGGCCGTCGCCGATTTCCTGGCCGCGATGGCGGGCAAGGGCGCCGGCTACTGGCGCCTCGATCAGCCGCCCCGCGCCGTCGCGGCGGAGGCCCCGTGAGCGGGGCGCGCGGCACCGTCGTCCTGCTCGACCCCGCGCTGCCGACGCTGCTGCCCGTCGCGGCCCTCGGGCGGCTCACCGGCCCCGTCTATTACACGGAGGAGCTGCCGGTGCGGCTCGCGTGGCATCTGCCAGACGGGCGGCCCGCACTCGGCGCGGAACTGCCCGACGGGGCGGTGCTGCTCACCTCCGACGACTCGCACCCCGCCGCCGCCGCACTCAGGGCGGCCGGCGCCGACGTGATCGCCGCGCCCCGGCCCGCCGGGCTCGCCGTGCTCGACACCGTCGCCCTGATCGACCGGCTGCGACGCGAGGGCCCCTGGGAGTCGGAGCAGACGCACGCGAGCCTGCTGCGCTACCTGGTGGAGGAGACCTACGAGGTCGCGGACGCCGTCGCCGCGCTCGAGGATCCCGACGATGGTGCCGCGGCCGCGGCCGAGCTGCGGAGCGAACTCGGCGACCTGCTGCTGCAGGTGGTCTTCCACGCACGGATCGCGGAGGAGGGCCCGCACCCCTTCGCCATCGACGACGTGGCGCGCACCCTGTCCGCGAAAGTGCGGCGGCGCACGCCGCACCTCGCCGACGGTGCCGACGTCGACGTGGCGACGCAGGCCGAGAACTGGGAGCGGCAGAAGCGGCTCGAGCGCGGCGACCGCGCCTCGGTGCTCGATTCCATCTCGCTCGGCCAGCCCGCGTTGGCGCTGGTGGCGAAGGTCTTCGAGCGGCTGCGCACCGTCGACTTCCCGGCCGAACTGGTGCCGGACGACGTGCGCACCCTCACCGTCGACCCGACGGTGACGGACGCGGCGTACGAGCTGGACTACCGGCGACGGGTCCTGGCGTTCATGGAGCGGGTGCGCGAGGCCGAGGCGCTGATGGCGTCCGACGGGGTAGAATCGTGGGCCACGGCCTGGGGGGCCGGCAGCGCCGGGAACCCCGAGGCACGGCCCGGACGTTGAGATCGCGTCCCCACGTTGACGGCAAGAGAGTTCACGGCAAGGTCATGGTCAGTTCCCGCCTGCGCGCTGCGCTGGTAGTCGGCGTCGCGTCGACGGTGCTCGCCGGCTGCGGCGCGATCGCCCCGCGCCCCGAGATCCCGCAGGGCATTCCGCCCGGCGCGGGCGCTCCCGTGCCCTTGATCAATGTGAACGGCCCCGGCCGCACGGCGGACCTGCTCCGCGACTGGGCCACGCCCATCAGCGTGGCCACCGGCATCCCGCGCATCTCGCTCGAGGCCTACGGCAATGCCGCGGAGGCGACGCGACAGCGAACGCCCGAGTGCGGCATCACGTGGACCACCCTGGCGGGCATCGCGTTCATCGAGAGCAAGCACGGCACCTATCACGGTGCGACGATCGCGCCGAACGGCAAGGTTTCGCCGCCCATCCGCGGAGTGCCGCTGGACGGCACGAACGGCAACATGGAGATTCGGGCCACCGGTACCGATCCGCACCGCCCGAACGCGACGTTCGACGCGGCGATGGGCCCGTTCCAGTTCATCCCCGAGACCTGGCAGCGGTTCGGGGTGGACGCCAACGGCGACGGCCAGGCCGACCCGGACAACATCGACGACGCCGCGATGACCGCGGCGCGCTACCTGTGCGTCTCGGGCAAGGACCTGACCACGGCGAGGGGCTGGGAGAAGGCCGTGATGGTCTACAACCAGTCCCGCAAGTACCTGCTCGACGTGCGCGACGCCGCCGCCGCCTATTCGATCAACGTGCAGCCGTAGCCCTCACGCGAGCCCTCACGCGTCGGCGCGGGCGGAGTCGAGCTGTGCCCGCAGGTCCGCGCACTCGTCCTCCAGGGCCAGGATGCGCTCCACGCCCGGGAGGTTGACGCCGGTGGAGACGAGTTCGGTGATCCGGCGGATCCGTGCGATGTCGTCCTCGCTGTACCGGCGCGTGCCGCCCGCGGTGCGCTGCGGCCGGATCAGGTGCCGCCGCTCGTAGAGGCGCAGCGTCTGGAGGCCGACCTGGGAGAGCTCGGACGCCACCGAGATGCTGTACACGCCGAGATCGGAGCGCACGCGTTGCGTCTGCGTCATCGCACTCCTCCTTCGCCCGTGAGTTCCCGATGCACCGCAGCACTGCTGCGTCCGCAGTGCTGCGTCGCTCGGGATGGATAACCTGATCACTTCACTGTAGATTCTGCGCCCGCCTGCGGTGGGCCCACCCGCCGTCCCCGCGGAGCCGGTCCGCGGGGACGGTCAGGAGTGCGGGACCTCGACCAGGGGCGGCAGGTCCCGGACGGCGGCGTCGTAGGCGTCGATCAGCCACGCCGCCGACCGGTCCGCGATGAGCACACCGGCCCCGTCTTCGAGGGCGCCGTCGAAGAACCGGACCCGCCACGGCGCACCGGCGTCCTCGTCGGCGAGGCCGATCAGCACGTCCGTGTTCGTCGCGAGCAGGTACCGACCGAGCTCGAATTCGACCCGCAAGGCGTACTGGCCGTCGACGTTCTCGACTCGCGCGCTCCGCTGCGTCGACACCTCCAGCGCGTGCAACGCGTCGGTGTACCGCCCGGTGAATTCTGGCCTGCGGGGCACGGCGTCTCGATTCTCGTCGACTGACCGCGGCCGCGAACCGGGCCGGGCGGCCCACGTTACGCGACGCGCGACCGCTTCCTCTCCGCCACCGCAGCGGACGCCTCGTCCCGGAGGGTGTGCAGCCGTTCCCCGGCCGCGTCGACGAGGCCTGCGGCGGTGTCCGCGGCGTCAGCCAGCACCGGACGCGCACGGTCCACGGCGTCGTCGACCACCGGCTTGACCTTGTCCACCGCGTCGGCGATCGCCGGCTTCGCCTTCTCGACGGCGTCGCTGATCGCCGGCTTCGCCTTCTCGACCGCACCTGCGACCGCGGGCTTGGCCTTGCCGATCGCGCTCGCGCCGTACTCCTGGACCGCGTGGGCCCGCTCCTGCCAGGGCTTCTCCTCGCCGGGACCGCCGGGCGTGATCGCCGAGACGGTGTCGGAGACCCGCGCGGAGGCGCGCTCCGCCGCTCGCCGTGCCCGCCACGTGACACCGGGCTTGCCCTCGGTGTCGAAGCCCGCGATCAGCAGGCCACCGAGCAGCGACAGGTTCTTCACGAAGTGCAGCTGCTGCTCGCGACGGACCTCGGGATCCGACTCCTCCCAGAACGCGTGGTCGACCACCGTCGCGGGCACGAGGGTGCCGGCGAGGGCCAGCGACGCGAGCCGCGGTGCCCGCCCGATGGCGAGCAGCAGGCCCCCGCCGAGCTGGACGCCCGCGTTGATCCGTACCCAACTCTGAGCACTCGTCGGCAGCGCCGTCGACTCCGGAAGAGCGTCGGTGGCCTTCTCCACGAGCGGGGCGACGGTGTCGGCCTTCCGCCCTGGATCGGTCGTCAGGCCGGTGTAACCGGTGTAGACGAAGATCGAACCGAGCAGAGGTCGTGCGATCCGTCGAATCATTGTCCAGCTCCCATCATCATCGAGTCTCGGGCCGTCGGAGCGGCCGCGATCTGCAGGGCGAGGGGCGACAGCATCAGGTGCTGCGGTCGATCACCTCTCGCTCCCTACTGAAATCTATGTCGTGTGGAACAGATTTCACGCTATGGCCGGAGCTGATTCCTGTCAACGGATACGCCAGAAAGGAGGTGTCAGGGACGCCGAAGGCCGCTGTCACCTGCGCATATTCAATAGTGTGTCGCGCGTCACAGTGGGTCTTGGGCCCGGATCGCTCGTCGATTCGCAGGAGACGACGGCGGCGGCGAACCGCAGGGAATGCCCACCCCGTCGACACCGGATCCCCAGGTTCGCGGCGCACCGTCGAACCATGAACCTCAACAGAAAGAACCTCGCCGCGGCCGGATTCCTCGCGATCTCGGCCTTCACCGTCACCCCCGCCCTCGCCGCCGCCGACACCCCGTCGATGTACGACTCGTGCAGCTCCACCCAGGAGGGGCAGCGCATCACCACGCCGAACGGCGACACCCTCGAGTGCGTCGAGGTGGACACCGGCTCCGGATACGACTGGGAGGCGCCGAACTGAGACCGGCCTGCCCGCAGGACAGCCCGCCACACCCGGATTGCGTACACACACCCCGCTTGCCGGGTGTGCTCGCGCAGTTCGGGTGTTCTCGCGGTCTCGCACCCGAAATGCGCGCAGCCCGGCGGCGTCGGGCCCCGATCGCCGCGCTCACCGCCCCGGAGGTCGCGATCCGCCGCGTACTGCTCTCCCGCCAGGACTCGAACCTGAAATGTCTGAACCAAAATCAGAAGTGTTGCCGATTACACCACGGGAGACCGGGCCCGGGCTGGCGCGCGGAACCGTCGCCCAGCATTGTGCCACGGACGCTCCACTCGGGCGGTTCTCGTAGGATTGCGCCGACTCTCGGCGCGAACGCACGACACCGACGACACCTCAGGAGCAGCGATGGCGAACGGAACAGCGGTGGTGATCCTTGCCGCGGGCGCGGGCACGCGGATGCGGTCGAAGGTCCCCAAGGTGCTGCATACGATCGCGGGCCGCACGCTGTTGGGCCACGCGCTGCACGCCGCCGCGGGAATCCGGCCCGAACACCTCGTGGTGGTCGTCGGCCACGACCGCGACCGGGTCGCCACGGCGGCGCAGGCCACCGCCGGCGAGCTGGAGCACGAGATCCTCGTCGCTGTGCAGGAGGAGCAGCGCGGCACGGGCGACGCCGTGCAGGCGGGCCTGGGCGCCCTCCCCGCGGGCTTCACCGGCACCGTCGTCGTGACGGCCGCCGATGTGCCCCTCCTGGACACCGCGACGCTGCGCACGCTCCTGGGCACCCACACCGCCGGCGTCGGTGCCGCGGTCACGGTGCTGACCACCGCCGTCGCCGACCCGAGCGGCTACGGCCGCGTGCTGCGCACGCAGGACGGCCAGGTCACGCAGATCGTCGAGCAGAAGGACGCGACGCCCGAGCAGCTCGCCATCACGGAGATCAACTCCGGTGTCTACGCCTTCGACCACACCCAGCTGGTGGCCGCCCTGGCGCAGCTGCGTCCCGACAACTCGCAGGGCGAGCTGTACCTGACCGACGTGATCGGCATCGCCCGCGCGGCCGGCCAGCTCGTGCGCGGCGACCACGTCGCCGACGAGATGCTCGTGGCCGGCTGCAACGACCGGATCCAGCTGTCCCGGCTGGGCCGAGAGCTGAACCGGCGGATCGTCGAACGGCACCAGCTGGCCGGGGTCACCGTCGTCGACCCGGAGAACACGTACATCGACGTCGACGTCGAGATCGCCCAAGACGTCATCATCGCGCCGGGGACGCACCTGCGCGGCGCCACCGTGATCGCCGAGGACGCGGTGATCGGCCCCGACACCACGCTCGTCGACACCGAGGTGGGCGCCGGCGCGACGGTGCTGCGCAGCGAGGTGCACCTGTCGGTGATCCGCGAGAACGCGACCGTCGGGCCCTTCAGCTACCTGCGACCGAACACCGACCTCGGTCCGAAGGGCAAGATCGGCGCGTTCGCCGAGACCAAGAACGCGCTGATCGGAGCAGGCAGCAAGATCCCGCACCTGAGCTACATCGGCGACGCGACCATCGGCGAGGGCAGCAACATCGGCTGCGCGACGGTGACGGTGAATTACGACGGGGTGAACAAACACCGAACGGTGATCGGCGACCACGTGCGCATCGGATCGGACACGATGCTCATCGCACCGGTGGAGGTCGGCGACGGGGCATACAGCGGAGCGGGTACCGTGATCAAGCGCGACGTGCCGCCGGGAGCCCTGGCGGTCTCCGCCGCGGATCAGCGGAACATCGAGGAATGGGTACTCCACCGGCGTCCGGGCACCAGCTCGGCCGAGGCGGCCCAGCAGGCTATCGCGAGGATTGACGAGCAGTGAGCAACTGGATCGATAACCAGAAGAACCTGATGCTGTTCTCGGGGCGTGCCCACCCCGAGCTCGCGCAGCAGGTCGCCGACGAGCTCGGAGTGGAGGTCACCCCGCAGACGGCACGCGATTTCGCCAACGGCGAGATCTTCGTGCGCTTCGAGGAGTCGGTGCGCGGTAGCGACGCCTTCGTCCTGCAGAGCGCCCCGTACCCGGTCAATCAGTGGATCATGGAGACGCTGATCATGATCGACGCGCTCAAGCGCGGCTCGGCGAAGCGGATCACCGCGATCCTGCCCTTCTACCCCTACGCCCGCCAGGACAAGAAGCACCGCGGCCGCGAGCCGATCTCGGCGCGCCTGGTGGCGGACCTGTTCAAGACCGCGGGCGCCGACCGCATCATCACCGTCGACCTGCACACGGACCAGATCCAGGGCTTCTTCGACGGCCCCGTCGATCACATGCACGCGCAGACCATGCTCGCCGATCACGTGCGCGAGAACTACGGCACCGAGAACATGGTGGTCGTCTCCCCCGACGCCGGCCGCGTCAAGGTGGGCGAGAAGTGGGCCGACGCCCTCGACGGCGCGCCCCTGGCCTTCGTGCACAAGACCCGCGACCCCAACGTCGCGAACGAGGTGAAGAGCAACCGCGTGGTCGGCGACGTCGCGGGCCGCACCTGCGTCCTGATCGACGACATGATCGACACGGGCGGCACCATCGCCGGTGCCGTGGGCGTGCTCAAGGAGGCCGGCGCGAAGGACGTGATCATCGCGACCACGCACGGCGTCTTCTCCGAGCCCGCCACCGAACGGCTGGCGAACTGCGGCGCGCGTGAGGTCATCGCGACGAACACGCTGCCGATCCCGCCCGAGAAGCACTTCGACACGCTCACCGTGCTGCCGATCGCGCCGCTGCTCGCCCGCACCATCCGCGAGGTCTTCGAGAACGGCTCGGTCACGAGCCTGTTCAACGGCAACGCGTAGCGGCACCGTCGGAGGCGGCGGCTAGGTTGGGGTCATGGACGCGACGATCTACCACAACCCCCGCTGCACCAAGTCCCGCCAGGCGCTGGCCCGGCTCGAGGAGGCGGGCGCGACGGTGACGGTGGTCAAGTACCTCGATCAGGTGCCGTCGAAGCAGGAACTGGCGAAACTGATCGACGATGCCGGGCTCACCGTCCGGCAGGCCGTCCGCACCCGCGAGGCGGAGTACAAAGAGCTCGGGCTCGCCGACGCGACCGACGACGCGCTCCTCGACGCGATGATCGCGCACCCCAAGCTCATCGAGCGGCCCTTCGTGGTGACGGCGAAGGGCACCCGCATGGCCCGCCCGACCGAGGCCGTCGACGAGATCCTGTAGCGGAGGCGCGCACGCGGAGCCCCAGCGGGGCAGCACGCGGGTTCAGGCGTACGCGGGTTCAGGCGTACGCGGCGAAGACCGCGGCGAGGATCGCGCACACCGCGGCGCCGCTGACGGCGCCCGCCGCGAGGAGCGCGTGCGTCGTATAGGTGGCGTCCGAGGCCGGGCGGCGCGGCTCCGAGATCACGCAGGCTGCGACGACGCCCGCCAGCGCCGCCACCGCGAGTACCGCCACTACGATCCACGTCATCCCGACTCCCTCCGGTCCGTGACCCACGCCCGTCGCCGCCGAATCGAACCCGACGGCATGCGTTCGGACCATCATCGCACGCCCCGCCATCGGCGTCCCGAGCACCGATCCTTCGTCCCCGCCCGCCCCGGTCGACCTGCGTTAGGGTAAGGAACGTGGTCCCGAATCAAGTAGTGATCTCGCCGTTGACCCTCGCCGCGATGTTCGTCGTGGTGACAGTCGAAACCGGCCGGGAGGACCACGTCCACGAGTCGCTCGGCGCCCTCTCCGGGCTCACCCGCTCGGTCGCCTTCCGGTATCCGGACAAGCACCTGTCGCTCACGACGTCCTTCGGCTCCGACGCCTGGGACCGGCTGTTCTCCGGTCCGAAGCCGAAGTCGCTGCACCCGTTCATCCCGCTCGACGGTCCGCGGCACAGCGCGCCGTCGACCCCGGGCGACATCCTCCTGCACGTCAAGGCGAGCACTCTCGACATGTGCTTCGAGCTGTCGTGGCGCATCCTGGACGCGTTCGGCGACGCGGTCACCGTGGTCGACGAGGTCCACGGCTTCCGGTTCTTCGACGGCCGGGACCTCCTCGGTTTCGTGGACGGCACCGAGAACCCCGGGGGCGCCGCGGCGGTGGCCGCGACCGCGGTCGGCGACGAGGATCCCGCCTTCGCCGGCGGCAGCTACGTGCACGTGCAGAAGTATCTGCACGACATGTCCGCCTGGCGGGCGCTCTCGGTCGAGGAGCAGGAGCGCGTGATCGGGCGCAGCAAGCTCGAGGACATCGAGATGGCCGACGACGTGAAGCCGGCGAACTCGCACATCGCGCTCAACGTGATCGAGGACGAGAACGGCGAACAACTGCAGATCCTGCGGCAGAACATGCCCTTCGGCGAGCTCGGCAAGGGCGAGTTCGGCACCTACTTCATCGGGTACTCCCGCGACCCCGGCGTCACCGAACAGATGCTGCGCAACATGTTCATCGGCGACCCGCCGGGCAACACCGACCGGATCCTCGACTTCTCCACCGCGCACACCGGCTGTCTGTTCTTCACGCCGACGGGCGACTGGCTCGACGCCCCGCCCGACCTCCCCACCGCCGACGGCGCACCGTCGGCCGAACCGACCGGAACCACCACCCCCGCCCCCGCCGACGGCTCGCTCGGCATCGGCAGCCTGAAGGAAGGTACGTCATGAACAACCTGCACCGTCACCTCGCACCGGTCACCCCCGAGGCCTGGGAGGAGATCGAGACCGAGGCCTCCCGCACGTTCAAGCGGAACATCGCCGGCCGCCGCGTCGTCGACGTGACCGGCCCCGACGGGCCCGAGGCCGCCGCGGTCGGCACGGGCCGCCTGCTGCCCGTCGACGGCCCCGCGGAGGGCGTCCAGGCGCAGCTGCGCGAGAGCCGGCCGCTGGTGCGGCTGCGCGTACCCTTCACCGTCTCCCGCGACGCCGTCGACTCCGTGGAGCGCGGCGCGCAGGACGCCGACTGGGATCCGGTGAAGGCCGCGGCGAAGCAGCTGGCCTACGCCGAGGATCGTGCCGTCTTCGAGGGCTACGCCGCCGCATCGATCGCGGGCCTGCGGGCCTCCTCGTCGAACAAGGCCATCGCGCTGCCGAGCGACCCGGTCGATGTGCCCGACGCCGTCGCGGGCGCACTCGAGGACCTGCGGCTCGCGGGCGTCGACGGGCCGTACTCGGTGCTGCTCTCCGCCGACGTCTACACCTCGATCAGCGAGACCACCGACCACGGCTACCCCATCCGTGAACAGCTCAAGCGGCTGGTGGACGGCGAGATCATCTGGGCGCCCGCGATCGACGCCGGCTTCGTGCTCACCACCCGCGGCGGGGACTACGAGTTGCGGCTCGGCACCGACGTGGAGATCGGCTACCTGAGCCACGACGCGACCACGGTGCAGTTGTATCTGCAGGAGACGTTCACCTTCCTGGCCTACACCGCGGAAGCGTCGGTCCCGCTGACCTCCTGACGGAGCGGGCCGACGGAACGAAGACCGAGCAAAAAAGGATAAGGAGCGACAGCAATGAGTGATACGAAGGACAACGACCTGTCCGGCCTCGCCGAGACGCCGGCCGAGGCCGCCGCGGAGGCGAAGGAGGCCGAACTGGAGGCCCGCGAGGCCGTCGGTTCCGACTTCGACGATGACGACGACGCCGTGATCGAGGAGGAAGAGGGCATCGAGTAGGACCCGCTCGCGGGTGACCCGGTGAACCGACCCCCTAGACCAGGGTGTCGCGGAAGAGCTGGATGACGTCGTCGAGGGCCCGGCGGGTGGGCTGGCCGGGCTCGTCGATGAGGTGCTCGGTGAGGACCGAGTGGGGCGGGGTCACGGCGTCCGGGTTGGCGTCGGCCTTGTCGAGCTCGACGGCGATGAAGCCGTCGCCGAGGCGCTCGCGCAGGAAGTCGAAGCGCTCGCCGGGCACCATGACGTCGCCCCGGAAACGCAGGCCCATGACCTTGAGGCCCTGCTTCGCGCATCGCCCCGCGACGGTGTCGAGGTCCTGCGGGGAGATGTCGATGGTGCGGCCGGTGCCGGGGAGGGGCCGGAACGGCAGCGACGGCTGGCTGAGCACCGGGGCGAGCATCACGTCGTCGACGGCCATGCCGAGCGCGAAGCCGCCGGTGAAGCACATGCCGACCGCGCCGACGCCCTTGCCGCCGCAGCGCTCGTGCTCCTGGCGGGCAAGGGCGCGCAGCCAGATCACTACGGGCGAGGACTTTCCCGTGGCGAGGATGGTGAACTCGCGGCTCACGCACAGGTGCGCGGCGAGCGTGGCCATGCTCTTCGCGGTGCTCGCGTAGCCGATGGCCTTCGGGTTGGCGGCGTCCAGGCCGGGCGTGCCGAACAGGTGCGGCAGCACGGCGGTGAAACCGGCGTCGACGACTTTCCGGGCGAAGTCGAGGACCTTCGGGGTGATGCCGGGGATCTCGGCGATGACGATGACCGCCGGGCCCGATCCCTTCCGGTACACGTCGTGGGTCACGTCGGCGTCGGTGAACGACTCCTTCGTGAAGTCGGTGAGGTTGGCGGCGGCCTCCGCTGTCAGATCCACCGCACCATCGTGCCCGAAAGTCAGATCAACCGCTGCGCAACGGCGTTCTGCGCGGCGGCCCGATCGTCGGCCGCGACGGGACCCTTCCGTCACACCGCCGCGCGCGGAAGGGTCGGCCGGGCCGGGGCGTAGACGGCGCCGGCGACGGCCCGGGCGACCGCCTTCGCCACGTCGCGCACACCGGCCTCGTCGCGCCAGACGACGATGCGGCCACCGTCGACCTCGAAGGTGCCCCGCACCCGGAACTGGACCCGCAGCGGGCCGTAGACGAGGGCGGTGACCCGCTCGGTGACCGCCCCCGCGCGGCCGATCTGCTCTGATGTCAGCAGGACCGCCTGCATCGCGACGCGGGTGCGCGCGTGCCAGCGGAAGTGCCGCGCGATCGCGGCCCGTCCGCGCAGCGGCCGCCCGCCCGTCCGCCGGTAGACGACCTTCTTCGCCAGCAGGTGCTCGGCGATGTCATAGTCACCGCTGCCCAGGGCGTCGACGAAGCGCTCCGCGACGTCCTGCGGCGACCACAACGGGGCGTTGTTCACGGTATCGATGGTGCCGATGGGGCGTGGACTCCGCGCGAACTGGACATGACGTCACGGCGAAGCTTCGATTTCGCTCCTGAGCGGCCCGTTCGGTAGACTGTGCGGCGACCTTCTCGGCGAGGGCGGCCCCGGCCGCCGTGATCGACGCGAACGGCACTTCTCCCGCGGAATCCGTGTGGCGCGGTGCGGACCGCCTCGGCAACGCCGGGGCCGCACCACCGCACCTGAAGGAGTCTCATGTCCGAGACCAACAAGCTCGTCGCCACCGTCCGCACCGAGTTCGGCAAGGGCGCCGCCCGCCGCGCCCGCCGCGACGGCCTCGTGCCCGTCGTCCTCTACGGCCACGGCACCGATCCGCAGCATTTCACGGTCGTCGCCCGCGACTTCGCCGCCATCCTGCGTAAGGACGGCACCAACGCCGTCCTGCACCTGGACATCGACGGCAAGGAGCAGCTCGCGCTGACCAAGCAGGTCGTCGTGCACCCGCTGCGCAACTACATCGAGCACACCGACCTTCTGGTCATCAAGAAGGGCGAGAAGGTCACCGTGTCGGTGCCCGTCATCGTCGAGGGTGACCCCGCGCCCGGCACCCAGATCGCCCAGGATCTCAACGAGGTCGAGATCGAGGCGGACGCGCTGAACATCCCCGAGAACATCGTGGTGAACGTGCACAACTTCGAGATCGGCACCCAGGTCACCGCCGGCGAGCTCACGGTTCCCGCCGGTGTCGAGGTGCTCACCGACGCCGAGGCGCTCATCGTCAACATCACCGAGGTCCTCGCCGCGGACGTCGAGTCCGAGGCCGACCCGGACACGGAGGAGACCGAGGGCGAGTCCGAGGGTGACAAGGCCGACGAGTCCGAGTCCGAGTAGTTCGATGACCGACCGGCCACTGATCGTCGTGGGGCTGGGTAACCCCGGCGAGAAGTACGCCGGGACCCGGCACAACATCGGCTTCGACGTGGTCGACGAGCTCGCATCGCGCGCCCGCACCTCCTTCTCCCGGCACAAGAAGTCGGGGGCGGAGGTCGCGGGCGCGCGGCTCGTCGGCCGCCAGGTCCACCTGGCGAAGCCGCAGTCCTTCATGAACCTGTCCGGCCAGCCCGTCGCAGCGCTGGCCCGGTTCTACTCGGTGGAACCCACCGACGTGATCGCCGTGCACGACGAACTGGACATCGACTTCGGCCTGGTCCGGCTCAAGCGCGGCGGCGGGGAGGGCGGGCACAACGGCCTGCGCTCGCTCACCCAGCACCTGGGCACCAAGGACTACCTGCGGGTGCGCGCGGGGATCGGCCGCCCACCGGGCCGCCAGGACCCCGCGGACTACGTGCTCAAGCCCTTCGCCAAGACGGAGAAGCCCGAGGTGCCGCTGCTGGTCACGAACGCGGCGGACGCCGTCGAGCTGTTGATCCGCGACGGCCTCGAGGCGGCGCAGAACACGGTGCACGCCTGGTGATCACCTTCCGACGGGTCACGCGCGAGGACTTCCCCCTCCTCGCGGCGTGGCTCGCCGAGCCGCACAACCAGCGATGGTGGCACCACGAGACCTCCCCCGAAGCGATCGAACGCGACTTCGGGCCATCGGTCGACGGGGCCGAGCCCTCACTCGACTTCCTCGCGCTGGGCGCCGGGAGCGGAGCGAGCGGACCCGATCAGCTGGGCGCCGGGAGCGGAGCGAGCGGGCCCGATCAGCTGGGCGCCGGTGCCGGGGTCCCCTTCGGGCTGATCCAGCGGCAGCGCTGGATCGACTACGCGGACGAGGCCGAGACCGAGGCGGTCGCCTCCGTCGTCGACCTCGGGCCGGCGGATTACGGCATCGACTACCTGATCGGTTCACTGTCGGAGACCGGGCGGGGCCTGGGGACGGCGATGATCGCGTCGATGTGCTCGGTGATCTTCTCCGAGCTCGGCGGCGAGCGCGTCGTGGTCGCCGTCGCGGCGGGCAACCGCCGCTCCTGGCGCGCGCTGGAGCGCGCCGGCTTCGTCCTCGTCGGCCACGTGGACGTCCCGCCCGACAACCCCGTCGACCCGCCGGAGCACGTGGTGTACGCGCTTTCGCGCCCCGCCTGACCACGACACGATCTACCTGCGGATACGGGTACACTGGCTCCCCGTGAGTTCCATAGCCGACGAGGTTTCCCGCCGCCGCACCTTCGCCATCATCAGCCACCCCGACGCGGGCAAGTCGACGATGACGGAGGCCCTGGCGCTGCACGCCCGGGTGATCAACGAGGCCGGCGCGATCCACGGCAAGGCCGGCCGCAAGTCGACGGTCTCCGACTGGATGGAGATGGAGAAGGCGCGCGGCATCTCCGTCAGCTCGACGGCGCTGCAGTTCAATTACACCTCCTCCACTGCCGCCGAGGACGACGAGCCGACGGTGATCAACCTCGTCGACACCCCCGGCCACGCCGACTTCTCCGAGGACACCTACCGGGTGCTCACGGCGGTCGACGCGGCCGTGATGCTCATCGACGCCGCGAAGGGCCTGGAGCCGCAGACGCTCAAGCTCTTCCAGGTCTGCCGGCACCGCGGTATCCCCGTGATCACCGTCATCAACAAGTGGGACCGGCCCGGCCGCACGCCGCTGGAGCTGCTCGACGAGATCTCCGAGCGCATCGGCCTGACGCCCACTCCCCTGTTCTGGCCCGTCGGGATCGCGGGCGACTTCCGCGGCCTGCGCGACGTGCGCAAGGACGAGTACGTGCACTTCACCCGCACGGCCGGTGGCGCGAAGATCGCTCCCGAGGAACATCTTTCGACCGACGCCGCGCTCGACCGCGAGGGCGACGTGTGGGCCGAAGCGGTCGAGGAGACGGAGCTGATGACCGAGATGGGGCAGGGCCACGACCAGGAGCTGTTCCTGGCGGGCCAGACCTCGCCGGTGATTTTCACCTCGGCGATCCTCAATTTCGGTGTGCGGCAGCTGCTCGAGGCCCTCGTCGAGCTGGCGCCCGCGCCGCACTCGCGCACCGCGATCGACGACTCCGAGCGCGAGGTGACCGATCCGTTCAGCGCCGTGGTCTTCAAGGTGCAGGCGGGTATGGACGCCGCGCACCGGGATCGCCTGGCCTTCATGCGGATCGTCTCCGGCGAGTTCGAGCGCGGCATGGTGGTCCAGCACGCGCAGACCGGCAAGCCCTTCGCGACCAAGTACGCGATGACCGTGGTCGGTCGCGACCGCGAGACCGTCGAGACCGCCTACCCCGGCGACGTTGTGGGTCTGGTCAACGCCAACGCGCTCGCCCCCGGCGACACCCTGTACGACGGCGCGACCGTCCAGTTCCCGCCGATCCCCTCGTTCGCGCCGGAGCACTTCGCGGTGGTCCGCGCGGACTCGGCGGGCAAGTACAAGCAGTTCCGCAAGGGTATCGAGCAGCTCGGCACCGAGGGCGTGGTCCAGTTGCTGCGCAACGACGTCCGCGGCGACGCCTCCCCTGTGATGGCCGCCGTGGGCCCGATGCAGTTCGAGGTGGTGGTCGCCCGCATGAAGACGGAGTTCAACGTCGACGTGCAGGTCGAGCACCTGGGCTACTCGGTCGCGCGGCGCACCGACGCCGCCAGCGCGGACGAGCTCAACCGGCAGCGCGGCGTCGAGGTCTTCGAGCGCAACGACGGCGCGCTGCTGGCCCTGTTCTCGGACAAGTGGCGGCTGCAGTACATCGCGAAGGAGCACCCGTCGCTCACGCTCGAGCCCCTGGTCGCCGCGGCCGACTGAGTGCGTCGCGAGCGCCACAGAGCTACCAGGTCGGCCGACTCGGCGCTCAGACGCGGGCGCGCTGGGGCACCTCGCGGGCGAGGAGCAGGGCGACGACCCCGAGCAGGGTACCGGTGATCCTGCGCTGCCACTCCGCCCACGACGGGCGTCGCGCGATGAGCGCCGCCACCGTGCCCGCGGCGACCACGATCGCGCCGTTGACCAGCATCGACACCGTGATCTGCGCGCCGCCGAGGAGTAGGCCCTGCGCCGCGGTGTACCCGCGCCCGGGGTCGATGAACTGCGGGATCAGCGCGAGGTACATGATCGCCGCCTTGGGATTGAGCAGGTTGGTGAGCAGGCCCATGCGGAAGAGCTTCCCAGCGGAATCACGCGGCAAGCCGGCGGTCTCGAACAGTCCGCGGCCACCGGGGCGCAACGCCTGCCAGGCGAGGTAGCCGAGGTACAGCGCACCCGCGGCCTTGAAGCCCACGAACAGCCACGGCACCGCCACGAAGACCACGGCGAGCCCGACATTGGCGACGACGAGGTAGACGACGAATCCCACCCCGGTGCCGGCCAGCGAGATCAGTCCCGCTGCGCGGCCCTGGCTGATGCTGCGCGAGACGAGGTAGATCATGTTCGGCCCGGGCGTGAGCACCATCGCCAACGCCGTCACCACCATTCCCGCCACCGCGGTCCACGAAACGATCATGGACTCGATCCTGGCGGCGTGGCGGCGCCGGGTACACAGCCAGTCGAGGGTGACTGGCGTGCTCGCGACGGCCCGTGGCGGCGCGACGAGGGCCGCGTGCCGACAGCGCTGGTACCGGAGGGCCCGGTCACCGTCGAACCCGATCCGAGCGCGCCCGGCTGCGGCTGACCCGCTTCGCCTCTCCCTAGCGGGACGTGCAGCGCCCTCGCGTGTCGTGCACTCCCTACGTCCATGGACAGGGGGAGGTGGCCGCCCCTATAGGGGCGCCACGAGCGCAGCGGGCGCCACGAGCGCAGCGAGTGCTGCGAGCGCGGGAGGCGAGGATCAGGGGGCGAGGAGGGCCTCGATCTCGCGCTCGTCGACGTCGTCCATCGACGCGGGCGAGAACTTCGGGTCGCGGGTCTTGTCGATGAGGACCGCGCGGATGCCCTCGACGAAGTCGGGGCGACGGAGGAGGCGGGCGCCCACGACGGACTCCGCGGCGAGGCACTGGGCGAGCGTGCGGCTGCGGGACTCCTGAATGAGGCCGAAGGTGACGAAGACCGAGGTGGGGCAGGCCGTGGACAGCTGCTCGCGGGCGGTGTCCGCCCAGGCGCCGGACGTCGCGGCGAGGCCGGCGAGGATCTCGGTGACCGAGTCCCGGCCGAAGACGTCGGCGATCGCCTCGATCGGCAGCGTCGACGCGGGGGCCCGATCGCCGAAGCGGGCGAGGACGCCGTCCAGCTCGTCGCCCGCGAGGAGGGCGGCCGTGACGTCCGGCATGGCCG
The DNA here is from genome assembly GCF_007858435.1 of Tsukamurella asaccharolytica. GTDB lineage: Bacteria > Actinomycetota > Actinomycetes > Mycobacteriales > Mycobacteriaceae > Tsukamurella > Tsukamurella asaccharolytica. The sequence continues at coordinate 159,239 of NZ_VIGW01000006.1, read as the reverse complement.
ACGACGGCACGAAGTGCGTCGCGAGCCCGACGGCCAGCGCGTCGCCGGCGCCGACGCGCGCGGCCGTCATCCCCATGTATTCGCCGAAGCCCTGCGGCAGGCGGCCGAGGATGTACGTGGCGCCCACATCGGGAAGGAAGCCGATCGCGACCTCGGGCATGGCGATGAGGGCCTTCTCCGAGACGACCCGGTGCGAGCCGTGGATCGAGACGCCCACGCCGCCGCCCATGTCCACGCCGTCGATGAGGGCGATCACGGGCTTGGGGAACTCCGCGAGGCGCAGGTTCATCGCGTATTCGTCGCGGAAGAACGGGGTGAAGTCCTCCCCCGCCACCACCTGGTCGCGGATGGCGCGGACGTCGCCGCCGGCGCAGTACGCCTTGGGCGACGACGAGGTGAGGAGGACCCGCGTCACGGCGTCGTCGGTCTCCCACTCCCGTAGGGCCGCATCGATCGCGTGCACCATGTCCGTGGTCAGCGCGTTGAGCGCCTTCGGACGGTTCAGCTCGATGTGGCCGGTGCCCCCGGCCACGGTGGTGACGATCTCGGCGTCGCTCACAGACCACTCCTCCAAACGATTGGTCGCACATCCAACTAAATCAGTATGGCAGGCGCCCGCGTAACCTGGACGCGCGATGGCGAATCTTCTCGGCGCGGACGCGCTGCACCTCGAGTACCCGACCAAGACGGTCTTCGATTCGGTGTCCCTCGGCGTGGGCGAGGGCGACCGGATCGGCATCGTCGGCCGTAACGGCGACGGCAAGTCAAGCCTACTCGGCCTGCTGGCCGGCACCCGCGAGCCCGATTCGGGCCGCGTGACCCGACGGGGCGGCGTCCGGGTGGGCGTGCTCACCCAGACCGACCTCTTCGACGACGAGGACACGGTCGGGCACGCGGTCGTCGGCGACACCCCCGAGCACGTCTGGGCGGGCGACCCGATGGTGCGCGACATCCTCGCCGGCCTGCTCACCGACCTGCCCTGGGACGCCCGGCTCGGCGAGCTCTCCGGCGGGCAGCGGCGGCGCGTGCAGTTGGCGCAGCTCCTCGCCGGCGAACACGACGTGCTCATCCTGGACGAGCCCACCAACCACCTCGACGTCGAGGCCATCGAGTGGCTCGCCGGCCACCTCAAGACCCGCTGGCCCGCCAACCAGGGCGGCCTGCTCATGGTGACCCACGACCGGTGGATCCTCGACGAGGTCTGCACCGCCACCTGGGAGGTGCACGACCGCATCGTCGAGCCCTTCGAGGGCGGTTACGCCGCGTACATCCTGCAGCGCGTGGAGCGCGACCGGCAGGCCGCGTCGATCGAACAGAAGCGGCAGAACCTCGCGCGCAAGGAGCTGGCCTGGCTGCGCCGCGGCGCCCCCGCCCGCACCAGCAAGCCCAAGTTCCGCATCGACGCGGCGAACGCGCTCATCTCCGACGTCCCCGAGATCCGCGACAAGACCGAGCTGCAGTCGCTCGCCGTCTCGCGACTCGGCAAGGACGTCGTCGACATCCTCGACGTGGGCGTCGCGTACGGCGACAAGCAGGTGCTCAGCGACATCGAATGGCGCATCGCCCCCGGCGAGCGCACGGGCATCCTCGGCGTCAACGGCGCCGGCAAATCGACGCTCCTCGGGCTGATCGACGGGGCCGTGCAGCCGACGACCGGCACCGTCAAGCGCGGCAAGACCGTCAAGGTGCAGACGCTGACGCAGCGGCTCGACGAGCTCGAGCAGCACTGGGACGACCCCGTGCGGGTGGTGCTGGCGAACCTCGCCACCAGCTTCACCGTGGGCAGCGGGTCCAAGGCGCAGGACCTGACCCCGTCGCAGCTGCTGGAGCGGCTGGGCTTCGCGAGCGCGCAGCTCTCGACGCCGGTCAAGGACCTCTCCGGCGGGCAGAAGCGGCGGCTGCAGCTGCTTCTCATCCTGCTGGACTCGCCGAACGTGTTGATCCTCGACGAGCCGACCAACGACCTGGACACCGACATGCTGGCCGCGATGGAGGACCTGCTCGACTCGTGGCCCGGCACGCTCATCGTGGTCAGCCACGACCGCTACTTCCTCGAGCGCGTCACCGACCAGCAGTACGCCATCCTGGACCGGCGCCTGCGGCACCTGCCGGGCGGCGTCGACGAGTACCTCGCCCTGCGGCGCGCCCAGCACGGCGCGGGAACCGGTTCCGCCCGTGCGGATTCGACGGTGACCGGCGGCGGCGAGGCCGGACTCAGCGGCGCGGAGCTGCGCGCGGCGCAGAAGGAGGTCACGGCCGTCGAGCGCCGGATGACCAAGCTGACGGAGCAGGTCGAGAAGGCGAAGCTCGCCCTGGCTGAGCACGACCAGGGCGACTACGCCGGCCTCGCGGAGGAGATGAAGAAGATCGCCGCGCTGGAGGACGAACTGGCCGAGCAGGAGCTGCGCTGGTTGGAGCTCTCGGAGGCGCTGGAGTAGGCGCCCGCTAGGGCACGACGGTGGCGCCGGGCACCGGGCCGGAGGCCACGCGCACCGTCCGGCAGACGCCGGCGCCGGCGAGTTCGGTGCCCACGTCGACGGCGTCGTCGGCGCTCGCGCAGAGGAAGGCGCAGGTGGGGCCGCTCCCGGAGACGATGCCGGCCAGCGCCCCCGCCTCGATGCCGGCCCGCAGCGTGCGCCGCAGGCCGGGCTGCAGCGAGAGCGCGGCAGCCTGCAGGTCGTTCGCGAGCAGCGGCGCCAGGCGGTGGGGATCGCCGGAGGCCACGGCGGCGAGCAGCGCGTCCGGGCTGCCGGCGCGCGGCGGGTCGCCGACCTCGCGGAGCCGGTCGAGCTCGCGATACACCGCGGGGGTACTGAGCCCCTCGCGCGCGAGCGCCAGGGTCCAGTGGAACTCACCGCGGGCGAGCGCGGGGATCAGCCGCTCGCCTCGGCCGGTGCCGAGCGCGGTGTGGCCGTGGAGCGAGAACGGGACGTCGGAGCCGAGCGTCGCGGCCACCTCGTCGAGCTCGTCGCGGCCGACGTCGAGGCCCCAGAGGGTGGCGGCGCCGAGCAGCGCGGCGGCCGCGTCCGCGGAGCCGCCCGCCATGCCGCCGGCCACGGGGATGCCCTTCGCGATGTCGATCTGCAGGTACGGGTCCCTGCCGTACCGCTCCGCGAGCGCGGCCACGGCCCGCGCGGCCAAGTTCGTGGCATCGGTCGGCACGTCGCGCACGCCCTCGCCGGTCACCCGCACCGTCAACGCATCGGACGGCGTGAGGGTCACGTCGTCGTGCAGCGAGAGCGCCTGGAAGACCGTGACCAGCTCGTGGAAGCCGTCGGGCCGGAGGTCACCCACCCCGAGGTGAAGGTTCACCTTGGCGGGCGCCCGCACGGTCAGGGAGGTCGGAACCACGGAAAGCACGCGGTCCAGACTACGGTGCCGGGGCCGCAGGACGGGTGGCGGCGAGCGTCGCGAACTGCTCGACGGACAGCTTCTCCCCCCGCTCGCGGGGATCGATACCGGCCGCCACCAGGAGTTCCTCCGCAGCGGCGGGCGATCCCGCCCAGCGCGCGAGAGCGGCGCGCAGGGTCTTGCGGCGCTGCGCGAAGGCGGCGTCGACGGCGGCCCACAGGCGGTCACGGTCCACGTCGGGCCGGCCGTCGGGGCCGTGCAGGTCGATCCGCACCAGGCCGGACTCGACGTTGGGCTCGGGCCAGAAGACGGCCCGCCCGACGGTGCCGGCCTTGCGTACCCGCCCGTAGTAGGCCGCCTTGACCGACGGGACGCCGTAGACGCGCGAGCCCGGGGCCGCGGCGAGCCGGTCGGCCACCTCGAGCTGCACCATCACCAGCACGGTGCGCAGCGTCGGGACCTCGGCGAGCAGGTGCAGCAACACCGGCACCGAGACGTTGTACGGGAGGTTCGCGACGAGCACCGTCGGGGATCCCGCGACGGACACCTGCGCACCGGAGACCGTGAGCGCGTCCTCGCCGATCACGGTGAGGTTCTCGGCGAGCTCGGGCGCGCGCTCGGCCACCGTCTTCGGAAGTTGTTCCGCGAGAACGGGATCGATCTCGATGGCCGTGACGGATGCGGCGACGTCGAGCAGCGCGAGCGTGAGCGAGCCTAGGCCCGGGCCGACCTCGAGCGCGATGTCGTCGGGACGCACGTCGGCCGCGGCGACGATCTTGCGGACCGTGTTCGGATCGTGCACGAAGTTCTGCCCCAGCGTCTTCGTGGGACGAACGGACAACTGCCCGGCCAGCGCGCGGATCTCCGCGGGGCCGAGCAGTCGTGCCTGATTCTTGAATTCGGCGCCGGTCACAGGAGGTGACTCTACTGCGACTACTCCGAGTTGCCGGAGAGCCCGAGGCGCGCCGAGCAGGACGGCCACGCGCCCCAGCCCTGCGCCTTGAGCGTCTTGCGGGCGATCTCGATCTGCTCCTCGCGGGTCGCGAGGTCGGCGCGCGGGGCGTACTTGCCGCCGCCGTGGCGCAGCCAGGTGCCGTAGTCGAACTGGACGCCGCCGTAGAAGCCGTTGCCCGTGTTGATCGACCAGTTGCCGGTGGACTCGCACATCACGAGCCGATCCCAGACGGAGCCCGGAGCGACGTACGGCGCGCCCGGAGCGGTGCCGACCGCGGTGACGCCGGCGACGCCCGGGTCGATGACCTTGGCGCCGACCTTCTCGCGGGAGACGACCTTGCCGTCCACCACGTTCTCGCGGTACTGGACCTCCTGCGTACCCGGCTTGCCCGGGTCGGTGACCTGGGTCTTGCCGTTGGTCAGCTTCGGGTCGTCGACCTTCTTCGGCGGAGCGGTGTACGGCTCGGTGACCGTGACGGTGGACGTCCGGTTCCGGCTGACCGCGATGGTCATGCCGGGGGTGACGGGGGTGTTGGCACTCGGCTTGACGGAGTCCTGCTGGATCAGCGGGGTGCCCAGCTTCGCGAGGTACTCGCCGACGGTGCGGCCGGCTGCGGTGGCGGCGACCCTGCCGCCCGCGTCGACCACGGTGGTCGCGATCGGCGTGACCACCGAAACCGCGGCGCCGTCGAGCGGGACCTGCGCGTCGAGCGGGACGGAGACGAAGTTCCGCGCGTCGCCGAGGCCGGCCGAGGCGAGCGCGGCGCCCATCGTCAGGTCGGTGGTCTTGACGGTGCGGACCGTGCCGTTGACGTTGACCGCGACGTCGCGGGCGTGCTGCACGGTGATGGGCTGGCCGGGCTTGACGGACTCGCCGAGTCCGGGGCTCACCCGGTCGGCGGCGTCGGCCTCGACACCGGCGGAGCCGAGGATCGACTTCACCGAGCGGCTCATCGTGGAGACCTCGTGGGTCTGCCCGTCGACGGTGACGGTGAAGTCCTGGTACAGCGCCGCGGCGGTGCCGCCGGTGGCCATGAGGGCGACCAGCATGGCGCCAGTGACGGCGCGAACGGGGGTGTTCTCGAGCTTGGCAGACAGGCCCGTGAGAACGCCGGAGCTGCCGTCGTCGTCCTTGGCCTGCGCAGCGGGGGCCTCGTCGGCGTCGCCCTGCGGGTGCTCCGCGGCGTACTGCTGCTCCGCGGCGAGGGCCAGGCCCTCGGCCTCCGCGACGGCGTCGTCGCCGTAGACCTCGGCCTCGAGGTCGATGATCTCGCGGTCCGCCTCGGGGTCGAGCGGAGTGCCGGGGAACCGGGCGAAGACCTGGGTCACGTCGAACTCGGCGGTCCGCTCCCCGGTGGCGCCGAAGGCACCCGCGCGCGGATGCGTGGTGTTCTGATCCACCGTGGTGGTGGTGTCGTCTGCGTCGAGCTCAGGCACTGGTGACTATCCCTACGGAGGCTGCGATGGACTGCCGGTCGGGCGACGTTTCGGTCGCCGTTGCATCACAGTACGGTAACGGAGAAGTGGGTGGCGTGCCAGTTTCCGTTCATTTCGCTGCAGAGAATGTGGCGCCGAACACACGGTCGGCCGTCGTCGTGGTGGCGGCGGCGAGCTCCTCCGCCGCGACTCCGCGCAGGTCAGCGAGGTATCGGGCGGTGTAGGGGATGCAGTACGACTCGTTGGGGGTACCGCGGTACGGATGGGGCGTGAGGAACGGCGCGTCGGTCTCGACGAGCAGTTGACTGTCCGGAACGAGACGCGCCGCCTCCTGCAGTTCGGTGGCGTTGGTGAACGTGACGGTGCCCGAGAAGCTCAGCACGTAGCCGCGGTCCACGCACTCGCGTGCCATCGCCGCGTCGCCGGAGAAGCAGTGGAAGATCACCGTCTCCGGGGCGCCGAACCGCTCGAGATCCTGCAGGATGTCGGCGTCCGCCTCGCGGTTGTGGATCATCAGCGGCTTGCCGAGCCGCTTTGCCAGGTCGATGTGCCATTCGAAGGCGGCGTGCTGCTGCGCCGGCGTCGCCACGTCCTCCCGCTTGCCGAGCCAGTACCAGTCCAGACCCGTCTCCCCGATCGCCACGCAGCGCGGGTCGGCGGCCAGGCGCTCGAGCTCCGCCGGCGCACCGTCGGTCTCGAGCTGGTGCGCGTCGGTCGGGTGCAGGGCCACGGCGGCGAAGACCCGGTCGTCCCAGCGGCTGGCCTCGATGACGAACCGCGCCTGGTCCAGATCGCAGGCGACGGTGACCACGCGGTCGACGCCGACGGACGCCGAGCGGTCGACCAGCTCCCGCACGGCCTCGGGCGTGCGGGCGCGGCAGCCGTCGAGATGCGTGTGCGCGTCGACGAGGCCGGGCAGCGGCGCGGGCAGCGGAGGCGGCGGCTTCTTCTTCCCCATGATCTCCATTGTCCCGGTGCCGCCGCGCGCCCTGCGCCCGGGACCGTGCTTAATACTTCGTTAAGCAGCCGCGAAGACGCACCTGGTGTACTCGTGCGGTGTCCGACCGAGGAGAACGCATGAAGAAGTCCGTCCAGGCCTGTGCCGTCGTCGCCGGCGTCGCCGTACTCGCGGCCTGCAACACCACCGGCGGGGAGCCCGTCGCCGCGTCCTCGTCGGGGGCGCCCGCCGCGTCGTCGCCGGCGTCGACCCGCGCCTCCGCCGGCCCGACGGTGCCGGTCCCCGCCGGCCTGGACTTCGGCGCCTACCCGTCGCGGGCCCGCACGATCACGACCTCCGAGAACCGGTCGTGGGTCGTCGAGGGCAACCGGATGGGCGATGAGGCGCTGATCCAGGCGAACGAGGTCGACCCGCGCCTGATCATCGGCGGCGCGGGCCTACGCTCCTTCCCCGTGCTCGACGGCGACGGCCTCCGTAGCCGCGTGCCCGACGCGACCGCCACCGCCTTCCACGAGAACACCATGCGCGTGGGTATGACCACCACCCGCGGCGATGCCCTCGACAAGCCCACCGTCGCGGTACGCATCGGCCTCTACCGCTTCGACTCCCCCGAGGCCGCGAAGAAGGCCGTCGACGCGATCCGCACCGCCACGGCGTCCGCGCGCAAGGTCCGCGTCACGGCCGACGGTGCGCCCGACGTGGTCGCGACCGAGTTCAAGCCCGGCACCGTCGACGCCTACGTCGCGCAAGGCGCGTTCGTCGTGAACGTCAGCGGCACCGGCCCGACCACCGACCAGGGCGCGCAGTTCGTGACCAAGGCCTACGGCCTGGAACTGCCGAAGCTCAAGGCCTTCACCCCGACCCCCGTCGACCGGATTCGCACGCTCGACCTCGACCGGGACGGCATCCTTTCGCGGACCCTCCCGGCGGCGGGCGAGCTGGATCCGACCGCCCAGGAGAACTGGTACACCTGGAATGGTCAGTTGCACCGGATCCAGGACATCACCAAGACCGAGACCTATCTCGCCGCGGGCATCGACCTGATCGGCAACACGGGGAGCGGCAGCGTCGTCTACCGCACGCGCGACGCGGCGGCCGCGACCACGATGGTGCAGACGATCGCGGGCAAGAACCCCGCCGTCGCCGGAATTCCCCAGCTGCCCTCGGTGAAGTGCATGACCGGCGGCGACCTCACGTACTGCTGGATCCCCGTCGGGCGCTACGTCGCCTCGGTCTACGACACCAACGCCGCCCTCGCGCGGCAGAAGGCCGCCGCCCAGTTCTCGATCCTCGCGACCACGCCGTAGCCCCGCCGCGGCTACTCGGCCTCGGGCTCGACGTACCGCGGGAAGACGCCCTGCGGTTTGGGCAGCGCGGTGCCCGCGGCGAGGCGGGTGCCGACGGCCTCGAAGGTGCGCCGGTCCTTGGGCTGCTCCAGCAGGGTGAGCAGCTCCTCCGCCGACTCCGGCATCACGGGCTGCAGGAGCAGCGCCACCTGGCGGACCACCTCGGCGGTCGTGTAGAGCACCGTGCCCATGCGCTCGGGGTCGGTCGACTTGAGCTTCCACGGCTCCTGCGCCGAGAAGTACCGGTTGGTCTCCGCGAGCACCTCCCAGATCGCCTCGAGGTAGAGGTGCAGCGCCTGGTCGCCGACGTGCCGGCGGGACGTCGCCAGCAGGCCGTCGGCCCGGGCGAGGAGGGCCTCGTCGGCGGGCGTGAACGGGCCCGGCGTGGGGACCGTGCCCGCGCAGTTCTTGTTGATCATCGACAGCGACCGCTGCGCGAGATTGCCGAGCTCGTTCGCGAGGTCGGCGTTGATCCGCCCGACGATGGCCTCGTGGCTGTAGCTGCCGTCCTGGCCGAAGCTGACCTCGCGGAGCAGGAAGAAGCGCAGCGCGTCGAGGCCGTACTCGGCGATGAGGGCATGCGGGTCGACGACGTTGCCGACCGACTTGCTCATCTTCTCGCCCTTGTTGAACAGGAAGCCGTGGGCGAAGACGCGCTCGGGCAGCTCGATCCCGGCGCTCATCAGGAACGCGGGCCAGTAGACGGCATGGAAGCGGATGATGTCCTTGCCGATGATCTGCAGCTTCGGCGGCCAGAACGTCCGGAACTGCTCCGAGTCCGTATCGGGGTAGCCGGCGCCGGTGAGGTAGTTGGTCAGCGCGTCGACCCAGACGTACATGACGTGGTCCGGGTCGCCCGGCACGGGCACGCCCCAGTCGAAGGTGTCGCGGCTGATCGACAGGTCCTTGAGGCCGCCCTTGATGAAGCTGACGATCTCGTTGCGGCGCGTCGCGGGCTCGAGGTAACCGCCCTCGCGGTCCAGCAGCGCGAGCAGCCGGTCCTGGTAGGCCGACAGCTTGAAGAAGTAGGACGCCTCCTCGGTCCACTCGACCTCGGTGCCGGTGTCGGTGGAGACGCGGGTGCCGTCCTCGGTGACGGTGGTCTCGTCCTCGGAGTAGTACGCCTCGTCGCGCACGGAGTACCAGCCCGAGTACTTGCCCAGGTAGATGTCGCCGGCGTCGACCATCTTCTGCCAGATGGCCTTCGACGCCTCGTAATGGTCGGCGTCGGTGGTGCGGATGAACCGGTCGAAGGTCGAGCCGACGGCGCGCTGCAGCGCCTCGAAGGCGGCGGCGTTGCGGTCGGCGAGGGCCTTGGTCTCGATGCCCTCCTTGGCTGCGGTCTGCTGCATCTTCAGGCCGTGCTCGTCGGTGCCGGTGAGGAAGAAGACCTCGTAACCGTCGAGTCGCTGGAACCGCGCGATCACGTCGGTGGCGATGTACTCGTAGGCATGCCCGATGTGGGGTACGCCGTTCGGGTAGGCGATCGCCGTGGTGATGTAGAAAGCCTTGTCTGCAGCCATGGTGGGCCCAGCTTATCGGTGCCGGCCCGGGAGGATCGGGTGCCGTTGCCGTAGAGCTATACAGAAAGTGAATACCACCAGTTCGCGTCGGTGGCTACGTTCTCAACCAGCAGTTATTCAGTTTCTGTATGACCTCGGCGGCGACACCTGCCGACTCCCGCAGTCGGCGCCGGGATCGCGACGCTCGTCAGCCCGCGAGTACGGACGGCGGCACCGCGTCCAGCGCGAGGACCGCGCCGGACTCGTCAAGGCGGAAGCGGGCGATGGCGCGGCCGTAGCGGACGTAGACGACGTCGTAGTCCACGCCGATGACCTCGGTGTCGACGGTCGGCAGCGCGGTCGCGGTACCCGCGTACTCGCCGTCCGCGTAGAACCGGACCTGGCTGCGCTCGCCGTGGGCGACGTGCACCCAGGCCAGCCGCCCGCCGAGGGCCGTGCCGCCGTCGATCACCGGGTTCATCGTTGCTCCTCCGTCGTTCGGGTGGCTGGCGGATCGGGTGGGTGGGAGAGATCCGCCGGCCGAGACCCACTCTTCCGGCCCGGCCCGTCCGGGCACATCCGGTGAATCCCCCATTCCTCCCCGAGATCGCCCGGCGCGACCGGCGTCGGGCCGGGACGGGGCCGTGACAGGATGACGCAGTGCAACCGGTCGACATGCTGCGGGCGCTCCGCGAGCGCGGCCACCGGCCCGCGGCGCTGCTCGGCACGTGGGGCGGCTTCCGCGCGGTGGTCGCGCCGTCGCCGCGGCTGGCCCCCGGCGTCGCGCCCGACGGTGCGCCGTGGCTGGGCGTCGTCGGCTACCCGGACACGACCGGCGAGCCCCGCCTCGTCCCGGAGATCCTCGGCGGGGACCCCGGGCCGCTGCTCCTGTTGGACCACGACGGCCACTGGGCCTGCACCGACCCGGCGTTCCCCGTCCCCGACCTCGCGCCCGCCCCGCGGTCGTGGGCCGCCACCTGGACCCCGCCCGACCGGGCCGACCACCGCGCCGCCGTGCTCGCCTGCCAGGACGCGATCCGCGCGGGCGACGTCTACCAGGTGAACGTGTGCACCCGGTTCGACGGCGCCCTCACCGGCGACCCGCTGGACCTGTTCGCCGACATCGCCGCCGCCACCCGGCCGGCGAAGGCCGCCTACCTCGAGGGCGACTGGGGCGCGATCGCCTCCTTCTCCCCCGAGACCTTCCTCACCGAGCGCGACGGTGCGCTCACGGAGCGGCCCATCAAGGGCACGCTGCCACTGACCCGGCCGCCGGAGGACCTGCGCGCGAGCGTCAAGGACGTCGCGGAGAACGTGATGATCGTCGACCTGGTACGCAACGACCTCAGCCGTGTCGCCGCGACCGGCACCGTCCGGACGCCGGAGCTGCTGCGGGTCGAGCCCGCGCCCGGCGTCTGGCACCTGGTCTCGACGGTGACCGCGACGCAGCGGCCCGGCACCACCCGGGCCGAGCTGCTGGACGCGACCTTCCCGCCCGCGTCGGTCACGGGCACGCCGAAGCTCTCCGCCCGCGAGCGCATCACCGCGTGGGAGCGGCACACCCGCGGCACCTATTGCGGCGCGATCGGCATCGACCACCCGCTGACGGGCCTGGACCTGAGCGTCGCGATCCGCACCGTCGAGGCGCGGGGCGGTGCGCTGCGGCTCGGTGTGGGCGGCGGCATCACCATCGACTCCGAGCCCGACGCGGAGTGGCGCGAGTGCCTGGACAAAGCCGCGTCGATCGTGGGCTACCGGGCGGCGAGCGCCGCCTCGTAGAGCTCCCGCTTGGACGCGCCGGTCTCCGCGGCGACGGCGGCGCAGGCGTCCTTGAGTCGCTCCCCCGCGTCGACGCGGCGCAGCACCGCGGCGATGTGGTCCTCCGGGTTCGCGGAGACCGGCGCGGCGCCCTCGACCACGACGGTGATCTCGCCGCGGACCCCGTCGGCGGCCCACGCCGCGAGCTCGCCCAGCGTGCCGCGACGGACCTCCTCGTAGGTCTTGGTCAGCTCGCGACACACCGCGGCGCGACGCCCGGTTCCGAGGACCTCCGCGGCGTCGGCGAGGGTCTCCGCGAGGCGGTGCGGCGACTCGAAGAAGACCGCCGCGCGACGCTCCGCGACCAGATCGGTGAGCCACGACCGGCGGGCACCGGACTTGCGCGGGGCGAACCCGTCGAACAGGAACCGCTCGACGGGCAGCCCGGACAGGGCCAGCGCCGTGGTGACGGCCGACGGGCCCGGCAGGCAGGTGACCCGGTGCCCCGCCTCGACGACCGCCGCGACCAGGCGATATCCGGGGTCGGAGACCGACGGCATGCCGGCGTCGGTGATGAGCAGGACGGTCTCGCCGGCGTCGAGCGCGGCCAGCAGTTGCGGGATGCGTCCGGCCTCGTTGTGGTCGTAGAAGCTGAGGATCCGCCCGCGCGGTTCGACGTCGAGCGAGGCGGCCAGGGACCGGGCCCGGCGGGTGTCCTCGGCGGCGATGACGTCGGCGGAGCCGAGCGCCGCGACGAGCCGCGCGGTGGCGTCACCCGGGTTGCCCATCGGCACCCCTGCGACGATCAGTGCCCCACGTGCGTCCTCTGATCCCACGGCACACACCCTACGATGGGTCGGGTGACGGCTGTGGCGATGCCCGAGGGGCGTAGCGAGGACCGCGAGATGGTGAGCCCGGGCCCGCGGCTCCCGCCCGCGGTGTTCGGCGCCACCGACCGCGCCTTCGGCTGGACCGTGACGCTCGTGCTGACCGCGGTCGCGGCGGCCACCCGGTTCTTCAACCTGGGCTACCCCAGCAACACCGGCTTCATCGGCAGCACGCCCGTGCAGACGCCGGTCTTCGACGAGAAGCACTACGCACCGCAGGGCTGGCAGGTGCTCTCGGGCGGGCAGTGGATCGAGGACAACCCCGGCTTCGGGCTCATCGTCCACCCGCCGGTGGGCAAGTGGATGATCGCGATCGGCGAGTGGCTGTTCGGGTACAGCCCACTGGGTTGGCGGTTCATGTCGGCCGTGTGCGGAACGCTGCTGGTCTTCCTGGTGATCCGCGCCGCCCGGCGGCTGGCGCGGTCCACCCTGATCGGCGGGCTGGCCGGCCTGTTCCTCATCTGCGACGGCCTGACGATGGTCTCCTCGCGCGTGGCGCTGCTCGACATCTTCCTCGTCGTCTTCGGTTTCGCGGCGTTCGCGATGATCCTCGTCGACCGCGACCAGATGCGGGAGCGGCTGCACCGCGCCGCCCTCGAGGGGCGCATCACCGACTCGCTGTACGGGCCGCGGCTGGGCTTTCGCTGGTGGCGTTTCTCCGCCGCGATCATGCTGGGGCTGGCGTGCGGGGTGAAGTGGTCGGGCGTCTACTTCCTCATCGGCGTGTTGGCGCTGTCGCTGGCCTTCGACGTGGCGAACCGCCGCCAGTACGGCGTGCCACGGCCGTGGCGGGGCGTGCTGCTCCGCGACCTCATCCCGTCGGGGATGTCGCTCGGCGTGGTGCCGGTCCTGGTGTACCTCGGCACCTTCTGGCCGTGGTTCTCCTCGGAGACCTCGGTCTACCGGTACGCGGTGGGCAACCAGATCGGCGACGGCGGGCCGTTCGCGTGGGTGCCCGCGGCGCTGCGGTCCCTGTTCTACTACGAGTCCGCGATCCTCGACTTCCACGACGGGCTGACCAACTCGGCCGGCAACCACCACCCGTGGGAGTCGAAGCCGTGGACCTGGCCGATGGGCCTGCGGCCGATGCTCTACCACTACACCGCGGACCAGTCCGGCGGCATGTGCGGCGACGGGCCGTGCGTGCGCGCGGTGATGGCGGTGGGCACACCCTCGCTCGCGTGGCTCGCCGTGCCCGTGGTGCTGTGGGCCCTGTGGAAGATGGTCGTGAAGCGGGACTGGGCCTACGCCGCGCCCGTGACCATGTACTTCGCCACCTACCTGCCGTGGTTCCTCAACCTGGACCGGCAGATGTACTACTTCTACGCACTCACCCTGATGCCCTTCCTGTGCATCATGATCGCGCTGATCTGCCGCGAGGTCCTGGGCCTCGACGGCCGTGCGCGCTACTTCGGCTTCGAGCGGCTGCAGCTCGGCCGCTGGCTGGTGGTGCTCTACGCGACGATCGTGGTGCTCAACTTCGCCTGGCTGTGGCCGATCCTCACCGCCACGCCCATCCCGATGTGGTGGTGGCGCCTGGAGCTCTGGCTGCCGAGCTGGCAGTAGGCCACCGCCACCGCCGGGGCGGCGAGGGGAGCACTACTCGCGTGCGATCGACTCTCGGTTTCCGTCCGGTTCGGACAGCCTGTCCGAGGCGGACGGAAACCGAGAGTCGTCGTTGCGGAGCACATGGCCGACCGCACGACCGCGGCAGGGCCGGGCACTCAGACGGTCGCGGCGCGGGTCTCCCGGGCCAGCATCCAGGCGACGGCGGCGAGGACGCACAGCGCCGCGGTGACCGCGAAGGCCCAGGTGAAGCCGAAGTACTGGGCGATGGCCCCGGCCAGCAGCGGACCGGAGATGGTGCCCGCGTCCTGCGCCATCTGGTACGCCGAGAGCGCGCCGCCGCTGCGGCCCTTGCCCTGCAGCACGTCGGCGAGGGACGCCTGCATCGTCGGCGCGACGAGTCCCGTCCCGATGCCGGCGACCGCGGTGACCAGGAACGCGACGAGCACCGAGTCGGTGAAGCCCAGCGCCGCCGTACTCACCGCGATGACGAGCATGCCGGTCACGATGAAGGGCCTGCGGCCGTAGCGGTCGGAGGCGCGGCCCGCGGGGAACATGGCCAGCACGTCGCCCGCGGCGTACGCGGCCAGCGCGTAGCCGGCGATCGCGGCCGGCTGGTCGAGCACGGCGGCGAAGAACAGCGGCAGCAGCGAGACCCGCATCGAGTACACCCAGCCGAAGACGACCGCGGTCAGCAGCGCGGCCCGGTAGGCGGAGTCCGCGAGGGCCTCGCGCACCGTCGTGCCCGGTTCGGTGGAGGCCTCCTGCCGGCCCGCGAGGGAGCTCCCGCGCAGTGCGATCCCGACGACGAGCGTGGCGACGACCAGCGCGAGGGCGTAGACGACGAAGGGCACCCGCAGCCCGAAGCCGACGAGCGCCCCGCCCAGCAGCGGCCCGCAGATGCTGCCGAGCACGAAGCTCGACGAGTAGACGCCGCTCACCCGCCCGCGGATCTCGGCGGGCGCGATGCGGATCATCAGGCCCATGGCGGAGACGGTGAACATCACCGAGCCGACGCCGCCCAGCCCGCGGAAGAGCATGAGCTGCCAGTAGCTCTGCGCGAAGGCCACCGCGAGCGTCGAGGCCGCGACGATGAGGAGCCCCGCCATGTAGATCCAGCGCTCGCCGAAGGCCCGCACCAAGGGCCCCGTCGCCGGCGCGAAGGCGAGCCGCATGATGGCGAAGGCGCTGACGACCGCGGAGGCGGCGCCGATGCCCACGTCGAAGGTGCGGGCGAAGGCGGGCAGCGCGGGTGCGACGACGCCGTAGCCGAGGGCGATCACGAAGCTCGCGGCCACGAGGACCCAGACCTCCGGCGGCACCCGCCGGCTCGTCTGCGCGGCGCCCGCGGCGGGTGATTCAGTCACCGAATCATCATCCGCTAAGAAGGCGTTAAGACCCGCATCGGGGGCGTTAACGCGGCGCGAGAACCGGCGTTCCCGGTGGTCCAGTGGACCCCATGGACCTCTCCAATGCGCTGGCACTCGCCGCGACGATCCTCACCCTGGCGTACCTGCTGTACGCGCTCCTTCGCCCGGAGCGCTTCTGATGAGCGACACCCTCTCCGGGCTGCTGACGATCGGCACGCTCGTCGCGGCGCTCGCGATCGCCTACCGACCGCTCGGTGACTACCTGGCGCACGTCGTCACCACGCCGAAGCACTGGCGCGTCGAGCGCGTCATCTACCGTCTCGTGGGCGCCGACCCCGAGGCCGAACAGGGGTACCGCACGTACGCGGTGGCGGCGCTCGCGTTCAGCGCCGTCAGCATCATCGCGCTCACGATCCTGCTGCTCGCGCAGGGGTGGCTGCCCGGCGTCGAGCCGAAGCAGTGGCGCTTCGACGAGGCGCTCAACACGGCGATCTCCTTCGTCACCAACACCAACTGGCAGTGGTACGGCGGCGAGAGCGCCATGAACCTCATCGCGCAGGCCATCGGCCTCGCGGTGCAGAACTTCGTCTCCGCGGCCGTCGGCATCGCGGTCGCGGTCGCGCTGGTCCGCGGCTTCGTTCGCTCTCGCACCGACCGGCTCGGCAACTTCTGGGTGGACCTCACCCGCATCACGCTGCGCGTGCTGCTCCCGATCGCCGTGATCGGCGCCGTCATCCTCATGGCGCAGGGCGTGGTGCAGACGCTGTGGCAGCGGCAGGAGATCGTCGGGCTCGACGGGCAGAAGCAGGTGCTCACCGGCGGCCTCGTCGCGAGCCAGGAGGTCATCAAGCTCCTCGGCACCAACGGCGGCGGCTACTTCAACGCCAACTCGGCGCACGCCTTCGAGAACCCGACGGCGGCCACGAATCTGTTCCAGATCTTCCTCATCCTGCTGATCCCCGTCGCACTGCCCCGCATGCTGGGGAACCTCGTCGGCAACCACCGGCAGGGCTACGCGATCCTCGGCTCGATGGCGGTGATCTTCGCCGTCTCCACCGCGATCTCCATCGGCGCCCAGCTGGGTAACCAGGGCACGGCCGGCCAGGCCGCCGGCGCCGCCCTCGAGGGGCAGGAACTGCGGATCGGCCAGTGGGGCACGGGCCTGTTCGCCACCGCCACCACCAGCACGTCGACGGGTGCGGTGAACGCCGCCCACGACAGCCTCACCCCCGGCGCCGGCGGCGCGGCCCTGGTGAACATGCTGCTCGGCGAGATCAGCCCCGGCGGCGTGGGATCCGGCCTCTACGGCATGCTCGTCATCGCCGTGCTCACGGTCTTCCTCTGCGGCCTCATGGTGGGCCGTACCCCCGAGTACCTGGGCAAGAAGATCGGCCGCACCGAGATCACCCTCGCCGCGCTGTACATCCTCGTGATGCCCGCGCTGGTGCTCGTCGGCACCGCCGCCACGGTGGTTCAGGGGCAGGGCGTCGCCGCGATGGCCAACGACGGGGCGCACGGCCTGTCCGAGGTCCTCTACGCCTACGCCTCGGCCGCGAACAACAACGGCAGCGCCTTCGCCGGCCTCGCCGTCGACACCCCCTGGTTCAACTACACCCTGGGCGCGGCGATGCTGCTCGGCCGGTTCGCGCCGATGGTCGCGATCCTCGCCCTCGCCGGCGCGCTCGCCGAGCAGCACCCCGTGCCCGCCACCGCGGGCACCATTCCCACCCACCGCCCGCTGTTCGTGGGCCTCACCGTGGGCGTCGTGGTCCTGGTGGCCGGATTGACGTTCGTCCCCGCCCTCGCGCTCGCACCGATCTCGGAGGTCACCCAGTGACGAACACGCTGACCGGCACCCCCACCCCGTCGGACCCGAAGGCCGTCACCGCGGCGCCGAAACGGCGCTCCGCCTTCTCGCTCGCCGAGCTCCGCTCGGCGCTGCCCCGCGCGGTCGCGAAACTCGACCCGCGCACGCAGATCCGCCAGCCCGTGGTCTTCGTGGTGTGGATCGCCTCGGTGTACACCACCGCGCTGGCGATCGTGAACCCGTCGGTGTTCGCGTGGTCCGTCACCGTCTGCCTCTGGGCGACGGTGCTCTTCGCGAACCTCGCCGAGGCCGTCGCCGAGGGCCGCGGCCGCGCACAGGCGGAGTCGCTGCGCCAGGCCAAGACCGAGACCGTGGCGCGCCTGCGCACCGAGACCGGCGAGAAGCAGGTCCCCGGCTCGGAGCTCAAGGTCGGCGACCTCGTGATCGTGGACGCCGGCGAGGTCATCCCCGGCGACGGCGACGTCGTCGAGGGCATGGCGACCGTCGACGAGTCCGCGATCACCGGCGAGTCCGCCCCCGTCGTGCGCGAATCCGGCGGCGACCGCTGCTCCGTCACGGGCGGCACCCGGGTGCTCAGCGACCGCATCGTGGTCGAGATCAAGACCGAGCCCGGCAAGAGCTTCATCGACCGGATGATCGGCCTCGTCGAGGGCGCGAACCGGCAGAAGACGCCCAACGAGATCGCCCTGAACATCCTGCTCACGGTGCTCACGATCATCTTCCTGCTGGCCGTCGCGACGCTGCAGCCGATGGCGATCTACTCGGGCGGCGCGGTCGACGTGGTGGTGCTGGTGGCGCTGCTCGTCTGCCTCATCCCCACGACGATCGGCGCGCTGCTCTCCGCGATCGGCATCGCCGGCATGGACCGGCTGGTGCAGCGCAACGTGATCGCCAAGTCGGGCCGCGCAGTGGAGGCCGCGGGCGACGTCTCGACGCTGCTGCTCGACAAGACCGGCACCATCACCTACGGCAACCGCCGCGCCACGTCGTTCCACCCCGTCGCGGGCATCGAGGTACACACCCTCGCCGAGAGCGCGCTGCTCGCCTCGCTCGCCGACGAGACGCCCGAGGGGCGGTCCATCGTCGACCTGGCGACCGAGCACGGCCACAGCGCGGCGAACCGCGACTCCGCTGCCGGCCCGACGGCCCTCGGTTCCTTCGTGCCGTTCACCGCCCAGACGCGCATGTCCGGCGTCGACCTGCCCGACGGAACCCGCATCCGCAAGGGCGCGTCGTCGGCGGTCCTGGCCTGGGTCGCCGCGGAGCACCGGGGCGACGGGGACGGGGCGGTCGGCGAGGCCCTCGGCACCGTCGACGTGCGGCTGGCCGTCGACGAGATCTCCGCCTCCGGCGGCACCCCGCTGGTCGTGGCGCACGCCGAGCCCGGCGCCGCCCCGACGCTGCAGGGCGTGGTGCACCTCAAGGACGTGGTCAAGACCGGCATGCGGGAGCGCTTCGCGCAGCTGCGCGCGATGGGCATCCGCACCGTCATGATCACCGGCGACAACCCGCTCACCGCGAAGGCCATCGCCGAGGAGGCCGGCGTCGACGACTACCTCGCCGAGGCCACCCCGGAGGACAAGCTGGCGCTGATCAAGCAGCAGCAGGAGGGCGGCCGCCTCGTCGCGATGACCGGCGACGGCACCAACGACGCGCCCGCGCTCGCGCAGGCCGGCGTGGGCGTCGCGATGAACACCGGCACCTCCGCCGCGAAGGAGGCCGGGAACATGATCGACCTGGACTCCGACCCGACGAAGCTCATCGAGATCGTGGAGATCGGCAAGCAGCTGCTCATCACCCGCGGCGCGCTGACCACCTTCTCCATCGCCAACGACATCGCCAAGTACTTCGCGATCATCCCGGCGATGTTCGTCCCCCTGGCGCCCGGCCTCGACGTGCTCAACGTGATGCGGCTGCACAGCCCGCAGTCGGCGATCCTCTCGGCGGTGATCTTCAACGCGCTCATCATCGTCGCGCTGATTCCGCTGGCGATGCGCGGCGTGAAGTACACCGCGAAGTCGGCCGACAAGCTGCTGGCGCGCAACCTCACCATCTACGGTCTCGGCGGCATCGTCGTCCCCTTCCTCGGAATCAAGCTGATCGACCTCGTCGTCCAGCTGATCCCCGGGTTGTCCTGAAAGGCACTGACATGTTGAACTCCACACCGCGCCAGCTGCTCGCCGGCCTGCGCATGCTGATCGTCATGACGGTCGTCCTCGGTGCCCTGTTCCCGCTGGCGATCTGGGGTGTCGGGCAGGTCGCCTTCAGCGCGAAGGCGAACGGCTCACAGGTCGAACGCGGCGGCACCGTCGTCGGATCGGAACTGCTGGCCCAGAAGTTCGACGGTCCGCAGTGGTTCCACCCGCGCCCGTCCGCCGGCGGGTACGACACGCTCGCCTCGGGCGGCACGAACCTCGGACCGAACAGCGAGAAGCTGGTCGCGCTCATCGCCGAGCGCCGCGCCGCCGTCGCACAGGAGGACTCGGTACCAGGGGCGGCCGTGGCGCCGTCCGACGTCCCCCCTGACGCGGTCACCGCGAGCTTCTCCGGGCTCGACCCGCACATCTCCCCCGCCTACGCGCGACAGCAGACGGCGCGCGTCGCCGCGGCCCGCGGCCTCGCCCCGGACCGGGTGACCGCGCTGGTCGCCGCGCACACCGAGGGGCGTCAGCTCGGCTACCTCGGCGAGGAGCGGGTTAACGTGGTGAACCTGAACCTCGCGCTCGCCGAGCTCGCCGCGCCGAGGTAGCCGGTCCGACAGGAGGAGGGAGGACGATGCCGAAGGGGCAGCTGCGCATCTACCTCGGCGCTGCACCCGGCGTGGGGAAGACCTATGCGATGCTCACCGAGGGGGCGCGTCGCGCCTCCCGCGGCACGTCGGTGGTCGTCGGCTACGTGGAGACCCACGGCCGGCCGCACACGGAGGCGCAGGTCCAGGGCCTGCAGGTGATCCCGCGGCGGAAGGTCGAGTATCGCGGCGCGGTGCTCGAGGAGATGGACGTCGACGCCGTGATCGCCGCGCACCCGACCGTGGCCCTCGTCGACGAGCTCGCCCACACCAACGCCCCCGGATCGAAGAACGAGAAGCGCTGGCAGGACATCGCGGAGCTGCTCGACGCCGGGATCACCGTGGTCACCACCGTCAACATCCAGCACCTGGAGTCGCTCGGCGACGTGGTCGAGTCGATCACCGGCGTGCGGCAGCGCGAGACGATCCCCGACACCGTCGTCCGGCGCGCCGAGCAGGTGCAGCTCGTCGACATGACCCCCGAGGCCCTGCGGCGGCGCATGGCGCACGGCAACATCTACCACCCGTCCAAGGTGGACGCCGCGCTCTCCCACTTCTTCCGCATCGGGAACCTCACCGCGCTGCGCGAACTCGCGCTGCTGTGGCTCGCCGACCGCGTCGACGAGCGGCTCGAGCAGTACCGCTCCGAGCAGGGCATCTCGGCCGCCTGGCCCACCCGCGACCGCACCGTCGTCGCGCTCACCGGTGGCCCGGAGGGCGGGACGCTGCTCCGGCGCGGCGCCCGGATCGCGGCGAAGGGCGCCGGCGGCGAGCTGCGCGCGGTGTACGTGGCGCGCAGCGACGGCCTGTCCGGTGCCTCTCCGGCTTCGCTGACGCAGCTGCGCCAGCTCACCGAATCTCTGGGCGGCACCTTCCAGATCGTCACCGGCGACGACGTTGCCGCGGCGATCCTGCAGTACGCGACCTCGGTCAACGCCTCGCGGATCATCCTCGGAAAATCCCGGCACCGGGCGCTGACGTCGGTGGCGCGCCGGCCGGTCGCGGACGCGGTGATCGAGGGCTCCGGCGACATCGACGTGCAGGTGGTCACGCACGAACGGGCCGCGGGAGCGGGCCGCCGCCGGCTCCTCCCCCGCATCGACGGCCCCGACCCCGTTCTGCTGGGCAGGCGGCGCACCATCGCCGGATGGGTGCTCGCCATCGTCGGGCCGGTGATCCTCACCGCGGTGCTCGCGTACACCCGGCCGTGGCACTCGCTGCCCACCGAACTGATGCTGTTCCTCATGCTGACGGTGAGCGTGGCCCTGGTCGGTGGGATCCGGCCCGCGGTGCCCGCGGCGCTCCTCGGCTCGGTGTTGCTCAACTACTACTTCGCGCCGCCACTCGAGACGTTCACCGTGGCCTCGGGCGAGAACATCTTCGCCGTCGTGATGTTCGTGCTCACGGCGATCGCGGTGGCGTCGGTGGTCTCGCTCGCGGCCCGGCAGACGGCCCGCGCCGCCCGGGCGCGCGCGGAGGCCGACGTGCTCAGCGGCCTCGCCGACACGCTGCTGGCGACCGAGAACGCCGACGACGAGATCCCCGCCCTGCTCGACGAGGCCGTCGTGACCTTCGGGCTGCGCGGCGCCTCCGTGCTGCGGCGCGACGACGCCGACTCCCCCTGGCAGTTGGTGGCGGGCCGCCGGGAGTCGCCGCTCACCCCGGAGAGCGGAACCGACACGGCGATGGTCGGCGACAACGTGGCCCTGGTGGTCAACGGGCAGCCGCTCACCGCCTCCGAGCACGGGCTGCTCGTCGCCTTCGCCGCGCACGCGGCGGCCCGGCTGGACCGGGAGGCGCTCAGCGCCGAGGCCCAGCAGGCCCGCACGCTCGCCGAGGGCAACCGCGCGCGGACCGCCCTGCTCAGCGCGGTCTCGCACGACCTGCGGACGCCGCTGGCGGGGATCAAGGCCGCGGTCTCGTCGCTGCGCAGCGACGACGTGGAGTGGTCCGACGAGGACGAGTCCGAGCTGCTCGCCACCATCGAGGAGAGCGCCGACCGGCTCGATTCGCTCGTCGGGAATCTGCTCGACATGTCGCGGCTGCAGTCCGATTCGTTGACCCTGCTCACACGCGAGGTGGGGATCGAGGAGGTGCTGCCCGCGATCTGGACCGCCCTCCCCGACGCCGATCTGGCCTTCGACTTCGCCTGCGACGACACCGACGCGACGCCCACCGCGCTCGCCGACCCCGGCCTGCTGGAGCGGGTGCTGGCGAACCTCGTGGAGAACGCCGTGCGGCACTCGCGGGGCGGGCCGGTCACGGTCGGCGTCTCCGGCGCGCACACGCCCCACGGGGACCGGCTGCAGGTGCACGTCCGCGATCACGGGCCGGGAGTGCCGCAGGAGCAGCGCGAGGCGATGTTCAAGCCCTTCCAGCGGATGGGCGACGCCCCGTCCGGCACCGGCGTGGGGCTGGGGCTCGCGGTGGCGCGGGGGCTCACCGAGGCGATGGGCGGAACGCTCACCGCGGAGGACACGCCCGGCGGCGGCCTGACGATGATCGTGGACCTGCCCGCCGCGCACCCGGTGTCGAGTGATGAAGTGGTCTCGTGACGTTCGTTCTGGTGGTCGACGATGAGCCCGCGATCCTGCGCACCCTGCGGATCAATCTCAAGGCCCGCGGCTACGAGGTGGAGACGGCCTCCGACGGCCGCTCGGCGCTGCAGATCGCCCGGGAGCGGACGCCCGACGTGGTCATCCTCGACCTGGGCCTGCCCGATATCGACGGCACCGCGGTGCTGGCGAAGCTGCGGGAGTTCTGCACGTCGCCGGTGATCGTGCTCTCGGCGCGGCACGGCAGCGACGACAAGGTGGAGTCGCTCGACATCGGCGCCGACGACTACGTCACGAAGCCCTTCGGAATGGACGAGTTCCTCGCCCGCGTGCGGGCCCAGGTGCGGCGGACGGGCCTCGTCGACGCCCCCGCCCCCGCGAAGACCGAGGCCTTCGAGGTGAACTTCGAGGCGCGGACGGTGACCCGCGACGGCACGACGGTGCGCCTGACCCCCACCGAGTGGAAGATCGTGGACGTGCTGGTCCGCAACGCGGACCGGCTCGTCTCCCAGCAGACCCTCCTGCACGAGGTGTGGGGGCCGTCGTATTCGCGCGAGACCAACTACCTGCGGGTGTACATGGCGCAGTTGCGCCGCAAGTTGGAGCCGGACCCGTCGCACCCCCGCTACTTCGTCACCGAGCCGGGGATGGGCTACCGCTTCATCCCGTAGCGCCCGGGCGCCGAGCGCGGTTCGGCAGGGACGCGTACCGCCCGCCGGGTCTGACGGTGCTCCTGCCGCGCGGCTCTCCGATTCTGTCCGGCACGGACACGACGGCCGTGAGCGCATCGAACGCGCGGGCGCGAGCCGCCGCGAGGTCGGCCTCCGCGGACGCCGCCGGTCCGAAGCCGCGCGCGGCGCGGTAGTGGGCGGCCCCGAGCTCGCCGACCATCGGTTCCAGCTCCCGCGCCACGGCGCTGAAGGCGGCCGCCGCGGCCGCTCCCCCGGTGGCGTCGAGGCCGAAGACGCGAGCCAGCTTCGGCGCCAGCGCATCCGCCCAGGCCGCCGCCGCGAGCGCGAGCCACGCCCCGACCTCCGGCCGCTCCGTGCGGAGCTCGCCGACCCACGGGAGGTTCGCCGCCCACCCGGTCGCGACGAGGTGGCCGGTGAGCACGGCGTGCAGGTCGTGGAGCAGGTCGCGGAGGGCGATCGGCTCCGGCGAGGCGTGGGCGAGGTCTCCGAGCGGATCGTCGATGCCGGCGTCGGTGAAGAAGGCGGCGTCCGGCCACGTGTCGTCGGTGCGACCGTCCTCGCAGGCGCACCCCGCCGGTCGATCCCGCGGGTCGCGGGCGGGCACGCCGCCCTCGCAGCGGCAGTCGTCGACGACGGCCGCTGCCGCCTCCGCGGCCGCGCCGCCCGGCCACACCGGCCCCTCCGTGCGCCGCGGGCGCGGCGCCAGGACCGCACGCACCGCATCCGCGGGGTCGGGCATCCACCACGGCGTGCCGAACAGCAGCCGCGCGGTACTGCCGTACCTGCGCCGCAGGGTCCGCTCGGACACCCGCTCCGCGCCGGGTAGCCGGAGGCGCTGCGCTACCGCCGTCAGGGTCGCGCGGTCGAGCCCGTCGCGCGCGACCAGCTCCAGCGCGGCCCGGACCGCCGCCTCGTGCAGCGCCCGATCGCGGATCGGCATCGCTCGTTCCCGGAAATTGTGCATGGCTCCCCCCGAAGTCCACGTTCCCCTACCTCGACGCTACGGCGACGGCCCGCCGGGCGGGTGGGGATCGCGAAAACCGCGGGAACGCGCGCCGCACGATCGCGCACGCAGGTCATCCTCGAGTAGGGCAGTACATCGCGCGCGGGACTCTCCGATTCTGTCCTCGTCGGACAGCGTGTCCGACGAGGACAGAATCGGAGAGTCCCGCAGTCGGCACGTCCTCCCACACTGTGACGGTCGCGGCGCGTCACCGCGCAGCGCCGTTCGCCGACCTCAGCGCAACTCGGTCGGCAGGCCGGCGAGGGCGAACAGGTCCGCCGGGTCGAGGAAGGCGGAGACGTGCGTGAGCGCGCCGTCGGTGAAGGTCAGCACGTCCAGCTGGAAGGGCAACCAGACATCGCCCGCACGCAGGTACATCGCGGCGGCGGGCTGGCCGTTGCACACGGTCGGGATCATGCGCAGATCCCCGGCGACCCGGGCGGGGCACTGGGTCCGGGACAGCTCGCCGATGGCCTCGGCGCCGCGGTACCAGCCGGGGATCGGCGGCATCTCCCACGTGGCGTCGGCGGCGAGGATCCGGACCACCCCGTCGATGTCGTGTCGCTCGAAGGCGGCGCAGAACTCGTCCCACACCCTCTTCTCGTGCTCGGACAGCGCGGCGGCCCTGCGGCCCTCGCGCGCGGCACCGTCGCCGATGGAGGCCCGCGCCCGCTGCAGCGCGCTGTTCGCCGAGGCGACGGAGGTCTCGAGCGCCGCGGCGGTCTCGGTCGCGGAGAACTGCAGCACGTCGCGCAGGATCAGCGCGGCCCGCTGCTTGGCGGGCAGCACCTGCAGCGCCGCGACCATCGCCAACCCGATGCCCTCGCGCGCGACCGCCGCCTCCTCCGGATCACCGAGCGCGCGGTCCGGCAGGGGCTGCAGCCACAGCACCTCGGTCGACGGCGCCACCGGCTCCAGCGGGTTCGACGGCTCGCCGCCGAGCCCGACGGGCAGCACCCGCCGGGCGGTGGCGGCGGTGAGGCAGACGTTGGTCGCGATGGAGTACATCCACGTGCGTACCGACGACCGGCCCTCGAAGCGGTGGAACGCCTTCCACGCGCGCAGGTAGGTCTCCTGCACCAGGTCCTCCGCGTCGGACGCGGAGCCCGACATGCGGTAGCAGTGCGCGAGCAGCTCGGCGCGGAGCGGCGCGGTGACCTGATCGAAGCCGGGGTCGGTGACGGTCATGTCAGCCCTGCGTGCCGACGTGCTCAGGACCGGCTTCGGCCGCGGCCGGGTCCATCCACATGATCTCCCAGCCGTGGCCGTCGGGGTCGTCGAACGAGCGGCCGTACATGAAGCCGTGGTCCTCCGAGCGTCCCTCCTTGCCGCCGGCGGCGACGGCCCGGTTCACGATCTCGTCGACCTCCTCGCGGCTCTCCGCGCTCAGGGCGATGAGGGTCTCCTTCACGCCCGGCGCGGCGGTGGTCGCCTCGTGGAAGGTTCCGAAGAAGTCGGTCTTGAGCAGCATCGCTGCGATGTTCTCGCCCAGCTCCACCGAGATGGCGTTCTCGTCGCTGAACTTCTCGTTGATGGTGTAGCCCACGGCGGTGAAGAATTCGCGCGAACGCTGAACGTCGGCGATGGGCAGGTTCACGAAGATCATCGTGTGCATGGCGTTGCTCCTGGGGTCTGCGGCATCCGTCTGTCGAACACCGTCACATGGTTAGACGGGCCTCGTCGCCGAAACTCATCGGTTCCGCCGAAAATTCTTCGCGCGGACTCCGGAACTACCCGCGCAGCGCCCCGTCGAGGATCTCGAGGCCCTCGTCGATCTCGGCGTCCGTGGCGGTGAGGGGCGGGGCGATGCGGAAGATCGAGCCCATCCCGGGCAGTTGCACCACGTTCATGTGCAGGCCGCGGTCGTAGCAGCGCTGCGTCACCGCGAGCCCCAGCTCGGTGGCCGGCTCCTTGGACTCGCGGTCGCGGACCAGCTCGATGCCCTGCATGAGGCCGCGGCCGCGCACGTCGCCGATCGCCTCGTGCCGGGCGGCCAGCTCGTCGAGCCCGGCGCGCAGCCGCGCCCCGCGGGCCGCGACGTCCCGGGCGACGCCGCCGGCGACCCCGTCGCCGAGCACGTCGAGCACCGTGGTCGCGACGGCGGCCACCATCGGATCGCTGACGTGCGTGGTGAAGAACAGGAAGCCCCGCTCGTGGCAGACGCGCTCGATCTCCGCCGTCGTCACGACTGCCGCGATGGGCAGGCCCGCGCCGAGCGTCTTGCTCAAGGTGAGGATGTCGGGCACGATCCCGTCGCGTTCGAAGGCGTACGCGGCGCCGGTGCGCCACAGGCCGGTCTGAGCCTCGTCGACGATGAGCAGCATCCCCCGCTCCTCGCACTTGCGCTTGAGCGCGGCGAGGTACCCGACGGGCACGTCGATGATCCCGCCGGAGCTGAGGATCGGTTCCACCAGGCAGGCGGCCAGGGAGCCCGTGGACTGCGCGTCGATGAGCTCGAAGCCGAAGTCCAGCTCCGACTCCCAGTCGTACTTCCCGTCCGGGGAGACGAACCGCGAGCGGTAGGCGTTCGGCGTGGGTAGGGCGAAGTTCCCGGGGGCGGTGGGCCCGTAGCCCTTGCGCCCCGACGAGTAGGTCGCCGCCGCGGCGCCGGCCGTCATACCGTGCCAGGACTTCGAGAAGCTGACGATCTCGTGCTTGCCGGTGTACAGCTTGGCCATCCGCAGCGCGGCCTCGTTGGACTCGGCGCCGGTGGTCAGCTGCAGGACGTGGCTCAGCGGGTCCGGCACGGTGGCCGCGAGCCGCTCGGCCAGCGTCACCACCTGCGGCGAGAGCATCCCCGAGAAGAGGTGGTCGAGGGTCGCGATCTCGCGCTGCACGGTCTCCACGATCGCCGGATGACTGTGCCCCAGAATGGCGCTCATCTGACCGGAGGTGAAGTCGAGCCAGCGGCGGTCGCCGCTGTAGACGTACGTGCCCGCGGCGCGGTCGATGGGCAGGGGCGCGAAGGTGCCGCCGTAGCGCACGACGTGCGCGGCGACCGATTCCGAGAAGCTCACGCGCTCACAGTAGCCGCCCGGCCAGATACGCCTGCGCGACTTCGACGGTGCCGTCGGCGAATCCGGGATCCGCCTCCAGCGCGTGCCCGTGGGTGCCGAGCCATCCGAGCAACTGCAGGCGCCGGAGCAGCACGAAGTCGGGCAGGAGCGCGGCGTGCGCGGCGGGCAGCGCCCGACGGTGCCGGTACGCCGCCGCCCACGCCGCCGCCCACTCCGGCAGCCGCGGGTCGGTCTCGACGAACGAGGTGGCGGCCGCGAACTCGAAGAGGTGCCAGCCGAAGCCGGAGTCGTCGAAGTCGATCACGGTGAAGCCCGCGCCCGGCGTGATGAGGTTGGCGGCCCGCAGGTCGCCGTGGATCAGGCCGAACCGGTCGGCGGTCCGACCGAAGCCGTCGATCCGGCTCGCCGCGCGGTCGGCCGCCGGCGCGATCGCCCGACGGTGCGCCTCCCCCACCGCGAGCCCGTCGCGCCAGGATCCCCAGCGGGGCCGCGGTCCGATCGTCTCCGCCACGCCCCAGGTGAAGCGCGTGAAATCGGCGGGCCGCCGCCAGGTCTCGGCGTGCTCGTGGAAGACCGCGGCGATCTCGCCGAGCGCGGCGAAGTGCGCGACGTCGAGCGCCTCGTCGGGCACGTGGCCGCCGGGGAGTTCCGCGAACAGCACCGCGCGGCGTCCCGTCGGCGGGTCGACGAGCACCCCGCTCAGTGGCTCCACCACGGGCACCGCGGTGTCGCGGCGCAGGGCGGCGATCCACGCCAGCTCCGAGGCGATCGCCGCGTCGTCCTGATACCCCGGGCGGTGCAGCCGCAGCACGGCCGGCCGTGGCCCGCCGTGCACGCGGAAGGTGGCGTTCTCGCTGACCAGCAACGGCAGGACGGTCGCGCCGGGGAGGGCACCGTCGACGATGCGCTGCGCGACCCGCCCGTCGCGCACCGCCTCATCCATTGACTGGCCGATCGAGCGCATCCACGCGAGAAATACTGCCACGCGGCAGGTGGCAACTGAGTTGCCCGTCCGGACCGCGGGAAGGCAGACCGTACCGGCTGCGTGACTCTCGGATTCTGTCCTTGATGGACATCGAGTCCGAAACGGACGGAATCGGAGAGTCGATCGGCGGAGGATACGACGGGGCCCGCCCCACCGGTCGGTGGAGCGGGCCCGGGCGCGTGTCCGGAACTACGGGGTGAGCGGTGCCACCTGGCCGCCGGAGAGGCGACGGTAGGCGTAGACGACCAGCAGCGCCGCGATCGGTCCGGCGATGAGCAGACCGACGGCGCACAGGCATACACCGACCGCACCGATGAGGAAGGCGATGACGTACGTCAGGATCGAGCTGCCGAGGTCGCGCTGGACGGTCGCGAAGCCCTGCTTGATGCCGTCGATGGCGGGGAGACCGCGGTCGACGATCGTGGGGATGGCGAACATCGTCAGGAATCCGACGACGATGGAGAGGATGGATCCGAGGAACGGGATCAGGCTCAGGATGGCGGTCACGACGCCGATGAGCACGGCGGCGAGCGCGACCTGGGCGGTGTTGCGCGGCTTGAAGAAGGAGCCGATGTCGACGGGCTTGCCGTCGGCGATGTCCAGCAGGCCCGAGTAGAACGAGGCCTGGATGATGCAGCCCACGATCGCTGTCACCAGGAGCAGTACCGCGAAACCGACCACCGCGCCGATCGAACCGCCGGTGGAGATCTCGGTGAAACCTTCGGCGTCGACGCTGGACGAACCGAGGATGATCGATCCCAGCAGGAGGTACCCGAGGCCGAGGATCGCGCCGAGGACCAGCGTGTACACGAGCACGGCGACGATGAGCGCCAGGGCGTTCTTCGTGAACTTGTTCCAGGCCCAGGAGAAGGCGTCACCGATGTTGAAGGGCTGCTGCCCGCCGCCGTACTGCGGGCCGCCGAAGCCGCCCGGAGGCGGCGGAGGGAAGCCGCCCTGGGGCGGGGGCGGAGGGAAGCCCTGGCCGCCCTGCCCGTAGCCGGGATCCTGGGGCGGCGGGAAGCCGCCGGCGGGGGGCGGGAAGCCGCCGGCGGGAGGCGGGAAGTCGCCGCCCTGCTGCCCGTACCCCGGCTGCTGCGGGGGCTGCTGGGGGTATCCCCCCTGCGGGTATCCGCCTGGCTGCGGATCCTGCGGGTTCTGCGGGTAGCCGCCCTGGTTGTCACCAGGGTAGTTCGGCGGCTGCGTCATGGTCTCCTCCTCGTTCATGAACGAACCCGGCAAACCTACCAACCCCGCGAGCCATGCGCACCGTAGCTGGCTGCTCAACCGGCATGAGACGGACGTTTCGCCCGTCGGATCAGTAGGCGACCGAGAACCGCTCGCGCTCGTGCACGGGAGTGAGGACCTCGTCGACGAAGGCGATCGCGTAGTCGGCGCCGGAGATCTCGGACTTCCCCTCGGCATCGGTGAGCAGCAGATCGCCGCCCGTGCGGAACGTGCCGCGCTTCTCGCCGGGGTTGAACGAGCCGTAGTTCGCGGCGGGGCTCAGATAGAACCAGTCCACGTCGTCGACGGTGCGCAGGTAGTCCAGCGCGCGGTCGTGCTCCTGGGCGATCGGCCTGACCGCGTCCGGGAACGACGGGGTGTCGACGAGCTTGGGGCCGCCCTCCGCGACGAGCAGGCTTCCGGCACCGCCGACCACGCCGAGGCGGGCACCCGTGGCGCGCACGGCGTCGACCAGGTTCTCCAGGGCGGTGGGCAGGTCCGCACCGTCGCCAGACGGCGCCGCAGTCGGCAACGCCGAGACCACCACGGCGGCGCCGTCGACGACGCGGGCCACGAAGTCGGGGTCCGTCACGTCGCCAGCCTCGGCGGCGGCGCCGGCCGGGACTTTCGTGGCATCGCGCGCGATGCCGACGACCTCGATGCCACGACCGAGCGCCTCGGCGGTGATGTGGCCGCCGGAGTAGCCGGAGGCGCCGAAGACGGCGATCCTCACTTGGCGCCCTCCAGCCTCTTCTTGAGCAGCAGGCCGTCGATGCCCAGTTGCGCCTGCGGGGCAGCGGCGACGGCGAGCAGGCCGGCGATCAGCACGAGGGGCAGCTCGTAGCCGCCGGCGGTGGCGAAGAGGCCGCTGTCGATGTGAACGAAGAAGATGGCGCCGAGCATGTTGATGATCAGCACGATCGCGACGAGCGGGACGGCGAAGCCGACGATGAGCAGCGCGCCACCGATCAGCTCGGCGAGACCGGCGAACCAGGCCGACAGCGTGGGCGCGGGAATGCCCATGCCCTCGAAGGCCGTGCTGGTGGCGCTGAGGCCGTTGGTCACGACCTTCTGCCAGCCGTGAGCGAAGAAGACGACGCCGAGGATGACCCGGGCGATGGTGAGCAGGGTGAACTGGGTACCGGCCAAGCTCTTGACCATGAGAACTCCTAAGATAGTTGAAGCTTCAAGCAACTGTCGCTACCATCGAAACACACTCGATTAGCAAGTGCAATACGTCCGAATCGGATCGGCCTCAGGCCTCGTCCGCCTCCCGGAAGGGATGCCATGACCACCACGCCCGCGCTGTTCCTCAGTCACGGCGCACCGCCGCTCGTCGACGACGAGCGCTGGGTCGCGCAGCTGCGCCGGCTCGCCGCCGACCTGCCGCGCCCCGAGCAGATCCTCGTCGTCTCCGCGCACTGGGAGGCCGCGCCGCTCACCGTGGGCGCCACCGATGCTCGGGTCCCCCTCACCTACGACTTCGGCGGATTCGACGAGCGGTACTACCGCACCGTCTACCCCTCCCCCGGCGCGCCCGAGCTGGCGGACCGGATCGCGGCGATGGCGCCCGACGATCAGCCCGTGCACCGGGACGGGCGGCGCCGGCTCGATCACGGCGCGTACGTGCCGCTCACGGTGATGTACCCGGAGGCCGACATCCCCGTCCTGCAGATCTCGCTCCCCACGCTCGAGCCCGAGGCCCTGTTCGGCCTCGGTCGGCGCCTGGCCGAGCTCCGCGAGGAGGGCGTGATGATCATCGGATCCGGGTTCACCACCCACGGGCTGCCCTTCCTCACCGACCCGCGGCCCGACGCCGTCGCGCCCGGCTGGTCGGTCGAGTTCGACGCCTGGGCGCACGAGCGGTTCGCCGCCGGCGACGTGGACGGGCTGCTGCGATTCCGCGAGGAAGCGCCGGGCATGCCCTACGCGCACCCGCGGATCGAGCACTTCGCGCCGCTGTTCGTCACGCTCGGCGCGGCGACGGATCCCGAGGCCGCGCCTGAGGAGCCGATCGACGGGTTCTGGATGGGCCTGGCCAAGCGCAGCATCATCGCAGCCTGACGCCGCGCTGCGCCCCGGCGAGCGGGGTCATGGCCGGCCGGGTCGTGACCGACGGGGGCCGTCAGGGGACGGCTTTGGCGACCAGCGCCGCGATCCGCGCCTCGGTCTCCGCGTCGAGTGCGGTGATGTTCCAGACGATCGGGTGCATGGTTGCTCCCTCCTCGAACGCCGGATTCACCGTCTCACCGAAGCCGAAAGCCACATACGTCTCTCCGGGCTTGATGTAGCAGATGTCCTCGCCACCGCCCACGTAGAACGGCAGGCCCCAGCGCACCACAGGCTCCAGGCCGGGCGCGTTCGTGCGGATGATCGAGTGCAGGCGCTCGCCGATCTCGGCGTAGGGGGTGGGCATGACGCGAAGCTTGGCAAGAACGGCGGCGTCGCCCTTCTTGGTGAACATGATGCGGCAGGCCTCCTCGGCGTGGTTCGACCCGCTCACGCTACCCCGGCGCCTACCCCCGGGTCGAAAGTCGGCAATCGCGTAGTCAGTGCCGTTACGGAAGCCATCTAGCGACGCCGCCGTGTCCGGAGCATGCTCCGCGTCCGGTGGCGGTGCTCGTGGATCCGTCCTTGCAGATGGCTCCGGTATGTCCGCCCGAACCGGCCCCGGAGCCGCTGCCGGAGCCCCCGCCGCCACTGTTACCACCTCCGGTCGCGCGCGGTGGCGTGTACGCGGGCGCAGGTTGATCTTCCGTCGTGGTGGTCGGCGGCGCATACAGGCGCGGTGGAGGCGCCACCTGAGTCGTCGTCGTGGGAACGGACCGCACCGGCGGGAGCGTTGTCGTCGTGGTCGTCGCGACTGTAGTCGTGGTGGTGGGCGTCGACGAACGCGATGAGCTGCTGGTCATCGACGACGGCTGCGTCGACGAGGTCGCGGAGGTCGTCGTGGTGGTGGCGACGTTCGAGGTCGACGGCGACACCGTGGTGAGCGACGCCGGCTGCTCCTTGGCCGTATCGGGGGCCAGCACCCCTCCGCCGATGACGCCCAGGATCGCGACCGGTGCCGCGACCTTCCAGCTGAGGAAACGCCAGATCAGAACTGCGCCGATCAGGATCATCGCGCCGCCGAGGAGGACCGCGGTCAAGGGGCTCTCGCTGCCGATGCCACTGATGATCATGAGCACACCGACTGCGATCAATAGCCAGCCGATGACCTTGGCGACGACCCCGGGACCGGTCGACGGCGGGGTGGGTGGTTGTGGTGCGGACATGGTGAGCCTCCTGGGCTTGAAGGGTCAGCGGGGTGGTCTATTCGCAGGCGATTCCGTCGCCGTCGCGGTCGAGCTTGCGGCTGTATCCGGGTTGCCCGGCGTAGATGGGTGCGGCTCCGGCTGCTCGCGCTGCTGCACAGTTGCTGTATCCGCCGGCGGACGCTGCCACCGCTGGCCGTGGCGCGGCGGTCGCGGCAGCCGCGGACGGCAGGGGTGGTGCTACCGGCGCCGCGGTCGGAGCGGGGGTGGCGCCGCAGTCGCCCAGCAGGCGTCCGAGGGCGTTGGCCTCCGCCTGGGTCACCCAGAGCCCATACAGGCGCTTGACCTCGACGATCTGCTGCGCGTAGTCGCAGCGATAGGCCTTGTTGCTCGGAAGCCAGGTAGCGGCGTCACCATCCCCCTTCTGCCGGTTCGCACGGCCGTCGACCGCGCGGAGGTTGCGGGGGTCGTTGGCGAAGTCGCGACGCTTCTCCGCGGTCCACTGTTGCGCGCCCTTCTGCCAGGCGTCGGACAACGGCACGGTGTGGTCGATCTGGACATCGGCGAGGTCGACGGTGCTTCCGGTGAACGGGTCGCGCAGACTGCCGGCGAGCACCTTGCACCCGTTGGTTCCGGCCTTGAGCTGCACGTTCACGAGGTCGCGCCGGAGGATGTCGTTGCGGGTGTCGCACCCGTTGCGGCCGTACTCGACGGTGACGTCGTCGGACCATGCTTGGCCGAATTGGGAACGGGCGTAACCGGTCTTCGGCGCTCGGCCCTTCACGGCGAGCGTCGTCAGTGCGGCTTCCGCCGCACTCGCGCCGATCGGCGCGGACGGTGGCTCAGCGGAGGCCGCCGGCGGTGCGACCAGCGCCACGGCGACCAGCACCACGGCGACCGCGCATCGATTGCTCATGTCGCAGAAGAGTAGCGCCGGACACGCGGGTGCGACGCCGTCCTGCGACTACCTAGACGTTCGAAACACGCACTGGCACAGATGATTCGCTGTTGGTTTCGAATAGTTAAATTTGATTTTCGTACGTGTATCTGCCCCGGCCACATCTTCAGCAACTGCACAAAACGGAACCTTCGGACACTGCCGCGTCGAACCGACCCCGACGACACCTGACTCAAGTCCAGGTTGAGACTTTGCTCGAGCGGACAAACGACCGCAGGCCAGGAGGAAGAATCCTCCTGGCCTGCGGCGTTCCTGGGTGGAGCTAAGGGGAATCGAACCCCTGACCTCCTCGATGCGAACGAGGCGCGCTACCAACTGCGCTATAGCCCCTTGCGGAACTCGGATACCTTACCAAGGCCCACGGCGAAACTGTTAACCGACCTTGCGCTCGTACGGTTCCCGCACGTCAGCGGGGCGATCGAGGAAGTCGAACTCCTCCGCGCGGTAGCGCGGCAGGTGATCGAAGGCCGGGTCCTCGTCGTCGATCTCCATGACGATGCAGCCGCCCCGACGCAGGTGCGCGGGCACCCCGTCGCGCAGCTCGGCCTCCCGGGCGCGCTCGCGGCGCGCACGCTCGAGCCGGGCCAGGCGGCGGCGACGGATCTCGGTCTCGATCCGCACCGTCCGGCGCAGGTACACCAGGTAGACGACCAGCGCGAGCACCACGGCGCCGAGTCCGTACCAGGCGAAGGGGACGTTCATCAGGCCCGCGCCCAGCGCGACCACGGCGAGCACGCCCAGCACCAGCGTCACGCGCTGCCGGAACCGGAACCGCGCCTCGGTGATGCGGGCGTCGTTCTCGGGGTCGTAGCCGCCGCGCCGGCGCCGCGGCTCGGCGTCGACGTCCTCCTCCTCATCGAGCAGGGCCGCCGGGCGGGCGACGGGGTCGAGCTCCTCCGTGAGCTGCTCGTCCGCAGGGACGTCGTCCAGCGCCGCCGGATCGTCGACGCCCTCATCGACGGTCTCGTCGGCGTCCTTCTCCGCCGCGACGTCGGCCTCGGGTGCCACGTCGGCCTCGGGTGCCACCTCGGCCTCGGGTGCCACCTCGGGCTCGGGCGCGGAGACGCGCCGGACGATCGGAGCGGCCTCGTCGTCGAGGCGGTCGAGGTCGACGACCTGCTTCTGCGCGGCCATCGCCGCCCGCTCGACAGTGGGGATCGGGGTGGTGTCGCCGTCCATCGGGCTGGATCCGTGCAGGTCGTCGACGTCAGAGTCCACGTAGGCGTGCGCCTCCGCCTCCTCGTCGGCGAGCTCGACGGTCGCCGCGGGGGCGGCCTTGCCGAGCACGATCCGGCCGTCCTCGACATCCTCGGCGGCGACACCCTCGGGAGCGGCATCGTCAGCGGCCTCGCCGGAGCGCTTCTCGGCGACGGTGGCCGCCGGGCGGATGCGGCGTCGCACGGCGCGGCCGGCGGAGCCGCCGCGGTGCAGCAGGCGGGTCTTCAGCGTCGCGTCGGACACCTGGTTCACCTTGGGATGCCGCGCGGCGAGCATCGGAACGAGCACCACCAGCCACGCGACGATCAGCCCCACCCAGAGCAGTGTCTGCGGGATCATCTCGGCTCCCTCCAGCATTCAGCGAGCACGGATCACATCCGTGTAAGTCGCCTTGAAGGCTATTTCAACTGCACGAATAAGCACGGCCGACGCGCCGTAGGCAAACCCCAAAAATCTCAACCAGTCACTTCAGTCACACGATCAGAAGCGGGCGCGCCCGGATCGAACCACGCGCGCGACCATCGAATCCGCGACTTCCTCGGCCGTGATCGCGACGAGCAGGTGGTCGCGCCAGGCACCGTCGACGTGCAGGTAGCGGCGCAGCAGGCCCTCCTCGCGGAAACCCGAATGCCGCAGCACGGCAAGAGAGCCGGCGTTCTCCGGACGCACCGTCGCATCCACGCGGTGCAGCTGCAGCGCCCCGAAGCAGTGGTCGACGGCCAACGCGACCGCCGCCGTCGCCACCCCGCGACCGGTCACCTGCCGGTCCACCCAGTACCCGACCCACGCGCTGCGCAGCTGCCCGCGGGTGATGTTGCCGATGGTGATCTGGCCGGCGTAGGCACCGTCGACCTCGATGACCATGGGCACGATCTGGCCGGACCGGGCCTGCGCGCGGAGCGAGGCGCACAGCGGTGTCCACTGCGAGGCGGTGTGCCGGCGCTGCCAGCTCACCTCGTCCGACGGTTCCCAGGGCTCGAGCTCCGCGCGGTTGAGCAGCCGCAGCCGCGACCACTGCCGGCCGTCGCGGGCCCGGATGGGCCGCAGCCGCACGACGCCCGCAGCCGTCGTGAGCGGGCCCAGTTCGACCTGCCAGTCCCTTCCGAAGAGCACGTCAGCCGCGCTGGGCGAGGAAGGCGACGACGACGTCGTCGCCCGCGCGGACCTCGGTGACCTCCGGTTCCACGACGATGAGACAGTTCGCCTCGGCCAGGCTCACCAGCAGGTGGGAGCCGTTGTCGGGGATCGGCGCGACCATGAATTCGCCGGTGTCCTCGTCGCGCATGAGCTGGCCGCGGACGTACTCGCGCCGGCCCACGGGCGACTGGTGCGACGCCGCGCTCTTGGCCGAGACCAGCCGGCGCATCGGCTGCCGCTTACCGAGCGCGATGCGGATCAGCGGCCGCACCATGACCTCGAAGGCGACCAGCGCGCTCATCGGGTTCGAGGGCAGCAGGAAGGTGGGCACCTGATCGTCGCCGAGCGTGCCGAAGCCCTGCACCGACGCCGGATGCATCGCGACGCGTTCCACCGCGAGGTCGCCCAGGTCGGCGAGCGCGGTGGTGATGTCCTCGGAGGCGGTGCCGCCGAGCGCGGAGGTCACGATCACGACCTCGGAGCGCTGCAGCTGCGCCTCGACCGCCTCCCGCACCCCGTCGGTGGTGACGATGCCCACGCGGTGCACCTCGGCGCCGCAGTCGCGGGCGGCGGCGGCCAGCGCGTAGGAGGCCACGTCGTAGACCTGGCCGGCGCCGGTGTCCCGGTCGATGTCGACCAGCTCGCGGCCCACGGAGATCACCGCGACGCGCGGCCGCGGGTGCACGGAGACCTTGTCGCGCCCGACGGCGGCGAGCAGGCCCACCTGCGCGGGCCCGACGACGGTGCCGCGGCGGACGGCCACGTCGCCCGGCTGCACGTCGTCGCCGGTACGCCGGACGTACTGGCCGGACCGGACCGAGTGTCCGACACGGACTTTCGACAGGCCACCGTCGGTCCACTTATCGGGGAGGACGGCGTCGGCGAGCGTCGGCAGGGGCGCACCGGTCTCGACCTTGACGGCCTGACCGGGCTGCAGCCGGATGGGCTGGCGGTTGCCCGCGCGGACCTCGCCCACGACGGGGAGCGAGACCACGATCTGCTCGCCGGTCTCCTCGTCGGTCTCGCCGGCGCGCGCCACGTCCACGGAGCGCACGGCGTAGCCGTCGATGGCGGCCTGGTCGAAGGCGGGGAGGGCGCTCTCGACGACCACTTCCTCCGCACACATGAGGCCCTGCGCCTCGGAGATACCCACACGCACCGGCCGCGGCGCCACCGCCGCCGCTGTGACCCGTGCCAGATGGTCCTCCACGGAGCGCATGTCGTCGGCCTCCCTATCGGTTGAGTCGACCCTCGAGCCACGCCCGCAGGTCGGGACCGTAGTCATCGCGGTCCAACGCCAAGTCAACCGCAGCCTTGAGGTAGCCCCCGGGATTTCCGAGGTCGTGTCGGGTTCCGCGGTGCACCACGACGTGCACGGGATGCCCCTCGCTGATGAGCAGTGCGATGGCGTCGGTCAGCTGGATCTCGCCGCCCGCGCCCTTGCCGATGCGGCGCAGCGCGTCGAAGATCGCGCGATCCAGCAGATAGCGGCCGGCCGCCGCGTAGTTCGACGGGGCGTCCTCGGCCTTCGGCTTCTCGACCATGCCGTTGACCTTGAGCACGTCGGGGTTGGCGGCGTCGGGCACGATCTCTACGTCGAAGGCGCCGTAGCTGCTGATCTGCTCCGGGGTGACCTCGATCGCGCACAGCACCGAGCCGCCGCGCTTCTCGCGGACCTTCGCCATCGTGGTGAGCACGCCGTTGGGCAGCACCAGATCGTCGGGCAGCAGGACGCTGACCGCGTCCTCGTCGTCGTCCAGGGCGGGCTCGACGCAGGCCACGGCGTGCCCCAGGCCGAGCGGCTTCTCCTGGATGACGGCCTCGGCGTGGATGAGGTTCGGGGCGCGGCGCACCTTGTCGAGCATCGCAGTCTTGCCGCGCTTCTCCAGCGTGCCCTCGAGCACCAGGTCCTCGACGAAGTGGGCCACCACCCCGTCCTTACCCGGGCTGGTCACGATGCACAGGCGCTCCGCGCCGGCGGCCGCGGCCTCCTCGGCCACCAACTCGATGCCGGGAGTGTCGACCACCGGGAGCAGTTCCTTCGGCACCGTCTTCGTCGCAGGGAGGAAGCGGGTGCCGAGGCCTGCGGCCGGGACGATCGCGGTCTTCGGGATGGACGGGACTGTGGTCATTGCACCACCATAAGCTAGGGCTCATGGAGGTAACCGATCCGCGTGGCTGCGTGTTCACCGCATGAGCGCTGCATCCAAGGCCGAGTGGCGTGCGCGTTTCCGCCGCGGGCGAGCGGCGATGACCTCGGCCGAGAGGGCCGCGGCCGGCGCGGCGTTGACGTCCGTTCTGGCCGCGGCGGACCTGGGCGAGGTGGTGGCGGCGTACGTGCCGGTGGGTACCGAGCCGGCGTTCACCCTGGACCGTCGGGTATTGCTGCCGGTCACCCCGCCTGAGCCCGGCCCGCTGGACTGGGCCTGGTCGGGATCGTTGGCCCCCGGGCCCTTCGGGCTCCTCGAACCCGCGGGGCCGCGGCTGGGCGTTGATGCTGTGGCCTCGGCGTCGACGGTGCTGCTGCCCGCGCTGGGCTGCTCCCGCGCGGGTGTGCGGCTGGGGCGCGGGGCGGGCTACTACGACCGTTCGCTGGTGGCGGGGCCGCGGCTGATCGCGGTGGTCTACGACGACGAGCTGGTCGACTTCCTGCCGTCGGAGCCCACGGATGTGCCGGTGCATGCGGCACTGACCCCGTCGGGGTTGGTGGACTTCGTGTCGTGAATCCGCGGCTGAGAGCGTCAGGAGGCCGGATCTGGCTTCGTGACGCTGTGGGCCGTGGATTGACGGCGCCGGTCTACACCAGGAGGCGGGTGACGTACTTCTCGCCGTACGCCCGCAGCGCGTCGGTATCGCTGATGTCCAGGCCGGTGGGCGGGTTGGACAGCAGCGAACCCGTGATCCGCAGGATGAGGTCCACCACGGAGCAGAGCTCCGCGTAGTCCTGCTCAGCGCCGGAGTTGCGCAGCCGGATCACGATGCCCTGAATGAGCAGGTCCCACACGCCGCGCGGGATGCGCAGGAAGTACTCGGGCTCGGCGGCCAGCACCTTCGAGACGGCCATGTTCGCCTCGGCCTGCTCGATGCTCAGGACGAACACCTCGACCAGGGTCTGCTGCGGCGTGTACCCCACGATCGTCTTGTCGAGCTTGCGGCGCAGCGTGCGGATCTCGATGGCCACGACGCGGGCGATCAACTGGTCGCGGTTGGGGAAGATCCGGTACAGCGTGCTGCGGGAGACGTGCGCCTGCTTGGCCACCTGATCCATGCTGACGCCGGGGATGCCGTTCGCGGCGATCACCTCGCGTGCCGCGTCCACGATGCGCCGCGCGGGTGAGGGAGCCGTCATGCCGGTATCGTATCCGCTCACACCCCTGGCACTCGAATCGCACGAGTGCTAATCCGCGAGGTAGAATCGGCAGCGTGCCTACCTATTCGTATCAGTGCAAGGAGTGCGGCGAGGCCTTCGACGCCGTCCAGTCCTTCTCCGACGATTCGCTGACCGAGTGCCCCCACTGCGGCGGACCGCTGCGGAAGCTGTTCAACTCCGTCGGCGTAGTCTTCAAGGGCAGCGGCTTCTACCGCACCGATTCGCGCAGCTCCAAGGCCGATACAGCGGCCACGTCGGAGAAGAAATCGGAGAAGAAGCCCGACACCTCCACGAAGGCCGACAAGGCGACCAGCTCGTGACGCACGTCTTCGACGAGGCGACGGCTCTCGAGCCCGTCGACGGCGGCTTCCGCGCGCACACGCACCCGGCCTACAACAACATGGTCGGGCCGTTCGGCGGGATCACGGCCGCCGCGGTGGTCGCCGCGTTGCAGGCGCACCCCGAGGCACACGGGCACCCGCTGAGTCTCACGCTCAACTTCGCCGCCCCGATCACGAACGGCGCCTGGGACCTCGCGATCACCGTGCTCCGCACGAACCGCACCAACCAGCACTTCACGTTCGTCATCAGTCAGGACGACGGTGCCGTCGCCTCCGGGACCGCGGTGTTCGGCACCCGCCGCGACACCTGGAGCGACACCGAACTGGACTTCCCGCCCGTCCAGGGCCCCGAGGATTACCCCGAGCTGTCGCTGCCGGAGTTCGTGGAGTGGGCGAAGAACTACGAGACCCGCTTCGTCGAGGGCAGCCTGGAGATGGACGGCCCGCAGGAGGGCTCGACGACCACCATGTGGCTGCGCGACAAGCCCGCCCGCCCGCTGGACTATCCGGCGCTCGCCTCGATCGCCGATTCCTTCTTCCCGCGGATCTTCCTGCGCCGCGGCACGTACGTGCCGGCCGGGACGATCTCGCTGACGACGTACTTCCACGCGAGCCCCGCGGAACTCGAGCAGCAGGGCGATGATCACCTGCTCGCCTCCGCCCGCGCCGCCCGGTTCGGCCACGGCCACTTCGACCAGTACGGCCAGCTCTGGGGCCGCAACGGCACCCTCCTGGCGACGACGCACCAGATCGTCTACTACAAGGATCCGAAGGCCTGATCGGGGCCTTCCTCCACAGGTTCGGGGTTATCCACAGGCACCCCTTCTCCGACGGTGCCGCGACGGCGCACCGTCGTAGCGTCCTGGCATGGACTCCTTGCAACCGACCGGGGCGGAGAGGCTGCGGGCCGCGCTGCGACCCGGCTGGGCGCGCACGCTGACGGCTCGACGGGCCGTCGCCGCGGTCCTGGCCGCGCTCGCGCTCGTCATCGCCGTCACCAGCCGGCCCAGCGGGCCGCAGGCGCAGGTGCTCGTGGCCGCCCGCGAGCTGGGGCCGGGTGGCCGGCTCTCCGGCGACGACCTGGCGGTGCGCACCGTGCCCGCCGAGCTCGCGCCGCAGGACGCGCTGACGGGGCCCGACGATGCCGTCGGCCGGTCGGTGACGGGCCCGGTGGCCGCGGGCGAGATCCTCACGGGCCGGCGGGTGCTCACCGACCGCACCGCCGGGCAGATACGCCCCGGCGCGCGGCTGGTGCCGGTATCGCTGCACGACCCGGCCACGATGGACCTGCTCCGCGCGGGCGACGTGGTGGACGTGGTGGCCCAGCGCAAGGACGACTCGCCCGCGGTGCTGGCCCGCTCGGCGACGGTGGCGGTGGCCGCGGCCCCGCAGGCCGGGCGGCAGCAGGCGCGCACCGCGATGCTCGCGATGTCGGAGTCGGAGGCGCACGCGGTGGCCGCCGCGGCGCTCAGTTCGCCGCTGTCGGTGGTCTTCCGGTGAGGGTCAGCCGAGGCGCTGGGTCAGCTCGCGGATCAGCCACCTCTGCCGCTCCCGCGCGACATCGGCGAACGCGGGGCCGTAGTAGTGGCGCAGGTACTCCTGGCCTGCGCGACGGAGGGCCCGGGTGGGCAGCGTCGCGAGCTCGGCGGGCGGGGCGAGCGCCGCCGCTTCGGGCGTACCGATGGCGCCCTGGAGCCATCGGCGCTGGTCGAGGATCATCCACCACCAGGCCGCGCCGAGGAGGGTGAGGGTGACCGCGCATTTGAGCAGGATCAGGGCGAAGGCGAGCATCGGGTCGTCACCGCCGGGGGCGTTCCACCAGAAGTGCAGGAGGTACGACAGCGCCACGGCGAGGACTGCCAGCGCCGGGCGGCTGCGCAGCAGTGCGAGTCCCAGCGCGAAGAACCCGGTGTACACCCAGTGCGATTGGAAGCCGAACAGCGCGCGCAGCAGGGTCACGGTGAGCGCGCCGGCG
Source organism: Tsukamurella asaccharolytica (assembly GCF_007858435.1). Lineage (GTDB taxonomy): Bacteria > Actinomycetota > Actinomycetes > Mycobacteriales > Mycobacteriaceae > Tsukamurella > Tsukamurella asaccharolytica. Next base: position 117,765 of record NZ_VIGW01000006.1, on the reverse strand, counting down.
ACGTCGGACTGCGCGTCGCGCAGCGCGAAGGTGATCGCATAGCTGAGGTTCTCCACCACCTGGAAGCCGAGGCCCGCGAACGCGCCGACGGCGAAGATCTGGAGGGGGCGGCGCAGCCGGTCGCGGAAGATCACGAGCAGCAGGGCCACGCCGGCACCTTTGATGGTCTCCTCGTTGAGCGGGCCGACGAGGGCGGCGCCCCAGTACGTGGCGCCGGGGTCGTCGAGCACGTCGCTGACGGCGTCGGAGGCGAAGCCGTTGATCTGCAGCGCCAGCCCGCACGCGCCGATCGCGCCCCAGGCGAAGGCGAGCGCCCACGCGCTGCGGACCTGGGCGTCGGACCGGTCGAGGGCCCAGATGATCACCGCGACCGCGGCGGCCGCGAGCACGATGATCGGCGCCGCCGCGGCCATGGCGGCGCCGGATTCGCCGAACCGCGGCAGCATGTCGCGCGCGAGCACGTAGCCGCCGAGCACCAGGCCGGCCGCGAACACCCAGAAGGAGATCGTGGTCATCCGCGCGCGCATCACACCTCCCGCATCGATCGGACGAGCGCGGCCAGGTCGGGCGCGGCACCGTCGGGCGGGCGCAGGGCGAGGAGCGTGACCAACAGCGAGTCCCGCCCGACGACGGCGCACTCCCCCGATCGTCCGCCGCCGGTGGTGGCGGTGCAGGTGCGCCCGGAGAAGCGCGTACCGCGGAGGTCGCCGGTGAAGCGCGCGTCGACGCCGCCCGCCTCGAATTCGCGCAGGCGGCGCGGCGCCGCGGTGTCGAAATCGGTCATTCCGGTCGTGAGGAGGACCGTGAGCGAGCTGCCGGTCGCGTGGACGAAACGTGCCACGTCGGCGCGGCCCGACGGCACCTTCTCCCAGCCCAGCGGCGCGCGGAAATCGACTCCGGCGTAATCGTTCCCGATGCGGTAGTCATGCTCGGCGACGGGCGTGCGTGGCGTGGGGACGGCGCGTTCGATCCCGAACCAACCGGCGGCGAGGCCGCCGACGGCCAAGATCACAACGGCCGAAACGCCCGCGTCCACTGCGCGGATTCGATTCATACGGCTAGCATAAGTCCGAAAATTCATCATGCGTCACTGGCGTTACAAACTCACGAAGGACACTCGATCATGCTCAAGGGATTCAAGGACTTCCTCCTCAAGGGCAACGTGCTGGACCTCGCGGTCGCCGTTGTCATCGGTGCCGCGTTCACCGCGATCGTCACCGCCTTCACCGACAACGTCGTCAAGCCGCTCATCGCCTCGATCGGCGGCGGCAAGGACGTCAAGGGCCTCTCGTGGCAGATCGTCGACGGCAACCCGGCCACCACCATCGATCTCGGCGCGGTGCTCACCCAGGTGATCAACTTCATACTGGTCGCGGCGGTCGTCTACTTCATCCTGATCCTGCCGTACGAGCGCATGAAGGCCCGCCTCGCGCCGGAGAAGGCGTCGGAGGACGAGGTGGACGTGCTCGTCGAGATCCGCGACCTCCTGGCCGCGCAGACCGCGCGTCCGCAGGGCGGCGCGCACTCGGCCGCCGAGCTCCCGCCGACGGGTCAGTTCCCCTCGCAGAAGCCGCAGATCTGACGTCACCGACCCACGAAGCCGGCCTCCCGCACTCGCGGGAGGCCGGCTTTCGTTTCCCAGTCCGACGGTGCGGTCAGCCGAGGGTGAAGCGATCGCCCCAGAGGACGACGCGCCCCTTGGTGTCGCCCACCTCGGCACGCACGATCACGTACAGGCGGGCCTGTGCGTAGCCGGCGCAGCCGTCGACGCCGATCGTCTGGTCGCTGTAGGTGAAGCTGCCGCTCGAGCCGGTGAAGTCGAAGCTCGTCGACGGCGCCGACCAGTCCGGATCGATCTCATCGCCCGGCTTCGGCCAGGTCGCGCGATCGTAGGTGAGCGACTGCGTGCCGATCGACCCTGCCGCGAGGGAGAGGGAGGCGCCCGTACTCGCGGTCACCGAGGGCTGAATCGTCGGACCGTTGAAGTCGACCGAGGCACCAGACGCCGCCTCGACGCCCGCTTCGACACCGGCCGATCCGACATCGATCTGGCAGCCGACGGCGTAGCCCGCCTCGATCGAGCCGCCGTCGGCCGCAGCCCCGTTGACCTTGACGCTGACGACCCCGGATACCCACGCATTGCGCGTGGTGGGCAGCGCGACCATGCCGGGCGACAGCTTTGCGCGCTGGGCCTTCACGCTGACAGTGATGGTGCCGGCGCCTGCCTTCACCGATTGCGTCACGTCCCGCAGGGGAATGACGGTGTCGGCGCTCGCGGTGGCGGGTGCGAGCAGCGTGGCCGCCAGCGCACCCGCGCTGGCGACCGCCGCCGCGGTAACGGAGATTCTCGGGGTCATGTACCCAGTCCTTTCGATACGCCGGCCGTGCGTCGTCGGCGCTTGAGAAAGGAAGGTACCAGCCGGAAACAGGTCGAATCGCCCGTGGAAACACTGAGTTAACACTGAGGGGAAGCTGTAACAGGATCGGCACCCAGCGTTGGTTTCCCCGGGGTCTCCTGCCGCCACGGTGCGCTCGAGCGCCCGCCGACTTCTGCACAAAAGGCGCATCGCGCGCCCCGGGAAGTCCCAGGACGCGCGATGCGCTGCTGTGAAAGCGGAGGGCTACTTGGCGCCCGACTCCGACGTGGAGTTCGACGTGTTCGTCGAATCCGGCGTCGTGGAATCCTTCTTGCTCGACTGCTCCGGCTCGACGGTCTTCGTCTCGACGGTCTTCGTCTCGACGACCTTCGGCTCGACAACCTTCGGCTCCACGACCTTCGGCTCGACAACCTTCGGCTCGACAACCTTCGGCTCGACAACCTTCGGCTCCACGACCTTCGGCTCGACAACCTTCGGCTCGACAACCTTCGGCTCGACAACCTTCGGCTCCACGACCTTCGGCTCCACGACCTTCGGCTCGACAACCTTGTCCGCCTCGGCCGACAGGTTCTGAGCGACCGAGGTCTTGTCCTCGTCCGCGGACGTGGCAGAGACCCGCGACACCGCGTCCTTCGGCGTGACGGTCGGCGCCGGGGCGGGCGGGGTCAGCAGATCGATGAACGTGTCGATCTTGTCCTGCGCTGCGGCGATCTGGGTGGCCGGGAAGGTGACGATCGTGTTCACCGACTTGTTCACGGCGTCCACCACGAGGTTCACGGCGTCGCCGAACTTACCCTGGAAGACCGCCTGGGGAACCGAGGTCAGCAGGCCGTAGAAGTTCTTGTAGATCGACAGCGCCGCCTGGCCGCCGGCGAACGCCGTCGCCACCGGGATGCCCAGCACGTCGAGCCCGGCGGTGAACAGGTTCGGTGTGGGGGTCGAGTCCGAAGCCGTCGTGACCTCAGTCGTGAGCGACTTGGTCGTCGTGGGCGCCTTCGGGCCCGCGCCGGTGGCGATCCACGTCAGCGAGTCCTGGGCAGCCTTCCGGAACAGCTCCGGAACGGCGCCGAACTCGCCGCGGAAGATCGCCTGCGGCACGGAGGTGAGCATCTTGTACCAAACGGTGTACACACCCTGGCTGGTCTGCAGGACCCGGTAGACGGCCTGAACCGGCAGCCCCGCGAGGTTGAGCAGATCGGTGACGGCCTTCGGGACGGTCGGCAGCTCGATGGCAGTGGCCTGCGCCGTAGCGTTCTGCACGGCGGCCGAAGCGCCCTGCACGGCCTCGTCGGTCACGACGACGAAGGCGCCGAGCGCGTCGGAGGCGGCCGAGGTGGCGGTCGCGGCGGCGGGAATCGCCGAGGCGACGTTCGCGGCGGCGGGGACCGCGGCGATGTTCTTGAGGACTGCCGAGGGGGTCGCGGCAGCGTTCACCACGGCGGCGGCCGGCGCGGCGGCGGGAGCGGCGGTCGTGATCGCGCCGGAGACGGGCGCGATGGCGACGGCGGCGGCGGCCACGATCGCGGTGGCGGAGGTGAGGGTGGTTGCCTTCGTATTCATTGGTGTCAGCTTCCTTGAGAGCGGATGCAGCGCCTGAGGATTCGCGTGGTACGCCTCGGGCGGCGCCGTGCCCGATTTGTACGTTAGTACCAATCAAACGAGACGCAGAAGGCGGCGCCCGAACGGACACCGCCTTCTAGCGCGTGATGGGGATCAGCCCAGGGTGAAGGGCTTGCCCCACAGGACGACCGTCGACTGCGTGTTGCCCGACTTCACCTTGACCTTGGCGAAGAAGCGAGCCTGCGCGTAGCCGGCGCAGCCGTCGACGCCGATGGTCTGCTCGGTGTAGGCGAGCGAGCCCGAGGCACCCTTGAACTTGAAGCTGGTGCTGGGATCGGCCCAGTCGGGGGCGACCTCGTCGCCGGGCGACGGCCAGGAGGCGCGGTCGTAGGTCAGCATCTGCGTGCCGATGCTGCCCGCGGCGAGCGAAATGGTGGCACCGGTGGTGGCAGTCACCTTCGGCTGGATGGTCGGGCCGTTGAAGTTCACGCTCGCGCCCGAGGCGCCGGTCACGCCAGCGGTGACTTCGGTCTTGCCGACGTCGACCTGGCAGCCCACGGCGTAGCCGGCGGAGATGGAGCCGCCGTCGGGCTTGCCGCCGTTGATCTTCGCGGAGACGACGCCCGAGACCCACGCGTTGCGGGTGGTGGGCAGGGAGACCATGCCGGGCGAGAGCTTCGCGCTCTGGTTGGTGATGCTCACCGTGACGGTCGAGTCACCCACCTTGTTGGTGACGCTGTCGTTGGGCAGCGGGATGAAGGTGTCGGCGTTGGCCGCACCCGTGGAGAGGGCGCCGAGCGCCACGCCGGCCGCGGCGGCAGCGATGGCGCCACGGATCGCGATCTTCTTCATTGAATGTATTCCTTCGGGAATCGCCGCCCCGAGGGGCGGGCAAGAGAGAGTCAGGTCGGTCGGAGGATCAGCCCAGCGAGAACGGCGCGCCGTACAGGAAGCCCTGGATACGGTTGCTGCCCTTGATCTCGACCCAGGTCACGACGCGCGCCTGCGCGTAGCCCGAGCAGTGCTTGATGTCGATGTTCTGGTCCTTGATCGACACGTTGTACGTGCCGGCCTTGGTGAACTTGATCGAATCGGTGGAGCCCAGCTGGTCCGCGCGGCCGTACCCGGAGACGCTCGAGGTGGCGCCCGGGGTCAGCGGCACAGTGAGCTTGGGGGATACGCCGCCGAGGCTGGCGCTCGGGCCGTTCGAGTCGAGTACCGCGCCCGGACCCTCCACCGTGACACCCACGCCGATCTGGCCCGGGAACTGGCAGCCGACGATGACGCCGACGCCGAGCTTGCCCTGGATGTCCTTCGCGTCGGCCGGAGCCTTCACCGTGACGGAGCCGTTGGACGTGTACCACGCGGTCCGCGACTGTGCCGTGGCGAGCGAACCCTGGATCGCCGACGAGTTACCCGTCGACTTCAGAACGACGCTCCAGCCCGCGGGGGCCGGGACGATCTTCTCACCGCTGGGCAGCGGACCGGCGTTCGCCGACCCTGCAGCGACCGAGGCGGCCGCGGCCACCGCGATCGCAACGACGCCGGCGCGCCCTGCAACCTTGCTCATCTTGCTCATTCGTTCCCCTCACCAGGAATCATTGTGTGACGCTCCGGTAGGAGCGCCAGCCCGACGGCTCACCCGGCCACGGGCCGAATCCCGGCCGTTCTCAGGCCGGGATCACTATCGGTTCCCCGGAAGTCTTCACTGACCTTCGGTTCCCGCGGAGCATATCCTCAGGTTTCCAGGTCGCGCAACGCTTTCAATCTTCCTAAATGATGATTTCGTCAACCTGTTCGTGGAGATGGTGAATCTCGTACTCATGCAGCCACCTGCACTTATTAGGGTGCACTCATTCAAAATGCGTGCCCACCTGGGCGAAGGCGGGACGGCCCTCCCACTTAGAATTCATTCAGATACACCAGAGACGTAACCTGACCGTTTCACGACACGGCCGTGTTCTTAGTCACACCGCTGGCATTTGTAGTTTCAAGCGAGCTAGCCGCCGTGATGCGGCGGGCGGTTCTCGCGGTACCAGCGGTCGGTGGAGTCACCGTCGGACCCGGCAACGGGCGACGCCGCACCCGGGCGGGGTGCGGCGTCGTCGGACAGATCGTCCCTGGTCTGTGAGGGCAGGACGTCCCCGAAGATCCGCGCGATATCGCGCGCGGAGTACTTCCGCGGCGTGGGATCTCCGCTGGGCGTCACCGGGCCTGGTCGTCCCCGCCCGCGATGTGGCGGATCACGTGGGTGGCGAGCGGCGTCAGCGTCGCCATGCCGTCGCGGATCGCGGCGCGCGAGCTGGCGAGGTTCACCACTACGGTGCTGCCGGAGACGCCGGCCAGGCCCCGGGAGAGGCCCGCGTCGGTCGCGCCGGCGGCCAGCCCGGACGAGCGCAGCGCCTCGCAGATGCCGCGCAGCTTCTTGTCGAGGATCGCCCCGGTGGCCTCCGGCGTCACATCGCGTGCGCCCACGCCCACCCCACCGATGGTCACTGCCAGGTCGACGCCGCCGATCACCGCGGTGTTCAGCGCGTTGCGCACGTCCACCTCCTCGGCCGGGACCACGACCACGGCGTCCACCTCGAAGCCGGCCTCCTCCAGCAGCTCCGTCACCAGCGAGCCCACCGACTTCGACGCGCCGGACGCCCGAGCGGCGCCGGGCTGCAGGTGGTCGTCGACGACCACCACGAGGGCACGGCCGATCACGCCGGCACTGTCGAGCACCGGATCGTCCAGAACGGGCGCATCCAGCACGTCGCCCTCCAGCCATTCGGCATCCGTTGCTCGGCTCTGGCTCATCTCCGCGGTCATCTTCGACTCCTCAGTCACTTGTCCAACTTATCGAGCGTCACCTGCTTGGTCACCGGACTCGTACTACTCGGGCTGTCGAGGTAGGTAACGGTCACGGTAGCCCCCGGTTGGTAGGCCCGCACGGCTCCGATCAGACCGAAGCCGTCGGAGATGTTCAGATCGTCCAGCTTGGTCACCAGCGCGCCCTTCGGGATGCCCGCGCGGCCGAAGCCGCCCGTCGCCGAGACGTCCACCACGAGCGCTCCCGGCCGGTTCACCGACGCGCGCGGGTCCACCGTGATGCCCACGGCCGCGTGCGTGGCCGAGCCCGAATCCATCAGCTCCTTGCTGATCCGCTGCACCTGGTTCGACGGGATCGCGAAGCCCAGACCGATGCTGCCGCCCTGCTGCCCCGTCGCCCTCGAGCCGAGCGTCGCGATCGATGAGTTGATGCCCACGAGGCGTCCCGTCATGTCGACCAGCGCGCCACCCGAGTTGCCCGGGTTGATCGCCGCGTCGGTCTGCACCGAGTTGATCACCGTCGCCTGGTCGGAATCCCTACCGCTGGTCGCCACCGGGCGGTTCAGCGCGGAGACGATGCCGCTGGTCACCGTGCCGGCGAGCCCCAGCGGGGCGCCCACGGCCACGACCTCCTGGCCGACGCTGAGCTTGCTGCTGTCGGCGAAGGCCAACGGCGTGAGGCCGCGCTTGTCCGTCTGGATCACCGCGAGATCGGTGATCGGATCGGTGCCCACCACCGCGCCGTTGCTCACGCTGCCATCGGAGAACGAGACCGTCAGCCTGCCGTTGCCGGCGACGACGTGGTTGTTCGTCACGATCTTGCCGTCCGCGCTGATCACCACGCCCGAGCCGGACGACTCCGAGGCCCCCGCCTGGTTGTCGATCGACACCACGGCCGGCAGCACGCTCTGGGCCACCTCCTGCACGGAGCCCTTGACCACCGGCGGCGCGTCACCCCCGGACACGATCGTCGTCGGCGAACTACCGCCCTGTCCCCACACCAGGTAGGCCCCGGTCACCGAGAGCAGCGACGCGATCAGCGCGATCGCCACCCCCATCGCGACCAGCGCGCCCATCTTCGGGCCGCGCGCGGGCGGGGGCGTCGTGGTCACCGGGGGCAGGCCGCCCGGCCCCGGGTAGCCCGATGGTGCGCCGCCCGGCGCCGGGTAGGCGCTCGAGTACTGCTGCGTGGGCTGGTACTGCCCCGGCTGCTGGCCGGACTGCTGGCCGTACTGCCCGGCCGGCTGCCCCTGCTGATAGGGATTCTGCGGACCCTCGGTCATGGAGCCCCCTCCTTCATCGTCATTCCCCGCCCAGACTGCATACGACTGCTGTGAGGTGCCTGTGAGCAGATTGTCACTTCCCCGGACACCACGCTTCCTCATTTCCCCCGGAGCAGGCGCAGCCGGGGTTCCCGCTGCACCACCTGCGGCGCCCGCTCGCCCGCGACCGGGCTGCCGGGGATCTCGAGGCGCACCAGCGCGCCGCCGCCGTCGGCCGTGCCGACCGCGACGGACCCGCCGTGCCGCTCCACCACCTGTTTGACGATCGCCAGGCCCAGGCCCGAGCCGGGCATCGAGCGGCTCGCCATCGAGCGGTAGAAGCGCTCGAAGACCAGCTCCCGGTCCTCCTCGGGGATGCCCGGACCGCTGTCGGCGACGCTCAGTGCCGCCCGGTCCACGCCGGTCTCGGCCAGCTCGACCCGGACCACCGAGCCGTCGGGCGAGAACTTCGCGGCGTTGTCCAGCACGTTCACCACCGCGCGGCCCAGGCCACCGTTGTCGCCGTAGACGTACCAGGGCGCGCTCGCGACCTCGAAGCGGACCGTCGGGCGGCGGCGCTCCACGCGCTCGACCGCCTTCTGCACGATCTCCTCGAGGTCGACCTCCTCGTTCACCGCCTCGGGGGCGTCCTCGCGCGCGAGGTCGACGAGGTCGCCGACCAGCGTCGTCAGCTCCTCGACCTGGGCGAGGACGTCGTCGGAGAGCTCCTTCATGTCGTCCTCGGGGATCGGCGGAGCGCCCGGCTGGTTCGCGGCGACGAGCAGCTCGACGTTGGTGCGCAGGCTCGTCAGCGGGGTGCGCAGCTCGTGCCCGGCGTCGGCGACGAGGCGCGCCTGCCGGTCGCGGGACTCGGCCACGGCCTTGAGCATCGTGTTGAAACTGGTGGTCAGGCGGGCCAGCTCGTCGCGGCCCACCACGGGGATCGGGGCCAGGTCGTCGGTGCGGGCGACCCGCTCCGCGGCCTCCGTGAGCCGTTGGACGGGGCGCAGCCCGCCCCGCGCGACGGCCGTGCCCGCGATCGCCGCCAGGACGATGCCGCACGCGCCGACCACGACGAGCACGACGCCCAGCTCGCTGAGCAGGCTCTTCGTCGGCGCGAGGTCCTCGGCCACGATGATCGTCACGCCGTTGTCCAGCCGTCGCGCCATGACCCGGGTGTCGCCTTCGGAACGCAGCGACTGCGCCAGCTTGCCCGAGACCACGTCGCGCTCGGGCTGCCCGATCGGCACCTGGCCCGACGGGCCCGAGTGGTACGGCGTCCCGTCGGGATAGACGACCATCGTGCGGTTGACCGACATGTCCGGCCGGAACATCAGCATCATCATCACCGTGGTGAACTGCGTGACCGGCGAGCTCATCGCCGGGGCGACGGAGTCCACCTGCTGGTGCAGGCGATTGTCGACATCCGCGTACATCGCCCGCTTGACCACGAAGAACGCCGACGCCGCCATGAGCGCCACCGTGATCCCGACGACCGCCGCGGCCAGCAGCGTGACCCGCCAGCGGAAGCTGACGTTGCGGGTGATCGGGTTGGGGTCGCGCATCGGTCGACGGTCCTGTACCTGCCGGTCGCGAGGGTGCCGGTCGCGGGCCTGGCGGTCGCGGGGATCCGGGCGCGAGTGCCTCGGCACCGTCATCGCATCACGGCGGGGTCTCGCGCAGGACGTACCCCACGCCCCGCACGGTGTGGATCAGGCGGCTCTCCCCCTCGGCCTCGGTCTTGCGGCGCAGGTATCCGACGTACACCTCGAGCGCGTTGCCCGAGGTCGGGAAGTCGTAGCCCCACACCTCCTCGAGGATGCGGCTGCGGGTGAGCACGCGGCGCGGGTTGCTCATGAGCATCTCGAGCAGGCTGAACTCGGTGCGGGTGAGGCTGATGTTCCGCTCGCCGCGGAGCACCTCACGGGTGGCCGGGTCGAGGCTGAGGTCCTCGAAGCGGAGCACCTCGTTATCGGCGCCCACCTCCGGCGCGGCGCGGCGCAGCAGCGCCCGCATCCGGGCCAGCAGCTCCTCCAGCGCGAAGGGCTTGGGCAGGTAGTCGTCGGCGCCGGCGTCGAGGCCGCTCACCCGGTCGCTGACCGCGTCGCGGGCGGTGAGCACGAGGATCGGCAGGTCGTCGCCCGCGCTGCGCAGGCGCCGACACACCTCCAGACCGTCGATCCGCGGCATGTTCAGGTCCAGGACCAGCGCCTCCGGGCGGTTGCTGGCGATGTGATCGAGCGCGTCCTGCCCGTCGACGGCGGTCTCCACCTGGTACCCGTTGAAGGTCAGCGAGCGGCGCAGGGACTCCCGCACGGCACGATCGTCGTCGACCACCAGAATTCGCATAGTCCACAGTTTTACCGAAGTCGGGTATGAATTCGCTGAACGGGCCCACTTCGGCGCTCGGCCCAGAGCGAACACGCCGCTCAGCGGCGACGGAAGCCGCGCCTGCACGCCCTCAGGAAACGACCGGCGACGTCCTCGGGTGCGATGGGCACCCGCCAGCCCTGCCACAGCGCGAGGAGGCGGAAGCCCGAGGCCAGGACCGCACCGACGAGCAGCGCGCGGGAGTCGGTCGCACCCCACGACGCGGCGAGCACCGTCGCCACGGCGCCGGTCAGGGCGGGGATGGCGTAGAGGTCGCGCTCCTGGATGAGCAGCGGTACCTCGTTGACCAGGATGTCCCGCAGCACGCCGCCGCCGAGGGCGGTGGTGATGCCGATGAGCGCGGCGGCGAAGGGCGAGGCGTCGTGATGCAGGGCGGTCAGCGCGCCGGTGGCGGAGAAGACGCCCATGCCGATCGCGTCGAGCACGAGTACCGAGTTGCGGAGCCGGCTGAACTGCGGATGGAAGACGAAGACGAAGGCCGCCGCGATCGACGCGGTCGTGAGGTTCTCCCAGCCCTGGAACGAGGCGGGCGGATGGATGCCCAACAGCACGTCGCGGGCGACGCCGCCGCCCACGCCGGTGAGCGCGGCGAGCGTCCACACGCCGAACAGGTCGAGCCGCTTGCGGACGCCGATCAGCGCGCCGGAGGCGGCGAAGACCGCGATGCCCGCGTAGTTCAGCACCGCCAGCAGCACGTGCGCCCCCTCGGATACACCTCAAGAGCGGGCCGGCACAGGGCCGACCCGCTCTTGGGGGAAAGATCAGTTAGCGGCGGTCGAGATCGACCAGGCCCAGCTTCGCGGCGCGCACGAGGCGACGCGGAACCAGGTGGGTGCGGCCGCCGACCTGCACGGCCTGCAGCTCGGGGTTGTTCGCCTTCCACTGCGAGCGGCGAGCATGCGTGTTCGCCCGCGACATACGGCGCTTCGGTACAGCCATGATTCTTCCTATCGGTCTTGACGAAAAAAGCTCTCGACGCGAGCCCCGAGGGCTTCCAACGTCACAAGCACTGAAGTCTACCGTCCCGCGGCCCGCCCGCCAAAACGCGAGTGACGGGGCCGTCGGCGGCCTCGTCGAAGCAGTGACGGTGATGACTCGGGCGGCGGACTCTCCGATTCTGTCCGAGTCGGACAACGCCCGCCGAGGACACCGAACGTCGACCATGCTCGAGCTGTCGCCCCGCGGACACCGTCGACCACGCCCCGCCGTCGTCGCCGCCCCGCCCAGCGCGCTGACCGATTCGGACAGAATCGGAGAGTCGCCGCATCGACGGGCCCCGCCACCGCCACCTCCAGCTCCAGGCGGCACCCATCACAGCGATGCTTCGGTCGCGTAATCTTTTCGCACGTGACATCCGTGCTGGCCGGCTTCGCCGTGATCGCGATCATCATCGCGGCGGGGTGGCTGCTGGGCCGGCTGGGGGTACTGGGTGAGCAGCCGGAGAAGCAGCTGTCGCTGCTCGTGTTCTACCTCCTCACGCCGGCCCTACTCCTGCACGCGCTCGCGACCACCGACGTCACGGTGCTGTTCAGCTCCCGACTGTGGGTGAGCGCGGCATCGGCACTGACGATCGCGGCGGTGTACTACGTGATCGTCCGCGTCTTCTGGCGGAGGTCGACGGGCGATGCCACCATCGGCGCGCTCGCCTCGAGCTACGTGAACTCGTCGAACCTGGGAATCCCGATCGCGGTCTTCGTGCTCCACGACACCTCGTACGTCGCGCCGCTGCTGCTGTTCCAGATCCTCGTGTTCTCGACGATCGCCCTGACCGCGCTCGATCTCGCCGAGGCCCGCGAGCGCACCGGCCCGAAGCAGCCGCTGTGGCGCACCGTCGTGACCCCGCTGCGGAACCCGATCGTCGTCGGCGCGCTGATCGGACTCGCGATCTCGCTGACACGGTGGCATCCGCCGGACTGGATGATGAGCCCGGTGAAACTGCTCGGCGACGCCTCCGTGCCGATGGCGCTGATCGTCTTCGGCCTCTCCCTCGGCGGCGTCCGGGTGATGCAGAAAGGCGAGGCACCCCGCCGGGACATCGCCCTCGCGACCGTGCTCAAGATGATCGCAATGCCCGTGCTGGCGTGGGCGATGGCGCGATTCCTGTTCGGCCAGACGGGCCACGCCCTGCTGGCGCAGACGGTGACCGCCGCCCTCCCGACCGCACAGAACGTGCTGGTCTACGCCCTGCGATACAACCGCGGCGTGATTCTCGCGCGGGATTCCGGCCTTATCACAACGGCGCTGTCGATTCCGACGATCATGCTGATCGCGGTCCTTCTCACCTGAACAATGTGACGCACGACCCGGTCACATTACGCCTGTGACCCTCGTTTTGGCTTGGGTTCACGAAACTACTCATGGGTTAATGAACGCACGAGTAGCGCGCTGAACGGCGCGCCGCGAACCGAACCCAGGAGAGACCCCATGGCTCAGACCGCCGCACAGCGCGCCGTCGCCGTCTTCGTCTCTGCCGTCGAGGCCCGCGGGGGCAAGGCAGAGGTGACCACGAAGGGCAGCACCACGCTCGTCACCGTCTCCGCAGCCGGCGGCCGCACCGAGACGCTCCGCGTCAAGGCCACCACCGGCGACGCATGGCAGGCCCGCAAGAGCGAGGCCACCGCCAAGGCCCCCGTCACCGCCTGGGCCCTCGTCGACCTGTCCGACGGTGCGCCCATCGCCCTCGCCCCCGCCGCCGACTACGCCGCGCACGTGGCGAAGCTCGCCGCCGCGTGGGAGGGCAAGAACCCGGGCAAGTCGCTGACCGCCAACACCAACCTCTCGGTGACCGCCGACGCCGTCGCCGCGTGGGAGGACGCCTGGGCACTGCTGGGCCTCGACGGTGCCGAGAAGCCGGCCGCCGAGAAGCCGGCCGCCGAGAAGCCCGCTGCTGAGAAGCCGGCCGCCGCGAAGGCCGCCCCGGCGAAGAAGGCGCCTGCGAAGAAGGCTGCCCCGGCCACGAAGGCCACCCCGGCCGCGAAGAAGGCCGCTCCGGCGAAGAAGGCCCCGGCCAAGAAGGCCCCCGCGAAGAAGGCGCCTGCGAAGAAGGTGTCCGCGAAGCCCGTCGCCAAGACCACCGCCGCCAAGACCACCGCGACCAAGCCCGCCGCGAAGAAGGCGCCGGTCAAGGCGTCGGAGGCCAAGATCACGCCCATCGCCGCACAGAACGACGCCGCCTCGAAGGGCAAGGCGCCCGCCTCGATCGACGCGAAGAAGCCGGCGACCGCACCGGAGCCGAAGGCTGCGCCGAAGGCGAAGGCGCCGTCGAAGGATCTCGAGAAGGCTGCCCCGCAGAAGGGCCGGCCCTCGGGCATCGCGCTGCTGCTCAAGCGTCTCCCCGTGGTCGGCCGCCTCCTCTGACGCCTCCGGCGAACGCCGCTCCGCCGGACGGAGGGGCGTTCGCCTAGAGTCGTGGCATGTCCGACGAGTTGGAACCCCTCCGCCGCGACGTCCTGCGAGCATCCGATCACGATCGCAACCGCGTCGTGGAAATGCTGTCCGAGGCGCTCGGCCTCGGCCAGCTCACGCTCCCCGAGTACGAGGAGCGCTCGCACCAGGCGGTGGCTGCCCGCACCTTCGCCGACCTGGACCGCCTCGTCGCGGATCTGCCCGCAGTGCAGAACCTCCCGGCGTCGGCCGCTCCCGCCTACCGCGCACCGTCGACGGCCCCGGCGGGCGTGGCGCGCCTGGGCGAGACCAAGTGGGCCGTGATGTCGGAGACGAAGGTGCGCGGCCCGGTCGCCGTCGGCGCCGAGCACACGGCGACCGCCTTCTGGGGTGGCGTCACGCTGGACCTGCGGGAGGCGACGTTCCTCGTCGGCGACGTGACACTGAACGTCTACGCCGTGATGGGCGGCGTGCAGATCATCCTGCCGCGCGGCGTGAACGTGCAGGTCGAGGGCGTGGGCGTGATGGGCTGCTTCGATCACAAGAACCCGCAGACGGGCGATCCCACCGGCCCGCGGATCGTGGTGAAGGGCTTCGCCTTCTGGGGCGGCGTCGAGGTGGAGATCAAGTGATCACCGGCGCGTGCGGCTGCCCAGGTAGTCGCTGACCACGGCGGCGCCGAGGCCGTCGAGGTCCGGAGAGACCAGCCGCCCACCCACGCGCCGCACCACCGCCGTGAGGAACCGGGTCAGCCCCGGGTCGTCGCCCAGCTGGAAGACGGTGATCTGCGCGCCCTGCGCGGCCACGGCGTCCAGGGCGCGCACCGTCAGCGCGACGGTCCGCGGGTGCGGCGGGTAGTCGAAGAAGGGTTCGCCGTTCCGCTCGAGGTGGGCGGTCGGCTCGCCGTCGGTGACCACGAGGAGCACGGGCTGCGCGTTCGGGTGCGCGCGGAAGTGCTGCTGCGCCAACGCCAGCGCATGATGCAGGTTGGTGCCCTGCTCGTACACGCCGTCCAGACCGGTCAGCTCGCCGACGCTCAGCGTGCGTGCGTACCGGCCGAAGCTGATGAGCGCCAGGTCATCCCCGCGGAACCGGGTCGAGATCAGTTGGTGCAGAGCCAGAGCCGTCCGCTTCATCGGCAGCCAGCGGTTCTCCATGACCATGGAGAAGCTGGTGTCCACGAGCAGCGCGACGGCCGCGCGGCTGCGCGCCTCGGTCTCGGTCACCTCGATGTCTTTGGCGTCCAGCGTCACCGGACCCGACTCACCCGAGGCCGCCTGGCGGAGAACGCCGTTGAGCACGGTGCGGGTGGCATCCCACGGCTCGGTGTCGCCGAACCGCCATTCGCGGCTCGCGCCCGTGGCCTCGCCGGTGGCGCCGGCGCGGGCGGTGTTGCGCTCGCCTCCGCGGGAGGTGAGACGGTGCGCGACGTCCCGCAGGATCGACTGGCCCAGCCGCCGGATCGCCTTGGGCGAGAGCCGGAGCGCACCGTCGGGATCCCGCGCGAAGTACCCCTGCTCCTTCAGCGCCTTCTCCAGCTCGGCGAGCGTCCGCGCGTCGGCGACGGCCTCCTCGCCCAACTGCCGTTGCAGCGCATCGAGATCGATGTCGTCGAGCGCGGCGCCGTTGTGCTGCTGGCTCAGCTGCTCCGCGAGGGACTCGAGGTCGGCGATGTCCTGCATGGCCTGCGTCGCATCGCCGAGGCCCATGCCCTCGCCGCCCTCGAACTCCTGGCTGCCGTACCAGTCCTCGCCGGGACGGGCGTCCATGAGCTTGCCGGTGAGGTCGCTCAGTGCCTGCGACAGCTGCGGCGAGCCGAAGGCCGCCTGCGAGAGCTCCTCCAGTTCCGCCCGCTGCTCGGGGGTGAGACTGTTGTAGAGCCGCTGCGCCGCCGCGGACCGCCGCGCCAGCGCGTCGATCAGCTCGTCGATGTTCCGCGGGTTCTCGGGGAAGTACTGGCCGTGCGCGGCCATGAACTCCTCGAAGTCCTCCTGCGTCGCCTCGCCGGCATTGTGCTTGTCCAGCAGCGCGTTCAGGTCGTCGAGCATCGTCTGGATCGCCGCGCGATCCTCGTCAGTCGCGCCCTCGAGGGCCTGCTTGATCCCCGCGAACTGCTGGTCCAGCAGCTCGCGGCCGAGGAGGTCGCGGATCGCCTCGTACTTCTGCGCGGCCTCCGGCGAGCGCCACGAGTAATCGCCCAGCTCCCGCACGGCCTGCGCCGCCGACGGCGGCAGGTTCGAGATCCGCATCTCCTGGAACCGGGCGTCGTCGTCCAGCGCCCGCGCGAGCTCCTTGCGCTCCGCGAGCACGGCCTCGTCGAGAAGCTTCTGCACATCCTCGAAGGTCTTGCCGAGGTTGTTGCGCTGCAACAACTCCTGCCGACGACGGTTCGCCAGCTCCGCGAGTCTGTCGAGGCCGCGGCGGTTCTCGCCGCCGCGGCGCAGGTACTCCTGCAGCGCACGCCGCGGGGAGACGCCGTTCATCACGTCGCGGCCGATCTCGTCGAGGGCGTCGCGCAGGTCCACGGGCGGGGCCAGCGGATCGGGCCCGCCGGTGTAGCGGCGGTACCGGGCCAGGTGCCCCCGCCGTGTCCCCTGCCCGCGCCGGGCCCGATCAGCCATAGACAGTCTGGCCCTCGTCGTCGGACTCCTTGCCGATCCGCCGCGCGAGATACAGCCCCTCCAGCGCGAACTCGGCGGCCGCGGCCCGCTCCCCCGGCGACTCCGCCTCGAGCCGGCGGTAGACCTCCGCGAGGACCGGGACCTCCGGGAGCGCGGACAGCAGCTCCTCGGCGGTCACGTCGTCGCCCGTGACGATCGGCCCGCCGGCCTCGATGGCCTCCACGAGCGGCCCCAGATCGACGCCGAGCAGGTACTCGCTGATGGTCCCGGCCGTCGCGCGCCGCAGCAGGTGCACGAGCGTCGCGATCTCGCGCCCCTCCTCGCCGGCCTCGAACTCGACCTTGCCGCGCAGCACGTCGGGCACCGTCATCAGGTCGACGGGCCGCGCGACGGGCAGCTCCTCGCCGCCCACGGCCGCGCGGTGCAGCGCCGCGGCGGCGATGGTCTCCTGCGCGGCGATCGCGAACCGGGCGGAGACGCCCGAGCGCTGATCGACCGCGGACGACTCCCGCAGCTCGCGGGTGAAGCGGGCCAAGACCTCGGTGAGGTAGTGCGGGACGGAGGCGACGACGTCGGCCTCCTGCTCGATGACCGCCACCTCGTCCTCGAGATCCAGCGGGTAGTGCGTGCGGATCTCCGCGCCGAAGCGGTCCTTGAGCGGCGTGATGATGCGGCCGCGGTTGGTGTAGTCCTCGGGGTTCGCGGACGCCAGGAGCAGCACGTCGAGCGGCAGGCGCAGCGTGTAGCCGCGCACCTGGATGTCGCGCTCCTCCATCACGTTGAGCATCGCGACCTGGATGCGTTCGGCGAGGTCGGGCAGCTCGTTGACCGCGACGATGCCGCGGTGCGCCCGCGGGATGAGACCGAAGTGGATGGTCTCGGGGTCGCCCAGGCTGCGGCCCTGCGCCACCTTCACAGGGTCGACATCGCCCACCAGGTCGCCGACGGAGGTGTCCGGCGTCGCCAACTTCTCGGAGTAGCGCTCGTCGCGGTGGCGCCACGCGACGGGCAGCTCGTCGCCCAGCTCCTGCGCGCGACGGATCGAGGCGGGCGTGATCGGGTGGTACGGGTGCTCGCCGAGCTCGGCACCGTCGATCACGGGGGTCCACTCGTCGAGCAGGCCGACGATGGTGCGGATCAGGCGGGTCTTGCCCTGGCCGCGCTCGCCGAGCAGGACCACGTCGTGGCCCGCGAGGAGGGCGCGTTCGAGCTGCGGGATGACGGTGTCGTCGAAGCCCTGGATGCCGTCCCAAGGGTCGGTATCGGCGCGCAGCGCGGCCAGCAGGTTGTTGCGGAGCTCGTCCTTGATCCCACGGTAGACGTGGCCGGAGGCCCGGAGCTCTCCGACGGTGGCGGGCAGGTCGGGGCGTTCATCAGCGCGTGCGGTGCTCACGAGAACAACGCTACGCCGATCCCCGCCCCCGCCCCACCGGGTAAGCCCGGAGCGAAACCGGGAACAGGCTACTTCTTCCTGGTCCCGGGGAGGACGCCGGAGTCGATCACGGCCTTGCTGACCGGGCGCATCCGATCGACGAGGCCCTCAGCGGCGTCGCTGAATGCGGCGCCGCTCACGGCGTCGGTGCCCGCCTCGATGTCGTCGTACAGGGCCATGCCCTCCGGGGTCAGACGGTGCGCCTCCGGCTCGCCCTCGACGATGCCGCGGGCGGCGAGCCCGGCCACCGCCTCGGCCCACTGGTCCTCGCTCCAGCCGCGGGTGAGGCGGAAGAACTGACGGCCCAGGACCCGGCGGCGGACCGTCGGATCGGGCAGGTCGGCCTCGTGGAGAACCCCGGCCTCGAGGCCCGTCAGGCCGTGCCGGATCAGCTCGGCGAGGTGGTTGTCGCCGCGCCATTCGCGCACGACCGCGACGTTGCGCCACAGGGCGAGCGCCGGAGAGTCCGGGACGGGCGACGCCGCCCACGCGGAGGCGAGCGCCCGTCCGGCCAGCGGCAGACCGTCGATGACGGCGCCGAATCCCTGCGCGAGGGACTCGATCTCGGCGGGGTCGATGCCGGCCAGGATCGTGCCGAACTGCTCGGCGAGCATGGCGTAGCGGCGGTCGTCGACCTCGGCGAGCCCGGCCTGCAGGGCCTGCGACCATCCGTTCTCGATGACGGGGGGCGCGAAGTTGTAGAACGCGGCCGTCACCACCGAGGCGTGCGCCTCGCCCATCGGCGCCGCGCGGGCGCCCACATAGAGCGCGTGCTGGTCGATCTCCAGGTCCGTGCAGGCGGCGTGGATGCCGGGGTTGAAGTAGGCGACCACGTGGAAGGGTTCGACGGTCTCGTAGGCGCGACGGGCGAGGGCGGCGGTCTCGGACATACCTCCACCCTGTCAGGACCGGCGCGGGATGTCGACGGTGGGCTACACGTAGAAGCCTTCGCGCAGGTTGATCCCGTGCTCGACCCAGGCCTTCATCGCGGCGAGCATGCCCGTCCAGCCCATGCAGTTGCCGAAAGCGGCCTTCGCGCCGCCCTCGGTGGCGGTCCAGGCGGATTCGGTGATGGTGACCAGCGTGCGGGTGTCGTCGTCGATCGGGGCGAACTCGAACGTCGTGGTGGTGTGGCCGTCGCCGGCGACGCCGTTCTCGGCCTCCCAACGGATCACGATCTTCGAGTGCGGGTTCGCCTCGACGACCTGCACGGGGAAGGCGCCTGGGAAGTCGGCGAAGTCCCAGGTGACCTCGGTGCCGGGCTCGAGCCGCCCGCGGGCGCCGCCGGTGGTGAAGTACTGGGAGAGCTGTTCCGGGTCGGCGACGGCCTCGTAGACCTGGGCCGTGGGGCGCGCCACGTAGCCGGAGACGGTGAAGGTGAGTTCCTTGAGTTCGGACATGTGATAAAACTACAACATGTCTACGAGTGGTCGCAAGGGCTCCGCGGACCCCGCCGGCGACGAGGATGCGGACGACGCCGTCTTCAAGGCCCTCGCCAACGCCACGCGCCGACGCATACTGGACGTGCTCAAGGAGTCGCCGCGCACCACCGGCGACCTGTGCGATCACTTCCCCGACCTCGACCGCACCACGGTGTTGCAGCACCTGCGCGTGCTCGAGCGCGCGCAACTGGTCATCGGCCGCAAGGTCGGCCGCGAGCGTCACCTCACCCTGGCGCCCGTGCCCATCAAGCGCATCCACGACCGCTGGATCGGCGAGTACGCCCGCGCGGCGGTGAGTCTCCTCGACGAGCTGAGCCGGTGATCGAAGCGCGGGAGGTGCGGCGGGGCGATCTCCACTAGGCTATGCGCCGCACGCATACCCCATCTGAACTGCACATATGCAGCCTCGCCCATGCGTCGGACGCATGGCACCCGCGACGCAGGACAAGCCGCGAGGCGAGGCACGCCGGTTCGACACGGGCACCGTGGGTCGACGGATCATCCGGGCGGTCGGCTCAGCCGGGCGGTCGGCCGGGCCGTAGGCCCAGGCGCAGGGCAGGCGCAGGGCAGCCGCACGTAGAGGTCTCCGCGTGTGCCATGCACGGCACGCATGGCACACGCGGAAACCCGCAGGTCACAGCCATGCGTCTCACGCATGGCTGTTCAGCGATGGTGCCGCCGGATTTCAGCCGGGCACAGACTCGCGATCACCCCACCGTGCGATCAGTGGAAGAAGTGGCGGGTGCCCGTGAAGTACATCGTCACGCCGGCCTCGGCTGCCGCCTCGATGACCTCTTTGTCGCGGATGGAGCCGCCCGGCTGCACGATCGCCTTCACGCCCGCGTCGATGAGGATCTGCGGGCCGTCGGGGAAGGGGAAGAAGGCGTCGGACGCGGCGACGGAGCCCAGCACGCGATCGCCCGCGCGGGTCACGGCGAGCTGTGCGGAGTCGACGCGGTTGACCTGTCCCATGCCCACGCCCACGGCCGCACCCCGGGAGGCCAGCAGAATCGCGTTCGACTTCACGGCACGGCAGGCGCGCCAGGCGAATTCGAGATCGGCGAGGGTGGCCTCGTCGGCCGGATCACCCGCGGCCAGCGTCCACTCGGCGGGGTCGTCCCCGTTCGCATCGATGGCGTCCGACTGCTGCACCAGCAGGCCACCGGTGATCTGCTTGAACTCGGTGCCCGGAGCCGGCGGCTCGGCCAGCAGCACGCGGATGTTCTTCTTGCGCTGCAGCACCGCGACGGCACCGTCGGCGTACGCGGGCGCGATGATGACCTCGGTGAAGATCTCCGAGACCTGCTCGGCCATCTCCAGGCTGATCTCGCGGTTGGCGGCGATCACGCCGCCGTACGCGGAGACCGGGTCGCACGCGTGCGCCTTGCGATGCGCCTGCGCGATGTCCTTACCGATCGCGATGCCACACGGGTTGGCGTGCTTGATGATCGCGACGGCGGGCACGTTGAAGTCGTACGCGGCGCGCCAGGCGGCGTCACCGTCGGTGTAGTTGTTGTAGCTCATCTCCTTGCCGTGCAGCTGCTGCGCCTGCGCCAGCCCGGCCTTCACGCCGCCCACGTAGAGTGCCGCACCCTGATGCGGGTTCTCTCCGTAGCGCAGCACGGACTCGCGGGTCCAGGTGGCGCCCACCCACGACGGGAACTCCTGGTCCGGTTCGGGCGCCACGACGCTCGTCATGTAGGAGGCGACGGCCACGTCGTAGTCCGCCGTGTGCCGGAAGGCCTTCGCGGCGAAGGCCTTGCGCTCCTCCAGCGAGAAGCCCAGCCGCGCACTGTCGATCACGGAGCCGTAGTCGTCGGGCGAGACCACCACCGTCACCGACGGGTGGTTCTTCGCGGCGGCGCGCACCATCGACGGTCCGCCGATGTCGATCTGCTCGATGCACTCGTCCTCCGAGGCGCCGGACGCCACGGTCTCGCTGAACGGGTAGAGGTTCACCACGACCAGCTCGAACTTCTTCACGTCCAGCTCGCGCAGTTGCTGGACGTGCTCGGGCACGCGGGTGTCGGCGAGGATGCCGGCGTGGATCTTGGGGTGCAGCGTCTTCACTCGGCCGTCGAGGCACTCGGGGAAGCCGGTGACGTCCTCGACGCGGGTCACGGCGACGCCGGCGTCGGCGATGGTGCGCGCGGTCGAGCCGGTCGAGACGATCTCGACGCCCGCCTGATTCAGGCCTGTGGCCAGCTCCACCAGGCCCGACTTGTCGTACACGCTGATGAGCGCGCGCTTGATCGGGATTGTGCTGCTCATGGAATGGTGACCTTTCGTCCAACCGTGCTGTAGCCCTGGCGGGCGACCGCGGCGACGACCTCTGTCAGAAGCCGACGCTCAACGACCTTGATCCGTTCGTGCAGAGTGTCCTCGGTGTCCCCGGGCTGCACCGCGACCGCCTCCTGCGCGAGGATCGGCCCGGTGTCGAGTCCCGCGTCCACGAGGTGCACGGTGGAGCCGGTGACTTTGACTCCGTGCTCGAGGGCGGCGGGAACGGCGTGGGCGCCCGGGAAGGCGGGCAGCAGCGCGGGATGCGCGTTGATGACCCGGCCATCGAAGGCGGCGAGGAAGGCGGGACCGAGAATCTTCATGAAGCCGGCCGCGACCACCAGATGCGGCTCCAGCTCGGCGACGGCGGCGGTCAGCGCCGCGTCCCACGCCGCCCGGTCCCCGTAGGCCCGCACGGGCACCGCGGTGGCCTCCACGCCGGCGCCCGCGGCGATCTCCAGCGCGCGACACGGCCGGTCCGCGACGACGCCGACCACGGAGCCCGGGTACCCGGGTGCCGCCGCGGCGGCCAGCAGCGCCTCGAGCAGCGACCCGGTACCGGACGCCAGCACGACGATCCGGGCGGGCGCGCACGGCGGCACGACCGTGGGGCTGGGCGTGTTCAGGATGCACTCCTCGCAGAGGGACGATTCGGCACCAGCCTAGCGTCGGCCCTGCGCGCCACTGCTCGAAGGGTGCTACTGCCCGAACGTGTAGCTGTCGAGTTCCTCGATGTCTGCGATGTCACGCTCGCGCTTCGTGGCGGCGGGCCCGACAGACTGCCGGGACACCGGCCGGACCTCCTCGGTGGGCTGCTCGGCGACGGCGTCGAAATCGCCGGTGTCGGCGGTGTCGTCCGGGCCGGCGGGATCGGCGGTGTCGTCCTCGGCCGGATCGGCGGCGTGCGCCTCGCGGTCGGCGGGTTCGATCTCGACGGTCTCGCCGTCGTCGATCACGTCCGCCTCGTCGGCGTAGGTGGTGTAGCCCGACGGTGCCTCCTCCTCGGCCCGGCGCGCGGCCCGCACGGCGCGGGACTCGCCCGCCTGCTGCAGTACCAGCGCGGCGAGCACGCCGACGAGGCCGATCCAGCCGAGGGTGAAACCGAACACCTGGAGCAGATCGGCGCCGGCGTAGCCGAAGCCGCCGAGCTCGCCGCCCGCGACGAAGGCCGCGGCGGCGAAACCGGTCGCGGTGAGCACGGCGGTCGCGGCGACCGCGGTCACCGTCGGCCCCAGCTCGAGGGAGCGGGCGGCGCACCGTCGGCCCACCTGGACCGCTACGAGCGCGGGCACGACGAGCAGGGGCAGCAGATACCAGGGCGACGGGCCCTGGGGCAGCACCGCGAGGATCGGCACGCCCGGCGCGCGGCCGGGCACGGCGGAGAAGACACTCATCGAGAGGGGGCCGAGGTCCACGGTCGCGCCGAGGGGCAGCGCGGCGGCGGCGATGACGGCGTTGGGCAGGTACAGCAGCGAGAGCAGGACCAGCGAGACCATGCCGACGCCGTCGTTGCCGGAGCGGACCAACTCGAAGACCGTCTCCCAGCGGATCACGAGCCGGACGACGACGATGGCCAGGCCGACGGCGCCGAAGGCGAGCAGCGCGCGACCGGCGAGGCGGGCGCAGTCGTCGACCCAGGTGGGGATGCGGAGGAAGCGGGCGACATCGCGCCAGTAGGCGGGCGCGAGGCCGAGCAGGGCCGCGCCGAGATGGACCGCGACAGTGGCGACGAAGGCGGTGAGCGGCGGCGGCGTGCTGATGGTGAACCGCCCCGCGGCGTCGTTGATGACGGCCAGCGCGATGGCGGTGAAGAGGGCGGGGCCGGCGATGGCGCACAGCAGCACCGAGCGCAGATCCGCGAGCGAGCGGCCCACGCCGCCGGCGTGGCGGGCGGCCCTGGCGACGCCCACGACCAGCGCGGCCGTGGGAACCAACGGCAGCAAGCCGAGGGTGATGTCACTGATGGTGACCGGCACCTGGTGCACGGCCAACCACAGACCGGCGACGGTCGGGGCGATCGCCCCGAGCCCCGTCGACGTGGTGAGCAGGACCACCACGCCCACCAGCAAGATGGACGCGAGGGTCACGAGCGACGGCCCGAAGGCCATCACGAACAGCGGCCGGGTCTCGCTCGGGCCCGGCCCGGCGGCGCGCGCTGAGTCGATCATCTTCACCACTGTGACATCGGAGTGGCCGATGGTGGCTCAGGCGCGCCGCGGGCGGTGGCTACTGACCCTGCGGCTTGTTCTCGCCCTCGGACGAGTGCGCGCCGTGCTGCGGCGTCGACGGGGATCCGAAGGACTGCGTGCCGGCCGTGGAGGCCTGGCCGAAGGCCGTGGTCACCTCGTCGCCGGAGGCCGAGGCGCCCGGGTTCGACGGCGCGCTCGACGGGAAGCCCGTCGTGGCCGGCGCCGCGGGGGTCGACGGAGTCGAGGCGGGCGCCTGGTAGCCCGACGAGGCCGGCGCCTGGTAGCCGCCGTACGAGGGCCACTGCGACTGGCCCTGCGACTGCGGAGCCTGCTGCTCCTGCTGGGCCGAGCCCGAGGCCGGGACGGCCGGGTTCGACGGGGCGGAGGCGGCCTCGGGGGCGGACGACGTGGCGGTCTCGGAGGTCGTCGCGCCGGCCGCGGCCGCGGCCTCGGCGGCCGGGTTCTTCACGATGCCCGCGTCGACCAGCACCAGCACCACCGCGGTGGCCGCGGTGAACAGCGCGAAGACGAGCGCGATCCAGTAACCGTAGGCCTGGTTCTCCCACGAGAACGTGCCGACCAGGAAGCCGAGGAAACCGGCGACCGCGAGCGCGGCGGCCGGAGTGCGGCCGGTGGAGCCCTTCGCGATCAGGCTCAGGCCCGCCGCGATGCCCGCCGCGAGCAGCAGCACGAGGAGGGGCTGCGTCGGGCTCTCGAAGCCCGAAGCGGAGGCGCTGGTCGAGAACGACCCGGCGGCCACCGTGCGCTCGTAGAAGGTGAGGAAGCCCAGGAGGAAGGTGATCACGCCCAGCGCGGCGGTGGCGATCGACAGCACGAGGGCCAGGTCGAGCGGCTTCGACGGCGCGGCGGGCGCCTGCTGGTAGCCGCCGCCGTACTGCTGACCGTAGCCCTGCTGCTGCGGGTAGCCCTGGCCGTACCCCTGCTGCTGCGGGTAGCCCTGGCCGTACCCCGGCTGACCGTAGCCCTGCTGGGAGTAGTCGGGCTGCTGGCCGTAGCCCTGCTGACCCGGCTGCTGGCCGTAGCCGCCCTGCTGGGCGGGCTGCTGACCCGGCTGCTGGCCGTAGCCCTGCTGCCCCGGCTGCCCGTATCCCTGCTGGCCGTAGCCCTGCTGCGAGTAGTCCGGCTGCCCGTAGCCCCCCTGGCCCGGCTGCTGCCCGTACCCTCCACCTGAGTAGGTCATGTTCTTCTCCCCGAAGGTCGACGCGGCTCCCGTGGAGCCAGTACCTCACCACCCTATACACGGACTCCGACGCGGTCGGGGTTCAACTCATGTGAATGTGATGTTCCGCGACAGTCACCAGGGCGCGGCACCGTCGAGCCGGAGAGACGGGACGACCCCGCCTCCCTGGCGGGAGACGGGGTCGTGGACCGAATGTGCTGCGGTTACAGCGACTGCAGGATCTCGCGGGCGAGAGCGGCGGTCTCGGAAGGCGTCTTGCCCACCTTGACGCCGGCGGCCTCGAGGGCCTCCTTCTTCGCGGCGGCCGTGCCCGAGGAGCCGGAGACGATGGCGCCGGCGTGGCCCATGGTCTTGCCCTCGGGAGCGGTGAAGCCCGCCACATAACCGACGACGGGCTTGGTGACGTTGGCCTGGATGTACGCCGCGGCGCGCTCCTCGGCGTCGCCGCCGATCTCGCCGATCATGACGATGAGCTTGGTGTTCGGATCCTTCTCGAACGCCTCGATCGCGTCGATGTGGGTGGTGCCGATCACCGGGTCGCCGCCGATGCCGATGGCGGTGGAGAAGCCGAAATCGCGCAGCTCGTACATCATCTGGTAGGTCAGCGTGCCCGACTTCGAGACCAGGCCCACGGGGCCGGTGCCGGTGATGTTCGCCGGGGTGATGCCGACGAGGGCCTCGCCCGGGGTGATGATGCCGGGGCAGTTCGGGCCGATGATGCGGGTCTTCTGGCCCTTGTCGACGTTGTAGGCCCAGGCGTACGCCGAGTCCTGCACGGGGATGCCCTCGGTGATGACCACCAGGAGCGGGATCTCGGCGTCGATGGCCTCGACGATGGCGTCCTTGGAGAACGCCGGCGGCACGAAGGCGATCGACGTGTCGGCGCCGGTCTTCTCGATGGCCTCGGCGACGGAGCCGAAGACGGGGAGCTCGATGTCGTTGCCGTCCTTGTCGACGTGCTTGACGGTGGTGCCCGCCTTGCGCGCGTTGACGCCGCCCACGACGTTGGTGCCGGCCTTGAGCATCAGCGCGGTGTGCTTGGTGCCTTCGCCGCCGGTGATGCCCTGAACGATGACCTTGTTGTCCTTGGTCAGGAAGATAGCCATTTTTCTGTTGTCTCCCTTACTTGTTCGCCAACTCGGCGGCCTTGTCGGCGCCTTCGTCCATGGTCTCCGCGAGCGTCACCAGCGGGTGGTTCGCGGCGGCCAGGATCGCCCGGCCCTCCTCGACCTTGTTGCCGTCGAGGCGGACGACCAGCGGCTTGGAGGCCGTGTCGCCCAGGGTGTTCAGGGCGCCGACGATGCCGTTGGCGACCGCGTCGCACGCGGTGATGCCGCCGAAGACGTTGACGAAGACGCTCTTGACCTGCTCGTCACCGAGGATGACGTCCAGACCGGCGGCCATGACCTCGGCCGAGGCGCCACCGCCGATGTCGAGGAAGTTGGCGGGCTTGACGCCGCCGTGGTTCTCACCGGCGTAGGCGACCACGTCGAGGGTCGACATGACCAGGCCCGCACCGTTGCCGATGACGCCGACCTGACCGTCGAGCTTGACGTAGTTGAGGTCGTTCTCCTTGGCCTTGAGCTCGAGCGGGTCGGTGGACCCGGCGTCGGCGAAGGCCTCGTGATCGGGGTGGCGGAAGTCGGCGTTCTCGTCCAGCGAGACCTTGCCGTCCAGCGCGAGGATCTGATCGTCCGGCGTGCGGACGAGCGGGTTGACCTCGACCAGGGTGGCGTCCTCGCCGACGAAGACCTCCCACAGCTTCTGGATGGTGACGGCCGCGGCGTCGAGCACCTCGGCGGGCAGCTTGCCGGCCTCGGCAATCGCGCGGGCGGTGGCCAGGTCGACGCCCTTGGTCGCGTCCACGGCGATCTTCGCCAGCGCGTCCGGGTTCTCCTCGGCGGTGACCTCGATCTCCACGCCGCCCTCGACCGAGCACATGGCCAGGTAGGTGCGGTTCGCGCGGTCGAGCAGGAAGGAGATGTAGTACTCCTCGGCGATGTCGCTCGCCTCGGCGACCAGGAGCTTCTTGACGACGTGGCCCTTGATGTCCAGGCCCAGGATGTCGTTCGCGTAGCGCTCCGCGTCGTCCGGCGTCGCGGCGTACTTCACGCCACCGGCCTTACCGCGGCCACCCACCTTCACCTGCGCCTTGACCATCACAGGCTTGCCGACTTCTTCGGCAATCGCGCGTGCATCGGCGACGTTGTCCGTCACGCGGCCCGGCGAGGTCGGTACGCCGTGCTTGACGAACAGTTCCTTCGCTTGATATTCGAAGAGATCCATCAGCTCACCATCTGTCTGGTTACTCGGTCCACCCGCACTCTTCACGGGTCCTGTTCGACTCTATGCCTCCGCGAATCCGCTCGGGCGGCGACCCTTGCTCAATGACCTATCTCACTTGACCTGCGGTTATCAGGTTTCGCAACCTACCCGTCAGTAAGTTTCGGATCTGCCCAGGCTAGTTAGCCACGAAAACCGATTCAGGCGGTGGCAAGCGGCCGTTAAGTCCGATCTTCGAAACTCTCCTCAGCCCTACCGAAGGAGAGCCACACCCATGAAGCGCACGTCCCACCCCGCCCTCATCGCCGCCTCGGCAGCCCTCGCGCTGAGCGTCGTCCTCACCGGCTGCGCCGACAAGGGCACCTCGACGGCCGGCTCCGAGACCACCGCCTCGGCCGGCGCCTCGAACGTCGACGCCGCGGCGCTGCTCGCATCCGCCGCCGAGGCCGCCAAGAAGGTCACGAGCACCCACTTCACCGTCGACGTAGCCGGCAAGGTGCCCAACCTCCCCCTCTCCAAGGTCGACGGTGACCTCCGGGTCAAGCCGTCCACGCAGGCGCAGGGCACGGCGGTGATCCAGCCGGGCAACGCCGAGGGCAAGTTCACCTTCATCGACGGCCACATGTACGCCTCGCTTTACGGCGACAAGTACGCGGACTACGGCGACGGCGCCTCGATCTACGACGTCTCCGCGCTCTTCGACGAGGCCAAGGGCATCCCCAACATCCTCACGAAGGTCACCGGAGCGAAGGCCGCGGGCACCGAGACGATCGGCGGCCAGGAGACGACCAAGATCACCGGCACCGTGCCCGCCACCGAGATCGCCACGATCTCCGGCTCGCGCGTCGACCCCGCGAAGAGCGTCCCCGTCCCCACGACGCTGTGGATCCAGAACTCCGGCGACAAGCAGCTCGTCCGCATCGAGGTCAAGCCCTCGACCGAGGGCACCATCACCCTCACGTTCTCGAAGTGGGGCCAGACGGTGTCCGTCACCAAGCCCGACGTCACGCCCGTCGAGACCACCAGCAACCCGGGGCCGGGCGAGAGCCTTCCCCGCTGATCATCACCACACTCCCCCGCTTCACGAAAGGCACCCCACCATGAAGACGTTCACCAAGAAGGCCCTGATCGCCGCGGTCGCCACCGCCAGTGTCGCCGGCGGCGCCCAGGTCGCGGCGGCGCCGGCCGCCAACGCCGCGGTCAACTTCGGCGCGATCGCGGTCGCCAGCAACGGCGCCACGGGCCGCGCCTGGGACTACGCCAGCCCCGGTGCCGCCGAACGCGCCGCGCTCGGTTCGTGCGGCTACGCGAGCTGCAAGGTCCTCGCGTCGTTCTCCGACGGCTGCGGCGCCGTCGCGCAGAAGCCCGGCTGGTTCCAGGGCGGCACCGGCCGCTCGATCCGCGCAGCGCAGTCCAGCGCCCTCACGCGCAACGGCGGCGGCGCGATCCTGGTCTGGCAGTGCACTTCGGGCCACCTCTGATCCGGGTCCGGAGGCTCCACCTGCGACCGTCTGCAAGCGCCGCGTCGTCACGGTCCGAGAAGCGCCAGCGGGACCACGGCGACGCCGTCGGGCCGCCGGTAGGCCATTCTCCCGGTGGTGATCACCACGAGGTCCGCAACCCGATCCGGCATCTTCTCGCGCAGCCAGAGCAGATGACGCACGTCTCGCTCGTTCACATCCGGCGCCAGTTTCACCTCGATACCGAGAATCTGTCCATCTGGACCCTCGACGATCAGATCGACCTCGCGGTCACCACCGGTCAGGCGGAGGTGGCTCACCCGCGCCTCCGCTGCCTGTGCCATGACGCGGACACCGAGCGCCACGAGCGATTCGAAGAGTGGGCCGATCATGTGCGCACCGGCGGTGCCCACCAACGACGCCTCCGAGAGGTTCAGGAGGCGTGCGGCCAATGCGGGGTCGGCGAGCTGGTGCTTCGGCGCCTGTTGGAGGCGCCGAATCGCATTATTCGCGGGAATCCACCCCGGAACGGGATCCAGCAGCCACAGCTGCGTGAGATGGTCACGGTAGGCGACGGTGGTGGTCTTCGCAGGTTGCGATCCGTCTCCACCGGTGGTCGCGTCGAGCAGGCTCGAGTACGCCGCCGTGGTCGACGACGCCGCGGCGTACGCCGACAGCCACCGCCGCAGGGTCTCGGGCCGGCGAACGTCGTAGCCCTGCTCGGGAAGGTCACGATCGATGACGCGTTGGATGTACGCGTCCAGCATGCGTCGGCGCAATCGCGGCACCGCGGTCATGATCCCGGGGAATCCGCTGGCAACGATGGCCTCCGCATACTCCCGGAGCCCGAAGCAACTTTCGCCCGCTATCGCCCCGGAGGCATCGGAGAGCAGCGCCGATAGGGACACGGTCGGTTCGACCAGCCCTCGCTCATGCAGGCCCATCGGCCGCATGCGAAGGGACAGGATCCTTCCTGCACCACTGTGGGTTCCGGTTGGATCGATAGGCGTCGCGGAGCCCGTCATGAGGAAGCGTGCGGGGGGCGCGCCGGCGTCGACCCGCCTTCGCACCGCGTCCCATATCTGCGGAATCTTCTGCCACTCGTCGAGCAGGACCGTCCCGCTCGGCAGCGTCGAGAGCCCGAAATCCGCCCGTGCGACCTCGCGTTGAGCAGGATCGTCCAGATACCAAACCGCGTCCGCGCGACGCCTGGCCGTGTCGGTCTTTCCTACGCCCTTCGGGCCGTCCAGCGCCACAGCCGACGCGATGGGCAGCAACTCATCCAGCTCTCGGTCGACAGTGCGCTCCAGGTAGTCCACGACGCAAGACTACCCTGCGCGACCGATCAACCCTACCTTTTGCGAGCTTTCTACGCTACCATTTGCGAGTTGGCTACGCTACCGTTTGCGAGCACGCTACCACCTGTGGGCGCGACCCTGCTCCTCGTACCAGCCGAGCAACTCCGGGTCGTCGACGGACTTCGGATCGACGTTCACGTCTCGGCCGGCCAGCATGCCGGTCACGGGGATCTCCAGCTTCTTGCCCGTCTTGGTGTGCGGGATGCCGGGGGCGAGGATCACCTCATCGGGCACGTGGCGCGGCGACAGCCTGGTACGCACGTCGGTGCGGATGCGGCCCACCAGCTCGTCCGTCAGCTCCGCGCCGGGCACGAGCGTCAGGAACAGCGGCATCCAGTACTTGGCGTCAGGTCCGTCGACACCCACGACCATCGCCTCGGCGATCTCCGGGATGGCCTCGACCACCTCGTAGATGTCGGCGGAGCCCATGCGGATGCCGTTGCGGTTCAACGTCGCATCGCTGCGGCCGTGGATGGTGATCGACCCGCGGTCGGTCAGCTCCACCCAGTCGCCGTGCCGCCAGACATTGGGCGCGACGCCGTCGGTCCACTCGTGCTCGAAGTAGGCGGCCCGGTACTTCGCTCCGTCCGGGTCGTTCCAGAAGTTCGTCGGCATCGACGGCATCGGGACGGTGATGACCATCTCGCCGACCTCGCCGACGAGCGGGGTCCGGTCCGGCGCCCACGCCTCCAGGGCGCAACCGAGGTAGCGCACGGTCAGCTCACCGGGGACGTGCGGGACGGACGCGGTGCCGCCGCAGAAGGCACTGCACACGTCGGTGCCGCCGGACACCGAGCTCACTGGGAGCCCCTGCGCCACATGCTCGTCCACCCACACGAACAGGTCGGGCGCCAGCGGCGAGCCGGTGCTGCCGATGGTCTTGAGCACCAGCTCGTGGTCGGTCCCCGGGTTCAGGCCGGCCTTGCGGGAGGCCTGCAGCTGACCGGGGCTGGTGCCGAAGAAGGTGACCTTCTCGTCCTCGCACACCTGCCACAGACGGTCCGCCGTGGGCGCGAGGGGGTGTCCGGAGAAGGTGACGATCGTCGCCCCCATCAGCAACCCGGCCACCTGGTAGTTCCACATCATCCACGACAGCGCGGTGTGCCAGAAGAAGACGTCGCCGGGGCCGATCTCGTTGTGCAGGCCCAGTACCTTCACGTGCTCGACGAGGATGCCGCCGTGGCCCTGGACGATGCCCTTCGGCTTGCCGGTCGTGCCCGACGAGAACAGTACCCACAGCGGGTGGTCGAAGGGCACCTGCACGGGCGCGAGCTCCGGCGTCTCGGCCGTCGGCTCGGGCAGCTCGGTGATCACGTGCGAGGCCGGAACCCCCAGCAGGGCGGCGAGTTCCGCGGTGTCGGCGCGCTTGTCGACGTACTTCTCGCCGAAGGCGTAGCCGTCGCGAGCGAAGAGCACCTTCGGCGCCAGTTGCGCCATCCGGCCCGCCGCGCCCTCCGGCGCGTAGTCCTGCCCGCAGCCGGACCAGACCGCGCCGATCGACGCCGTCGCCAGGAACGCGAGCACCGCGAAGGGCTCGTCCGGCAGGTACGCCGCGACCGTGTCCCCCAGGCCCACGCCGAGCGAGCGCAGCAGCTCCGCGATCGCGGACACCCGAGCCGGCAGCTCCGACCACGGGACCTCCACCCGCGCACCATCGTCCGAGAGGCCCACGATCGCGTTCCCCGGCCGGTCCGCGAACCGCAGCACACGGTCCACGTAGTTCAGCGTCACGTCCGGGAACCAGCGGGCGCCGGGCATCTCCCGCGCCACCAGCACGGGGCCGGTCCGCTCCCCGAGATCGAAGAAGTCCCACACCGCGCCCCAGAACGCCTCGGGCTCGGACACGGACCACTCGTGGACGGCACCGTAGTCCCCGGCGGGGAGGCCGACGGACTCTGCGAAACGATCGATCGAATGCACCCCGTCAGCCTTCCAGACCGAGCAACGTCACGGACTCTTCCCGCATCTGCACCTTCCGGATCTTCCCCGACACCGTCATGGGGAAGGTCGCGACCACGTGCACGTACCGCGGGATCTTGTGCCGCGCGATCTTCCCGTCCGCGAAGGCCCTCAGGTCCTCGACGGTGAACGAGGCCACTCCCTCGCGGAGCTGAATCCAGGCCATGAGCTCCTCGCCGTACTTCTCGTCGGGCACGCCGATCACCTGCGCGTCCAGGATGTCCGGGTGGGTGTAGAGGAACTCCTCGATCTCGCGCGGGTAGATGTTCTCCCCGCCGCGGATCACCATGTCCTTGATCCGGCCGGTGATCCGCACGTAGCCGTCGTCGTCCATCGTCGCGAGGTCGCCGGTGTGCATCCAGCCCTCGGCGTCGATCGCCTCTGCGGTCTTCTCCGCGTTGTTCCAGTAGCCCTTCATGACGGAATAGCCACGGGTACACAGCTCCCCGACCTCGCCACGCGGCATGACGGTGCCGTCGATCGGGTCGATCACCTGGATCTCCAGGTGCGGTCCCACCCGCCCGACGGTGCCGACCCGCAGCTCGAGCGCGTCATCGACGCGGGTCTGCGTGGACACGGGCGAGGTCTCCGTCATGCCGTAGCAGATCGAGACCTCGGTCATGCCCATCCGGTCGACCACCTTCCGCATGACCTCCTCCGGGCACGGCGAGCCCGCCATGACGCCGGTCCGCAGGCTGGTGAGGTCGTAGGAGTCGAAGTTCCCGAGGGCGAGCTCGGCGATGAACATGGTGGGGACGCCGTACAGGCTCGTGCACTTCTCGGCGGCGACGGCGGCGAGCGCGTCCTCCGGCACGAAGGCGGGCCCGGGGATCACCATGGCGGCGCCGTGGGTGATCGCCGCGAGGTTGCCCATCACCATGCCGAAGCAGTGGTAGAAGGGCACAGGGATGCAGATGGAGTCCCGCTCCGTGTAGTTCAGCAACTCGCCCACGAGGTAGCCGTTGTTGAGGATGTTGCGGTGGGTCAGCGTGGCGCCCTTGGGGAAACCCGTGGTGCCGGAGGTGTACTGGATGTTGATCGCGTCGTCCGGGCTCAGCTCGTCGCCGAGATCGGCGAGGTCGCCGAGCTCGTCCTCGGTGGGCGCGACGAGGTAGTCGTCCCACGCCGGGGTGCCGAACGCCACCACGTCGCGCAGCGCAGGCGCCTCGGGCCGTGCGGCCTCCAGCATCGCGGCGTACTCGGAGGTCTTGAAGCTGGTCATCGTGAACACCGCCACGATGCCCGACTGGTTGAGGGCGTACTCGAGTTCGCGCTGCCGGTACGCGGGGTTGAGATTGACCAGGACGACGCCCGCCAGCGCGGTGCCGAACTGCACGATCACCCACTCGGGGGTGTTGGGGGCCCACACTCCCACGCGATCGCCACGGCGGATCCCGTTGCGGAGCAGCCCCGCCGCGAACGCGCGGCAGTCGGCGAGCAGCTCGTCGTAGGTCCAGCGGCGGCCCGAGGGCACGTCGACGAGCGCGGTGCGCTCGCCGAACCGGTCCGCGGTCATCTCGACCTGGGCGCCGATAGTGGCAGTGAGCAGCGCAGGCTCGGTCTCGCCGCGATCGTAGGACGGGGTGGTCATCTCTTCGCTCCTCCAGAACCTCAGTCGGCCCGGGCGACGATCGCGCGGGCCTGGGCGAGCAGTGGCGCGTCGATCATCTGACCCCGCACCTGGTAGACGCCGTTGCTGCCGGCCTCCGCCTGAAGCACCTCCCGGGCCCAGGCGATCTCGTCGTCCGTGGGCCGGTAGGCGGCACGGATCACCGCCGCCTGCGAGGGGTGGATGCAGACGGTGGCGGCGAAGCCGAGCGCCACGGCGTCCTCGGCCTCGGCGGCGAGGCCGTCGGTATCGGCGATGTCGATGTGCACCGCGTCGAGCGCGAACTTGCCGTGCGCGGCGGCCGCGAGCCGGGTCGCCGACCGGACGTGCCGCGGGACGTCGCGGTACGTGGCATCGGGGAAGCGGCTGGACCGCCCGCCCATCGCCGCCACCAGATCCTCCGCGCCCCACATGAGCCCGATGCACCGCGGGTGCGCCGCGATCTCGTTGACGTTCACCGCTCCCAGTGGCGTCTCGATGAGCGCGAGCACCTGCACGCCGTCGACCTGCGCCAGCCGGTCCAGCTGGTGCGCCGATTCCGTCTTGGCGAGCATCACCACGCGGTACGCGGTGCGCCGCAGCGCCTCGATGTCCTCGGCGAAGTCGTGGGTGCCGAAGGCGTTCACCCGCACGATCGTCGACGCCGGGTCGAGATCACTGGCGATCAGCGCCTCCCGGGCCGCGGGCCGCGCATCGGCGGTCACCGCGTCCTCGAGGTCGAGGATCACCGCGTCGGCCCGCTCCGCCGCCTTCGCGTACCGCTCGGGCCGGTCGGCCGGGCAGAACAGGATCGCGGGGCCGGGCGGCCGCCAGGCGGGGGCGTTCAGGTCCTCATGGTGGTGCACCTACGCCTCCTCGCCCGACGGTGCCTTGCGCACCAGGGTGGATCGCTCGGCCACGGCGACGACGGCGCCGTCCTGGTTCCGGGCGACGTGCCGCAGGTTGACGATGCCCTCCCCGGGCCGCGACTTCGACTCCCGCTTGCCCGTGCAGAGCGTCTCCGCGTACAGGGTGTCGCCGGCGAAGACCGGCGCGGGGAAGGCGATCTCGGAGAAGCCGAGGTTCGCCACCAGCGTGCCCTGGGTGAGCTGCGCGACAGACAGCCCCACCAGGGTGGACAGCGTGTACATCGAATTCACCAGGCGCTGGCCGCCGAAGCCGGGCTGCTGCGCCGACCAGTGCGCATCCAGGTGCAGCGCCTGGGTGTTCATGGTCAGCTTGGTGAACAGCACGTTGTCGGCCTCGGTCACGGTGACGCCGGGCCGATGTTCGTACAGCACCCCGTCCTCGAACTCGTCGAACCACAGGCCGCGCTGGGTCACCCGCCGCACGGGCTCCTGCTCGCTCACGAGTTCAGCCCCAGCGAGCGCGCGATCAGCATGAGCTGCACCTCGGTGGTTCCCTCGCCGATCTCGAGGATCTTCGAATCGCGGTAGTGCCGCGCGACGGGGTACTCGTTCATGAAGCCGTAGCCGCCGTGGATCTGGGTGGCCATGCGCGCGTTGTCCATCGCGGCCTCGGAGGAGATCATCTTCGCGATGGCGGCTTCCTTCTTGAAGGGCTTGCCGGCCAGCATCAGGCGGGCCGCTTCGTAGTAGGCCACCCGGGAGGTGTGCGCCCGCGCCTCCATCCGCGCGATGGCGAAGGCGATGGACTGGAACTCGCCGATCGGCTTGCCGAAGGCGTTGCGCTCCTTGGCGTACTTCACCGACTCGTCGACGCAGCCCTGCGCGGCGCCGGTCGCGACCGCAGCGATGGCGATGCGGCCCTCGTCGAGGATGGAGAGGAAGTTCGCGTAGCCGCGCCCCTCCTCGCCCAGCAGGTTCTCCTTCGGCACCCGCACGTCGGAGAAGCTCAGCGGGTGCGTGTCGGAGGCGTTCCAGCCCACCTTGTTGTACGCGGGCTCGACCGTGAAACCGGGCGTGCCGCTGGGCACGATGATCGTGGAGATCTGCTTGCGGCCGTCCGGCTTGGTGCCGGTCACCGCGGTCACCGTCACCAGGCTGGTGATGTCGGTGCCCGAGTTGGTGATGAACTGCTTGGAGCCGTTGATGACCCACTCGTCGCCGTCGAGCTTGGCGGTGGTCTGCGTGCCCGAGGCGTCCGAGCCGCAGCCGGGCTCGGTGAGGCCGAAGCCGGCCAGGTTCTCGCCTGCCGCGAGGGAGGGCAGGTACTTCTGCTTCTGCTCCTCGGTGCCGAACTTGTAGATCGGCATGGCGCCGAGGCCGACGCCGGCCTCGACCGTCATCGCCACCGACTGATCGACGCGGGCCAGCTCCTCCAGCGCGAGGGCGAGGGCGAAGTAGTCGCCGCCCATCCCGCCGTACTCCTCGGGGAAGGGCAGGCCGAACAGGCCCATCTGGCCCATCTGCTTCACGACCTCGTAGGGGAAGGAGTGCTCCTCGTCGTGCTTGGCCGAGACCGGCGCGACCACCCGATCGGCGAAGTCGCGCACCGTGTCCCGCAGGTCCGCGTAGTCCTGGGTCAGTTCCATGTCAGCTCTCTTCCGTTTCCGTGGCCGTGACGCTCGCGAGCACCTGGGCCGCGGTCACCTTGTCTCCTGCACGCACCGCGATCGACACCACACCGTCGTGCGGCGCGGTCAGCGGCTGCTCCATCTTCATCGCCTCGATGATCACCAGGGTCTCGCCCTTGGTCACCGTCTGGCCATCCTCGACCGGCACCGCGACGACGGCGCCCGGCATGGGGCTCACGACATCGCCGCCGTGGGCACCGTCGCGGTCCTTCGACGTGGACTTCGCGAGCTGCAGCTCGTACGTGCCGTCCTCGCCGCTGACCCAGTACGTTCCGCGGTCGAGCGCGACGGTGACCGGCGTGGAGAAGCCGTCCACCACCGGGCGCTCGGCAGCGTCAGTCGGCCCGCTCTCTCCGCTCCCGGCGCCGGCGATCCGGGCGGTGCCCGACCAGTCCAGGCGGGGCTCGTCGCCGGTGCCGCGCACCGTCACCGCGTCGCCGAGCACGGAGACGTGGACCTCGCCCGTCTCCTCGGTACCCGTGAACCGCACGACGGTGGGCTGCGCCCCCCCGATGCGCCAGCCGGTCTCGGTGCCCCACGGGCCGGCACCGCGGGAGGCGGCGACCGCGGTGAGCGCGGCGGCGGCGTAGGCACGGACCGTCGGCTCGGGGCGGGTGTAGGTGGGGGCCAGGCGATCCAGCAGCTCGGTGTCGAGCTTGCCCGAGACCACGTCGGCGTCGGCGAGGACGAACCGGCAGAAGTCGACGTTGGTGCGCAGGCCGGTGAGCTGCGTGCCGGCGAGAGCCTCGTCGAGCCGGCGCAATGCCTGCTCGCGATCGTCGGCGTGCACGATCACCTTGGCGAGCATGGGGTCGTAGTCGCTGCCGACGACGCTGCCGGCCTCGATGCCCGTGTCCACGCGGACCGGGCCGCGACGATCGCTGCGCGGATACCGCAGGGCCGTCACCGTGCCGCCGGTCGGCAGGAAGCCGGCCGCCGGGTCCTCCGCGTAGACCCGCGCCTCGACCGCGTGGCCGGTGAGCACGATGTCGTCCTGGGACAGCGCCAGCACCTCGCCGTTGGCGACGCGGATCTGCTGCTCCACCAAGTCGACTCCGGTCACCAGCTCGGTGACGGGGTGCTCGACCTGCAGGCGCGTGTTCATCTCCATGAAGAAGAAGGCGTCGGGCCGCTTGGCCGAGACGATGAACTCGACGGTGCCCACGCCCGTGTAACCGACGGAGCGCGCGGCGTCGCAAGCGGCGCGGCCGATCTCCGCGCGCGTGGCCTCGTCGAGCAGGGCCGACGGGGCCTCCTCGATCACCTTCTGGTGGCGGCGCTGCAGCGAGCACTCGCGCTCGCCGAGGTGGATCACGTTGCCGTGCTTGTCGGCGAGCACCTGCACCTCGATGTGGCGCGGAGTGTCCACGAAGTGCTCCATGAACAGCGTGTCGTCGCCGAAGGCCGCCGCGGCCTCGCGGCGGGCAGCGGCGACCGCGGCCGGCAGGTCCGCGGGGTTCTCCACCCGGTGCATGCCCTTGCCGCCGCCGCCCGCGCTCGGCTTGATGAGCACGGGGAAGCCGATGCCCTCGGCCGCGTCGATGAGATCGGCGTCCGTGAGGCCCGGCCGGCTGATGCCGGGGACCACGGGTACGTCGCGCTCGATCACCGCGGCGCGCGCCGTGATCTTGTCGCCCATCGTTTCGATGGATTCGACGGGCGGGCCGAGGAATTCGATGCCGGCCTCCGACAGCGCCCGCGCGAAGGCCGCGTTCTCGGAGAGGAAGCCGTAGCCGGGGTGCACCGCGTCCGCACCGGTGGCGCGGGCCGCCTCGACGACCCTGTCGATGCGCAGGTAACTCTCGGTGGCGGCGGCCGGGCCGAGGCGCACGGCCTCGTCGGCGAGCCGCACGTGCCGGGCGTCGGCGTCCGCATCGGAGTACACCGCGACGCTGGCGATCCCCAAGGTGCGCAGGGTGTCGATGACGCGGCAGGCGATCTCGCCGCGGTTCGCGATCAGGACCTTCTCGATCTTGCTCATCTTCTTCTGCCTCACATCCGGAAGACGCCGTAGGAGACCTCGGCGAGCGGCGTCCGGGACGCCGCCTCCAGCGCGAGGCCGAGGACGGTGCGGGTGTCGGCGGGGTCGATCACGCCGTCGTCCCACAGCCGGGCCGTGGAGTAGTAGGCCTGCGACTGGCGTTCGAACTGGTCGCGCACCTCCTGCTTGAACTCCTCCATGCCCTCCTGCTCGCGGCGGACCGAGCCGAGGGTGTCGGCGGCCTGCGGGCCGCCCATCACGGAGATCCGCGCGTTGGGCCACATCCAGAGGAAGCGCGGCGAGTAGGCACGGCCGCACATGGAGTAGTTGCCGGCGCCGAAGGAGCCGCCCACGATCACGGTGAACTTGGGGACACGGGCGCACGCGACGGCGGTCACCATCTTGGCACCGTGCTTGGCGATGCCGCCCTCCTCGTACTGCCGGCCCACCATGAACCCGGTGATGTTCTGCAGGAAGACCAGGGGGATGCGGCGCTTGTCGCACAGCTCGATGAAGTGGGCGCCCTTCTGCGCGGCCTCGGCGAAGAGCACGCCGTTGTTGCCGATGATCCCCACCGGGTGGCCGTGGATCCGCGCGAAGGCGGTCACCAGCGTGGTGCCGAAGAGCTCCTTGAACTCGTCGAACTCGCCACCGTCGGCGATGATCCCGATGAGCTTCCGCACGTCGTAACCGATTCTCGGATCGGTCGGCACCACGTCGTACAGGTCGGTCTGCGGGCGCGCCGGGGGCAGCGCCGGGCGCACGTCCCACTGCACCTCGCCGACGGGGCCGAGCCGCCCGACGATCTGCCGGACCTTCTCCAGGGCCTCGTCGTCGGAGTCCACGAGGTGGTCGGTGACGCCGGACTTCGTGGAGTGCATGAGGCCGCCGCCGAGGTCCTCGGCCGTCACGTCCTCGCCCGTCGCGGCCTTCACCAGCGGCGGGCCCGCCAGGAAGATGGTGCCCTGGTCGCGGACGATGACCGTCTCGTCGCTCATGGCCGGCACGTACGCGCCGCCCGCGGTGGAACTGCCCAGTACGGCGGCGATCTGCGGGATGCCCGCGGCGCTCATGGTCGCCTGGTTGTAGAAGATGCGCCCGAAATGCTCGCGGTCGGGGAAGACGTCGTCCTGGTTGAGCAGCATGGCGCCGCCCGAGTCCACCAGGTAGACGCAGGGCAGCCGGTTCTGCAACGCGATCTCCTGCGCGCGCAGGTGCTTCTTCACGGTGATCGGGTAGTAGGTGCCGCCCGAGACCGTCGCGTCGTTCGCGACGATCATCACCTGCCGGCCGGAGACCGTGCCGATGCCGGCGACGGCGCCCGCCGAGGGCGCCTTGCCGTCGTACATGTCCTCGGCGGCGAGCGGCGCCACCTCCAGGAACGGGCTGGCCGTGTCCAGTAGGCGCCGGATTCGCTCGCGGACCAGGAGCTTGCCGCGGCTCTCGTGCCGGGCGCGCGCCCGTTCGCCACCACCCTGCGCCACCCTCTCGAGCCGCTCCCGCAGCTCGGCGACGTTCGCCTCGTGTTCCTCGCGGAATGTCACGCCCGCTCCTTTGGGTTATTCATCATTAACTGAGAATGAGAATATGTGACCTCGGCCACCCTGTCCAGTCTTACTCGGGGGTAGCTTCAGCGCGGCGGATTACGCGGATTGGCCGGACTCAGACGCCCAGCGCGGCGAGCGCCTTCTCGCGCAGCAGCGCGCGGAGCCGGGGCTGCGGCAGCGCCGGCAGACTCGGGGCGGCGTTGATCAGACCGAAGACGGCGTGCACCACGGCGCGGTTGTCCACCGCATCGCCGCCGAGCGCGGTGAGTGCATCGGTCCAGACCTCCACGTACTGCCGCTGCAGCCGGCGCACACGGCGCGCCGATTCCGGTGCGAGCGACCACATGTCGCGGTACTGCACGCGAATCAGGTCCGGCTCCGAGGCGGCGAATTCCACGTGGAAATCGACGAGGTCGTGCAGCGCCCGCCGCGGGTCCCCGGCCCGCTCCTCCGCGACCCGGCGGCCACCGTCGTACAGGTACTCGGAGATCTCCACCAGCAGCGCGGCGAGCACGTCCTGCTTGCCCGCGAAGTGGCGGTACATGGCCGGACCGGAGACCCCCACGGCCGCGCCGATGTCCTCCAGCCGCACGCCGGCGAAGCCGCGCTCGGCCATGAGCGTCGCCGCGGCGGCGAGCAGTTCGCGGCGGCGGGCCGCCTTGGCGCGCTCGCGCGGCGTCCCCGCCTCGGGCCCGGCAGCGAGGGTCCGGCCGGTCGTCGGTACCTCCATGGCGGGAACATTACTCGGCTTGCCCACGGGGCGACCTCGTGTCATGCTTGATCGGTAAGGCGCCATTCGTTCGCTGAGGCTCCTTCGCGGAAACAGGCCAGCGACCCCGAACGTCGAGAGACGCCCCGGGTCAGGACAGGTGCATCCGGCTTAAGGGTGCGCCCCGATTGGCTCCCGTACTACCTGTACGGGTTCACGCCGCGAAGTGCTGAAGGTCTGACGTGGAGGGGCGTACGATCTTCATCTTCCCTCCATCGGCGCGTGGATTTCCCGCCACATGGAGGTGATGCAATGCCCGACGACAGTCATAGTATTCAGCTCGGCGCTTCCCGCATCACCGAACGGGATCCGCTGAGCCCCAACCTTTTCAGGTAGCAACAACAGCACCCCCGGCGCGACCGTCGGCGGTTGCGCGCTGCCTGTCGACAGCGCTCATCACACACACAGTGTCACGCCGCGATCCATCGTCGCGGCGCGATCCGACGTGTCCCGACGAGGGAGAGAATCATGCACGTCACCTCGACCATCACCCAGTTCGACATCCTGCTGCGGATCGCCGCCGGCGTCGGTTTCGGCACCCTGATCGGCCTCGAGCGGCAGTACCGTGCGCGCATGGCGGGCCTGCGCACCAACGCGCTGGTCTCCGTGGGCTCCGCGCTGTTCGTGGTGTTGTCCGCCTTCGGTTTCGAGGGCGGCGACCCCACCCGCGTCGCGGCGCAGATCGTCTCCGGCATCGGCTTCCTGGGCGGCGGCGTGATCCTTCGCGACGGCCTGACGGTGCGCGGCCTCAACACCGCCGCAACGCTGTGGTGCTCCGCCGCGGTGGGCGCTCTCGCCGGATCCGGGCTGTACTTCGCCGCCGCGGCCGGCACCGCCGTCGTGATCGCCGTCAACACGGCGCTGCGCTCGGTCGGCCACGTCGTCGACAAGGCGCCGGACACGGGTAAGGAGGCGCCGAGCCACTACGAGTTCGTCGCGGTGACCCGCGACGAGAACGAGGCGCACGTCCGCGTCCTGCTCGTGCAGGCGCTCAGCCGCACCGTCTTCCACCTCCAGTCGATCAGCAGTAACAACGTGGACGGCGGCCTCGTCGAGGTGCGCGCCACCCTGGCCGCCGACGGCCGCGACGACCGGGCCCTCGAGTCCGCGATCAGCCAACTGAGCATGGAACCGTCGGTCACCGCCGTGCGCTGGAACGTACTCACCGAGCCCGAGGAGGCTGACCTGTGACCACCACACCCCTTGCCGGAGGCCTGCTCTCGGCGCGCGGCCGCGCCGGACGGCGCTCCCGCGGCGCGGGCATCGCCGCCGACCTCCTCGTCGTCATCGGGGCCGCCGCCCTGATCTGGCTCGTGATCCGGGTCGGACAGGGCATGAACACCCCCGTCGACCTGACCCACGCCCAGTCCGGCGTCGACACGGACCCGGCACAACTCCCCTACTACGCGGCCCGCTCCCTGCTGCGGATGTTCGTCGCGCTCGCGGCGTCGCTGGTCTTCACGTTCGTCTACGCGACGCTCGCCGCCCGCTCGCGCCGTGCGCGGGCCGTGCTCATGCCGCTGCTCGACGTGCTGCAGTCGGTGCCGATCCTCGGCTTCCTCTCCATCACGGTGACGCTGTTCATCGCCCTGTTCCCCGGGTCCACCCTGGGCCTGGAGTTCGCCGCGATCTTCGCGATCTTCACCTCGCAGGCCTGGAACATGACCTTCGCCTTCTATCAGAGCCTGATCAGCCAGCCCCGCGAGTTGGGCGAGGCGGCCGAGAACCTCGGCCTGTCCCGCTGGCAGCGATTCTGGCGGCTCGACGTGCCCAGCGGCATGATCCCCCTGGTCTGGAACGCGATGATGAGCTTCGGCGGCGGATGGTTCTTCCTCACCGCCTCCGAGGCCGTGTCGGTGGCCGGAAACGATTACGCCCTCCCGGGCATCGGCGCCTACGTCGCGTCCGCCTCCACCGACGGCGACCTCGGCCGCGTCGGCTGGGCCGTCCTCGCGATGATCGTGGTGATCGTCGGCGTCAACTTCCTGTTCTGGAGCCCGCTCACGGCCTGGGCGGAGCGCTTCCGGCTGGAGGACTCCGCGACGGGCCGCGAACCGAAGTCGGCGGTGCTCACCCTGCTGCGCCGCTCGCACGTCAGCGCCGTCGCCGGGCGCCTGCTCGCGCCGGTCATCGTGGTCTGCGACCGCGTCTTCGGCGTCCTCGGCGGCCGGGCGAGGACGGCCACCGTCGTGGCACCCGCCCGGCGGCGCCTCGGCGACCTGGTCTTCGCCGCAGTCGTGCTCACCCTCCTCGGCTACGGCATCTACCGCTGCGTCGAGGTGATCCTGCGCGACGCGGGCCTCACCGAGGTGGGCCACGTCCTCCTGCTCGGCCTGGCGACCATGGCGCGCGTCGCCGTGGTGATGCTGGTCGCCACCGCCGTGTGGGTTCCGATCGGCGTGATCATCGGCCTGAACCCGGCGCTGAGCCGAGCCCTGCAGCCGATCATCCAGATCTTCGCGAGCTTCCCCGCGAACTTCCTGTTCCCCGTGGTCACCGCGGTCTTCATCGCATGGAACATTCCACTGAACTTCGGCGGGATCCTGCTCATGGCGCTGGGCACCCAGTGGTACATCCTGTTCAACGTGATCGCCGCGGCCAGCGCGATCCCCGGCGATCTGCTCGAGGCCGCCGACGACATGCGGCTGCCGCGGCTGATGAAGTGGCGGTACGTGCTGCTCCCCGGCGTCTTCGCCGGTTACGTGACCGGCGGCATCACCGCCGCGGGCGGTGCCTGGAACGCGTCGATCGTCGCCGAGGTCGTCTCGTACAACGGCCAGGACTACCACGCGTTCGGCCTCGGCGACTACATCGCGCAGGCCACCGCGGCAACCGGCGCCGACCACACCGCGCACTTGCTGCTCGGCATCGTCGTCATGTGTTTGTTCGTGGTCGGGACGAACGCCGCCCTGTGGCGCCGCCTGTACCGCGTGGCCGAGCGCCGCTACTCCCTCTGACCCCTGCTTCCGGCACCCCTTATTCCGCTACCCCTTATTACAAGGAGGAATCCCATGACCACCGTGACCCGTCCCGGCGACCGGCCCCTCATCCACCTCTCCGGCCTCACCAAGAGCTTCGAAGGCGCCACCGGCGAGACCCTCACCGTGCTCGACGACATCGACCTCACCATCCGCCCGGGCGAGATCGTCGCGCTGCTGGGCCGCTCGGGCTCCGGCAAGTCGACCCTCCTGCGGATCATCGCCGGGCTCATCCCGGCGACGTCGGGCACCGTCGAGGCCGACGGTGCGGCCCTGACCGGGCCCAACCCCGGCACCGCGATGATCTTCCAGTCCTTCGCCCTCATGCCCTGGCTGACCGTCCAGGACAACGTGGAGCTGGGGCTGATAGCCCGGAACGTCGAGCGCGACGCCCGGCGGGACCGCGCGCTCGCGGCGATCGACACGATCGGACTCGACGGCTTCGAATCGGCCTACCCGCGCGAGCTCTCCGGCGGGATGCGCCAGCGCGTCGGCTTCGCCCGCGCGCTGGTACTCGAGCCCGACCTGCTGCTCATGGACGAGCCCTTCTCCGCGCTGGACGTGCTGACCGCAGAGAACCTGCGGAACGAGATCGTCGAGCTGTGGGGGCAGGACGACTTCCCGACGCGCAGCGTCTGCATCGTCACCCACAACATCGAGGAGGCGGTGCTGCTGGCCGACCGCGTCGTGGTCCTCGGCTCCAAGCCCGGCCGCATCGTGCACGAGACGTCGATCCCGCTCGCCCGGCCGCGGGACCGGGCGTCGTCCGAGTTCGAAGCCATCGTCGACGAGCTGTACCAGGCCCTGACGGGCCGCAGCGCCGAGATCCAGCACGCCCCGGACCCGAGCGAGGCGACGCCCGTGAGCCGGCCCCTGCCGGACGCGACCGTCGGCGGGCTGGCCGGCCTCGTCGAACTCGTCCACGCGCACGGCGATCATGCCGACCTGCCCGATCTCGCGGCGGACCTGAACTTCGAGCTGGACGACATCATGCCGCTCGTGGACGCCGCGGCGATGCTGGGCTTCGTCGAGGTGGACGGCAACGACATCAGCATCACCGAGGAGGGCCGCACGTTCGTGACGGTGCCGCTGACGGAGGCGAAGGAGGTCTTCGCGCGGCAGGCCGCGTCCCGCGCACCCCTCGTCCGCACGGTGCTGCGCACCCTGCACGCGTCGAGTGACTCCGCCGTCCGGCTCGGCTTCTTCGTCGACCTGCTCCGCCGCGGCTTCGGCCCGGAGGACGCCGAACGCCAGATGCGGCTGGCGATCGACTGGGGCCGGTACGCCGAGTTGTACGACTACGACGCCGACGACGACCGGATCCGGCTCGACCAGCACTGACGCCATCGTGATCCGCGTCTTTGTGATCGCATTGTGACCAAGAGCACATTCGCGCGAACCGCGCCCCTTGAGGTTGTCTCGTC
The DNA here is from genome assembly GCF_007858435.1 of Tsukamurella asaccharolytica. Lineage (GTDB taxonomy): Bacteria > Actinomycetota > Actinomycetes > Mycobacteriales > Mycobacteriaceae > Tsukamurella > Tsukamurella asaccharolytica. Next base: position 72,907 of record NZ_VIGW01000006.1, on the reverse strand, counting down.
GCAATCATTTCGTTATCGTCGACGGGACGCGGATCACGAAGCGGTCACGATGAGGACATCGTCGGATCACCACGTGGTCCGAAGTGCGGTTTTACGGTTGGAGTAGGCGAGATATGACACGGAGTCGCGAGAACCACGCGGGCTGGCAGGGTGGCACGCAGGTCCTCGATGAAGAGTCGATCACCGCGATCATCCCGCTGGATGAGCTCGAGAAGCGCCTCGACGAGGCCTACTCCGAGACCTGGGCCGACACGCCGGACGACACCGCGCTGGTCTACCGCCCCTCCAGCTCCGAGGTCACCCAGGACCTCATGATCCCCGAGGTGCTGTTCACCGGGGACACCGAGCTCGACGCGCCCGAGGCGGACGAACTCGAGGACACCGCACTCCTCGGCTCGCCCGAGGTCGCCCCCGAGCTCCTCCCGGCGCCCGTCCGCAAGGGCGGCAAGCACCGCATCCCCACCGCCCCGCACGCCCTCAAGGGCCGCGCCGCCCTGGTCGCGCTCGCCGCGGGCGCCAGCGTGGCCGGCGCCGCCGTGGTCAACGCCACCGGCAGCGAGGCCCCATCGACCTCGCAGCAGCCGATCGTGCCGCCCGCCGCGGGCCCCGAGGCCAACGCCGGGCGTCAGGCTCCCCTGCCCGCCGCGCAGGACACCGAGCAGTTCGCCTCCGGCCTCGCCGGCGGCAAGGCCCGCAAGGACGCGGACGACAAGCGCATCATCGACTCGATGCGCCCGAAGGTGACCGCGCCCGTGAACGGCGCCACCCTCACCTCGAACTTCGGCACCCGCTGGGGCGCCATGCACGGCGGCCTCGACCTGGCCGCCCCGCTCGGCACCCCGCTGTTCGCGGCCGCCGACGGCGTGGTCACCGACGCCGGCCCCGCCTCGGGCTTCGGCATCTGGATCAAGATCCGGCTCTCGGACGGCACCGTGCTCGTCTACGGACACATGTACAACGTGAACGTCCAGGCGGGTCAGACCGTCAAGGCGGGCGACCTCATCAGCTGGGTGGGCAACAACGGCTATTCCACCGGCCCGCACCTGCACTTCGAGGTCCACGGCGCCGGCGGCGCGAAGCTGGACCCGCAGGCCTGGCTCGCGGAGCGCGGAATCCGCGTCTAACTCGCACCCCACGAACGCTGAAAGGCGCCCCGGATCACCGGGGCGCCTTTCGCGTCGTTCGGGGTGGGACGACTACAGCTTCTCCATCGGCAGGCCGCCGAAGGTCATCAGGGTGACGGTGCCCGACGAGCCGAAGTCGAAGGTCGCGCGCTCCATCGGCCCGGCGCCGGTGACGGCCGTGACCGTGCCGAGCCCGAACGAGTCGTGCGACACCCGATCGCCCACCGCCAGCGTGAGCTTGTTGGCGCGGCGCGTGGGCTTGGGCGCGCGCTTGGGCGTCCAGCCACCGTCGGACCCCGCGGACCGGCCGCGGCCGCCGAACTGACCGCCCCCGTTCTGCCCGCCCCAGGACGGCCGATCCTGCCCGAAGACGCCGCGGGAGCCGCCGAACTGGCTCCGCTTGGGCTCCAGCCGGCGCCAGTCGATGAGGTGCTGCGGGATCTCGGCGAGGAACCGGGACTCCGGGTTCTGCATCGGATCGCCCCAGGTGGCGCGGACCATCGCACGGGAGAGATAGAGGCGCTCCCGGGCGCGGGTGATACCCACGTAGGCGAGCCGCCGCTCCTCGGCGAGCTCCGCCTCGTCGCCCAGGGCGCGCATGTGCGGGAACTGCCCGTCCTCCCAGCCCGTCACGAAGACCACCGGGAACTCCAGGCCCTTGGCGGTGTGCAGGGTCATCATCGTGACGACGCCGGCCTCGCTGTCGGGCACCTGGTCGGCGTCCGCCACGAGCGACACCCGCTCCAGGAAGGCGGCCAGGGAACCGGGCTCGGGCGCGCCCTCGTCGACCACCACGTCGGTGACGTCCTGCGCGGAGAACTCCCGCGCGACGCTGATCAGCTCCTCGATGTTCTCAAGGCGCGCGCCGTCCTGCGGATCCGACGAGCCCTCCAGCTCGGCCCGGTAGCCCGTCTTCTCGACGACGGCCTCGAGCAGGTCCCCGAGGTCCTGATCCTCGTCCGCCGCCGTGCGGCGCAGATCCGCCATGAGACCGGCGAAGGTGGCGATCGCGTTGCGCGAGCGCGGGTTCAGCATGGCGACGGTGCCCTCGACAGCGTCCTCGATGGCGGTGCTGAACGTGCCCCCGTGGTTCTCGGCGTGCACGGTGAGGCAGGCCTGGGCGCGATCGCCGATGCCGCGGCGCGGGGTGTTGACGATGCGCTGCAGGCTGACGGTGTCGTTCGGGTTGTCGATCGCGCGCAAGTAGGCGACGAGATCGCGTACCTCCTTGCGTTCGTAGAAGCGCACGCCGCCGACCACCTTGTAGGGCACGCCGTGGCGGATGAAGACCTCCTCCAGCACGCGCGCGGCGGTGTTGGTGCGGTAGAAGACCGCCACGTCGCTGTACTTGACGCCCTGGTCGGCCAGCGCGTCGATCTCCGAGACCACGAAGCTCGCCTCGTCGTGCTCGTTGTCGGCGACGTAGCCGGTGATGAGGTCACCGTCGCCCTGGTCGGTCCAGAGCTTCTTCTCGCGGCGGCCGGCGTTGCGGGCGATCACCGCGTTGGCCGCGGAGAGGATGGTCTGGGTGGAGCGGTAGTTCTGCTCCAGCAGGATGGTCTCCGCGTTCGGGAAGTCGCGCTCGAACTCCTCGATGTTGCGGATCGTCGCGCCGCGGAAGGCGTAGATCGACTGGTCCGCATCGCCCACCACGCACAGTTCGCTGGGCTCCACACCGTCGGCGTCGGTCTCCAGGCCGACGAGCTCGCGGACCAGCACGTACTGCGCGTGGTTGGTGTCCTGGTACTCGTCCACCATCACGTGGCGGAACCGGCGCCGGTAGTACTGCGCGACATTGGGGTGCGACTGCAGCAGCGCCACCGTCTCCCCGATGAGATCGTCGAAGTCGAAGGCGTTCGCGCCCCGCAGGCGGGCCTGGTAGGTGCCGTAGACCTCGGCGACGGTGACCGCGAACGGCTCCCCCGCCTGCGCCGCGTCCGCGGCGGCCCGCTCCGGATCGATCAGCTCGTTCTTGAGGTTGCTGATGTGGGTGGCGAGGGCCCGCGGCGCGAACTTCTTCGCGTCCAGCCCCATGTCCTTGACGATCATGGTGAGCAGGCGGCGGGAATCGTCCGCATCGTAGATGGAGAAGTTGGAGTTCATCCCCGGCAGCAGGCCGGCCTGGGCACGCAGGATGCGCACGCAGGTGGAGTGGAACGTGGAGACCCACATGATCTTCGCGCGGTTGCCGATGATGCCGGCGACGCGCTCCCGCATCTCCGCGGCGGCCTTGTTGGTGAACGTGATCGCGAGGATCTGGCCGGGGTGCAGGTTGCGGGCCGCCAGGAGGTAGGCGATCCGGCGCGTGAGCACGGCCGTCTTGCCCGAACCCGCGCCCGCGACGATGAGCAGCGGCGATCCCTCGTGCAGCACCGCCGCGCGCTGCTGCGGATTGAGCCCGTCGAGCAGTTCCTGGCCGCGTTCCCGCCGCTCCGGCCCGCGGGAAAAGGGCTGACGCTGGCGGAGTCCGGACTGCTGCGGTGCTGGGCTACTCATCTCCCGTCCAGGGTAACCGGGCGGACCGACAGTTTCGTGCGCCGCACGCCGCGGCCGGGCCGGCGGCCGATCAGCGGGCGGCCGACGCCGGCACCAGCAGGCCCACCGGCCCGCTCCCCACGCACGCGACCAGGCCCGGCGTCTCCGACCGCGCGACGAGCCCGTCGCCCGTGCCCGTCACCCGGGCGTAGACGGTGTGCGCGCCCTGGCGCACCGGCACCCGGACCGGCGTCGCGCCGCGTTGCTGCTGCAGCACGACGACCCCGTCGGACGAGGCGAGGTAGTTGAACTCGACGACCCAGTCCCAGAACGCCAGCGGACCCTCGTAGGCCAGGGTCGTCGGGGCGGCGTCGTCGACCCGGGTGCCGCAGGGGAACGGCCCGAGCGGCAGGCTGCGGACGCGCGTGACTCCGCCGGGCTGGAAGCGTCCCTGCGTGTCGACGACGGTGGCCTCCCCCGCGTGCTCGGCGAACCGTGGGTGGGCGGGCTGGGTCGCGAGGATCCGCGAGAGCCGGTTGTTCGGGCGGGCGAGCCGCGCCAGGACGTCGCCGGGGACCTCCTGGTCGAGCACCTCGCGATCCGCGTAGGCGGCGGACCCGGCGCGGAGGTTCTGCAGGTAGGCGCCGGTCGGGTTGTCGTGCCAGAGCGGGACGAACCGGACGGCGGAGACGGCCCCGCTCACGGCGAACGCGATCACGACGGCGACCCACAGGCGACGGTCCCTCGTGAATCCGTGCGATATCGACCTCGAGAAGCCCGATTCGGCTTCGTGCCCTCGATATCGCCCGGTTTCACAACGCAGAACGATCGCGGCGGCCAAGGTGAGCACCCACGCGAAATCGGCGAAGTAGCGCAGCGAGAGCGGGAGCAGCGGCGACGTGAACTCCGAGCTGCGGAGGAAGAAGACCGTCGACGAGGCGCCGAGGAAGTAGGCGGCGGCCGCGCCCCACGCCGCGAGCCCCCGCGGCGCCACCCGCCACGTGACCGCGAGGATCGCGGCGATCGCGACCAACCCCACGACGGTGAGCGTCGCGTCGGTGACCACGAGCGGCGGCCCGGGGTTCTCGCGCCGCCACGTCCACGGCCCGCCCACCGCGGCCGGCGCGAGCACCGCGTTCACCGAGCGCCACAGCACCCGCGCCGTGAACCCGGCGGTGTGGTTGCCGGGCCGCGACGCCGTGATCGCCAGCCACAGCACGAGCCACGCGGCGACCACCAGAGCGAACGCGACCCACAGCCACAGCCCGCGGCGCAGCACGGTCCGCACCGGCCGGCGGTGCCCGCGCACGTACGGCAGCAGGCACGCCGTGGCCAGCGCGACGAACGGGATGACCAGCGCCTTCTCGAAGAACAGCAGCGAGAGCAGGAGCGCCGCGACGGCGTACATGCCGGATCGCCGGTGGCCGCGCAGGTACCGCACCGTCTCCGCGACGACCACCGCGAGCCCGATCTGCAGCGGCAGGGCGTTGAGCGCCGCCGCCCACCACGCCGTCGCCGTGAGCGTGAGCGGGCTGAACAGCAGGAAGACGAACGGGACCAGCACCACCGGGCGACGCCCCGCGACGATCACCAGCGTGCGTAGCGTGAGCACCGAGGCCACCAGCTGCAGCAGCAGGATCGACGCGGCCGCCGCCGGCCAACTCAGCGGCGCGACCGTGGTGATCGCCGCGGCCGCGAACAGCGTGCCGGGCATGAAGTGGCCGTCGTAGTCGACGAACCAGGCACTGAGATCGGTCAGCGGGCGGGCGGCCCGGCCGATGAAGGCCACGTCGTCCCAGTAGAAGTTGCCCCGCGCGAGCACGTACCCACGGACCGCGAGCTGCGCGACGAGGAGCACCGCCGCGCCGATCCACAGCACCCGCCGCGCGGCGGGTGGGGTGGTCGATTCGGCGGCGGGCACGGTCCCCGATAGTAGGTGCCGTGGCTGTGGAAAACTTGAACCCATGAGCACACCGGACGACACCGGCGCCGAGACGCCGCTCGCCGACGAGGAGATCCAGGCCCTCCGCGAGGAGATCGACCGCCTCGACGCGGAGATCCTCGCCGCGGTCAAGCGTCGCAGCGAGGTCTCGCGGATCATCGGCCGCACGCGCATGGCGTCGGGCGGAACTCGCCTGGTGCACTCGCGGGAGATGAAGGTGCTCGAGCGGTTCTCCGAGCTCGGCCGCGAGGGCCACACCCTCGCGATGCTCCTCCTGCGCCTCGGCCGGGGGCCGCTCGGCCGGTAGCCGGCTGGTTCCTCGCCGGCTCGACCTGATCCTCGCGGGCATCGACGCCGTCCAGCCCCTCGGACCACACGGCCCGCCATCCGTCAAGAATCACGTTCACGCTGCCACCGAAACCCGGTCCGGAATGCCCTTCTACGCCAGACTGACGGCATGCCCCCGCCGTCCGACTATCTCGTGTGCGCCAGCCAGCGCAGCGGGAGCACCCTCCTCGTGGAATCCCTCGCGGCCACCGGCGTCGCCGGGAGGCCGCAGGAGTTCTTCCAGTACTACCCGTCCTCGTCGCTGCCGCCGCAGCCCCGCGAGTGGTTCGCCGGCGTCGACGATCCGTCGCTGCTCGACCTGCTCGACCCGATCGATCCCGGCACCGTCGACCCGCGCAGTCCCGAGCAGTGGCTCGACGACGTGCGGCGCGAGGGGCGGACGCCGAACGGCGTGTGGGGCGGCAAGCTCATGTGGAACCAGACCCCCGTCCTCGTGACCCGCACGCGGACCGCGTCGGCGTCGGTGCGGACCGCCATCCGCACCCTGTTCGACGGTGCCGACCCCCTCTACGTGCACGTGCACCGGCCGGACGTGGTCTCCCAGGCGGTCTCCATGTGGCGGGCCGTGCAGACCCGCGTGTGGCGCGATGACCCCGATCACGACCGCGAACGCGACGAGCGCGCGGTGTACCGCGCCGACGGGATCGCCCACCTCGCCTGGATCCTCCGCGAGCAGGAGCGGTCCTGGCGGGCGTGGTTCGCGTTCGAGGGCATCACGCCCCTCGAGATCGACTTCCACGAGCTCGCCGCCGACCCGCAGAAGACGACGGCCCGCGTCCTCGATGCGATCGGGCAGGACCCGCAGCTCGCGCCCCCACCGCCGCTCAAGCCCCAGTCCAACGACCGCTCCAAGGAGTGGGCCGAACGCTACCGCGCCGACGCCGCGACGAACGGATATCCACTATGACCACAGCGACCCCCGAATCGATCGCCGCCGTCGACGAGCTCCGCGTCCTCGAGTCCGAGGCCGTGCACATCATCCGCGAGGTGGCGGCGGAACTGGAGCGCCCCGTCCTGCTGTTCTCGGGCGGCAAGGACTCCATCGTGCTGCTGCGGCTCGCGGAGAAGGCCTTCCGCCCCTCGCCTCTGCCCTTCCCGATCCTGCACGTGGACACGGGCCACAACTTCCCCGAGGTGATCGACTTCCGCGACCGCCGCGTGGCCCCGACGGCCGAGAACCCCGACGGCATCGAGCTCATCGTCGCCTCGGTGCAGGAGTCCATCGACTCCGGCCGGGTCGCCGAGTCGACCGAAGCCTCGGGCTCGCGGAACCGGCTGCAGACGCGCACCCTGCTGGACGCCCTGGAGGCCGGGAACTTCGACGCCGCGTTCGGCGGGGCGCGGCGCGACGAGGAGCGGGCCCGCGCCAAGGAGCGGGTGTTCAGCTTCCGCAACGAGTTCGGCCAGTGGGACCCGCGGGCGCAGCGCCCCGAACCGTGGTCGCTGTACAACGGACGGATCCGCCGCGGCGAATCCGTCCGGGTGTTCCCCCTGTCCAACTGGACCGAGCTCGACATCTGGCGCTACATCGAGCTCGAGGGCCTGGAGCTGCCGCCGATCTACTACGCGAGCGAGCGTGAGGTCTTCGAGCGCGACGGGATCCTGCTCGCCGTCTCGGAGTTCACGCAGCCGCGGGCCGACGAGACCGTGCGCCGGGAGTGGGTGCGCTACCGCACCGTCGGCGACCTGACGATCACCGGCGCGGTCCGCAGCCGCGCCACCGCCATCGCCGACGTCATCGCGGAGATCTCGGCCGCCACCGTCTCGGAGCGGGGCGAGACCCGCGCCGACGACCGCACGTCCGCCGCCGCCATGGAGGACCGCAAGAAGGAGGGGTACTTCTGATGACGGACGTACTGACACCGCCGACCACGCGGCAGCTGCTGCGTCTCGCCACCGCGGGATCGGTCGACGACGGCAAGTCGACGCTGATCGGCCGCCTGCTGCACGACACCGGCAGCCTGCCGACGGACCACCTGGACGCCGTCACCGACGGCGACGAGGTGGACCTCGCGGCGCTCTCCGACGGCCTGCGCGCCGAGCGGGAGCAGGGCATCACCATCGACGTGGCCTACCGCTTCTTCTCCACCGAGTCGCGCAGCTACGTGCTCGCCGACACCCCCGGCCACGAGCGGTACACCCGCAACATGTTCACCGGTGCGTCCAACGCGCACGTCGCGGTGCTGCTGGTGGACGCCCGCCAGGGCGTGCTGCGCCAGACCCGTCGGCACGCGCGCATCGCGACGCTCCTCGGCGTGCCGAACGTCATCGCCGCGGTGAACAAGATCGACCTCGTGGACTTCTCCGCCGAGCGGTTCGCGGAGGTCGAGGCCGAGCTCGCCGAGCTCGCCGTGCGGCTCGGCCTGGACGCGATTCCCGCGATACCGCTGGCTGCCAAGCTCGGCGACAACGTGGTGCACCGCTCGGCGCACACCCCCTGGTACGAGGGCCCCACCCTGCTGGAACACCTCGAGGCGGTGCCGCTGCGCGCACCGTCGGCCGTGGCCACGGAGCTGCGCCTCCCGGTCCAGTGGGTCTCCCGGCCCACCGCCGAGCGGCGCCGACGGTACGCCGGCCGCGTCGCCGCGGGAACGCTGACGGTGGGCGACGAGGTGCTGGTCCTGCCGTCGGGCAGCCGGTCGACGGTGACCGCGCTCGACACCCTCGACGACGATCGGACGACCGCCGTCGCCCCGCTGTCCGTCTCGGTCGAGCTGGCCGACGACATCGACGTGGGCCGGGGCGACGTCCTCGTCTCGGGCGCCGCGGACGCGCATCTGCCGGTCACCGCCCGCGAGCTCGAGGTCACCGTCTGCTGGCTGGCCGAGAAGCCCCTGCGCGCCGGGGACCGCGTCGCGCTCAAGCACGCCACGGCGACGGTCCGCGCGACCGTCCAGTCGCTCGAACGCCGCCTGGACCCCGAGACGCTCATCGAGCAGGTGGGGCCGACCGAGCTGGCACTCAACGACATCGGGACGGTGACGCTGCGGACCTCGTCGGTCGTGGTGGCCGACCCGTACGCGCAGAACCGGGACACCGGGGCCCTCATCCTCATCGACGAGGCGAGCAACGACACCGTGGGCGCGGGCACGATCGCCGAGGCCCGCGAGGTGATCCCCGGACAGGCGACCCGCAACGACATCCGCTGGCACCCGAGCTCGCTCGGCCGCGCCGAGCGGTGGGCCCGGACGGGCCAGCGCGGCGCCACGGTGTGGTTCACGGGGCTACCGGCCTCCGGCAAGTCGACGGTGGCGGTCGCCCTGGAGCGGGCGATCGTCGCGCGGGGCCGCGTCGCCTACCTGATCGACGGCGACAACATCCGCCACGGCATCTCCGACGACCTGGGCTTCTCCCCCGGCGACCGGGCCGAGAACATCCGCCGCGTGGGGCACCTGACCCGCCTGTTCGCGGACGCCGGCGTGATCTCGATCGCGTCGCTGGTCTCGCCGCTCCGCTCCGACCGGGACATCGCCCGCGAGCTCAACCTGGCGGCCGAGATCGATTTCCTGGAGGTGCACGTCTCTACGCCCGTGAGCGAGTGCCGCCGGCGCGACCCGAAGGGCCTCTACGCCCGAGCGGATCGCGGCGAGCTGCGGGGGCTCACCGGCGTCGACGGCCCGTACGAGAAGCCGACGGACCCCGACCTGCGGTTCGACACCACCGGCGCCGACACGGACGAGCTCGCGCAGCGGGTGATCGCGCTGCTCGTGGAGCGGGGAATACTCGACGAGTGACCTGCTGTACGCCCCCCGGACCGGACCTGCCGCCGCGCCACGCTGCGGCGCCGGGCGGCGGTGCGGGCCCGGGCGGCGGTGCGGTCCCGGGCGGCGGTGCGGTCCCGGGCGGGGTGCACGGCGGCGGGGTGCACCCGATCACGCAGGCCCGCGTCCCCGCGGGCGCGTTCGCGATGGGCGACGCGCACGGCGACGGCTACCGCGCCGACGGTGAGCTCCCCGTGCACCGCGTCGTGCTGCCCGCGTTCACCATCGACGCGACGACGGTGACGGTGGCCGCGTTCGCGGCCTTCGTCGACGCGACCGGGCACGTCACCGACGCGGAGCGGTTCGGTTCCTCCGCGGTCTTCCACGCCTGCGCCGCGGACCCGTCCGCGGGGGTGCCGATCCCGGGCACGCCGTGGTGGCTGACGACGGCGGACGCGAGTTTCCGCACGCCCGGCGGGCCGGGCACCGTCGCCCACGACGATCATCCGGTCGTGCACGTCTCGCACGCGGACGCCCTCGCCTATTGCGCGTGGGCCGGCCGGGCCCTGCCGACGGAGGCGCAGTGGGAGTACGCGGCGCGCGGCGGCCTCGAGGGCGCGCGCTACCCGTGGGGCGACGAGCACCCGGTCCCCGGGCGGGACTGCGCCATCTTCGTCGGGGACTTCCCCGAGCCCGACGGTGCCGCCGGGACCGCGCCGGCCGCGGCGTACGCACCGAACGGCTACGGCCTGTACCAGGCGGTGGGGAACGTGTGGGAGTGGTGCGCCGACCGGTTCTCCGTCCGCTATTACCGGGTTTCGCCCGAGCACACCCCCTCCGGGCCGGACCGCGGGACCGCCCGGGTGCTGCGCGGCGGCAGCCACCTGTGCCACGACTCCTACTGCTACCGCTACCGCGTGGCGGCCCGCAGCCACAACACCCCGCGCTCGACGGCGAGCAACATCGGATTCCGCACCGTGTCCGATTCTGATATACTTCGACCATAATTCATATATACAGTGGAGGTTGACATGACAGCCCACTTGGAAGAATTCCGTGATGCGCCACTGAGGATGACCTCGCTCCGGGCACCGGAAGGACTGTTCGACAGAGCACGCGAGGAGCTGGGTTACGCCTCGAATCAGGACATGGTGGTCAGCCTGGTCGAGCGTGCACTGCTCCAGTCGCTCCAGCGGAGGATGATCCGCGACCTGGCAGGATCCGACGGGAGCGTCGGGCTCCTCGCAGACCCGGAATTCCTCGCAGAGGCTCGACGGTGAGGTCGTGACCGACTCGGCCGCGGCGACGACCGTTCCGTGTATCGTCGACAACTCCGTCCTCAGCAGGATCGCCGTCGGACAGATCCCTCCCGCTGCGCTCGAGCCGTACTTTCACGACGAGCACGTCCTCGCCACCTGCACACCCCACCTCCTCGAGGCTCTCTACTCCGCCAGCTCTCCGAAGGAATGGGCCGACGACTACCGGATGCGCTGGTCGCTGCTCACGGTTCTTCACGCCGATCGAGAGACGCACGCGATCGCGGTCGAGCTGCAACGTCGCCTCTGGAATTCCGGTAGCGTCCGTGCGGCCGGACCCGTCGACACGATGATCGCGGCGATCGCTGTGCAGCACGGCGCGATCGTCGTGCATCGCGACAGGGACTACGAGCGGATCGCGGAGGTCGCGCCGGAGTTCCGGCAGGTCCGGGTGTAGGTCAGGCGTTCGCGGCGCGGGCCCGCGGGCCCGACGCGTGCTCGCCGGCCTCGGATTGAGCCAGCTCGCGGCGGGCGCCCTGCGGGCGGCGCGAGGGCAGCGGCGTCTCGTCGGCGTCGGGCTGCGCTCGGCTCGCGAAGAAGTCGGCCATGAAGGCCTCGGCGATCGCGGCGCCCTCCGCCTCGGACGGCAGAACGTCGCCGGTCTCCTCCCGCCAGTTCGCCAGCACGCCGGCGAGGCGGCGGGCCACCCACTGGTAGGCGGGCTCGTCGACCACGTTGTGCCGCTCGTAGGGGTCCACGACCAGGTCGTACAGCTCCCGGCGGGGCCGCGGCGCGGCGATCGCGTACGGGTCGAGCGAGGTGGCGGAGGAACTGTCCGCGATGTCGAGCGGTAGGAGCAGCGCCGGCCGGTCGGCGTAGTTCTCGATGTAGCTGAACTGCTTGGTGCGCACGGCGCGGATCGGATCGTAGGCGTCGTGGTAGGTCTTCTGGGTGAACAGTCCGGCGCGCACCTGCTCGCCCGTCGGCTCGAGGAGCTCCGCCGCGTGGGTCTCGCCGTCGAGATCCTCCGGCAGGGGCACGCCGACGACGTCGAGCACGGTCGGGGTCAGGTCGACGCCCGAGAACAGGTCGTCGTAGACGCGGGGCGCGAGGCCGAGGGCGCGGGGCGGGCGTGCGATGAAGGCGACGCCGGTGCCCTCGCCGTAGAGCGTGGATTTGGCGCGCGGGAAGGCGAGGCCGTGATCGGTGATGAAGAAGATCCAGGTGTTCTCGGCCAGCCCCAGCTCGTCGACGGTGTCGAGCAGGCGCCCGACCGCGGCGTCGGCCGCTGTGATGCTGCCGTGCAGCCCGGCGAGGTCCTCGCGGACCTGCGCGGTGTCCGGCAGGAAGCCCGGGACGCCGATCGCGTCGGGATCGGCGGCCGCGTACTGGTCGGCCGGGTACGGGCGGTGCGTCTCGAAGAAGCCGGCGGTGAGGAAGAAGGGCTCCGCGCGCGTGGCCGCGTCGGCCAGCCACTCCTGCGACCGCGCCACGACGTAGTCGCACAGCGAGTCGGAGACGTCGGCGGTATCGAAACCGAGCCGGGAGGGGTCGGCACTCTCGTGCTGCATGCCGAACAGGGCGCTGCGGTAGCCGGCCTCACCGAGCAGCGACGGCAGGGTGCGCACGTCGTCGTGGTACTCGAAGCCGTGGTGCGCCAGCCCGACGAGGCCGTTGCGGTGCGGGTGCAGGCCCGTGAAGAGCGAGCCGCGCGCGGGCGAGCAGAGCGGCGCCGTCGCGTGGGCGTCGGTGAAGCGGATGCCCTCGGCCGCGAGGCGGTCCACGTTGGGGCTGACGACGCCCTCCGCCCCGTAACAGGTGAGATGACGACCCAGGTCGTGCCAGTGCACCAGGATCACGTTCTCCCGAGTGCCCGTACCCACCTGCTTCTCCGCCATCCCTCCACGCTGCCACGGCGCTCGACGACGCCGCGAGGTTCCACTCACCCCGATCGCAATTGAACACTGTTTACGACCGAGAAACCGCAGGTCGCGGTGATCATGAACAGTGTTCAATCCCCGGGGCCGTCACTGCAGGGCGATGTAGCGGGTCTCCAGGTACTCCTCGATGCCCTCGCTGCCGCCCTCGCGGCCGAAGCCGGAGGCCTTGACGCCGCCGAAGGGGCCGGCGGGGTCGGAGATGACGCCGCGGTTCACGCCGACCATGCCGGCCTCGATCCGGTCGGCGACGCGCAGCGCGCGGTCCAGGTCCTTGGTGAAGATGTACGCGGCCAGGCCGTACTCGGTGGCGTTCGCCGCGGCGACGCCCGCGTCCTCGTCGGCGAAGGAGACGATCGGAGCGACGGGGCCGAACACCTCCTCCGTGAGGATCCGGGCGTCGGCGGGGACGTCGGCGAGCACCGTCGGCGGGAAGAAGTGCCCCGGTCCCTCGGGCGCCACCCCGCCGAGCCGGAGCGTCGCGCCCTTGGCGACCGCGTCCTGCACCAGCTCCGAGACGATGGCCTGCTGATCCGCGGAGACCAGCGGCCCGAGGGTCACGCCGTCGTCGATGCCACGCCCGAGCACGTACTGCCCCATCCCGTCGACGAGCTTCGCGGTGAACTCCTCGATCACGGACTCGTGGACGTGGAAGCGGTTGGCGGCGGTGCAGGCCTCGCCGCCGTTGCGCAGCTTGGCGAGCAGGGCCTGCGCGACCGCATGGTCGACGTCGGCGTCGTCGAAGACGACGAACGGCGCGTTGCCGCCCAACTCCATGGACGTGCGCAGGATGCCGGGCGCCGCCTGCGCGACGAGCGCGGCGCCGACCTCCGTCGATCCGGTGAAGGTGAGCTTGCGCAGCCGCCGGTCGTCGAGCAACGGCCCCGTCAGCGCGCCGGACTTCGAGGTGGGCAGCACGGAGATCACGCCGTCGGGCACGCCCGCGTCGCGGAGCACCTCGGCGAGCAGCAGCATCGTCAGCGGGGTGAGCCCCGCGGGCTTGACCAGCATCGTGGCACCGGCCGCCAGCGCGGGCCCGATCTTGCGGGTGCCCATCGCCAGCGGGAAGTTCCACGGGGTGATCGCGAGGCACGGCCCGACGGGGGCCTTACTCACCAGGATCCGGCCCGTGCCGGCGGGGGCGGGGGTGTACCGGCCGGCGATGCGCACGGCCTCCTCGGAGAACCAGCGGAAGAATTCCGCACCGTACTTCACCTCGTTCGCCGATTCCGGCAGCGCCTTGCCCATCTCGAGAGTCATCAACAGGGCGAAGTCGTCGGTACGCGCGACGAGCCCCTCGTACGCGGCGCGGAGGATCTCGGCGCGCTGCCGGGTCGGCGTCGCCGCCCACTCCGGCCCCGCGGCGACGGCCGCATCCAGGGCCGCGGCACCGTCCTCCGGCGTCGCGTCGGCGACCTCGACCAGCACCTCTTCGGTGGCGGGATCGTGCACCGGAAAGGTTGCGCCCGAACTCGAATCGCGGAAGGCGCCGTTCGCGAAGATCCCCGTCGGGACGCGGTCGAGGAGGTCACGGACACGCTGCTCGGTTGCCATACCGCCACCCTAGCCCCGGGCCGCGCGTGCGCGCAGAGGGTCGCACTCCGGTGCCCGTGTGACCTCGTTCGTCCACCGCCCGCGCGGGCTCCCCGGACACTAGGCTGGCGCCATGAGCGACAGCGACATCACCGCGTCCACCGCCTGGCGGAACCTCGTCGACCATCACCGCGAGATCGCCGGGACCACGCTGCGGGAGCTGTTCGCCGCCGACCCCCGCCGCGGCTCCGAACTCGTCTTCGAGGTCGGCGACCTGTACATCGATTACTCCAAGCACCGCGTCACCCGCGAGACGCTCGGCCTCCTGGCCGCGCTCGCCGACGAGGCCGGGGTCGCCGCGCGGCGCGACGCGATGTTCGCCGGCGAGCACATCAACACCACCGAGGACCGGGCCGTCCTACACACGGCGTTGCGCGCACCGTCGAGCCTGGACCTGCGCGTGGACGGGCAGGACGTGACCCGCGACGTGCACGACGTGCTGGAGAAGATGGGCGCCTTCAGCGACGAGGTGCGCTCACGGCGCTGGCGCGGCGCGACGGGCGAGCCGATCACCGACGTGGTGAACATCGGCATCGGCGGCAGCGACCTGGGGCCGGCGATGGTCTACCGCGCGCTGCGCGCGTACGTGCAGCGCGGCATCGCCTGTCACTTCGTCTCGAACGTCGATCCCGCGGACGTCACCGCGACCCTCGCGCACCTGAACCCCGCGACCACGCTCTTCATCGTCGCGTCGAAGACCTTCTCCACGCAGGAGACGCTCACCAACGCGCACGCCGCGAAGCGCTGGCTCCTCGAGGGGCTCGGCACCGGCGAGGAGGCCGTCGCCAAGCACTTCGTGGCCGTCTCCACCAACGCGGAGCGGGTGGCCGATTTCGGGATCGACACCGCGAACATGTTCGGCTTCTGGGACTGGGTCGGCGGCCGCTACTCGGTGGACTCGGCGATCGGCCTGTCGGTGATGATCGCCGTCGGCCGCGAGCGGTTCGCCGAGTTCCTCGCCGGTTTCCGCGCCGTCGACGAGCATTTCCGCACCCGCCCCGTCGCGCAGAACGCCCCGATCATGCTGGGGCTCATCGGGCTGTGGTACTCCGACTTCTTCGGCGCGCAGTCCCGCGCGGTGCTCCCCTATGCGCAGGACCTGGCCCGCTTCCCCGCCTACCTGCAGCAGCTGACGATGGAGTCCAACGGCAAGTCGGTACGGCTGGACGGCTCCCCCGTCACCGTCGATACCGGCGAGATCTTCTGGGGCGAGCCGGGCACGAACGGCCAGCACGCCTTCTTCCAGCTGCTGCACCAGGGCACGCGGCTCGTGCCGGCGGACTTCCTCGGCTTCGCCGAGTCCACCGACGACCTGCCCACCACGGACGGCGTCGGCACCATGCAGGACCTGCTCATGAGCAACCTGTTCGCGCAGACGAAGGTGCTCGCCTTCGGGAAGACGGCCGAGGCGATCGCCGCCGAGGGAACTGATGCGGCCGTCGTGCCGCACAAGGTGATGCCCGGGAACCGGCCCTCCACGACCATCCTCGCGCCGAAGCTCACGCCGTCGGTGGTGGGCCAGCTCATCGCGCTCTACGAGCACCAGGTGTTCACCGAGGCCGCCGTGTGGGGCATCAACGCCTTCGACCAGTGGGGCGTCGAGCTGGGAAAGACGCAGGCCAAGGCGCTGCTCCCCGTCATCGCCGACGCCGACGCGCCGCAGGCCGACGTGGACTCGTCGACGCAGGCGCAGGTGCGCTGGTACCGCGCGCAGCGCGGCCGCGCCGTCTAGGCGCAGGAATCACGACCCCTTCGGGATCTGCCAGGTGCCGTCGGGGGTGCAGGTGAGCACGAAGCCCTGGCTGCGCTCGAGCGCCAGCTTGCCGACGGGGTACCCGGCGCAGCTCTCGCCGATGCCGCCGCTGGCGTAGTCGCTGATATCGGGCTCGGCATGGGCGGGGGCCGCCGCGATGAGGAGGGAGATTCCGGCTGCGGAAGCAATCGCGGCCGTCTTGATGAATGTGCGCATTTCGCACCACCTTTCGTCCCTACTCACGCTAGGGACGTCGGGCGCGATGCACATCAGGGCCGATCCCCCACGCCGGAGGGGCGGCGCCTCAGGGCTGAGCCCCTAGTCCTTCCGGGGTGGTACCCGCGGTCAGATCAGGCGCCGGGTGAGCTCGTCGGGGGCGTGGCGCAGCACGGCGCCGAGCGGGGTCCACGGCCACGCCGGGACGGCGGCCTCCTTCGGCTCGCGGTCGATGGCCTTGACGAGCGCCTTCACGCCGTCGTCGAGCGAGGACTTCAGGGAGGTCTTCACCCCCTTGTTGATGTCGGTGTCGATGAAGCCCGGCTTGATGACGGTGACCGTGATGTCGCTGCCCGCGAACTCGGCCTGCAGCCCCTCGCCGAGGGCCGTGAGGCCGGCCTTGCTGGCGGAGTACGCGGCCTGCGCCTTCGGCATGCCCCGTTGCCCCGCGATGGACGAGATGAGGACCAGATGGCCGCGGCCCTGCGCGCGGAACACCTCGAGCACCGCCTCCGCCTGCGCGAGCGCGCCGGTGAGGTTGGTCTGCACCGTCTCCAGGTTGGCGTGGGCCTTGCCCGTGCCGACGGGAGCGCCCTTGCCGATCCCGGCGTTGACGATCGCGCGGTCGAGGCCGCCGAGCCTTTCGACCACGTCGCCGATCGCGACCGGCACGGCGTCGAAGTCCGTCACGTCGAGTCGGCCGATCTCCACTGCGCCCGCCCGGGGGCAGGAGGCCAGCTCGGCGCGCAGCGCCTCGAGCCGGTCGAGGCGACGGGCCAGCAGGCCTACGTCCTCGCCGCGCTCCGCATACGTCCGAGCCATGCCTTCGCCGAGACCGGAGCTGGCTCCGGTGATGAGGATCCGCATTCCCCCACCCTATCCGCGCCGCGGGCGAGCGCGGGTCCGCCCAGGCCGGTCTTCGCGAACAGTTGGATCAGCGGGCCGACACCGACGGCGTAGAGCAGGGTGCCGATCCCGAGGGTGCCGCCGAGCAGGAAGCCCACGACGACCACCAGGACCTCCATGGTCGTGCGGACCACGCGCACCGAGCCGCCGGTCCGCGCGACGAGGCCCGTCATCAGGCCGTCGCGCGGGCCGGGTCCCATGCCGGCCCCGATGTAGAGCACGGTGGCGAAGGCATTGAGGACGATGCCGCCGAGCATCATCGGGACGGCGACGACCAGCGCGGGGTTCTCCGGGAACAGCGGCGCCATGGTGTCGAACGCGACGCCGATGACGATCACGTTGGCGACGGTGCCGATGCCCGGCTTCTGCCGGATCGGGATCCACGCGAGCAGCACGAGCGCGCCGACCACGATCGACGTCATTCCCACCGACAGCCCGATCTTCTCCGCGAGCCCCTGGTGCAGCACGTCCCAGGGCATGTTGCCGAGGCCGGCGCGGAGGATCGCGACCATCGCCGTGCCGTACAGCCACAGGCCGACGAACAGCTTCCCGAGTCGCATCATCATGGCACCCACTCTGACGCCAAGTGGTATGTGAATCCATAGCCAGTCCTGGCATACTGGCCTCGTGTTCCCTGCAACTGGCACTGTCGGCGCGGCCGCCCTCACCCGTCAGCTCGGCTCCTGGCGCCCCGACGGTCCGCGCCCGGCTTACCTCGCGCTCGCCGAGGCGCTGCGCCTGCTCGTGCTGGACGGGCGGGTCCCCGTCGGGACCGCGCTGCCGAGCGAGCGCGCCCTGGCCGCGCACCTCGGGGTCAGCCGCACGACGGTGACCGCCGCCTACGCCGAGCTGCGCGACAGCGGGCACCTGCAGTCGCGGCAGGGCGCGCGGAGCGTGCTCTCGCTGCCGCACGCCGTGCCCGCCGAGCCCGCGGACACCGGCCCCGAGGCCGACCTGATCCGGCTGAACATCGCGGCACCGTCAGCCCCCGACCAGATCGTGCACGACGGCTACCGGCACGCCCTCGAATGCGCGCCGCCGTACCTCGCGGGCATCGGCCTCTACCCCGGCGGCGTGCTGGCGCTGCGCGAGGCCATCGCGCGGCGCTACACCGACCGCGGCCTGCCGACCCGCTCCGACCAGGTGCTGGTGACCTCCGGTGCGCAGCACGCGCTGCGCGTCGTGCTGGACACACTGGTGCACCCCGGCGACCGGGTGGTCATCGAACAGCCCACGCACCACGGCACCATCCTGGCGCTGCGGCGGCACAGCGCACGGCCCGTCGCCGTAGGTCTGCACCCGGAGCACGGCTGGGACCTCGACCAGCTCGAGGCGGTGGTCAAGCAGCAGAACCCGCGGATCATCTTCACCATCCCCGACTTCCACAACCCGACGGGGCTGCTGCTCGACGAGGCGGGGCGGCGGCGGCTCGGCGAGATCTCCGCGCGGTACCGGGTTCCCGTGATCGTCGACGAGACGATGGCGGAGCTGGCCCTCGACGTTCCCGCCCCGCCACCGGTCGCGGCGTTCGCGCCGCGCGGCGCCCGGATCATCACGGTCGGCTCCGCCAGCAAGACCATCTGGGCGGGCCTGCGGGTGGGCTGGATCCGCACCGAGACCTCGCCGGATGCGCTGACCGCCGCCCGCTACGACATGGACCTCGCCGGCGCCGTCTTCGAGCAGCTCGCCGCGGGCTACGCCCTCGACCACCTGGCCGACTTCCTTCCCGGCCGGCTCGACGCGCTG
The DNA here is from genome assembly GCF_007858435.1 of Tsukamurella asaccharolytica. GTDB lineage: Bacteria > Actinomycetota > Actinomycetes > Mycobacteriales > Mycobacteriaceae > Tsukamurella > Tsukamurella asaccharolytica. Next base: position 53,910 of record NZ_VIGW01000006.1, on the reverse strand, counting down.
CGCGCGTCGCGCTCGGTGGCGCTGCGGGCCGTCGCCGAGCACCTGCCCGGCGCGACGGTCTCCCCCGGCGTCGGCGGCCTGTGCCTGTGGGTGACGCTGCCGCGGCCCGTCGGAACGGCCACCGCGGCCGCCGCCGCCGGCCTCGGCGTGCGCATCGCCGCCGGCTCCGCCTTCGGGGTCGACGGCGCCCTCGAGCGCAACCTCCGCATCCCGTACTCGCTGCCCGCGGACCAGCTCGAGCGGGCGATCGAGCTGGTCGGGGCGGCGTACCGTCGGGCGACGGGCGGCCTCGACGTCCCCGACCTGGCGAGCCATCTCGTCGTCTGAGCGACGCCGAATCCCCTATGTGTCCGGTCACATTCCGTGGCCGCGCAGGCAAGCGATCCCCTACCGTTAAGTAGATGAAGTCCGCAACTAACTGTTCAGTCTCCACCGCGACCATTCGAGAGCTGACGACCACGGAAGCCTTCTTCCTCATCGGCGACGGCCTGTACGTGGGCTACGGCGTGACCGCCGACGGTGCGCTCGACCTGGACGCGCTGCAGCGGGCCGCGATCAGGCTCTCGGACGCCCACCCCGGACTCCGTGCGCGCATCGTGACCGACGCTCCGACGGGCGACGCCCCCGCCTCCCCCACCGGCGCCTTCGTCGCTCGGGAGAGCCCCACCCCCGTCGCCGTCACGCGGAGCGTCGGCCCGGCCGACGGCACCGCCCCGCTCCCCGATGTCGCCCTCGCCCAGGGCAGCGCCCTCGCCGGCGTGCACGTGGTGACGGATCCCGGTGGCGGGCACCTCGTCTACCTGCTCGTCCACCACGCCCTCGCCGACGGCCACCACGCCCTCGCGCTGCTGCAGTCCCTGTGGACCGCGTACACGGCGATCGTCACCGGGACCGAGGAGGCGCCCCTCGCCCCCACCGACTTCCCGAAGCCGCTGGAGGACCTCCTCACCGAACGGGGCTACTCGAGCGCCTCGGACCTCCCCGCCGAAGCGCCGACCGTCGCGGGCGCGGTTCCGGCCGCCGACGGCGCGTTCGCGGCGCCCGCCGACGAGGCCACCCCCGCTCTGCGCCGCATCCAGCTCACCCGGGACGAGACCGCGGCGCTGATCGGGTACGGCCACCGAGCAGGTCGAACGGTCAACCAGCTCGTCTCGGCCGCCTTCATCGCCGCGACCGCCACGACCCGTGATCTGGGTGCCACCCGCGTCGTCTACGGCTACCCGGTCGATCTGCGCCGCCGGCTGGGCGAGCCGGCCGCCGGCTTCACCGAGATCACCAATGCGCTCGGGATGGCCTTCTTCCAGGCCGGCTCCGACGATGCGGGCCTCGACGATCTCGCCGCCCAGGTGGGCGACGCCCTCGCCCGCGACCTGGCCGCGGGCACCGTCCAGCGGCCGTTGGCCGTCGGCGCCGCCGTGCAGCCACCGGAGGGCAGCACCGTCGCGGTGCTCACCAACTGGGGCCCGGTGCCCCACCTGCCCACGCCGCCCGGACTCACCCTCACCGACTTCCACCCGGCGCTGCACGTCGCGGCCGGCTCCCCGTCGGACACCGCGGCGTGGGACGCCCTCGCCGCGACCCTGACCATCGGCATCGTCTCGTCGTTCCAGGGGCGCCTGAGCATCGACGTCTCCGGTTCCGCCGTCTCCGACGTGCTCGTCACCGAGACCCTCCGCAACCTCCGGTCCTTCACGCTCGGCGAATGATCCGCGTCACATCTCCCGCGTCAGGAATCATCTGGACCTCGGTCCGGTTGAACTGACACGACACCGCCGACCTCCGCTGGAAGGAACACCAGACATGGGACAGAACAGCACCGCACGTGACCTCGGACTCCTCGCCCTGCGCACCGCCGTCGGCGGGGCGCTCGCGTACCACGGCTCGCAGAAGCTGTTCGGATGGTTCGGCGGGCATGGCCTCGAGGCCACCGGCCAGGGCTTCGAGTCCATGGGCTTCGCGCCCGGCAAGCCCAACGCCGCACTCGCCGGCGCGGGCGAGCTGGCCGGTGCCGCCCTCGTGCTCGGCGCCGCGACCCCGCTGGCCGCCGCCGGCGGCGTGGGCGCGATGCTGGTCGCCGCCGAGGTGCACCGCCCGCAGGGCTTCGCCGCGCAGAGCGGCGGCAACGAGTACCCGATCACCCTCGGCGTCGCCGCCGCCGCGCTGGCCCTGACCGGCCCCGGCAAGTACTCCGTCGACCACCTGCTGGGCGATCGCCTGAACACGCCGTGGCTCGCCGCGCTCGCGCTGGGCGGCGCGGTCGCCGGCGGCGCGATCACCATCGCCCGCCGCAACGCCGCGCTCGCGCAGGCCGAGGACGTCTCCCGAGCGGAGACGGGCACGAACGACGGCGCGGACGAGCTCACCACCTAGTCCCCGCCGCCGCGGCACTCACCGGCCGCACGAAGAAAGACGCATGCCGCCGTTCCCGTCACCCGGGGGACGGCGGCATCGTCGTCCGTGGGGCCGCGGGTTCCGCACCGAACCCGCGCCGAGGAGCGAAGTGCATGCGGCTCTCGTGACCGACACATGCCCCACCCGCCACCTCGCGCCACCCACCTCACGGCACGCGGCACACGACGTCTCGGGTGCCGCAGCTACCGGAACAGCCCCGCCCCCAGGAAGTCGTCCGCACCCCGGACCCCGGGGACGACGAAGAAGTAGCCGCCGCCGAAGGGGGTCACGTAGTCGGTGAGCGGCTCGTCGATCAGGCGCTTCTGCACCTCCTCGAACTGCGCCTCGACGTCCTGCTGGAAGCACAGGAAGACGTGGCCGCACGCCATGTTGCCGTTCATGTCCAGGCCCAGGTCGTAGTTGTACGACCGCCGCACCAGGCGCTGCTTCTCCGTCTTCTCCCCCTCGCGCGGGTTCGCCAGCCGGATGTGCGAGTCCATCGGGATCACGTCGCCCTCGGGGTCGGCGGCGTAGTCCGGTTCATCGGCCTCGACGGCTCCGTCGAGCGGAGCGCCGGAGTCGCGTCGCCGGCCGAACATGCCCTCCTGCTCGGCGATCGACACGCGGTCCCAGAACTCCACCATCATCCGGATCAGCCGCACCACGAGATACGTGCCGCCCGCGGTCCATGAGGGCTCGCCGGCTCCGTTCTCGGGGTCCACCCAGATCAGCTCCTCGGCCTGCGAGCCCACGGGGTTGGCGCTGCCGTCCTTGAAGCCCAGGAGATTGCGCGCCGAGCCCTCGGGCCGCGGCGGCGCGCCGTAGCCCTGCATCTTCCACCGCAGCTGCATCGCGCCGCGGGTGTGCTTGGCGATGTCGCGCAGCGCGTGGTGCACGGTGTCGGGGTTGTTGGCACACAGCTGCAGCACCAGGTCGCCGTGCAGCTGCGCGGGGTCGGGCTGGTCGTTGGGGAAGACCGTCATCGGCTTGAGCTTGTGGGGCTTGCGCCCACCCAGCCCGAACCGGTCGTCGAACAGCGACGAGCCCACGCCGAGCGTGATGGTCAGGCCGTCCGCCGGGACCACCGGCCCCAGCACCGCGCTGTCGGCGGGCGGCTTGCCCACGCCCAGGTTCGCCGGGGTGCCGCCCGCGGTGAGGAACCGCGCCCGGTCGGTGATCGTGCGCAGCAGCTTCTCCAGGCCCGCGCGGTCGGTGATCACGTCGAACGCCGCGACCATCAGCGCGGCCTGCTTCTCCGCCGGCGCGGGCGTCAGGATGCCCGACTGGTGCTCGCCCTCGAACGGGAAGGACTCCGAGGCCGTCGGGGCTCCGCTCTTCCCCGCCCGTGCCGCGTCGCTGCGCGCGCCCCCGGCGAGCACGCCGCCGGCGGCGGCCACGCCGACAGCGCCGACCGCCGCGCCCTGCAGGAATCTCCGCCGCCCGGTCCCGGACTCGTCGGGGACGGCGTTCTGCTCATCGCTCATGCTTGGGGATCTCCAGGAGGTTGGGCACGGCGGACAGGGTCTCGAGGGCCTGCCCGACGGTGCCGTTGATCTTCTGCCGCAGCGCCAGCGCGGGCTGCTCGAGCGGCGGGTAGGTGCCGTCGGGCCGCTTCACGGCGTCGAGGGCCGTGGTGATGTCGTCCAGCTCGCGGCGGGCCGTCGGCAGCAGGTCCGGCACGCGGGGCGCGAGCAGCGGATCGAGCACGCGGAGCACGGCGCGGGTGGCCTCGACGTCGGCGGCGGTCGCGGCGTAGCCGGCGTGCGCGCCCTGGTCGCTGACGCCCGTGAGGTGGTCGCGAAGCGCGTCCTCGAGGATCTCCTGCGCGCGCTTGGTGAGCGTGATCGGGTCGCCCGCGATGTCGTCGGTGCGCAGGTCGGTGCGGACCTTCGCCAGCCCCTCGAGGGTCTTGTCGACCTGCGCGGTCAGGGCGGCCGGCGGTTCGCCGGCCCACAGCCCGTACTCGATCCGCCGGATTCCGGAGAACTCCGGGTCGCGGACCCCGCCGGCGAATCCGTCGGGCAGGCCCGCGACGGCGGTGCCTGCCTCGCCGAAGCTGTTGTACGACGCGCCGACCCTCTCCCACGCGGTCATGGCGTCGAGCCACGCCGCCTTGGCGCCCGCGGTGTCGCCGCCGCCCAGCGCCGCCTTCACGCGGTTCAGGGCGGATTCGACGGCGGGGAGCACCGTCAGCACGTAGTCCTGGTACGTCGCGTTGGCCCCGTCGAGGTCGTCCTTGGTCACGCGCGCGACGGGCTTCGGCGCGTCGCCCGCGCCGCCCGTGACGGTGAACTGCGCGGAGCGGGTCTCCTGCTGGCCGGCGAGGTAGCAGACGAACTGGTAGCTCCCGCCCGCGAGCGTCGCCGACAGGTCGGCGGTGGTGGCCGGACCGAGGGTCTCGATCTCGCCGACCACCGCGTCGCCGCCGTCGACGAGCGTGATCTCGCCGGACTTGCCGGACTTGTTGGTGACGGTGATCCGCTGCTGCCCGGCGGAGGCGCCGCTGAAGCCCCGGGCGCAGTCCGCCTCGGTGACGGTGACCGCGCCCGCGGCGGCGGGCTTGGCCGGCAGGATCGCGATGATCAGGCCCGCGACCAGCAGCGGCACCAGCACGACGACGACGGCCGCGAGGGATGTCCGCGTGCCGGCGAGGCGCGCGGCCTGCCGGGTCACAGCGTCGAACCGCCCCTTCTCGCCCGGCGTCGCGGGCGCAGGCGTCGTGCCGAGGAAGATCCCCAGCACGATCACCAGGTAAGCGAGCCACGCGAGCACCTGAAGCACCGTCATCTTCGGCGCGAGGTTGGTGATGCCGCCGATCAGCGCCACCCACCACGAGTCGGTACTGATGCTGCCGGACAGGTCGAACGCGATCCAGGTGCGGCCGGGCAGGACGCCCGCGTTCTGCAGGTCGCCGAGACCGTAGGCGAGCACGCCCGCGGCCACGACGACGAGCAGGATCCCGGTGTACCGGAAGAACGTCGCGAGGTTCAGCCGCACCGCCTGGCGGTAGAGCAGCACGCAGATCCCGAACGCGACCGCGAGGCCCAGCGCGGCGCCGACGGCCGGACCCACCGCGTCGCCCGACGCGCGGGCCGCGGTCCACAGGAACAGCGTGGTCTCCAGGCCCTCCCGCGCGACGGCGAAGAAGGAGGTGAGCACCAGGGCGCCCGCGCCGAGCACCAGCGCGGTCTCGACGTCGGCGCGCAGCCCCGTCGAGAGCGACGCCGCGGTGCGCCGCATCCAGAAGATCATCATCGTCACCAGGAGCACGGCCACCACGCTCAACGTGCCCGCGACCACCTCGCGCGCGGTGGCCGACAGCTCCGACGTGGTGAAGGTCAGCACCGCGCCGAAACTCAGCGACAACGACGCCGCGCCCAGCGCGCCCAACCACACCGGCACCCGCGAACCGCCCGACTTCCTCACGGCGGCGAGCAGGATGCTCACGATCAGTCCCGCTTCCAGGCCCTCACGCAGGCCGATCAGGAAGTTCGGGACGGCATCACCCCAGTTCATGTGTAGAAGGTAAGGCACGCCTTCAATCGACTATGCAGCGATGCCTAACCTCAGGGCGGTTTAGGCTATTTCAGCAGTTTGGACATCCGACGGTCCGCGAGCACCTTGCCGCCCGTCTGGCACGTGGCGCAGTACTGGAAGGAACGGTCGGCGAAGGAGACCTCGCGCACCGCGTCACCGCACACGGGGCACGGGCTGCCGGTGCGCGCGTGCACCTTCATGCCCGAGCGCTTCTCCGCCTTGAGCGTGGCGACGTGCTGCCCGACGGACCGCTCGACCGCGTCCTGCAGCTCGGACCGCATCGCCGCGTAGAGCGCGTCGGCCTGGTGGGCGTCCAGGGACTTGGCCGCCGCGAACGGCGAGAGCTTCGCCGCGTGCAGGATCTCGTCGGAGTAGGCGTTGCCGATGCCGGCGATCGTGCGCTGATCGCGCAGCAGCGTCTTGAGCTGCGCCCGCGAGCCGGCGAGGATCGCGCCGAACTCGTCGCGGGTCACGGCCAGCGCGTCCGGACCCAGCGTGGCGACCATCTCGATCTCCTGCGGGTCGCGGACGATCCACACCGCGAGCCGCTTCTGCGTGCCCGCCTCGGTGAGGTCGAAGCCCTCCCCCTCGGGCCCGACGTGCACGCGCAGCGCGATCGGCGACTTGCCTCCGGGTTTGAGCGGCGTCGGCGAGAGCTTCTCGGACCAGCGCAGCCAGCCGGCGCGGGAGAGGTGCACGACGAGAGCGAGGGCATCGTCGCCCTTACGCGCATCGAGGATGAAGTACTTGCCGATGCGGCGCGTGCCGGTGACGGTGGCGCCGACCAGGTCCTGCGGACCCGGCGCGTAGGTCTTGAGCACGGACAACGCCGCCACGTCGACCCGCCGGACCTGCGTGCCGACGGCCTTGGCGCCCACGTAGTCGGCGATCGCGGTGATCTCGGGAAGCTCCGGCATACGTCCAATCTAATGTGGGGGTATGACGTTCTTCGGCCGTTCCGACGGCGGTGCCCTGTCCGACATCGAGCTCGCGGCCGAGATCGCCGACGGTGCTGGGCGGATCCTGCAGGCCATCCGCCACGGCTCGCTGCTGGACGACGGGGTCCTGGGCGACACGGGCGACCGCCTCGCGCAGGCCTGGATCGCGCGCGTCCTGCGTCGGCACCGGCCCCACGACGCGGTGCTGTCGGAGGAGGCGCCGGATTCCACTCATCGGCTCACCGAGGACCGGGTGTGGGTGATCGACCCGTTGGACGGCACCCGCGACTACTCCGCGCACCGACCCGACTACGCGGTGCACGTCGCGCTCACGCAGGGCGGGCAGCCGGTGCACAGCGCGGTCTCGCTGCCCGCGATGGACCGGGTCTTCCGCTCCGACACGGTGACGGCTCCGACCGGGGCGCTGACCGGGAACCTCGCCCTGTCGCGCAGCCGCGCGACCCCCGGCATGTTCCGGGTCGCGGAGCAGCTGGGCCTCACGCCCGTCTCGCTCGGCTCCGCGGGCGTGAAGACGATGGCCGTCGTCACCGGGCAGGTCGACGTGTACCTGCACGCCGGCGGCCAGTACGAGTGGGACTCGTGCGCGCCCGTCGGCGTCGCGCGGGCCGCGGGCCTGCACTGCTCTCGCCTCGACGGCTCCGAGCTCACCTACAACAACCCCGACCCCTACCTGCCGGACCTGATCGTCTGCCGGCCGGAGCTGGCGGAGAAGGTCCTCGCCGCGCTCGCCTAGAGCTACTCGGCAGACGCAGCCTCCGTCGCGAGCCGGTCGTTCCGGCGCGTGCCCTCGAACAGCAACCCCGAGGCGACGGCCATGATCGGCCACGGCGTGCGCGTCAGGACGACGGCGCACTGGGCCGTCCACGCGGCGAGTATTCCGGTGAGCAGGTACGACCACCCGGGCACCACGCGCGCCGCGGTGATTCAGCGCGCGGGCGACCTGATTCTGAAACCGGCAAGATAGGGCGCTACGAAGCCAGAATCGGCCTCGTAGCGTTCGATTCCGCCGGATTCACGGACGGCGGAGCAGGTAGACGTCCATGATCCAGCCGTGCTTCGCGCGGGCCTCGGCGCGGGTGCGGGCGATCAGGTCGCCCACCTCGCCGACGGGGCCGTCGAGCAGGATCTCGTCAGGGGTGCCCAGGTAGGCGCCCCAGTAGATGTGGTCCGTGGGCTCGGCGGTCTCGCGGAAGGTGCAGTCGGCGTCCAGCATCACGACGGTGTTGCGGCCGTCGTCATCGTGCAGGCGCCGCCCGGTGGTGATGTGGATCGGCTCGCCCACCCGGTTGAGCAGGATCGCGTGGGCGGCGGTCAGCGCCTGCACACTCGTGATGCCGGGGATCACCCTCGGCGCCAGCGGGATCGAGCGCGCCACGCGCTCGAGGACCCGCAGCGTCGAGTCGTACAGCGACGGGTCGCCCCACACCAGGAAGCCTGCGTTCCCACCCTCGGGCACGTGCTCGGCGATCGCCGCGGCGAGCGCGCCCGCCCGCGCGTCGTGCCAGGCATCGACGTTGGCCGCGTAGGCACCGTCGGGCCGGGAGTCGCCGCGCTCGGCGGACCGGTCCCGCGGCGGATCGGGCACGAGCACGACGGGGGTGTCCGGCGCGTGCCGGTCGACGATCTCCTGCCGGATCCCGGTGAGCGTGCCCGCGTTCGGCTTGTCGAGGACGAACAGGGCGTCGGCGGCGCGCATCGCGTCGATCGCGCCGACGGTGACGTGCCCCGGGTCGCCGGCGCCGATGCCGATGACCAGAGCGGTGCGGGTCACCGCATCGGCTCGCTGTACATGTTGAGCGTCGCGGTGAGCAGGTCGATGCGGTTCTGCTTGAGGGTCTCGCTGTCCGGATCGATGACGCAGTACGACGCGGTGCCCTCGTGCACCGCGAGCAGCGCGTAGCCGAGCGCCTCGGGCTTGGTCACGCGGCGGCCGGCGGCCTCCAGCACGTGCATCACGGTGGGGATCATGTTGGCGAGCAGCATCTGCTGGGCGTCGCGGACCGTCTGGTTGAGCTCCGGCGTACGGGTGCACAGCGCCACGAAGTCGCTGTTCACGCGCTGCCAGCGCTCGTTGACGGGGATCGCGCGAACGGCCATCTCGATGAGCTTGCCGTAGTCGGCTCCCCGCACGGTGTAGGTGTCGACCACCTTGGCCATGATGTCCATGATCCACTGCACGTGGTAACGCCAGACCTCGATGAACAACTCCTCGAGGCTGGTGAAGTTCGAGTAGAAGGCGCCGCGGGTGAAGCCCGCGGCCTCGCACACCATCTTCACGGTGGTGGCGCCGTAGCCGTGCTGGGCGAAGACGAAATAGGCGGCGCGGATCAGCTTCCGTCGAGTGCGCGCCCGGCCCTTCGGATCGTCGTCCGTCAGGAGCGCCGCGGTCATCCCGCCGTCCCGTTGGGACAGAATGCGCGTCGCTGTGTCATCGGCTCAGTGTACCCGCCGGTAGCCTCGGCTTCAGCGGTACTTCAGCGGTTGCCAACCGCGACGCCCTAGCGTTACGGACATCACATCGTAGGAGGTCCGCAATGCCCGATTCACCGCGCGCATCCGCATCCGGCGCGGCCCGGATCGCCGGGCTCGCCCTCGCCGTGGCGGGCGCCGTCGGCCTGGCCGCCTCCGCGTTCGTCACCTGGTATCGCGTGACGGCGCCGCTCCCCGACATCGCCCGGCTGGGCGGCCTCCCCTCGGAGATCGAGGCGCGGATCAACGGATTCGGCAGCGTCACGGTGCCCGCCTACGGCAACCTCGACGTCTCCTCCTCCGTCCCGAACGACGTCGCGTGGGGCGGCTGGGCCGCCATCGCGCTCGCCGTTGTGGCCGTGGCCGGCGCGGCCGCGGCCGCCTTCGGCCCCGCCACCTGGCGCGCCGTCGGCGCCTGGGGCGCGCTCGCCTGCGGCGTCCTCGGCGCCGCCCTGGGGCTCTACGCGCAGCTCGTCCCCGTCGGTGCGCAGCCGGTCTCCGTCGGCGGGTTCACAGTGCAGGTCGACACCGCGGCCTCCGTCGGGCCGCCCCTCGTGTGGATCGCGGCCCTGCCTCTGCTTCTCGGCGCAGTCCTGCTGGATCGAGCCCGACGGTCCGCCCCCGCCACCGTCGCGCCGCCCGTGCCGCCCGCGCAGCCCGTACAGTCCGCGCCGCGGCGACCGGCGCCGCCCTTCGCCCCCGCCCCGCAGCGACCCGGGGCGCCGCAGTCCAACCCGGGCTGGGCGCGCCCCGTCCCGCCGGCCCCGGTGCCGGAGGAGCAGATCCGGACCGCCGTGGCGCCGGTGGCGCAGCGCCGCCCGAGGCCGGACTGGGACCGGAACTGGCCCGGCGCCGTGCCGACGAAGCCGGGGCCGCGCACCCCGTCGGAGCAGCACACCCAGGTCGTGAAGCGCCCGCCCCGGCCCGTGCGGGTCTCGCCCAAGCCCGAGACCGAGGCGATCCCGCGCCGCGACCCGCGCTACGACAGCCCGACGCAGCCCTGATCAGTCCCGGTCGGCCTCGAGTTCGGCGACGCGGGCGCGCAGCCGGTCGATCTCGGCCTGCAGCTCGGCCTCGCGTTCCGCCGCGGCCTTCTGGTACGCCTCCCCGAGCTGCGTGAGGTACTCGCGGTCGAAGCGCGGGATGATGCTGCGCTGGCAGTTCCAGTCGTAGGCCTCGACGGCGATCTCGATGACCCGGCGGCCCTCGGTCTCGCGCACCGTGCCGCGGCCGAAGACCTTGAGCCGCACGCGCCGCGGGTAGTCGACGAAGAACATGGCGAGCCGGTCGTCGTCGGCGAGGTTGCCGAGCGTGACGAACTGGTTGTTGCCCGGCAGGTCGACGAAGCCGAGCCGCCCCGTCGCGGGGTCGTGCTGCACGAAACCCGCCGGGCCGCTGCGGTACTGCAGGTAGGGCCAGCCCCGCGGGGTGACGGTGGCGAGGCAGAACTGGTCGGCGCGCGAGATCATGCGCAGTTCGCGGTCGGTGAGCGCCTGCGGCCCGTCGTCGCCCCGCTCGAGCTGCCGGCCGTAGGCCACGTAGCTGCCGTTGCGGCGCTGGCGCTCCAGTGCGTCGTCGCCGAAGACCAGGTGGTGGTAGTGGTTGTTCGGCACGGCTTCACGGTAGCGCGCCCCGCTAGGATGGCTCCTCGTGGCGGACGAGATCGTGATCTACACCGACGGTGCGTGCCTGGGGAACCCCGGGCCCGGGGGCTGGGGCGCGGTGCTGCGCTTCGGCGAGCACCAGAAGGAGCTGTACGGCGCCGAGAAGGACACGACGAACAACCGCATGGAGCTCATGGGCGCCATCTCGGCGCTGGAGGCCATCACGCGGCCGATGCCCGTCGTGCTGTACACCGACAGCTCGTACGTGATGAACGGCATCACCAAGTGGATCGCCGGCTGGAAGCGCAACGGCTGGAAGACCGCCGCCAAGCAACCCGTGAAGAACGCCGAGCTGTGGCAGCGCCTGGAGCAGGCGGCGGCGCAGTACGAGATCGACTGGCGCTGGGTCAAGGGCCACGCGGGCAACGAGGGTAACGAGCTCGCCGACCAGCTGGCCTCCCGCGGCGCGCAGGAGGCGCGGGACTCCTAGCGCGGCGAGTTCGGGGGGCTCGCGGCCGCGTTCAGCTCCAGAATCGCGATCTCGGGCGGAGCACCCACCCGCACCGGCGGGCCCCAGGCCCCGGCGCCGCGGCTGGTGTAGACGGGCATCCCGTCGACCGATTCGAGCCCCTGCAGCGCCGGTTGCTGCAGCTTCACGAGGTATCGGAAGGGCCAGAGCTGACCGCCGTGCGTGTGCCCCGCGACCTGCAGATCCACTCCGCGCTTCGCGAACTCGCGGCCCTGCAGCGGCTCGTGCGCGACGGCCACGGTGAACGCGGCCGGGTCGACGCCGGCGAAGGCGGCGGCGTAGTCCACCTCGTGGGGCGCCGTGCCGGTGCGGTCGTTGGCGCCCAAGATCGTCACCGTCGCGCCGCCCCGCTCGAGTCGCGCGGAGGCGTTGGTGAGGGGCGTGACGCCGACGTCGCGCCACCGCTGCACCCAGTTCACGACGTCGCCCGCGTAGTACTCGTGGTTGCCGGTCACGGCGAACACCCCCAGCGGGGCGCGCAGGTCGCGCAGCGGCGTCAGGTCGTCGCCGATCTGCGCCACCGTGCCGTCGATGAGGTCGCCGGCCATCAACACCAGGTCGGGGCGCTCGGCATTGGTGCGGTCGACGACGCCCTGCACGAACCCTCGGCTGCGCACCGGGCCCGCGTGGAGGTCGGTGATCAGCGCGACCTTGAGCGGACCGAACGCGGCGGGCATCGACGCGAGCCGGATCTCGGTGTGCGTCACCCGCGGCGTCGCGGCCTCGACCAGCCCGTACAGCGTCGCGCCGACCGCACCCACCACGCCCACCAGGGCGACGACGCGGCGCAGCGGCGCACCGTCGAACCCGGGGCGGACGAGCCGGGCCAGGCGGCCGAGCACCCACAGCACCCCCAGCACCAGCAGGGTGAGCACCAGGTAGAAGACCGTCGCGAGCCAAGTGAGCCCGGCGGCGCTGATCCACCGCACCCGGTCGGGATCGATGCGACCCCGGCCGGCGAGCATCCCGACGGGCGCGGCCAGCGTCAGGAGCGTGGCGGCCACGACGGCGACGGTGCCGGCCACGCGCGCCGGGCGGGAGCCCCAGCGGCGCACCACGCGCCACTGGACCGCGGCGAGCGCACCCAGCGTGATGATGAGAACCCCGATGACACCGGTGGGCACGTGCGCCTCCCCTATGATGATGCAAACTCGGACATCCGAATGTACCCGGAGGGGTCCGCGTCGCTACACTCGTGCCGCACGCCCTCGTAGCTCAGTCGGATAGAGCGGATCTCTCCTAAAGATCAGGTCGCAGGTTCGATTCCTGTCGGGGGCACTCCCGCGCCACGGCGCCTACTTCGCGCGCTGGGCGATCGCGTTGACGAAATCCTCGAGCATCTGCTGCTCCGTTTCGGCCGACTGCGCGGTGCCGCCCGTGGCGTCCGAGATCCGCTTCAGGGCGGGCAGGTCGGCGTCCTTGCTGATGCCGACGGTGTGGATGTTCACCGGGCGCGTCGGGTCCACGAGCCTGCGCAGCTCCGCCACCAGCCCGTCGAGGGTGGTGCCGCCGTTCTTCTCGTTACCGCCGTCGGAGAGCAGGATCAGCGAGTTCGAGTAGGCGGGGTCGAAGTCGGCCACGGCCTGCCGGTACGCCGCGAGCGTCGTGTCGTAGAGGCCGGTGCCGCCGCGGACGCGACCGGGCAGGGAGTTCACCCCGTCGAGCAGCGCCTGCCGCTGCGTCTTGTCCCCCCTCTTGTCGGACAGCCGCGCGGTGGGGACGACCTCGGTCCAGTCCCTGCCCCCGTTCGCCGCGAGGGAGAACGTCCACAGGCCGACGGCGTTCGCGTCGGGGATCTGCGTGACCACCTTGGTGAAGCCCGACGCCAGCATCCCGATGCGGGAGGTGTCGCCGACCTTCTCGTTCATCGAGCCGGAGGTGTCGACCACCACGAGCGCCTTGAGCGGCACCGCGAGCGTCGAATAGGTCCGCCCGGCGCTCGCGAGGCGGGCGCGATCGGGGTCCGGGAGCGCGGTGACCGCGCCCACGCCGCCCGACGGTGCCTCGGCCAGCGCGGTGCCGCGCAGGCCGTCGCGGGCGAGGGCGGCGCGGCCGTCGTCGGAGGTGAAGGTCGCGGAGAGGCGCTCGCCGGCCTCCGTGGCGGCGGCTTTCCGGTCGCCGCCGGCGACGACGGCGAGCAGCAGCTCGTCGCGGGGTGCGCCGGTCTTCGGCACGACGGCGGCGAGGTCGCCGCGGCCCTTCTTCGCCGCGAGGTAGGCGTACTCGGGCACGATGACGACGCCGCGATCGGTGGCCGCGGCCGCGACGGGCTCGCCGGTCACGCGCTTGGCCGCCTGCGCGTACTGGGCCAGGACGGAGTTGAGGGCCTGATCGTCGCCCGCGCCGGGCCGGGTGGACTCGGCGACGGCCGCGGCGACGGGCGCCCCGGCGTACGGGGAGTCCGCGGGCACGGCGCGGATGGTGGCCTGCGTCAACGCCTCGGACCAGCTCGCGGGCTGCGGGATCGCGGTGCCCGCCAGCACGATCGGGGAGCCGGCGACGGCGGTGGTCGGCAGCTCGCGCCCGAGCTGGGCGGAGACGGCGTCGGCGCGCAGCCGCGACGGGGCCAGCCACAGGTCGGCCGCGCCGCTCGCGAGACGGCCGGCGGCCTCACGATCGGGCGCTTCGGTGACCGCGAAAGTGGTGCACCGGTCGGAGGCGAGCGAGGCCTGCGACCGCGCGGCTGCCGCGACCGACGGATCGGCCATCACCGTGACGGTGTTGGTCGCGCCGCAGCCGGCGAACCTCCCGCCGACGATCGCGACGATCCCGGCCACGAGGACCGCGACCAGCGCGGCGGCGAGCAGAAGGCGGGCGACGTTCCTGCCGCGCGGCTTCGCCGGCGCCGGATCAACCGGTGCGTCATGACGACCCATGAGAGCAGTGTCGCCCTTTCTGAAGGTGTATTCCTGCTGGTCCTGCCGGCCCTGCTGGGGACGGGGTTCGTGAGGTCCGTGCCTGCCAGGCTAGCGGACCGTCGCCCACCAGTCGGCCGTCGCGGGCGCGCCCGGCCCGTCGGCACCGTCGACCCGGCCGCCCGGCATGGGGATGATCGTGGCCACCCCGGCCTCCTCCGCGGCGGCCAACAGCCGCTCGACGGGCTCGGACCAGTCGTGGAATGCCAGGTTGAACGTGGCCCAGTGCACCGGGACGAGCGGGGCGCCGGGCTTGGCGATCATCGCGTGGATCGCGACGGCCTCCTCCGGATTGGTGTGCACGTCGGGCCAGAGCGGGTCGTAGGCGCCGATCGGCAGCAGCGTGAGATCGAACGGGCCGAAGTGGTCGCCGACCAGCTTGAACCGCTCGGTGAAGCCGGTGTCGCCGCCGAAGAAGACGGAGTGCTGCGGGCCCACGAGCGACCAGGAGGCCCACTGCGTGGAGTTGCGGGTGAGACCGCGGCCGGAGAAGTGCCTGGCCTCGGTGCACACCACCTTGAGCTCTGTGCCGTCGCGGGTGAGCGTGTGCGCCTGGTCCCAGTCCAGCTCGACGATCCGGTCCTCCGGGACGCCCCACGCGCGCAGGTGCCCGCCCACGCCGACCGGGACGCAGAAGGGCACGTCGCGGTCGCGGGTGAGCTCGTCGATGGTGGGCAGGTCGAGGTGGTCGTAGTGATCGTGGCTGATGATCACCGCGTCGATCCGTGGCAGCGCGCTCAGGGCGACGGGGACCGGGTGCAGGCGGGAGGGGCCGATCGTCGGCGACGGGGAGACCCGCTCGCCCCAGACCGGGTCGGCGAGGATCCGAAACCCGTCGACCTCGATGAGCACTGACGAGTGCCCGAACCACGTGACGGCCAGGTCGGAGGCCTGCTCGGGGCTCGGATCCGCGGCCAACGGGATCGGGCCCGACGGTGCGCCGACTCCGTGGCGGGCGCGGCCCAGGACGCCGCGGGCGATCTTGACCGCGTCGAACCGCTGGTGCGGGCTGTCCGGGTCGGAGTTGGTGTAGACGGTGTCCACCTGCGCGCCCATCGACCGCTTCAGCCCGCTCGCGGCGCGGAGCCCCGCGGCGCCGGCCACCCCGGCGGCCGCGCCTGCGACGAAGGTGAGGACGTTGCCCAGCCGCATGTCAGCGCCCCGTGAAGCGCGGCTCGCGCTTCTCGATCCGGGCCATGACCGCCTCTTTGAGGTCTTCCGAGTCCCACACCGCGTGCAGGCGCGCGAGCTCCTCCTCCGTTGCCGGCTCGGCCGCGGCGTCGGCCTTGAAGAGCGCCTTGTAGTTCTGCAGCGACAGCGGCGCGAGCTTCGCGATGCCGTGCGCGAACTCGAGGGCGGCCTCGCGGTCGCCGATGGCGTTGGCGAAGCCCAGATCCAGCAGCTTCTCCGCGCCGATCTTCTGCGCGGCCAACAGAACGCCGCGCGCGTGGCCCCCGCCCACCAGATCCTCGAGGCGGCGCAGCGTCCACTTGTCGATGGTGACGCCCAGCTTGGCCGCGGGGATCGCGATGGTCGCGCTGGGATCGAGCACGCGCAGGTCCGCGAGCATCGCCATCTGCACGCCCGCCCCGACGGCCGGACCGTTGAGCGCGGCCACCAGGATCTGCTTCATCGACTCGACCCGGCGGTAGAACTGGATGACCCGCTCCATGAAGTTCTTGTCCAGCACCGCGCCCGATCGCAGGTCCGCCCCCGCGGAGAACACGGTGCCCTGGCCCGTGAGCACGATGACGAAGACCTCGTCGGCCTCCGCGCGGTCGAACGCGGCCTCCAGGCCGTCCATGATCTCGGGGTTGAGAGCGTTCCGCGCTTCCGGGCGCTGGAACTCGATGACGGCGACCTTCTCCACCAGCGTGTAACCAATCATGGCCCGCAATCTACGCTACGGGGGTGACGGATGTCGTCGTGGTCGGTGCTGGCCAGGCCGGTCTCTCGGCCGCCTACTTCCTACCCAGGTTCGGTATCGAGAATCCCGTTGTGCTCGATCACAACGCCGGTCCCGGGGGCGCGTGGCGGCAGCGCTGGCCGTCGTTGACGCTCCGCTCGGCGAACCACGTGCACGACCTGCCGGGCTGGGGCCTGCAGGACGCGCTGGGCACCGACTGCGACGACGTCCCGGCCGCCACCGGCGTCGCGCGGTACTTCGGCGCCTACGAGGAGCGCTTCGGGATCGACGTGCACCGGCCCGCCCACGTCGCGTCGGTGTCGCGGTGCGACGACGGCTACCTCGTCGCGGGCCACGGCGCCGAGGGGCCCTTCGAATACCGGGCCGCCGCACTCATCAACTGCACCGGCACGTGGGACCGGCCCTTCTGGCCGACGGTGCCCGGCGCACCGTCGTTCCGCGGAACCCAGGTGCACGCGCACGACTACCGCACCCCCGAGCCCTTCGCCGGGAAGCGCGTGGCCGTCGTCGGCGCCGGCATCACGGCGGTACAGCTACTGCTGGAGATCGCCGAGGTCGCGGAGACGGCGTGGTTCACCCGCCGCGAGGTGCAGTGGGACACCACGCCCTTCGACCCCGACAAGGGGCGCCGCGCCGTCGCGCGCGTCGAGGAGCGGGTGCGCGCGGGCCTGCCGCCCGGGTCCGTCGTCTCGGTGACGGGACTGCCGATGACCGACGCCATGCGCCGGGGCATCGAGGCCGGGGTGCTGGTCCGGCGACCGATGTTCACCGCCCTCACGCCCGACGGTCCGCAGCTCGCCGACGGTTCCCTCGTGGCCGCCGACGTGATCCTGTGGTGCACCGGATTCCGCTATTCGATGGACCACCTGGCGCCGCTGAACCTGCGCTCCCCCGGCGGCGGCATCGTGATGACCGGGCCGCTGGCGACCGAGGTCGCCGGCGAACCGCGGCTGCACCTGTTGGGCTACGGCCCGTCCGCGTCGACGATCGGCGCGAACCGCGCGGGGAGGGAGGCCGCCCGAGCGGTCGCCGCGGTGGTCGGCGGGTCCGGCGAGTCCGGCGGGTCCAGTGGGCCTGGAGTACTGGGTTAGTCGAGCGGGCGGCTCTCCGATTCTGTCCACGATGGACAGGGTCGCCGTGCCGCGCTACAGCCTTCGCACCGCTCCGATCCGAGCGGCCGACGTTCCGTCCCCCACTCGACGCCGTTCGTGTGGTGGGGGGTCGGCCGTCCCCCACTCGACGCCGAATCCCCCACCGGACGCCACACCTCCCCCACCCGAAGCCGTCTCCCGCTTCGGACGCCGCCGTCCTCCGCGCAGACTCAGCGGCGGCGGGCTTGTCCGAGTCGGACAGAATCGGAGAGTCGCGTGGCAGGGGCACCGTCGCACCCCGACCCCGGGCCCGGCGCCCGCCGGCCGACGGGTCAGCGCAGGTTGAAGGTGACGGGGTCGGGGCCGATGCGCTTGCCCTCGATCGCGCTGATCCGGGCGACCTCGTCGTCCGTGAGCGCGAACACGAAGACGTCGAAGTTCTCGGCGATGCGGGCGGGCGTCACCGACTTGGGGATCACGACGTTGCCCAGCTGCAGGTGCCAGCGCAGGATCGCCTGCGCGGGCGTCACGCCGTGCGCGGCCGCGACCTCGACGACGGCCGCGTCGGTCAGGGACTCGCCCTGCCCCAGCGGCGACCAGGCCTCGGTGGCGATGCCGTGCTCGGCGTGGAAGGCGCGCAGCTCGTCCTGCGGCAGCCCGGGGTGCAGCTCGATCTGGTTGACCGCCGGGGTCTCGCCGGTCTCGTCGATGAGGCGGCGGAGGTTCTCCACGGTGAAGTTGCTGACGCCGATCGCCTTCGCGCGCCCGGAGTCCCGGATCTGCTGGAAGGCCTTGAAGGTGGCGACGTAGCGGTCGTACTCGGGGACGGGCCAGTGAATGAGGTAGAGGTCCACGTAGTCGGTGCCGAGGCGCTCGAGCGAGCCGTCGAAGGCGCGCAGCGTCTCGTCGAAGCCCTGGTCCGAATTCCACAGCTTGGTGGTGAGGAAGACCTCCTCGCGGGCGAGGCCGCTCTCGGCGATCGCACGGCCCGTGCCCGCCTCGTTCTCGTACACCTTGGCCGTGTCCACACTGCGATAACCGACCCGCAGGGCCTCGGCGACGGCGTCGTGGGCACCGTCGTCCGACACCTGCCAGACGCCGAAGCCGAGCTGGGGGATCGAGGTTCCGTTATTGAGCTTCACATTCGGTACGGTCATACCCGAACAACGCGCTCGCGACGCTCGGTGTTCCCAGTAATCTCGAATCCATGGCGATCACGGCGCAGGACCTCATCGATGCGATCCTCGACCGCGGCACCTTCACCAGCTGGGACGGCCCGCTGCCGGACGTCGCGCCGGACGCGGAGTACGCCGCAGCGCTGGAGCGCGCGAGGGAGCGCTCGCACCACGACGAGGCGGTGATCACCGGGGAGGGCCGCATCCGCGGGCAACGGGTCGCGCTGATCGCGTGCGACTTCGCGTTCCTCGGCGGCTCGATCGGCGTGGCCGCGGCGGAGCGGATCGTCACCGCGGTCGAGCGCGCGACGGCGCTGCGACTGCCCGTGCTGGCGGCGCCCACGTCGGGCGGCACGCGGATGCAGGAGGGGACCGTCGCCTTCCTGCAGATGGTGAAGATCTCGGCGGCCGTCACGCTGCACAAGCAGTCGGGCCTGCCGTACCTCGTGTACCTGCGCGATCCCACGATGGGCGGGGTCTTCGCGTCGTGGGGCTCGCTGGGGCACGTGACCATCGCGGAGCCGGGCGCACGCGTCGGCTTCCTCGGCCCGCGCGTCTACGAGGCGCTGCGCGGCGAGCCCTTCCCCGACGGGGTGCAGACCGCCGAGCACCTCTTCGAGAACGGACTCATCGACGGGGTGGTGCCGCTGCGCTTCGTCCGACTGCTGGCGCACCGCACGCTGCGGGTGCTCGCGGGCGTGCAGGACGCGGACCCGCTGGCGCCGCACCTCGGCGTGCGCGGCGAGCTCGACGCCGCGGAGGACGAGACCCCCGCGTGGGAGTCGGTGCAGATCAGCCGGCAGGCCGGGCGGCCCGGCGTGCGGGCCTTCCTGCGGCACTCGGCCACCGACCGGCTGCCGCTCTCGGGCACCGGCGAGGGCGAGACCGACCACACGCTACTGCTCTCGCTCGCGCGGGTGCAGGGCTATCCGTGCGTCGTCGTCGGCCAGGACACCACCCGGGCCGACGGTGCGGCTCCCCCGCTCCTCGGTCCCGCGGCGCTCCGCGCGGCGCGGCGGGGCATGCGGCTGGCCGCCGAGCTGAACCTGCCGCTCGTGCTCATGATCGACACCTGGGGCGCGGCGCTCTCCCCCGAGGCGGAGGAGGGCGGCCTCGCGGGCGAGGTGGCGCGCAGCCTGTCGGACCTCGTGACGATCCGGGTCCCGACGGTGTCGGTGCTGCTCGGGCAGGGAACGGGCGGCGGGGCACTGGCGATGCTGCCGGCCGACCGCGTGCTGTGCGCCCAGCACGCCTGGCTCGCGCCGCTGCCGCCGGAGGGCGCGAGCGCCGTCATGTACCGCGACGTCGAGCACGCCGCGGAGATGGCCGACCGGCAGCGCATCCGCGCGGCCGACCTGCTGGAGGACGGCATCGTCGACCGGGTGATCCCGGAGCGGCCGAACGCGGCCGACGAGCCGACGGAGTTCTCCCGCCGGGTGGGGCTCGCGGTGAGCGACGCCCTCGCGGAGCTCTCGCTCATCCCCGATCCGATCCGCATCAGCCGCCGGCTGGACCGGTACCGGTTCCTGGGCGGCGGGAGGTAGCGCTCACCAGTCCCAGAGGCTGGTGTAGCCGTCCTCGAGGAACCGGGCGAACAAGGCCGTCTTGGTGCGCGCGCTCCGCCCGGCGCCGGCGTACTTCCCGCGGACCCTGGCGATGTGGGTGGCGACGGTGGCCGGGCTGATGAACATCAGCCGCGCAGCGCCCTCCTTGGAGTCGCTGGCGAACCAGGCGAGCAGCACTTCGATTTCCCGTTCCGACAGTGCAACAATCCCCCGTTGTCGCAAAGCTGCAATCTGGAATTCGGGGCCGGCCGCGTTCTCGACCGATTCCACCACCGTCATGATTCACCCATTCCTTTCACGACCCGCTCGGATCGCGGCGGTATCAGCGTTTCAGTCCGACACCCGAATTCCCTCCTCGACGGCGTTGTTCGTACTATCTCCGTACGCCGACCAGGCTCATCGACGATGTACGGGGGAGATCGGACATGCCATCGGACGAGAATCCACCGCCGCGGCCCTCCCCTGACTCCGTCACAACCCGCCCCGAGTTGGGGGCCGCGCTCCAGGCGCTGCGTGACGCTGCAGGTCTGACCGTACGAGAACTCGTCGAGCAGTCCGAGGGCTATCTCGGCACGCTGTCCGGGTGGCTGTCGGGGGCGCACGCTCCGACAGCGGCGAATCGCGACCTCTTCGATCGCGTCCTGACTGTGTGCGGGGTTCCGGAATCCGAATTCGGAGAATGGTGGGACGCGGTTGCGCGGGCACGTGTTCGTTCGCGCACCAAAGCGTCGGCGCCGTTGACACAGCCTCCCTATCGGGGCTTCGCAGCATTCGATATCGCCGACGCCGACGACTTCTTCGGACGCGACGGTGATATTCGCATCGTGCGCGAACGAATCGATGCGATCACACTGCGCCGAATCGCCCCGACGCCCGTTCTCGTCGTCGGCGGCAGCGGGATCGGGAAGTCGTCCGTGGTGCGCGCGGGCCTGGCCCGGACCCTGGCCGACGACGCCGGCTGGGACCACGTGGTGATCACGCCGGGCGTCGCGCCGATGACCGCCCTCGATGAGGCGGTCGCCGCGCTCCGTGCCCGGTCGGCGCCGCACCGCGTGCTCGTCGTCGACCAACTCGAGGAGATCTGGACCCAGGGCGACGCGGCGGCCGCCCACGAGGTGCTCGCCCGGATCCTCACCCTCGCCGGCGACGGGACCGGCGCGGGCCAGGGGGACCTGGTGGTGATCCTCGTCCTGCGTTCCGATTTCCTCGACCGATTGCTCGCCGAACCCGGCTACGCGGCCGTGTCGGCGGCGGGCCCGGTGGTGATCGGCCCGTTGGACCGGGAGGGCCTGCGGGCCGCCATCACGGGTCCCGCGGACCGGGCCGCGATCACCATCGCGCCCGGGTTCGTGGATCTGCTTCTCGACGACGCCGAGGCGACCGGCGACGCTGCCGGCGTCCTCCCGCTTCTTTCACACTCCCTGCTGACCACGTGGGAGCGCTCCGGCGGGGCCGGGCTCACGGTCGACGCCTATCTCGAGACCGGCCGTCTCGCGGGCGCAGTGCAGCAGAGCGCCGAGGCGGTGTACACCGCGCTCGACGGGGCCGAGCGCAGGGCCATGCCCGAACTCCTGCTCGCCCTGATCAACGTCGGTGAGGACCGCGTCACCCGCCGCATCACGCCCGTCGCCCAACTGGGCGTCGACGATCCGGTCACCGGCGCGGTCCTGAACAGGCTCGTGGAGGCCCGTCTCGTCACCGTCGGCGACGACGGGGCGCAGATCGCGCACGAGGCCCTGGTCCAGGCGTGGCCCCGCCTGACGCAGTGGGTGGACGACAATCGCGCGCGCATGCGGCTCGAGCACCGGATCCGGGTCGCCGCCGAGCACTGGGCGCAGGCCGGCGAGGACGATGACCTGCTGCTCTCCGCTGGAATGCTGGACCTCGTCGAGCCCCTCTCCGCCGAGCGCCCCGGCCGCTGGGGAGAGGCCGAGCGCCGCATGATCGCGCGGAGCGTCCGGCGCCGGGAGGAACGCCGCGACCGCGAGCGGCGGCAGGTCCGCAAACTCCGCGCGGTGGCGATCTCCGCCGGCGCCCTGGCCGTGGTGGCGGTCCTCGCGGCGACCATGGCCTGGATCGGCCTCGCGAGCACCGCGCGCGCGAGGGACACCGCCACCCAGGCGAACAACGAATCGACCAGCCGCCAGCTCGCTCTGGAATCGCGGCGGCTGCGGCCCCGGGACTCCGCGCTCGCGGCGCAGCTGGCGGTGGCGGCGTACCGGATCTCCGAGACCGTCGAAGCCCGGTCGAACCTGCTGGACACGTTGTCCGAGCCCCTGTCCGCGCGACGGCTGATCGGCGGCCCGTTCGAGGTCGCGCCGGCGCCGTCCGGCGGCGTCGCCGTGATCCGCACCGAACGACGCGTCGACCTGTACCGGGTCGACGCGCGCGGCCTCGCGGACCGCCTCGGCAGCGCCGACATCGACCCGGGCGAACTCCCCGGTTCCGGACTGCAATTCACCCCCGACGGCACCGCCCTGCTCGTGGGTACGGGGCGCGGTGTCCTCGAGATCGATGTCCGCGACGCGGCGAACCCGCGCGTGGGTCGCACCGTCGACGTCGGACGACCGGTCGTGCGCGTGTCGATGTCCGGCGACGGGCGCACCGTCCTCGCCTCCAGGGCCGACGCCTCCCCGGTCCTGCTCCGTCGCGGCGGCGCCGCCGACGTCCCGCCCGTCGAGTTCCCCCGGGGTGCCTACGCGGAGACGCAGGCGTCGGTCGCGCTCAGCGCGGACGCCCGTATCGCCGCAGTCTCCGCGCCCGGCCAGGGCATCAGCCTGTGGGACGTCAGCGGCCCGGTTCCCGTGGCCCGGGGGACCCTGCCGCTCACGGGGGCGTCGAATCAGGCGGTCCGCATGGTCTTCCACGGGAATTCCCTCGCGGCGGGCCTCCGCAGCCGGGAGGCGATCGTCGTCGACACCTCCGATCCCGCGGCGCCGGCGCTGCGCCGGACGGTGCCGGGCTTCACCAGCTACGTCAACGACGTCGAGGTTTCGGCCGACGGTGCGCGACTGGTCGCCGCGAGCTCCGACGGGCAGGTCCGGGTCGTTCCCCTCACCGGCGACGCGCCGGAGATGGTCTTCAGCGGACCGGAACCGATCGGACTCGCCACCGTGGCGGGCGGCGTGATCCTCGCGGCCGCCGACGGCGGCGTACTACGCACCTGGCCACTCCGCGACGCCGCGATCAAACTCGGCGAGCGCGCCGTCTTCCAGATCCCCACCCACGGATCCGACCTCCTCGTCGCCAACGGCGGCCCCGATACTGCGGTCGGCCAGTGGCGCACCGTATCCGGACCAGCATTGGAACGCTCGGGACCGGACATCGCGGCACCGTCGGGTGACCTGTTCTCGGGTGCGCTGGCCCTCTCCACCGACGGCGCGCTGGCCGCGCTCGGCACGGCGAACGGGCGGATTCTGCTCGCGGACCTGCGGGATCGGTCGAGACCGCAACTCTCCCGCGAGGCGGCGCAGGCCCTGGGCTCGATCGTCGAGACCATCGCCATCTCGCCGGACGGTCGCACCGCGATCGCCGGCGGGCTCTCGACGACCCGGGTGGCGATCCTCGACATCGCCGACCCTGCCGCACCGCGGGTGGTCGGCGGGATCGACCTGAACAGCGGCGCGCCGTCGGTGGGCTTCCTGAGTGATCGGTCCGCGGTGCTCGGCACCGCGGACGGGGATCTGGTCCGCATCGATCTGAGCGACCGCGCCGCGCCGCGCGTGGTACGCACCACCCATGTCTTCGAGGCGGCCATCGCGGCGTTGACGGTGTCCCCGGACCGCCGCACCCTGCTCCTCTCCGCGTCCGGGGGCGGTCACCTGGCTCAGATCGATCGGCTCGACGACCGCGAGCCGCGCGTGATCCGGTTCGGCGGGCCGAGCGGATCCGTCTCCGGCGGCGCGTTCTCCCCCGACGGATCCCGCCTCGTCCTCGCCTCGTCCAGCGGCGAGGTCCGCGTCCTCCGCCACCGCGACGGGGCGGCTCCCGAACTGCAGGCGACCTTGACGGTGGACGGCGCGATCCTCTACGACGCGCGATTCACCGCCGACGGGACGATGGTCGTCGCGTCCGGCAACAGCGGGCGCCTGCGGGTCTGGGATCTCGACCCGCAGAAGGCCATCGAGGCCGTATGCTCCTCCGGCTCCGCGCCCATCACCGACGAGGAGTGGGACCGCCTCGCCCTGGGTGCGGGCTACTTCGACCCCTGCGACTGAGCGCGGCGGCCGTCGGTCACCCGGCGACGGTGACGCCCCACTGCACCCGGGTGGGGTCCACCGTCGTCACGGTGACGGTCACGTCGTGCCGGTGTCCGCTCGCGGTCATCGCGCAGCTCTGCCGGGCCCCGACGGTGCCCGCGAGCGCTCCGGCGCAGGTCACGGCGTCGACGGGGCGCTCGCGGGCGAGCACGTCGCGGGTGCGCTGCTCGAGTTCCGCGACGGCCACCCGTTGCCCGGACCGCGGTACGCCGGAGACGGTCGAGTCCCAGCGGACCCGATCGCCGTCGACGTCGGTCACGCGCAGTTGCACCGCGAACTCCTCGCCGCCGCGGGAGAGCACGCAGGACTGCGCCGCACCCACCTGTGCCGTCAGCCCGCCGTCGCAGCGCAGAGCGTCCGACGGTGCCGCCGCGACCTGCGCGAGCGTGCCGGATTCGACCTGTTCCTGCGGGAGCTCGGTGGGCGCGAGCATGGCCCAGCACGCGGCGATCGCGACGCCGGCACCGCCGGCCACGACCGCCACCGCCCGCAGACCCATCGCGACCCGTTTCCGTGATTGAACTCCGTCTTCACGACGTGAGGATTGCGTTTATTGAATCACGGCGGGTCCGCGATCTCAATGCCCCCGACGACGCCGCGTCCGCAGCGACCCCGTCAGGTCTCAGCCGGCGCCGGTGACGGTGAGGTAGATCAGCGCGACGTTGAGCGTCACGATCAGCACTCCTGCGGCCGCGGACGCCCAGCGCAGGGGCGCCCGATCGGCGAACTCCCCCATCAACGTCCGGTCGGCGGTGAAGCGGCGCAGGGGCAGCAGCGCGAAGGGGATGCCGAAGCTCAGCACCACCTGCGAGATGATCAGCGCCTCGGTGGGCGGGACGCCGATCGCGAGCACGCCGATCGCCGGGATCATCGTGACCAGCCGGCGGACCAGCACCGGGATCCGCTTGCGCAGGAGGCCCGCCATGATCGTGCCGCCCGCGTAACTGCCCACCGACGTGGAGGCGAGACCGGACGCCAGCAGCCCGACGGCGAAGAGCCCGGCCACAGCAGGCCCGAGTGCGTCCCGCACCGCGGCGTGCGCGCCCTCGATGGAATCGGTGCCCTCGCGGCCGTACAGCGCGCTCGCCGCCAGCACGAGCAGGGCGATGTTGACGGCGCCCGCGATGATCAACGCGAGCACCACGTCCACCCGGGTGACCTTGAGCAGCCGGCGCGCGCGCTCGACGGCGCCCTCGGCGGGCGGGGTGCCGTGCCGGTCGACGACCAGCGCGGAGTGCAGGTAGATCGCGTGGGGCATGACGGTGGCACCGAGCATCGACGCGGCCAGCAGCACCGTCTCCGTGCCCTGCAGGCGCGGGACGAGCCCGCCGAGGACGGCGGCACCGTCGGGCGGCGCGACGATGAGGCCCGCGAGGAAACCGACCACGATGATCGCGAGCATCCCGATGATCACCAGCTCGAACCGGTACTGGCGCCGGCCGTCGGCGAGCACGAGGAGGGCCGTCGAGATCGCGCCGACGATGAGCCCACCCCAGACCAGCGGCACCCCGAACAGCAGGTTCAGAGCCAGCGCGCCGCCGATGACCTCGGCGATGTCGGTGGCGGCGGCGACTAGTTCGGCCTGCCCCCAGAACGCCAGGCGCGCACGGCGCGGCAGCCGGTCACCCAGGACCTGCGGCAGCGAGCGGCCGGTCACCACGCCCAGCTTGGCGGACTGGTACTGGATCATCACGGCCATGACGTTGGCCAGCACCAGCACCCACACCAGCAGGTAGCCGTACTTGGCGCCCGCGGTGACGTTCGCGGCCACGTTGCCCGGGTCGACGTAGGCGATCGCGGCGACGAACGCGGGGCCGAGCAGCATCAGGGCTCGGACCGGGGTCTGCTTCGTCGGCGCAGCGGAATCGGTCAGCACGCTACGAGGCTAGGCGAAGACAATGTTTCGGGCAACCGAAACATTGTCTTCGCGTTCCGGAGGACGTCAACTCAGGGCGTCGGGATCCTCGCGCAGGAGGGACTCCACGGAGTCGCGCAGCCGCGCGAGCTCGCGGCGCTGATCCTCGCCGTACTCGCGGGCGGTGTCGTCGAGCACGCAGACCGTGCCCACCACGGCGCCGTCCGCGTCGTGGACCGGGAGGCCGAGGTAGTTGATCAGCCCGTACTCCGTCTCGTCCTCGTTGCCCGCGAACACCGCATCGGCCCGCGAGTCCCGCACGTAGACCGCTTCGTCGCCGTCGACGACCCGCTCGCAGTACAGCGGGACCCGCCCCGGGGCGCCGAGCGCCTTCGCTCCGGCTCCGCCGACGACGTAGGTGTGCGCCGCCTCCCCTGCCGTGCCGGCCACCACCATCGACTCCGCGTCGCTGCGCATCACCAGCACGGACTTGACACGGAAATCGGTTGCCACGCGGGCGAGTTCGTCGGCCACCGGGCCGAGCCCACGGGTGGTGTCGGGACGTGAAGTCATGCCCCCAGGGTCCGGAGGCGATCGCAGGCCGTCAAGCTCTGCGATCCCCGCGCACGGAAATCCGGGCTACGTCGCCGGGGCCACCGTCGTGGTCGTGACCGGCGCCTGCACCGTCGTCCGGGGCGCGATCGGGATCGGAATCTCACGGGTCGGCACGGGGACCGGCACGGTCGTCGTCGGAATCGGCACAGTCGTCGTCGGGACCGGCGCGACAGTGCGCGTCGGCACCGGCACGGTCGTCGTCGGGACCGGCGCGACGGTGCGCGTCGGCACCGGCACGGTGATCGGGACCGGCGCGACGGTGGTGGGCACGGGGGCCACCGTGGTCGGCACCGGCGCAACGGTCGTGATCGGCGGCGCGAGCGTCGTCGTCGGGATCAGGGCGGGCACCGTCGGGCTGGGCGCGCCGGGTGCGGCGCTGGTGGTGGGGACCGTCGTCCCGCCCGCCGGCGTACCCGGGTCACCGGCCCGCGCCCCGGACGGTGCCGGTGCCTGGGCCGGGGAGGTCGCGGCTCCGGTGCCGGGGGCCGTGGCCGTTCCGGTGCCGGGCGCGGTCGTGCCCGTGCTCCCGCGACCGGCGGTGTCCGCAGCGGCCGTGGTCGCCGTCGTGGTCGGCGCCGAGCTCGGGTTCGCCACCGACACCTTGACGCTGGTGCCGACGGCAGCCTCGACCTCCGCACGGCTGCCGGCCTGGATCACCGCGCCGTCGAGCGCGGCGGCGACCGGGGCCACGATCGTGGGATTGATGTTGACGTTGCCGGGGATCCGCGCGCCGGGCAGCGCGAGGATCGGTTCGATCTTCGCCGACGTCGGCAGCGGCGCAAGCACCACCCCGGGGGCGACGGGCGCGCTGATCACGGTCGTCGTGGTCGTGGTCGTCGAGGTGTACACCGGCGCGACGATCATGTCCTGCCCGCACACGTCGACGGGCCGGCCCGGCGTGACGGCCCAGACCGGGAAGAACGGGTCGCCGAAGCGCGGGTTGACCCTGCGGTACGGATTGGTGCCGATGTTGATCGTGATCGACACCGAGATGATCGGCTGCGGCCTCGGCTGCGTCCAGCCGCGCGGGTAGATCCACATCACGGGGACATCCGCGCGGAAGCCCGGGTCGAACCACGGCCGCGGGTATCCGGGCCGGTCCCAGGGCCGCGGCTGGCCCGGGACCCACGGCCGGACGCCGAGCTGGCGGCCGTAGACACTCCAGCAGACCTGCGTCTGGTACTCGGGGCCCGCGATCCACGAGCCCCAGCGACCGGTGTCGCAGATGGTGCGGTACGCGTCGATCTGACGCGGCGTGTACTGCCACGGCCGGGTGTTCGCGGGCCGGGCCAGCGGCTCCGGCACCGGGGGCTGCGGGGCGGGACGGATGTCGGGCGGGAGCGCGTCCGCGGGGACGGGCGGGTAGTAGACCGTGGTGTTGTTGCTGGTCGAGGTGATCGTGGCCTGCGGCAGACCCGAGTTCACGACGGCCTGCGCGGCCACCGGATCGCCCACCATCATCACGCTCTTGGGCGGCACGGCCACGCCGTCGGTCTGGAAGGCGCCCGGGTTCGCCGTGTACTGGTCTCCCGTGACCGGGCTGAACGCGACCGGCGACTCCTCCGTCGCCGAATCCTTGCCGCACGCCGTGAGCAACCCCGCAACCGACAGCACCGCGGCCGCAGCGGCCCCAACCTTCAACCCGTTCATCGAGTCCTCCGAACCAGCTCCTGGCCGCGAGGATTCCCGCGACGACGCACTCATTCTTGTACTCCGGGGCCACCGGCGCCATCCTCCGAACGGGTGGATTTCAGGCCGCCCGGTCCTCACCTACGCTCGGACCCATGACCGTACGAGACCACGGGGACCCCGGCGACGCCCCCACGATCGCCCCGCCGTTGACCGACATCGCCCGCCCCGCACGTCCCTCCGCGGCGGAGGAGGCGCGCACCGTCGCCGCGGGCACGTTCACCGCGACCCTCGCGACCCTCTCCTCCGACGGCGCGCCCTGGGCCTCCCTGGTGACCTACGGCCTGGTCGGGGGCGAGCCGGTGCTGTGCGTCTCCCACCTGGCCGAACACGGCCGCAACCTGCGGCGCGATCCCCGCGCGAGCCTGTCGATCGTCGCCCCCGCGACACCCGAGGACCCGCTCGCCAACACGCGGATCACCCTGGCCGGGCGGGTGCGCGAGCCCGCGGGCGACGAGGCCGCAGCGGCGCGGCAGGCGCACCTCGACGCGGTCCCGGCCGCCCGGCACTACATCGACTTCAGCGACTTCACGCTGTGGGTGCTCGGGGTCGAGCGGGTGCGGTGGGTCGGCGGCTACGGCCGCATGGACTCGGCGAGCGGCGCCGACTACGCGGCGGCCGCGCCCGACCCAGTGGCCCCCGTCTCCGACGGGGCGGTGCGGCACCTCAACGACGATCACGCGGACGCGCTGCTGGCGATGGCTCAGCGCTTCGGCGGCTACCCGGACGCCGTCTCGGCCCGCTGCGAGCGCGCCGATCGCTACGGCCTCGACCTGCGGGTCGACACGCCCCGCGGGTGGGCCGTCACGCGCGTCGGCTACCTCGCGCCGCTCGACGACGCCGCCGGGCTCCGCGGCGCGACGGTGCAGCTCGCCCGCCTCGCCGCGGAAACGGACTGACGCTACTTGACGCCGAGCAGGTCGATCACGAAGACGAGCGTCTTGCCCGACAGGCGGTGGCCACCGCCGGCGGGGCCGTAGGCCAGGGCGGGCGGGCAGATCAGCTGGCGACGGCCGCCGACCTTCATGCCCGGGATGCCCTCCTGCCAGCCTGCGATGAGGCTGCGCAGCGGGAAGTTGATGGACTCGCCGCGGCTCCACGAGGAGTCGAACTCCTCGCCGCTGTCGAACTCGACGCCCACGTAGTGCACGTCCACGACGCTGCCGGGCTGGGCCTCGGCACCGTCGCCCACCACGATGTCCTTGATGACGAGCTCGGTGGGCGCGGGGCCCTCGATGAACTCGATCTCGGGCTTGGTCATAGAGACTCCTTTGATCAGGCGGTGCAGATTGTCACGCCGGATGGGCGGCATCTACACGCCGGGGTAGTCACGGGCCGTCGAGCCCGTGTAGATCTGCTGAGGACGGCCGATCTTGGTGGTCGGGTCCTCGTGCATCTCGCGCCAGTGGGCGATCCAGCCGGGGAGCCGGCCGAGCGCGAACAGCACCGTGAACATGCGCGTCGGGAAGCCCATCGCGCGGTAGATCAGTCCGGTGTAGAAGTCCACGTTCGGGTAGAGCTTGCGCTCGATGAAGTAGTCGTCGTGCAGCGCGACGTCCTCCAGGCCCTTGGCGATGTCGAGCAGCTCGTCGGACACGCCGAGCAGCTCGAAGATGCGGTCCGCGGTCTGCTTCACGATCGCCGCACGGGGGTCGTAGTTCTTGTAGACGCGATGCCCGAAGCCCATGAGCTTCACGCCGTCTTCCTTGTTCTTGACCTTGGTCATGAAGGCGGTGGTGTCGCCACCCGACGCCTTGATGTCGTCGAGCATCTCGAGGACGGCCTGGTTGGCGCCGCCGTGCAGCGGGCCCCACAGGGCGTTGATGCCGCCCGAGATCGAGGTGAACATGTTGGCGTTCGACGAGCCCACCAGGCGCACGGTCGACGTGGAGCAGTTCTGCTCGTGGTCGGCGTGCAGGATGAACAGCATGTCGAGGGCCTTGACGATCTCCGGGTCCACCTCGTAGGGCTCGGCCGGGAAACCGAAGGTCATGCGGAGGAAGTTCTCCACCAGCGACAGCGAGTTGTCCGGGTAGAGGAAGGGCTGGCCGACCGACTTCTTGTAGGCGTAGGCACAGATCGTCGGGAACTTGGCGAGCAGGCGGATGGTCGACAGCTCGACCTGCGCCGGATCGTTGTGGTCCAGCGAGTCCGGGTAGTACGCCGAGAGCGCGTTGACCGCCGAGGAGACGACGGGCATCGGATGCGCGTTGCGGGGGAAGCCGTTGAAGAACAGCTTGAGGTCCTCGTGGAGCAGGGTGTGCCGCTGGATCTTCGCGGTGAACTCCGCGAGCTGCTCCGGGGTCGGCAGCTCGCCGTGGATCAGGAGGTAGCTGACCTCGATGAACGTCGACTTCTCCGCGAGCTGCTCGATCGGGTATCCGCGATAGCGCAGGATCCCCTCGTTGCCGTCGATGTAGGTGATCGCGGACTTGCAGGAGGCGGTGTTGACGAAGCCGTTGTCGAAGGTGCTGTAGCCCGACTGCGCGAGGAACTTGCCGAGAGCGATGCCGTCTGCACCCTCGGTCGCGTTGACGATCGGCAGCTCGATCTGGCCGCCGGGATAGGCGACCGTAGCGTTCGCGGTGTTGTCATCAGTGGACAATGTTCGTATCCCCTCGCTGTGGTCGGCGGATAAAAGCTACCTGGCTAGAACCTAGCGGTACCGCGGTTCCCCGCGGAAATCGGGCCGTCACCGGAGGCCCCATTCGGTGCTCCACCCCGCCCCCGGCGCCAGCCGGATCACGTCCGTTCCCGTGTGGAGGGCATTGCCCGGGGCGGACATCGGCTCCACCGCCAGGGCGCGGCCGCGACCGGGGTAGCCCTTGCCGTTGACCGGGTCGGCGATGAACACCTGGGCCCACGGCAATGTCGGCGCCGTCCACAGTTCCGTCTGCCCCGTCGGGCCGCGGAGCACGGTGTTCCGCGGCACATCGGTGAAGGGTGTGTCGATCTGCACACCGTCGAGGGCGCGCGGGGTGCGGTAGTCGTACGGCGTCCCGTCGACGGGGCGCGGCGGACCGTCGGGCAGCAGGCGCCCGTCGAGCGGCTGCCAGCGCCCGGCCCCGAACTCGAGGGTGCAGGCGTCGACGGAGTCGTCGCCGACGCGCAGGTAGGTGTGGAAGCCGACGGCGAGCGGCAGGTCCGTGCCGCCGTCGTTGCGGGCCTCGAAGGCGCAGGTCAGGCCGTCGGCGGCGACGCTGTACCGGATCCGCAGGTGCAGGTCGAAGGGCCACCCGGGGTGGTGCCCGACGTCGCGGACCAGGGTCACGGCGTCGGCGGCGACCTCCACGTCGTCCCATTCGACGCGGCGCACGAGCCCGTGGTCGGCGGTTCCGGTGACGTCGCTGGTCACCGCGAGCCGGTAGACCTCGCCGTCCCAGCTGTAGAGGCCGTCCTCGGTGCGGCCCGGCCACGGCGCGAGCACGAGGCCGGCGGACAGCGGCGGCTTCTCCCCGAGCGGCCACTCCTCGGTGAGGGCGACGCCGTCGCGGCGGAGGCCGCGCAGGCCGGCGCCCACCCGTGCGATCTCCGCGACATAGCCGCCGGCCGCGATCGTGAATCCGGGTTGGACCGACATGGCGCAATAGTACGGCGGCGGCGCGCGCCGCGAGCACCGTCGGCCGGAGTGGGCGAGGCCGGCGCGCTAGCCTGGGTCGCAGGCCCCCGAGGAGTGCGCATGAGCTGGACCGAGAAGGATGTCCCCACCCAGGCCGGACGGGTCGCCGTCGTCACCGGCGCGAACACCGGCCTGGGCTTCGAGACCGCGCGTGTGCTCGCGCAGAAGGGCGCCGAGGTCGTGCTCGCGGTGCGCGACACCGGCAAGGGCGCCGACGCCGCGCGGCGCATCGCCGCCCTCGCCCCGGGTGCGACGGTGCGCGTGCAGCGCCTGGACCTCGGTTCGCTCGCCTCGGTGGGTGAGGCGGCCGCGGAGCTGCGCTCGAGCACCCCGCGCGTGGACCTGCTGATCAACAACGCCGGCGTCATGTACCCGCCGAAGCAGACCACCACCGATGGTTTCGAGCTGCAGTTCGGCACCAACCACTTGGGCCACTTCGCGTGGACCGCACAGGTGCTCGACCTGCTGCTCGCGGTGCCGGGGTCCCGCGTGGTGACCGTCGCCAGCCTCGCCCACCGCATCCGCGGGGCCATCCATTTCGACGACCTGCAGTGGGAGCGCTCCTACGACCGGGTCGCCGCGTACGGGCAGAGCAAACTGGCGAACCTGCTGTTCCACTACGAGCTCCAGCGCCGCCTCGCCGCGCGTGCCGCCGAGCGGGGCACCGTCGCCATCGCCGCGCACCCGGGAGTCGCCGATACCGAGCTCGTCCGCCACCTGCCGCGGGCGCTGCAGGTCGCTGCGCCGTTGATCTCGCACGACGCGCACCACGGCGCGCTCTCCCAGCTGCGCGCCGCGACCGATCCCGGCGCCCTTGGCGGCCAGTACTACGGCCCCGACGGAATCGGCGGAAGCCGCGGCGCCCCGACCGTCGTGACCTCCAGCGCGCAGTCCTACGACCTGGACCTGCAACGTCGCCTGTGGGCGGTCTCCGAGGAACTCACCGGCGCCACCTTCCCCGTCTAGCCCGAACAGGGGCTCAGCGGGCGACGCGGTAGCGGACGAAGGCGGGGACCGCGAGGGCCGCGAGCACCGTGAAGACGATCACGAGCACGCCGCCGCCCGCCGCCGCCATCGCCGCGCCGGCGGAGACGGCGGCCGCGCCGTGCACCGCGTCGCCGATGCGCGGCCCGCCGGCCACGACCACGGTGAAGACGCCCTGCAGCCGCCCGCGCACGTCGTCGGTCGCGGCCTCCTGCAGCATCGTCGTGCGGAAGGCGGCGGAGAACATGTCGGCCGCGCCGCCCAGCGCGAGCAGCACCAGCGCCGCCCACAGCCAGCCGAACTGGGCGGCCACGCCGAAGCCGCCGATCGCCAGGCCCCACAGTACGATCATCACGATCACGGCGAGGCCCTGCCGCGCGACGCGCGACGTCCAGCCCGAGAGCACCCCGCCGAGCACGGCGCCCACCGACATCGCCGCGAACAGGGCGCCGAACACCCAGCCGCCCTCGACGGGATCCCCGAAGTTCTCGTGCGCGATCTGCGGGAACAGGGCGCGGGGCACGGCCAGGAGTCTCGGCACCCGACAGATACTACGACTTCCTCACGATCGCCGCGAACCCCGCAATTGAACGACGTTCTGGAGATTCCGACCTGGGGTTTTCCTCTCCAGAACATCGTTCAATTCAGGGTTGGAGGCGCACGGGCGCGTACTCGGGCGCGACGAGCCGCACCCGGTTGTGCACCCGGTTCTCCCGGCCCTGCCAGAACTCGACGACCTGCGGCGCGATCCGGTAGCCGCCCCACTCCGGCGGCACGGGCACGTCGACGCCCTCGAACCGGGCCTCGACCTCGGCGAACCGCTCCGCCATCGCGGCCCGGGAGGCCACCGGCCGGGACTGGTCCGACGCCCACGCGCCGAGCTGCGAGCCCCGCGGCCGCGCCGCCCAGTAGGCGGCGGTCTCCGCCGGGAGCACCTTGGTGACGGACCCGCGGATGTGCACCTGCCGATGGATCGCGATCCACGGAAAAGTCACGGAAGCAACCGGATTCGCCTCGACGGCGCGGGCCTTATCGGAGCCGTAGTTGGTGTAGAAGACCACGCCCCGCTCGTCGAGCCCCTTGCACAGGACGGTGCGAGTGGCGGGGAGCCCGGTCTCGTCGACGGTGGCGAGCACCATCGCGTTGGGCTCCGGCGCCCCGGCGGCGACGGCCTCGTCGAACCAGGAGCGCCACAGCGGCACCCAGCCGGCGGCGAGGTCCTCGGGCTGCAGGTCGAAGGAGTCGCCGTCGTACTTCTCGCGCATCGCCTGAAGATCCACGAGCCCGAGCCTACTCACTAGGCTGCACACCATGACTGAGATTCCGGGCGGGCTCGAAGGCGTCGTCGCGTTCTCCACGGAGATCGCCGAGCCGGACAAGCAGGGCGGGGTGCTGCGATACCGGGGCGTCGACGTGGCCGACCTCGTGCGCGACCGGGTCACCTACGGCCAGGTGTGGGGCCTGCTCGTGGACGGCGAGTTCGGCAACCCGCTGCCCGCCGCCGAACCCTTCCCCCTGCCCATCCACAGCGGCGACGTGCGCGTGGACGCGCAGGCCGGCCTCGCGATGCTGGGCCCGCTGTGGGGCTTCGAGCCGCTCCTCGACATCGACGACGCCACCGCCCGCGAGAACCTGGCGCGCGCCTCGGTGATGACGCTGAGCTTCGTCGCGCAGTCGGCCCGCGGCCTCGAGCGCCCGGCCGTGCCGCAGCGGATCATCGACCGGTCCCCCACCATCACGCACCGGTTCATGACCCGCTGGCACGGCGAACCCGACCCGGACCATGTGCGCGCCATCGACGCGTACTGGGTGGCGGCCGCCGAACACGGCCTCAACACGTCCACGCTCACGGCGCGGGTCATCGCGTCGACGGGCGCCGACGTCTCGACGGCGCTCTCGGGTGCGGTCGGTGCGCTGTCGGGCCCGCTGCACGGCGGCGCACCGTCGCGCGTGCTGCCGATGCTCGACGAGGTGGTGCGCACCGACGACCCCCGGGGCGTGGTCACCGCGCGGCTGGACCGGGGCGAGAAGATCATGGGCTTCGGCCACCGCATCTACCGCGCGGAGGACCCCCGCGCCGGGGTCCTGCGGTCGGTGGCGCGCGACCTGCACGCGCCGCGGTACGAGGCCGCCGCCGCACTCGAGCGGGAGGCGAACGCGGTCTTCGCCGAGCGCCGGCCCGACCGGGCGATCTCGACGAACGTCGAGTTCTGGGCGGCGGTGATCCTCGACTACGCGGGCGTGCCGCCGCGGATGATGCCGGCCATGTTCACCTGCGCGCGGACCGCCGGCTGGTGCGCCCACATCCTCGAGCAGAAGCGCGCGGACAAACTGATCCGGCCGTCCGCGCAGTACACCGGGTACGGCCCGCGGCAGCCGGAGGACGTGCCCGGGTGGGACACCATTAGGATTTAGGGCATGACGATCGAGATCCCCGCCGCGCTCAAGCCCGTCGACGGCCGCTTCGGCTGCGGTCCGTCCAAGGTCCGCCCCGAGCAGCTGCAGTCGCTCGTCGATACCGGCGCCTCGGTGTTCGGCACCAGCCACCGCCAGGCCCCGGTGAAGAACGTCGTCGGCCGCGTGCGCGAGGGTCTGAAGGACCTCTTCTCCCTCCCCGAGGGGTACGAGGTCGTGCTCGGCAACGGCGGCACCACCGCCTTCTGGGACGCCGCCGCCTTCGGCCTGATCCGGGAGCGCAGCCAGCACTTCACCTACGGCGAGTTCTCCACCAAGTTCGCCTCGGTGGCCAAGGGCAATCCCTTCATCGGCGACCCGATCGTCGTCTCGAGCGACCCGGGCTCGGCGCCCGAGCTGATCGCGGACGGGTCCGCCGACCTCATCGGCTGGGCGCACAACGAGACCTCGACGGGCGTCGCGGTGCCGGTCAGCCGCCTCGCGGGCAGCGAGAACGCGCTCATCGCGATCGACGCCACCTCGGGCGCCGGCGGCCTGCCCGTCGACATCGCCGACACCGACGTCTACTACTTCGCGCCGCAGAAGTGCTTCGC
This sequence comes from Tsukamurella asaccharolytica, assembly GCF_007858435.1. Lineage (GTDB taxonomy): Bacteria > Actinomycetota > Actinomycetes > Mycobacteriales > Mycobacteriaceae > Tsukamurella > Tsukamurella asaccharolytica. The sequence continues at coordinate 17,719 of NZ_VIGW01000006.1, read as the reverse complement.
CGCCGACGGTGGCCTCTGGGTCGCGATCATGAGCCCCGCCGCCCTGGCGCGCGTCGAGGAGATCAAGGCCTCGGGCCGCTACACCCCCGAGTTCCTCTCGCTCCCCGTCGCCGTGGACAACTCGAGCAAGAACCAGACGTACAACACCCCCGCGCTGGCGACGCTGCTGCTGTTCGCGAACCAGATCGAGTGGATCAACGGCAACGGCGGCCTCGACTGGGCCGTGGCCCGCACTAAGGATTCGAGCGACCGTCTCTACCAGTGGGCCGAGGCCAGCGGGTTCGCGACGCCCTTCGTCACCGACCCCGCGCTGCGCAGCCAGGTCGTCGGCACCATCGACTTCGACGAGAAGGTCGACGCCGCCGCCGTGGCCAAGACGCTGCGGGAGAACGGCATCGTCGATACCGAGCCGTACCGCAAGCTGGGCCGCAACCAGCTGCGGATCGGCCTGTTCCCTGCGATCGATCCCGAGGACGTCACCGCTTTGACCACGTGCATCGATTTCGTGGTCGAGCGCGTGTCGGCCGACGCATAGCGATTCGAACAACTACCCTGGCACCATGCAGGAACTGCGGGTTGTGGGAGTGGACGACGACGGGACGTCGGTGGTCTGCGAGGGCCCTGCGGGACGGTTCCGCCTGCCGATCGACGACACGTTGAAGGCGGCCGTGAGCGGTGAACTCGGAAGCGGCACACAGACGGAGCTCGAACTGGGCGCCGACCTGTCGCCGCGCGAGATCCAGGCCCGCATTCGGGCCGGCGCGACGATCGAGGAGATCGCGGAGCTCACCGGCGCCCCGAATCACCGGATCAAGCGGTTCGCGGGCCCGGTGCTGCTGGAGCGTTCCCGCGCGGCGGAGATGGCGCAGCTCGCTCACCCGGTGCGCGGCGACGGCCCGATGCACGTCACCCTCGCCGAGGTGATCGGCACGGCCCTGGCCGAGCGCGGCCACGCCGACACCACCGAGTGGGACGCCTTCAAGGGTGCCGACAACCGCTGGGTGGTCGCGATCAGCTGGAGCGTGGGCAAGTCCCGCAACCAGGCGCATTTCAAGTACGCGCCGGGCGCGAACGGCGGCACCGCCAGCCCCGTCGACGAGACGGCCCGCGGGCTGCTCGATCCCGATGCCCGGCAGGGTCTGCGGAGTATCGACCGGTCCGCCGACGAGCCCCTGCGCGCGGTTCCCCGCTCCGTCGCGGGCCCCGTCGTGGAGGGCAGCGTCGAGGAGCGTCGCCCCGCCCAGGCCCCCGCGGCCGCGGCGGGCGGCCAGCACGGTCGCCGGCACCCGGAGATGCCGTCCTGGGAGGACGTTCTCCTCGGTGTCCGCGGCGGGAAGAACGGGTAGGCCGTGGGAGCTCCAGCTGCGACGATCTGGTTCATCGATGTCGCGGAGCCGAAGGGCATTCTCGCGATCGTCGGCCGGCCCGACGAGGCCGCGTCCCGCGTGATCGCCGAGCAGGTGCTCGGTGAGCCCGCCGTCGGGCGCCCCGAGTCCCTCGCCCGCGCCGCCGCTCCACTGCCGGGGCACGTCTACGTGGGCGCGTGGGGCGGGCTGACCGTCGTGACCCACGCGGGCCTACGCGTGGACCGACCGAGCGAGCTCGACGAGTCCTGGTGGAACCTGGTGCCCGCCCACCGCTCGTTCCTGCTGACCACGGCCCCGGAGCGGGCCGTCGGCGGGTTCGCCCTGCGCACCGACGGCACGCCGAAGCGCTCCTTCTCCGCCCACCCCGTCGACATCCTCGAGGACGAGGGCCTGCCCGAGCTCTTCGAGGGTCCGTTCTGGGCGGGCGAGCACCCGCTCACCTATGCCGAGGGCGCCGTCCCCGACCCGCGGGCCCTGCCCTTCCACCCGATGGAGTTCGCGGAGCAGGCGAACCGCGAGATCCTCGGCTTCCGCTTCACGCACCCCCTCGCGCCGACGGACCTCGACCCCGCCCGCATCCAGGTCATCGACTTCGTGCCGGCCTCCGGCGTCCCCGGTCCCGCCCCGCAGCAGGGCCAGGCCGCCGGCCCCGACGGTGCGCCGCAGCCCCCCGCCGGGCAGCAGGACACGAGCTACGAGGACCGCGGCAAGGTGCGCAGCTTCTTCGGTTTCTGACGCGCTCGCCGACACCGCAGAGCTCGACTGGCGCTGTGGCCCTCCGGGCGCGAGCACCGCATGGCTCGCGTTCTGCGCGGCCCATTCAGAAACTGAATACCCAGCACGCCGGGCTACGGCGAACGGTCTTACGCCACCTAGTAACTGACGTCCTCCAGGCTGCGGACGTCCGCATGCTGGGTGCGACCGAGCCCACCAGGTGCGGCATGCGCGCCTCAATCGCCAGAGTCGCCGTCTGATCGTGAATCGCAGTTCGGTGTCTAAGCTCGCGCTATGGGAGCAGGATGAGACGACCACCGGCAATCGCGAAAAGCCGGATCGCTGAACTGGCATTATGCGCGGGGCGCATGGCTGTTCCACGCGACTACTGATCCCCGCGCGCCACGGCATCTCCGCCCACAGCACCGGCCGACGCACCCCGTGCTCCGTCCCCCCGCAGCGCGTCGGCGGCCGCGGACCGTCGGAGCGCGTACAGGCCGCACAGCGCGCAGGTGACCGCGGAGACCACCCCGCCCACGAGCAGCGGCGCGGCGGGGGTGGTCACGTCGGCGATGGCGCCGAGCAGCGGCGCACCCAGGGGCGTGCCACCGAGGAAGGCGAGCATGTAGATGCCCATCACACGGCCGCGGTACTCGGGATCCACGGAGAGCTGCATGATGCTCATCGCAGAGGTGGTGAAGGCCATCTGCAGCAGCCCGACGAACGCCAGCAGCACCGCCACCAGCCAGAACCACGGTGCCAGCCCCGCCAGCACGGAAGCCACCCCGAAAGCGAAGCCGCCCACGAGGCAGGTCCGCAGCGACGCCCTCCCGGTGCGGCGCGCGGCGAGCAGCGCCCCGGTCAGCGTGCCGACGGCGAGCACCGTCGACAACAGCCCGTAGGCGTCGGCACCCAGCCCGAAGCCGTGGCGCGCCAGCAGCGAGAGCGCCAGCGGGAAGTTGATGCCGAAGGTGGAGACGAAGAAGACCGCGATCATCACCAGCGTCAGCTCGCGGCGTCGCCGCACGTACGCGAAGCCGGCCCGCAGCTGCCCGCGTGCCCGCTCCACCGGCGGCGACGGGAGCAACTCCCCCACCCGCATCAGCAGGAGGGCCGCGACGATGGCGCCCGTGAACACCGCGTTCACCGCGAACACCCACCCGGTGCCCACCCCGGCGATGAGCAGGCCGGCGATCGCGGGCCCCACGATCCGGGCGGCGTTGAAGACCATGGAGTTCAGGCCGATCGCGTTCGGCAGCAGCTCGGGCCCCACCATCTCGATCGTGAAGGCCTGCCGGAAGGGACCGGCGATCGCCGTCACGCAGCCGAAGACGAAGGCGAGGACGAAGACGTGCCACAGCGCGACGACCCCGGTCAGCGTCAGCACCGCCAGCACCGCGGCGCAGGCCGCCGCGGCGGTCTGCGTGACGATGAGCACGCGGCGCTTGTCGTAGCGGTCGGCGAGCAGGCCCGCCCAGGCGGAGAGGAAGAGGGTGGGCCCGAACTGCAGCGCCATCACCACGCCGAGCACCCAGCCGCGGCCGTGCGCGAGGTCCAGCACCAGCCAGTCCTCGGCGACGCGCTGCATCCAGGTGCCCACCAGGCTGACCGTCTGGCCTCCGGCCCAGAGTCGGTAGTTCCTCGCTCGCAGGGAAACGAAGACGCCGGGCACCCGTCCGATAGTAGTCCTAAGTTTTCTGCCCTGGTTCAGACGAGCCCGCTCGTCAGCGCCACGACGGCCGCGAGCAGGGCGAACGCGATCGCGCCGGCGAAGCCCGCGCAGAACCATCGGGCCACCGGCCGCTCCCGGTACGCGGCCAGCACCGGCACGGCGCCCGCGGCGCCCAGGGCGAGCAGGAACAGCCCGAGCCACCGGTTGACCGCCATCACCGACACGAAGAGCCCGGAAAGAACGCCGCCGACGAGCAGCGCCACCAGTACCGCGACCGCGGTGCCGGTGATCCGGGGCGGGTAGCGGGGAGCGCTCACGTGCGCGCCCGCTCGTACAGCGCCAGCGCGGCGGCGGTGGCGACGTTGAGCGAATCGGTGCCGCGCGACATCGGGATCCGCGCGCGCACGTCGGCCGCGGCCATCGCCTCGGGCGTGAGCCCGGGGCCCTCCGCGCCCACCAGGTACGCCACCCGGGAGGGCCCGCCCGCCACGGCGTCCGCGACCGTCGCCTCCCCCGACGGGGTCAGCGCCACCGTCCGGAAGCCGTGCTCCGCCAGCACCCCCAGACCCGCAGCGGGCCACCCGTCAGCCGGCAGGTGCGCGAAGGGCACCAGCAGGACGTGCCCCATCGACACCCGCACCGCGCGCCGGTACAGCGGATCGGAACAGCGCGGCCCGAAGAGCACGGCGTCGGCGCTCAGGCCCGCGCCGTTGCGGAAGATCGAGCCGAGGTTCTCGTGGTCGTTGACGCCCTCCAGCACCACGACGGTGCGCGCACCGTCGAGCAGGGCGCCCGCCTCCAGCGGCACGGGCCGGCGGGCGGCCGCGAGAACCCCGCGGTTGAGGTGGAAGCCCACCACCCGCGCCATCAGTTCGGCCGTCACGAGGTAGCGCGGCACGAGGGGCGCCAGGCCCTCCAGCCGCTCCAGCTTGGACTCGACGCCCATGATCGCGTGCGGCACGAACCGCGAGGCCAGCATCCGCTCCACCACGGGCACGCCCTCGGCGAGCACCACGCCGCGGGCGAGGTCGGGCCGCTTGTCCGCGGCGGAAAGGTCCCGGAAGTCGTTGAGGCGCGGGTCATTCGCGTCGCGAATCAGATGAATCGGTTGCGCCGGCACCACACCACCCTAATATCGGCCACGGCGAACCAAACGCATTCCCGACCGCGGGTACCGTAAACGGCGACCCGAACGAATTAATACCGAAATGGGAATAATTCTGTCCGGGTCATTCCTCGAGCGCCGTTCGATATTTGGATCGGGAATCGCCGGGATTCAGCTTTTCTTCTCTTCGCCCGCGATGAGGCCGTTGAGAATTCCCACCGCGTCGCCGAGGGTCGCGCGCTGCGCGGGTGAAAGCTCGTCGAGCTTGCTGCGCAGCCACGCCTCGCGGGCCGCGGCCTCACCCGTGATGATCTGCTCCCCCTCGTCGGAGAGGCTGACGATCACCTGGCGGCCGTCGGTGGGATGCGGCGCGCGACGGACCAGCCCCAGGTCGGCGAGGGAGGCGATGACCCGGGTCATCGACGGTGGCTGCACGCGTTCGCGGGCCGCGAGTTGCCCCGGGGTGAGGGGCCCGTCGTTCGCGAGCGCGTTGAGCGCGGAGAGCTGCGTCAGGGAGACGAGCGAATCGCGACGCCGGCCGCGCAGGTGGCGGGCGAACCGCACGGTGGCGAGAGCAAGATCCCCCGCCAGCCGATCGTCATTATCAGTCACGGCGCTAGAATACATGCGATAAGTGCAATTGCGCGCATGAACCCCGGGAGCACGGATGAACCTTCAAGGAAGCGAGCCGGAAAACGGCGTCTCGGCGCCGGAACTCCCCCGCGCCGTGACCGAACCGCGGCCCGTCGTCGTCGCAGGTACCGTTGCATTCGCAATGGCTCTCGTGATTACGCTGCTCTTTCGGGAGACCTTCGGCGACGCCTGGATCGTGTGTGCCTGCGGCGTCGGCATGGGGCTATTAGGGGCCACGGTCCTCACCCTGCAGCGGCGGGCGGCCCTGCGCGGCGATCGGGGAGCACAGCGCGGCCTCGTCTGAGCCGCAGGACCAGCAGCCCGGCCGCGACCACCGTCGCCCCGATCGCCCAGCCCGCCAGCACGTCGAGCAGCCAATGCGCCGCCAGGTACACCCGGCTCATGCCGATGACGACCGACGCGGCCACCGCGGCCACCAGGGGCCACCACCGGCCGCTGAGCGCGTAGGCGGCCACCGCGAACGTCCCGAGGACCACCATCGACACGAGCGCGTGCCCGGATGGAAAGCTCTCCGACGAGATCACCACGAGCCGCGGCGGCAACGGCGGCCGCTCGCGCCCGAAGATCCTCTTGAGCACCACCATCAGCCCCAGCCCGAACAACTGGGTGACTCCGCAGTACACCGCCCATCCGCGTTCCTTGCGGAGCAGCAGCAGGTACAGGAACCCCGCGATGCCGATCACCCACATCGACGCCGTGTTCCCGACCGTCGTGATCACGCGCATCACCGCGGTCAAGGCGTCGCTGCGGATCGCGAGCATCCAGTCGAGCGCGCCCTGATCGACGGGGTTCGGCCATGCGTTCGGGTCCGTCACCATCTTCCCGACTGTACGTGCAACACACCGTCGACGACGACGTACGGCACGCGACGCTCGCCCCCGGCGACGTCCACGACCAGGTCGTCGTGGACGTGGACCGCCACCGCGTCGGGCAGCGCTCCGAGCGCCTGCGCGAGCGTGACGCCGGGATGTGCGCCGCGGGCGAACCGCGCGCCTCCCGCGGGGATCCCGACGGGCCCGGTGCCCGCCAGCGGCAGGTCCAGGGTGTCGGCGAGCGCCGCGGCGACGTCCAGCCCGCCGAAGACCAGCGACCCGGCGGTGAACCGGGCGTGCGGCACGTCGAGCACGGCGGCGTCGTCGGCGTCGAGCACCGCGCCGTCGATGCCGCGCACCCGCGCGGGGAGTACGGGCAGCCGGTGGCCGGCGATCGCCCGGTGCGCCGCGATCACCACCGCGGGTGCGGGCGTGCGAGCGGGATCGGCGAGGGCGTCGGCGAGGACCTGCGCGTCCGCGGGCGTCCGCACGGAGCGCAGCAGCGCGGCCCCCAGCCGCGGCGCGGCGGGGTGCGTGCACGGGTCGAGCAGGCCGGCGAAGGTCTCGTCGTCCGGGGAGCGCAGCCGCCCCAGCTCGGTGCGGGTGTGCAGCCACCAGGCGGTGTAGCCGTCGGGATCGTCCAGCACGCCGGGCAGTTCCGCGAGCAGCGCGTACGCGGGCTCCCAGTGCTCCACCAAGTCCAGGTCGCGGGCGGCGACGAGCTCGTCGGGCTCGGCGGGCAGCTGCGCCCACCACTCCTCCGCGCCGTCGAGCGTCGCGTCGGGCCCGGTCGGCAGCGGTTCGCGGAGCACCCCGAAGGACCAGCCGACGCCGAGGGCCCGCAGCGCCTCCGCCGGGTGCCGCGCCTCGAAATCCGGGTCGACGGTGCCGTACGGGTGATCCTCCCCCAGCGCCGCCCGCAGCGGAGCATCCGCGGCCAGGAGCTCGTCCGCGGGGTACAGCGCCCCGTCGTCGCCCGGGACGGGGAGCGCGCCCAGCCAGGTCGGCCCGACGGTGCCGCCGGCGCCCAGCAGGCCCAGGACGGCCTCGGTGAGCGCGACGTCCTCGTCGGCGGCGCCCGTCTCCCAATCGATGCGGCCGACCTCATCGCGGAGCGCGGGAAAGCCCAGCAGGTCGGCGGCGGCGAGGGTGCGGGCGCCCGCGCGCTCCAGGAGCGGGTGGGCCGCCGCGGGGTGCACGATCCGCGCCCACGTGACCAGGGCCAGCGCCGCGGGATCACCCGCGACCAGCGCCGCGCCGCGCGCCCCGGTCACCACGCGGCCGTCGGCCAGCGGGACGGGCAGCGCGCCCAGGTCGTCGGCGGGGAGCCGCGCGGCGTCCAGCGCCGCGTACAGCTCGCCGTACCAGGCGGGATCGCGGTCGCGCGGTACGGCGTCGGCGAGGTCGGCCGCGGTCAGCTCGCGGGCGCCGAGGGCCACCAGGCGCGCCGCGTCCGGCGCGGAGGAGTACTCCGGCGGGACGAGCGGGAGCGTCCCGCACACCAGCGTGTTCAGCTCGGCGGTGAGCCCGGGAAGCACCGCGGCGCGGTCGGGGCGCAGCCGCGCACCGTCGGGCCCGGGGACCCAGGCGTGCCCGCGCAGCTCCTCCTCGACCGCCGCCCGCAGCAGCGCGTCGACGGGGCCGGCGGGCGGGCGGCGCGGCGGCAGCAGCGGCAGCGGGTCGGGTTGCGCGGCCACGAAGGCGGCGTAGCCGCGGGCCGCGAGCGCGACGTCGGCGTCGGGATGCAGGCGGCGCCGGTCCGGCGTGGTCGGCAGGCCGGCGATGACCCGCACGGGCAGGGTCAGCGGCTCGTCGGTGCGGGTCGGGGAGTGGAGGAACCGTGCGTCGGCCCCGATCACCCAGCGGGCGTGCGGGCCGTGCCCGGTCACGAGGTCGGGGGCGGCGAACCGCTCCTCGTCGACGGTGATCGTGGCCAGTGCGGGCAGGTCCAGCAGGAGGTCCTCGGCCTGGCCGGCGAACTCGGCGAGCAGCGCGGGATCGGCGCCGACGAGCACGACCTCGGTGGCGAAGCCCGCGCGGGGCGGCGTCGCGACCGGGTAGGGCAGCCGCATCGCGGCGACCTCGTCGAGGCCGGCGTCGGCGCGCGAGCGCGCGGCGGAGAAGGAGATGCCGCCGTCGGCGGAGCGGATCTCGACGTGGTCGGTCACCGTCAGGACGGCGGCGAAGCCGACCCCGAACCGCCCGACGGTAGGAGTGGCGCCCCCGGAACCACCGGACTTGGGCGAGACGCGCAGCGCCGCGAGGGAGGCGACCCCGGCCTTCGTCAGCGGCGCGCCGGTGTTGGCGACGTGCACCCCGTCGGGCTCGGCCCAGACGGCCAGCGCGCCGGGGATCCCGGCGGCCGTGGCGGCGTCCGCGGCGTTCTGCGCCAGCTCGACGGCGACCCGGTCGCGGTAGCCGACGGTGACGAGGTCCCGCTCGGCCGCGAGGTCCTCGGCGGCGCGGGTGGGCGAATCGCGCCAGGCGGCGAGCGTCGCGCTGCGCAGCGCGGCCGTACCGAAGGGATCGGCGGCCATGTCAGGCCGGCTCGGCGGGGACCTTCTCGACGGCGCCGTCGTCGTAGGGCTCGTACGCGGGGCTCCCCTGGCCCGGCGGTGCCGGCACCGAGGAGTGCGCGCCGCAGCCGTAATGCGCGTGCACGACGTGGCCGTCGGCCGAGTACTCGTTGCCGCAGGCGCCGAAGGCCGCGCCCAGCGCACCGGCCAGCGGGAGGAAGAAGGCGCAGTCCCCGCAGTGGTAGCGCGTGGCGCGGGCCATCTCCGACTCCGGGCCGAAGTCGCCGGCCAGCCAGCGCTCCGCCGCGTCGAGCCGGCCGAACCGCGACATCACCCGCTCCAGGTTGACGCCGATCTCGCCGGCCACGTCGTCGAGCGCCGGGTCGCCGGAGAGGGCGTGGCCGGGTTCGATGCGGGGGTCGTTCTCGCGGGGCGGCAGCGTATCGCCCGGGGCGAGGTCGCCGGCGCGGATGCGCTCCTCCCACGGCACCCACTCCGGGGCCGTGAGGGAACCGGGGCCCGGGAGCAGCGCGGTCTCGGACACCGTGAGCTCGCCCCCCGGGGTGGCGGCGATCACGGCGCACCACTGCCAGCCGCGGTACGCGGGCAGGTCGGCCTCGAAGTAATGGGCCACCGCGAACTCGTCCTCGACCACCGTGGCGACGTGCGCGCCCACCCGGGCGCCCTCGTCGGCCTCCAGTACGGCGCGCGCGAGGTCGACCGCGGCACCTGACTGCAATGCGGAACTCACCCGTCCGATTGTGCCGGATGGCGGCGACGCCGGTGCAGGCGGGCGGCGCGCGCCCCCGAGAACGGCATCGTCGCGGATGCGGAACAATGGTCCGCGTGAGCGGTCATCCGGGGCAGCAGCAGTATCCCCCCGACGAGCCCCGGCGCCGTCCGGGGCCGACGCCGCGTACCCACAGCGGGCAGTCCGTGCGCCAGGGGGCGGGGGCGGGCGGCGAAGAGCGCCCGCAGCACACGTCGAACCATCACCTGCCCCCGCTCGAGGACACCCCGACCGCGGCCGAGCGGCGCGCGGCCGAGGAGGAGCAGCGGCGGATGCCGCGCAAGATCACCGTCACCCGGGTGGCGGCCATGCGCAGCCGCGAGATCACCGAGGCCGGGATCGCGAAGTGGCACCGGGCCACCCGGGCCGACGGTGCCGACAAGTCCGGCCTCACCGCGCTCACCTACCCGGTGATCCTCAACAACGCCGTCGACGCCGCGATGATGGTCGCGCTGGCGAACACCCTGTTCTTCGCGGCGGCGCAGGCCGAGTCGAAGTCGAAGGTCGCGCTGTACCTGCTGGTGAACATCGCGCCCTTCGCGATCATCGCGCCCTTCATGGGGCCGCTGCTCGACCGCATCCAGCACGGGCGCCGGGTGGCGCTGGCCGCGTCCTTCGGAATCCGCATCGCGCTGGCGGTCCTACTCATCACGAACTGCGAGTACGACCCGGTCGCGAACACGGTGAACTTCGATCCGTGGGTGCTCTATCCCAGCGCGCTCGCCATGCTGGTGATGAGTAAATCCTTCTCGGTGCTCAAATCCGCGGTGGTGCCGCGGGTGCTGCCACCATCGATCGACCTGGCCCGGGTCAACTCGCGACTGACACTGTTCGGCCTGGTCGTGGGCTCGGGCGTGGGGGGCGCGATCGCCGCCGGCGCCGAGTTCGGCCTCAGCCGGATGCTGCACATCCCGGGCGGGATGTACGCCCTCATGGTCTTCGCGGCGCTCGGCGCGGTGACGTGCATGCGCCTCCCGAAACGCGTCGAGAGCACGGCGGGCGAGGTGCCCACCACGCTGTCGTACACCGACGCGATGGCCCGCGACGCCGAGCGCGGGCGGTTCGGGCAGGCGCAGGACGTGCGTGGGCGCGCCAAGCTGGGCGCCGCGTTCAAGAACCTGCGGGTGCCGCTCGGCCGCAGCGTCGTGACCGGACTGTGGGGCAACACCACCATCCGCATACTCACCGGCTTCCTCACCCTCTACATCGCCTTCTACGGCAAGGCCCAGCAGGCGGCCGGCGGATCCGCCACCGAATCCCTGCTGATGATCGGCGCGGTCGGCGCCGCCGCCGGAGTCGGCAACTTCCTCGGCAACGGCATCGGCGCCCGGCTGCAGCTGCCGCGGCCCGCGCGGATCGTCGTGCAGGCGACGATCGCGGCCACCGTCGGCGCGATCGTCGGGGCGGCCTTCAGCAACCTCGTGGTGATCGCGGCCGTGACCTTCCTCGCGTCCGGGGTGTCGGCGATCGGCAAGGTCTCGCTCGACGCGTCCATCCAGGACGGCCTGCCCGACGAGTCGCGGGCCTCCGCCTTCGGCCGGTCCGAGACCGCGCTGCAGCTCGGCTGGGTCGGCGGCGCCGCGTTGGGCGTGCTGCTGCCGCCCACGCTGTGGATCGGCTTCGCGACCGTCGCCGCGATCATGGTCGTGGGCACGGTGCAGACGGTGCTGACCTACCGCGGCGGCTCCCTCGTCCCGAACCTCGGCGGCAAGCGACCGGAACACGTCCCACCCACGATGAACGGGGTCTGAAAAGATGATCAAGCCCAGCCCGAAGCTGCTCGTCGCCGGGGCGGTGTTCGCCGTCGCGGCCGCGGTCCTGCTCGCGTACGCGGTCGTCGCCGGCCTGGACAAGCGCAACGAGCCCGGGCCGCGGCCCACGCTGCAGGCCACCGTCGGCGACCAGCTGGTGCCCGTCGCGCCGATGCAGTTCTGCACCAACGTGCAGGCGGGCGAGTGCGACACCCCGCAGCGACCGGCGAAGATGCCGGTGGAGTTCGGTAAGGCGATCGTGATCTCGCTCCCCGACTACATCACCGAGCGCCCGTGGTTCCTCACGGTGCAGCGCTACGACAGCAAGCTCGGGCAGCCGAAGCTGGAGACCATCACCCACCTGGAGCCGAAGTCGGCCACGCTGGTGCTCAAGTCGACCGAGGAGCTGTGGGTCGCGGCGGTGGAGATCAACGTCCCGTCGCAGTACCAGGACGCGTCGGGCAACCTCATCGCGCAGGCCGTCTGGGGCATCGACACGACCCCCAAGGACTTCGCGCTGGTCCAGAAGCCGTAGCGGCCGCGCGCCTACGAGTCCAGCTCGCGGGCGATCTCGCGGAGCACCGTGGCGATCTGCTCGGAGGCCTTGCGGTCCGGATAACGGCCCTTGCGCAGCTCGGGCTGCACGCCCACGTCGAGAAGCTGGATCATGTCCTCGATCAGCACGTTCAGGTCCTCGGCAGGTCGACGGTTCGCGGCCGGCCGGCGGCCGCGCTGCGCCCCCGCTGCCCCGCGCGAGACCGACGGCGCAGGCTCGAGCACGGTCACCGTCAGCGCCTGAGGGCCGCGACGTCCCGCGGCCACGCTGAACTCGACCCGCTGGCCCTGCTTGAGCCCGTCGGTACCGTCGGGCAGCGCCGACGACCGGACGTAGACGTCCTCGCCGTCCTCCTGGGAGAGGAAGCCGAAGCCCTTGTCGGAGTCGTACCACTTGACCTTGCCGGTAGGCATTCGTCGTCACCCGCTCTGCACTCAGAACAACAAAACGCGCCCCGCGAGCGGCGAGACGCACTGGCACTAGTCTAGAGGTTATGGGCAAGTTGGTTTCCGGCGCCGTCTCCGTTTCGATCGCACTCTTCGCGATCGGGCTGATCGCGCTCGCCGCCCTGTTCCTCACGCCGCTCCTCGCGGACGGCACCACCGCCCCCACCTGGGTGTACCTGCTGACGCCGCTCGCGCCCGTCGGCTTCCTCGCGGGCGTGATCGCGGTCATCCTCGGCGGGCGGACCCGGGACGACGAGCCGCGGCCATGAAGCCGCTGGTCGACCGCTACGGTCGTGTCGCCCGCGATCTGCGGGTCTCCCTCACCGACCGCTGCAACCTGCGGTGCACCTACTGCATGCCGGCCGAGGGGCTGCCGTGGCTGGCCGGCGAGCACGTCCTGACGGGCCCGGAGATCGACCGGCTGATCGCGATCGGCGTCCGCGACCTGGGGATCACGGAGATCCGATTCACCGGTGGCGAACCGCTGCTGCGCGCGGACCTCGCCCGGATCGTCGCGCACGCCGCGCAGCTCGAGCCGCGCCCCGAGATCTCGCTGACCACGAACGGCCTGTCGCTCGCGCGGCACGCGGCCACGCTCGCCGGCGCGGGTCTGGACCGCGTGAATGTCTCCCTCGACACCGTCGACCGGGAGGAGTACGCGAAGGTCACCCGCCGCGACCGGCTCGACGACGCCCTGGCGGGCCTCCGCGCCGCCGCGGATGCCGGCCTGACCCCCGTGAAGGTCAACGCCGTCCTCGGCCCGGGGCGGCTCGACGATGCGCGCCCCCTGCTGCGCCTGTGCCTCGAGGCCGGCTACGAACTGCGGATCATCGAGCACATGCCGCTGGACGCCGACCACACCTGGGACCGCGGCACGATGATCACCGCGGAGCAGATCCTGGCGGAGCTGCGCCGCGAGTTCGCGCTCACCCCGCACGGCGAGGCCCGGGGTAGCGCGCCCGCCGAGCGCTTCACGGTTGACGGTGGCCCCGCGACCGTCGGCATCATCGCCTCGGTCACGCGTCCCTTCTGCGGCGACTGCGACCGCGTGCGCCTCACCGCCGACGGCCAGATCCGCACGTGCCTGTTCGCGGCCGAGGAGACCGATCTCAAGCCCCTCCTCCGCGGCGGCGCGACGGACGAGGAGATCGCCGACGCGTGGCTCGCCGCGATGCTCGGCAAGCAGGCCGGCCACGGCATCGACGACCCGGCCTTCCTGCAGCCCTCGCGACCCATGAGCGCGATCGGAGGCTGACCGATGCTGATCCGTTACTTCGCCGCCGCGCGCGCCGCGGCGGGCGTCGCCGAGGAGACGGTGCCGGTACCCGACGGCGCCACGGTCGCCGAGGTCTCCGACCTCCTCGCCGCCCGGCATCCCGAGCTCCTCCGGGTGCTCACCCGCTGCAGCTTCCTGCTCGACGAGGTGGCGGTTCGCGACGTCGAGACGCCCGCGACGGGGTCGATGCTCGACGTCTTGCCGCCCTTCGCCGGCGGGTGATCCACCGCGCCCGGGCGTGATATCGATCACACAATATAAAATCACGGTCCGGTAACGGTTGGGCCTCGGGCCGGGGTCTGTTACCGTCGCTGAGGGCCGCAGCAGCAGCCACCCCGATCGTTCGCAGCGCAGAGCTTCGTCCAGCGTGCGATTCGGGACACATGCATCACGATCTACACCTGGACGAAGGCGGAGGAACCATCCGCGGCCGCGAGGCCGCAGGGCACTCGCCCTAGGGGTCAAGCCGGGCAACCGGCCGAGCAGCCTCTCGCTCGAACCCGACAGCTAACTTCGCACGCGCGTAGAGAGGAAAGACTTCACACGATGACCGGTCGTCACCGCAAGCAGTCCACCACCAGCCTGAGCGCCGCCAAGGTCGCCGCCGCGGGCGCGATGCTGGGTGGCGCGGGTCTCGCGCTCGCCGCCCCCGCCGCGAACGCCGCCCCCGATTCCCAGTGGGACAAGGTCGCCGCCTGCGAGTCCGGCGGTAACTGGGCCATCAACACGGGTAACGGCTACCACGGCGGCCTGCAGTTCAGCCCGTCCACGTGGGCCGGCTACGGCGGCACGCAGTACGCCCCCACTGCCAACCAGGCCAGCCGCGAGCAGCAGATCGCGATCGCCGAGAAGGTTCTCGCCGGCCAGGGCAAGGGCGCATGGCCCACCTGCGGCCGGGGCCTCGGCTCGCCGACCCCCCGCACGGTCTCCCCGACGGACACCGACACCACCAAGCCGGTCACGAAGCCCGTCACCAAGCCGGCCACGAAGCCCGCCCCGAAGCCGGTGGCCGCCCCTGCGCCGAAGCCGGTCGCCAAGCCCGCCCCGAAGCCGGTTGCCAACCCTGCTCCGAAGCCGGTCGCCAAGCCCGTCGCGCAGCCCGGCCAGTCCGTGAACGCGCAGTACATCAACCAGGTCATCTCGCAGGCCCAGGCCGGCGGCCAGAAGATCGACCCCGCCGTGCTCGCCCTGCTGCAGCAGGCCGCGGCCAAGGGCTACTGAGCCCACCGCACCACGCACTACCGAGAGGGGCCTCCGGCATCACGCCGCAGGCCCCTCTCGGCGTTTCCGATGTCGTGGGGGTGGCCGCTATGCGCTGCCGACCCACTCGTCCGTTCCGTCCAGGAACAGCTGGTGCTTCCACACCGGGAGCGCCTCCTTGACCGCGTCGACGAGCCGCGCGCACGTCGCGAACGCCGCCGCCCGGTGATCGGCCGCGACGGCGACGACGAACGCCGCATCGCCGATCGCCAGCGGGCCCACGCGGTGCGAGACGGCGACGGCCCGCACGCCCTCGGCGGCGTCCGCCTCGCGCTGCACGACCTCGGCGATGACCCGCTCGGCCGTGGGGTGCGCCGAGTACTCCAGCGCGGTCACGCCGCGGCCACCGTCGTGATCGCGCACGGCCCCGACGAAGCCCACGACCGCGCCCGCCTCGCGCCGCGCCACCGCGGACTCGTGCGCGGCGAGGTCGATCGGCTCCTCTACCACCCGGGCGAAGACGACCTCCGCCGCGGGCTCGTCAGCCATGGTCCCCGCCGCGGATCTGGTCGAGCGCGTGGTGCAGGACCCCGTCGAGCACGGCGAGGCCGTCGCGGACCCCGCCCGACGAGCCCGGCAGGTTCACCACCAGCGACGAGCCGGCGACGCCGGCCAGGCCGCGGCTGAGCACTGTGGTCGGCACGTCGGGCAGGCCCGACGTGCGGATGGCGCTGGCGAGGCCCGGGATCTCGAAGGTCAGCGCGCCGCGTGTCTCCTCGGGGGTGCGGTCGGAGGGCGTGAGGCCGGTGCCGCCGGTGGTGAGCACCACGGCGTCGCCGCGGCGGACCGCGGAGCGGATGGCGGCGCCCACCTCCTCGCCGTCGGGCACCACGACGGGGCCGTAGACCTCGAAGCCGCGCTCACCGAGCCACGCCGCGATGGCGGGGCCGGTGGTGTCCTCGCGCTCGCCCAGGGCGGCGCGGGTGGAGGCGACCACGACGGTGGCGCAGCGATCGCGGGACGGGCGGTGCGGTTCAGTCATTGGATCTCTCCCAGTGGCCGGTCTTTCCGCCGTCCTTGGTGAGCACGCGGACGTCCGTCATGACGGCGGCGGGGTCGAGTGCCTTGACCATGTCGTGCAGAGTCAGCCCCGCGACCGCGACGGCGGTGAGCGCCTCCATCTCGACGCCCGTACGGCCCGTGCAGCGCACGGTGGCGGTGACGGCGATCTCCGCGCCCGACGGTTCCAGGTCGACGGTCACGCCGGAGATCGGCAGCGGGTGGCACAGAGGGATCAGGTCGGCCGTGCGCTTGACCGCCATGATTCCCGCGATACGGGCGGTGGCGAGCACGTCGCCTTTGGGCACGGCACCGCCGGCGATGGCGGCCACGACGGCCTCGGTGGTGCGGAACGTGCCGGCCGCGACCGCCGTGCGGGCGGTGACGGCCTTGCCGGACACGTCGACCATGCGGGCGGCACCCGTCGGGTCGATGTGTGTCAGCTCTCCGGTCAGCGGTTGATCCGGGTCGAGGGGTGCACGTACGGGATGTGCTGCTGCGGGAACTCCAGATCGCCGAACGGCGACAGCGCACCGACCACCGGGGCCACCAGCTCGGTCACGGCGTGATCGGCCGTGCCCTGGTCCGCGCCGGGCCAGCCGTTGTCGACGTAGCCGGGCTTCTTCGCATTCGAGGTCTCAGACACGCCGCTATTCTGACATGCCCCGGTGTCTAGGCTGTATCGGTGAGCAGTAATACCTCGTCGACGGGGCCCGCGGCGTGGCTGCGTGGGCGCACCGACGCGGAGATCGCGGCGCTGCTCGACGTCCGGCGCGACGTCGCGACGCCCGTCCCCGCGGGCTTCGCCGTCCTCGCGAGCCGCCTGAACAGTCCGTCGTCGCTGGGCCGCGTCGCGGAGCGGCTGACCCTGCTCGACCTGGCCGTTCTCGAGGTGCTCCTCACCGAGCCGCTGGACCCCGACGCCCTCGCCCGCCGGCTCCGCGGCAGGGCGCTCAAGAAGCAGGTGCTCGCGGCGGCGGAGAAGCTGCGCGGCCTGGCGCTCGCCTGGGGCGACGACGTCCTGCACACCACGGCCGCCGCCCGCGAGGCCCTGCCGTGGCGATCGACCCAGCTGACGACCCCGCCAGACCTCGACGCGATCGACGCCGCCCTGGCCGCCGCCGGCCCCGACGAGCGCGCCCTCCTCGAGCGCTTGGCCGAGGGCTCGCCGCTGGGCCGCACCGCGGCAGCGGGTTCGGGCACGTCCCCCGACCATCCGGTGCAGCGCATGCTCGCGTCCGGCCTGCTGGCGCGCGTCGACCACCAGACCGTCGAGCTGCCGTGGGAGGTCCGCGCCCGGCTGCGGGGCGAGCTCCCCCTGGGCACCTCCCTCAAGCCGCCCGTGCTCGACGGTCCGCCCGTCCCCGGTGCCGACGGGGCCGGCGCGGTCGCGGCGCTGGAGCTGCTGCGGCACGCCGACGACGTGCTCGACGCGCTGGGCGCGGTCCCGGCGCAGCGAGTGAAGGCGGGCGGCATCGGCATCCGCGAGCTGCGCCGCGTCGCGAAGGCCACCGGACTCGCCGAGGACCGCGCCGCGCTCCTCCTGGAGCTGCTCGCGGCCGCCGGTCTCATCGTGGAGGGCGAGCTCGACGGCGAGGAGGACTCGGTCTTCGCGCCCACGGTCACGGTCGACGAGTGGCAGCGTTCCGCGCCCGCCGAGCGCTGGGCGCTGCTGGCGCGCACCTGGCTGGACCTGCGCCGGCAGCCCGCTCTCATCGGCACCCGCGGCGAGGAGGGCATCGTCGGGCCGCTGCACCGGGCCGCGCGCAGCACCGTCGCCCCGCAGGACCGCGCGGCCGTG
>NZ_VIGW01000068.1 GCF_007858435.1 Tsukamurella asaccharolytica | reverse complement strand
ACCGAAGACTTTAAAGCGTGCTGCTGTATCGATATAGGCTTTAGGATCTGCTTCTGTTTCGATAGAGCCAAAAGGCATCTGTGCTTTTAGCGCCCATTTTGCAGGAAGATCCCATTCTGCCTTCACTGCTGCTTCAATCAGCTCATTATAGTGCTGTAAAGAGGCACCGATATTGACTTCTGCCAGAGCAAGCCAAACCGCATATGCCGTAATTCCATGCGCCTGTTCAGACCATTTAGGGAAATTAGCAGCATAAGCTGAGAACTGCTCTTGAAGATCTTCAACAACTTGTTGATCTTCAAAGTAGAGAATCGTTCCTGCACCGGCAGCAAAGCTCTTAATTTTAGCCTCTGTAGCGGCAAAGTTATCAGCAGGAACGATCGCTCTTAATGCCTCTAACGTGATGTCCCATAACTTTTGATGCGCATGATCTTGTAGTAATACAACGCGAGAACTTTGGGAGTTAAAAGCGGAAGGCGTATCTTTAGTTACCCGTTCAACTAATTGATTAATCTCCTCTTTTGTTTGAGGAAGATTGTTGC
>NZ_VIGW01000067.1 GCF_007858435.1 Tsukamurella asaccharolytica | reverse complement strand
AAAGGCGTAACTACAAAATAGCTACACCTTCCTATTATTTATTGTTATCACTCAAATTTCAACTTGAGAAGATAATCGTTCCAAAAACGATCGAAAACAATCTCTATCGAGAGCTTATTTTACATCACGAATCTTTGGACCGATATAACGTTGACGTGGACGACCAATCTTCATATGAGGATCAGAAATCATCTCTGCCCAATGGCTAATCCAACCACTTGTACGTGCGATTGCGAACATTGGTGTAAACATCTCAACAGGAATTCCTAATGCTTTATAGATAATACCTGAGTAGAAGTCCACGTTCGGATAGAGTTTACGCTCTACGAAGTACTCATCTTTAAGCGCGATCTCTTCAAGTTTAACCGCAATCTCCATCAATGGATCGTTACCATATTTCGCCAATACTTCATCAGCGATACCTTTAATGATACGTGCACGTGGGTCGAAGTTTTTATAAACACGATGCCCAAAGCCCATTAAACGGAATGGATCATTCTTATCTTTTGCTTTTGCAATAAATTTATCGATATTGCTAACATCA
>NZ_VIGW01000066.1 GCF_007858435.1 Tsukamurella asaccharolytica | reverse complement strand
GGTAAAGAGATGCTCGATCAGAAACCCGATCTTGATGCGCTCTTTATCCCGGTGGGAGGTGGCGGTTTAATTGCCGGTGTAGCGGCTTATGTCAAATTTATCGCTCCCAATTGTAAAATTATTGGCGTAGAACCTGAAGAATCTGCCTCGATGAAGGTTTCGCTCGAAAGTGGTGAGCGTATCAATCTTCCACAAGTAGGAACATTTGCCGATGGAACTGCCGTTAAACTCGTTGGCGAAAAGACCTTCGAACTATGTCAAAAATATGTCGATGAGATTATAACGGTTTCGACAGATGAGCTCTGTGCTGCAATGAAAGATATCTTCAACAATACAAGAGCACTCAGCGAACCATCAGGTGCTCTGAGCGTTGCCGGCATTAAAAAATATCTTCAAGCACATCCAAACGCAGGTTTTAAAAATGTTGCCGGCATCCTCAGCGGTGCAAATATCAACTTTGATCGACTTCGATATGTCGCAGAGAGAGCAGAGTTAGGGGAAAGAAATGAGGCGCTTATTGCCGTAAAAATCCCTGAATCTCCCGGTAGTTTTCAAAA
>NZ_VIGW01000065.1 GCF_007858435.1 Tsukamurella asaccharolytica | reverse complement strand
GAAGGCCGCCGGCTACTACGTCGCCGGCATCTCCCGTGAGAAGGCATCCGGCGCACTCGCCGACCGGCCTGAGCTGCTGCGCATGATCGGCGACCTACAGCCCGGCGAGGTGGTCATTGCCGAGAAGATCGACCGCATCAGCCGCCTACCTTTGCCCGAGGCCGAGCGCCTGGTGGCCTCGATACAGGCCAAAGGCGCACGCCTAGCCGTCCCTGGCGTGGTCGATCTATCCGACCTGGCGGCCGAGGCCCAGGGCGTCGCCAAGATCGTGCTGGAAGCCGTGCAGATCATGCTTTTTCGCCTGGCCTTGCAGATGGCCCGCGACGACTACGAGGACAGGCGCGAACGCCAGCGCCAAGGCATTGAGTTGGCCCGCCAGGCCGGGCGGTACAAGGGCCGCCGTGCTGATCCGAAGCGCCGCGCCCAAGTTGTCGCGCTGCGCAAGTCCGGCTACAGCATCAACAAGACCGCCGAGCTGGCCGGGTACAGTGCGGCCCAGGTGAAACGGATATGGGCCGAGGTCAGCCAGGCCGAAGCGAAGCAGCACGGCGCGTTCGTGGAGGAC
>NZ_VIGW01000064.1 GCF_007858435.1 Tsukamurella asaccharolytica | reverse complement strand
CAAAAGAACATTGGCGCATTACTTAAGTCATTATGCGGGTTATACCCTCTAGATGAAAGATCAAAAGTAAGCGTCTGTAGCGCGTGGCGACTCTTCGATAAGAGTCGCTTTTTTATCGCGTTTCTCTTAATATTGCGCTCCTTATTCGGAATAAATCGTTTTAAATCTTGAGGCGAGAGAAGGGCGTAACCCCTGATATTGGAGGTGAAGTGAGTAAAGAGTCACCAAAAATCTTAAATAAAATCACATTCCTTCTCTATTTCCCCTATGATAGTACGGTACGTTTATATCTAAGAATGCTCTTTAGGGCTGGAGGAATAACAACAATGGAATATTACACAAATGAGTGGTCAATTGAGAAGGCATTAGCGCTCTTTGAAAAGCCACTTTTTGAGTTACTTTATGAAGCACAAACGGTTCACCGTCAAAACTTTGATCCTACTAAAGTACAGGTGAGTATCTTGCTCTCAATTAAGACTGGTAATTGCTCAGAAGATTGTAAATATTGTGCGCAGAGTGTCCGTTACGATACCGGATTAGAGCCAGAAAAGTTACTAGAGGTTGAGA
>NZ_VIGW01000063.1 GCF_007858435.1 Tsukamurella asaccharolytica | reverse complement strand
CCCTTTAGGTATCAATGCTTCCATCTCTGCTTCACTTAAAGTACCTTTAGCAGTCACAGAATCTTGACGAAACACACCGATTAGGATTAATACCGCTAAGATAATCAACAATAATAGGAGCCAACTGAGCCAGCGCTTTAAGCTCCCTTTCTGCTTACTGCGACGATAATAATCGATATCTTTAACATAACGCATCTTCTACTCCTTAATCGATAACACAACCGGGGGTGGCTAAGGCGACATCCCGAATTGCTTCATAATAACGGACATACCCTGTACAACGGCAGATATGATCATTGAGAGCCTCCTCAATGGCTTTTTCTAGATTAGCTCTCTTAATGGGGCGGCGATTTAAGCGATCTAAAAAGACCGTTGCACCCGCAACAAATCCTGGCGCACAATAGCCACATTGGAAAGCAAAATTATCAATAAAAGCCTGTTGAATAGGCGTTAAGATCAATACTCCATCTTTTTTTGTCGCCTGCCCTTCAATCGTCACAATATTTTTGCCGGCAAAATAGTGCGCTCCAAAGATACATGTTCTCGTTTCACTCTTTGATCCATCAG
>NZ_VIGW01000062.1 GCF_007858435.1 Tsukamurella asaccharolytica | reverse complement strand
AATAGATCAATAGTGGGTAGCATAGAGTGAGTATTAGAAGTAACAAGCAAAAGATGCAATCGATAGAGAGCAGATAATAAAAGCGTGTGAATAATCATAAACAAAATGATTAGTCATACAATGATGATTTACACTGAATTTAAACTGAGCTTAATCACTATTTAAATCAGCTATAAATAGCTTTTTATAGCCTTTTATACTCTTTTATTGAGCATATCAGTGGCATCAATAGAAGATTTTTGAAGAGTTGCTTGGGATTTTTGCTCTCACTCTTATCGTGATAACGCTATTGACATCATCTATCGAGGCTATCTCTATCTGTATAATTGTCTGGCGCTATCTGTATATCTATGTCGTATGGCTATATGATCTATCGATAAGATCGTTAAGGTTTATAGGTTTATAGGTTTATAGGATCGAAAGTTAATAAGCTTTAATAAGAGTATCGATCATTAATAGGACTAATAGAGTTTAATAGCCTTTAATAGGCTTTAATAGGTTTTAATAGGTTTTAATATAGACTTGAGTGGAAATTAACTAAGATTGTCAAGATCGATATCGTTAATTGTTAAATAT
>NZ_VIGW01000061.1 GCF_007858435.1 Tsukamurella asaccharolytica | reverse complement strand
AATTAGCTGCCGCCACTTTCCCTGCCTCATTAAAGGCTACTAAAAATCCAGCAAGGGTAATCACCAAGAAGAGAACGCCAAACCAATCCATCTTCTGCCCTGCAGAAGGTTTTGTCTCTCTAACCCCTTTTAAAATAAAAGGTAACGTAATAAGCCCTACAGCGGCGATAAACCAGAAGACAGGACGGAAACCGAAGTGGGTTGCAATAAAGCCCCCTAAGAATGCATCGATTCCGGCAATTCCTCCATTGACAGCTGTTATAATCCCCATCAACATCCCGTAGCGTTTCGGATCATTCACCTCGGCATGTAGCATCAAAAGACAGAGCGGAACAACCGGCCCGGAGAAGCCTTGGATAATTCGTGAGACAAAGTAGAGCTCAATATTAGGCGTAATGGCAGAAAGCACACCCCCAATCGTTGTCACAAAGATCAGAAAAAAGAGGATCTTACGACGCCCGACAATATCACTTAAACGTGGAATAAAGATAGAGAAGAGTGCCGCCGACATAAAGAAGGCCGTTTGAGAGAGACCAATCGTTGCTTCAGAAGTATCAAGTGCTCCAGCTATCGTCAC
>NZ_VIGW01000060.1 GCF_007858435.1 Tsukamurella asaccharolytica | reverse complement strand
ATTAGTCTCTTTCTTAAGACGTTCACCATTATCTTTACTTCTCTCCCAGAAATCGGGCGCACGTTGTGCCATTCCGTAACCGGCATGGAGTAACCAATCCCCTAAACGATGCTCATAGCGAATAAAGGCTGAGTCGCGACTGTAACGTTTTGAATGAAATTGAGGATCAACATCTTTCCCTTTATCAAAATTGGGATTATATTTTGCATCATAACGATCATGACGGTACCCCATTGCCAACTTCTGAGAATCATTGAGGAACCACTCATCTTCAATAAAAAGGCCCCAATTTTTAAATTTCTGATTCGCTTGATAAGGCATCTTATGGTAGTTGGCTGCCTCTGCTAAATTTGGTTTCATACGGCTCACTCGCAACTTATGGCGATCATCAAGCCAATCGATCCCCACTGTTGTCTCATGATTCCCTAAAGAGAGCTCTGCAAAAAGCTTTGCCGATTGTGTTGTCCGTGCAGGATTACTTACCGAATACTTACTAGGAGTGGCGCGATAGCTATAATTATCCATCACGTGATCAATCTTATTATGGCTATACTCAAATTGAAGCGTGCGTAACCAATCG
>NZ_VIGW01000059.1 GCF_007858435.1 Tsukamurella asaccharolytica | reverse complement strand
CTAAAGCGGAGAAAGGCATCGATATCGAAGAAGAATTGGGTAATCGCTAAATTCGCTCCGGCATCGATTTTACGCTTAAGATGGAGAAGATCAGCCTGTGCATTTTTTGCTTCGGGTGAATTTCAGGATAGGCGGCTACCGAGATATCAAAGTCGTGACGTTTTTTGAGTAGTTTGACTAGACTATCAGCATAGATACCTGGGTTTTCTGTACCCTTAGGGAGATCTCCGCGCAGTGCCAAAATATGGCGAATGCCAAGATCCCAATAGTTATCGGCGATCTGATTGAGCTCCTCTTCCGATGTATCGACGCAGGTGAGATGGGGAACGGCGGTGAGATCCGTTTTATGGACAATATCTTCAATCACTCGGTGGGTACGATCCCGTGTTGACGCATTCGCACCATAGGTGACGGAGACAAATTGGGGTTTTAAGACCTTAAGCCGTTCGATGGAGTTCCAAAGAGTGGTGACCATCTGTTCGCTATTGGGGGGAAAGAACTCAAAGGAGACATTGACATCATTCTGAAGTTCAAAAAGGCTCTGGTTTAATAGCTCAACATATTGCGCACTCATTTTTTTA
>NZ_VIGW01000005.1 GCF_007858435.1 Tsukamurella asaccharolytica | reverse complement strand
CCGGACAAGCGCAGCCGTCGCCGGCCGGTCCGGCCGCGGGGGCGACGACCTCCCAGCGGCCCGCGGTGGCCCCGTCGGCGGCGAGCGCGGCACGCGGTCCCGGGGGCACGCCGCTGCCCACCACGGTGAGCGACTGCGCGCCCCCGACCAGCGAACCGGGCGCGCCCGGCGCACCGTCGAGCCCGACGCGGCCGGTGCCGCCCGGCCCGGCGCCCGCGGGCGACCCCGGTCCCGGCGGGGCGCTCGCGATCCCGTCGAGCGTGCGCCCGGCCCCGCCGTCCGAAGTCCGGCCCGCGCCACCCTCGGTGCGCCCGGCGCCGTCGAGCAGGCCCGTTCCGTCCTCCTCGCCGACGGTGCCCCGCCCCCCGCGGTAAGGCGGATTCCTCGCTCCCGGGCCTGCCGATACGATGGAGGGCGTTATGAGTGTGGTGACGGAAGACGCGATCCGGTCGGCCCTGGCCACCGTGAACGACCCCGAGATCGGCAAGCCGATCACCGATCTGGGGATGGTGAAGTCGGTCGCGGTGCAGGCCGATTCGTCGATCGACGTCGAGGTGTACCTCACCACCTCCGCGTGCCCCATGCGCACCCAGATCGTGGACCGTGTGCGGGCGGCCGTCGCCGACGTGCCCGGCACCGGCGAGGTGCGCGTCGAGCTGGACGTGATGAACGACGAGCAGCGCGCCGAGCTGCGTAAGACGGTGCGCGGCGACCGGGCCGAGCCCGTGATCCCGTTCGCCCAGCCCGGGTCCCTGACCCGCGTGTACGCGGTCGCGTCGGGCAAGGGCGGCGTCGGCAAGAGCTCCGTCACCGTCAATCTCGCGGCGTCGATGGCCGCGCGCGGCCTCTCCGTGGGCGTGCTCGACGCCGACATCTACGGTCACTCCGTGCCGCGCATGATGGGTACCGACGCCCGTCCCACGCAGGTCGACTCGATGATCATGCCGCCGCAGGCGCACGGCGTGAAGGTCATCTCGGTGGCCATGTTCACCACCGGCAACACCCCCGTCGTGTGGCGCGGGCCGATGCTGCACCGCGCGCTGCAGCAGTTCCTCGCCGACGTCTTCTGGGGCGATCTCGACGTGCTCCTGCTCGACCTGCCGCCCGGCACCGGCGACGTCGCGATCTCCATCGCGCAGCTCATCCCGGGCGCCGAGATCCTCGTGGTCACGACGCCGCAGACCGCGGCCGCCGAGGTCGCCGAGCGGGCCGGCGCCATCGCGCTGCAGACCCGCCAGCGGGTGGCGGGGGTCATCGAGAACATGTCGGGCCTGACGCTGCCCGACGGGACCGTCCTCGACGTCTTCGGCTCCGGCGGCGGCGAGCAGGTCGCGGCGCGGCTCACCCGCGCCGTGGGCGCCGACGTGCCCCTGCTCGGCCAGATCCCGCTGGACCCGCAGCTCCGCGAGGCCGGCGACTCCGGGACCCCGGTGGTGCTCTCCGCCCCCGACTCCCCCACCGGCTCCGCCCTGCGCGCCATCGCCGACAAGCTCGCCGTCCGCAAGCGCGGCCTGGCCGGTATGTCACTGGGCATCGACACCACCCGCCACCTGTGAGTTTCCGCCTCGTCGCCGAGCCCCCGCCGATCGCGGACTACGTGCGCCTGCGTGCGGACTCGGGCCTGGCGCCGAGGACCGAGGCGCAGGCCGCCGGTGCGCTGGCCAACAGCTGGCGGTGGTGCCACGTGGTGGTCGGCGACGAGGTCGTGGCGATGGGGCGCGTGCTCGGCGACGGGGGCTGGTACTTCCACATCGCCGATATGGCCACCCTGCCCGCGCACCAGGGCCGCGGCATCGGGCGGGCGGTCCTGGACTGGCTCATCGCCGAGATCCGGGCCGCCGCACCCGCGGACCCGTACATCACGCTCATGGCCGACGCCCCCGGACGCCCGCTGTACCGCAAGGTCGGCTTCGTGGAGACCGCGCCCCGCAGTCTCGGCATGTGGCTTCCCACCTGACCACGGCACTCCCGGAGCAGGCGGACGAACGTCGCCGGCGGCACTCCTCGCTGATCGCTGATGCGGTGGTGGGCGCACCCGATCTGACCGGCAGAACCGCCCTCACACCC
Organism: Tsukamurella asaccharolytica; assembly: GCF_007858435.1. Lineage (GTDB taxonomy): Bacteria > Actinomycetota > Actinomycetes > Mycobacteriales > Mycobacteriaceae > Tsukamurella > Tsukamurella asaccharolytica. The sequence goes on along the minus strand of NZ_VIGW01000005.1, from coordinate 256,056 downwards.
GATCTGCCCGCCTAGGACCTCTGCCACACCCGGATTGCGCCGTCACACCCGTAATACCTGGCACCGCGTGGCTCCACACCCGAAATGTGCTCGCAGGTGCGCCCGCGGCGTGATCTCCCCCCTGCGAGCAGTGAACCGCATCGTCGACCGTCGGCGCCGCCGCAACGGTGCCTTATCCACAGGCCGCGCACCGGAGTCCACAAGTTTTTCGGCGGTCTGCGCCGGCCGCCGGACCAGGCCTTCAGACGGTCGGCGGTTACGTCGCGTCGACGTCGAACGGGGCCCGCTCCTCGGGTGCCAGCGGTGTGTGGATCCGCGGCATCGTGGGCATTGCGCCCGCGGGCGCGTCGGGCGCCGACTTCTCCAGCGACGGCCCCTTCTCCAGCGAGGTGACCGGGGCGACCGGCGCGGCGGCGTCGACGGCCTTGCGGAGGTTCAGCGCGTCGGCGGTGGAGCGCACCTGCTCGCTCATCTCGCGGATCACGGTGTCGTCGCCGTTGAGGAGGTGCTTGGTGACGATGGCGGTGGGCGTCATGCCGCGCAGGTTCTGGATCTGCTGCAGGGGCTCGCGGATGGCGTCGAAATCGCCGCCCATGTCGTCCTTGAGCTGCTGCGTCGCGCCGGTGGCGTAATCGCGCACCTGCCGCAGCGTCGTGAAGAACCAGTTGACCGCGCCCGGGAGCCGTTCCGGCCCCAGGATCACCAGACCCACGACGACCAGCATGAGGATTTCTCCCATGCCGAGATTCGAGAACACCCCGTCATGCTACGGGAGGCTCAGTACCGCGCGCACCTCGCGGCTGCTCAGCGGGCGACTCGGCCCGGAGGCTCAGGTCAGCGGCTCGGGCGTGACCTTGATCGGGACCTGGCGGCCGTCGCGGGCGACCGTCACCGTCGTCTCCTTGCCCACGCCGACGGCGCGGACGGCGACGATCACGTCGGCCGCCTCGGCCACCTCGACGTCGCCGACCTTGGTGATCACGTCGCCCTCGCGGATGCCCGCCTTCTCGGCGGCTCCGCCCCTCTTCACGTTCTCGACGCGCACGCCGGACGCGGCCTCGTTGCTGACCTCGCGGCCGTTGATGCCGAGGTCGGCGTGGACCACCTTCTGACCGCGGATGATCGACTCGGCGATCGGCCACGCGACGTTGGCGGCGATGGCGAAGTTCAGGCCGATCGAGCCGCCGCCGCCGGGCGAGAGCCCGAGGGTGTTGATGCCGATCTGCCGGCCCTGCAGATCCAGCAGCGGGCCGCCGGAATTACCGGGGTTGATCGCGGCGTCGGTCTGCACCGAATCGAAGGTCGCGGGCGGATTCGGGCCGTCCGCGGGGCCCTGGACCGGGCGGTGCGTCGCGGACACGACGCCGGAGGTGACGGTGCGGCGCAGCCCCAGCGGGGAGCCGATCGCCACGACCGGCTGCCCCGCGACGAGCTCGCCGGAGTCGCCGCGGGCGATCTGCTGCAGCCCGTCGACCGAGACCTTCACGACGGCCACGTCGGTGTACGGATCCGTCCCGACGAGCTGCGCCGGGGTGCGGGTGCCGTTGAAGAAGACGACCTCGATCTTGGCGTCCTTGTTCGTGGAGGCGGTCGCGACGACGTGGTTGTTGGTCATGATGTAGCCGCGCCCGGCGTCGATCACGGAGCCGGAGCCGGTCTCGCCGGACGTCTTGGTGCGCACCTCGATCGTGACCACACTCGCACCGACTTTCCCGACCATGGAGGCGACGGCGCCGGCCTCGGCGGGAGTGCCCTCCGCCGCGGGCAGCGACACCCGCGAGTCGGTGAGCTTCTCGATCGTGGTCCCGGTGATCCGTCCGATCGCGCCACCGAGCAGGCCGATGACCAGCGCGAGCACGCCGAGGACGGCGAGGGCGCGCACGGAGACCCGGCGACCGAAGAGGACGTCGCGGACGCCGAGCTGCTCGGGATCCGGTTGCCGCACGGCCCGCGGCGGCGGCTCGATCGCGGGCTCGCCGAGGCCCGCGAGGGATTCGGTGTCCCGCCACGGGTCCTCCGTTTCGGGCTCGGGCTCCGGCTGGAGCGGGCCGGCGTAGGGATCGCGCTGCAGCGCCTCGACGGTGCCGGGAGGTCGCGAGAAGGCCTCGGCGAGTACGGGGTCGGGCGCGGCGGCCTGCGGCTGCGGCCCGCGTCCCGTGGCCTTGCGGACGGACTCGGGAGCAAAGGCACCGTCGACCCCGTCCGGCCTGCCGAAGACGACCTGTTCGCCTTCAGACACCGAGGGACGGTACGTGGGGCGCGGCTCCAAGCGGGGACGCCGGCTGTCGGGATCGGAGGTCACGGGGTCGAATCTACCGAGCGTTCCGCCGCCGGCCGCGCTTGTCACGCTCGTCGCGTCGCGAGGACCCGGGCGTGAAGGTCGGGAAGCCGTCGAACGGCGCCCGGCCGTTGTGGCAGTCCGTGGGGATCTGCGCGAGCTGACCGAGCAGGCGGTGCGGCACGGTGATCTCGCCCGACTCGCGCAGCGCGGTGCGGACCTGGCGCTGCGCTTCGACCTCGGCGGCGCACACGGCGCACTCGGCGATGTGGGTGCCGGCGCGCAGGTGGGCGTTCATCCGCAGCTCACCGTCGACGAAGGCGACGACCGCCTCGTACGCGAGGTGCTCGGTGGACGAGAACTCGCCCGGGCGGCGCGAAAATGCGCGCTTGATGCTGCCACTGAGATGATCCACGCCGCTCCCTCCTCTGCTCGGGCCGATGGGCGTACCGCCGTTACACCGCCACAGTACCTGCACTCGTCAGTACAACGACGGGTGTCGCCCGGGAGTTCCCGACGGTGCCGGGCGCGCGCTCAGTAGGCGAGCGCGGAGCTGCTGGTCAGGCCCTGATTCGCCAGTGCCTCGCGGATGGACTTGCGGCCGCGGTGGATGCGCGAGCGGACGGTGCCCAGCTTCACGCCCAGGGTGGCCGCGACCTCCTCGTACGAGAGGCCCTCGATGTCGGCGAGGACGACGGCGGCGCGGAACTCCGGCGCCAGTGCGTCGAGCGCGTTCTGCAGTTGCGGGCCGAGGTTGGCGTCCGCGTAGATCTGGCCGGGATCCGGGTCGGACGACGGTACGCGCTCGTAATCCTCCGGCAGCGCCTCCATGCGGATGCGGTTGCGGCGGCGGACCATGTCGAGGAACAGGTTGGTGGTGATGCGGTGCAACCAGCCCTCGAACGTGCCGGGTTCGTAGCTCTGCAGGCTGCGGAAGACGCGGATGAAGGTCTCCTGCGTGAGGTCCTCGGCGTCCTGCGCGTTGCCGGACAGGCGGTAGGCGAGGCGGTAGACACGGTCGGCGTGCTCGCGGACGAGCTCGTCCCAGGAGGGCATGTCGGCGCAGTCGCCCGACGCGTCGAAAGCGGCGGTACCTGCGGGTTCAACCGCACGGTCGTCGTCGAACGTCGCGTACGCAGCCTGCGGCTGCGGCTCCTGCCGGGGTCCGGCCTTGCGGGCCAGGGCCATGCGCTCCTCCTCGTGCCACCGCCGGACGGCGGGGCGCTCCTCTACTCAAGAACTCCCGGGCCGCCCGAATTGTTCCCGGAATCGGCAATTCCACGGCGGGGGTCCTTCGCTGACCGATACCTTTCCCTGCCGCGGTGTGGGAGCGCTGATTCCTCCCTGAGGGTTGCCTGTGCATGCATCGTCGTGGCGCGACTTCTCCGTCACGGCGGGGTGGCCGTCGGGCGACGGGCTACCATTGCGGCGTGTCCAACTCCGCCGCATCCTCCCTCGTCACGTACGCCGAGAACGCCATCGTCGAGGACGAGGCGATGTCCTCCGCGCGCGAGCGTGCCGCCGACCTGGGCGTCGACGCGGTCTCGCCGTCGGTGGGCGCCCTGCTGTCGGTGTTCGCCGCCGCGGGCGGCGCGAAATCCGTCGTCGAGGTCGGGACGGGCGCCGGCATCAGCGGCCTGTGGCTGCTCTCCGGCATGCGACCGGACTCGGTGCTCACCACGATCGACTCCGAGCAGGAGTTCCAGGCCGCCGCGAAGATCGGCTTCCAGCAGGCCGGGGTCGCGGCGAACCGGACGCGCCTGATCAACGGCCACGCCCTCGACGTGCTCCCCCGCCTCGCCGACGCGGCCTACGACCTCATCTTCCTCGACGGTGAGCCCGTCGACCACCCGCGCTACGTCATCGACGCGGTGCGCCTGCTCCGCCCCGGCGGGGTCGTGGTCGTGAATCTCGGCGACGCGGGCTATCGGATCCCCGATCCGGAGGCCCATGACGACGAGGCCTTCGCCGCCCGCGAGGCCACCCGCATCATCGCCGCCGACGAGAACCTGCTCCCCGTGATCCTGCCGCTGGGCGGCGGCCTCGTCGCCGCCGCGAAGGCCTTCGTCCCGGAGGCGTAGGTCCGCCCGGTTTCCCATGTCCGACGGTCCGCGGTGGGCGGTCAGGCCGGGCCGCGGAACCAGGCCCGCGCGCCGTCCGGTAGCCACAGCAGGGCCGGAACGACGAGCACCGCGACCAGGCCCGGCAACCAGCACAGCATCAGCATGAGCGCGAGCACCGTCGCGAGGACGCGGGTGCTGTTCTGCCGACTGCGGAGCAGTGCGATGCCCTACACCACCGCCAGCGCGCACACGCCGAGCGTGAAGAACTCGAGCACGTACCAGGGCGACAGCGAGTCCCAGTACATGTAGTCGAGCTGCCGCGATCCGAGGTCCCAGAACGTCTCCTCGTACTCCGGCGCGATCCCCTCGACCGCCGCGATCGCCGAGCCCGCGACGACCGCGCACATCACCGCGATCACGAGCAGCACGACGCCCGCCGCCGTCACGCTCCCCGGCCTCCCCGCCGGGGCCTGCGCGCGGCAGCGGCGCGTACGGCCTCGCGGCCGGCACCGGCTCCAGCCTCGGTGCCGGCCCACGCCCGCGGCGGGGGTCCGCCGGCCTGCGCGGGGCCGATGTCGCCGGCCGTGGCCGGGCCGCGGGCGGCGGTGGGGCGACGCGACGCTGCTCGGTCCGGCGCGCGGGTGGCACCGGGGCGCCGGCCGACGGTGCGCGGCCGGGCGGGTCGGGTCGGGCACGCGGCGCAGGTTGCGCGGGCGACGAGGGCTGCGGGGGCTGCGGGGCCTGCACCGGCGGCCCGGACTTCGCCAGCTGCGGCGGCGTCGGTCGAGGCACGGTAGGCCGGGTCGCCGTCGGACGCGGCGCCGTCGGGGACGCCTGCGCGCGAACCCGCGAAGGCTGCGGCGTTCGCCGAGCCGGTGACGGCGCCGGCGCTGACGGCGATGACGTCGGCTGGGATTGCAGGCGCTCCGTCATCGGCTCCCGCGGCGCTGCGGGCAGCGACAGCGCCTGGGGGTGCGGGGTCGCCGCATCGGGTGCCGGAGCACGATCGGGCACGTACTCCCCGCGCGCCGGATCGAAGCGCATCGTCATCGGCTCGTCATCGCTCACGTCTTATCCTCGTCCCTGCCGTGATCCACTACCTCGGATCACCTGACGCTGCCGATGATCACGAGGAACGTGATCAGTCCCACGATCAGGCCGACCAGCGATACGTATCCGAGTACGAGCCCCGCGATCGCCATCCCGCGACCAGACTCGCCCGTCCTACGTATCTGGCTGAGCGCGATGTGCCCAATCGGGATCGCCCACACCCCGCCGATGATGCCCAGCACCAGCGCGGCGATCGCCATGCCGTTCGTCGCAGAAGATCCAGGACCTGTGATCGGCTCCCCCGATTGGGTGTATCCCACTACCTGCCGACTCGGGACGCGGTTCGCCACCTGGCGCTCTCGATCGTGCGCATCCACGTCGGCAAGATCGATCCCGCGCGTCTCGGGAGCGAGAAGCACTGCGACACCTGACACGGCAAGAGCGAGCACAATGGACGCTGAGAGCAGCCAGAACTGATTCGAATAGGTCCAGGCACCCCAGTCCGGCTCGACCCACTCCATGACGAACGGAACGAGTGATCCCGCGACGACGGGTACGACGTTCACGACCAGCGAGGTCCCCGAGAATCGGGATCTCGACGGGAAATACTCGCCGATGAATGCAGCGGCCGGCCCCCACATCATGGCGTGTCCGAGCGATCCAACGACAATCACCAGCGTAAACGCGGTGAGGCTACCTGACAGCAGCACAGGGAAGGCGACGAGCGCCCAGACGACCGACAGTCCGATTCCTGCCGCCAGAACAGGCCGCCGCCCAATCCTGTCCGAGGCCGCCCCCGCACCGATGATGAACCCGCAGTGCAGCACCGCCGCGAACAGCAGGACCCATCTGGTTTCCGACCATCCAGGACCTGCGAAAACCAAGGCGAAGCCGAGCAGGAAGAACAGGAACACCGATTCACCGAATCGCAGACCCGCTCCGTACAGAACACCACGCCAGCCGGAATCGAAGATGCCCGCGAATCCCGCTCCGAAATCCGCTCGATCGGCAATGCTGCGACGATCTCGGAAGACTGGCGACTCATCAACGATCCTCGGCAGCACGAGTGCGAGAACGACGGAAAGACCAGCGCCGAGCAGTACTACCGCACGCCAGACCCACTCGGCGAAGATGCCCTCCGGGAGGATCACGGTAGGAACCAACACAGCGGCGCTCGCCGCCGCGCTGCCCGCGGCCAGACCAGACTGAGAGAGGGCTGACCACATGCCTCGAAACCGTGCGGGTGCTCGTTCCGCAGCGTTCACCGACGCCCCGACCGAAAGCCCACCTATGGCAGCCATCTGCACCATGCGCAACAGCAGCACGATCACCGGTGCAGCGATTCCAATCGTGGAGTACGAGGGAACCAACGCCATCAGCATCGTGGCGACTGCGAGGATCGCCAATGCCAGCGCGGTCGCATATCGGCGCCCGCGCACGTCACCGATGTGCCCGAAGAACAGCCCGCCGACGGGCCGCACCAGGAACGGCACGAGATAGGTCATCGCCGTGGCGAGCACCAAGTCCTCCGCAAAAGGGAAGAACACGCTGGGGAACACGAGCGCGGTTAGCGTGCCGTACAGGAAGAGGTCGAACCATCCGAACGTGCTCGCCAGGAACTCAGGCCACGGGCCGCCTTCGCGCGGCGCGCGCGCCGATCCGCCGTCCCTTCCCGAGCGCGCGGCACTCGGGGAACCCGCCCCGCCCGCGGATGCCGGCGCGTAGGCGGGCAGTGGGGGACGCGGCGCCGGCAGTCTCTGCACCTGCGGTTGCTGCACGAAGGGACGCCCTACCGGAGGCATCGGACGAGTCCCCCTCGACGGCGCCGGTCCGGTTCTCGGCGGTACTGGCAGACGCTCGGGTGGGGCTGCCCGCACCGGCGGGGACGGCCGCACAGGACGCTGCTGCATCGCCGGTCCCGCCTGAATACGCTGCGTCCGAGGCTCACCGGGCTGAGAGCGAGCCTCGGGCTCTGCCTGCGGATACACACTCCCGTGGGATTGCGCCGGCCCGTTAGGCACGTACGCCCCGGCGGCCGGATCGAACCGCATCAACTTGGGCTCATCACCGCTCACGGGCACTCCCCATCACAGAGGCCATCCACACACACTTCACCGGACCAGCCTCATCGATCCTGCACAACCGAACAATCGTCTGATCGGATGACAGAACGCGGTCTGTAACCACCACCCGCGCACCACGCGCGAAACCCATCGACGAAACTCTGTCGCCGCCGCGCTAGACGACGTCAGCGCCAAGTACTGCAGCAGCAGGCGCCCGGACTATCCGCGCAGGCCAATTTCAGAATTCCAGCCCTCATCCACAACGCGGATACGGAAGGGCACTCGGCCCTCTCCACGGCCTCCCAGCGAGAATCAGTCAGTTAATCAATATTTCATAGCTCCAGCGGAAATGGCCCGCAAAATAACAGCTCCGATGCGACGGCTGCGACGTACAGACAGAGACAAATTCACGTGATCAGTGTTGTTGACTACAACGAATCGATCAACCATCTGAATGGATGACAGGGCGCAACCCTCTGGCATCCGTGTATTGCTTGGCCACGACCAGCAACGACCAGCCCTGACTACTCCGGCGTAGATCAGGACCCGTCGCCTACGGCCTCCGACACGTCCACCCCCGCCGGTCGCATCAGCGTCGGGTACTTCGGCGGCAGGCCGTCGCCGGTGGAGATGCCGCGCAGGCGGCGCGAGACCCACGGGTAGGCGAATTCGCGCCGCCACTTCCTCTTGATCTCGCGATCCTCCGCCGGCGTGATCACCGGCTCGGGCCCGAGATCGTCCGCCACGAGTGAATGCGGAACGCCCAGCACGTCGAGCACCTCGATCGCCATCCGCAGGTGTCCGGGCTGCGACATGTGGATGCGGTCGAACTCCCACATCCGCAGGTCGCGGTACTCCTTGAGCCGCCAGTAGTCGAGTAGCACGAGCCCCCGGTCGGACGCGATCTCGCGGACCAGTTCGTTGTAGATCGCGAAGCGTCCGCGGAGCGCGCCGAAGATCCCGCTGCCGTGCGTGTCGGCGGCCGTCCACACCACGACGGTCGCGCCGGAGTCGACGAGCCGACCCAGCATCGCGTCATAGGCCTCGACCACGGCGTCGACGTCGACCGACGGCCGGATGAGGTCGTTGGCGCCCGCGTACACGGTGACCAGATCCGGGGCCAGCTCCAGGCACGGCTCCACCTGCTCGGCGACGATCTGGTCCATCTTCTTGCCGCGGATCGCCAGGTTCGCGTAGCCGAACTCGGGCGAGCGCGCAGCCAGCACCTCGGCCACGCGGTCGGACCAGCCCCGGTACTCGTGCGTCCCCGTCGGATCGGGATCGCCGACGCCTTCCGTGAAGGAGTCCCCGAGCGCCACGTACCGCAGGAAGTCAGCCACCGCAGAAACTCCTATACGTCCGTCGAGAACCGCACGCCGCCGTCGGGCAGCTCGACGCCGGGCCAGACGCGCGCGCCGTGCAGCAGTTCGCACCGGGCGCCGACGGACGCACCGTCGCCGATGACTGCCTCCCGGATGCGCGCCCGCGGCCCGATGTGCGCGCCGAAGCCGACGATCGAGCGCTCGACGATCGCGCCGGCCTCGATCCGCACCCCGTCGAAGACGACCGCCCCGTCGAGCCGGGCTCCCGCCCCGATCTCCGCGCCCCGCCCCACGACGGACCCGCCGATCACCAGCGCGCCGGGCGCGACGGAGGCGCCGGGGTGGATGAGGCACTCGCCGCGCCCGCCGTCGAGGGCGGCCGACGGGGCGATCCCCCGCACCAGGTCCGAGCTGCCCGCGACGAAGTCGTCGGGCGTGCCCATATCGCGCCAGTAGCCGTAGTCGACGTGGCCGTAGAGGCGTCGGCCGCCGTTGAGGAGCGCCGGGAAGACCTCGCGCTCGACGGACACCGGGCGGCCCACGGGGATCTCCTCGATCACCGAGCGCTTGAAGACGTAGCAGCCGGCGTTGATCTGGTCCGTCGGCGGGTCCTGGGTCTTCTCGAGAAAAGCGGTGACCCGGCCCGAGGCGTCGGTGGGCACGCAGCCGAAGGCACGGGGATCCGGCACGCGCACCAGGTGCATCGTGACGTCGGCGTCCTTCTCCCGGTGCGTGTTCACGACGGCGCGGATGTCCGATCCGCCGAGCACGTCGCCGTTGAAGACCAGCACGGTGTCGGCCGTGAGCGCCGACAGCACGTTGCGGATGCCGCCCCCGGTGCCCAGCGGCTCCGTCTCGACGACGTACGAGAGCTCGAGCCCCAGCTCGGAGCCGTCGCCGAAGTACTCCTCGAAGACCTCGGCCTTGAACGACGTGCCGAGCACCACGCGGCGGATGCCCGCGTCGCGGATCCGCGAGAGCAGGTGGGTGAGGAAGGGCTTGCCCGCCGTGGGCAGCATCGGCTTGGGTACCGACAGGGTGAGCGGGCGCAGGCGCGTGCCCTTGCCGCCCACCAGGATCACGGCCTCCACGTCGCTGAGGTCCACACCGGCGTCCTGATCCACCGAGGTCATCTTTCCCCTTCTCGTCTCCGCGTCGCCGCGAGAACACTGACCCGCGAGCGCGCGGCCAGCCCCACCTTCATCGCCGCACGCAGGGGCGCGGCAGCCGGACCGGGGTGCCGGTCGGCGAAGAACCGGTACGCGGAGTCGTGGTGCGCAGGGAGCATGAGCTCCGGCACCTTCCCGGCCGCGTGCCCCTTGGCGTGCACGATCTCCGCCGTCGGGACGTAGACATTGCTCCAGCCGGCCCGCGCCAGACGGTCGCCGAAGTCGACGTCCTCCATGTACATGAAGTAGCGGTCGTCGAAGCCGCCGATCTCCGCGAACGCCTCGGTCCGCACGAGTAGGCAGGAGCCGCTCAGCCAGCCGGCCGCCCGCTCGGCGACCTCGGCCTGCGACTGCTGGTACGCGCGGGTCCACGGGTTCGACTTCCAGACGGTGCCGAGCAGCGCGTGCCCGATCCCGAAGCGCATGCTGGGCACGTTCCGCGCCGACGGGTAGACGGAGCCGTCGGGGTCGCGGATCAGGGGGCCGAGGGACCCGGCCTCGGGGTGCCGGGCGGCCGCCGCGATGAGGGCGTCGATCGAGCCGGGCCCGAAGACCACGTCGGGGTTGCTGATGAGCAGGAAGTCGAGCGCATCGAGGTCCAGGCGCGTGGTGGCGAAGTTGATCGCGCCGCCGTAGCCGAGGTTGGCGCCGGTGCGCAGCAACTCGACTCCCGGGTGGGCGGCCTCGGCGGCCTCGGGCGCCCCGTCGACGGAGCCGTTGTCGGCCATGAGCACGCGGGGCGCGGGGCCGGAGTAGGCGCCGCCCAGGCTGGTCAGGAAGTTCTCGAGGTGCTCGCCCGGCGAGTAGGTGACGGTGACCACGGCGATCGCGGGGGTCGTTGTGTCGGTTCCGGGCACCCGGCCAGGTTACCGGGCGGGGTGCGACGGTAACGACAGGCCGGTCCCCGGCGGCGCGCCCAGCGCCCGGTCCAGGGCGTCGCGCCAGTCCGGCAGCGGCGCCAGTCCCCAGGCGCTCCAGGCGGCGGCGGAGAGCACCGAGTAGGCGGGCCGCGGCGCGGGCCGCGGGAATTCCGCGGTGGTGCAGGGCGACACCCGCGCGGCGTCCGCGCCGGCGCGCGCGAAGACACGGCGGGCCACGTCGAACCAGGTGGCGGCCCCACCGCCCGCGGCATGCAGCACCGCGCCGGGGCGCTCCGGCTCCCGGGCGAGGAGGAGGGCGAGGTCCAGCAGACCCACCGCGAGATCGGGGGCATAGGTGGGCGAACCGGTCTGGTCGTCGACGACCTTCGGATCGACGCCGCCGTCGGCCAGGCGCCCCATCGTTCCGACGAAGTCCGGTGCCCACGCGCCGTCCGCTCCGCGCCCGGTGTAGACCCACGCGGTCCGCACCACGACGGTCCGCGGGTCGGCGGCGCGGGCGGCCTCCTCGCCGGCCAGTTTGGTGCGCCCGTACACGCTCGACGGTCCCGTCCGGTCGCCCGGCTCCCAGGGGCGCGGCGGCTCCGGGGCGGGACCGAAGACATAGTCCGTCGAGACGTGCACCAGTCGCGCGCCGGCATCGGCGCACCGGGCCGCGAGCAGCCCGGGCGCGACGCCGTTAAGGGCCTGCGCGGCGTCCGGTTCGGACTCCGCCGCGTCGACGGCGGTGTGCGCCGCGCAGTTGATCAGCACCGTCGACGGTCCCAGCGCGAGCTCGGCCACGGACCGTGCCGATGTCACGTCGAGTTCCCCGCGGCCCAGGGCGCGGGCTGCGATTCCCCGCGCCGCGGCGCCCGCTACCAGCGCCGAGCCCACCTGCCCGGCCGCGCCGGTGATCACCAGTTCCACCCCGCGAACGGTACGTGACGGCCGCGTCTGCGGAGCCTTCACATGTCGAGTCGGTACCGTTATGGAGATGTGACTCTGCGGACCGAAGCAGTCGGCCCGCCCTTTCGACGTTGAGGAGTGGTGGGTGTCCGACAGCCCCAGCCGACGCGGCGCGCGCCATTCCCGGAGCGCCGACGCCAAGCGCACGGCCGCCAAGCGCGCCGCCGACGAACGCGCGGCCGACAAACGCGCTGGTGCAGGACGCTCTGGCGCCGATCGCGCGGATGCGCGGGCCGACGGCGACCGCGCGACGACGCGACGCCGGAGCGTCCGCGCCGAGAACGAGGGCGACGGTGCGCAGCCCCCGCGGGCCCGGCCCATCCCCCGCCCCGGCGATCTCTCGGTCGACACCCGCGAACGGCTGCAGCGCAGCGGCAAGGCTCTCATCGCGCTGATCACGGCGATCGTGCTCGTGGTCACCGGCGTCGCCTGGTTCTGGTGGTCCCGCTTCGCCGGCGACATCGCCCGCGGCCCCAGCATCGCGGCCAAGCCCGACGGTGCCACCGACATCCTCCTGGTCGGCACGGACTCGCGCACCGACGCCAAGGGCAATCCGCTGACGAGACAGGAGCTGGCGCGGCTGAACGCGGGCGTCGACGACGGCACCCTGAACACCGACACCATCATCCTCATCCGCATCCCCAACGACGGGAAGTCGGCCACCGCCATCTCGATCCCCCGTGATGCCTATGTGGCGATTCCCGACCAGGGCAAGGGAAAGATCAATTCCGCCTTCGCCGGCGCGGCCAACGTCACTCGGGACAAGGAGCTGGCACAGGGCGTCGACGAGAAGACCGCGGTGCAGAAGGGTAACGAGGAGGGCCGCAAAGCGCTCATCGAGACTGTCGCGGACCTCACCGGTGTGTCGGTCGATCGATACGCGGAGATCGGCCTCTACGGATTCTCGCGCCTCACCGACGCGGTCGGCGGAGTCGACGTCTGCCTGAAGAAGCCGGTGAACGACCCGTTCTCGGGCGCCCGGTTCAGGTCCGGCAAGCAGACCCTCCGGGGACCGCAGGCGCTGAGCTTCGTACGCCAACGCCACGGGCTGCCCCGCGGCGACCTCGACCGGGTCACCCGGCAGCAGGTCTTCATGGCCTCGCTCGCGAGCAAGATCCTCTCCACCGGCACCCTGACCAGCCCCGGCAAGCTCAGCCAGTTGCAGAACGCGATGACCACCTCGGTCACCCTCGACCAGGAGTGGGACGTGATGGGCTTCGCGAAGGAACTGGCGAACCTCTCCGCCGGCAACATCAAGTTCTCGACCATTCCGGTGGTCCGCGACGACGGGTGGAGCGACGACGGGCAGCAGTCCGTGGTCGTCGTCGACCCGAAGCAGGTCCATGCGTACGTGGCCGGTCTGCTCGGCGATTCGAAGCCGGAGAAGCCGAAGGCGACCTCCGCCAGCTCATCACCGGCGGTGCCGTCGGTGAATCGCGCCTCCTACACGGTGGACGTGGTGAACGGGGGCACGACCTCGGGCCTCGCGAGCAGTGTCTCGACGTTCCTCGGCGGCAAGGGCTTCGCGCAGGGGTCCACCGGCAACGCCTCGACGGCCGAGTCGTCGTCCAGCGCGCAGAGCGCGGTCCTGGCGAGCTCGGCGAACGACCAGGGAGCGAAGGCCGTGGCCGCGCTGCTCGGCGGCCTCCCCGTGGTCGCGAGCGGGGCGGTGCAGTCCGGGCGCGTCAAGGTCCTGATCCAGAACGGTTACACCGGGCCCGGATCGTCGAGCGACTCCGGCTCGGGCTCCGCGGCGACGACCACGTCGATCCCGCCGGGCATGACCGAGGCGCTCGACCCCAGCGAGGCGGCGCGCATCAGCTCGCTGCTCAACCGCCCGGGCTTCACCGCCCAGCAGGACGGGGGCGTGCCGTGCGTGGACTGACCGTCACCGACCGGCTGCTCGTGCCGATCGTCCAGGCCGACGGGGCCGCGCCCCGGTTCACCTGGTACGACGATGCCACCCACGCCCGGATGGGCCTCTCGGCGATCACGCTGGGCAACTGGGCCGCCAAGTGCGGCAATCTGCTGCGCGACCAGTACGGCCTCGGACCGGGCGACCCCGTCGGGGTACTGCTGCCGGCGCACTGGCAGACCGCGGGGATCCTGTTCGGCGCCTGGTGGGCGGGCTGCGAGGTCCGCTTCGGCGAGCCCGGCGACGTGACCTTCTGCGCGCCGGACCGGATCGACGAGGCCGGCGACTCCGACGAGATCCTCGCCGTGGGCCTCGACGCCTTCGGACTGGCTGTGCCGGACCTGCCGCCGGGCATCGACGACTACACCACCGAGGTGCGCGTGCACCCCGATGCCTTCACACCGGGCGGCGCAGCCGCGGACGTCCCGGTGCTCGCCGGCGACCCGGCGGAGATCGTGCTGGCCCGCTCGACGGCCCTGGCCGCGTCCGCCGGCTACGCCGCGGGCGACCGCGTGCTCTCCACGCGGGAGTGGCGCACCGTCGACGATCTGTACGACGGCCTGCTCGCGCCCCTCGCCGCCCCGGCCTCGGTCATCCACGTCGCCCACCCGGATCCGGCGACGCTGGCGGACAAGTTCGCGACCGAGAAGGCCACCGCCCGCGTCGCCTGATCCGCGCGACGTGCGCGGATCAGGCGGCGGGCGTGGGTGCGAGCGGTGTCAGCGCAGCAGCTGGCGGCTCATGACGAGGCGCTGCACCTGGTTGGTGCCCTCGTAGATCTGGGTGATCTTGGCGTCGCGCATCATCCGCTCGACCGGGAAGTCGCGGGTGTAGCCGGCGCCGCCGAGGAGCTGCACGGCGTCGGTGGTGACGTCCATCGCGACGTCGGAGGCGAAGCACTTCGACGCGGAGCTGATGAAGCCGAGGTTCTTCTCGCCACGCTCGGCGCGGGCGGCGGCGGTGTAGACCATGAGGCGGGCGGCCTCGAGGCGCATCGCCATGTCGGCGACCATGAACTGGATGCCCTGGAACTCGGAGATGGACTTGCCGAACTGCTTGCGGTCCTTGATGTAGTCGATCGCGACGTCGAGGGCGCCCTGCGCGATGCCGACGGCCTGCGCGCCGATGGTGGGGCGGGTGTGATCGAGGGTCTGCAGCGCGGTCTTGAAGCCGGTGCCCTCCTCGCCGATCATGCGCATCGCGGGGACGCGGCACTCCTCGAAGGCCAGCTCGGCGGTCGGGCTGCCCTTGATGCCGAGCTTGTGCTCGTAGCCGGTGACCGAGAAGCCGGGGTCGTCCTTGTGCACGATGAAGGAGCTGATGCCGTTGGCGCCCTTCTCGGGGTCGGTGACGGCCATGACGGTGTACCAGGTGGACTTGCCGCCGTTGGTGATCCAGCACTTGGAGCCGTTGAGGACCCACTCGTCGCCGTCCTTGCGCGCGCGGGTGCGCATCGACGCCGCGTCGGAGCCGGCCTCGCGCTCGGAGAGGGCGTAGGAGGCCATGGCCTCGCCGTTGGCGAGCGACGGCAGCACGTGCTGCTTGAGCTCCTCGGAGCCGTTGAGGATCAGGCCCATGGTGCCGAGCTTGTTCACGGCGGGGATCAGCGAGGAGCTGCCGCAGGCGCGGGCCACCTCCTCGATGACGATGCAGGTGGCGACCGAGTCGGCGCCCTGGCCCTCGTACTCCTCGGGCACGTGGATGGCGTTGAAGCCGCTGGCGACCAGCGCGTCGAGCGCCTCCTGCGGGAACCGCTCCTTCTCGTCGACGTCCTTGGCGTGCGGCGCGATGTCGCGCTCGGCGAGCGCCCGGATGGCGGCGCGCAGTTCCTCGTGCTCCTCGGGGAGCTGGAACAGGTCGAAGTCGGGGTTGCCAGCCATGGGGGCCTCCATCAGCGTCTACGTGTTTGGTCCGCGCTGATTGTATCCATGCCCCTCCCGCGGTCAGTTAGTCGCACGTAACCAGCATTTCGACGGTCCGCTTGTCCCCGGGGACACCGCGCACCTCCGCCGAGCCCCGCGCCACGCCCGCCGCCGCCTCCCCCCGACTTAACAGCGTTAGCCCAGAACGCTTCCTGGGACTTCGTGTGCATCGCGTGCTACCTACCCCGTCAGCCCTCCAGGAGCTTGCGCCGCAGCGCCTCGTCCTTGTCGAGCACCATCTTCTCCAGGTCGGCCTGGAAGGCCGCCATGCGAGCGCGCAGCGCGGGGTCGGCGGCGCCGAGGATGCGGACGGCCAGGAGCCCGGCGTTGCGGGCACCGCCCACGGACACCGTCGCCACGGGGATGCCCGCGGGCATCTGCACGATCGACAGCAGCGAATCCATGCCGTCGAGGTGCTTGAGCGGAACGGGCACGCCGATCACGGGCAGCGGCGTCGCGGAGGCCACCATGCCGGGCAGGTGCGCGGCGCCGCCGGCGCCCGCGATGATCACCTCGATGCCCCGGTCCGCGGCGCCCTTCGCGTAATCGAGCATCCGCTGCGGCGTGCGGTGCGCCGAGACGACGCCCACCTCGAACCGGATCCCGAACTCGGCGAGCGCCTCGGCGGCGGCCTCCATCGTCGGCCAGTCCGAGTCGCTGCCCATGATCAGGCCCACCCGGGGGCCGGAAGACTCAGCCATGCACGCTCCATCCATCGGTCCACTCCGCGGTCGCCATCCAGTGCGCCGCGCGTTCCGCCCGCTCCCGCAACTCCGCCACGTAGGCGGGGTCGTCCCGGTCACCGTCGGGCGCGCCGACGAGGTTGACGTGCCCCACCTTGCGGTCCGGGCGGCCCTCCTTGCCGTACAGGTGCACGTGCGCCTCGGGCATCCGGGCCATGAGGTGGTGCAGTCGCTCGTCGACGCCCATCGCGGGCTCCGACGGTGCGCCGAGCACGTTCGCCATGACGGTGAGCGGCGCGGTCGCGGCCGTGTCGCCCAGCGGATAGTCGAGCACGGCCCGCAGGTGCTGCTCGAACTGACTGGTCACGCAGCCGTTCATCGACCAGTGACCCGAGTTGTGCGGGCGCATCGCGAGCTCGTTGACCAGCATCTCGCCCGACGGCGTCTGGAACAGCTCGACGGCCATCACGCCGACGACGCCCAGCTCGTTCGCGAGCCGCAGCGCGAGCGACTCGGCGAAGGAGGCCTCCTCGTCGGAGAGGTTCGGGGCGGGCGCGAGCACCACGGCGCACTGCCCGTTCCGCTGCACCGTCTCCACGACGGGCCAGGTGGCGCCCTGCCCGAACGGCGACCGCGCGACCATCGCCGACAGCTCGCGCACCATCTCGACCCGCTGCTCGGCGAGCAGCTGCACCCCACCGGCGAGCTGCTCGTCGGCCACCGCGACCGCCTCGGACAGGGTGTCGGGCAGCCACACGCCGCGCCCGTCGTAGCCGCCCCGCACGGCCTTGAGCACGACGGCACCGTCGAACCGCTCCCAGAAGGCCTCGACATCGGCGGCGCCGGCGATCTCCGCGAAGCCCGGCACGGGCGCGCCGAGTTCGGCCAGACGGTGCCGCATCGCCAGCTTGTCCTGCGCGTACAACAGCGCCTGCGGCGGCGGATTGACCGTGACGCCCTCGGCCTGCAGCTGCAGCAGGTGCTCGGTGGGCACACCCTCGTGGTCGAAGGTCAGCGCGTGCGCCCCGGTCGCAACGCGGCGCAGGTCCTCGATGCGGTCGTGATCGCCGAGGACCACGTCGGCGCACACCTGCGCCGCGGGCTCGTCGGGCGCGGCGGCCAGGACGCGCAGCGACTGGCCCAGCGCGATCGCGGCCTGATGGGTCATACGGGCCAGCTGGCCTCCACCGACCATCGCCACCACGGGCCGCGCCCGGCGCGATTGAACATCACTCACCCCTCCATAATCGCAGGTCCACGACGCTGCGGACGCGCCCGGCACGGGCGAAGCCCCCGGTTCGACCACGTCACACTCGCCGCGGTACTATTCACGGTTCCGTTAGAGTGGCGCACGTGGCTTTCATCGAGGCGATTCTGGATCGCACCCCGGCACCGCTCCGCGGTCTCGTCATGCAGCACCACGAGCTGATCAAGTTCGCCATCGTGGGCAGCACGACCGCGGTGTTCGACCTCGCCATCTTCTACGGCCTGGTCCTCACGGTGCTGGACGAGAAGCCGACGGTCGCGAAGATCTTCTCCGGCGTCTGCGCCGTGATCCTGTCGTACATCCTCAACAGCGAGTGGAGCTTCAAGCACCGCGGCGGCCGGGAGAAGCACCACGAGGCGCTGCTCTTCTTCGCGATCTCGGGCATCGGCGTGCTCATCATGGCCGCCCCCATCTTCATCGCGAACAACTTCTTCCACCTGCGCGACGTCGACTCGAAGACCACGCTGATCATCGTTGACTTCGTGCTCAACTACATCGTGGGCAACCTGCTGCAGATGACCTTCCGGTTCTGGGCGCTGCGCCGCTACGCCTTCCCCGAGGACATGCGCGAGGCGCCGGTCGCGGAGTCGATCCCCGACGACGAGACCAGCGCGTCCGCCGACCGCTGAGTCCCCCGGGCGTGCGGTACCGGATCCTCCGCTCGACCATCGCGGTCGTGGCGGTCACCGGCCTGTTCCTGGGCCTGCCGCTCATGTTCTACACCTGGCGCTGGCTCGACGACACGGCCCGCACCGACCTCCAGCACCGGCTGCAGCAGGCCTCCTCGGAGATCCTCCTCCAGGCGCAGCGCACCGGCGTCGCCGACGAGCCCCCGGTCGAGGCGCTGCGCCTCCTGGTCCCCGCGGACGGCCGCCTCGTGCTCAACTACACCGACCGGACCGGCGCCGCACGGGAGCTGGCCGTCGGCCGGGACCCGCTCGAGCGCGCCATGGTCGAGGGCACCTCACTCGGAGACGCCGGGATGCTGCGGATCGAGCAGGATTACGCCGGGGTCCGCGACGACCAGATCCGGGCGCTGAGCATCGAGCTCATCGTCATGGTGCTGTCGCTCACCGCGGGCGTCGTGGTCGCCGCCGTCACCGCCAGCCGCGTCGCCGACCCCGTGCAGGAGGTCGCCGGCCGCGCGCAGCGCCTCGCAGACGGCGACTTCCGGCCCGATCCGCACCGGCACGGCATCGAGGAGCTCGACCGCGTGCTCGACGTGCTGGACACCGCGACGGTCGAGATCGCCGACCGGCTGCAGCGCGAGCGGCAGATCGTCGGCGACGTCTCGCATCAGCTGCGGAGCCGCCTCACCGCGATCCACATCCGGCTCGACGAGCTGACCCTGCACCCCGATCCCGACGTGGTCTCGGAGGCGCGCGCCGCCCTCGACCAGGTCGACCGGCTCACCTCGTCGGTCAGCGACATGGTGCTGATGTCCCGCGCCGAACGGTCGCCGCAGGGTCCGGTCGACGTCCGGGCCGAGATCACTCCCCTACTGGCCGATCTCGCCCCGTCGTTCGACCGGGCGGGCAGGCGCCTCACGGTGCTTCCGCCCGACGGTCCGCCGCTCCCCGCCCGGGCCACGGCGACGCGGGTGCGGGAGGCGGCGGCCGTGCTGGTCGACAACGCGCTGGAGCACGGCCGCGGGGAGGTGACGGTGCGGCTCGGCTCGGTCGGCAAGCACACCGTGCTGGTCACAGTCACCGACGAGGGCTCCGGCATCTCCGACGGGGACGCGCAGCGCATCTTCCAGCGCGGCTTTTCCGCGGGCGACGGCACCGGGGTCGGCCTGGCACTGGCCCGTGCCTTCATCGAGGGCGATGGCGGCCGCCTGCAGTTGCAGAGCCGCAGGCCGACGACCTTCGCGATGTTCCTGCCCGCGGCCGCGCCCGGGGCCGAGCCGGAGGTGCCGGTCGTGCGCGAACCGGAGCCCCGCTGAGCGCTACTCGGCGTCGAACCGGAAGCCGACCCCGCGGACGGTGACGATCCGCCGGGTGGTTCCGGTGTCGTCGCCGATCTTCCGGCGCAGCCAGGAGATGTGCATGTCGAGGGTCTTGGACCCGCGCAGGTCGGAGTCACCCCAGACCTCGGCGAGGATCTCCTCGCGCGAGAGCAGCCGCCCGGCGTGCTCCATGAGGAAGCGCAGTAGCTCGAACTCCTTGTTGGCCAGGGCCACGTCGGCACCGTCGACGGTCACCCGCCGCGCCGTGGAGTCGAGGCGGATGCCGCCGGCCTCCACGACCTCGGGGGCGTCCGGGGCCGGGTTGCTGCGGCGCAGCAGCGCGCGCGTGCGGGCCATGAGCTCGAACATGCGGAAGGGTTTGCCCACGTAGTCGTCGGCGCCCGCGTCGAGACCCACCACGAAGTCCATCTCGTCAGTCCGGGCGGTCAACATGAGCACCGCCAGCTCGGGCCGCACGGCGCGCACCTCGCGGCACACCTCCAGGCCGTCCAGCTCCGGGAGCCCGAGATCGAGGATGAGCAGCGCGTACTCCTCGTCGATCGCGCGCCGGAGCGCGTCGGTCCCCGTGTCGGCGACGGTCACCTCGTAGCCCTCGCGCGAGAGCGCCCGGGCCAGGGGGGTGGCGATCGCCTCGTCGTCCTCGGCCAGGAGCACCCGCGTCGTCATGACCGCCGAGGATACTCCGCCGAGCGGGCGTCGCGGCTGCGGTAGTCGTCGGCGTCGTCGAGCGCGTCGACGATGAGCGCGTGCGTCGCGGCGATCCGGGGCACGTCGGGGAAGTCGAGCGGGTCCTCGCCGGCCGATTCCACGGTGAGCACGCCGCTGCGCAGGGCCCGGTCGAGGAGCCGCTGGTGGTACTGCACCGAGTTGATCCGGCGCAGCGGGATGTCGATGCCGCGGCGCCGCACGATGCCGGAGCGGAACATGATCCGCAGATCGGTGACCACGAGGTGGGTGGCGCGCCAGATCGCCCACGGCCGCGCCGTCCACCAGCCGACCACCAGGACCCACACCACGACGATCGCGAGCAGCAGCCAGTCCGGGAGCGCGCCGTCGAGCTTGGCGCGGGTGAGCAGGCCGAGCGCGACGCCCGCGGCGGTGCACGCCGCGAACAGTACGAGGACCGGCACGATCATCCGCGTGGCCTGCGGGCGGGTGTGCAGGAGGATCCGCTCGTCGTCGACGAGGGCCTTCGCCGGGAAGCCCACGTCTCAGGCCGGCCGCAGGTGGGTCACGTCGCCGGCGGAGAGCACGTGCCGCGTCCCGGCGGCGTCCCGCACCACGATGCGCCCCTCGGCGTCCACGTCGACGGCGGTCCCGCGCACCACCTCGTCGGCGGGGAGCGTGACCGTGACCTCCTGCCCGACGGTGACGCACGCGGCCAGGTAGTCGGCGCGGACGGCGGCGGGGTCGTCGGTCCAGGCGGTCAGCCCCGCGTCGAGGTGCCGCAGGTAGGCGATGGCCAGCGCGGTGCGGTCGGGGTCCTCGGCGCCCGCGAGCTGCAGCGAGGTGGCCGTGTCCACCGGCACGTCAGCCGCGGCGAGGGTGGTGTTCAGGCCCGTCCCGATCACGGCGACGAGGTTCCCGCCGGGAGCGGTGGCCAGCTCGGAGAGGATGCCGGCCGTCTTGCCGCCCCGCTTGCCCTCCGAGGCCTCGACGAGCACGTCGTTCGGCCACTTGAGGCCCGCGCTCAGGCCCGTCACCTCGCGCACCGCGGCCACGGCGGCGACGCCGGTGACCAGCGAGAGCCAGCCGGCGCGGGGCGTGGCGCCCGGGGGCACGGCCACGGTCACGGAGATGGACAACTGCGTGCCGGACGGCGCCGACCACGAGCGCTGGTGCCGGCCTCGGCCCGCGGTCTGCACGTCCGCGATGAGCACGCGGCCGGGCTCGTCGCCCGCGCGGACGCCGTCGGCGAGGTCGGCGTTGGTCGAGCCGGTAGTGGGCACCACCGACACCTGGTGCCAGCGCGTGCCGCGCACGGCTGCGGCGATCGCCGTCTGATCGGGAAGCACCACGACCTCCTCCTTCGATGGGCTGTGCGGTTCGGAATCGACTCTATTGGTTAGAGTCGGGTTCATGACGAGTGCCTCCACCACCGACGGCGCCTCCGGCGGCAACACCGCTGACGCCGAGCCCAGCATCCACACCACGGCCGGCAAGCTGGCCGCCTTCCGCAAGAAGGACGCCGAGGCGCTGGTCCCGATGGGCCAGGGCGCCATCGACAAGGTGCACGAGAAGGGGCGGCTCACGGCCCGCGAGCGCGTGCTCGCGCTGCTCGACGAGGGCTCGTTCGTGGAGCTGGACAAGCTGGCCCAGCACCGCTCGACGAACTTCGGCATGGCCGCGCGCCGCCCCGTCGGCGACGGCGTGGTGGCCGGCTACGGCACCATCGACGGCCGCGAGGTGTGCGTCTTCAGCCAGGACTCGACCGTCTTCGGCGGCTCGCTCGGCGAGGTCTACGGCGAGAAGATCGTCAAGGTCATGGACCTGGCCACCAAGTCGGGACGCCCGCTGGTCGGCATCATCGACGGCGCCGGCGCCCGCATTCAGGAGGGCGTCGTCTCGCTCGCCCTCTATTCGCAGATCTTCTTCCGCAACACGCAGGCCTCGGGAGTCATCCCGCAGATCTCGGTGGTGATGGGCGCGGCCGCCGGCGGCCACGTCTACTCCCCCGCGCTGACCGACTTCGTGGTCATGGTGGACCACGAGAGCCAGATGTTCATCACCGGCCCCGACGTGATCAAGTCGGTGACCGGCGAGGAGGTCACCAAGGAGGAGCTGGGCGGCGCCCAGACCCACATGACCAAGTCGGGCACGGCGCACTACGTCGCCTCGGGCGAACAGGACGCGCTGGACTACGTCCGCGAGCTGCTGACCTACCTGCCGTCGAACAACCGCGCCGAGGCCCCGCGCTTCGTCCCGACGGACCCGCTCACGGGCTCGATCGAGGAGTCGGTCAACGACGAGGACCGCGAGCTGGACACGCTGATCCCGGACTCCCCGAACCAGCCGTACGACATGCGCGAGGTCATCCGCCGCCTGCTCGACGACGACGACTTCCTCGAGATCCAGCCGCAGCGCGCGATGAACATCCTCGTCGGCTTCGGCCGCATCGACGGCCGCAGCGTCGGCATCGTCGGCAACCAGCCGACGCAGCTGGCCGGCTGCCTCGACATCGACGCCTCGGAGAAGGCCGCCCGCTTCGTGCGCTTCTGCGACGCCTTCAACATCCCCATCGTCACGCTGGTCGACGTGCCCGGCTTCCTGCCCGGCACCGGCCAGGAGTACGACGGCATCATCCGCCGCGGCGCGAAGCTGCTCTACGCCTACGGCGAGGCCACCGTCCCGAAGATCACGGTGGTCACCCGCAAGGCCTACGGCGGCGCGTACTGCGTGATGGGCAGCAAGGACATGGGCGCCGACATCAACCTCGCGTGGCCCACCGCCCAGTTCGCCGTGATGGGCGCGGGCGGCGCTGTCGGCTTCGTCTACCGCAAGGAGCTCGCCGAGGCCGCCGACAAGGGCGAGGACGTCGAGGCACTGCGCCTGAAGCTGCAGGCGGAGTACGAGGACACCCTGGTCAACCCGTACGTGGCGGCCGAGCGGGGCTACGTCGACGCGGTGATCCCGCCGTCGCACACCCGCGGCCAGATCGTCACGGCGCTGAACATGCTCGAGCGCAAGGTGGTCGCCACCCTGCCCAAGAAGCACGGGAACATCCCGCTGTGAGCGCAGCAGGGAAGGACGGAGAGGCCGTGACTCCGAACCCCGCCGACGTCGAGAAGCTCAGGGCGACCATCCGGTTCGAGCGGGGCAACCCGTCGGACACGGACGTCGCCGCCGTCGTCGCGGTGCTCGCCGCGGCCACCGGCTCGGCGCCGCAGACCGGGCCGGAGGGCCCGACGTCGCTGTGGGGCGATGTCCGCGACCGGATGCGTCCGCTGTACTTCAACGGCCCCAACGCCTTCACCAGCCAGACGCCGCTCTTCTGGACCAAGGGGACCTGATTCCCGCTCCCGTGCGGCTCGTGCTCGCGTCGGCGTCGCCGGCGCGGCTCTCGGTGCTGCGCGCCGCGGGCACGTCGCCGCTGGTCTCGGTCTCGCAGGTCGACGAGGACGCGATCCTCGCCGAGCTGGGGCCCGATGTCGCGCATGAGGACGCCGTCGCGGCGCTGGCGCGGGCGAAGGCGCGTGACGTGGTCGAGCGGATCCGCGCGGAGGAGCCGCTGCCGGGCCGGGCCGTGGTGATCGGCTGCGATTCGATGCTGTCCATCGACGGCGAGCTCGTCGGCAAACCGCACACCCCCGAGGTCGCGGCGGCGCGCTGGCGGGCGATGCGCGGCCGCACGGGCCGCCTCCTGACAGGGCACTGCGCGATCCTCCTCGACGACGGTGCCGTGGCCGGCGAGTCCGGCGGCACCGGGTCGACGACGCTGCGCTTCGGCGCACCCTCGGAGGAGGAGATCGACGCCTACGTCGCGACGGGCGAGCCCCTGCAGGTGGCCGGCGCCTTCACTCTCGACGGCCTCGGCGGCTGGTTCGTCGAGGGCATCGACGGCGACCCCAGCTCGGTCATCGGTATCTCCCTCCCGCTGACCCGGCACCTGCTGGGCGAGCTCGGCGTCTCCCCCGTCGCGCTGTGGCCGGATCGGGTCTGACCCCCGTCTCGGACGTGGTGGACCTCACAGGACCGGGGGACGAACTTTCGTAAGCATCGCGTTAAATCCGCGCGATCTGCACGTTTCCCCAGCTGAGAACCGCAATCGAGGCTTTCCTCGCATATGCCGTTCACGCTGCAAGAACATCGGACCATCCGTCCTTCGCGCCCTTCGCCAACCCTGGTCAAGAGTCCGGGAGCGTGACGAGCAACACCGCTCGTTCGTCTCGCGAAGGGAATGCACGCCGTCTTAGCGTCATCCCATGACCACGACGCTCCGCCCCCTCGCCTCCTCCGAGATCGGCTTCGTGGGCCCGTACCCCACCACGTGCGCCTTCGAACTGACCGTGCGCGGCCCGCTGGACACCGATGCCCTGGACGACGCCTTCGCCGCGCTGCGTGCCGAGCACCCCGCGCTCGACGCCGCCGTCGCGTCCACCGGCGACGGCTACGCCTTCGTCGCGCCCGCCGGCGGCGCCACCGTCACCGCCGGTCCGGGGGCACCGCTGGTCGATCCCGCGGCGGCGCTCGCCCGCCTGCAGGTCGTCCCGCTCGGCGACCGGCACCGCGTCGCGCTCGCGGTCAACCACGCGCTCGCCGACGGCACCCACCTGTACGCCCTCCTGCGCCGGCTCTGGTCGCACTACGGCGCACTGGTCGCCACCGGCTCGACGGAGCTCGCGGCGCCGCAGCCCTTTCCCCGCTCGGCGCAGCGGATCCTCGCCGACCTCGACGTCCCCAAGGTCAGCACCGGCCGGGCCCGGCTCGACGGCGCGCGGTGGTACGGCAGCGCGCCCACCTCGGGCCCGCGCGGCGCGGACGCGACGCTTCCCGAGACGACCTCGCTGCGCTTCTCGGCCGACACCACCGCGGGGCTGCTCGCCGCCGCCGAGGGCGTCGGCCTGAACGCCCTGCTCTCCGGGATCCTGCTCACCGCCGAACGAGCCGGCTTCGTCGACGAGGATCCGGCGGCGCCCGTCCGGATCGGCGCGATGACGCTCGTCGACCTGCGGCGCCGGGTGCGCCCGCTGCTCGACCCCACCGAGGTGACCAACTTCGTCGGTGCCTCGTACGCGGCCCCCGAGCTCACCTCCGACTCCGACCCTGCGACCGTCGGCGACGAGCTCGCCCGGACGGTCCGCCGCGACGTCCGGGGCGGTCGAGCGCTCACGGCCCTCGCCGTCGCCGCCGCGCCGGGTGAGGCATCCGAGCCGCCCGTGGTGCTCAGCAACCTCGGACCGCTCGCCGTGGAGCTGCCCGACGGCCTCGTCGCGGAGGACCTGCGGCCCGTGCTGTCCATGGACTCCGTGGGGCTCCACGTGCCCGCCGGGCCGCGGCGCCCCGCTCCGTCGGCCACGATCCACCAGGTCTCGACCTTCCGCGGCCGGCTCGGCATCGAGGCGATCACGCTGGGCGGCACGGCCTCCGCACAGGCCCGCGCCGCCGTCGCCGACCGCATCGACACCCTCGTCCACGCCGCGGCCCGCCGGGCACCCGCGGCCTGACGCCCGCCCGCCGCCGCCACCCGTCCAGAACAGGAGCCGCACATGCAGTACCACCGCGCACTCACCTTCTCCGAGGCCTCGTTCGTGCGGCCGACCTCGCGCGAGGTGATCGGCACGTCGTTCGAGCTGCGGGGCGTCGTCGACGGCACCGCGCTCCGGTCGGCCTTCACCGCCCTGCTGGAGGAGTACCCCGTGCTCGCGGCGCGGATCGTGGAGATCGCCGGCCGCCCCCACTTCGCGCCGGGCGACGCCGCCGTGGCCTCGGCGATCGGCTTCCACGAGAGCACCGCCCCGTGGACCGGGTACGAGCAGGCGCCGCCGTGGTTCGTCGGCTCCGAGCAGTTGGCGGCACTCTCGCTCATCGGGATCGGCGAGCGGCACCGGCTCACCCTGTGGGCCAGTCACGCCGCGACGGACGGCTCCGGCATCGTCGCGATCGCCGCCCGGCTGTTCGAGCTGTACACCGCACTGGCGAGCGGCGCGACTCCGATCATCCGGCGCGCCAAGGATTTCCCGGCCGAGCCGCACCTGGTGATGGCGGCGCGCGGGCACCTCCCGGAGGAGCTCGACTACGAGGAGCGGCTGGCAGGCACCGTCTGGCACGGCGCGGTACCGGCGGAGTTCCCGGACGATCCCGGCCCCGACGTCGACGACGTGCTGCGGGCCCGGTTCACGGCCGGCGAGACCACGGCGCTGGAGGCCGCCGCCCGCGGCCACGACGTCTCCTCGCACGCGCTGGTCAGCGGCCTCATCGCCCGCGCCGAGCTCGCCGAGTGCGCCGAGAACGCGACGGTGGCCCTGCTGACTCCGGTCGACTTCCGCGCCCGGATCACGCCGCCGATCCCGCTGCGATCGGTGACCGCGCTCTGCGGCTTCTCCTACGTCGCCGTCGGCGACGCCCCCACCCCCGAGATCGCCCGGACGGTGGCCGAGAGGATCCGCGCGGACGTGCGCGACGGCACCGTCCTGCGGACCGCCGTGAGCCCGATGCCCGACCCGCGGACCCGCCGCCACGGCCCGCCCGTCCTCATCAGCAACCTCGGCCCCGTCGCGGAGCCCGACGTGCCCGCCGGGCTCGAGGTCCTCGACTTCCACGCGCAGATCATCCGCAGCGCCGGCGGTCTTCGCGAGTACGCCGCCGGCCACACCGGGCCCGGCGCCCCGGCCGCGCCGATCGGCACCTCCTATCTCGTCTCCACCTTCGGCGGGCGCCTCTCGATCGAGCTGCGCGCCCTGCCCGGCACGCTCGATGCGGAGACTCGCCTGCGACTCCTCGACCGCATCACCGACGGTGCGCACGCGCTGCTCGAGATCGGCGCCGCCGCATGACGGTCCCTCTCGCCGATACCGAGTCGCCGCCCGCCCCGCCGGTGGCGCTGCTCGTCGACGTCGGGCTGCAGCTGGGCGTGTACTTCGCGCTGCGCTACCTGTTCGGTGTGGGTCAGCTGATCGCCCTCGTCACCGGTACCACCCTGGTCGCGCTCCGGATCCTGACCCGCTCGCTGGTGCGCCGCGCGGTCGACCCGCTCGAGCTGTTCACCCTCACCCTCCTCGCGTCGTCGATCACCGCGGCCGCGATCACGGGCAGCCCCCGCGTGATCCTCCTGGTGGAGACGGCGATCGGCGCGCTCATGGCCGTCGCCATCGCCGCCGGGCTGGTGCTGCGCCGGCGGGCCGTCGCGACGCTGATGATGCGGCTGACCGTGCGCGGCGACGCCGCGCGGGCCCAGCGGTGGAACCACAGCGTCCGCACCGAACGCCGGTGCGTCCGGGCGATCGGCGTCGTCGATCCCCTCTGGCTCGCCGCCGTCGCCGTCAGCACCGCCGCCTCGCTCACGGCGGCGGTGAGCCTGCCGATCGACTACGCGGTCGTCGCGTGCCAGGTCATCCCCCTGCTGGTCGCCGTCCCGGTGCTGCCGCTCACCCTGCTGCTCCTGCGCCCCGTCCGGGCCGCACTCGCCGGCAGCGCCGACGAGGCGCCCGACCGGGCGTCCCGGACCGAGCTCCTCCCGACCGTCGAAAGGACGAATTGACATGAAGGTCTGCATCCTCGCCATGGGGAGCCGCGGCGATGTCCAGCCGACGATCGCGATCGGGCTGGCGCTCCGCGCCCGTGGGCACGACGTGACCATCGCCGCGATGGGCGATCCGCTGGTGCGCCTCATCCGTTCGGCGGGCCTGGCGGCGCACCGGCTCAACGACTTCGTGCCCGACTACGACGACGACTACCGCGACGTCATCCACCGGCCGGTCGAGCGGATGCGGGCCTACGGTCGCTGGCTGGTGCGCAACATCGCGACCATCTCCCGCGAGACCGAGGTCGCGTGCCGCGACGCCGACGTGGTGCTGACGCACTCGGACGCCGTGGATTTCGCGCTGCCCATCACCCGTCGCAGCGGCGCGACGATCATCAGCTACCGGTTCTTCCCCGGCACCACCAACAGCGTCTACCCGATGACGCAGTACACCCCCGCAGGTCTGACCAGCGATGTCCTGTCCCGGTCGCCGCGGATGGTCAAGCGCGCGACGTGGGCCCTCGGCGATTCCTTCACCTGGACCCACGTGCGGGCGGCGGTGAACTTCCACCGGATGTCGGTCGGCGAGGCGCCGTACCGGTCGCGGCGCGCGAAGAACCGCGACGCCGACGAGATCGTCGACCTGCAGCTCTACGATCCCGCCCTGACCCCGGACCTGGTCCCCGAGTTCAGCCGCACCCGGCCGATGCTCGGCTTCCTCGAGGTGCCCGCGGACGCCTGGCTGCGCCAGGGCGAGCAGAAGCGCACGGACGCCGATCTCATGGCGTGGCTCGCGGACGGCGACGCCCCGATCTACTGGGGCTTCGGCAGCATGCGCATCGCCGACCCGGACGGTATGGCGCGCACGTTCGCCCGGGTCTGCGCGGAGCGGGGACGCCGCGGCCTGATCGTCGCCGGCTGGAGCGATCTGGTGGGAGCCGACCTCGGCGACCACGTCCGGGTCGTCGACGAGGTGGTGCACGCCGAGGTGCTGCCGCACTGCGCCGCCGCCGTCCACCACGGCGGGGCCGGCACCACCGCCGCGTCGCTGCGCGCCGGCCTGCCCACGCTCATCTGCCCCGTGCTCGCGGACCAGCCCTTCTGGGGGGCGCGGGTCACCGACCTCGGGATCGGGGCCTGCCTGCCGATGCGCAGTGTCACGGCCGAGCGCCTGCACACGGCGTTCGACCTACTGCTCGATCCGGCCACCCGCCGCCGCGCGCAGCGCATCGCGTCGCTGATCGACCTCGGCGACATCCCCGCCCGCCGCGCGGCGACGATCATCGAATCGATCGCCGAGGACGACGGCGTGAACGTGCGGACCGTCGCGGCGGTGCGGGCGCCGGACACCGTCGACTTCGACGCCGCCGACGTGGCCTCCCTCGCCGGACTGGAGGTGTGAGATGTCCCGACGCGCCCTGACCCCGCTCGAGATCCCCTACGTGCTCACGGGGACCACCTCGAGCGGCAGCTTCACCGTCCGCGGCCCGATGGACGCGGGCCGCCTGGCCCGCGCGTACGCCGACCTCCGCCGCGAACACCCCGTGCTCGCGGGCCGGATCGAGGCGCACGACCACGGCTTCGACCTGATCGCGCCCGACGCCGGGCCCGACGAGGCCACCGCGCCGATCCAGGTCGAGCTGCGCGCCTTCGCGCCCGGCGACGTGCGGCTCGGCGTCGACGCCGACGCGGCGATCGCGGCGGTGCAGCTCGTCTCCGACGGGGACCTGCACCGCGTCACGCTCGGGGTGAGCCACGCCGTCGCCGACGGGGCCCACGCCCTGTTCCTGAATCTGCGCCTGTGGGAGCTGTACTCCGGCGCGGAGGCCGCCGCGCCGGCCGGGCTCCCCGCCGCCCCGACCGAGCTGGCGGACCGCCTCGCGGCGGGAGCGCCGCCCGCGCCGTCCGTCGTCGACGTCGTTTCCACCGCGACGGTGCCCTCCCCGGCCGACGTCGACGCCGGCGACTTCGCCTTCGACCGGATCCGGCTCGATGCCGGGGCGACCGAGGCGGTGCGCCGGCGCGCCAAGGAGGCGGGCCTGAGCGTGCACGGGCTCCTCGCCGGGATCATCGTCGCCGCCGAGCGCGCCGAGCTCGACCGTCCCGCGGACGAGCCCGTGCCGCTCGCGGTCTTCAGCCCCGTCGACCTGCGGGCCCGCGCCGAGCCCGCCGTCCCGGCGGCCGCGGTCACCAACTTCGCGGGGTCGTCGACGGTGCCGGTCGCCGTGCGCGGCGACACGCCCCCCGAGGACATCGGCCGCGCGGTCCTCGCGGGGCTGCGCGCCGACCTCGCCGACGGCACCGTCGCCGCGGCGCTGGCGGGCGCCGCCCCGGTGACCGTCACCGGCGGGGTCCCCGTGCGGCTGAGCAACATCGGGGCGATCCCGGCCCCGTCGACCCCGGACGGTGTCACGGCGCTCGACTTCCACACGAGCTCCGAGGTCGACATCGAGCGGGTCCGGGCCCTGGTGCGGCACGCGCCGCCCGAGGCGCTGGCGCCGCTGGTCGGCCTGCACCATCACGCGCTCACCTTCGACGGCCGGTTGTCGATCGAGCTGCGGCACGCGCCGGGCACCCTCGCGCCCGACGCCGCCCGCCGCATCCGGGACCGGATCGCCTCCGGCCTCATCGGGGCGGGAGCCGCCGCGTGACGCCCGATCTGCTGGCCTTCGTCGACCAGGGCGCGGCCTCGGGCACCCGCGCGACCGGCCGTAACTCGCTCATCCAGGTGACCTGGATCTACGACGACGGCGTCGCGCTCGCCGGTCTCGACCGCTTCCGCGACGCGCTCACCAGCGGCCTGCTGGGCCGCCGGATCGCCCACTCGCCGCTGCCCTTCGGCCGGGATCGCTGGGTGGCCACCACCGCGGCGCCGCGGGTCGCCGTCGAGGCCGCACCGCGGCCCCGCACGGCGATCGACGACTGGCTCGACGAACGCGCCGCCGCGCCGATCGATCCCTGGTCGGGGCCGGGGTGGCACCTCGGGGTGCTGCCCCTGACCGACGGGGGGTCCGCGGTGACCCTGGTGGTCTCGCACGTCCTCGCCGACGGGGTGGGCACCGCGACCGCCGTCGCGGAGGCCGCGCTGGGCGTTACCCGCGACCTGCCCTATCCGCGCGAGGCGGCGGCCCCCCTCCGCGCCGCCCGTCGCGACGCCGCCCGGGCCGCCCGGGAGCTGCCGGCCGCGGTGCGGGCCGCGGCGACGGCCACCCGCCTCGCGCGGGGACGCCTCGAGCACGACGGCGGCGGGTCGACGGGCCCCGCGCCGGCGCACCCCGTCGGGCCCGACCGCTGGGCCGTCGCGCACCTCGACCGCACGGCGCTCGGGGCGCGGGCGGCCGCGGCCGGCGGCACCGAGTCGACCCTGCTGGTCCAGGCCGCCGCACGGATCGCCGCCGGCCTCGGCTGGGTGCGGCCCGACGGGCGGGCCGTCCTCGGCCTGTCCGTGAACCGGCGCGAGGACGGCGACCTGCGGGGCAATGCGATCGTCGACGCCGAGCTCCCCGTCGATCCGGCGCCGGGCCCCGAGGGCGTGGCGGCCCTGCGCGCGGACGTCAAGGCCGTGCTGGGCGCACTCCCGGACGCCGGGCGCTACGACGCCTTCGGCCCGCTGCTGACCCTGCTGCCGCGCCGTACCCTGGCCGCGCTCATCGACGCGCCGCCGGATCCGGCGCACCCGGTCACCACCTGCGCCGGCGTCGGTGCCCTGCCCGCGCCGGTGCGCGCGCCCGACGGCACCCCCGCGGACCGCACCTGGTTCCGCCTGGCATGGTCCGCGCTGCCCGGCCGGATCGCGCCGCCGCGGCCGCCGTACCTCTACGTCGGGTGGACGGGCACCGAGGCCGAGACCTCGCTGTTCGTCGCGAGCAACCTCGCGTCGGCCGCGGACCTGCGCGGCGTGATCGACCGGTCGGTCCCCGAGCACGCCCACCACTGAGCGCCCGAACCCGCGCCGACCGGGGTCGCCGCGACGCGGCCGGGCGGCGCGGCGGCTAGGCTGGCGGACGTGGCTATCGAGACCGATCCGAGCGCGGAACTGCAGGACTACGCACACCCCGAGCGCCTCGTCACCGCGGACTGGCTGAGCGGGCACCTGGGGGTCCCCGGCCTGAAGGTGATCGAGTCCGACGAGGACGTGCTCCTCTACGACATCGGGCACATCCCGACGGCGCAGAAGGTGGACTGGCACCTGCACCTGAACGATCCGGTGACGCGCGACTACATCACCGGCGAGCAGTTCGCGGAACTGATGCGCGCCAAGGGCATCAGCCGGGACGACACCGTCGTGATCTACGGCGACAAGTCGAACTGGTGGGCCGCCTACGCGCTGTGGGTCTTCACCCTCTTCGGGCACCCGGACGTGCGGCTGCTCGACGGCGGCCGCGACAAGTGGATCAGCGACGCGCGCGACGTCTCCCTGGAACAGCCGGAGTACCCGCGCAGCGACTACCCCGTGGTCGAGCGCGATGACTCGGTGATCCGTGCCTTCGCCGACGAGGTCCGCGCCGACATCGGCACGCGCGCCCTCGTCGACGTGCGGTCGCCGCAGGAGTACACCGGCGAGCGCACCCACATGCCCGACTACCCGGACGAGGGCGCCCTGCGCGGCGGCCACATCCCCACGGCGGTGTCCATCCCGTGGGCGAAGGCGGCCCGGCAGGACGGCCGGTTCCTCCCCCATGCAGACCTCCTCGAGGTGTACGGCGGCCTGGACCCGAAGGCGCCCGTGACGGCGTACTGCCGCATCGGCGAGCGGTCGAGCCACACCTGGTTCGTGCTCACCCACCTTCTCGGCTTCGCGGACGTGCGCAATTACGACGGCTCCTGGACGGAGTGGGGCAACACCGTGCGCGCCCCCATCGTCCGCGGCGAGGAGCCGGGCACGGTTCCGGGCGCATGACGGCCGGCCTTCCCGCGCCGCTCCAGGAGATCGTCGACGACTTCGCCGGGGTCGGTGAGCAGGACCGGCTCGAACTGCTGCTGGAGTTCTCGCGGGAGCTCCCCGCGTTGCCCGATCACCTGACGGCGGCGGCGATGGAGCCGGTGCCGGAGTGCCAATCCCCGCTGTTCCTCGACGTCGATGCCGCCGACCCCGAGGCGGTCCTGCTGTACTTCAGCGCCCCGCCCGAGGCGCCGACCACCCGCGGCTTCGCGTCGATCCTCGCGCAGGGGCTCGACGGGCAGCCGGCCGCGGCGATCCTCGCCGTGCCCGAGGACTTCCACCACGCCCTCGGCCTCGATGCCGTGGTCAGCCCGCTGCGCCTGCGCGGCATGTCGGCGATGCTCGCCCGCATCAAGCGCCGGCTCGCCGCGTAGCCGGGTCCCTTCCAGCGAGCCCGCCGTGCACTTCACCGAACTCGATGCGTACCCGCTGCGCCCGGGTGAACTGCGCAACTGGATCCCGACCACGGGCCCGGCCGCCCGCTGGCACGACGACCCGCGGGACACCTCGCACGTGCACGAGGCGCACCTGCGGGGCGCGCAGGCGGTGCTCCGCCGCCGGCACATCGACGGCGGCCGCGAGTCCTGGCTCGGCCTCGCCGTCGAATTCGACGAGCCGCTGTCCATCCCGGGCCTGCGCAGCGCTCTGCGCGCGTGGATCGACCGGCACGAGGTGCTGCGCACGCACGTCTTCCTCGAGGACGACCGCCCGCGGCGGCGCAGCGCGCAGACCGCCACCGTCGACCTGAGGATCAAGGCGATCGGCACGTACCGGTCCACCGGCCCCCTCGCCGAACAGCTGCTGGGTGAATTCGACCGATCGACGGCCCCGCTGACCTGGCCCGCGTACCTGTTCTCGACGGTCTCGCGGGACGATTCGTTCACCCTGTTCTTCGCCGCGGACCACTCGCTGCTCGACGGCTACTCCCTCATCCTCAGCCCCTACGAGCTGCGCGCCTTCTACCGCGAGGCCGTGCACGGCGAGCCGCCGAAGCTGCTGCCCGCGGGCAGCTACGTCAACTACTCGGACACCGATCGGCAGTCGGCGGACCGGGCCGATGCCAGCCACCCGGCCGCGCGCATGTGGGACGAGTACCTGAGCGAGACCGGCTTCAAGCCCGACCCGTTCCCCCTACCGCTGCTGCCGGTCAGCGCGAAGATGCTCGCCGACGAGACGCGGGCGGCCCTGAGCCCCGACCCCGACGGGGTGCCCCGCCTGGTGCAGGGCGCCCTGAACTTCCACCTGCTCGACGACGACCGGTGCAACAACTTCACCCGCGTGTGCTCGGAATCGGGGGCATCGCTGGTGACGGGCGTGCTCGCGTGCATGGCGAAGATCAACACCGACCTGGGCTTCGGCCCGGTCTTCCGGTGCGCCGTCACCCGACACACCCGCGACGCCGAGCAGTGGATCGCGGCGCTGGGCTGGTTCGTCGGCGTCGCGCCCTTCCGCCTGGACACCACGGGCACCCGCACGTTCGGCGAGCTGGCGCAACGCTCGCAGGCGGCGTGGAAGCACTCGAAGGTCGGCAGCACCCTGCCCTACCTGCGCATCGGCGAGGTGCTCGCCGATGAGCCGGGCCGCTCGCAGGCGCCGCCGCCGCGGTTCGTGGTGTCCTTCATGGACACGCGGTCCGCCCCCGGGTCCGACGTCAACGACGCGGGCGGTGCCGGGGCGCTGCGCTCGCGCGACTACTCGATCGACGACGTCTACCTCTGGATGCTGCGCACGCCGTCCGGATTGCACGTGGCGGCGCGCTTCCCCGGCTTCGACACGGCACGCCGGAGTGTCACTCTGTACCTCGGCGCGCTACGTTCGTTGTTGACCGAAATCGGCGACGCGACGGTTACTCGTGGGTAACCGAACCGGCGAGGGGACTGTCAGCTCCGCCACAAGTGAGTAGGCATACACTCGTCAGGAGTTCGTGCCCGGACGGGACGGTAAGGGCGCCGCCATGCGCGCCGCAACGGAACGAGGAGACTTGAGTGGCAGCCCACGCTGACAAGAAGATCGAGAAGGTACTCATCGCCAACCGCGGCGAGATCGCCGTCCGCGTCATCCGCGCCGCCCGGGACGCCGGCCTGACCAGCGTCGCCGTGTACGCCGAGCCCGACGCCGAGGCGAAGTTCGTCCGCCTCGCCGCCGAGGCCTTCGCCCTCGGCGGCCAGACCTCGGCCGAGTCCTACCTCGTCTTCGACAAGATCCTCGACGCCGCCCGCAAGTCCGGCGCCGATGCGATCCACCCCGGCTACGGCTTCCTGTCCGAGAATGCCGACTTCGCGCAGGCCGTCATCGACGCGGGCCTGACCTGGATCGGCCCGTCCCCCGCATCGATCCGCGACCTGGGCGACAAGGTCACGGCGCGGC
Source organism: Tsukamurella asaccharolytica (assembly GCF_007858435.1). Taxonomy (GTDB): domain Bacteria; phylum Actinomycetota; class Actinomycetes; order Mycobacteriales; family Mycobacteriaceae; genus Tsukamurella; species Tsukamurella asaccharolytica. The sequence continues at coordinate 221,041 of NZ_VIGW01000005.1, read as the reverse complement.
ACATCGCCGAGCGCGCCGAGGCCCCGATGGCGCCCGGCACCAAGGATCCGGTCAAGGACGCCGACGAGGTCGTCGCGTTCGCGCAGGAGTACGGCGTGCCCGTCGCCATCAAGGCGGCGTTCGGCGGCGGCGGCCGCGGAATGAAGGTCGCGTACACCATCGAGGAGATCCCCGAGCTGTTCGAGTCGGCGACCCGTGAGGCCGTCGCCGCCTTCGGTCGCGGTGAGTGCTTCGTCGAGCGCTACCTGGACAAGGCCCGCCACGTCGAGGCGCAGGTCATCGCCGACCAGCACGGCAACGTCGTGGTCGCCGGCACGCGTGACTGCTCGCTGCAGCGCCGCTTCCAGAAGCTCGTCGAGGAGGCGCCCGCGCCGTTCCTCACCGAGGAGCAGCGCACCGCCATCCACGAGTCCGCCAAGCGCATCTGCCGTGAGGCGGGCTACTACGGCGCCGGCACCGTCGAGTTCCTCGTCGCCGCCGACGGCCTCGTCAGCTTCCTCGAGGTCAACACCCGCCTGCAGGTCGAGCACCCGGTCACCGAGGAGACCGCGGGTATCGACCTCGTGCGCCAGCAGTTCCGCATCGCCGAGGGCAAGAAGCTGACGATCACGGAGGATCCCACTCCCCGTGGCCACAGCTTCGAGTTCCGCATCAACGGCGAGGACGCCGGCCGCGGCTTCCTGCCCGCCCCCGGCCCGATCAGCGTGTACCGCGAGCCCACGGGCCCCGGCGTGCGCGTCGACTCCGGCGTGGACCAGGGTGACGTCATCGGCGGCCAGTTCGACTCGATGCTCGCCAAGCTCATCGTGACCGGCGCGACGCGCCAGGAGGCGCTGGAGCGCTCGCGGCGCGCGCTCGCCGAGTTCGAGGTCGAGGGCCTGGCGACCGTCATCCCGTTCCATCGTCACATCGTCGAGAACCCCGCCTTCGTGGGCGACGAGAACGGCTTCGAGGTCTACACCAAGTGGATCGAGACCGACTGGGAGAACCCGATCGAGCCGTACACCGGTGGCCAGGCCATCGAGGAGGACGATTCGCTGCCGCGCCAGAACGTCGTGGTCGTCGTCGACGGTCGCCGCGTCGAGGTGTCGCTGCCCGGTGAGCTCTCGCTCGGCGGTGGCGGCGGGGCCGGCGCGGCCGGCGGCGCGGGCGTGATCCGCCGCAAGCCGAAGCCGCGCACCCGCGACCGCGGGGCCGGGGTGGCCGCCACGGGCGACTCCGTGACCGCGCCCATGCAGGGCACCGTCGTCAAGGTGGCCGTCGAGGACGGCCAGCAGGTCAGCGCCGGCGACCTCGTCGTCGTGCTCGAGGCCATGAAGATGGAGAACCCGGTCGCCGCGCACAAGGACGGCGTCGTCACCGGCGTGGCCGTCGAGCCCGGCACCGCCGTCACGCAGGGAACCGTGCTGCTCGAGATCAAGTCCGACGAGGCCTGATCGGGGCGAATCCGGAATGGATCCCGTCGGCCTGAATGTCGGGGCGTGGTACCTCACGGAGCTGCGCCCCGACGCCTGGCACGCCGACGAGGCCTACACCTGGGCCGTGCGCGTGAACACCACCGGCGACTCGATCGGCGAGGTGACCCTCCTTCCGTCCGGGGAGATCACCGTCGACGGGCCGGATAGCGAGGGGCTGCGCACCGCGCGTGCCGCTGTCGAGCGGTTCGGCGCGTCTCTCTAGGCCGCCTGTCCCGGAGCTGTGGACCGGTGGACATGCCCGCTCGGGGTTCGGGTGTCGACGGTGTGGCGTCCGCTCGGGTCGTCGATGACTGTGCTGTGCCAGCCGGTGGCTTCCTTGGCGTAGTTGCATGCCGCGCACAGCCCCTGACCGTTCTCGTAGCTGGTGGGGCCGCCCGCCGCGTGCGGAACCACGTGATCGGTGTGCGCGATCGGCGCATCGCAGTACGGGGTGCGGCAGTACCGATCCGGCGCTCGGATCATCTCCGCCAGCCCGTCGGGGAAGAACCGCGCCCGCGAGTCCATCCCGACCACCGCACCCGACTCGGGTGCGAGGTAGAGCCGCTTGACCCAGGCGACGCCTGCGGCGGTGGCTTTGCCGATGAGGTTGCGGGCGATCTCCGCCGGCACCGTCCCGCCACCGTCCAGGTGCGCCGTCCCGGGCCGGTCACCGAGGAGCACCGTCGCGGGCATCGTCAGGTTCACCAGCACCGGCTGGCCCTCGGCGGAGTCGCGGCCGGTGAGGCGGGCGAAGGCGGTGTCGGCCATGACCTGCCCGCGGGTGCGCAGGTCCCCGGCGACCCCGACCACGGTGTCGGCGTGCCTGCGCAGCGCGGCGTAGACGCCGACGCCCTGCGCGACCGGCAGTAGCAGCGACACCCGCGCCATCCCCTCGGGTAGCGGGCGGATGGTGACCGTCCGATCCTTCTCCGCGGAGGCGTCCCGATCGACCGTGGCCCGCCCGTCCAGCGCGTACGCGACTTGCTTCACCCGGGCGGCGAGCTGCTTGAGCCCCATGCCCGCGAGCGTCGCCGGGTCGGAGCACAGCTGCTCGTCGGCCCGACGCCGATCCGACACGTCCAGGTGCGACAGGCCGGCGACGATCACCGGGACAGCCTCCGGAGACAGGTCACCCTCGCGCAGCCGGGCAAGGGTGTGCGGCAGGTTCTTCTCCAACTCCACCGCCCGCGCCAGGAACTTCGCGCCCGTGTGCGGCGACAGGTGCAACGCCAACCCGACCTCCGCGGCGACGCCCTGCTGCCAGCGGTCCTGCGGCAACCCGGCCGCGATCCGCTCGCACACCCGCTCCCGCAGCAACGCCACCGCTAACCGGTACTGTTCGAACACCGTCCGACAGCGTTGCCGTTCCATCGAACGCAACCGCTCGGCCGCGCCGTCGGCGGATCCCGGATCGGGTGGTCGATCGTCGTCTACACCTGCGTCTTCGTCCATACCCTGACGCTACGCCGACCCACCGACAAGTTTTCGAGATGTTATCGTTCATCGAACATTCTCTGCGCGAGCCGGATACCGAGCGGAGCGTACGGCGCGAAAAGCCCACGGCAGGACGCCGTGACGGGCGATGATCGACACATGGCGAAGAAGCCGGAGCCCCCGAAGGCCCCACCCAGCATCAGCGAATCGGTCAACGACCTCGTCGACTCGGTGCGGTCCGCCGCCGGCAAGGCCATGGACAACACCGGCCGCACGGTCACCAGTGTCGGCAAGCTCAGCACGATCCCGCCCGACACCATCGAGCTGATCGCGGAGCTCCCGAAGGTGATGCTCGCGATGGCGGACATGATCGAGCGCGCCAACAACGTCATCGACCGGGTCGAGCGGCTGACGGCCGTCGCCGACCCGGCCCTGAACACGCTGGACGCCGTGCTTCCGCCGTTGGTCGACGTGACCAACAAACTCAGCGACGTGCAGCGCGGCGTGAACAAGCTCCCCGGCGTGAGTCACCTCCGCAAAGCCACCGGCCTGAACAGCGACTGACGCGCTACTCCCCCAGTACGTGGTGGGCACGCTCGCCCTGCGGGCCGTAGATGCCCAGATACTCGACGGGCCGCCCGTCGGCGCTGCCGAACCAGTGCGGGAGCCGGGTGTCGAACTCGATCACCTCGCCCGGCGTGACCACCATCTCCCTCTCGCCCAGGATCAGACGCAACCTCCCGTCGAGGACGTACACCCAGTGATAGCCGGGGTGCGAGACGGGCGTGGGCGCGACACCGTCGCCCGGGCGAGGCCGGATGACCTCCTTGAAGGTGCGCAGCCCGCCGGCTCGCCGGGTGAGCGGCACGATGGTGCGGTCGCCGTGCCGCACCGGCTTGAGCCGCACGCGCGGATCGCCGGTCTCGGGCGCGTCGACGAGCTCGTCGAGCGGCAGCCCGTAGGTGCGCGCGAGCGGCAGCAACAATTCGAGCGTCGGCTTGCGGGTGCCGCCCTCCAACCGCGAGAGCGTGCTCACCGAGATGCCCGTGGCCTCCGCGACCGCGGTCAGGGTGATGTCGCGCTCCTGCCGGATCGCGCGGAGCCGCGGACCGACCTGCTCGAGAACCGGATCGTCTGCCATGGGACCGATTGTGCCCGCCATCAGGCGAACGGGTTCAGGGTCCGGACGTCGAGGCCGTCGAAGTCCCCCATCGCGTCGCCGCGGGGATGTCCAGACCGACCGCACGCCTAGCGGACCGCGGTCCGCTCGACTACGGTGGGGGCCACGCCCGAGCGGGCGCGAACCCACCCCGAAAGGACTCGCATGAAGATCGGCATCATCCTCGGCTCCATCCGCGACGGCCGCAAGGCCGAGCAGGTCGGCCAGTGGGTCGCCGCGGCGGCCGCGGAGCGCGCGGGCGTCGAGGCCAGCGTGATCGACCTCAAGGATTTCGAGGTCCCGCTGCTCACCTCCGCCACCGTGCCGGGCGCGGCGAACCGTCAGTACGACAACGCCGCGGTCACCGCGTGGGGCCAGGCCATCGACGCGCAGGACGGCTTCGTCTTCGTCACCCCCGAGTACAACCACTCGATCCCCGGCGCCTTCAAGAACGCCTTCGACTCGATCGGCCCGGAGTGGGCCGGCAAGACGGTGGGCTTCGTCGCCTACGGTGCCGACGGCGGCGTCCGCGCCGTGGAGCACTGGCGCCAGATCACCGCCAACTTCTCCATGGTCGACGTCCGCGCGCAGGTCAGCCTGGGCCTGTTCACCGACTTCGACGGCGCCGGAGCCTTCGCCCCGATCGACCGCCGCTCCGCCGAGCTGACCGCCCTGCTCGACGAGCTGACCGCGGCCACCGAACGGCACCTCGCGGCCCGTCACTGACGGGCCGCACTGGCCGTCACGGCCAGGTGATCACGCCGCGCTGGAAGGTCTGGGAGAACGTGCTGCCGGTGCGGATCTCGGGCCCGGTGGGATAGCCGTAGCGGCCGGACTCGCGCTTGTCCGCACTCCACTTCACCAGGATCTCGCCCCACACCGGCCAGGCGCCGGACGCGGGCGACCAGTAGATCACGCCGCCCTGGAAGGCGTTCATCGCGCCGGTGACGGCGTTGAACGGGCCGCGCGCCCGCAGCTCGTCGGTGATGGGATAGCCGAGCGGTCCGTTCTCCCAGCGGTTCTCGCCCCACTTCGCGCGGATGGCGCCGCCCACCTGGTGGGCATTGCCGGCGTCGGCACCAGGATGCCAGTAGAAGGACGCCTGGTTCGCGAAGGTCTGGAACTTGCCACCCCGACCGGCGTTGGACTCGGGAATCAAGGGCACGCCCCAGGTGGGAGCCCCGCCGGTCGCGAAGTAGGACACCTCGATCTGCCCCTTGACGAGGAAACGACCCACCTGCTGGTCGGCCTTGGCGACGGCGGTCACGGCGCCGCTGATGCCGACGGCGATGGCCGCCGCGGCGACGACACCTCGGAACCAGGCGCGACGGTGGCTGTTCGACGAGTCGTACGTAGTCATTCCTGCTCCTTAGTCCGTGCCTCCTGAACATCATGAATCACATGAGTCACACAGACAACAACGGAGCGGGGCGTGTCGCCGGTACGTGACCCCGGACGGGCCCGCCGCTCGGTCCCGCGACCTGTCGGACGGCTGCGTCATGATGGACCCATGCCGGACGCCCTCCGGGCGTTCACGCCCGCCACCGCCGAATGGTTCGCCGCGTCCTTCGCCGCCCCCACCGCGGCGCAGACCGGGGCCTGGCGCTCGATCGCACAGGGGAACAACACGCTGGTCGTGGCCCCCACGGGCTCGGGCAAGACCCTCTCGGCGTTCCTCTGGGCCCTGGACCGGCTCGCGGACCGCCCGGCACCGCAGGAGTCCGACGGTCCGCGCGGCACCTCCGTCCTCTACGTCTCCCCGCTCAAGGCGCTCGCGGTGGACGTGGAGCGCAACCTGCGCGCGCCGCTCGCCGGGATCGCCCGGGTCCGCGAACGGCGCGGCGAGCCCGCGCCCGCGGTCACCGTCGGCGTGCGATCCGGGGACACGCCCGCCCAGCAGCGGCGGCAGCTCGTCCGGACGCCGCCGGACATCCTCATCACCACACCCGAGTCGCTGTTCCTCATGCTCACCTCGCAGGCCCGCGAAACACTCGCGCAGGTGAGCACGGTCATCGTCGACGAGGTGCACGCCGTCGCCGGTTCCAAGCGCGGCACGCACCTCGCACTCTCACTCGAGCGGCTCGACGAGCTGCTGGACGAGCCGGCCCAGCGGATAGGGCTGTCCGCCACCGTCGAGCCCGCGCACGAGGTCGCGGCCTTCCTCGGCGGGTCGCGCCCCGCTACGGTGGTGCGCCCGCCCGCGCAGAAGGAGTTCGAGCTCACCGTCACCGTGCCGGTCCCGGACATGACTGAGCTCGACGTGGTCTCGGACGACCCGGACGAGCCGGCACAGCAGGGTTCGCTGTGGCCGCACGTGGAGTCGTCCATCGTGGAGCTCATCGAGCAGCACCGCTCCACGATCGTCTTCGCCAACTCACGCCGCCTCGCGGAGCGGCTGACGGCACGGATCAACGAGCTCGCCGCGGGCTCCCACGGCGGGCCGCCGAACCCTGCCGTCCCCGGCGGCTCTCCCGCGCAGGTGCTGGCCAGCGGCCAGACGCACGGGGCCGAAGCGGTCCTCGCACGGGCGCACCACGGCTCGGTGAGCAAGGAGCAACGCGCGATCATTGAGGACGACCTGAAATCCGGCCGGCTCCGCTGCGTGGTCGCCACGTCCAGCCTGGAGCTCGGGATCGACATGGGCGCGGTCGACCTGGTGATCCAGGTGGAGGCCCCGCCCTCGGTGGCCGCCGGCTTGCAGCGCGTGGGCCGCGCCGGGCACCAGGTGGGCGAGCCCAGCCGCGGCGCTTTCTTCCCCAAGCATCGCACCGACCTGCTGCACAGCACCGTCACCGTGCAGCGCATGCGCGAGGGCGCGATCGAGAAGCTCGTCGTACCCCGCAACCCGCTCGACGTGCTGGCACAGCAGACCGTCGCCGCCGCGGCGATGGACGTACTCGACGTGCACGACTGGCTGTCCCTGGTGCGGCGGGCGCACCCCTATGCCGCGCTCCCGGATTCGGCGTACGAGGCGGTACTCGACCTGATCTCCGGCCGGTATCCCGCGGAGGACTTCGGCGAGCTGCGCCCGCGCGTCGTCTGGGACCGCGACGCCGGAACACTGACCGGTCGCCCCGGCGCCGGGCGACTGGCCGTCACCTCCGGCGGCGCCATCCCGGACCGCGGCCTGTTCGGCGTCTTCATGGTGGGCGAGAAGGCCTCCCGCGTGGGCGAGCTGGATGAGGAGATGGTCTACGAGTCCCGCGTGGGCGATGTCTTCGCGCTCGGCGCCACCAGCTGGCGGATCGAGGAGATCACGCACGACCGCGTGCTGGTCTCCCCCGCCTTCGGCCAGCCCGGCCGGCTGCCCTTCTGGATCGGCGACACCGTCGGCCGCCCCGCCGAGTTGGGTCGCGCCATCGGGAGGTTCACCCGCGAGTTCACCGCGCTGGCCGAGCCCGAGCAGCGCGCGCGGGCGCAGGCAGTGGGCCTCGGCGACTGGGCCACCGACAACCTCATCGCGCTGCTCGACGAGCAGCAGCAGGCCACGGGCGTGCTCCCCACCGACCGCACCCTCGTGGTGGAGCGCTTCCGCGACGAACTCGGCGACTGGCGCGTCGCGCTGCACTCGCCGCTGGGAATGAAGGTGCACGCGCCGTGGGCCCTCGCCGTCGGGTCGCGCCTGAACGCCACCCTGGGGCTCTCCGGCGCGGTGACCGCCACCGACGACGGGATCCTCGTCCGCCTGCCCGACACCGACGACACCCCGCCCGGCGCCGAGCTCTTCCGGTTCGAGCCGGACGACATCGAGGCGCTGGTCACCGACGCCGTCGGCTCCAGCGCGCTGTTCGCGTCCCGGTTCCGCGAGTGCGCCGCCCGCGCCCTCCTGCTTCCTCGCCGCGTTCCCGGTAAGCGGGCCCCGCTGTGGCAGCAGCGCCAGCGCGCGAGCCAGCTGCTCGAGGTGGCTCGCGGCTACCCGCAGTTCCCCATCGTGCTCGAGGCCGTCCGCGAGTGCCTGCAGGACGTCTACGACGTGCCCGAACTCATCGCCGTGCACCGCGCGCTCGAGTCCCGCACCGTCCGGCTGGCGGAGGTGGAGACGGTCGCGCCGTCGCCCTTCGCGGCCTCGCTGCTGTTCAGCTACGTCGGGGCGTTCATGTACGAGGGGGACGCGCCGCTCGCGGAGCGCCGCGCAGCGGTCCTCAGCCTGGACCCGGCGGTGCTCTCCCAGTTGCTGGGCCGGGTCGAGCTCACCGAGTTGCTCGATGCGGAGATCCTGCGGGAGATCGCGGCGCAGCTCCAGCGCACCGCGCCCGGCTACCGCGCACGCACCGTCGAGCAGGTGGCCGACCTGATCCGCGAGCTGGGCCCGCTGACCCGGGCGGAGATCGGCGAGCGGTCGGAGGGCGCGCCGTCCGCCGTCGACGAGTTGCTCGCGGCCGGCCGCGTCTTCGCGTACGGCGACGGGTGGATCGCCGCCGTCGAGGACGCGGCACGGCTGCGCGACGGACTGGGGGTGCCGCTGCAGCCGGGGATCGCGTCGGCCTTCACGGACGCGGTGCCGGACCCCGTGGGCGACCTGGTCGCGCGGTACGCCCGCCGGCACGGCCCGTTCACCGCGGCCGACGTCGCGGCGCGGTACGGCCTGGGTGTCGCGGTGGTGCAGCGCCCGCTCACCGAGTCGGTCTCGGCGCGGCGGGTGATCGAGGGCCGCTTCGTGCCGGACGGCGCGGACGCGGGCGTCGACGGGGTCCCGCAGTTCTGCGATGCCGAGGTGCTGCGACGCATCCGGCAGCGCAGCCTCGCGCGGCTCCGGCAGGACGTGGACCCGGTGCCCGGGCGCGCCTACGCCCACTTCCTCGCCGGCTGGCACCACCTCGCGGCTCCGCTGCGCGGCATCGACGGCGTCGCCGCCGTGATCGATCAGCTCGCGGGGGTGCCGATCCCCGCCTCGGCGTGGGAGTCCGTGGTGCTGCCGCAGCGCGTCGCCGACTACTCGCCCGCCATGCTCGACGAGCTCACCGGCACCGGAGAGGTGGTGTGGACCGGGCACGGCGCGATCGGCGCGCAGGACGGCTGGATCGCCTTCCATCCCGCGGATCTCGCGCCGCTCACCCTGCCGCCGCCCGGCGCGCTCGAGACCGCGGACGCGCACGAAGCGATCGAGGACGCGGTCCGCGGTGGCGGCGCGTTCTTCTACCGCCAACTCACCGGTGCCACCCCGGAGGCGCTGTGGGACCTGGTGTGGGCGGGCCGGCTCACCGGCGACACCTTCGCGCCGGTGCGGGCGCGGCTCGCGGGCGGCCGTCGCGCGACCGCGCACCGCACCCCCCGTCGTGCGCCGCGGGCCCGCTACCGCGTCGCGGCGGACCAGGCCCCGCCGATGGTTGCCGGGCGGTGGTCGCTGCCGCCCGCACCGGCGGAGGCGAGCGCGACGGAGCAGTCCGCCGCGCTCGCCGAACAACTCTTGGAACGGTACGGAGTGGTGACCCGCGGCGCGGTGATGGCCGAGCACATCGAGGGCGGCTTCGCCCGGATCTATCGCACCCTGGCGGCGTTCGAGGAGGCCGGCAAGGCGCGCCGCGGCTACTTCATCGAGCGGCTGGGCGCGGCCCAGTTCGCCCGTGGCGGCACCGTCGACGCGCTGCGCGACGCGGCGTCCGCTCTCGAGCGCACGGAGCAGCGAGGCGAGACCTCCGGCCTGGTTCTGGCCGCCACCGATCCCGCGAATCCGTACGGCGCGGCGCTCCCCTGGCCCGACCGCGGCGACGAGGGCGCGCGCCCGGGCCGCAAGGCGGGCGCCCTGGTGGTGCTGGTCGACGGTGCGCTGGCCCTCTTCGTCGAGCGCGGCGGCCGCACGCTGCTCACCTTCACCGATGCGCCGGACGTCGCTCTCACCGCCCTGGCGAACGCCGCGCCGGGTCTCGGTGGCCTCACCGTCGAGAAGGTCGACGGTGCCCCCGCCCTCACCTCGCCCCTCGCCGGCGCGCTCGCGACCGCCGGTTTCGCGCGGACGCCGAAGGGCCTGCGCGCGCGGTGATACGCGATCGGCGATGATGGAACGATGAGCACCCCGCAGCCCGTGGATCGGTACGCGCAGTTTCTCGGGATCGAGGTGACCGGACACGGCGGCGGCCGCGCGGTATCGACGGCGACGGTCCGCGAGGACCACCTGAACCCGCACGAGACCACCCACGGCGCCTTCGTCTTCGCGCTCGTCGGAACCGCGGTCGCGGCTGCGGCGAACGACGACGAGCACACCGGGGTCGCCAGCGCGATCCACATCGACTACCTGCGCCCCACCCGGCTCGGCGACGCCCTCCGCGCGGAGGCGAGCATCGGCGACCGGCTCCCCAAGGAGGACATCTTCGTCATCCGGGTCACCGACTCCGACGACCAGGTGGTCGCCCGTGCCACGGCGCGGTTCACCCGCCGCGTCCGCGCGCGCTAGCGACCTCGCCGTTCCGCCGCCCCGGGCGCTCGGGAAGCGGAGTATGGAACCTATGACGAACAACGTGTACCGAGTGATCGAAGTCGTCGGCACCTCCCCCGAGGGGTACGACGCAGCCGTCGCGAACGCGGTCGACCGCGCCGCGCAGACGATGCGGAACCTGGAGTGGTTCGAGGTGGTCTCCACCCGCGGCTACATCGAGGACGGCGCAGTCGCGCACACCCAGGTGACGCTGAAGATCGGCTTCCGGATGGACGGCGCCGGCTGACCCGCGCGGCGGCTCAGCCGGCGAGCTTCTCCGCCTGCCGGACGAGCCCGTCGACGTTGCCGTCGAAGCCGCGGCGCAAGTGACCGCCGAGAAGCGCGCCGACGACGGGCGAGAGCGGGCCGTCGAGCTGGAAGTGCGACGTGTAGCGCGATCTGCCGCTCCCGAGGTCGACGATGTCCTGCTCGCGGATGCTGCGCAGCAGCCCCGCGGGTGCGGGCTTCATGGCGTACGCGAACCCGCGGCCCTCGTCGACGGAGACGATGTACTCCTTCTGCGTCATCACCGTCGGCGGGAGCAGGGCCACCCGCATCGTGATCGCGCCGCCGGGCCTCAGGTCACAGGTCGCCTCGACGGCGAAGGGGTTCCACTGCCCGTAGGCGGCGAAGTCGGTGAGCGCCTGCCAGACGAGCGCGGGCGGGGCTGCGATCTCGCGGGTGTGATCGATGGTGAACGCCATACCACCCAATCTAGAACATGTTCCACCTATGCGAGCCGGGTCACAGGACAATCGGGTGGCGGAATATCTTCGCAGAAGTTACAGTTGCACCCTGCACGTTATTGCTTAGATCTTGGAAAGAAGGTCCGATGTCCGAGACCACGGTGGAGACACCACCACAGTCCGCAGCCCCCATGACCCACCGGGAGATCCTCGAGGTCATGGCGGGGCTGCTCGCCGCCCTGTTCACCGCCCTCCTCAGCACCACCGTGGTGTCCACCGCGCTCCCACGGATCATCTCCGACCTCGGCGCCTCCACCACGGTGTTCTCCTGGGTGATCACCACCGCCCTGCTGGCGAACGCCGCCTCCACCCCGATCTGGGGCAAGCTCGCCGACCTGTTCAACAAGAAGGTCCTCGTCCAGTCCGCGATCGTCATCTTCGTGGCCGGCTCCATCCTCGCCGGCGCCACGCCGAACGTCGAGGTCCTGCTCGTCGCCCGGGTGATCCAGGGCATCGGCATGGGCGGCCTCACCGCCCTCGTCGTCGCCATCATCGGCAGCATCGTCCCACCGCGCGAACGCGGCAGGTACTCCGGCTACATGGGTGCCGTCATGGGTGTCTCGATGGCGGGCGGCCCGATCCTGGGCGGTGTCATCACCGACCACATCGGTTGGCGCTGGTGCTTCTACGTCAGCGTCCCCCTCGCCGTCGGCGCACTGATCCTCATCCAGCGCACGCTGCACCTGCCGTCCACCCGCAAGGACGACGTCTCCATCGACTGGCTCGGCGCGATGCTGCTGACCGCGGGCGTGTCCGTGCTGCTCATCTGGGTGTCCTTCGCCGGCAAGAACTACAGCTGGGTCTCCACCTCGTCGGCGGTGTACCTGATCGTCGGCATCGCGCTGCTCGTCGCGACGGTCCTGGTCGAGTTGCGCGCGAAGGATCCGATCATCCCGATCGGCATCATCACCGAACGCACCACGGCGCTCGCGATCATCGCCTCGATCGCCGTCGGCGTCGGCATGTTCGGCGCCATGTCCTTCCTGGGCCTCTACTTCCAGAACTCGCGCGGCTACAGCCCGACGATGGCGGGCGTCCTCACGATTCCGATGGTCGCCGGCATGCTGATCTCCTCCATCGCGTCCGGCCAGCTGATCACCCGGTTCGGCAAGTGGAAGCAGTTCGTCGTCGGCGGCGCGATCATCATGGTCGGCGGCTTCGCCCTGCTCAGCACGATCGATCACCTCACGCCGATCTGGCAGGTGCAGGTGTACATCGCGATCATGGGCTTCGGCCTCGGCGCGCTGATGCAGAACCTGGTGCTCGCCGTGCAGAACACCGTCAGCGTGCAGAACATCGGTGCGGCGTCGAGCTCGGTCGCCTTCTTCCGCACCTTCGGCGGCGCGATCGGCGTCTCCGCGCTCGGCGCGATCCTCACCGCGCGCGTCACCGAGTTGGTGAAGGCCGGGGCGATCGAGCACCGCGTGCTGCCCGACCCGCACAACCCGCTGTTCGTGGAGATCACCAATGCCGCGTTCGGCGATGCGACCGGCCGGATCTTCCTGGTGGCGACGGCCTGCGCGATCATCACGCTGATCGCGGTCGCCCTGCTGCCGAACAAGCCGCTGCGCACCACGCTCGACCTGGGATCCGACGCCGCGGACGGGGCCACTGAGGGCACGGTCAGCCTCACCAAGACCAACTGAGGTGTAACTGAAGGTGCGCAAGGGGCGGGTGAGGCGGCATAATCGCGTACATGACGCGTAACGCCGCCTCTCTCGCCCTTCCGCTGCTCGCGGGTGCCGCGCTCCTCACGGCCGGGTGCGCCGCCTCCGCCGGGGCGAATCCCGCCACCTCCGCGAGCGGCGCCCCGTCCGCTTCGTCGGCGTCGGCGAAGCCCGCCCTCGTGGGCTCGCAGTGGCGCCTGAAGTCGGATCCGAAGGCCTGGTTCTGGGTGCAGGGCTCGAACATCTCGGGCAACGACTCCTGCAACTCGCTCACCGGCAGCGCCACCGCGCTGAACACCGCCGACCGGGTCGACTTCGGTGCCGGCCTCGCGGCCACCCAGCGCTACTGCCCGGACCCCAAGGGCACGCAGACCGCGATCAGCGAGGCGCTCAAGGGCGAGCGCATCTGGTCGCGCAACGGCACCGAGCTGGTGCTCACCGACCCCGACAACAACCGTGCGTGGACCTTCGTCCTCACACCCGCGGGCAGCTCGTCGAGTGCCGCACCCACCCCGATCGCGCCCCGCTCTGCGAGCGCCGCGCCGTCCGGCGCGCCGACCGCCCGCTGAGCCTTCAGTCCATCTCTCCCGCGGCCCACATCGCCGCGGCGACCTCGACCCGGTTGCGCGCCCCCAATCGGCGGGTGATCGCCCCGAGGTGCGTCTTGACCGTGCCCAGGCTGATCACCAGTTCGTCGGCGATCTCGGCGTTCGTGCGTCCGCGGGCCACGCACTGCGCCACCTCCCGCTCGCGTGCCGTCAACTCCGCGAGAGCCACCGCGGCCGCGGCGTCGCGGCGTCCGGACGCCCGGCTCCGCGCCAGCAGGTCGACGGTCAGTTCCGGGCTGATCAGGGCGTCCCCCGTCGCGGCGGCGCGGACCGCGGCGATCAGCAGGTCCGGGCCGGCGTCCTTGAGCAGGAAGCCCGAGGCGCCCGCCCCGAGCGCCGCGTCGACGTAGTCGGGCTCGCCGAACGTCGTGACGATCACGATCCGCGTCGGCGAGTCGATGACGCGCCGGCACACTTCGATGCCATCGAGCAGCGGCATCCGGATGTCGAGCAGAGCCACGTCGGGGCGGGTCTCGGCGATCACCGAGACCGCCTCCACACCGTCGGACGCCTGTCCCACCACCGCCATGTCGGGCGCCGCGCCGAGGATCATCGCGAACCCGATCCGGACCATCTCCTGATCGTCCGCGAGCACCACCCTGATCGTCACCTCAGCGCACCCCGTGCATCGGCAGGGTCGCGGTGAGACGCCAGCCGTTCCCGTCGGGTCCGTACGCGACCTCGCCCCCGACGGTGGCCGCGCGCTCCGTCAGGCCCACCAGACCCGTGCCTCCCCCCGGCCCGGGGCCCGGCACGCCTCCGTCGGCCGGGCCGTCGTCGGCCACGTCGACCCGGATGTCCCGCGCGCTCCGCCCGACGGTGATCCGCAGGCTCCCGCCCGGCGCGTGCCGGCGGGCGTTGGTCACGCCCTCGCTGACCACGCGGTGCGCGACCAGGCGGACGAGGTCGGGGACGTCCTCGCCGTCGGCCGCAGGATCGACCGTCACCGTGATCCGCTCCCCGGGGCCGTTCCGGGCGAGCTCCGCCAGTGCGGCCCGCAAGCCGAAGGAGGCGGACGCCGACGGGGCGAGCGGCGCCGGAGCGTCCGTCGGCTCCCGCAGGGTCCCGACCATGGCGCGGATGTCCGCGAGGGCACGGGCGCCACTGCGCTCGATCCGCGCGAGCGTGCCGCTGGAATCCGCGCCCGCGGCGATCCCCGCCTGGGCCAGCACCACGATCCCCGTCACCTCGTGCGCGATCACGTCGTGCAGTTCGCGCGCCATCGCCCTGCGCTCCGTCAGCTGGACCTCCAAGCGGGTCTCCTCGAGTCGTCGTTCCGCCGTCCGGTGCCGGTGCCCGAACATGATGGCCGCGTTCACGGCTCCGGTCAGGAGGAACGCCAGCACCAGCAGCCTGGGATCGTCGATCGCCAGCGGGATGATGGGGAGCACCGCGAGCGCGCCCGCCGCCAGTTCCAGGACCCCGTCGAGCGCGGTGTCCGCGTACGAGGCGGTGATCCCCGCGACGATCACGAAGATCCAGCTCGCCCCGGCGAGCCAGAGCGGGGTTCCCCAGGGACCTGCGGCCGCCGCCGTGAACGCCACGGCGGCGACCGCTGCCCCACCCCATGACCATGCCGCGTTCGCTCCGCGGATCTCCGCCCACACGGTGACGGCGCCCCCCAGGGACGCCACCGCGTTCAGGACCAGGGACGGCAGGGACGAATCGACGATGAGGGAGATCGTCGTTCCGATCGCCCACCCTCCAGCGAGGACCAGGGCGAGCATGACCCGATCCGCGCGCGTCATGATCATGACGCGACTCTGCCGCACGCCGGGCGCCACCGGATCCGCCGAAGGGCCGAAACGCTGCGCGACGGCTGAGCCGTTTGGCCGAGGCGGGACGGACGGACGGACGGACGGCCCACGGCTAACGCCGGAACGCCCCGTGCTCGACGCCCGGCACCGGCACGGGTTCGAGGATCTCGCCCCGCGCCTCGGGTGCCGCGGCGCGCAGCGCATCGGCCGTCTCGTCGTCGGGCATGTTCTGCGATTCGATCTCCGCGGCCACGCGGGCGCCGTAGTTCTCGAGTTCCCGCGCGATGTCGGCGGCCGACCAGCCGAGCACGGGCGCGATGAGGTCCGCGACCTCGGCGGCCGCCTCGAGCCCGCGGTCCGGGTACTCGATGGCGATGCGGGTGCGGCGGGCCAGCACGTCCTCGAGATGCAGCGCACCCTCGGCCGCCGCGGCGTACAACGCCTCCACCCGCAGGTACTGCGGGGCGCCGGCCAGCGGCTCCAGCAGGCCGCGGTCGGTCCCGGCGAGCGCGAGCACGTCGCCGATGAGCGAGCCGTACCGGTCGAGCAGGTGGGTCACGCGGTGCGGGTGGACGTCGTGCTCGCGCGCGATCGACGTGGTCTGGTTGGCCAGCGCGTAGTACCCGTCGGCGCCGAGCAGCGGAACCTTCTCGGTGCAGGACGCCGGGATCTTGTGCGGCAGGTACGCCTCCGCGGCGTCGACGGCGTCCGACCCCATCACCCGGTAGGTGGTGTACTTGCCGCCCGCGATCGTCACCAGTCCGGGCGCGATCGCCGCCACGGCGTGCTCGCGCGACAGCTTGGACGTCTCGTCCGACTCGCCCGCCAGCAGGGGGCGCAGGCCCGCGTAGACGCCGGTGATGTCTTCGCGCGTCAGCTCGGTGATGAGCACCTTGTTGACGTGGTCGAGGATGTAGTCGATGTCCGTCGCCGTCGCCGCGGGGTGCGCCAGGTCCAGGTTCCAGTCGGTATCGGTGGTGCCGATGATCCAGTGGGTTCCCCACGGGATCACGAACAGGACGCTCTTCTCCGTCCGCAGGATCAGCGCCACGTCGCTGACGATGCGGTCGCGCGGCACGAGGATGTGCACGCCCTTGCTCGCGCGCACCCGGAAGCGGCCCTTCTGGTGCGAGAGGGCCTGCAGTTCGTCGGTCCACACGCCGGTGGCGTTGATGACCACCGTGGAGCGGACCTCGGTGGTGGCACCGGTCTCGCTGTCGCGGATCACGACGCCGCAAACCCGGTCGGCCTCCCGCAGGAAGTCGACGACCTGCGTCGACGTGCGGACGACGGCGCCGTAGTGCGCGGCGGTCCGGGCCACCGTCATGGTGTGCCGGGCGTCGTCGACGACGGTGTCGAAGTAGCGGATACCGCCGACCAGCGCGCTGCGCTTGAGGCCCGGCGCGAGGCGCAGCGCCCCGGCACGGGTGAGGTGCTTCTGCGCGGGGACCGACTTGGCACCGCCCATGGTGTCGTAGAGGAACATTCCGGCCGCCATGTACGGCCGCTCGAAGACGCGCTTGGTGAGCGGCGCGAGGAAGGGCAGCGGCTTGACCAGGTGCGGAGCCAGCGTCGAGAGCGAGAGCTCGCGCTCGTGCAGTGCCTCGCGGACCAGGCCGAACTCCAGCTGCTCCAGGTAGCGGAGGCCGCCGTGGAACATCTTCGAGCTGCGCGAGCTGGTGCCCGAGGCGAAATCGCGGGCCTCGACCAGCGCCACCTTCAGGCCGCGGGTGGCCGCGTCGAGGGCCGAGCCCACGCCGACGACGCCACCACCGATCACGACGACGTCGAACTCCTCCGCGCCGAGGCGGTCCCAGGCCTGCGACCGGTACTCCGGCGAGAGCAGTGATGCGGCGGTCGCGACACCTGCGGACGCCGCCCCGGAAGTCCCCGGAGTCGTGGCGGTTTCAGGGTTGGCAGCGTTCATCAGTGATCACCATGTCAGTATTCGGTCGTGGCTCTTTCCTCGCGCGACCCGCAGTTCGTCGCCGCAATCGATCAGGGCACCAGCTCCACGCGGTGCATCATCTTCGATCGGCACGGGACCATCGTGGCCTCCGAACAACGGGAACACGACCAGATCTTCCCACGCGGCGGCTGGGTGGAGCACGACGCCACGCAGATATGGCTGAACACGCGCCTGGTGTGCGCGGAGGCGCTCGCGGCCTCCGACCTCACCGCGACCGACATCGCGGCCGTCGGCATCACGAACCAGCGCGAGACCGTCGTGGTGTGGGACCGCGCCACGGGCGAGCCGATCCACAACGCGATCGTCTGGCAGGACACGCGCACCGACGCGCTGTGCCAGGAGCTCGCCGCCGTGGGCCTGGACGAGCCGGACCGCGACCGCTTCCGCGCCTCGTGCGGCCTGCCGCTGTCCACCTACTTCTCGGGGCCCAAGATCGCGTGGATCCTCGACCACGTCGACGGTGCCCGCGAGCGCGCCGAGCGCGGCGATCTGTGCGCCGGCACGATCGACTCGTGGCTGGTGTGGAACCTGACCACGGACGACGACTTCGGCGCCGCCTCCGCCCGCAGCGACACCGGCCGCCCGCTGCACGTCACCGACATCACCAACGCTTCGCGGACGATGCTGATGAACCTGGCGGACGGCGCCTGGGACCCCGCGACCTGCGCGGCGATGGGGATCCCCATGGCGATGCTGCCCGAGATCCGTTCCAGCGCCGAGGTCTACGGCACGGTTCGCGAGCGCGGCGTCTTCGGCGGCGTGCCGATCGCCGGGATCCTGGGCGATCAGCAGGCCGCGATGTTCGGCCAGGCCGCGCTCGACGAGGGCTCGGCCAAGAACACCTACGGCACGGGCAATTTCCTGCTGCTGAACACCGGCGAGCGGCCGATCGTCAGCGAGCACGGCCTCCTCACGACGGTCTGCTACAAGCTCGGCGACGAGGCCACGGTGTACGCACTGGAGGGCTCCGTCGCCGTGAGCGGCTCTCTCGTGCAGTGGCTCCGCGACAATCTCGGCATCATCTCCACGGCGCCCGAGGTCGAGGAACTCGCTTCCGGCGTCCCCGACAACGGCGGGGTCTACGTGGTGCCCGCCTTCTCCGGCCTGTTCGCGCCGCGCTGGCGGCCGGATGCCCGCGGCGTGATCGTGGGTCTGACCCGCTTCTCGGACAAGCGGCACATCGCGCGGGCGGCCCTGGAGGCCACCGCGTACCAGTCGCGCGAGGTGATCGAGGCGATGAACGGCGACAGCGGGATCCCGCTCACGGAGCTGCGGGTCGACGGGGGCATGGTCGTCAACGACACACTGATGCAGTTCCAGGCCGACGTGCTGAACGTCCCCGTGATCCGGCCGCGCGTCATCGAGACGACCGCGCTCGGCGCGGCCTACGCCGCCGGATACGCCACCGGCGTCTGGACGCTGGACGAGATCCGCACCAACTGGGCCGAGGACGCGCGCTGGCTACCGACCATGCCGGAGGAGGAGCGCGAGCACCTGTACGCCGAGTGGAATCGCGCGGTGGAGCGGACACTCAACTGGGCCTGACCACCCTCACCCGCCCCACCCCCGCCACCCCCTGGTCGCTCCCTATCGGGGCGGCCACCTCCCTACGTCCATGGACGTAGGGAGTGAACGACACGCGGAGGCGCAGCTCATCCCGCTAGGGAGTGCGCTCGCGACAGCGGGTCGAATCTCAACTAATGAGACAATACTCTCGACAAATGAGATGCGGCGCTGAGAGAGTGCTCCCATGTCCGAGGAAAACGGTTCCCTGTCCGTCCGGGCCGTGCGCGGCTCGGCGATCCGCGACCTGCTCGCCGTGACCGAGCGGCCCGGCGTCCTCTCGCTCGCTGGCGGCCTCCCCGCGCCGGAGCTCCTCCCCACGGAACGCGTGGCCCGCGCGGCGGAGGCGGCGCTGCGGTCGCCGTCGTCCCTGCAGTACGGCGTGACCACCGGAGCGCCGGCGCTGCGGGACGTGGTGCACGCGCGGGAGTCGACGGCCCTCGGCCGCGACGCGGGCGCCATCGTGGTGACGCACGGCTCGCAGCAAGCGCTCTCGCTGCTGGCCCAGGCGCTCCTCGACCCCGGCGACGTGGCTATCGTCGAGGACCCCGGGTACATCGGCGCACTGCAGGCCTTCGACACGACGCGCGCCCGCGTGATCGGCGTGCCGATGGACAACGACGGCCTGCGCGTCGACGAGCTGCGCCCGCTCCTCGAGCGCGAACCGGTCCGGGTCGTGCACACCGTCTCGAATTTCCACAATCCGGGCGGCGCCACCCTGGCCGAGGAACGGCGGCGCGAACTCGCCCGCCTGGCCGACGAATTCGGCTTCTGGATCATCGAAGACGATCCGTACGGCGCACTGCGCTTCGCGGGTTCGACGGTGCCGCCCGTCGCCGCGTTCTCCGACCGGGTGCTCCGCCTGTCGAGCGCGTCGAAGATCCTCGCGCCGTCGCTGCGCGTGGGCTGGATGCACGGCGACGCCGCCGTGCTCGGGCTGGTGGAACGACTCAAGCAGGGCGCCGACCTGTGCGGTTCGAGTCTCACCCAGGCCATCGCCGCCGAGTTGCTCGCAGACACCGCATGGCTCGACGGCCACGTCGCCGGGATCCGCGCGGCCTACGCCGAGCGGGCCCTCGCCCTGCACGCCGCGCTCGTCGACGCCTTCGGCGACCGGCTACGGCTCACCAGCCCCGAGGGTGGCATGTTCCTTTGGGGCGAATTCACCGACGGCACAACGACGTCCGCGAAGCTCGGCGAGGCGGTCGAGGCCGGGGTCGCCTACGTTCCCGGCTCCGCGTTCGCCGTGCGACGCGACCTCGGACACGCGCTGCGACTGTGCTTCACGACCGGATCGCCGGACGGCCTCCGCGAGGCCGTCCGGCGACTGTCGACGGTGTTGCTACCGATGGGCCGGTGAGTCGAAGCGACGGCGAGCGATGGCGCCGACGAACGTCACAGGGACTTCGCCACGAGGCCGGTGAGATCCACGAGGCGGTTGCTGTAGCCCCATTCGTTGTCGTACCAGGACACGACCTTCGCCTGGTCGCCGATGACCTTGGTGAGGCCGGCATCGAAGAGCGAGCTGTGCGCGTCGGTCACGATGTCGGAGGAGACGATCGGGGCGTCGTAGTACCTGAGGATGCCCTTGAGACTCCCCTCGGCGGCGGCCTTCATGGCGTCGTTGATCTCCTCGACGGTCGCCTTCTTCTCCAGCCGCACAGTGAGATCTGTGACGGAGCCGGTGGGGATCGGCACGCGCAGTGCGTAACCGTCGAGCTTGCCCTTGAGCTCGGGCAGAACGAGGCCGATCGCCTTCGCCGCACCGGTGGAGGTGGGAACCACGTTGATCGCGGCGGCCCGGGCGCGCCGCGGATCCTTGTGCGGGCCGTCCTGCAGGTTCTGATCCTGCGTGTACGCGTGAACGGTGGTCATCAGGCCGCTGACGATGCCGAACTCGTCGTTGACGACCTTGGCCAGCGGGCCGAGGCAGTTCGTCGTGCACGAGGCGTTCGAGATGATGTTCTGGCTGCCGTCGTACTCGTCGTCGTTGACGCCCATCACGATGGTGATGTCCTCGCCCGACGCGGGCGCGGAGATGATGACCTTCCTGGCGCCGGAATCCAGGTGCCCCTGGGCCTTGTCCCGGGCGGTGAAGATGCCGGTCGACTCGATCACGACGTCGACGCCGAGGTCGCCCCAGGGCAGCGCCGACGGCCCCTCGCGCACCTCGAGCGCGGTGATGACCTGGTCACCCACGCGGATGGAGTCACCATCGGCGACCACGTCCACGTCCAGGCGGCCGAGGATGGAGTCGAACGTGAGCAGGTGCGCCAACATGGCGTTGTCGGTCAGGTCGTTGACCGCGACGATCTCGATATCGGTGGCGCCGCCCACCGCCTGCTGAGCGGCGAGTGCCCGGAAGAAGTTGCGGCCGATCCGGCCGAATCCGTTGATGCCTACGCGAACCGTCATGGAGTTCCTTTCGGATGTGTCGTCTTAGCCGATCCGGTGCACCTGGATCACGTTTGTCGAGCCGAACGTATGCACCCCGGATCGGGGTGACAACCATCACGCCCATATGGGCATCAGGCGCGATCCGTGGATTCGTCCGGCGCGACGCGCAGCAGCGAGACGGCGGTCTCCCGGTCGGTGACCAACGATGTGACGACGTCACTGATCAGGCTCGCGCGGATGGCCTCCACCTTCTGGTGACCGCCGGCGATGGCGATGACCTCGTCGACGGCGCTCAGCTCCTGGTAGGAGATGGCCAGTGTGCGACCGCTGTAGTTCGTGCGCACCGGGCGCCCGGCGGCGTCGAACTGGATGGCGCAGAGCTCTGCGGCGACGTGGAGCGAATCCAGTTCCGCCCGGCCCTGATCCGACAACATGGCGTACACCTGCGAGCCCGTCAGATCCAGGCTGCCGACGGCCACCACGGCGACCGTGATCCGCTTCCAGAGTTCCATCGCGGTGGCGACCCCGGGCTGCCGCGCGAGCGCCGCCTTCATCCGCTGGTCCGACATGATCAGCGGCGCGTAGATCGGGTACTGGGGCCCACGCGAGACGGAGGTCAGCTGGCGCACCAGGTCGACCGAGCTGGCCTGGACGTCACCCACCACCCCGGACATCTGGACGATCGTGCACGGCGGCAGGTCCCGCACGTGCTGCGCCATCGCGTCCAGGGTGCGCCCCCAGCCCACGCCGAGCACGTCCGATTCGGTGACCACCTCGCTGAGCAGGTCCGCCGCGACCCGGCCGAGCCCGTGGCGCAGTCCGTCGAAGTCGGTGAAGGAGCCGGTGGCGACGAGCGCGCGCCGCAGGCCGTAGGCGCGGCGCAGCCGCTCCGAGAGGTCCGCGTCGATCGCCGCATCGGTGTTGATCTCTATCCGGACCAGCCCCGACTCGAGGCAGGCGTCCAGAATCCTGGCCACCTTGTACCGGGAGAGCCCGTACTCCGCCCCGATCTCCATCTTCGACTTCCCGTCGAAGTAGAACCGCCGCGCGATGGCGGCGGCCCGGACCACCTCGGCCGGCCCCATGGACCCCATCGGAACCTCCTGGAGGACGCCGCGGTCGGGACGATCCCGCCGGCTTCAGCGTAGATCCTCCGGAGGTCGATGCGCGCCCATATGGGCGCGACCGTTGTCGAAACGTTCCGATCGGCGTCTGATGGGTCTCGAACGACGACGGCCGAACGGCCTCGTTCCTACGACGAAGGGACAGACGTGCGCATCGGAGTGCTCACCGGCGGCGGCGACTGCCCCGGCCTGAACGCGGTGATCCGCGCCGTGGTCCGCACCAGCGGTTCCCGGTACGGATCCGCCGTCGTCGGGTTCCAGGACGGCTGGCGCGGGCTTCTCGAAGACCGCCGGATCCAGCTGTCCGACGACGACCGCAACGACCGGCTCCTCACCAAGGGCGGCACCATGCTCGGCACCGCCCGCACTCACCCCGACATCCTCAAAGCGGGCCTGGACCGCATCACGCGGACCCTCGACGACAACGGCATCGACGTCCTCATCCCGATCGGGGGCGAAGGCACCCTCACCGCCGCGTCCTGGCTGGCCGACGAGGGCGTCCCCGTCATCGGCGTGCCCAAGACCATCGACAACGACATCGACTGCACCGACGTCACCTTCGGCTTCGACACCGCCCTGACGATCGCCACCGATGCCATCGACCGGCTGCACTCGACCGCCGAATCACACCAACGCGTCATGCTCGTCGAGGTCATGGGTCGCCACGCCGGTTGGATCGCGCTGAACTCCGGCCTCGCGTCCGGCGCCCACGCCGTCCTCATCCCCGAGGTGCCCTTCGACGTCGAAGAACTCTGCGGCCTGATCAAACGCCGCTTCCAACGCGGCCACTCCAGCTTCATCGTCGTCGTCGCCGAGGGCGCCAAACCCGCCGACGGCACCATGGAACTCCGTCTCGGCGGCACCGACGAATTCGGCCACGAACGCTTCACCGGCGTCGCCCACCAGCTCGGCGTCGAGATCGAGAAGCGCATCAACAAGGAGGTCCGTACCACCGTCCTCGGCCACGTCCAGCGCGGCGGCACCCCCACCCCCTCCGACCGCGTCCTGGCCACCCGCTTCGGTGTCCGCGCCGCCGACGCCGCCCACGCCGGCACCACCGGGCAGATGGTCTCCCTGCGCGGCACCCAGATCGGCCTCGTCCCCCTCGCCGATGCCGTGAAACAGCTCAAACGCGTTCCGCGCGATCGCTACGACGACGCCGTCGAATTCTTCGGCTGACGCGGACCGGCGAGCGGCCTCGTCGGGCTCAGCGGAGGGCCGTCACCGTCAGGCCAGATCGTCCTGGCGCATCAGCTGCCGGGCGGCCTCGGTGACCGAGCCCGACAGCGAGGGGTACACGGAGAAGGTCTGCGCCACGTCGTCGACCGTGAGGCCGTTCTGCACCGCGACGGTGAGCGGCAGGATCAGCTCGGAGGCATTGGGCGCCACCACGACGCCGCCGATGACCAGCCCGGTGTTGGGGCGGCAGAAGATCTTGACGAAGCCGCGGCGCAGGCCCGACATCTTCGCGCGCGGGTTGGTCGCGAGCGGCAGCATGACGGTGCGCGCCTGATAGGTACCGTCGTCGATCGCGGCCTGCGAGACGCCGACGGTGGCGATCTCGGGGCGGGTGAAGATCGCCGACGACACAGTCTTGAGCTTGACGGGCGAGACGCCCTCGCCCAGCGCGTGGTACATCGCGACCCGGCCCTGCATCGCGGCGACGGAGGCCAGGGGCAGCAGGCCGGTGCAATCGCCGGCGGCGTAGATCCCGGGCACCTTGGTCCGGGAGACGCGATCGACCGGGATGTAGCCGCCCTTGTCCACCTCGATGCCCACGTCCTCGAGGCCGATGCCCGCGGTGTTCGGGATGGAGCCGACCGTCATGAGGCAGTGCGAGCCCTCGACGGTGCGGCCGTCGGTCAGGCGCACGACGACGCCGTCGTCGGTGCGCTCCACCTTGTCGGCGTAGGCGCGCTTGACGAGCGAGACGCCGCGGTCGAGCAGCGCGTCCTCCAGCACCAGGGCGGCGTCCTCGTCCTCGTGCGGCAGGACGCGGTCACGGGAGCTGACGAGGGTGACCTTGATGCCGAGCTCAGTGTAGGCGTGCACGAACTCCGCGCCCGTGACGCCCGAACCGACGACCACGAGGTGGCTCGGGAGCTCCTCGAGGTCGTAGAGCTGCCGCCAGGTCAGGATCTTCTCGCCGTCCGGCTTCGCGGACTCGAGCACCCGGGGCGACGCGCCGGTGGCGACGAGCACCACGTCGGCCTCGAAGGACTGCTCGCCACCGGACGGGGTCACGACGTTCACCTCGTGATGGGCCATGCCCGACGGCGTGGGCGCGAAGGTCGCGCGACCCCGGATGATCCGCACGCCCTCGCCCGCGAGCCGGGCGCGGATATCGGCCGACTGCGCCGTCGCGAGGTCCTTGACGCGCGAGTTGATCCGCTCGACGTCGATCTCGACCCGGTCGAAATGCAGCTCGATCCCCAGATCGACGGCGCGCCGGGTCTCGGTGCGGATGCCGGTCGAGGCGATGAACGTCTTCGACGGGACGCAGTCGTAGAGGACGCAGGCGCCGCCGATCCCGTCGGACTCGACCACCGTGACGTCGCCGCCGTGCGCCACCGCCACCAGTGCTGCCTCGTATCCCGCCGGACCGCCGCCGATGATCACGATGTTCGTCATGGCTGCAACGCTATCGTCCGCCGGGCCGCCGCGTGCGGCCACCGCCGGGGAGGGCCGTCCGGGCGGACGGCGCGGTAAAGTCGCTCTGTGCCGATCTACGCCGCCTACGGCTCCAACATGCACCCCGACCAGATGGCCGAGCGCGCCCCGCACTCGCCCATGGCAGGTACGGGGTGGTTGCACGGGTGGCGCCTGACCTTCTCGGGCGAGGACATCGGTTGGGAAGGCGCGCTCGCGACGGTCACCGAGGACCCGTCCGATCCCGACGCCAAGGTCTTCGTGGTGCTCTACGACGTGACCCCGGACGACGAGGTCTCCCTGGATCGCTGGGAGGGCTCCGAGCTGGGCATCCACGTCAAGCTCAAGGTGCGCGTCGACCTCATCGACGGCGGTTCCACCCTGGCCTGGCTGTACGTCGTCGACGCCTTCGAAGGCGGCCTGCCCTCCGCCCGCTACCTCGGCGTGATGGCCGACGCCGCGTACATCGCCGGCGCCCCCGAGGAGTACGTCCTCGACATCCGCACGCGCGAGTCCCGCAACGTCGGCCCGGGCCCGGGCGCCTCCGCCGACGGCCCGGAGTAGCGCCTCAGGCCGCGTCGGGACCGCACGTCGCCGGTGCAGGCTCGACGGCCGCCGCCAGTCGGCGCAGTGCGCGAGCCAGTCGGGGACGCAGACCCCGCCGCCGGGGTGCGACGGCGCGCCCCACCCGGTTCCGCCGCTCCCGGTCCAGCTCCGAACGGTCGTACACGTCCGCCATGCGGGCGTAGACTGCTGCTGTCGGAGGATCAGTCGCCAGGTTCCAATGCTCTCGGTATTCGCTCATATCCCGAGCACACACGAACCTCGTCGCAGGTTCCAATGAATTAGGTGGCGCCTACATGTTGACCTACCTGTTGGACGTCGGCGATCTGGCCGACGCCCGCTTCGTGGTGTCCCCGCTCAACGAGACAGCGCTCAGCATCTTCCACCTCAATCACATTCACCGCACGTCGCATCACCTGACCGCGTGGCGCGCAGCGGCAGACGAGCTCCGCACCACGTACGACCGGGACCTCATCGACGCCCTGGCGGCGCCCTCCGGTCGCCGGATCCCCGACTTCCTCACCCCGATCACGGCGCCGGGCTCGGGCCGCCCGTCGTTCGACGATCACCTCGCCGCAGTCGCAGCGACCGATCCGGCGACCGCACACACCGAACTCGCCGGGCTCATCGAGGACGGGCCGCCGTCCCCCGCCCTGGCGCGGTTGCTCTCGCTCGACGACCCCGCACCGGTCGTCGCAGAAGCGCTCGCCGACTACCACCAGGCGGCGATCGCGCCGGTCTGGCCGACGATCTCGCGGATCCTCGAGTCCGATGTCACCCACCGGGGCGGCGTCCTGGCGACCGGCGGACCGACACGCCTGTTCGAATCACTCAGTCCCCGTGTGGAATGGACTCGGACGGGCGAACTCAGCGTCGACCTCGCTTGCACCGTCGGCTCCGGCCGCTTCTCCTCGGGCGGCCGCGGGCTGACCCTGATGCCCAGTGTCTTCATCGGCAAGATCACGGTCGCACACGACCCCCGCCGCACTGCGCCGCACATCGGCTATCCGGCCCGCGGATCGGCGACGCTCGCGGAAACCGTTCGCCCGGTGGCGGACGACGCACTGCGCAGACTCATCGGGGCGGCGAAGGCCGATCTGCTCGCGGCACTCGCCGAACCCGCCGCGGTCGTGGACCTGGCTGCCGCGCTGCGGATCTCCCCGTCGGCAGTGTCGCAGAGCCTGAAGATCCTGGGCGCCAACGGCATCGTCGAGAGCTCCCGCTACGGCCACCGAGTCCTCTACCGCCGCACCGCCCTCGGTGACGCCCTCATCGACCGCGGAAAGGGAGCCCCGCATGGATCTTGACCTGCGCGAACGCTCGTTCGTGGTATCCGGCGCGAGCAGCGGCATCGGCCTCGCCACGGCGCAGCGGCTCCTGCGCGAGGGCGCCCGGGTCTGCTGTTTCGCCCGCGACCTCGATCGCCTCACCGCCGCCTTCGCGGGCACGGGAGCCCCGGCCGATCAACTGCTCCTATCGTCGGGCGACGCCCGGCGGCCCGAGGACGTCGCGGCGATCGTCGACTCCGCGTGGCGAACCTTCGGCGGCGTCCACGGCGTCGTGGCCAACGCGGGAATCGGCGGGACGGCCCGCGTCGACGCAGATCCCGAGGTGTGGACCGAGCAGTTCGCGATCAAGGTCGGCGCGGCCGTGGCACTCGTGCGCGCCGCCCGTCCCCACCTCGTCGCCACCCGGGGCGCGATCGTGCTGGTGAACGGCGTCAGCGCACACCATCCGAGTCCCGAGCTGGCCCCTGTGGGCGCGGCGCGGGCCGCCCTCGCGAACTACGCGGCGACTCTCAGCGCCGACTTCGCGCCCGACGGCGTCCGCGTCGTGGCGGTCAACGTCGGCGTCATCGAGACCGCGCGACAGCGGCAGAAGTACGAGCGGTCCGGTGCGGCGACCGACTACGCCGACTGGTGCCGGGACGAGGCACGCCGGCGCGCGATCCCGCTGCGGCGCATGGGCCGTCCGGACGAGGTGGGCGACACCATCGCGTTCCTGCTGTCCGACCGGTCCTCGTACACGACCGGCACCTCGATCGATATCTCGGGCGGCCTGGACGGGCGGACCTGAAAGACACCGGCCGAATCGCGGAAGTCATACCGCCAGCATTTGACTGGTTCGAGAAGTGACGCCGTGCAGTCCCGTATGGAACTCCTGCCTCGTCCTCCACCGCGCGCATCGACCAGTTCTTGAGCCCGACTCGACCGAGCAGATCCAGACCTGCCCTCAAAAGTGGCGGTGATCTTCCTCGACGTGCTGTTCGGCCTCTGCGTGGTCGCGACTTTCTGGTTCGCCGTCTACGTCGTCTATCGAATACTCAACGACGACTCGCCAGGAAGATGAGCACCGTCACATCGACGACTCTCGGATTCTGTCCGCTCCGGACACGCTGGCCGAAGCGGACAGAATCCGAGAGCCCGTTCGCCGCGCTCCGTCGTGACCGCAGACCTGCGCCAGCGGGGGGGATGACCGGAACGGCCGGCGGTCAGCGCTCGGAGGCGAAGACCACGTTCGTGAAGACCTTCACGCCCATCTCCAGCGCGCGCTCGTCGAGGACGAAGTCGGGCTGGTGCAGGTCGTACTGGCGACCCTCGCCGGACCACACGCCGAGCCGCGCCATGGCGCCCGGCGATTCCTCCAGGTACCAGGAGAAGTCCTCGCCGCCGCCGGACTGCGGGGTGTCGACCGCCCCGTCCGGCGAGACGGCCCGAGCCGCGTCGGCGAGGCGGGTGGCCGCCAGGTGGTCGTTGATCACCGGCGGGACGCCGCGGGTGTAGTTGACCTCGTGCTTGATCCGCAGGGGCGCGAGGAGCTCGCCGATGATCTCCCGCGTGAGTGGCTCCAGCGACTCCCAGATCTGGTGCACGCCGGTCCGGACGGTGCCGTGCAGCGCGCCGATCTGCGGGATCGCATTCGGCGCGGAGCCGGCGTTCGCCGCGCCCCAGACCATGATCGTGCCGGAGCGGGGGTCCACGCGGCGCGACAGCACGCCCGGCAGCCCGGTGATGACGGTGCCCATGGCGTAGACCAGGTCGCCCGTCAGGTGGGGCCGCGACGTGTGCCCGCCCGGCGAGTGCAGGATGACCTCGAGGTGGTCGGCGGCGGAGGTGATGGCACCGGATCGGACGCCGATCTTTCCGGCCTCGACGCGCGGATCGCAGTGCAGCGCGTAGATGCGCGAGACCCCCTGCATCACCTGGTCGCGCACGGCGGACAGCGCACCGCCCGGCATGACCTCCTCGGCGGGCTGGAAGACCAACCGCACGCCGACCGGCAGCCGACCGGCGCGGTCCAGTTCGGCCAGCACGAGTCCGGTGCCCAGCAGGATCGAGGTGTGCGCATCGTGGCCGCAGGCGTGGGAGACGCCCGGGGTCGTGGACTGGAACTCGAGGCCGGTCGCCTCGTGGATCGGCAGCGCGTCCATGTCGGCGCGCAGGGCGACGCGCTCGCCGGAGGTCGGCCCGAGGTCGCAGATCAGCCCCGTCGTCGACAGCTTCTGCGGGTGCAGCCCCGCGGCTTTCAGCGCCTCGAAGACGGCGAGAGTGGTGCGCTGCTCACGCCAGGAGAGTTCGGGGTGCGCGTGCAAGTCGCGGCGGAATTCGCGGAGCCAGTCGCCTTTGCGCTGCAGCCACTTCTCGACGTACGCGGCCCTCGAAAGGCCCTCGCCCGCAGTCCCGCTCGCCGTGCCCGTCACCGTCCGCCTCCCTCTCGCCCGCGCCCCGCCCCGGCCAGCAGCCGCGCGCGCTCGTCCTCGTCCTCCGCGACCGCGGCGAACGCCGCGGCCAGGGCCAGCGCGCCGTCGCGCACGGCCCGATCGGCGGACGGACCACCGGCGGCTGCCGTGAACTCCGGCTGATGGGTCACGGCCCCGTCGGTCTCCAGGCCGATCAGCGGATGGATCGACGGTACAGCGTGGCTCACATTGCCCATGTCGGTACTCCCCAGCGGCACCGCCCTCTCGAACTCCGGCGCCACCGGCTCGCGGCCGATCGCGACCGCCGCGGCGCGGTACGCGGCGGCGAGCCCGTCGTCGCTGCGCAGCTCGGTGTACGCCGGCGCGAGCTCCGTGACCTCGTGGCTGCAGCCGGCCGCCACCGCGCCCGCGGCGAAGCAGTCGCCGGCGCGGCCGGTGAGCCGCTCCAGCGACTCGGCGTCGTCGGCGCGCAGGTAGTACAGCAGTTCCGCGGCGGCCGGAACGACGTTGGGCGCAGCCCCACCCTCGCTGACGATGCCGTGGAGTTGCTGCCCCGGCTCGAGGTGCTGCCGGAGCAGGCCGAGCGCGACCTGCGCGACCGTCGCGGCGTCGCCCGCGTTCCGGCCGGCCCACGGGGCGGCGGAGGCGTGCGCTTCCCGACCGGTGTACCGGATCGCGAGGTCGGCGAGGGCCAGGGTGCGGGTGCGCACCACGTCGAACGGGGCCGGGTGCACCATGCCCGCGCACGCGACACCGTCGAACGCGCCGCGCTGCAGCATGAGCACCTTGCCGCCCCCGGATTCCTCGGCGGGGGTGCCGTAGACCTCGACGGTCAGCCCCAGCTCGTCCGCGACGGCTGCGAGCGCGATGCCCGCGCCGAAGCCCGCCGCGGCGATGATGTTGTGCCCGCAGGCGTGCCCGATTCCGGGCAGGGCGTCGTACTCGGCGAAGACTGCGACGCGCAGCGGGCCCGAGCCCGCCCGGCCGACGAACGCGGTCTCGAGGCCGGCGATGCCCCGCTCGACCGCGAAACCGTGCCCCGCGAGCGCGTCCGCGACCAGGCCCGAGGCGAACCGCTCCTCGAAGGCCAGCTCGGGACGGGCGTGGATGTCGTGGCTGACCGCGACCAGGTCGTCCCGCGCGCGGTCGACGGTGCCGGTGAGCGCCCCCAGGACGGACGTGACGCGGCCGGTCACCGTCAGCCGAACTTGACTTCGGTGGTCGGGACGGCGAGGTCCGCGATGAGCGGCGCGTGGAGGTCGTTCTTGATCTTGTTCAGCGTCGGGCCGTCCGCGGCGGCATTGCCCGCGGCCAGCGCGGTCGCGGTGCGCAGCACCTCGGCCTCGGCGACGGCGGACTGGACGATGCCCGCGGCCACCGCATCGGCGCCGCCGTAGCGGCGTCCGGTGGTCATCGCCTCCACGGCGGTCTGGTATGGCAGGCGCGAGCGCAGCAGGGTGGCCATGCCCACGGTGAAACCCATCTTGAGGCTGACCTCGGGGAGGCAGAAGAAGCCGCGGTCCTCACGCATCACCGCGAAATCGCACGAGAGCGCCAACATGGCGCCGGCGCCGAAGGCGTGACCGTTGACCGCGGCGACCGTGGCCATCGGGAAGGTCAGCAGCCGGCTGTAGACCGTGTGCACGCGGTCCAGGTACGACGGCAGCTCGCCGACGTTCGCCAGGATGTACATCACGTCGAGGCCGTTGGA
Organism: Tsukamurella asaccharolytica; assembly: GCF_007858435.1. Lineage (GTDB taxonomy): Bacteria > Actinomycetota > Actinomycetes > Mycobacteriales > Mycobacteriaceae > Tsukamurella > Tsukamurella asaccharolytica. The sequence continues at coordinate 190,124 of NZ_VIGW01000005.1, read as the reverse complement.
GAAGAACTTGCCGGTGGCGGTGATCACCAGGGCGGCGGGCGATCCGGCCGCCTGCGCCTCGATCTCGTCGAGCCGGGCGTGCACCGCGTCGACCCACCCCGGGGAGAAGCGGTTCTCCGGGTTGGACTCCGAGAGCTCGACCCCCTCGTCTCCCAGGAACAGGGTGAAGACGTCGTCGGTGCGCGTGACGTAAGGCATGGCGATCACGATAGCCGCTAGCATCGGAGCCCATGGCGCAGACTGCACCCGACACCGGCATCGACGATCCCACCGCGGCGGCCCGGGAGGCGGCCGATGCGCTCATCGCGGCGACCGGGGGTGAGCGCTTCGACGTCGCGGTCGTCCTCGGCTCCGGCTGGGCGCCCGCGGCCGACGCGCTGACCGCGCGCGGCACCGCCGTCGGCTCCGTCCCGATGGCCGAATTGCCGCACTTCGCCCCGCCCAGCGCGGCGGGGCACAAGGGCACCGCCTCGGCGGTCATCGTCGGCGGCAAGCGGGTGCTGGTGCTGCTGGGCCGCACCCACGCCTACGAGGGCCACGACCTCTCCCGCGTCGTCCACCCGGTGCGCACCGCGTGCGCGGCGGGCGCGGCGGCGGTGATCCTCACCAATGCCGCGGGCGGCCTGCGCGAGGGCATGTTCGTCGGCGAGCCGGTGCTGATCTCCGACCACCTGAACCTGACCGCCCGCTCCCCGCTGGTGGGCGCCCAGTTCGTCAATCTCGTCGACGCGTACTCCCCGGCGCTGCGGGCGCTGGCGCGGACGGTCGACCCGTCGCTGAAGGAGGGGGTCTACGCCGGCCTGCCCGGGCCGCACTACGAGACCCCGGCGGAGATCCGGATGTTGCGCACGCTGGGCGCCGACCTCGTGGGCATGTCGACGGTGCACGAGACGATCGCCGCCCGCGCGGAGGACGCCGCCGTGCTGGGGATCTCCCTGGTCACCAACCTGGCCGCGGGCATCACCGGGAAGCCGCTCAACCACGAGGAGGTCCTCGAGGCGGGGCGCGAGGCGGCCGCGCGGATGGGCGGCCTGCTCGCCGACGTGATCGAGGCGATGCGGGGATGAGCGCCGAGCTCGCCGCCGAGGCCCTCGCCTGGATCGAGGCCGACCCCGATCCCGCGACGCGCGCGGAGCTCGAGGCGCTCAGCGGCGACGAGCTGGCCGAGCGCTTCGCGGCGCCGCTGTCCTTCGGCACCGCGGGGCTGCGGGGCCCGGTGCGCGGCGGACCGTCGGGCATGAACGTGGCGGTCGTGACGCGCACGACGTGGGCACTCGGCCAATGGCTCCAGGCACGATGCCTGGGGGGCGGCACCGTCGTCGTGGGCCGCGACGCGCGGCGCGGCTCCGAGGCGTTCTTCGCCGCCGCGACCGAGGTACTCACCGCGCAGGGCTTCGCCGTGGTGGCACTGCCCGAGCTGGGTCCCACGCCGTGGGTGGCGTTCGCGACGAGGGCGCTCGGCGCCGTCGCCGGCGTGCAGATCACCGCCTCGCACAATCCGCCCGCCGACAACGGCTACAAGGTCTACCTCGACGGCGGCGCCCAGCTGGTCTCCCCCGCCGACGCCGAGATCGAGACCCTCATCGCCGCGGCCCCGGCGGCGAAGGAGATCGCCCGAGTGCCGGTGCCCACCGACCCGCGGGCGGCGGAGGTCGTCGCGGCCTACCTGGACCGGGTGTCCTCGCTGCGCCCCGCCCCCGCCGTCCCGCTGCGGATCGCGCTCACGCCGATGCACGGAGTCGGCGGGCAAGTGGCGGTGGACGCGCTGCGCCGCAGCGGTTTCGACGACGTCCACGTCGTGGAGCAGCAGTTCGCGCCGGACGGGGAGTTCCCGACGGTGGCCTTCCCCAATCCGGAGGAGCCGGGCGCCTCCGACCTGCTGCTCGCCCTCGCCGAGAGCGTCGACGCCGATCTCGCGATCGCCCTCGACCCCGACGCCGACCGGTGCGCCCTCGGCGCCCGCTTCCCCGGCGGCTGGCGGATGCTCACGGGCGACGAGTCCGGCTCACTGCTGGGCGCGCACCTGCTCGACGCGCCCCTGGACGGCGCACCGTCGGATCCGCTCGTCGCGACCACCATCGTCAGCTCCGAGCTCCTCGGCGCGATCGCCGAGAGCCACGGCGCGCGGTACGCGCGCACCCTGACCGGCTTCAAGAACCTCGTCCGGGCGGGCGAGGGCCTCGTCTTCGCATACGAGGAGGCCCTCGGCCTCTGCGTCGACCCGTCGACGGTGCGCGACAAGGACGGCATCTCCGCCGCCGTCGTCGCGGCGGGGTACGCGGCGGCGCTGAAGGCACGGGGCAGCGGCCTGCCGGATGCGCTCGACGCCCTGTATCGACGGCACGGCGTGTATCTGTCGGGCCAGTACGCGCTGCGCGTGGACGACGTCGCGCGGATCGCCGCGATCATGGCCGCCCTCCGCACGGACCCGCCCGTCGAGGTTGCACACACCCCCGTCGGCTGTGAAGATCTTCTGGCGGCACGTCCCGCGACGGACGCGCTGGTGTTCCGCGGCGACGGCGTCCGGGTCACGGTGCGGCCCTCCGGAACCGAGCCGAAGGCGAAGTTCTACCTGGAGGTGATCGAGCCCGTGACGACCGGCAGCGAGACGAACGACGCCGAGGCGCGCGCACGGCAGCGGCTCACCGCGGTGACCGACACCGTGCGTCGGTGGGCGGCTTTCGAGTGAGCCGGCCCTCCCGCCCGGCCCACCCCGCACGCGGCCGGGTGATCGCCCTGTCCGTGCTGGTGGGAGTTCTCATCGTGGTGGCCGCCGTAGCGGCCGCCACCGCTCACGTGAGAAACGAACGCCCCGCCGAGCTGGCCGCAGTGGCGCCGCCCGCGCCGTCGAGCTCCGACGCCGCCGCCTCCTCCCCGGCATCGACGCCCGCGCCCGCCGCCCCGGCTCCCGCGCCGCCACCGTCGATCCCCGGCACGGACCCGCTGGGCTTCGTGGGCACCCCGGCGCGCTGCGCCGACGGCGACGCCGCGCGGATGATGGTCCTCACCGCGACGTCGCAGGCCGTGGTCTGCAACCGCGCCGGCGCGCTGTACTACGCGGGCTGGCGCACCGACACCCGCTCGGGCACGCGGATCGAGGGCGTGCTGCCCGCGGGCCCCGGCTGGGTGGCGCGCGCGCCTGACGCCACCATCAACATCACCCCCACCGGCCTGGTCATCAGCACTCCGGCGGGCGACTTCACCGAGCCCGCGACAGGCTTCTGGGCCGGGCCGTAGCCGCCGGCTCGGGGTCAGCGGATCAGGTCCAGCGCGGTCCGAACTGGCGGTCGCCGGCGTCGCCGAGTCCGGGCACGATGTAGGCGTTCTCGTTGAGCCCCCGGTCGATGGTGGCCGTGACCAGTCGGACGGGGTGCCCGCTCTCGGCGAGCGCCTGCACGCCCTCCGGCGCCGCCACGACGCACACCGCCGTCACGTCGGTGGCGCCGCGCTGTGCGAGCAGGCCGAGCGTCTCCACCATCGAGCCGCCGGTCGCGAGCATCGGGTCGAGCACGAAGACGGGGCGGCCCGCGAGATCGGCGGGCAGCGACTGGAAGTAGGGCTCGGGGACGTGGGTCTCCTCGTTGCGCCCCATGCCGACGAACCCGACCTGGGACTCGGGCAGCATCGCATGCGCCTGGTCGACCATGCCGAGGCCGGCGCGGAGCACGGGCACCAGCAGCGGCGGTGCGGCGAGTGCGGCACCGTCGGTGTCCTCGAGCGGGGTGGTCACCGTGACGGGTGCGACCGCGGCCTCGCGCATGGCCTCGTAGACCAGCATCTGGGTGAGCTCCTTGAGCGCCGCGCGGAACGAGGCGTTGTCGGAGGCCTCGGCGCGCAGCGCAGTGAGGCGGACGGCGGCCAGGGGGTGGTCGACCACGGTGATCTGCATGCGGTCAGCGTATCGGGAACCGCGCGGGACTCTGAGGCGTCCAATCAATGAGGGGGTATTGCGATGGAACCGTTTCAGATGACCACGGGCGCGGTGACGGCGGCGGGGAGCGAACTGGGTTCGCTGGCCGCCGCGGTGGCGGGGGCGGCCGGGGCGGGCGCCGTCTCGGCGGCGGCGCTGACGCCGGTCTTCGGGCTGGTCGGCGGCGACTACCTGACCGAGCTGCTGGGCGCCGTCACCGCCGCCGACGCCGAGATGGCGCGCCTCGCCGCGTTCTACACCTCGGCCTCCGTCGGGGCGGCGCGGACGGTGGCCTCCGCGGTCGCCGCCGACGCGGGCGGCGCGGGGGCGCTGCTCGGGCTGCTGGGTGCGTCGTGAACGGCGTCGTCGCTGCGCTCGCGGCGCCGCTGCGCGCCCTACTCGAGACCTTCGGCAGCGGCGACCTGACGACCGCCGGGGTCGACGCGGCGATCCGGGCCGTGCAGGCCGAGCTCGCGCGGGTCGGCGCGCAGACCGAAACGACCAGGGTCACCGTCGGGACCGCGTGGACGGGCGAGGACGCGACGACCGCGCAGCGCACGATCGGCGAGGGCGGCACCGCCGCGGGCGCCCTGTCCCAGCACACCGGCGCGATCCGGGACTCGGTCACGACCGCCGCCGCGGCCGTGAGCCGGGGCCGCACCCGGTTACAGGCGATCCTCGACTCCTTCGTCGGCAAGGCCGAAGCCGCGAATCCGACGCTCCTCAACCCGACCGGACTGATCGCGGTGCTCGAGCTCGCCGCCGAGCACCTGCAGCAGGCGCTCGACGTGCTCCGGTCCGTCCGCGACGAGCTCGCCGGCGAGACCGGCGCCGTCTCCGGGCTCGCGGAGTCCACGCCGACCGCGCCCGGCACCGTCGACGGGGGTGCGGCGACCACTCCGGCCTCGACCACGGCGGCCACGACCCCGTCGACCGCGTCCCCGGCCGGCGGCGGCACGGGGTCCGGCGGGGGCTCGGGCGGCGGTACGGGCGGCGGTACGGGCGGCGGAGGCTCTCCGGTCAGCGGCCTCGCCTCCGCGCTCACCGGCGCGAAGCGGGGCGGGTCGGGCGTGGGGCGCGGCGGCGGGGCGAAGACGGTGCCGGCGTCGCGCCGGTCGGGCGGCGCGACGGTCACCGCCGACGGCAAGGGCGGCTACGCCGTGCGGCTTCCCGACGGCACGGTGGTGAAGGCGCCGAACGCGAAGGCCGCGGCCGCGGTGCAGGCCGCGCTGACGCAGTTGGGCGTGCCCTACGCGTGGGGCGGGACGACGCCGGGCGTCGGGCTCGACTGCAGCGGGTTCACGCAGTGGGCGTACCGGCAGGCCGGGATCGAGCTGCCGCGGCTCGCGAACGAGCAGGGCGTCGGCGCGGCGGTGAGCGCCGGGCAGGTGCAGCCGGGTGATCTGGCCGTCTGGGAGGGCCACGTCGCGATGGTCATCGGGGACGGGCGCATGGTGGAGGCGGGCGATCCCGTGCAGATCTCGGCGATCCGCACGGACAACATCGGCCAGCAGTTCTACGGCTTCTTCCGCCCGACCGGCTGAGCCCGCAACATTCCGGATCCTCTGGCCGACGCCGAACCGGGCCGGTGCACTACGCTGGGCGCCATGGCGTCTGACATCGTCCCGATCGAACTCGGCCTCACCGACGGCCCGGTGTACACCCTGTGGGCACCGCGGTGGCGTGACGGGGAGGACGAATGGGAGGCCTTCCTGGGGCTCGACGAGGATCTGTACGGCTTCTCGTCGGTCGCCGAGCTGGTGGCGTTCGCCCGCAGCGGCAAGCCGAACGACCTGGACGATCACCCGGCGTGGGAGGCGCTGACCACCCTGCCGGCGGAGGCCTTCGTCCCGCGCGACGATCGCAGCTTCGACGTGATCTCGGTGCCCGAGCTGGCCGCCGAGGAGCCCACCCCCGAGGTGATCGCCGAGCTCGAGGACACCCTCGAGATCGTCGGGCTGATCGGCGAGGTGTGCGAGCTGGTCGACGTCACCAAGTTCTTCAACGGCAACCCCGTGCTCGGCACCGTCCGCATCGGTACCCGCAACTTCGAGGGCCGTGAAGGCGCCGAGATGTGGCACAAGGTGGGCCAGATCATCAGCCGCAAGTGGGACGACGTGATCGACGCGATCGAGGGCGTCGTCAGCACCCCGAAGGTCGCCGCCGGGGCCACCGCGACCGCGGAGGAGGAGCTCACCGCCGCCGCGGAGCGGGCCGCCGCCCTCGCAGTGGACGACGACGACCTCGATACCGACCTGGACGATCTCGACGACGACCTCGATGCGGACGCCGAGGCCGGGGACGCCGAGGACGTCGACAGCGCTGGCGCGGTGGCGGACGGCGTGGCCGACGACGACGAGGACGAGTATGAGGAGGACGACTCCTTCTGGGGTCAGGTCGGCATCGACCCGATCAAGATCATCACCTCCACCGGCGAGTACTACACGCTGCGCTGCTACCTCGACGACAACCCGGTCTTCCTGGGACGGAAGGGCAAGATCTTCGTCTTCGACTCCGAGGGCGCGCTGGCCCGCTACCTCGCGGACGACGACGACACCGACCTCTCCGCGGTCTCCACCTACGACGAGGTGCGGGTCGCCGCCACCGACGGATCGCTGGAGATCGAGGTCTACGACGACAACGTCTACGTGCTCCCCGGCATCGGCGAGGACATCGCCGACGGCCCGCGCCGCATCGACCGCGATCAGCTGGACCTCGCCGTGGAGCTGCTGCTCGACTCGGCCGACTTCGCCGACGACGCCACGGTGCGCGACGCGCTGCGCCCCACCACCCCGCTGGGCTTCTTCGTCTCCTACGCACTCGACCCGCAGCCGCGCCGCCTCGCGCCGTCGGGCCCGTTCGACAACGAGGCCGAGGCGTGGCGGGCGCTCGAGCACGACTTCGAGGACCGGCTCACCACCAAGTGAGCCGGCGCTCGCGGCGCAGCCGCCGCGGGCACGGTCAGCCGATCAGCACCGCGAAGCCGGGCTTGATCACGTCGTCGATGATGGCGAGCCGCTCGTCGAAGGGCAGGAACGCCGACTTCATCGCGTTGATGGTGAAGCGCTGCAGGTCCGCCCAGCCGTAGCCGAAGGTCTCCACGAGTTTGAGCATCTCCAGGCTCATGGTGGTGTCGCTCATGAGCCGATTGTCGGTGTTCACGGTGACGCGGAAACGCAACTGCGCCAGCAGGTTGAACGGGTGCTCCTCCAGCGCCCGGACCGCACCCGTCTGGACGTTGGAGCTGGGGCACAGCTCCAGCGGGATGCGCGCGTCCCGGACGCGCGCCGCGACCCGGCCGAGGACCGCGCCGGAGAAGTCGGTGGCGCCCGGCTCGACGCCGCTGATGTCATCGACGATCCGCACGCCGTGCCCCAGCCGGTCGCAGCCGCAGAACGCCACGGCCTCGTGGATCGACGGGAGGCCGAACGCCTCGCCGGCGTGAATGGTGAAGGGCGCGGAGTGATCCCGCATGTACTCGAAAGCGTCGAGGTGACGGCTGGGCGGGTAGCCCGCCTCCGCGCCGGCGATGTCGAAGCCCACCGCGCCGCGGTCGCGCCAGCGCACCGCGAGCTCCGCGATCTCCCGCGAGCGCGCGGCGTGCCGCATGGCGGTCACCAGGCAGCGCACCACGATCGGACGGCCCGCGGTCCGCGCCGCGGACTCCCCCGACGCGAAGCCGGCGAGCACCGCCTCCATCACCTCGTCGAGCGACAGCCCGCCCTCCAGGTGCTGCTCGGGCGCGAACCGCACCTCGGCGTAGACCACGCCGTCGGCGGCCAGGTCCTCGGCGCACTCGCGCGCCACCCGCGCCAGCGCCTCGGGCGTCTGCATCACGCCGACGGTGTGCTCGAAGGTCTCCAGGTACTTCTCCAGCGAGCCCGAATCGGCGGCGTCGCGGAACCAGGCGGCGAGCTCCGGCTCGGTCGAGGCCGGCAACGCCTCGTACCCGGTCTCGGCGGCGAGCTCGAGGACCGTGGACGGCCGTAGCCCGCCGTCGAGGTGGTCGTGGAGCAGCACCTTGGGCGCGCGGCGCAGTGCCTGCAGATCGATGGGTGTCGGGCCAACGGGATTCGCCATAGGGTCAACGTACCGGCTACCGGCGCGTAACAACGTCGGCGCGCTACCGTTGCGTCAGATACGTGAGGATCGCGCGCACGCGGCGGTTCCCCTCCTCCGGCGGCAGGTCCAGCTTGGCGAAGATGTTGGCCACGTGCTTGGCCACCGCGGCGTCCGAGACTACCAGTGCCGCAGCGATATCGGCGTTGCTTCGCCCCTCCGCCATCAGCGCGAGCACCTCGCCCTCGCGGGGAGTGAGACGGTCGAGCACCGTCGGGGTGAACATCCTGGAGACGACCTCGGGATCGACGACCACGCCCCCGCTGGCGACGGTGTCGAGCGCGCGGAGGAAATCGTCGACCCGCCCGACCCGCTCCTTGAGCAGGTACCCCACGCCGCCGCCGGAGTCCAGCAGTCGCCGCGCGTAGGCGGCGGCGACGTACTGCGAGAGCACCAGGACCGGCAGCCCCGCACGGTCGGCGCGCAGGTCGAGCGCGGCCCGCAGACCGTCGTCCCCGTGCCCGGGCGGCATCCGCACGTCCGTCACCACCAGGTCGACGGTGCCCGGATCGATCGCCCGGAGCGCGTCCGCGTCACCGAGCAGGCCGACCACCTCGTGGCCGGCCCGCTCGACGATGCGCTGCAGCCCCTCGGCCAGCAGCACTGAGTCCTCGGCGATCACGAGCCGCACTAGCCCTCCTCCGCACACACGATCCGCATGGATCGCAGGCTACGACACCGCCTTGGCCCAGTAGAGGGTGGTGGGACCGCCGGGCGGGCTGAGCACGGTCAGCGTCGCGCCGATCGCCTCGGCCCGCTCGATCAGTCCGGCGAGGCCGGTACCGCCCGCGGGGTCGGCGCCGCCGACGCCGTCGTCCATCACGGTCATCGACACCCCGAGCACGCCCGCGGCGAAGGTGATGTGCACCCTGCTCGCGCCGCCGTGCTTGATCGCGTTGGTGACCGCCTCGCTGGCGGTGTAGCACATGGCCTGCTCGATATCGGCGGGCAGGCGGCGTCCCGGCGTCCAGCCCTCGCCCGCGGTCACGTCCACCCGGATCGCGCCCCCGAGCTCGGCGCACGCGGCCTCGACCCCCGCGTCGTCGAGTACCGGAGGGTGCACTCCGCGGACGGTGTCCCGCAACCCCGCCATGGCGCGCTCGAGCCGCAGCTGCGCCTCGGCGACCTGTCCGTGCAGGGACTCGTCAGCGGTCTCCGGCAGGCTCTGCTGCAGTTCGCCGAGCTGCAGCGACAGGCTCGCCAGGTCCTGCTGCGGCCCGTCGTGCAGGTTGCGCTCGATGCGGCGGCGCTCGCCCTCGAAGGAGTTCACCAGGACACCGCGGGAGGCCTCGAGCGACGTGACGCGGCGGCGCAGCTCCTCCTCGGTGGGGCCGAGCAGCAGTCGCGCGGTAGCGGCCTGCGCCACGGACGCGGCGTAGGTGATGTACAGCGCCGCAGCGCAGATCACCGCGCCGATCGCGCCCCAGACCGCGCGGCCGACGACCCCGTCGACCGCCGTGCCCAGCACGTTGACGTCGTCCGAGAAGATCGGAGCGAGCATGAGCCCGCCGCCGACGGCCCAGACGATCACCGCACCCAGGAAGACGATGAGGGTCAACACCGCGAGCAGCAGCGAGTAGGCGACCTCGCGCCACGTGGCCCGCTCGCCGAGCCGCGCCCCCGCGCGAGCGGTGAGGCTCCCGGTGACGGGTGGGTGCGGGTCGCCGATGGCCGGATCCCCGAGCCAGGTGACCCGCAGTCGTTCGAGTTTCGCCAGCGCGAACGACCACGCCGGCGCGAAGGGCAGCAGCACCACCACGACGTAGAGGACGAAGAGCACCCACCCGACGATCATCGATCCGGCGAAGTAGGCCAGGCCGCGCCACGGCGCGGAAGTGGCGAAGAAGCGCATCGGGTCGCGCAGGGGCGCGGCGAGTGCGCCGCGTTCGGGCTCGCGCTGCGCCGGGGACGGGGTCACGTGATTGATCATGCCGTAGACGCTAGGTGCGGCGCGGGTGCCGGTCCCTGGCCCCAGCGGGAGAATCGGGGGTGGTGCCAGCACTACCCCGGGCGGCTAGCGTGGGCGGTATGCGCATCGCGATCCTCGACGATTTCCAGGACGTCGCCCGCGAGTTCGGGGACTTCTCCGGCCTCGACGTCACCGTCTTCACCGCGCCCCTCGACGACGTGACCGCGCAGCTGGCGGAGTTCGACGGGGTGGTCGCCATGCGCGAGCGCACCCGCTTCCCCGCGGAGGTGCTGCGGTCGCTGCCCCGGCTGCGACTGCTCGTGTCGACGGGCCGCCGCAACGCGGCGATCGACCTCGAGGCGGCGACGGAGCTGGGGATCACCGTGTGCCACACCGGATACCGGCCCGCCGCGGCCGCCGAGCACACCTGGGCTCTGATCCTCGCGGCGCTGCGCCACGTTCCCGCCGAGGACGCGAACATCCGCGCCGGACGCTGGCAGAGCACGGTCGGGAAGGAGCTCTCCGAGAGCACGATCGGCATCGTCGGCCTCGGCGGACTGGGGCGACGCGTCGCGCGGGTGGCGACGGCCTTCGGGGCGGAGGTGATCGCGTGGTCGAGCAACCTCGACGCCGCGCGGGCGGCCGAGGCGGGCGCGACCGCGGTGACGAAGCAGGAGCTGTTCGAGCGGTCCGACGTGGTCACCATCCACTACGTCCTGTCCGACCGCTCGCGCGGCATCGTCGGCGCCGCCGACATCGCCCGGATGAGGCCCGGCGCGCTTCTGGTGAACACCTCCCGGGCGGGCGTACTGGACACCCCCGCCGCCGCGGACGCGGCCCGGCGCGGCGACATCCGGCTCGCGCTCGACGTCTTCGACGTCGAGCCGCTGCCCGCGGGTGACCCGATCCGGGACCTGCCGAACTCGGTCCTCACGGGGCACGTCGGCTACGTCACCGAGCAGCAGTACCGGCTCTTCTACGCCGACGCGGCCGAGGACGTCCGCGCCTACCTCGCGGGGGACCCCATCCGCGTCATGAACCCCTGACCGGCCGCCCAGTCAGACGGTCACCCGATCCAGGACCAGCGAGCCCCGCGGCGCGGCGGACTCCCCGATGACGGCCGCGCCGTCGAGGGCGGCGACGGCACCGTCGAACTTCTCGGGGGTGTCGGTGTGCAGCGTGAACAGCGGCTCCCCCGCCGTAACGGCGTCGCCCACGGTCGCGTGCCAGGTGACGCCGGCCCCCGCCTGCACCGGCTCGCCCTGCCGCTCGCGGCCCGCGCCGAGCCGCCAGGCGGCGATGCCGACGCCCATGGCGTCGAGTGCGGTGAGGACGCCGGTGGCGGGCGCGGCGACGGTGCGGGTGTGCTGCGCGACGGGCAGCGGCGCCTCGGGGTCGCCGCCCTGCGCGGCGATCATCGCCTTCCAGCTGTCCATGGCCCGGCCGTTGGCGAGGTGCTCGGCGGGATCGGCGTCGACGCCGGCGAGGGCGAGCATCTCCCGCGCGAGCGCGAGCGTCAGCTCCACCACGTCCGACGGTCCGCCGCCGGCGAGAACCTCGAGCGACTCGGCCACCTCGAGGCCGTTGCCGGCGGTGCGGCCGAGCGGGGTGGACATGTCCGTCAGCAGCGCGACGGTGTTCACCCCCGAGTCGTGGCCCAGCGCGACCATGGTCTCCGCCAGCTCGCGCGCCTGGGCCTCGGTCTTCATGAAGGCGCCCTTGCCGACCTTGACGTCGAGCACCAGCGAGGCCGTACCCTCGGCGATCTTCTTGCTCATGATCGAGCTCGCGATCAGCGGGATCGCCTCGACGGTGCCGGTGACATCGCGCAGCGCGTACAGCTTCTTGTCTGCCGGCGCCAGGCCCGAGCCGGCGGCACAGATCACCCCGCCGACCCGCTCCAACTGGTCGAACATCTGCTCGTTGGTCAGGTCGGCGCGCCACCCGGGGATGGCCTCGAGCTTGTCGAGGGTGCCGCCGGTGTGCCCGAGGCCCCGGCCCGAGAGCTGCGGCACGGCGACGCCGTAGGACGCGACGAGCGGGGTGAGCGGGAGGGTGATCTTGTCGCCCACGCCGCCGGTCGAGTGCTTATCGGTCGTGGCGAGCGGGCGGCCGTCGCGGCGGAGCCCCGAGAAGTCCATGCGCTCGCCGCTGGCGATCATCGCCGCGGTCCACCGCGCGATCTCCCGGCGATCCATCCCGTTGAGGAAGATGGCCATCGCCAGCGCGGACATCTGGTAGTCGGCCACCTCGCCGGTCGTGAACTTGTCGATCACCCAGTCGATCTGGCCGTCGGTGAGGGGCTTCCCGTCGCGCTTGGCGGCGATGATGGAGACGGCGTCGAACACTTCAGTCATCGGATTACCTCATTCAGGTCGTCGGGCCCGAAGGCGTCGGGCAGCAGTCGGCTCAGGGGCACCGGGCCGGCGCGGTGGTCGATCAGCAGGTCGGGCCCGCCGTGTTCGTACAGCAGCTGCCTGCACCGTCCGCATGGCAGCAGGACATCCCCGTTCGCGTTGGTGCACGTGAACGCGCGCAGGCGCCCGCCACCCGAGGAGTGGAGCGCACTCACGAGCCCGCATTCCGCGCAGAGGGTCAGCCCGTATGAGACATTCTCCACATTGCAGCCGACCACGACGCGGCCGTCGTCGGTCAGGGCGGCCGCGCCGACGGGGTACGTCGAATAGGGCGCGTAGGCCCGCTCCATGGCGTCGATGGCGATGCGCCGCAAGGCCTCCCAGTCGATGTCGGGCACAGCCGATCACTCCTTTCCGGAGGCTTGTTGATTCCGTATCAATTTCGGTCAGGCAATCCTAAGTAAATCTGTTCGGCCGCAATGGATCGGGACCGTGGTTTCGATTCCACATTCCGGTGGGTTTAAGGTCAAGGCGTGGGTTCAGGTATACGTCGCGATCGACGCCGACGCGAGGGCTCAAGGGCCCTCCGCCGACCGACGTCCGGCCGTATCCAAGAAACGATGTCGAAGGCAGGACTCGATGAGCACTAGTACCGAGGTGGCGGCCGCCGAGGAGCCGCGCCGCGTCTCCCTCTACAAGGGCGATCCGGGCATGTTGAACTGGGTGCTGCACCGCATCAGCGGCGTCACCATCTTCTTCTTCCTGTTCGTCCACGTCCTCGACACCGCGGTCATCCGCATCGATCCCGAGGCGTACGACGAGATCATCAAGATGTACAAGACGCCGCTCATCAGCCTCCTCGAGATCGGCCTCGTCATGGCCATCCTGTTCCACGGACTCAACGGCGTCCGCGTCATCCTCGTGGACTTCTGGAGCAAGGGCGTGCGGTACCAGAAGGCGATGTCCATCGCGGTCTGGGTGGTCTTCCTCATCACCGGCGCCGGGATGGCCGCGCGTCTCCTCTACATCATGATTTCGCACGCCTAGGGGGACGAAGAGACATGACTACCGCGAACGAACCCAAGCTCGCCAAGACGCTGCTCAAGCAGTACGACCGCCCCGCGTCGCTCGACAACCCGCGCTCGCCGCACCGTCCGGCGTCCGGCAACTTCGAGAAGTACGCCTGGCTGTTCATGCGTTTCTCGGGCATCGCCCTGCTCGTGCTGGTCTTCGGGCACGTCTTCATCATGCTCGCCCTGGACAGCCAGGGCGTGCACCGGATCAGCGCCGCCTTCGTCGCGCAGCGCTGGGCCAGCCCCTTCTGGCAGATCTGGGACATCACGATGCTGTGGCTCGCTCAGTTGCACGGCGGCAACGGCCTGCGCGTGATCATCGACGATTACGCCCGCAAGGACCGCACGCGGTTCTGGCTCAAGACCCTGCTCGTGCTGTCGATGATCCTCGTGGTCGGCCTCGGCTCGTACGCGCTCCTCTCGTTCGAACCGGCCTCCGTGCCCACCGCCCAGTAACGGCCAGGAAGGACACACCCGCATCATGCAGGAACATCGTTACGACGTGGTGATCATCGGCGCCGGCGGCGCCGGTATGCGCGCGGCGATCGAGGCCGGGCCGCGCGCCCGCACCGCGGTGCTCACCAAGCTCTACCCGACTCGCTCCCACACCGGCGCGGCGCAGGGCGGCATGTGCGCCTCCCTCGCCAACGTCGAGGAGGACAACTGGGAGTGGCACACCTTCGACACGGTCAAGGGCGGCGACTACATCGTCGACCAGGACGCTGCGGAGATCATGGCCAAGGAGGCCATCGACGCGGTGCTCGACCTGGAGAAGATGGGCCTGCCCTTCAACCGCACCCCCGAGGGCAAGATCGACCAGCGCCGCTTCGGCGGCCACACCCGCGACCACGGCAAGGCCCCCGTTCGCCGCGCCTGTTACGCCGCGGACCGCACCGGCCACATGATCCTGCAGACGCTCTACCAGAACTGCGTCAAGCACGACGTGGAGTTCTTCAACGAGTTCTACGTGCTCGACATCGCGCTGACGGAGACCGAGGACGGTCCCGTCGCGACCGGTGCCGTGGCGTACGAGCTGGCCACCGGCGAGATCCACGTCTTCCATGCGAAGGCGATCATCTTCGCCACCGGCGGCTCGGGCCGCATGTACAAGACCACCTCCAACGCCCACACCCTCACCGGTGACGGCATGGGCATCGTCTTCCGCAAGGGACTGCCGCTGGAGGACATGGAGTTCCACCAGTTCCATCCGACGGGCCTCGCAGGCCTGGGCATCCTCATCACCGAGGGCGTCCGCGGCGAGGGCGGCATCCTCCGCAACGTCGACGGCGAGCGGTTCATGGAACGCTACGCCCCGACGATCAAGGACCTCGCGCCGCGCGACATCGTCGCCCGGTCGATGGTGCTCGAGGTGCTCGAGGGCCGCGGCGCCGGCCCGAACAAGGACTACGTCCTCCTGGATGTCACGCACATCCCGGAGGAGACCCTGATGGCCAAGCTGCCGGACATCATGGAGTTCTCGCGCACCTACCTCGGCGTCGATCCCGTCACCGAGCTGGTGCCCGTGTACCCCACCTGCCACTACGTGATGGGCGGCATCCCCACCAACATCCACGGTGAGGTCCTGCGCGACAACGATCACGTGGTCCCCGGCCTGTACGCCGCCGGCGAGTGCGCCTGCGTCTCGGTGCACGGCGCCAACCGCCTCGGCACCAACTCGCTGCTCGACATCAACGTCTTCGGCCGCCGCTCCGGCATCGCCGCCGCGGAGTACGCCGCGTCGCACGACTTCGTGCCGCTGCCCGAGAACCCGGCCGAGATGGTCGAGAACTGGGTCGCCGCGATGCTCAGCGACCACGGCAACGAGAACGTCATGGCGATCCGCACCGAGCTGCAGCAGACGATGGACAACAACGCCGCCGTCTTCCGCACCGAGAAGACCCTGACGCAGGCCCTCGAGGACGTCCGGGCCCTGAAGAAGCGGTACGAGCACGTCACCGTCACCGACAAGGGCACGCGCTTCAACAGCGACCTGCTCGAGGCCATCGAGCTGGGCTTCCTGCTCGAACTGGCCGAGGTCACCGTCGTCGGCGCCCTCAACCGCAAGGAGACCCGCGGCGGCCACGCCCGCGAGGATTACCCGAACCGCGACGACGAGAACTACATGGTGCACACCATGGCGTACAAGGAGGGCGAGGGCCTGGAGGCCGGGATCCGTCTCGACACCAAGCCCGTCGTGCAGACCCGCTACGAGCCGATGGAGCGTAAGTACTGATGACCGCCGCAGTTGATACCCCCGCGTCCGTGCAGCCGCCCGTCCCGCCCGGCTCCACCATGGTCACGATCAAGGTCTACCGGTTCAACCCGGAGGACCCCGACGCGGCCGGCTGGCAGAGCTACCGGGTCCCCGCGCTCCCCTCGGACCGGTTCCTGAACCTGCTCCTGTACATCAAGGGCTACCTCGACGGCACGCTGACCTTCCGCCGCTCCTGCGCCCACGGCGTGTGCGGCTCCGACGCCATGCGCATCAACGGCGTCAACCGCCTCGCCTGCAAGATGCTGATGAAGGACTTCCTGCACGGCGACAAGGACATCACCATCACGGTCGAGCCGATCCGCGGCCTGCCGGTGGAGAAGGACCTCGTCGTCGACATGGAGCCCTTCTTCGACGCCTTCCGCGCCGTGAAGCCCTTCCTGATGACCTCGGGCAACGAGCCGACCCGCGAGCGGATCCAGTCCCCGACGGACCGCGAGCGCTTCGACGACACCACCAAGTGCATCCTCTGCGCCTGCTGCACCACCAGCTGCCCCGTGTACTGGATGGACGGCTCGTACTTCGGACCCGCGGCCATCGTGAACGCGCACCGCTTCATCTTCGACAGCCGCGACGAGGGTGCCGCCGAGCGCCTCGAGATCCTCAACGGCGTCGACGGGGTGTGGCGCTGCCGCACCACCTTCAACTGCACCGATGCGTGCCCCCGTGGCATCCAGGTGACGCAGGCGATCCAGGAGGTCAAGCGCGCCCTCCTGTTCAGCCGCTAAAGCTTTACTGCAGCCCGGAGCCGCCCCGGACCTCACCGAGGTCCGGGGCGGTTCTGCATCCTGACACCACTTCTCACCTCGCATTATTCCTCGATCTCGAGTCACGGTATTGACCATGACACCACTATGGTGTCATTATTGACGCCATGGACATCACGCCCTTCGTCAGCGACCTCCAGCGCCAGCTCATCGCCGCCGCCGAGCGCGACTTCACCGACGCCGGGGACAACGGCGTCGACGACGCCCGGGCCTCCGCGGAACGCCTCGCCTCCGGCCTCGACGCCGCCACCCGGCTGGTCCTGCTCGACGCGTTGTCCGCGGCCGCCGGCGAGATCACGCGCGACCTGGTGCCCGGCTCCGTGGACCTGCGACTGCGCGGCCGCGACGTCGAGTTCGTCGTCGCCGCGCCGCGCGCGGAGGCGGAGGAGGAGACCTCGTCCGGCCCCGGCGTCGACTTCGACGACACCAGCACCTCGCGCACCACGCTCCGCCTGCCCGACGCGCTCAAGTCGCAGGTCGACGAGGCCGCGGCCGCGGAGGGCGTCTCCGTGAACACCTGGCTCGTGCGGGCCGTCGCCGCCGCACTCGCCCCCCGCAAGCGACGAAGCGCGCAGCGGGCACTCCGCACCGGTGACGACTTCGCCGGCTGGGCCCGCTGATCCGCCTCCCCTGAACACCCCACAACCGCACAGCCCGACGAGAACCCCGCACCCGCGGGGTCGGCCGAGCGCACCCTTCGAAAGGTCCCACCATGCCCGTCTTCCCCACCCCCGAGCCCATCGACCTCGCCATCAACCTGCAGGCCGGCGACATCGACGTGATCGCGACCGACCGCACGGACACCGTGGTGACCGTGACCCCGAGCTCCCCGAACAAGGCGGCGGACCGGCGCGGCGCGGACGCCACCCGCGTCGAGTTCGACGGTGGCCGGCTCACCGTCGTCGGCCCCAAGCCCACGCTCGGCCTCCTCAGCTTCCTCGGCGCGACCGAATCCGTCGACGTGACCGTCGAGCTGCCCGCGGGCTCCCGGTTCACCGCGGAGAGCGCCGTCGGCAGCGTCCGCACCGAGGGCCGCCTCGCCGCCACGCGGATCAAGGCGACCACCGGCACCGTCGAGCTGGAATCGACCGGCGACCTGTGGCTGCGCGCCGGCCACGGGAACGCCACCGCCGGCACCGTGGACGGCGCGGCCGAGATCACCGCCGACCACGGCCGGATCCGCATCGACTCGATCGCCGGCGATGCCGTGCTCAAGGCCTCCCACGGCAGCATCCGCATCGGCGAGACGGGCGGCGGCGTCGAGGCGAACCTGTCCTACGGCGATCTCGACATCGACCGCGCGAACTCGTCGGTCGGCGCCAAGACCGCGTACGGCGCCATCACGCTGAACGAGGTCTCGGGCGGCGTCATCGACCTCGAGAGCAGTTACGGCAAGCTCACCGTCGGTGTGGCGGAGGGCGTTCCGGCCTGGCTCGACCTGTCCTCCAAGGAGGGCCGCGTCCGCAACCACCTCGACGAGCACGTCCCCGACTCCCTCACCGGCGACCACGTCGCCGTCCGCGCCCGGGCCAAGTTCGGCGACATCGACATCCGGCGCGCCCGCTGACCGCGCTCCCGTGGACGGTGCCACTGAGACCGGTGCGGGCCGTCAGGCGTCGACGGCCGCGGGAGCCTTCTGATGCGTGGGCGTCGCGAAGAACTGCACCACCACGAAGGCGACGACGAGCGCCGCCGCGGGCAGCAGGATCGTCGCGCCCATGGCATCGGCGAAGGGCCCGCGCAGGAACTGCGGCAGCGCTCCGGTCGCCATCGCGCCGCCGCTCTGCGCGTGCCCGGTCGCGGCGGCGATCTTGGCCTCGATCTCGTGCTGCATGAGCACGCCGACCGCGGCACTGCCGAGCACCGCGCCCACCTGCCGGGTCATGTTGTAGACGCCCGAGCCCGCGCCGGCGAGCGTCAGCGGCAGGTTCCGGTTCGCGGTCGCGGCGAGCGGACCCCAGATGAAGGCGTTGCCCACGCCCATGAGCGCGATCGGGGCGAGGATCCCGATCACCGGGGTGGTGTCGTGCGCGACGAAGGCCAGCCAGAACAACGCCGCCGCGTTCGCCGCGAAGCCGAACCCGGTGAGGTACTTGGGATGCACCCTGTCGGCGAGCTTGCCCGACGGCGCGGCCAGGACCCCGGAGAGCACTGCGAGCGGGATCAGCAGCAGCGCCGACCGGGTGGGCGTGAGCCCCATGGACTTCTGCGCGAAGAGCATGAGCGGGATCGACATGCCGGTCACGGAGAAGCCCATGCAGGCGATCGCCGCCGTGGCGAGCGAGAAATTCCGGTCCTTGAACAGCGTCAGCGACATGAGCGGTTCGGGCGCCTTGGACTGCCACCACACGAAGACGACCAGCAGCGCGATGCCGCCGCCGATCATCGCCCAGATCGCCGCGGACCAGTTCTCCTGCTGCCCCTCCTGCAGACCGAAGACCAGCAGGAACAGTCCGAGCGCGCTGAGCACGATGCCGGGGATGTCGAGCTTGTGCTTGTGCGTGGGCAGGTTCGGCACCAGGATCACGGCGGCGATGAACGCGGCGATGCCCACCGGGACGTTGACGAAGAAGATCCACTCCCAGCCGAGTCGGTCCACCAGCACACCGCCGGCCAGCGGCCCGACGAGGATCGCGACGCCGGCGACGGAGCCCCACAGGGCCATCGCGGTGCCCCGCTTGTTCTGCGGAAAGGTGCGGGTGATGACGGCCATCGTCTGCGGGGTCATGAGGGCGGCGCCCAGGCCCTGCAGCACGCGGGCGGCGATGAGCATCCCGATCGAGCCGGAGAGTCCGCACCACGCGGATGCGAGCGTGAAGATCACGAGGCCCGCAAGGTACAGCCGCTTGGGCCCGTACATGTCGCCCAGACGCCCGGCGACCAACAGCGGCACGACATACGCCAGCAGGTAGCCGCTGGTCACCCAGATCACGCCGTTGAGATCGGTGCCGTTCGTGAGGTCGATCCAGATCGCGTCCGTCGCGACGGAGACGATCGTCGAGTCCACGAGGATCATGAAGAAGCCCACGACCAGCGCCCACAGCGCGGGCCAGGGCCGGTATCCGGACGGCAGGCCGGGCAGCGCGCCGGGGTCGTACTGCTTGGCCGTGGTGGCGTCATTCGTCATGACAGGTCGCCTTCCATTCCAGGGTCTCGTCGTCGATTCGTTCGACGGTGCGCCGCAGCCAGTCGGCCTCGGCGGTGCGCATGGCGATCAGGTAGTCCAGGTCGAGCAGGTGCACCTCGGCGGTGTGCCCGAGCGCACGGGCGTGCCCCGCGCGCATCGCCGCCACGTCGGCGTCGAGGCGCCGGAGCCGGGCGGCGAACAGCTCGCGGACCCGGTCGCGGTCCAGGTTGTGCGCCTCGGAGACGGCGAGCGGGAAGCTCGGGTACTCCTCGGCGGGCTCGGCGAGCAGGTCCGCGACAGTGTCCTGCAGCCGTTCCCGGCCCGTCGCCGTGATCGCGTAGGTGGTGCGCTCGGGGCGGTTCCCGTCGCGGTCGGTGCCCCGCTCGGCGACCAGTCCGTCATCGGCCAGCCGCTTGACCGTGTGGTACAGCGAGCCGGCGCGAAGCTTGACGATGAGGTCCTCGCGGCGCTCGGTCATCGTCGTGAACATCTCGTAGGGGTGCATGTCCCGCTCGGTGAGCAGGGCCAGCGCCGCGATCGCCAGCGGGGTCAGTGTCCGTTCCCCGGCCATGCCCACCTCCGATCGTTCGCGCCCGGCGGTCACGCTACCCCGCAAATACTCCAGATGGAATATTCTGATCGGAGGAATACGCCCGAACCGGGAGGAACCCGTCCGTGACACCCCTCACATCAGGGCAGGGGATCAGGGCAGGGTGAGGGTCACCAGCGGGATCGGGCGGTCGATGGTCGCCTGAAAGGCGGCGAGGTCGGGGTTGTCCGCGAGCGCCCACGCGGCGAACTCGGCGTACTCCTCACCCTCGAGCACGCGGGCCGTCGCGGGCACGGAACGCGCGCCGATCTCGACGGTGACCGCCGGCGTCTTCCGCGCGTTGTGCCACCACGCGGGGTACCCCTTCTCGATGAACGAGCTGACGTACAGCTGCTCGCCGCGGCGGAGCACGCCCAGCGGCACCGTGTGCAGCCGCCCTGAGCGCGCGCCGGTCGTCGTGAGCAGGATCATCGTGCTCCCCTCGTAGGCGCCACCGACCTTCCCGCCGTTCGCCCGGAACTCGGCGATCACGTCCCGGTTCCAGTCGCCGATGGTCTCCTCGGTCAGCGTGTTCCAGGGCATCTCCGGGTCGTCGTAGGAGCCCGGTTCCGGTGTCTTCTCAGTCATACCCACCACTCTCGCGGGTATTGGTGTCAGTTTCCGTCCGTTATGAGACCGGAGATCCGCCAGGCCCGTGCCGACGAGGGCTTCTTCCCGCACGACATCATCCGCGGCGGCAGATCCTCACTGGTCACGGTCATCGTCCACGCGCGACCGTCCTCGTGCCGCACCGTGACGGAGCCGGCATCGTCGGACGCGGTGCGCAGGACGTCGGGACCCACGGGACCGAGGAGCTCGCGGACCGCGACCTCGGCGGCCTGCTCGGCGGGCGGGATCGACGACCGACCACGGAGCCCGGCGGTCGCGACGACGCCGGCGCGCGCGGCGTCGAGGGCATCCTCGGCCTGCGCCTCGGTCACCCGCCCGTAGGTGTGGCCGGCGGGCAGCACGATGAGCACGGGCGCGAAGCGGTGCCCGCCGGTGTGCGAGCACTCCCACACGACCGGGTCGGCATAACGGTCCGCGAGCGCCGCCGCGACGGGCCGCCCCAGCACGGCACAGCAGACGTCGCGCTTGCCGTTGGTGCACACCAGGGCGATGGGCCCCGCAGGCTCACCCGCGGCGGGGTCGTCGAGGGGCAGCCCCGGGATCTCCGCGTAGTCGGCGACGGTGAACCTCCGCAACAGGGTCTCCCCCGGCACCGAGTTCGCGACGAACACCCGGATCGGCCCGCGCACGCCCGCACGGCCGGGCCGGTGGATCAGCAGCACGCGCAGAGCGTGTTCGTCGGCGAACCGTTCGATGGCCGCCCCCACCTCGGGAGCGAAGGTTCCGCCGGAGAACGGATCGCGGCCCCAGCCGGATTCGTTCTCGATGCACAGCCAGCCCGTCTCCGTCGTCGCGGTGCCGGGGAGCGGCTCGTCCGTGAAACTCGAACAACGCTCCGTCATGCCGCCACCGTAGCGGACTACGATGAGCCGCGATGATCGCGCGCGCCCTGAGAACCGCAACCGTCGTCGGCCTTCTCGGCGCGCTCGCCGCCGCTCCGGTCGGCGCGACGCCCGCTCCCGCACCGTCGCCGACCCCTGTCCCGGCGGCGAAGACCCTGGTGACCGACGCCTGCCCGCACAAGCAGGTTCCTCCGCCCGCCGTCGACGAGTCCGAGGTTCCGAAACCCGGGCAGCCGAGCCCCACACCGCTCCCGGTGCCGGACCCGCCCGTCGGGGGCGCGAAGCTGGGAGGGTGCGGTGTCGTCGTTCCCGACGGTGCGCCGCCCGTCCCGCCCGGTATCGACTCGGCCGGCTGGCTCATCGCGGACGTCACCGACGGCACCGTCATCGCGGCGAAGGACCCGCACGGGCGGTACCGGCCCGCGAGCACCATCAAGGTGCTGCTCGCGCAGGTCGCGCTGCGCGATCTCGACCTCACGACGGTGGTCGAGGGCACTGCGGAGGACGCGGCACAGGAGGGCAACGGCGCGGGCGTGAACGTCGGGGGCCGGTACACCGTCGAGCAGCTGCTCGAGGGGCTCCTCCTCGCCTCCGGCAACGACGCCGCGCACGCGCTCGCCCGGCAGCTCGGCGGGGTCGACGCCACAGTGACGAAGATGAACGCGCTGGCGGCGTCGCTCGGGGCGCGCGATACGCGGACCGCATCACCGTCCGGCCTCGACGGCCCCGGCATGAGCTCGAGCCCGTACGACATGGCGCTCATCCTGCGCGCCGCCCTGCGCGACGACCGGTTCGTGCGCATCGCGGCGACACCCCGGGTCGTCTTCCCCGGCCACCCGCCGGTGCCGACCACCGCACCGTCGACCCCGCCCCCACCCGGGCAGAGCCCGCCGCCCGCCCCCACCTCCGTGGCGCCGTACCCGATCGTCAACGAGAACCGGCTGCTCACCGACTTCCCGGGCGCGGTCGCCGGCAAGAACGGCTACACCGACGACGCGAAGCGGACCTTCGTCGGCGCGGTCGACCGGGACGGCCACCGGTACGTGATCGTGCAGATGTTCGGGCTCTCGCAGACCGGGAACACCTACTGGGACCAGTACCGGCGGCTCCTCGACTACGGCGTCGCGCTGCGCGGGAAGTCCGTCGGGACCCTCGTCGCGCCGGAGGGCTCGACCGACCGGCCCGAGCGCGCTCCCCAGGACGCGGTGGCCGCGAGCGGACCGTCGGGGATGGGCGACGGCACCCGGCTGCTGATCGCCCTCGGCGGCCTCGGCCTCATCGCAGTCCTCGTCGGCGCCGCCATGCGCACGAGCCGGGGCCGCTGAGGTGGTCGCCGCGCCCGCCGGCGCCGCCTCGGTCCCGGACAAGGGGCTCCGGTCGAATTCGCTGGGCCTGCTGAGCAACATGGCGATCGGCCTGTCGTCGACCGCGCCGGCGTACAGCCTCGCGGCCACGCTGGGCGGCGTGGTCGGCCACGTCCAGGGCAAGGCCCCGGCGATGTTCGTGGTGGCCTTCCTGCCCATGCTCATGGTGGCCGTCGCGTACAAGGAGCTGGCCGCGGACACCCCCGACGCCGGGACCACCTTCACCTGGGGCAGTAGGGCGTTCGGGCCGTGGATCGGCTGGATGGGCGGGTGGGGCCTCGCGGTCTCGGCGATCATCTGTCTCGCGAACGTCGCGGAGATCTCGGCGAGCTACCTGCTGCGCTTCGCCGGACTGAACTCGCTCGCCGACGACCGCGCGACCGTGGTCGGTTTCGGGTGCCTGCTCATCGTCGCGATGACCTGGGTGTCGTACCGCGGGATCGTCGTCTCGGAGCGCATGCAGAACGTGCTCATGTCGATCCAGTTCGCCGTCCTCGGTGTCGCCGCAGTGGCCGCGCTGTGGGCGGTGTACCGCGGCACCGCCGGGCCGCAGGCCGTGCGGCCGAGCTGGGACTGGCTGGACCCCACCGGCCTGAGCGCCTCGCAGGTCGCGGCGGCGGTGATCCTGTGCATCTTCCTGTACTGGGGATGGGACGCCTGTCTCGCGGTCGGCGAGGAGACCAAGGACTCGTCGTCGACGCCCGGCCGGGCAGCGGTGCTCGCGACGGTCGTTCTCCTGGGTACCTACGTGCTGGTCGCCATTGCGGTGCAGGCGTATTCGGGGTTCGGCGACACGGGTCTCGGGCTGGGGAACACCGATAACCACGACGACGTGCTCACGGTGCTGGGGCGCCCCGTCGGGGGCGCGGTCCTCGCGGGCCTGCTGGTGCTCACGGTGGCGCTGTCGGCCCTGTCGTCGACGCAGTCGACGGTGCTGCCCACCGCGCGCGGCACGCTCGCCATGGCGATCTACAAGGCCGTGCCGGAGCGCTTCGCGCGGGTGCAGCCGAAGTACCTCACGCCGTCGTTCGGCACCGTCGTGATGGGCGCCTCGGCCCTCGCCTTCTACCTCACACTCGCGCTGGTCAGCCGCAACACCCTCGAGGATTCGATCAGTTCGCTGGGGCTGGCCGTCGCCTTCTACTACGCGATCACCGCCTTCGCCTGCGCGTGGTACTTCCGGCGGACCCTGCGCCGGTCGGCGCGGAACCTGGTGCTGCGACTCGTCTTCCCGGTGCTCGGCGGGATCGCAATGATCTGGGCGTTCGTGCAGAGCGCGGTCGACATGGTCGCTCCCGACTACGGGCAGACAGTGATCGGCGGCATCGGCGGTGTCTTCGTGATCGGCATCGGCATGCTGGTCCTCGGCGTGCCGCTGATGATCGCCTGCGCCGTGACGCGGCCCGCCTTCTTCCGCGGACGGACCCTGCCGCGGTCCACCGCCCGGGAAGACGCCTGAGCGTCAGCGCTTGCGGCGCAACAGCGACCCGAGACCGAGGCCCGCGACGAGACCGGCCGCGCCCGCGAGCGCGGTGCGGCCCGCATCGGGTTCGGAGCGGACGACGGGCGAGATCACCACGGGTTCCGGGGCCGCCGGGATCACGTAGCGCTGGTTGCGGGGATCCGTGGCCGCCCACGCGGTCGCGAACAGCACGATCCGCGCCGTGAAGTAGATGAACAGCATGATGCCGAGGATCGGGCCGAAGGTGGCGCCCGCAGGACTGCGCATCGTCGCGCCGAGGAGGACGGTGGCGAGCTGGACGAGGATCATGAACGCGATCGCGGTCATCAGGCCCGCGCGGGCCGCGTTGCGCCACGGGAACTGCACGCGGGGCAGGCGAGCGATGACGAAGGTCCACAGCACCCACATGGCCAGGAGCGTGACCACCAGCGTCGCGCACGTGATCACGAAGTGCAGGCCGGGCGCATGGCCCAACCCGGCGGCGTCGAGCAGCTTCCCGGTGAGTGGGCTGCTGCCCGCAGCCATCAGCGCGGTGCAGGCGACGATCGCGACGAACAGGCCCGCCAGCGCGCCGAGGTCGGCGACCTTGGTCATGACGAAGTTCTGCTCCGGGACCTCGCTGTCCCACATCTCGGTCAGGCCGGCGCGGACGTTGGCCATCCAGCCGAGTCCCGCCCAGAGGCCGCCGGCGAGACCCACGATGCCGACGGTGCCGCGGGACGCGATGGCCTGATCGACCAGGTCGCTGACCGACTTGCGCAGGCTATCGTCACTGATCACGGAGTTGATCTGGTCCTTGATCTCCGCGAGCAGGTCGGCGTCGTTGATGAGGACGTAGCCGCCGATGGCGAAGGCGACCATCATCAGCGGGAACAGGGCGAAGACGCTGAAGTACGTGATCCCGGCACCGAAGTAGTCGCCCTTCTTGTCCTGGTACCGCAGCGCCGCGGACACGATGTGGTCGAACCAGGGCCATTTGTCGCGGTACCTCTGAAGCATGGGGGAACGTCCTCCTGCAACTGCACAATCGGCTAGGGCGCCAGGAACCCTACTCGCTCGTAGACGTCGGCGAGGGTACGAGCTGCGATCTCCCGCGCCCGATCGCGGCCGGCGGTGAGGACCTTGTCCAACTCGGCGCGATCGTCGAGGTACTTCTGTACTCGGCCCCGCAGGGGTGTCGCGAAGTCGACGAGCACGTCGGCGACCTGAGCCTTCAGATCACCGTAACCCTTGCCCTCGTAGGCGAGCTCCAGGTCCGGTATCGGGGTTCCGGTGAGCGCCGACTCGATGGTGAGCAGGTTGGAGACGCCGGGCTTGTTCTCGCGGTCGAAGCGGATCTCCCGCTCGGTGTCGGTGACTGCCGACTTGACCCGTTTCGCGATCGTCGCGGGATCGTCGAGGATGCTGATCAGCCCCGCATCGGACTCCGCGGACTTGCTCATCTTGGCGGTGGGATTCTGCAGGTCGTAGATCTTGGCGGTGTCGGAGACGATGTACGCCTCGGGGACCACGAAGGTCTTCTTGAACCGCGTGTTGAAGCGCTGCGCCAGATTCCTGGTGAGTTCCAGGTGCTGCCGCTGGTCCTCACCCACGGGCACGAGCTGCGGACGGTAGAGCAGGATGTCGGCGGCCATGAGGATCGGATACGTGAACAAGCCCACCGACGAGCTCTCGGTGCCGTTCTTCGCCGACTTGTCCTTGAACTGGGTCATCCGCCCCGCCTCGCCGAAGCCGGTGATGCAGCTGAGCACCCAGGTCAGTTCGGCGTGCTCGGGGATCTGCGACTGCACGAACACCGTCGAGCGGGCCGGGTCCACCCCGAGCGCCAGCAGCTGCGCCGCGGCGAAGACGGTGCGCTCGCGTAGCGCCTTGGGGTCGTGCGGCGTCGTGATCCCGTGCATGTTCGGGATGAAGTAGAAGGTCTCGAATTCGTCCTGCAACTGCACCCACTGCCGCACCGCGCCCAGGTAGTTGCCGAGGTGGAACGAGTCCGAGGTCGGCTGGATGCCCGACAGCGCACGCTGCCGCTTCGCGGGGGTGGGGGCGGTTTCCGTCACGGGGGACGAGTCTATCGATCGCCGCCCTGCGGGTCTCCCCGGTATTCGATCCGACGGTGCCGGGCCCCGACTTCGGCGGGCGGGCGGACGCGCCCACTGCGATCGGCTGCTATGACATCGTGACCGCCAGTGACAAACCGGACGCCTGAGGACTGCGTGAGCCCGTCGCCTCCGAGCGAGACTCGTGCCCGGCGCGGCGTCTGGCCCACTCCACTCGTATCGGATCTGTCACTGGCGGTCACGATGTCATAGCGCCCGTTCCGTTCCCTCCTCGCTTCGGACTCCCGAAACCGAGCATGGATGGGGGCGCCGCAGCGGTAGTCTGGCGCGCACTCAACAGGTCGATCGGGGGACGGCATGGATGGGGATTCGAGGACGCCTGGGCGGGCGCAGTACGACGCGGAGGACCGGCGCGATCGGTACTGGGCGGGGCCGGTGATGCCGGCGCGGCAGAGGGCCTTCAACCGCCGAGCCTCCGAGGCCTGCCTGCGCCTCATGGCAGCGCGCCGCACCGCGAACATCTCGTTCACCGACCTGGCGGAAGCGACGGGCGACATCAGTTCGCGAACCCTCCGCCGGCACTTTCCCACGGTCGCCGCCGCGGCGTACTGGACCGCGTGGTGGTTGCCCGGGGCGGCTCATTCGGTCCGGTGGGTCCTCGCCCCACGCGAGCGGGTCGGCCCGTGTTGGCCGACGGAGGTCGACGATCCGGTCGTCGCCGCCGTCAGCGCGATCGACCCCGACGACGACCACTTCGACTGGCCGCCGGCCGAGTTCTTCGAGTCCCGCGGCATCCCCGACCCGCTGAACCCGGGCGCGGTCTCGCCGCATCCGATCACGTTGACCGACTTCTTCGTGGACCTGCGGATCCTCGATCGGTCGTGGGGCCGACGCACCGGCTACGCCGCGATCGCCGAACCCCTCGCCGCACTCCGTGGCGAGTTCCCTGAGCTCGATGCCTGGTATCAGCGAGCGATGCACCGCCGCGGTGAGTCCCTCGGCCCGCTGCTGAGCAGAGCCTTCGGCATGGCGGAGGCGCGGGCTCGCGCAGCCGGATACGCGTATTCCGGCTTGGAATGGCGCTCGGATCGATCCGCCTTCCGGTGCGGGCCCCGGCCTCGCGCAACCGGCCGGTCGGTCAGTCCTGGTACTCGACGGTGACCGGCGCGTGATCCGACCAGCGCAGGTTGTACGCCGCCGGCCGCTCGACGTGCGCGGACACCGCCCGCTTGGCCAGCGCGTTGTTGGCGATCTGCAGGTCGATCCGCCAGCCGGAGTCGTTGTCGAAGGCCTTGCCGCGCCACGACCACCAGGCGTAGGGCCCGGGGACACCCGGGTGCAGCTCGCGCACCACGTCCTTGAACGCGCGGCCCTCCCCGATGTACTCGCTCATCCAGGCCCGCTCCTCGGGCAGGAAACCCGAGTTCTTGACGTTGCCCTTCCAGTTCTTGATGTCCAGCTCGGTGTGACCGATGTTCCAGTCGCCGCACACCAGGACCTCGCGACGCCTCCTGCCCAGCTTCGCCAGGTGCGCGCCGAACGCGGCGCGGAAGCGGTCCTTCTCGTCCTGCCGCTCGGTTCCCACGTCGCCCGACGGGAGGTACAGCGAGCCGACGGTGAGCCCGTCGAAATCGGCCTCGAGGTACCGGCCGGTGTCGTCGAACTCCTCGCTGCCGAAGCCCACGCGCACCGCGTCCGCCGGGCGCCGCGACAGCACCGCGACCCCGTTGCGGCCCGCGATCGAGGACTCCGCCGCCGCGAGGTGCCACCCCTCCTCGAGGGCGGGCGCGAGCGCCGCGAGCGTCTGCTTGTGGGTGGCGCGGACCTCTTGGAGCAGCACCACCTCCGCCTTCGTCCCCCGCAGCCACGGCAGCATGCCGAGGTTCTCCTCGGATCGCTGCTTCACCGCCGCGCGGATGCCGTTGACGTTGATCGACGTGATGATCACGCTAGTGCCTCCACGGTCAGGCCGGCGGCGGCCCACGCGGAGCGCACCCCGGGCACCTCGGCGTCGTCGGACACCGACAGCAGCACCTGCACCTCCCGGTCGGCGAGCACGGCGACGAAGGTCGCGAGGGAACCGGCCTCGTCGGCGAGCACCTGCTCGGCCTGCGCGATGCCGAGCACCACGAGCGCGGGGCCGCCGAGCCACTCGAGGTCGCCCAGGCTGTCCGCCAGCGCGTCCCAGTTGGCGCCGAAGTCGAGCGGGAACTGCAGCGCGGCAGAGACCTCGTCGAGCAGCGCGGACTTGGTGCGCATGCGGCTACCGCGGGCGACGAGGACCCGCGGGCGCTCGCGGCGCTTGAGCGCGTCCAGATCGGTACCGGTCAGCGCGGCGCCGGCGCCGGAGGTGAGGAACTGCGGGAGGGTGCTCATCGGATCCTCGTGAAGGTCTCGTAGTGGTCCAGGGTGTACCAGGCACCGCCGTCGGCCCCGGTGATGATGCGCTCGGCGTCCCGGCCGCGGCCGGACTTCTTCACGTTGACGTCCCACTCGGTGTACTTCGCGCGCTTGCCCTGTTTGTCGGTCTGCGGCAGGCGCCCCTCGAAGTTCCCGAAGTTGCGGCCGCCCTGCGTGCCCGAGCCGTCCTTCGGGGGCCAGGTGCCGGCGTCGATCCGGGCGAGCGTCGCGAGGACACGCTCCGGGGCGGCGGTGTCCGACGGTGCCGAGGCGCGCCCGGAACCCGGGGTACCGGGCGCGGACGTCGCGGAGGCCTTCGCCGTCGCGGACGGCTCGGCGGTCGATTTGCCGCACGCCACGAGCCCGAAGACCGTGAGCAGCGCGATCGCGCACAGCGCGAGAATCCTTCGCATAGCCCCAGACCCTACCGAGGGGCACCGACAGGTTCCGCGGTCCGTCGGGAGACCAGCATCCCGACCCCGAAGACCACCAGCCCCGCCAGGGCCAGGGCGCTCCCCGCCAGCGCGGGCGCGGTGTACCCGCCGCCCGAGGCGATGACGGCGCCGCCGAGCAGCGCGCCGAGCGCGTTCGCGATGTTGAGCGCCGAGTGGTTGAGCGTGGCGGCCAGGGTCTGCGCCTCGCCCGCGACGTCCATGAGGCGGGTCTGCAGCGCGGGGACGAGGGCCGAGGCCGTGAGGCCGATGAGGAAGAAGAACGTGACCGCGAGGAAGGGCTGCGGCGCGAACACCGAGAACAGGGCCTGCAGCACCACCAGCGCTGCCAGGGCCACCGTGATCGACCGGGTGACCGAGCCGTCCGCGGCGCGCCCGCCCACGGCGTTGCCGATCACCATGCCGACGCCGTAGGCGGCCAGAACCGCCGGCACCGAGGCGGCGCTGAGCCCCGACACCGAGGTCAGCGTGGTGGCGATGTACGTGTAGACGGCGAACATGCCGCCGAAGCCGACGACCCCGGTGAGCAGCGCGAACCACACCTGCGGCCGCGCGAGCGCACCGAGCTCGGTGAGGGGGTTGGTCACGGGGATCGTCACCGCCGGCAGGAAGACCAACAGGGCGGCCACGGTGACGACGCCGATCACGACCACGACCCCCATCGCGTACCGCCAACTCAGGGCGGTCCCGAGCCACGTCACCAGCGGCACCCCGACAACATTGGCGACCGAGAGCCCCATCAGGACCTGACCCACCGCACGGCCCCGCTCCGCGGGACCGACGAGGTGCGCCGCGACGAGCGCTGCCACCCCGAAGAAGGCTCCGTGCGGCAGCCCCGCGACGAATCGTGCGGCCATGAGGGTGCCGTACGTCGGCGCGAACACCGACAGGGCGTTGCCGACGGTGAAGGCGATCATCAGCGCGATGAGGAGCGCCCGGCGCGGCACACGTGCGAAGGCGGCCGCGATGAGCGGCGCGCCGACCACGACGCCCAGCGCGTACGCCGAGATGACGTGACCGGCGACCGGCTCGGTGACCTCGAGGTCGGCGGCGATGTCGGGCAGCAGCCCCATCGCGGCGAACTCGGTGGTGCCGATGCCGAAGCCGCCGAGCGCCAGGGCGCCGACAGCCAGCCTGGTCCGGGTGGAAGAACGCACGGAACGGTCCAACGCCCCGCCTCCTTCCCCGCTTCCCGGTCACGCTGTGACCTCGTTCACGGCACACCCGGTCGGATATGCTGCGGGGAAACGGTCATGAGCGTCAGCGCGCAGCCCCGGCTTGCTGACCGGCAACCCTCCGCCGCGGTGGGGTGCCCCGGGTGATGACCTGGTTCCCCGGCGGTCCCCGCCGGGTGGCAAGCGCGAGGAGAGGTTCGGTGACCATCAGCACCCGCACAGGACGGTCCCTCGACAGCCCCCCGGACTGGGCCCGGGTTCCCGACGGTGCGCTGCAGACGGTGGCGCTCGGCCCCCTGGTCCTCGAATCGGGCGACGTCCTCGAAGACGTGACGATGGCGTTCCAGCGATGGGGCACCCCCACGGCGACCCACGACAACGTCGTCCTGACGCTGCACGCCCTCACCGGCGATTCGCACGTCACCGGCCCGGCGGACGCCGAGCACCGGGCGGCGGGGTGGTGGGACGGACTGATCGGCCCCGGCGCCGCGGTCGACACCGGCGAGTGGTGCGTGATCTCGGCGAACGTCCTGGGCGGCTGCTCCGGGTCGACGGGGCCGGCGTCGATCGCGCCGGACGGTCGGCCCTACGGCTCCCGCTTCCCGGTGATCACCGTCCGCGACCAGGTCGAGGCGGAAGCGGCACTCCTGCGCGCGCTCGACGTGCACGACATCGCCGCCGTCGTCGGCGGCTCGATGGGCGGTGCGCGGGCGCTCGAGTGGGCGCTCATGTACGGCGACTTCCTCCGCTCTGCGCTGGTCCTCGCCGTGGGCGCCCGCGCCACCGCCGACCAGATCGGCACGCAGACCACCCAGATCGCGGCGATCACGGCCGATCCCCTGTGGCAGGGCGGCGACTACCACGCCACCGGCGTCCACCCGGACGCCGGCCTCGGCATCGCGCGCCGGATCGCGCATCTGACCTATCGCACCGAGCTCGAGCTGGACAGCAGGTTCGAGAACGCGCCGCAGGGCGACGAGGAACCGCGGGCGGGCGGACGGTACGCCGTGACCTCGTACCTCGAGCACCAGGCCGACAAACTGGTGAACCGGTTCGACGCCGGTAGCTACGTGGTCCTCACCGACGTGCTCAACCATCACGACGTGGGCCGCGGCCGCGGCGGGGTCGAGGCCGCTCTGCGCTCCTGCCGGGTCCCGGTGGTGGTGGGTGGCATCGATTCCGACCGCCTCTACCCGCTGCGCCTTCAGCAGGAGCTCGCGGATCTGCTGCCCGGGAGCGACGGCGTGGTAGTCGTGCACTCCCGCGACGGGCACGACGGCTTCCTCACCGAGATGGACGCCGTGGCGGACCTGCTGCGTCGGACCCTGGAGTACGCGCGCCGCTGACCGCCCCCGCGGCGGAATCGGTCAGCGCGCCGGCGCGGTCACGATCGGCGCCGCGGCGGAATCCGCGGGCACCTGCGGCGCCACCTCCACCACGGTCGGATTCGACTGCGCCGGACCGAGGTTCAGGCGGCTCGCGCTCGAGGAGCCCGTGCCCTGGGCTCCGCCGGCCGCTCCGGGGGCGACGAGCCCGTTGCCCGGCGTCGCCAGCTCGGGGGTGATCAGGGCGTTGCCCGGACCGGGCGGCGACGATTCCGGGCTGGGCGTGCCGCTGCCCGCACTCTCCGTGGGCGTGCCGGGCGCGCTGGTCCCGGACGGCGTCCCCGTCGGGAGACCGGTCGGAATGGTCGGCAGGATCGTGGTCGGCAGGGTGCTCTGCGAGGTCGGCGGGGCCGGCGTGGTCGTCGGCACCGGTTGCCGGGTCGTGGTGGGGACGACCGGCGGAGGCGCGAAGGTGGTCATCGTGGGTGTGACGACGTTGCCGAGATCCGGTTCCCGCGGCACCGTCGTGGGGACGACCGGACGCTCCGACGGCAGCGAGGAGGCGACCGAGGAGATCGTCACCTCCGTGGTCGGCACGACGTCGGAGGTCACGGTGTCGGAGGAGGTGGGAACCATCTCTTCCGAACTGCGCGCGGCCGGACCGATGATGCCCGTCGCGTACCCCGTGGCGAGAACCGCGCCGGTGAGCGCGGCGACCACGAGAAGTGGCAGGATCGCCGCGGTGAGCCGGACGCTGTGTCCCCCCAGGACGCCGATCCCGCTGTCCACCTGCGACGACGGTGTCGTCCCCGCGGTCCGGCGATCGGCGGCGATGAGCGCGGCGCCGGACGCCGCGATGGTCTCGGGTTCCTCGATGCGCACCGGCTCGATACCCGCATCCCGTGCGACCGCGGAGACCGCCTCCCGCACCACGGGGTTGAGCGCCCCCGCGCCGACGAGGGCGAGCGCCTCCGGCACGGTCGGCGCTTCGGCGACCGCCGAGCGCACGAGCGCGGCGACGTGGTCGGCCGGGGCAGCGCCGGCACCGTCGGGAACGACGGCGCTGGTGCGACGCTCGGCGACGACGGCACCGTCGCGCACCGTGTACAGACGGGCACCGTCGGCGCCGAGGTCGGCGACGAGGGCCGTGTCGTAGCGCGCGATGGCGCCCCGCTCCTCGAGGCCCCGAAGGACGGCGTCCGCGTCGCGGACGATCCCCGCGGCGCGCACGCCTCCCCGCGCACCCAGGCGGACGGAGAGCAGGTCGCGCCGCGAGCGGACGGCCACGGCGGAGGCGTCGACGTCGCGCTCCGAGTGACTGGCGAGCAGGTCGAAACCCGACGAGAGCAGGTTGCCACGACCCCCGAGCCGGTAGGGGCCGGGGTCGATGGTGCGCGCCTGACGGTCGACGACGTGCCCGTCCTCGATCTCGAGGAGGACGCAGTGCACGGGACCGGAGCCCACAGAAGCGCCGAAGGACGAAATCCGCATGGCACCTCCGATCGGATCGCTCACCGAGCCGTTATCTATCCACATCGTACCCGATGCCGAAACGTTACATACAAGAATGAGAATTTGCAGTTTCGAGTATGTGGGTTACTTGGTGTCGAGCGGGTTGATCCCCCACGAGACGATCAGGATGGCGGCGGCGGCCACGGCGAGCACCGAGACGTCGAACCATCGGCTGCGCACCCGCAGGAGCCCCTGCCGTCGCTCGGGTAGGAACGCGCGCAGGAGCGCGCCGAGACCCGTGCCCGCGCCGATGACGAACAGGCCCCGGCGCCAGTACTCCAGCCCGACCAGCACCATGCCCGCGGCGAGCACTCCGACGACGGCGACGTAGCCCGCGTTCGCGATCACCGCGCGCACCAGCCGGGCGCGGCGGTACTGCTCGGCCGCGGGCTCGGCCACTACACCGAATCCGAACGCGCGAGGTCGCGCTCCGCGGCGTCGATCACGTTGCCCAACAGGAAGGCCCGGGTGAGCGGGCCGACGCCGCCGGGGTTCGGCGACAGGTGCCCGGCGACCTCGGCGACGTCCGCGGCGACGTCGCCGCGCAGGCCGTCGGCGGTGCGGCTCACGCCGACGTCGAGCACGGCCGCGCCGGGCTTGACCATGTCGGCGGTGATGAGCCCTGGCACGCCGGCGGCGGCGATCACGATGTCGGCGCGACGCACCTCGGCACCCAGGTCCCGGGTGCCGGTGTGACACAGGGTGACCGTCGCGTTCTCGGAGCGCCGGGTCAGCAGCAGGCCGATCGGGCGCCCGACCGTGACGCCGCGGCCGACGACCACGACGTGCGCCCCGTCGAGCGGGACGTCGTACCGGCGCAGCAGATGGACGATGCCGTGCGGGGTGCAGGGCAGCGGACCGTCGGCGCCGAGCACCAGGCGGCCCAGATTGGTGGGGTGCAGGCCGTCCGCGTCCTTCGCCGGGTCGATCCGCTCGAGGATCGCATTCTCGTCGATGTGCTGGGGGAGCGGGAGCTGCACGATGTAGCCCGTGCACCCGGGGTCCGCGTTGAGCTCGTCGATCACGGCCTCGAGCTCGGCCTGCGTGATCTCCGCAGGCAGATCGCGGCGGATCGACTCGATACCGACTTTCGCGCAGTCGGCGTGCTTGCCCTTGACGTAGGAGTGCGATCCCGGATCGTCGCCGACCAGCACGGTGCCGAGCCCGGGAACGAGCCCCCGGTCCCGTAGTGCGGCTACACGCGCTCGGAAACTCTCGAAGAGTTCGTCGCGAGTCTTCTTACCGTCCAGTACGAGCGCCGTCACGGCCCACATCCTATCGCCCTGGGATCAGCGCGAGGTTTTCCGCCGTTCGAGTCGCTTTCTTTCGCTATTCAACAGATACTGTGAGCATGACTCATCAGAATCCCCTTCGGCAGGACCTCCAGCAGGACCTCGAGCAAGGTGTCAAGTCCACGTGGCAGGCCATCTTGGCCCTGGGCGTGCTGTCCATCGTCCTCGGCGTCATCATCGCGGTCTGGCCCGGCCCGACCACGCTGGTCGTCGGAATTCTGTTCGGCATCTTCCTGCTCCTGAGCGGCGTTTTCCAGGTGATCGCCGGCTTGCTCGGCGAGACGCAGCACCGCGTGCTCACCGTGATCAGCGGCGCCCTCGCGCTCGTCCTGGGCGTCTCGTGCTTCCGCGACGACGTCATCAACTCGGTGGCGATCCTCGGCATCTGGATCGGCGTGAGCTGGATCTTCTCGGGCGTCACGTCGGTCGTGATCGGCGCCTCCGACAAGCAGCTCCCCAGCCGGGTGTGGGTCGTCATCCTGGGCATCCTCAGCGTCGCGGGCGGCGCGGTGCTCATCGCGTACCCGTTCTCGGTCGAGGTCCTCGTGCTGTTCGCCGGCATCTGGGCGGTCGCCCTCGGCGTCGTACAGGTCATCTCGGCCATTCAGCTGCGCAGCAGCGCCAAGCAGCTGCAGCAGCGCGTCTCCGACCTGGTCGACTGACGCCCCCTCGTCCCTCGAATGCGGGACACGGGTGACAGGATCGTCACCCGTGTTCCGCATTCTGTTCTTCGAGCCCCGGATCGCGCCCAACACGGGCAACGCGATCCGCATCGCCGCCGTCACCGGATGCGAGCTGCACCTGGTCGAGCCGCTGGGCTTCGATCTCTCCGAGCCGAAGCTCCGGCGCGCCGGCCTGGACTACCACGACTTGGCGCACGTGCGCGTGCACGCCGACCTGGACGCCGCCTGGGCGGCGCTCGACCCCGGCACGGTCTACGCCTACACGGCGCACGCGGCGCGGCACCATCACGAGGTCGCCTACGCCGCCGGCGACGTCCTCCTCTTCGGCCCCGAGCCCACGGGGCTCCCGCCGGAGGTCCTCGCCGACCCGCGGATCACCGAGGCGCTCCGCATCCCCATGCTCGCCGGCCGACGCTCCCTCAACCTCGCCAACAGCGCGGCGATCGTCGCCTACGAGGCCTGGCGGCAGAACGGCTTCGACGGAGCGCTCTGACGGCGCCGGGGGTCACGTGCGCCGCGCCGGCGGCTACCCCTCCGGCGGGTTGTAGCCGGTCTGGCTGTTGAGGATCGGTCGCAGTTTCGCGGTCTTCTCCGGGGTCCAGCCGGGCGGCTCCAGGATCGCGGCCCAGGAGTCCGCCGCCGCCTTGACGTAGCTGTGTCCGTGGCCGTCCGGCACGTTCACGGCCACCGCCATGTCGGCCGTGACCTGCAAGAAGGTCACGATCGGCACCCACGACACCGACGAGAGCACGTCGGTCCCCCGCTTCTCCCGCAACCAGTCGGGCTGACTGAAGGCGAGGTCGGGGGTCCACCGGCCGATCGGGTCCGAGGCGTGCTGCAGGTAGACCACCCGCGGGGTGTTCCACGGCGCGGAGGGCTTGGCGAGATCCTCGGCGCGGGCGGCGAACCGGACGCTGGCGCCCTCCTGATAGACGGGGAGCCATTCCGGTGAGCCAGGGTCGCGCTGCGCGGTCAGCCGCACCCACATCTCGTTGTTGAACGTGGGCCCGGAGAACAGCGCACCGTCGGTGCGGGCGAGCAGGTTGTTCAGCGAGAGGAACGGGGCCTCGCCGCCGAACGAACCGAGGCTCTCGCCGAAGACCACCAGCTTGGGCCGCTGCCCCTCGGGCAGGGCCTTGACCCGCTTGTCGACGGCCTCGAAGAGAGCCTGTCCGGCGTCCAGGGCGTTCTGCCTGTCGACGAGGAAGGAGAGCCAGCTCGGCAGGTACGAGTACTGCATGCTGACGATCGCCGTGTCACCGTTGTACATGTACTCGAGCGCCCCGGCCTCCGCCTCGTTCACCCAGCCGGTGCCGGTGGTCATCGCCACCGCCACCACCTTGCGACGCAGCCCGCCGGTGCGCTCCAGCTCCCGCGCGGTCTGCTCGGCGATCGCCTGGTAGCGGTTCGGAGCGTCGGAGTCCACCGACCCGAGGCCCGCGTACGTACGGATCGGCTCCATCGCGGGGACACCGTTGAACGCGGTGAGATGCTCGACGGTCTGCGCATTGGAGACGAAGACGCGCCCCTGCTTACCCAGCGACGACCACTCGACGAGGGAGCCCGGGCCGCCCGAGCGGAACGCGCTCGTGGGCGCCGGACGGTCGATCTCGCCCTCCTGGTTGACGTTCGAGAAGGTGTTGTTCATCGCGTCCATCGCGACGCGCACCACGACGCCGTTGATGACACCGATCGACAGCAGCAGGACGAGACCGACGGCGACGACCGCGGCGACGCGCGGCGGGCAGACGCCGTTGAGCTTCCCCGCGAGCCAGCGCACCAGGGTTCGGACGCCCTTGCCGATCTCGACGAAGACGTACAGCAGCACGATCGACAGCACCCCGATCTCCAGGTAGTCGATGAAGCGCAGGTATTCGACCTCCATCAGGTCGCGCAGCCTCCGCTGCCAGGCGTCGAAGAAGAGGACCATGCCGAACGTGCCGACGACGCCGACGCCGAGGAGCGCCCACCACGCCGTGCGGGGCGCCGGCGGCGTGGAGTCCTGAGACCGCATGAACCGCACGAGCCAGACCGCGAAGACACCGAACATGTAGCCGAGGGCGCCCGATCCGCCGCTGACCAGGCTCTGGAAGAGCGGGCCGCGCGGCAGCAGCGACGGCGTCAGGGACAGCCACACGAAGACGAGACCGACCGCGGTGCCGGTGAAGGTGTACCTGTGCGACCACCACGCGCGGACGCGCTCGAGCACGCTCGCCGGCTCCGCGGCCACGGTCCGGTCCGCGCCCTCGACTGTCTCACTCATCCACGCCTCCACCTACCGTCAAGCAGCTGACGGCTCATCATGCCCCGTTCCCCCGGATCGCGCGCGGAAGGCGGGGCCCGGATCGGGGCGATGCGCCGCGCCCGCGGGCGTGCACCCATATCATCGACAGCGCGGTGCTCCAGCGCTTCGGGGCGAGGCCGCGCGCACGACGTCTGTCCCACGAAGACCGGTGGTGAACCAACATGTTCGACAAAGTCCTCGTCGCCAACCGCGGCGAGATCGCGATCCGCGGCTTCCGCGCTGCAGTCGAGACCGGCGCCCGCACGGTGGCCGTCTTCCCGTACGAGGACCGGAATTCGCCACATCGGCAGAAGGCGGACGAGGCGTACCAGATCGGGGTGGAGGGCCATCCGGTCCGCGCCTACCTCAGTGTCGACGAGATCCTTCGGATCGCGAAGCAGTCGGGTGCCGACGCGGTGTACCCCGGCTACGGCTTCCTCTCCGAGAATCCCGACCTGGCCGCGGCGTGCGCGGCCGCGGAGATCACCTTCGTGGGCCCGCCCACCGCGGTGCTCGAACTGACCGGCAACAAGGCCCGGGCCATCGCCGCAGCCCGCGACGCCGGCCTGCCGGTACTCACCTCGACGGCACCGTCGTCGGATGTCGACGCGCTCCTCGCCGCGGCGCAGGACATGCACTTCCCGGTCTTCGTCAAGGCCGTCGCCGGCGGCGGGGGCCGCGGCATGCGACGGGTGGCCGATATCGCCGATCTGCGGGAGGCGATCGAGATCGCTTCGCGGGAGGCGGAATCGGCGTTCGGAGATCCGACGGTCTTCCTCGAGGAGGCCGTGATCGACCCGCGGCACATCGAAGTGCAGATCCTCGCGGACACCGCGGGCAACGTGATCCACCTGTACGAGCGGGACTGCTCCCTGCAGCGGCGGCACCAGAAGGTGATCGAGATGGCGCCCGCGCCGAACATCTCCGACGAGCTTCGCGAGCGGCTGTGCACCGACGCGGTGAACTTCGCGAAGGCGATCGGCTACAGCTGCGCCGGCACCGTCGAGTTCCTCGTCGACCCTCATGGGCGGCACGTCTTCATCGAGATGAATCCGCGAATCCAGGTGGAGCACACGGTGACCGAGGAGGTCACCGACGTCGACCTGGTGGCCGCACAACTCAAGGTCGCCGCCGGCGCCACCCTGCCCGAGCTGGGGCTCACGCAGGACGCGATCCGCCTCAACGGCGCGGCGCTGCAGTGCCGCATCACCACCGAGGACCCGACCGACGGCTTCCGCCCGGACACCGGGCGCGTGAGCGCTTATCGCACGCCAGGCGGCGCGGGCATCCGCCTCGACGGCGGCACCTCCGTCGGCGCCGAGATCAGTCCGCACTTCGACTCGATGTTGGTCAAGCTCACCACCCGCGGGCGCGATCGGGAGACCGCGATCGTCCGCGCGCGACGCGCCCTGGCGGAGTTCCGGATCCGCGGCGTCGCGACCAACATCCCGTACCTGCAGGCGGTCCTGGCCGATCCCGACTTCGTCGCCGGGAGGGTCACCACCTCGTTCATCGAGCAGCGCCCCGAACTGCTCACCGCGCGGGGCTCCTCGGACACCGCATCGAAGATCCTGCGCTACCTCGCGGACGTCACCGTCAACAAGCCCCACGGCACCCGCCCCACCAAGGTGTACGCGAACGACAAACTGCCCGCGATCGACCTGAACACGCCCGCGCCCGAGGGCTCGCAGCAGCGGCTGGAGCGCCTGGGGCCGGCGGGCTTCGCGGCGGACCTGCGGGCGCAGACGGCGCTGGCGGTCACCGACACGACGTTCCGCGACGCGCACCAGTCGCTGCTCGCGACGCGCGTGCGCACGTCCGCCCTCGCGACGATCGCGCCCTACGAGGCGCGCCTGACGCCGCAGCTGCTGTCGGTCGAGGCGTGGGGCGGCGCGACCTACGACGTGGCACTGCGGTTCCTGCACGAGGACCCGTGGGAGCGGCTGGCGACCCTGCACGAGGCGATGCCGAACATCTGCCTGCAAATGCTGCTGCGCGGCCGGAACACGGTCGGCTACACGCCCTATCCGCAGCAGGTGACGGACTCGTTCGTCGCCGAGGCCGCCGCCACGGGCGTCGGGATCTTCCGGATCTTCGACGCGCTCAACGACGTCGAGCAGATGCGGCCGGCGATCGAGGCCGTGCTCGCGACGAACACCGCGATCGCCGAGGGCGCACTCTCCTACACCGGCGACCTCGCGAACCCCGCCGAGAGACTGTACACCCTCGACTACTACCTCGGCGTCGCGGAGCGGATCGTCAAGGCGGGTGCGCACATCCTGGCCATCAAGGACATGGCGGGGCTGCTCCGTCCCGCCGCCGCGACGACGCTGGTGACCGCCCTGCGCAAGGAGTTCGACCTGCCGGTGCACGTGCACACGCACGACACCCCCGGCGGACAGCTCGCGACCTACCTCGCCGCCTGGACTGCGGGCGCGGACGCCGTGGACGGTGCCGCCGCTCCGCTCTCCGGCACGACCAGCCAGCCCTCCCTGTCGTCGATCGTCGCCGCCACCGCGCACACTGAGCGCGATACCGGGATCGACCTCGACGCGGTGTGCTCGCTCGAGCCCTACTGGGAGGCCGTGCGCGGCGCCTACGCCCCCTTCGAGTCGGGTCTGCGGGCCCCGACGGGGCGGGTCTACCACCACGAGATCCCGGGCGGACAGCTGTCGAACCTGCGCCAGCAGGCCGGGGCGCTGGGCCTGGCCGAGCGATTCGAGGACATCGAGAACGCCTACGCCGCAGCCGATCGCATGCTCGGCCGACTGGTGAAGGTCACGCCCTCGTCGAAGGTCGTGGGCGACCTCGCCCTCGCCCTGGTCGGTACGGGTGTCTCACCCGACGACTTCGCCGCCGATCCCGGCCGCTACGACATCCCCGACTCGGTGATCGGTTTCCTCCGCGGCGAACTCGGCACTCCGCCGGGCGGATGGCCGGAGCCGCTGCGCACCCGCGCGCTCGAGGGGCGCGCCGAGGCCGCACCGGTCAGCGACGTGCCGGCCGACGAGGCCGCCGAGCTCGCGGGAACCTCGGAGCAGCGGCGGGCGTCGCTGAGCCGCCTGCTGTTCCCGGGGCCGATGCGCGAGTTCACCGAACACCTGGCGGAATTCGGCGATGTCTCCAAGCTGTCGACCAACCAGTTCCTCTACGGCCTGCGGCAGGGCGAGGAGCACCGCGTCCGGCTCGCTACCGGCGTCGAGCTGCTGATCAAGCTGGAGGGCGTCGGCGAGCCCGATGAGCACGGCAACCGCACGCTCGTCTGCACGCTCAACGGGCAGCTTCGCACCGTCTCCGTGCGGGACCGGGCCGTACAGGCCGAGGTCCCCGCCGCCGAGCGCGCCGACCGGACGAACCCGGGGCACGTCGCCGCACCCTTCGCGGGTGTCGTCACGCCGACGGTGCACGCGGGCTCGACGGTC
The DNA here is from genome assembly GCF_007858435.1 of Tsukamurella asaccharolytica. Taxonomy (GTDB): domain Bacteria; phylum Actinomycetota; class Actinomycetes; order Mycobacteriales; family Mycobacteriaceae; genus Tsukamurella; species Tsukamurella asaccharolytica. Next base: position 149,101 of record NZ_VIGW01000005.1, on the reverse strand, counting down.
GCCGTCGGCGATCAGATCGCCACCATCGAGGCGATGAAGATGGAGGCGGCGATCACGGCGCCCGTCGCCGGCACCGTCACCCGGGTCACCCTCGCCGGGGCCACGCAGGTGGACGGAGGCGACCTGGTCGCCGTCATCGAGAGCTGAGGCCACAGCCGCCCGACGGACCCGGCCGTCCGGGCGGTCACGGTCGTCGTCCTGGAACCCGAGCGGCGGGTCAGTCCGTGACGACGGTGCCCTGGTGGAACATCACGCTCCATCGGTTCTCGCGGCGACGCCATACGGTGAGCCTTCGAGTGACCCGCTCGCGCTGCGCCAGCGTGTAGGTGAGCAGATAGACGGAAGCGCCCATCGCGCGGACCTGGAACTCGCTGGTCCCCCAGTCCGATTCGTCCTGCGGCGATGCCAGCCGCCGCTCCATCACCGCGCGGACGTGCTCGCGGCTGTACCTTCGACCCGACGCGCCGACCTCCCAGAAGTCGGGGGCGACCGCGTCGTCGAATGCCGCCAGCGAGCACCAGGAGGGGCCGTGGAAGACGGGTTCGCGGCGGCGGAGCTCCTCGAGCACCGCGCGCAGCTCCGGCGCGGTGGTCCGGTCCGGTTCGTCCGCCTCCTCGATCACTCGCCTGAGGCTACGCTCAATGCCAGTCGCGGGACCGGATGGGCACCGACAGGTCCATGCGCTGCAGCCTGTCGGCGACGACGGTGACAGCCCCCTCGGCGTTCTGCAGCTTCCCGCGCACGAGTAGCGCCGGGGCCGACTGCGCCAACCGTCGGTACCGCGCCCACAGTCCCTGGCTGCACACCACATTCACCATGCCGGTCTCGTCTTCGAGGTTGATGAAGGTGACGCCGCCCGCAGTGGCGGGCCGCTGCCGGTGCGTGACCGCTCCGCCGACCAGGACCCGGTCACCGTCGGGCAGGGAGAGCAGGCGGTCGGCCGGGACGACGCCGAGGCGGTCGAGAGTGGGTCGCAGGAACTCCGTGGGGTACTTGCCGACGGTGACCGACGTGGCCCACGCGTCCGCCGCCGCGAGCTCCGTCTCACTCATGCCGGGCAGGGCGGGCGGCGCACCCGCGGTGGCCGTGCCCGGCAGCCGGTCCGGGCGCTCCCGCGCGGCGGCGCCCGCCTCCCACAGCGCCTGCCGCCGGTCCCGGCCGAAGCAGTCCAGCGCGCCGGAGGTGGCGAGGGCCTCGGACTGCGCGACCGTGAGCTCGACGCGGGCCGTGAGGTCGGTGAGGTCCGCGAATGCGCCGTGCGCGTCCCGCTCGTCGACGATGCGCTCGGCGAGGTCGTCGCCGATGGTGCGGATCGCGGCGAGCCCCAGCCGGACCTCCGCCCCCTCGTTCTCCAGGTCCGCCCACGGCTGGCTGCGGTTCACGCAGGGCCCGTGCACGACGACGCCGTGCCGCCGCGCGTCGGCGACGAGGGACTGCGGCGAGTAGAAGCCCATCGGCTGGGCCCGCAGCAGTGCCGCGCAGAACGCGGCCGGGTGGTAGAGCTTGAACCACGAGGAGTAGAAGACCAGCGACGCGAACGACTGCGAATGACTCTCGGGGAAACCGAAGTTGGCGAAGGCAGCGAGCTTCTCGAAGATCCGGTCGGCCACCTCCCCCTCGATACCGTGCAGCCGGCGCGCGCCGTCGTAGAACCGCTGCCGCAGCTGCTCCATCTTCTCGGTGGAGCGCTTCGATCCCATGGCGCGGCGCAGCTGGTCGGCCTCCGACGGGGAGAAGCCCGCCACGTCGGTGGCGAGCTGCATGAGCTGTTCCTGGAAGAGCGGCACGCCCAGGGTGCGCTCGAGGGACTTCCACATCGACGGGTGCTCGACCACCGGCTTCTCCAACCCGTTGCGGCGGCGGATGTACGGATGCACCGAGCCGCCCTGGATAGGGCCCGGCCGGATGAGGGCGACCTCCACCACCAGGTCGTAGAAGGTCCGCGGCTTCAGGCGCGGCAGCGTGGCCATCTGCGCGCGGGACTCCACCTGGAAGACGCCCACGGAGTCGGCGCGGCACAGCATCCCGTACACCTTCTCGTCCTCGAGATCGAGCTGCGCGAAGTCCACGTCGATGCCCTTGTGGTCGGCGAGGAGGTCCTTCGCGTAGTGCAGCGCGCTGAGCATGCCGAGGCCCAGCAGGTCGAACTTCACCAGCCCCGCGGCGGCGCAGTCGTCCTTGTCCCATTGCAGCACGCTGCGGTCCTCCATGCGGGCCCACTCGGTGGGGCAGACGTCGGCGATCGGGCGGTCGCAGATCACCATGCCACCGGAGTGGATGCCCAGGTGCCGCGGCAGGTCGGCGATCTGCGTGGCCAGCTCGACCACGCGCTCCGGGATCCCTTCCGGCACCGGATCGTTCCGCCACCCCCAGCTGGAGATCTGCTTGCTCCACGCGTCCTGCTGCCCCTGCGAGTAGCCGAGCGCCCGCGCGGTGTCACGCACTGCGGACCGCCCGCGGTAGGTGATGACGTTGGCGACCTGCGCTGCGTACTCACGGCCGTACGTGCGGTAGACGAACTGGATCGCCTCCTCGCGGCGATCGGATTCGATGTCGACGTCGATGTCGGGCGGGCCGTCGCGCTCGGGGGCGAGGAAGCGCTCGAACAGCAACCGGTTGCGTACCGGGTCCACCGCCGTGATGCCCAGAGCGAAGCAGACGGCCGAGTTGGCGGCGCTGCCCCGGCCCTGGCACAGGATGTCGTTCTCGCGGCAGAAGGTCACGATGCTGTGCACGATGAGGAAGTAGCCGGGGAAGGTGAGCGTCTCGATCACGTTCAGCTCGTGCTCGATCTGCCGGTACGCCTGCGGGTTCCGCTCCGGCGGGCCGTACCGTTCCAGCGCCCCGCGCCGGGTCAGCTCGCGCAGCCAGGTGGCCTCCGTGTGGCCCGACGGGACGTCGAAGGGCGGCAGGTTCGGCGCGATCAACGTGAGGCTGAAAGCGCACTCGGCGCCGAGCTCTGCAGCCGCGGCGATGGCGCCGGGATGCTCGGGGAGCAGCAGCGCCATCTCGTCGCCCGAACGCAGGTGCGCCCCGCCCGCGGCGGGGAGCCAGCCGTCGAGTTCATCGAGGCTGCGGCGAGCGCGGATCGCCGCGAGCGTCGACGCCAGGCGCCGCTGGCCGGGCCGGGCGAAGTGCGCGCCCGTGGTGGCGACGGTGCCCACCCCCATCCGTGCGGCCACGCCGGCCAGGAGGTGGTTGCGTTCGTCGTCCTCGGGCACGCCGTGGACGGTGAGCTCCATGCTCACCCGATCCTCACCGAACCGGTCGATGAGCCGCGCGAGCGCGGCGGCGGCACCGTCGGGCCCCGTGGCGGCGAGGCCGCGCCGGACCGCACCCTTGCGGCAGCCGGTGAGGATGTGCCAGTGGCCGCCGGACCACTCGGCGAGGCGGTCCGGGTGGAAGCGCAGGAGTCCCTTCTCCCCCGCCTCCATGTGTGCCTCGGCAATGGCGCGGGAGAGGCGGCGATAACCCTCCTGACCGCGGGCGAGCACGAGCAGGTGCTCGCCCGACGGATCCTCGGCACCGGTGCGCATCGCGTCGTGCTCCAGGGACAGCTCGGCCCCGAAGACCGTGGGCACGCCCAGTTCCAGCGCGGCCTCGGCGAACCGGACCACCCCGTAGAAGCCGTTGTGATCGGTGACCGCGAGGGCCTTCAGGCCGAGCGCATGGGCCTGTTCGACCATCTCCTCCGGCAGCGCGGCGCCGTCGAGGAAGCTGAACGCGGTGTGCGCGTGCAGCTCGGCGTAGGGCACCTGCGAAGCCCCCGGGCCACCATCGGGCGGAACGTAGGGCTCCCGCTTGCGGGACCAGGCCGGGGAATCGCCACCGTCGCCCGGCGGCTCCTCCGCCCGGCGCACCGGCGCCCGCCCGGAGAGCACCCGCTCCATCTCCGACCAGCTCGGCCCGTGACTCCAACCCACACCGCTAGTGTACGCTCATACGTTCGGTGTATTCAATTGAGTCGAACGAATCGCGCCGCCTCCAGCTAGGGTGGCATCGTGACGGAGTCGCCCCCACCGATCGAGCGCTCCGCAGGGACGATCTCCCTTCGTCGCTTCTGGGCGACGCTGGCGATCACCAGCCTTCCCTTCTACCTCTGGGGCGCCCTCTCCGACGCGTCCGTCGGCCCGACCGGCCTGCCGATGAGTGCGCTGATGTTCCTCTGCCCGGCCGTCGCCGCCGTGGTAGCTGCGGGCGGGGTGCGGGCGCCGGTAGCAGCCCTGGTCCGGCGACCGAGGGGCGCCACAACAGTCGTGGGGGCGCTCACGATTCCACCGGTGGCGATCGGCATCGCGTCGGGCGGGCTACCGGTCGAATCCTCCCTCGCGACATCGGCGGCGCTCTATCTGATGGCCGCGGCGTTCGAAGAGCTCGGCTGGAGCGCCGTCCTCGCACCGGCGCTCCTACGACGCCACCGTCCGGTCGCGACAGGCCTGCTGATCGGTGCGGCCTGGGCGCTCTGGCACGTGATCCCGTACCTGCAAGCGGGGTATTCGATCGCCGATCTCCTCGCGCAGTGCTGGTTCACCGTGGCGCTGCGGGTGGTGTTGGTACTGCTCGTGGTTGCGGCGGGCACGGCGCCGATCGTCGCCGTCGTCGGCCACGCCGCATCGAACGTCGCATGGACCGCCGCAGCGGGCGGCGGCGCCTACTCGCCCGCGCTGAGCGCGGCGAGCATGTCGATCGCCGCGATCGCTCTGGCGATCGTCATGACGAGGGGCAGCGCAGGGCGGCGAGCAGCGTCGACAGAGCCGGGAGCGGATCGAACTCCGGGTCCGGCAGGGCCAGCTGGCGAGCGATCAGGGCGTCGGAGACGTCCATGAACAGGGCCGACTCGGCGGACCCCAGGCCGATCGCCGCGCCGATGGCCGCGCCCATTCGCTCGACCGCCGCGCGGCCGCGGCGCAACGGCTCCTGCAACTCGGGCTCGACGGCCGCGGCGGCGAACAGATTGAGTCGCGCGACGCTACGCACCCGCCCGTCCTCCACCGACCACCGCACATAGGCCGCTGCTCGCGGCAGGACATCGACGGCCTGAGCACCGGGGGCCGCTGGACCGACACCGTCGAATCCGGCCCAGAAGGCGAGGTCCTGCTCGACCATCCGCTCGACAACCCCTTTGACCAGCGCGGACCGGGATCGGAAGTGGTTCGAGGCGGTTCCCGACGGGACAGCGGCGACCTCATCGACGGCGCGGTGCGTGAGCCCGCGGAGGCCGCGGGTGCCGAGCACCTCGATCGCCGCATCCAGCACCTCTTGCCGTCGTCCCATGACGCCGAAGAGTACTCGGCACTACACTTGTAGTAGCGTGGAAGCATGGCGACGACAGCGATCATCGGCGGCGGCATCGGAGGACTGGCCACGGCAGCCCTCCTCACTCAGCAGGGCTGGGCAGTGGACGTCTTCGAGCGGGCTCCGTCGCTCCCCGCCACGGGCACCGCCCTCGGGATGTGGCCCGAGGCGATGGCGGTGCTCGAGCGAGTGGGCGCGGCGAAGGCGGTGCGCGCGATCGGGATCGATCAGCGGAGGGCGGAGATCCGCAGCGCTGGCGGGCATCGACTCGGCCCCGAGGTGCGGGCGAAGGGCGCCACCGTCATCATCTCCCGGCCGCGACTCCTCGAGTCCCTCGCCGCGTGCGCGCCAGCAGTCCGCTTCGGCGACCGCCGGCCCGGCATCAGCGGGCTGGAGCACGACGTGATCGTGGGCGCCGACGGCATCGGCAGCGTCGTCCGAGCGCACGTCGTGGGGCGCGAGGTGAAGCCGCGGCCGCTGGGCGTCGACGTGCTCATCGGCCGCTGTCCCGGCAGCACAGACACGTTCACCGAATACTGGGGCCCGGGAAGGCTGTTCGGAGTGACGCCGCGCGACGGCGGCTACATCAATTGGTACTCGGAGTTCGATCCGCGCGCGGTGCCCGGGGGCACGCCGAACCCCGACGAGGATCCGCGTGGCTTCCTCCGCGCGATGTACCGCGGGTGGGACCCGCGCGTGGCCGAGACCATCGAGGGGATCGAGACGGAGACGGCGCTGCACTACCGCTCACGCGACGTACCGCGGCTGCCGCGGATCGTGCGCGGCAACATCGCCCTCCTCGGTGACGCCGCCCACGCGATGGCCCCCAATCTGGGCCGCGGCGCGTGCGAGACCCTGCTCGATGCGGCCGCGCTGGCCGACGCCCTCGGCGCAGCAGCGGATTTCGACGGAGACGCGGCGCCGGCGCTGCGCGTCTACGAATCGGCGCGACGTCGCGCGGGACAGCGGACGATGCTGCTCTCCCGAGCGATGCGGCACGTCGCCCTCACCTCGCGACTGCGCACACCGCGAGACCTGCTGTTGCGCGCGGCGGCAGCCTTGGTCTGACGAGGACTGACGCCTCGTTCTCAGACCTCGCCGGCGAGGCCAGGGGTGACCTTGGAGAGCGCAGCTTGCAGCGCCGCGACGTCGCACGCGCTGAGGTGGTCGAAGACCAGCCGGCGCACCTCCTCGACATGCCCGCGGGCGGCGCCGTCGAGCGCCGCGAAACCCTCGTCGGTGAGCTCGGCGTAGGCGGAGCGGCCCTCCGCGCGCCGCACCAGCCAACCGCGCTCGCCGAGCTTGCGCAGCACGTGCGACAGCCGCGAGGGCGAGGAGTTGGCGGCCTCGGCGAGAGCCGACAGCCCGAGCGTCCGGTCGGGCGCCTGCGAGAGCTGCGAGAGCACGACGAACTCGTAGTGGGTGATGCCGGATTCGGTGCGCAACTGCGTGTCCAACCTGGCCGGCAAGCGCATAGCCACATGGATGAGGGACAGCCACGCCGCCATCTCCTCGTCGGACAACCACTGCGTGCTTCCCGCGTCCGCCATCACACACCCCCGAACATCACGTCGAAGGTCGAGTTTACCGGCTCCGCATTTCCGTGAACGGCGGATTACCAGCCTGGGTACATTGACCGGTATGAGCAGTCCGAGCACCACGCCGGGCCCCACCTCGGACGCGGAGATCCCCGCCTACCTGGAGTCCCTCGGCATCCCCGGCCTCGCCGACATTCATGTGCACTTCCTGCCCGAGCCGATGCTGGTCAAGGTGTGGGACTTCTTCGACCGCGCGACTTCCGAGTACGGGCGGGAATGGCCGATCCGGTACCGGTTCGACGAGGAGACCCGGCTGGAACTGATCCGCGGCATGGGCGTAACGGCGATCCCCGCGCTCACCTACCCGCACAAGCCCGGGATGGCGGTGTGGCTCAACGAGTGGTGCGCCGAGTTCGCGCGCCGCGTGCCCGACGGCATCCACTGCGCCACGCTCTACCCCGAGCCCGGCGTGGGCGAGTACGTCGCGCGCGCCGTGGCCGACGGTGCGCGGTTGTTCAAGATGCACGTCCAGGTGGGCGTCTTCGCGCCCGACGATCCCCTCCTGGACCCCGCGTGGGAGGTCCTCTCGGCGGCGAAGGTCCCGGTGGTGATCCACGCCGGCTCCGGCCCCGTCGAAGGGCCGTTCACGGGGCCCGGCCGCGTCGGCGAGGTTCTGCGCCGGCACCCCGAGCTGACGCTGGTCATCGCGCACCTCGGCATGCCCGAGTACGACCGGTTCGCCGACCTCGCCGAACGCTTCCCGAACGTGTACCTCGACACGACCATGGCCGCGACCGACTTCACCGAGCGCTCCGCGCCGATGCCGCCCGGTTACGTCGAGCGGCTCGGCGGGCTCGCCGACAAAGTGGTGCTGGGCAGCGACTTCCCCAACATCCCCTACCAGTACGCGCACCAGCTGTTCGGGCTCGCGCGTCTCGGCCTCGGCGACGAGTGGATGCGCAAGGTGCTGTGGCACAACGGGCGCGCGCTACTGGAGCGCTCGGGCGCCTGAGCGCGGGCCGTACGATGGCCCTCATGCAGATCCGGCGCGCCGCGATGGCGCTGTTCGCCGCGGGGACCCTCGCGGCGTGCGGCGGCGCACCGTCGGCGCCCCAGACCCTCTCTCTCGAGCGGTCCAAGACCGCCTTCGAACAGGTGGGCATCGACGAGACCCGCGACGACGTGACCGCTCTCACCGCCACCGCCACGCGCCTCGGCGCGCGACTCGCGGCCGGCGATCCCCGCGCCGCGAGCACGGCCGTCTCCCCGTGGTCGATCCTGAGCCTGCTGGGGATGCTCCGAGCGGGGGCGCAGGGCGAGACCGCCGCGCAGCTCGACGGTGCCGGACTCGGCGCAGCGAAGAACCTGCCCCGGGCGATGGCAGCCCTCACCGGCCAGGCCGCGCAGTGGGCGGGCGACCCCGGCGCGGTGCCGACGGGCACGCCGCCCGCGACGCCGCTGTTCCAGTCGCAGGTCGCGCTCCTGACGGCGACGCAGCCCGAGGACCGGCGCGTGCGATCCGAATACCTGGATGCCCTCGCCGAGACCTACGACACCGGCGTCTACCCCGTCGACTTCGGCCTGGGCGTGGGCGAGCCGCTCGGCCAGTGGGTGGCCGTGAACACCGGCAGCAGGCTCACCTCCGCGCCGCTGCGCACCGACGCCGGCACCCGCCTCGCCGCCGCGACCACCGCCTACCTCGCGGCCGCGTGGCGCTTCCCGTTCGACGCCGCCCGCACCCGGCCCGCACCGTTCACCGCCGCCGACGGCGCGGTGCTCGACCCGCCGACCATGCGGGGCACGGTGCCCGCGCGGGTCGCCGCGGGCGAGGGCTTCACGGCGCTGCAGCTCGACTACGGCACCACGCTCGCCCTGCAGATCGTGGTGCCCGCCCCCGGAACCCCGCTCTCCGAGGCGGCGAGCGAGGGCCGGTTCACCGCGGCGAGGATCGCACTGGCCGGGGCACCCTTGGCCGCGCACGAAGTGAGCCTGCCGAAGTGGCGCACCTCCACCTGGACCGGGCTCGCGGACCCGCTCCGGGACGCCGGCCTGACGGCGCTCTTCGCCGGCCCGGGCCTCGACGGGGTGGCACCGGGTTCGCCGTCGCTGACCGACGCCCGCGCCGCCGCCGTACTCACCGTGGGCGAGAAGGGCACCGCCACCGACACCGCGACCGCGGCGCCGACCCCCGAGCCCGCGCCGGGCCCCGCCCCGTTCGTCGTGGACCGGGCCTTCGCGTACTCCGTGGTCGATACGGCGATCGGACTGCCCCTGATGATGGGGACGGTCAACCGTCCGGGCGCCTAGCTCTCGCGCCACCCGGCCGCACTGCGGTCCCACATCTCATCCGCCGGAAATCTTTTCGCCAAAGCCTCGACTTCACGTTAAGGTTGAGACATGACCTCGACGTTGACCCGCCCGCTCCGCGCGGCGGCCCGTTCGGCGTGGGCCCTCACGGGCACCGCGCTGATCGCCGTGCTGATCGCGCTCGTCGCGGGCGGCGCCACCTTCCTCATCGCTGCGGGGACTACTCCGCCCGCACCGGCCCAGGAACGGGAGAACGCCGAGAACACGCGTGTCGCCCTCAAGGCCGCGGACGAGTCGCGCGCGCTCTTCGGGCTGCTGTCCAACGCCGTGGTCTCGGCCGGCAACGGGCTGAACACCTCGGCGAGCTCGGTGCCGCAGATCTTCGACAGCGTCGACACCGCCAAGACCGGCGCCGAGCAGCTGGTCTCGGGCCTCGACGAGGCCTCCTCGCTCTCGGCCGCACTCAACCAGGTGAACCGGGCCACCGCCACGCTCGGCGGCGCACTCGAGCGCACGCAGGGCCTGCAACAGGTCGCCGCCGGCACCCGCGCGGCGCTCGTCGCCCTACGCGGGCGGCTGATCGAGCACCCCTCGCCCGGCTCGGCCGAGGCCGTCACACAGCTCGACCGCGCGCTCGCCGGCTCGAAGGGCGTGGGTGCGCTCGACGACGTGGCCGGCCTGCGCAGCACCCTCTCGACCATGACGAGCAGCCTGAGCAGCGCCTCCGCCAATGCCGACGCCTCGCTCACCTCCGCGCGCAGCGCCGCCCGGCAGCTGCGCGACGGGCTGACCAAGCTGGCCTCGGCCCGCAAGGACGTGAACGCCTCCGTCGCCAACCTGACCACCGGCGTGGGGCAGCTGAAGACGGCGCTCGGCGCCATCGACGGTCAGCTCGCCCTCACCCAGACCCGGCTGCGTTCCGTGACCAGCGCGCCCGCCCCCGCGCCGGATCCCGGCATCGCGCGCCCGCTCGCCTGGGCGCTCGTCGTGGGCGGCGCGGCGGGCACCGTCACCTACCTCGTGGCGCTCGCCGTCGCCCATCGCCTGCGTCGGCGGGAGGCGATCGCCACGGAGACGCCGGCGGCCGCCGGATCCGCGGCCCTCGCCCCGGCGGAGGAGCCCGGTGGGGATACCGTCACCGAGGCCGCTCCCGCCGAGGGGCACCGCCGTGTGCTGCCGCCCGCCGCAGTGACGGAACCGGTCGCAGAGCCGGTCGAGGACACGGCTGAGGAGCCGGTCGAGGAGACGGCTGAGGAGCCGGTCGAGGAGGGCGCGGATCCCGAACCGGACGCCGAGGGTGCCGACCCCGAAGGCGCCGCGCGCACGCCCGAGAAGCGGGCGAGGCACCGTCGTAACCGGTTCCGTCCGGCGCCGGCGCCGGACACCAACCCGTACCTCTCGGTCGCCTTCTCGGGCAGCGCGGGCTGACGCCGCCAGCGATCCCGGCTACTCGTACACGCCTTCCACCTCCCAGCTTCCCGCGTACTGCAGCAGCAGGGCCCGACCGTCGTCGCGGCCCGGCGCAGGCTCGAGGAGCACCTGAGCCCGAGCCCGCGGCTCGGCGGCACCGTCGCAGGCCCACCAGCGCTCGTCGATCAGCCACGGCCCCGCCCACCAGCGCAGCGACCAGTCGCGCGAGCCCCACGCCAGGTGCGTGGGCTCGCCGGTGAAGGTGCCGCGCTCGGTGACCCGCACGGCCGCGCCGGCGGCGTCCGTCATCGTGACCGCGGCACCCGTGACCAGCACCGCCGGTGCCGGTTCCGGCATCCGCCCCGGCCAGGGTGCGGCGGGATCGCGGTCCGGGAGCACCTCGTCACCCAGCGGTACCCAGGTGACCCGCTCGGCCGGGCCGCGGCCGCCGCTGCGGACGCCCATCCGCACCGCCTCGCCGCCGAGCAGGCCCTGCACCCGGACCAGGGCGCGACGGAACCGGGCGGCACCGTCGGCCTCGTCGCCCCACATGCCCGCCTGCAATGCGCCGGCGTCGACCACCTCGACGGGCTCGAGCCGCAGCAGGGAGATCGGGGCGCCCGGGCCGCTCTCCCCGCCCCGCTTGGCGGACCGGCCGCCGGTGAGCCAGCCGTCGATCTGCCAGCGCACCCGGTCCGCGGTGCCGTCCGGGGTGAGCGGCTCGGCGCAGCGCCAGATGCGGCTGTGCCGCTCGCCGTTCTCCGCGATCGCGGAGACCTCCAGCCGCAGGCACGCGACGCCCGCCGCGGACAGCTTGCCGTGCAGCTCCGACGCCAGGGCACGACCGGCGAAGGCCGCCGCGTCGACCCGGTCGATCGGCGGGTCGGGCCGCAGCTCCACCTCCAGACCGGGCGGCAGGGCCGCGGTGGACGGCGGCCGGTCTCCGGCCGCGCGGGCCTGCCGATGCGCGGCGATCGCGTCCGTGCCGAAACGGGTGGCCACGTCGGTCGCGGAGAGCGCCGCGAAGGCGCCGACGGTGCGCAGCCCCAGCCGGCGCAGCAGGTCGAGGAGCTCGGTGCGGTCGCCGCCTGCCAGCGCGGGCTCGGCCCCCAGCTGGGCGATGGGCAGCGGGGCGAGGAAGGCCGCCGACTCCCCCGGCGGCACGACGGTGCCGCGGCGGGCCGCCAGGGCAGCGGTGAAGACCTCGTCGGCGATGCCGGCGAGCGACTCCGCGCCCACGGAGGAGGCCGCGTCCACCAACCGCTCGGCGGCCTGCTCCTCACCGCCGAAGAAGCGCGCCGCCCCGCGCGCCGGGATCATCACGAGCCCCGGGCGCAACACCTCGATGAGCGGGATCAGCGCGGCCACGGCGCCGGCTACGGGCTCGAAGAATCGCACGTCGCGCCCCTCATCGGCCTGGGCCACATGCAGCCCCGGGCAGCGTGCCTGCGATTCGCGGCGCTTCATGCCGCGGCGCACCCCGTCGGCCCGGGCGGGGGCGTTGCAGGCGACGACCCGGTTGCCGTGCAGGACCGCGACGGGACGGTCGGGCGGCAGGTCCGCATCCGCCGCCGCGGCCGCCGCCGGCCAGTCCGGGCACCACAGGGCGAGGATGCGCTGCGCGGTCACTGCGCCGCCGCCAAGCCCGACGGTGTGCCCTGCGCCGCGCCCCGCTGCGGGTTGACGCAGCCGCGGCCGCGGGCGGAGAAGACCAGGTCGATCCCGCGGATCCGGCCGCGGCCGGGGCGGGCGCCGAGGCCGGTGTAGCCCTGCACGCGCGCGCCGAGGTGCAGCGCGGCGCCCTCCCAGCGGCCACCGGTGACGAGCAGCACCGACCCCCGGGAGCGGGCCCGGGCGGCGATGGCCCGGCCGCGGCTCGGCGGCACCGCGATGCCGCCGAGCTCGCACAGCACCACGTCGGCACCGTCGAGCAGGATCGAGGCGACGGCCACCGGGTCCGCGAGCGGGCCGGCGATGAGCGCGATGCGCTCCGGATCGGCCCCCTGTTCCAGTGCGGCGGCCATGCCGAAGCCGGAGACGCCGCACAGCGCGACCCTCGACCCCGCACGCGAGACGCCGGCCACCAGCGAGACCGCCAGCGATCCGGCGCCCTCGACCTCCGCGACCGTGCCGCGGGGCAGGCCGCCGCCCGGCAGCAGCCGGGCCAGCTCCTCGTGCACGGGGAGCACACCCATGCCGATCTGCGATGATGCATCCTGCAACGGCGCGTCCACGGGCGCCTGCGCCTTCGCCGGACGATGCCGCTCCGGTAGCGCCGCGAGCCGCTTGCGCAGCTCCGCGAGCGTCTCCTCGCGACTTCCTGCCCATGCCTGTACACGTGCGGCCATGTGTCACACCCCTCCCCTACCTTCGGATCCCGCGTCACCGATCAGTGCGGAAGCCGAGCCACGGGGAAGACATGACTAGAACTTCTGTTCGATCTGATCTCAGCGTAGATCCGCGATCCGAACGGCGTCAAGTGCCGAGGTAGGAGAGGTTCCACAGGGGGCGATGCGGCCAGGCATCACACGATCACCGCAGGTCAGAGCGCCGACCGAGCCCCACCCTCGATATCAGCCCCTGCGATCCGGATCGTGGTGCGCGGAGGCGGAGGCGACGGGCGAGAGGTCCGCGGTCTTCGGATCGACGGTCGGCGACTTCGTGATCAGCTTGTGCCCCCACCACAGCCCGAGGAACAGGATCAGCGCGGCGTACGTGGTGAGCAGCAGGCCCAGGCCGCCGCTCTCGCCGCCGCGGACGGCGACGTAGTACTGGCCGGCGATCACCGAAACGGACATGATCAGTGCCACGATCGGGCCCGCGGGGTACAGCCACGCCTTGTAGGGCAGCTCGTCGAGCGAGCGCCCCTGCGCGTTCCACGCCTTACGGAAACGGTAGTGCGCCCAGGCGATCCCGATCCAGGTCACGAAACCGGCCACGGACGAGGCCGCGACCAGCACCGTATAGGCGGCACCGTCGCCGACGAAGCTGGTCAGGAAGCACAGGGCGCCGATGGCGACCGTCGCCGCCGTGGCCACGTAGGGCACGCCCGACGACTTCGACACCTTGGCGAAGATCCTCGGGGCGTTGCCCTCGACCCCCAGGCCGTAGAGCGCGCGGGTGGCGGCGAAGAGGCTGGCGTTGCCGGCCGAGAGGATGGCGATCAGGATGACCGCGTTCATGATCGAGGCCGCGGCGTCGATGCCCGCGAGCTTGAACACCAGCGTGAACGGCGCCACCGCGACGTTCTCGTCCGAGGCGTCCAGCAGCTCGGGGCTGGTGTACGGGATGAGGAAGGCGATGATCGTCAGCGTGCCGATGTAGAACACCAGGATCCGGAAGAAGACGGTGCGCACCGCGCGCGGGATGGCGCTCTTGGGCTCGATCGCCTCACCTGCCGCGACGGCGATCATCTCGGTGCCCTGGAAGGCGAACCCGGCGATGAGGAAGACCGAGAGCATGCCCAGCGGCCAGTCCACGAAGGGCGCGTCCCCGATGGTCCAGTTCGAGAAGCCGGGGGCCGGGCCGTCGCCGACCACGCCCAGCACCATGAGCACGCCGACGATGAGGAAGATCACCACGGCGATCACCTTGATCGATGCGAACCAGAACTCGGTCTCGCCGAAGGCCTTCACCGCGAACAGGTTCAGCGCCAGCAGGCCTGCGAGGAAGATCAGCGACCATATCCAGGTGGGCACGTCGGGCAGCCAGAACTTCATGATCAGGCCGGCCGCCACCACCTCCGCGGCCAGCGTGATCGACCAGTTGAACCAGTAGTTCCAGCCGGCGGCGAAGCCGAAGGATTTGCTGACGAATCGGGTGCCGTACTCCTCGAACGGGTTGCTGCACGGGATGTACGCCGACATCTCGCCGAGGCTCTGCATGAGGAAGAAGACCATGACGCCCATGAGCGCGTAGGCCAGGAGTGCGCCACCGGGGCCGGCCTTGCTGATCGTGGCGCCGGACGCCACGAACAGGCCGGTGCCGATCGCGCCGCCGAGCGCGAGCATGCTGATGTGGCGGCTCTGCAGGCCTTGGCGGAGGGAGTCGTCTGGGGTGATTCCAAGCGGGCTGGACACCCGATGAGAGTAGCGACCCCGACACCGCTCCGGTTAGCATTCGCGGCGTATGTTCTCCTACGACACCCGATCCGCCCTTGCGAGCGCCGCCGACCTGGTGAACACCGCTCCCGACGCTCGCACGGAGCGCCCCGAGCGCCTGCCCGACGTCGCCGCGCTCCGCGCCTTCGTGGAGCGCTGGGGCTGGACCGGCCCCATCCCGCTGCGCGAGGACGAACTGGATCGCGTGCACGCCGTTCGCCGCGTCCTGCGCGGCCTGTGGGACCTCGCGGGCGACGAGGCCGGCACCGTCGACCTGGTGAACCGGATGCTGAAAGACGCGGCGGTCCTGCCCCAGCTGGTGCGGCACGACGACTGGCCGTACCACCTGCACGGCTGGAACGATGCGACACCGATCGCGGAACGCTTCCTCGCCGAGCCCGCGATGGGCATGGTCGACGTGGTCCGCGCCGGCGCACTGGACCGCCTCCGCAGGTGCGCCGCGCCCGACTGCGCCGGGGTACTCGTGGACTTCAGCCGCAACAGCTCCCGCCGCTTCTGCGACGACGGCTGCAACAACCGCTTGAACGTGGCCGCGTACCGCGCCCGCCGGGCGTGACCCTTAGGATCGACGACGTGGCGGAGACGACGGGTGCGGGCGGAACGAACAGGGGCGTTCCCGGGCCCGATCACCTGGTCGCCGGACGCTACCGCCTGACCTCCAAGATCGGCGGCGGCGGCATGGGCGCCGTGTGGCTCGCCCGCGACGAACGCCTGGACCGCGACGTGGCCGCCAAGCAGGTCATCTCCACCGAGGGGCTCACCGAGGAGGAGGCCGACGAGCTGCGCCGGCGCGCCCTGCACGAGGGCCGGCTCGCCGCCCGCCTGCAGCACCGCAACGCCGTCTCCATGTACGACGTGGCCCTCGACCGCGGCGAGCCCTGGCTGGTGATGGAGTACCTGCCGTCGCGCTCGCTGGCGCAGGTGCTGCACATGACCGGGACGATGCCCGAGCGGCAGGTCGCGCAGATCGGCGCGCAGATGGCCGACGCCCTCGTCGAGGCCCACGAATCGGGGATCATCCACCGCGACATCAAGCCCGGCAACATCCTCATCGCGAACCGGGGCCGCGCGTCGGGCACCGTCAAACTCTCGGACTTCGGCATCGCACGCGCCAAGGACGACGGGCAATCGAGCCCCGCCGGGATCATCACCGGCACGCCCGCGTACTTCGCGCCCGAGGTCGCCCGCGGCACCGAGCCCTCCGAGGCCTCCGACCTGTACTCGCTGGGCGCCACGCTGTACACCGCGCTCGAGGGCGCCCCGCCCTTCGGTACCGACGAGGACTCCATCGCGCTGCTGCACAAAGTCGCTCTGGGGCAGATCAATCCGCCGAAGCACGACGGTCCGCTGATCCACGTCATCCTCGACATGCTGCAGCCGAGCCCCAAGCGGCGCCCGTCGCTGACCGAGGCACGGGACCGGCTCGCCGCCGTCGCGGCCGCCGGCGGCAATCCCGCCGCGATCCTGGCCGCCCCGCTGCACGCCTCCGAGGGCGCGCCCGCGGTCTGGCTGCGCCGCACCGCCGGGGAACGCGCGTCGAGCCCCGCCGGGGATCGTACGTCGACGGCGCGCACGGCATCGTCGGGCCCGGTCGACCGCACGCGGCCGATCCCGCCCGCGCCGCGGCCCAGCACCTACGTCCCGCCGCCGGTGGCGCCGCCGTCCGGGATGTCGAACACCGTGCTCGCGGCGTGGATCATCGGCGGCTTCATCGTGCTCGCCGCGATCATCGCGGGCATCATCCTCGCACTGGGCTGACGTGCGCCGGGGTCAGTCCGCGAGGTGGCGGGTGTGCGCCCAGCGGGTCAGGGCGTTGCGGTTGCTCTGCTGCGTCTTGCGCAGCACGTTCGAGGCGTGGGTCTCGACGGTCTTCACCGAGATGAACAGGTCCTCGGCGATCTCCCGGTAGGTGTAGCCGCGCGCCAGTAGGCGCAGCACCTCCAGTTCGCGCGGGGTGAGCGAGTCCAGCTCCGGGTCCAGCGCGGGCTCGGGCGCGGGCGAGCGGCCGGTGAAGGAGTCCAGCACGAAGCCCGCGAGCCGCGGCGAGAAGACCGCGTCGCCCTCCGCGACGCGGCGCACCGCGTCGGCGAGCTCCTCCCCCGAGATCGTCTTGGTGACGTAGCCCCTGGCGCCGGCGCGGATCGTGGCGATCACGTCCTCCGCGGCGTCGGAGACGCTGAGCGCGAGGAAGACCGGGGCCTTCTCCAGCTTCGCCCGGGGAGCGCCGTCGGTCACGCCGCGCAGCACCGCGACGCCGCCGCCGTCGGGCATGTGCACGTCGAGGAGCACGACGTCGGGGGCGGCGGCGAGGATCCCCGCCACGGCCTCGCGGACGGTGCCCGCCTCGCCCACCACCTCGATGGAATCCTCACGGGCCAGCTCGGCGCGCACGCCGGACCGGAACACACCGTGGTCATCGACCAGGAACACCCGGTAGCTCACGCACTCTCCTCCGCTGACTCCGGCGCGACCGTCTCGTCGCCCTCCGCGAGCCTCGCCATCGACAGCCGCACCTCGGTGCCCCGGCCCGGAGCGGTGCGGATCGCCACGCTGCCGCCGCGGCGCTCCATCCGGGACCGGATCGACTTGGCCAGGCCCTGCCGGTCCGACGGTACCCCGTCCGGGTCGAATCCGACGCCGCGGTCGCGCACGTAGACCGCCACCGTGGCGTCGTCGACCTCCGCATAGGTGTCGATGCTCTCGCAGCCGGAGTGCTTGGCGGCGTTCACCATCGCCTCCTTGGCGGCCCCGAGCAGGGCGGTGAACCGATCGTCGACACCCAGTTCCGCACCCTCGACGTCACCGACGGTGATCACGTCGACCGCCACGGAGTGCGCGTCCTCGACGTCGGCCGCGGCGGCCTTGAGCGCCGCGGCGAGGGACTGCGCGGGCGCCTCGGAGCCGCCGAACAGCCACTCCCGGAGCTCGCGCTCCTGACTGCGGGCCAGCAGCTTGACAGCGGCACCGTCGGCGGACTGCTTCTGGATGAGGGCGAGCGTCTGGAGCACGGAATCGTGCAGGTGCGAGGCGATCTCCTCGCGCTCGATGGTGCGGACCCGGGCGGCGCGCTCGGCGCCGAGATCGCGCCACATGCGCACCCAGATGGGCACGGTGAGCAGCGCGACGCCCACCAGGGTGAGCACAACGGCGGCGAGCGCGGTCGGGATCGCCGCCACGTCGACCCGGCCCAGGAAGACCACGGCCAGGCCGACGATCACCAGCGTGACGCCGCCCAGCATGCGCAACCAGGTGATGAGGCGCGAACCACTGCTGAGCGCGGACGACGGCGCCCGCGTGGCGGAATCCGCCTCCCGCCAGACCAGGGCGGCGCCGATCCCGATGACCAGCACGGGCACCACGTAGCCGGCGCCGGTGTTGCTCGCGACGGACGCGAGCGTCGCGGCGCCGACCACGCCGAGGACCGCCAGCGCGAGACCCTGCCGACGCTCGGCCGGATCGGGGTGCTCGGTGTCGGTACCCGGCCGGCACATGAACCATAGCAGCGCGTACATCACTACGCCCGCGCCGAGCAGCGCGAGCAGGGTGAAGGCGATGCGGACCCTGGTGACGTCGACGCCGAGGTGGTCGGCGATGCCGCCGCACACGCCGCCGATCACCGCGCCGCCGTTGCGGCGCTCCATCCGGGGGTAGGACGGTGCCGGGGCCGGCTGCTCCGGGAGCGGGAGAACGGCGGGACGGGCGGTGGCGGGCGACGGAGCGGGTGCGCGGAAACCGGCGGCCCGCGCCTGTTCCGCGCCCTGCTGCCACCCGTGCTGCCAGTTCTGCCAGCCCTGCTGCCACGCCTGCTGGCGAGCCTGCTGCCGCGCCCACCGACGCTCTGCTCGTCTGCTCATGATCCCTCGATGGTGGCACGGATCGCCGGTCTCGGGTATCGGGGAAGCCCCTGAAAGATCGCCCGCACCCTGAGGCTCGGTGCCGCGATTTCAGGGTAGATCCCGATGGACCGGGGCCGCCGCGCGCCGCAGGATCGACGGCATGGATACGACAACCCTCTCCAGCCAGCTCCGGCAGATGTGGGAGACCAGGCCGCTCCGGGCCCGCAACGCGCCGATCGCCGGCGTGTGCACGGGCTTCGCGCGCCGCTACCAGGTGGACGTCGCGCTGGTGCGCGCGGCGTTCATCGGGGCGACGGTGCTCGGTGGACTCGGTTTCGTCGCCTACATCGTCGGCATCTTCGTCCTCCCCAAGGAGTCCGAGTACGCGTACGGCACGCCCGTGCAGCGCTCGGGCCCGCCCACCTTCGTCCTCATCGTCGCGGCGGGACTCGCGGTGACCCTGGGCGGCGGCATGAGCGCCTCCTGGCCCGGCGCCTGGTTCATCAGCCTCGCCCTGCTGCTCGCCGGCTGGTACGCGCTGCACCAGCGCCTGCCCGTGCCGCCGCCCGGCACCGCCGTGTCCTCCCGGCTCGCGCCGGCGGCCCCCGTCGGGGCGTGGCAGCCGCCCGCGGCGCAGTTCCCGTGGCAGCCCGTGTGGACGCCGCCGGCGGGCACGGATCCGATGACGCCCGGCCACGACGCGCCGAAGGCCGCCGCTCCGGCTCCGGAGCAGGCGCCCGGGGCGGGCCCCGCCGCCGAGCCCGCCGCGGCACCGTCGGAGCCGCTGAACCTGCGGAAGGCGCCGTCGCCCGAACCTCCGCGCGTGGAGACCCAGGCGACCGAGCAGATCCACCCGCCCCGCTGGGATCCGTTGGGCGCCGCGCCCTTCGCGTGGGACCTGCCCGAGCCGGCAGCGGCCCACGCCCCCGTCCCGGCCGGACCCCGGCGCCGCACGCGGATCACCCCCGTCACGCTCGGTATCGCGCTGCTCACCGCCGCGGCGATCGCCACCGTCAACCTGGTTCTCGGCATGCAGATCTCGCCCGTGGTCGCAGCCGCCGTCGTACTCGGGGTGGTCGGCGCGGGCCTCGTGGCGGGCGCCTTCCGGCGCAGCGGCTACGGCCTGCTCGCCGTCGCGATCCCCCTGGCGGGCTTCGTGGTGGTGGGCACGATGGCGCAGAACGTGATGACCGGCTTCGCCGATGCGCCGCGTGGCGACATGAAGTACACGGTGCCCACGCCCGCAGACCTCCAGGCGCAGTACGACCTGCAGGTGGGCTCGCTGCAGCTCGACCTGCGGCAGCTCACCCTCGACCACGACCGCACCGTGACCACCCGGGTGGGCGTGGGCGACACGCAGATCCAGATCCCCGCCGCGATGAACGTGAAGGTGCGGTGCCAGGTGTCGGTCGGTGACTCCGATTGCCCCGCGGCACTGAACACCGTCGTCACCCCCGGCGCCCCTACCCTGACCATCGACGCCCAGGGCAACGTGGGCGATGTGGAGGTGAACCGTGTCCGCTGAGACCGAATCCGTACGCACGCGCGGCGTCTCGCCCGCGCTCCTCGTCGCCGGGATCGCCGCCCTGGCGATCGCCGCCTGGGGCATCGTCGGAGGCCCCCGCCTCATCGACGCCGGCACCCTGCTCGGCATCCTCGCGATCGGCGCCGTCGTCGTGGCGGGGGTGACCCTGATCAGGCCGCGAAGAGGCTCCGATTCCGCGCCGCCCACTGCGCCAGGCTCATCGCCGGACGGCCACTGAGTTCCTCGACCAGCGAGTTCGCCTCCTGCCGGTACCGGCGGGAGGCGTCTTGCAGGTCCAGGTACCAGCCGGCCATATCGCCCATGTGGGGACGCAGGGCCTCCTCCGCCTCCTCCCGGCTGATCTGCTCGAAGCCCACCTCGCGACCGATGCCCTCGCCGATCTGCGCGGCCATCTCGACCCGAGTCAGGAAGCTCGGTCCGGTGAGCTCGTAGACCTTGCCGACGTGCGCGCTGTGGTCCTCGGCCGCGAGCAGCGCCGCCGCGACCGCGGCGATGTCGTCCATCGAGATCGGCGCGCTCCCCGCGTCCGGGTAGGGTTCGCGCACCACGCCCGTCGCGACCTGCCCCGCCCAGCCCGCGAAGTTCTCCATGAACTCGCCCGGGCCGAGGACGGTCACCGCGAGGCCACTCGCGAGAATGGTGTCGGTGAGCGCCTGCCAGTGCGCGCTGCCCGAGGTGGCGACCACGTACTCGACGCCCGCGTCCTTCGCGCGCCGCAGCACCTCGGCCGCCGTGGGCTCGTAGGGCGCGAGGTACATCGCCGTCACGCCGTCGAAGGCGTGGCCGTGCGCACCGTCGAGCGTCTCGGGCTTGCCGATGAAACCGGAGAACGCCTCCACCCCGCTCGGCAGCGCCGCCTTCGCTGGGTTCGTGGTGAGCGCCCGGATGTCGCCGACCCCCCTCGCCACCAGCTCGTCGACCACTTTCCGCCCGATGTTGCCCGTCGCACCCGTCACCAGAATCGTCATGGCGTCGACGGTACCGGCGGCACAGGCCAGTCCGTGACCGCTATTCCCACTCGATGGTCCCCGGCGGCTTGCTCGTCACGTCGAGCACCACGCGGTTGACTTCTTCGACCTCGTTGGTGATGCGGGTCGAGATGATCTCGAGGGTCTCGTACGGCACGCGAGTCCAGTCCGCGGTCATCGCGTCCTCGGAGCTGACGGGGCGCAGCACGATCGGATGACCGTAGGTTCGGCCGTCGCCCTGCACGCCCACGCTGCGGACGTCGGCGAGCAGCACGACGGGGCACTGCCAGATGGTGCCGTCGAGGCCCGCGGCCGTGAGCTCCTCGCGGGCGATCGCGTCGGCCTTGCGCAGCAGGTCGAGCCGGTCCTTGGTGACCTCTCCCACGATGCGGATCGCCAGGCCCGGCCCCGGGAAGGGCTGGCGGCCGACGATCTCCTCCGGCAGGCCCAGCTCGCGGCCCACCGCGCGGACCTCGTCCTTGAACAGCAGCCGCAGCGGCTCGACGAGCGTGAACTCGAGGTCCTCCGGCAGGCCGCCCACGTTGTGGTGGCTCTTGATGTTCGCCGTGCCCGCGCCGCCGCCCGACTCCACCACGTCGGGGTACAGCGTGCCCTGCACGAGGAAATCGATGGTGTGCCCCTCGGCCGCCCGCGCGCCCAGCGCCTCGGAGACGACGTCCTCGAACGACCGGATGAACTCGCGGCCGATGATCTTGCGCTTCTCCTCGGGATCTGAGATGCCCTTGAGGTGCCCGAGGAAGACCTCCTCGGCGTCGACGGTGATCAGGCGCGCGCCCGTCGCCTCCACGAAGTCCTGCTGCACCTGCTCGCGCTCCCCCTGCCGCAGCAGGCCGTGATCGACGAAGACACAGGTCAGGCGGTCACCGATGGCCTTCTGCACCAGCGCGGCCGCGACCGCGGAGTCGACGCCGCCCGACAGCGCGCACAGCGCGAGCCCGTCGCCGACCTGCGCGCGCACGTCCTCGATGAGCTGCTCGGCGATGTTCGCGGCGGTCCAGGTGGGCGTGAGCCCGGCGATCTGGTACAGGAAGCGCGTGAGCACCTCCTGCCCGTGCGGGCTGTGCAGGACCTCGGGGTGGTACTGGACGCCGGCCATCTTCGCGGCGACGTTCTCGAACGCGGCCACGGGGGCGCCCGGCGTCGACGCCACCGTCGCAAAGCCCTCGGGGGCCACCTGCACCGCGTCGTTGTGGCTCATCCACACCGGCTGCTCCGCAGGGAGCCCGCCGTGCAGCACACCGTCGCCCTGGGGAGTCAGGGTCGTGCGACCGAACTCGCGGCCACCCGTGTTGGCGACCGTGCCGCCGAGGGCGCGGGCCATCATCTGGAAGCCGTAGCAGATCCCGAACACCGGGACGTCGAGGTCGAAGACCGCCGGGTCGAGGCTCGGGGCGTCCTCCGCGTACACCGACGCGGGGCCGCCCGACAGCACGATGGCGGCGGGGCTCTTGGCGCGCACCTCCTCGGCGGTGATGGTGTGCGGCACCACCTCCGAGTAGATCCGTGCCTCGCGGACGCGGCGCGCGATCAGCTGGGCGTACTGCGCGCCGAAGTCGACGACCAGAACGGGATTGGGTGAGGAGTCCGTCACCCGGGTCAGTCTAGTCGCGGGCGAGGGCGTGCTCCGACATCAGGGCGCGTCCGCGAGGGCGGCCCCGTCCTCGCGGCGCCGGACGATCTCCGCGATCCAGGCCGGAGCGTAGGGCGAGGTGCAGCCCTTCGAAACGGGGTAGTCCGCGAGCACCTGCAGCTCCTCGCCGATCGCGACGGCGCGGGCACGCCGCCCCTCGTCCTCGATGCCGATCGTCGCGAGGGTCTCGTTCATCGCCCACTGCAGCTTCGGCTCCGCCTCCCGCATCTCACGCGCGATGGTGTCGAGCAGCGCATCGCGGTCGAGGTCCGCGGTCGTGACCGCGTGCGTCGTGAGCGTCCAGCCGGCCGCCCGGACCCGCGGGTCGGCGTCGTCGAACCACCGCGACCGCAGCGCGGCGGCGTGCGGCGACTTCTTGACCAGGTAGTTCAGCAGCCAGTCGTGCGCCTTCTCACTGCGGGTGGTGCGCAGCATCGCGTCCACATCGTCCTCGGTGAACGCCTTCGGCCTGCTGATGAGCAGCGCGACCAGCTGCGCCGCGACGTCGCCCGACTCCCACAGCTCGCCGGCCAGCTCGCGGTCGGTGCCGAGCGACTTCGCCACCGCGCGCAGCTTCGTCAGATTCACCCCGTGCGGGTCGCCGTGCCGCTCGTTCACCGCGCGAGCCCTAGGATCCTCCAGCGCCGCCAGTTCCGTGATCACATCCTCAGCACGCGACATGGGCTTCAGATTAGTCGACTCGGAGCGCGGGCCTCAGGGACCGTGTTCCGCGGCCGACGGCAGCCACCGCCACCGTCGACGCGCGGAGGAGCAGAGGCGGACCGTCAGACTTGGGAGTTCTGCTCGGTGTTTCGGACCTGCGGCAGGGGCAGCAGCAACTGACCGGGCGCGCCCGCGGGAACGGCCGGCGCCTTCGGCGCGGTCGGCGCGATGCGCTGGTAGCCGGCGCCCTGCGCGGGCCGCAGATCCTGCTCGCCCTTGTTTGGCCAGAGCGCCGCGGCCCGCTCGGCCTGCGCCGCGATCGACAGCGACGGGTTGACGCCGAGGTTCGCGGAGATGGCGGCACCGTCGACCACGAATAGCGACGGGTAGTTGTGGATGCGGTGGTACGGGTCGATCACGCCCGTCTCGGGGGTTTCCGAGATCGCCGCGCCGCCGAGGAAGTGGGCGGTCATCGGGACGTTGAAGACGTCGCCCCAGGTGCCGCCGGCCACGCCGTTCAGCTTCTCCGCGCCGATCCGGGCGGCCTCGTTGCCCAACGGGATCCAGGTGGGGTTCGGGGCGCCGTGGCCCTGCTTGGAGACCATGCGGCGCTTCCTCGAGCCGGGGATCTTCTTGGTGTAGGTGGTGATCGAGTTGTCCAGGCTCTGCATCACGAGCAGGATCAGCACCCGCTGGCCCCAGTCCTTCTGCGTGAGCAGCAGCTGGAGGTCCTTCGGCTTCTTCGCCAACCCCGTGAGGAAGCCGCCGAGCCGGGTGCGCTTCTCCCCACCGTCGACGAGCAGCGTCTGCAACAGGCCCATGGCATTGCGGCCGGGGCCGTAGCGGACGGGCTCGATATGAGTGTCGGGCGCCGGGTAGAAGGAGCTGGTGATCGCGACGCCGCGCGAGAGGTCCTGCTCCGGATCCGCATGCACGCGAGCCGACCCCAGGATCGACTCCGAGTTGGTGCGGGTGAGCACGCCGAGGCGGTCCGAGAGCTTCGGCAGTGCGCCGGTGTCCTTGAGCGAGTGCAGCAATGTCTGCGTACCCCAGGTGCCGGCCGCGAAGACCACGTTGTCGGCCGTGTAGACGGTCCGGTTCTTGCGCGCGACGGCACCGGTCCGCACCGTCGACACCTCCCAGACGCCCTTGCGACCCTCGCGCAGCCCGGTCACTGTGGTCATCGGGATGAACCGCGCCCCGCCCGCCTCGGCGAGGTGGATGTAGTTCTTCATCAGCGTGTTCTTCGCACCCACCCGGCAACCCGACATGCACTGGCCGCACTCCGTGCACCCGGTGCGGGCGGGGCCGGCGCCGCCGAAGAACGGATCCGCATCGGTGCGGCCCGGCTGGTTGAAGTACACGCCCACGGGCGTCTCGGTGAACGTGTCCGCGACGCCCATCTCCTCCGCGATCTGCTTGATCACGCGGTCCGACGGGGTCTCGTGCGGGTTCTTCACCACGCCCAGCATGCGGCGCGCCTGGTCGTAGTACGGCGTGAGCTCGTCGTCCCAGTCGGTGATGTGCTTCCACTGCGGGTCGTTGAAGAACGGCGCCGGCGGCTTGTACAGCGTGTTCGCGTAGTTCAGCGAGCCACCACCCACACCGGCCCCGGCGAGCACGACTGCGTCGTTGAGCACGTGGATCCGCTGGATGCCGTAGCAGCCGAGCTTCGGGGCCCACACGAACTTCTTGAGGTTCCAGGTGCTCTCGGCGAAGTCCTCGTCCTCGAACCGCTGCCCGGCCTCGAGCACGCCGACCCGGTACCCCTTCTCCGTCAGGCGCAGCGCCGTGACGCTGCCGCCGAATCCGGAGCCGATCACGAGCACGTCGTAATGGTCGCCCGACTTCTGCTTGACTGCCTTGGCCATCTGGAACCCCTCACCCGTCCGCGGTGGACCTGTGTCACCGGGCCACGGCTGAAGCGGCCCTGCTGCCGGGTAACGGTACTACTAAACGCCACTCAATAACAGCGTTTCGCGCTCAGTACGCGACGTTGAGGCCCACCTTCTGGAACTCCTTGAGCTCGCTGTAGCCCGCCTTCGCCATCGACCGTCGCAGGCCGCCGACCAGGTTCAACTGGCCGTTCGGCTCCGTCGACGGGCCCGTGAGAATGGTGGCGAGCGAGGGCGCGGTGCCCGCCGTTTCGCCCTCGCCTGCGTCGAGCCCGCCGAGTTGCGCGGGCGCCACGGCGCCGCGCGGCATCGACGGGTGCGCCGCCACCGACGGCCAGTACCAGCCCTTGCCCGGCGCCTCGGCCGCGATCGCCAGCGGAGCACCCAGCATCGTGGCGTCGGCGCCGCACGCGATCGCGCGGGCCACGTCACCGGAGCTGTAGATGTCGCCGTCGGCGATGACGTGCACGTACCGGCCACCGGTCTCGTCGAGGTAGTCGCGGCGGGCCGCCGCGGCGTCCGCGATCGCGGTGGCCATCGGCACGCCGATGCCCAGCACCTCGCGGGTGGTGGTGGCGCCCTCGGCTGAGCCGTAGCCCACAATGACGCCCGCGGCGCCCGTGCGCATGAGGTGCAGTGCGGTGCGGTGATCGCTCACGCCGCCCGCGACGACCGGCACGTCGAGATCGCCGATGAAGGTCTTGAGGTTGAGCGGCTCCCCCGCCGAGTCCTCGGCCGAGACGTGCTCGGCGGAGATGATCGTGCCATGGATGACCAGCAGGTCGATGCCCGCCTTGACCAGGACCGGGGTCAGCTCGCGAGCGCGCTGCGGCGAGACGCGCACGGCCACCGTCACCCCCGCGTCCCGCACCCGGCCGATCGACGCGGCCAGCAACTCGGGGTCGAGCGGCGCCGCGTGCAACTCCTGCAGGCGGCGGATCGCCGCGATGCCGGTGATGTCGGACGCGGCCAGGGCGACGACCTGCTCCAGCTGAGCCTCCGCATCGCGGTGACGCGCGAACAGCCCCTCCGCGTTGAGCACGCCCAGGCCGCCGAGCTTGCCGAGCTCGATCGCGAAGTCCGGCGAGCCGATCGCGTCCGTCGGGTGCGACAGGATCGGGGTGTCGAAACGGTACGCGTCGAGCTGCCAGGCGGTGGACACCTCCTTCGACGAGCGGGTGCGCCGCGAGGGGACGATGTTCACGTCCTGCAGCTCGTAGGTGCGCCGGGCCGTGCGGCCCATGCCGATCTCAACCATGTCGCGCAACGCGCTCAGTCCTTCCGGTTCCGGAGCGGCCGCTCCGAATGTACCTGGTCAGCAGGGGTCTAGCGCGTGGTGTAGTTCGGCGCCTCGACCGTCATCGTGATGTCGTGCGGGTGCGATTCTTTCAGACCCGCAGCGGTGATCTGCACGAACTGGGCACGGTTGAGATCGGCGATGGTCTGGCTGCCGGTGTAGCCCATGGCCGCGCGCAGGCCACCGGTGAGCTGGTGGATCACCGAGCCGAGCGGCCCGCGGAACGGCACCCGGCCCTCGATGCCCTCGGGGACCAGCTTGTCCTCGGAGAGCACGTCGTCCTGGAAGTAGCGGTCCTTGGAGTAGGACTTGGCCTGGCCGCGGCCCTGCATGGCGCCGAGGCTGCCCATGCCGCGGTAGCTCTTGAACTGCTTGCCGCCGATGAGGATGAGTTCGCCCGGCGACTCCGCGGTGCCCGCGAGCAGCGAGCCGAGCATCGCCGTCGACGCGCCGGCCGCGAGGGCCTTCGCCACATCGCCCGAGAACTGCAGGCCCCCGTCGGCGATGACGGGAACGCCCGCCGGCGCGCACGCCGCGGTGGCCTCCAGGATGGCCGTGATCTGGGGGGCGCCGACACCGGCGACCACGCGGGTGGTGCAGATCGAGCCGGGGCCCACACCGACCTTCACGCCGTCGACGCCCGCCGCGACCAGCGCCGCCGCGCCCTCGCGGGTGGCGACGTTGCCGCCGACCAGCTGCACGTCGTCGCCGATCTCGTGCTTGAGCTTCTCGATCATGTTCAGCACGCCGCTCGAGTGGCCGTGCGCCGAATCGACCACCAGCACGTCGACGCCCGCGTCGCGCAGCGCCATCGCGCGCTCCCAGGCCTCGTCGCCGGCGCCCACCGCGGCGCCGACCAGCAGGCGACCGTCGGAATCCTTCGTGGCGTTCGGGTGCTGCTCGGTCTTGACGAAGTCCTTTACCGTGATCAGGCCGGTCAGCTTGCCGCTGCCGTCGACGATGGGCAGCTTCTCGATCTTGTGCCGGCGCAGCAGGCCCAGCGCGGCCTCGGCCGTGACGCCCTCCTGCGCGGTGATCAGCGGCGCCTTCGTCATCACCTCGGCGACGGGGCGGTCGAAGTCGACCTCGAAGCGCATGTCGCGGTTGGTGATGATGCCGACCAGGGTGCCCGCGTCGTCCGTGACGGGCAGGCCGGAGATGCGGAACCGGGCGCACATCTCGTCGACCTCGCGAAGCGTGTTCGACGGGCTGCAGGTGACCGGATCGGTGACCATGCCGGCCTCGGAGCGCTTGACCGTCTCGACCTGCTGCGCCTGCGCCTCGATGGAGAGGTTGCGGTGCAGCACGCCCATGCCGCCGTTGCGGGCCATCGCGATCGCCATGCGGGCCTCGGTCACGGTGTCCATGGCGGAGCTGATGAGCGGGACCTTGAGCGAGATCTCACGGGTCAGTTTGCTGGAGATGTCCACCCCCGAGGGGATCACGTCGGAGGCGGCGGGAACGAGGAGGACGTCGTCGAAGGTGAGACCGAGCATCGCGACCTTGGCGGGGTCGTCGCCCCCGATGAAAACGTTGCCGGATGCGGGCGCGGAAGAGGCGGAGCGCGTCATGTATCCATGGTACGCGGCGAATTCCCACGCTCGTACAGCGCGTATGACTGGCCTTCCCCGGCCGTTTCTGCGTACCGTGGGGACGTGCGCAACAATCTTCCCCCCGGCCTTCCGCCGGATCCGTTCGCCGACGACCCGAGCGATCCGACGGCCGCGCTGGACTCGCTCGACCCAGGTCAGCCCCTCGATCCCGCCGAACGACTCGCGGTCGAGGAGGACCTGGCGGATCTCTCCGTCTACGAGGCGCTGCTCGCGCACCGCGGCGTTCGCGGACTGGTGATCTGCTGCGACGACTGTCAGGAGGATCACTACCACGACTGGGACATGCTGCGTGCGAACCTGCTGCAGCTCCTCGTCGACGGCACCGTCCAGCCCCACGAGCCGGCCTACGATCCGGCCCCCGATGCCTACGTCACGTGGGACTACTGCCGTGGCTACGCCGACGCGGCGATGAACCTCGCGAACGAGGAGTGACCCGGCCGCGTACCTCGGCCCGATGAAGGCCCCCACCGCATCGGTGGGGGCCTTCGCCGTAGGTTCGGTTCTGCCGGGCTAGCGCGGGCCCTCGACCGGCTCGACGCGCTGGACCGTCGAGCTCGAGGCGACCGTGGTGGTCGTGGCCGTCGGTCCGGACCGGGTCGTCGGGGCCGCCGAATCCGTGCTGGCCGTCGGGGTCGTGGTCGTGGTCGGCGTCGTCGTGGTCGGCGTCGTCGGGGTCGTGGTCGTCGTCGGCACGGTCGGGGTCGTGGTCGGCACGGTCGAGGTCCTGGTCGGCCCGGTCGGCGTCGGGCGGGTCGGCTCGATCGGCACCGTGACCGTCGGCACCGTCGGCGACGTGTCCGGCCCCGCCGGCGGGACCGGAGTCGGGCGCACCGAGATGGGCAGATCGGTGGAACCGACCGGTATCCCGGCGCGCGCCTCCGCGGCGCGGATCCGCTCCTCGAGTGCGGCGCGGTCCTTCTCGTTCTTCACCTTCGCCACCTGCTGGCGCGCGCTGACCAGCGCGGCCCGGGCCTCGGCCGGGTTGCTGGAGTCGATCGCCTTGTCGGCGCTCTCCAACTGGGCCTTCGCCTCCGAGGTGGCGATGGTCTGCGACGCTGCGTCGGAGAAGACGACCTCCTTGACGCTCCACAGCGCGCCGTCGCCCGGGCTCGCGGAGTTCACGAGCACCCCTCCGCCGCCGAGGATCGCCACGGCTGCGGCGGCCGCGCCGGCCACCAGGCCGAAGCGCCGGCCGCGGCGCGACGGGGCATCGCCGATGGGCGTGACGTCGCCACCCTCGCCCGACGGTGCGGCGCCTGCCGCGGGGGCCGGGGGCGGGGTCACCGGCCGGGCCGGACGCGACGGACGGGAGCCGCGGGTGCGACGCCCCGCCTCGGTGGCGGCGAGCAGCTGGTCGACCGACGGGCCGGCCGGGACCGGCGTGGTGACGATCTCGTCGCGCCAGTCCGCGAGCAGCGAGGCGAGCGCGAACTCGCTCGGATCCGCGGTGGTGACGGCGCCGCCGGCGGCGAGCGCCTCGATCAGTTCGTCGTCACGGCGGACCGAGGCCACGTCGACGGGCGCGCCGTCGTCGGTGACCCGGTCGACGAAGCCGGTGTCGTCGGCGCCGAACTCGCGGGGTGCACCGGGGCGCATCGGCCGGATCGGCGGACCAAGACGGTGAGCGGCCGTGCGCTCGGGGTCATGATGCGGATCGAAACGCCCGTTCGCGCCCCGCTCGTCCTTGTCGTCGGCCATGTCAGTTCTCACCTTCTTTCGCGATCTGGTTCTTCAGCTTGGTCAGCGCGCGGTGCTGTGCCACGCGGACGGCGCCCGCGGTGCCGCCCACGGCCTCTGCGGTCTCCTCGGCCGACAGGCCGACGACCACGCGGAGGATCAGGATCTCGCGCTGCTTCTCGGGGAGCGTGCTGAGCAGCCGGGCCATGTCACGGCTCGCCTCGGTGGCGAGCGCGTGGCTCTCGGGCCCGCCTTCCAGCGACGCTCTCTCTGGAATCTCGCCGACGGGGTCGGATTTGTTACGCGAGACGTTCCGGAAGCCGTCCGCGACCTTGTGCGCGGCGATGCCGTACACGAAAGCCATGAACGGGCGCCCCTGGTCTTCGTAACGGGGCAGAGCCGTCATCACAGCCATGCACACCTCCTGCGCGATATCCTCAGCCGACAGCGAGTGCCGCTCGCCGCCCCCGACCCGCGCGCGGCAGTACCGCACGACGAGAGGTCGGATGGTGTCGAGGACATCTGCGAGCGCCGACCTGTCCCCGCGCGCTGCTGCGCGCACGGCCCGGTCGAGCTCCTCACCTGTCAGATTCATCGCCAGCCTGCATTCCGCCGTTACACCCCTGCCAGATCCGCGCCATCACGAACCCATTCCTCCTCCAGATCGGCGGCGATCCGCGCCGCCGCCGTCCCCCGTTCCTCTCCCGACGTGCCGCTCATCAGTTTCGCACCGGCCCACCTTAGAGGATTCAACGCCGACTCGGTGGCGACGCGGTAGGCCTGTTCAACGAGGTCCCCGGCCCGGCCCGACTGCCCCGAGGCCACCGCCGCAGCGCCCGCGATGAGGAGCGTCTTCGCGTGATGCCGCGGTCGTTCCGGTCCCGGATCGGCTGTGAGCAGGGTCTCGACTGCGCTCGCCGCACCCGCCCCGTCCCCGGAGTACACCGCGAGCTCGGCCGCGACCCAGTCCCGGCGCAGGCGCGCCCGGGGCACGGTCCACCACGGGATCGGCGTCGACGGTCCGCCCTCGATACCGGTACCCGCGTCCGTCGCAGCGTCGTGCAGCGCGAGGTGATCGTCCGCGCGCACGAGCAGCCGCTCGCTCAGCGCGAGCCGTCCGGTCCCCAGCGCATCCGCCGCCAGCCCGACGGTCGCATCGACTGTGAGGGCCGCGGAAAGACCGAACCCCAGTTGTTCGGATATTCCGGACGCAAGCGCGAGCGCGGCACCGTCGGGTCCGGTGGCGGCGCGGTGCCGGCCGGATTGCCGCAGC
Source organism: Tsukamurella asaccharolytica (assembly GCF_007858435.1). GTDB lineage: Bacteria > Actinomycetota > Actinomycetes > Mycobacteriales > Mycobacteriaceae > Tsukamurella > Tsukamurella asaccharolytica. The sequence continues at coordinate 118,011 of NZ_VIGW01000005.1, read as the reverse complement.
ATCGACGCCTCGAGGCATCGCGCCGCGGAGGCGAACGGACCGTCGGAGACCTGGGCGGTCAGCGTCCGCGCGGCGGCGAACCGACCCGCCCCCGCGAGCGCCACTGCACGCAGCCAGACTCGACCCCGCGGCCCGTCGAGCGGCCCGACAGGACCGCACTCCGCTCCGAAGGCCGCCGTGAGGAGGATCTCCGCGGAGGGCCCTGCGTGTTCTGTTTCCAAAGATTTAACCTGCCAGAATTTGCAGCCACGACAATGGATCGCCGAGGCCGTGTCCGGGCTCCGAGTTTACCGTCGCGTAAAGCGATTCCCGCCTCGTATCGGATATCGACCGCGCCTGCACTGCCTGACCGGTCGCCCTGAAACCATTGATCACCTGCGCGAACACCTCGTCAGCGAGACTGTTCGCTGCGGCGATTCCGCGGTCCCACACCGAGGTCACGAATGAACACGACGTTAATTCTCACAGTGATCGAATCACCCCCCGGATACCACAGTGTGGGTTGACCTTCGTCTAGCGAACTGCCTACGGTGAGAGCGCGAGAGGAACAACGACGTTTCCACGCCCGCGAGAACGCCGAGTGTCTGGAGAATGCGCATGCCTCAACCCAACGAACTCCCCGGTCCCAACTCGGACTTCTGGGACTGGCAGATGCATGGCGTGTGCCGCGGGGTCGACAGCTCAGTGTTCTTCCATCCGGACGGCGAGCGCGGCCGCGCCCGCGCCCAGCGCGAACGGCGCGCCAAGGAGTTGTGCCGCACCTGCCCCGTCCTCACGCAGTGCCGTGCGCACGCGATCACCGTCGCCGAGCCCTACGGCATCTGGGGCGGGTTGTCGGAGTCGGAGCGGGCTGCCCTCGCCTCCAAGACGCGGGTCAAGACCGGCCGCATCGCGGGCTGACCGCACTCCCCAAGAACACCCCCAGGAACGCCGAAGCGCCCCCGACCTCGCGGTCGGGGGCGCTCCTGGCTCGAGCGGCGCTCGGTGCTGCTCGCTAGTGCGAGTGCCCCGCGTGCGCGTCCTCGGGCTCCTCGGCCGGCTTGTCGACGACGGTGGCCTCGGTGGTGAGGATCATCCGCGCCACGGACGCGGCGTTGACCACGGCGCTACGGGTGACCTTGACCGGGTCGATGACACCGTCGGCGATCAGGTCGCCGAAGGCCAGCGTGGCAGCGTTGAAGCCCTTGCCGGTCTCGACCACCTGGTTGACGACGACCGCGCCGTCCTCGCCCGCGTTGGTGGCGATCCAGAACAGCGGGGCGGTCAGCGCGCGACGGAAGGCCCGCACACCCAGCTTGACATCGCCCTCGGCGCCGTCCTCGAGATCTGCGAGCTGTGCGCCGACCTTGACCAGGGCGGTGCCGCCGCCGGAGACGATGCCCTCCTCGACCGCGGCGCGCGCGGCGGAGACGGCGTCCTCGACGCGGTGCTTGCGCTCCTTGAGCTCGGTCTCGGTGTGCGCACCCACGCGGATCACGGCGACGCCGCCGGCGAGCTTCGCGAGACGCTCGGAGAGCTTCTCCCGATCCCAGTCGGAGTCGCTGTTCTCGATCTCGGCCTTGATCTGCGCCGCGCGCTGCTTGACGTCCTCCGAGGAGCCCGCACCGTCGACGATGGTGGTGGCGTCCTTGGTCACCTCGACGCGCCGGGCGCTGCCCAGCAGGTCGATCCCGGCCGTGGCCAGGCTCAGCCCCAGGTCGGTGTTGATGACGGTGCCGCCGGTGACGATGGCGAGGTCCTCGAGGAAGGCCTTGCGGCGATCACCGAAGAACGGCGCCTTCACGGCGACGGCGCGGATCGTCTTGCGCAGCGTGTTGAGGACCAGCGTCGACAGGGGCTCGCCCTCGACGTCCTCGGCCACGATGAGCACAGGCTTGCCGGTCTCGACGATCTTCTCCAGAAGCGGCAGGAAGTCGGGCAGCGACGAGATCTTGTCGCGGACCAGCAGCACGAGGGCGTCGTCGAAGACGACCTTGCGCTCCTCGAGGTCGGTGACGAAGTTCGGGGAGATGTAGCCCTTGTCGAACTGCACCCCCTCGGTCACGACGACGTCGGTCTCGACGCCCGAGCTCTCCTCGACGGTGACGACGCCGTCGGCGCCGACCTTGCCCATCGCGGCGCCGATCATCTCGCCGAGCTCGGCGTCGCGCGAGCTGACGGTCGCGACCTGCGCGATCGCCTTCTCGCCGTCCACCGGGGTGGCCTGCGAGACCAGGATCTCGGCGGCCTTGTCCGCGGCGGCGGCGATGCCCTTGCCGAACTCCATCGGGTTGGCGCCGGCCGCGACGTTGCGCAACCCCTCCTTGACGATCGCCTGCGCGAGCACGGTGGCGGTCGTCGTGCCGTCGCCGGCGATGTCGTTGGTCTTCGTGGCGACCGACTTCACCAGCTGGGCGCCCAGATTCTCGACCGGGTCGTCCAGCTCGATCTCCTTGGCGATGGTCACGCCGTCGTTGGTGACGACGGGGCCGCCGAAGGCCTTGGCGAGCACCACGTGGCGGCCACGGGGACCGAGGGTGACCTTGACGGCGTCGGCGAGCTGGTCGACACCGGCCTCCAGGCTGCGGCGCGCCGACTCGTCGAATGCGATTTGCTTAGCCATATTTCAAAGCTCCTCAAGCTCTGCGGAAACGGCCGGACCGCCCGGCCCCGGCGGTTTCCCAGGGGCCGGGCGGTCCGGAATTCGCACGAATGCGCCGTTACTTGCCGATGACGGCCAGGACGTCGCGCGCGGAGAGCACGAGGTACTCCTCGCCGTTGTAGTTGAACTCGGTGCCGCCGTACTTGCTGAACAGCACGGTGTCACCCTCGTTGATGCCGGTGGGAACCCGGTTGCCCTGCTCGGTCACGCGGCCCTCGCCCACGGCGACCACGGTGCCGGTCTGCGGCTTCTCCTTGGCGGTGTCCGGGATGACCAGGCCCGACGCGGTGGTGGTCTCGGCCTCGGTGGCCTTCACCAGGATCTTGTCGTCAAGCGGCTTGATGTTCACGCTTGCCACAGTTCGCCTCCATGTGTGGGAAATCGGTGTCATGTTGTCTGGCCCGAAAGTCACAGCCGTCGTCGCGGGTGCCGGCGTCACCTTGTGCGTGCGGGATGCCCCGCTCGCACGAACCACTTAGCACTCTACCGATGGGAGTGCTAGCACTCAAGGGCGGTCTTCCGACAACTCAGCGGGCAAGGCGATCCGCGGGGCGAACCCGCAGTTCACCGACGAGGAGGCCGAGGGTCGCGCCGCGATCCTGCGGTCCCGTCAGGCGACGCGGCGCCCCCGCTCCGACCGCGCGGCGTAGGCGGCGCCGACCCCGAGCAGGGTGATGCCGACCAGGAGGAAGGCGATCACGCGCACCGCACCGTCGAGGGCGGCGAGGTCGAAGAGGAAGAGCTTCGCGACCGCCCCGCCGATCAGCGCGAGCCCGGCGACGCTGCCGGCCGCGCCCCAGTCGTGGCGACGCTGCAGCAGCAGGTACGCGCCGGTGGCGATCCAGGCGAGGGTGGCGGCGCCGTGACCCCACCGCGCCCCGTCCGCGCCGCCGAGCGCCCAGCCGAGGTTCGCGAACAGTGCGGTGGCCGCGCCGAGGACCGCGACGCCGCAGACCACGCCGGCGAGGTTCCGTGAGTCCGCGGGCAACTGCGGCAGCAGGCGCCACGCGGCGAGCACGGCGAAGGCCAGGGCGAGGACCGCGGTCGCGAGTGCGGGGGCCGTCCCCGCACCGCGCCGCACGGCGTCGTCGAGCAGGGTCACGGTGGGGCCGTACTGCTCGAGGGCCGCCGCGAGGCCGAGGCCGCCGAGGACCACTCCCGCCCAGCAGGCCGACGGTTCGCGGCCGGCCGCCAGGAGCGCGCCGACGCCGAGCGCGAGGATCACGGCGGGAAGCGACGCGGAGGGCGTGGCGAGAAGGGCGCCGATGAGTGCGGCGAAGGCGGCGACGCCGAACCAGACGCCGCGGACCGCGGGTGCGGTACCGGGCATCAGGCCGAGCGCGATCGTCGCGGCGGCAAGGGCGACGGCGGCGAAGGCCGCAGCCCAGTCCGGCGCTCCGATCATCGCGAGCAGCACGGGCGCCGACGAGACGATTCCGGCGGCGATCAGCGCCCACGACCGTCCGGCGCGGGCTTCCGGGTCGGCGGCGGCCACCAGGCCGACGACGGCGCCGAGCACCGTCGCGCCGAGGATCGGCAGGGCGTCGGACGGGCCGGCGGCCAGCGCCAGCACCCCGAGGGTGAGCGAGGTGCCGGTGGCGCGGACGAGGTGCAGGGCCGGCCAGGCGGCCGGCCGGGAGACACCGATCGACGCGATCGCAAGGATGAGGGTGAAACCGGCGAGCAGGTAGGCGTTGTCGGCGAGCGGCGGCGCCAAGAGGTACACCGGCGCGTACAGCGCGATGCCGAACCACTGACTGCGCCAGCGCATGGCGAGGGCGAGGCCGCCGAGCGCGATGAGGCCGGAGACAGTGAGGCCGACGATCGGGGGCACCCATTCGTAGATTCCCGTGACGGCGACGGTGTCGAGATAGGCCGCGGCCACGCCGGTGGCGGCGAGGGCAGTGGACCCGAGGCGGCCGTCGGGGCGTCGGTGGAGCCAGAGCGCCGCGCCCAGGAGGCCCGCGGAGAGCGCGGCGCCGAGGCCGACGCGGACCGCGGGGCCGAGCAGCCCCGCGTGCGCGGCGAGGACGAGGAGCAGCGCGACGCCGATGAGCGTGACGAGGACACCCGCGCCGGCGAGCACTCGCGCGACCGTGAACACGGGCGGCCGGACGCGGCTCGGCCGCGGCGGAGCGGGAGCCGGGAAGGGCATCGGCGACGGCGGCACCGGCTGGTGTGGGGTTACGGGCCGGGCCGCGGGCGTCGGCCCGGCCCCCTGGGCGATGAGCACCGGGGCGGCGACGGATCGCACGCCCGCGAGCTCAGCCTGCATCCACTGCAGGCGCCGGACGGTGATGTCGAGTTCGGTCGCGAGCCGGGCGATCCGAGGATCTGTCTGCGGGGCGTTCTGAGGCATGCCCTTACGCTGCCGCGCCGGGGCGCGGCGCGGCAGCGTAGGACTACCTAGTCGGCGGCGGTACTTCCCACCTCCGCCTTCGCCCCGGCGGCCGGCTCGGGAACGGCGACGGCGGCACCGTCGGACCGCCCGGGCCGGGCGAGCGCGAGCACCGAGATCGTGCCGGCGAGGCCGACGAGGGTGAGCCCTACGACGACGGCGATGGCGGTGGTCATGCCCGGCAGGAGCTGGCCGGGCAGTGCCTCGCTCCCGGCGCTGGTGGTGATCGCGGTGACGACGGCCATCATGACGGCGCCGCCCACCTGGATGAAGGTGTTGAGCAGCCCGGAGGCGAGGCCCTGCTCGTCGTCGTCGACGCCCTCGGTGGCCTGCGAGTTCACGGCCGGGAAGGTGAGGGCGAAGCCCACGCCGAGCAGCAGGATCGTCGGGAACAGGAACAGCCAGTAGCTGGCGCCCGCCTCCGCGCGGAGGAACCAGACGTACGCGCCGAGGAAGGCGGTGAGGCCGATCGCCACGAGGACGGTGCTGTTCACACGGTCGAGGACGGCGTCGATCTTGGTGGCCGAGGCCACCACGAGCAGGCCCGCGGGGAGGAAGGCCAGGGACATGGCGACGGGGCTCCAGCCCAGCGAGTCCTGCACGTACAGCGTGACCAGGAACTGGAACGCCGCGTAGCCGCCGAACATGACGAAGCCGGCGAGGTTGGCGTGGACCAGCCGGACGGAACGCAGGATGCCCAGCCGGACCAGGGGGTGCCGGTGCTTGGCCTCGATGACCACGAAGGCCACCGCGAGCAGCGCGGACACGGCGAACAGGGTCAGCACCGTCGGCGACGCCCACCCGAGGTGCGGCGCCTGGACCACCGTGTAGACGAGGATCAGCAGGGCGCCGGTCGAGGTGACGGCGCCGGCCACGTCGAAGCGCTTGAGCGCGAAGGTCTCCGACGGTGCGGTGCGCGGGATGACTTTCCAGCCCAGCACGACGAGGGCGAGGGCGATGGGGCCGGGGAAGAGCAGGGTCAGCCGGTAGGAGACCTCGGTGAGCAGTCCTCCGAAGACCAGGCCCATGGAGAAGCCGGAGGCTCCGGCGACGGTGTAGATGGAGAAGGCCTTGTTGCGGGCCGGCCCCTCGGCGAAGGTCGTGGTGATGATCGACAGGCCCGCCGGAACGGTGAAGGCCGCGGCGACGCCCTTGACGAAGCGCAACGCGATGAGTGCGGCGGGCAGGTCGACGAAGGCGGTGGCGACCGAGGCCACGCCGAAGACGAGGACGGCGCCGAGGAAGACGGGCCGCCGGCCGATCAGGTCGGCGGCGCGGCCACCGAGGAGCAGCAGGCCGCCGTAGCCGAGGACGTAGCCGGAGACGATCCACTGCAGGGACGACGGGTCCATGCCGAGGGCGGCCTTGATGGAGGGCAGTGCCACGCCGACCATCGAGATGTCGAGCGCGTCGAGGAACAGCGCGCCGCAGAGGACGAGGAGAAGCAGCCAGGTGCGGGAGGTCCACCCGGAGGCGGTGGTGACGTGGAGTTCTTCCCTCCCGGGGTTCGGGTTCGACGGTGCTGTCGGGGGTTCGTGTGTCGTGGTCACTCCGGAGACTCTATGCGCACGCATTAAATGTGTCTACATTTATTGCGGAGGAATATTTTGCGTCGGTCAGGTGTAAGATGCGGACATGAGCGTCAAAGGCGAGGTCGGTCCGGTCGAGGTGAGCACGTGCACCCCCGCGGACGACGCACTGGCCGAGCAGTGGCATCGGCTGATGCGCGACTACTCCCGCATGACCTGCGCACTCGACCGCGCCCTCGCGGAGCACGAGCTGACCTCGTCCGAGTTCGAGGTACTCGAGCAGCTCGAACGCGCCCGGACGGGCGCCCTGGAGGGCGGCGAGAAGGTGCGGATGGCCGACCTCTCCGAGCACGTGCACCTCTCGCAGTCCGCCCTCTCGCGCCTGGTTGCACGATTGGAGAAGGACGGGCTCGCGTCCCGCACCATGTGCCAGAGCGACCGTAGGTCCGTATTCACCTCGATCACCGACCGCGGACGCGCGCGCTACGAGGCGGCGCGGCCGACGCAGCGCGCGGTGCTGCGCGCCGAGTCGGCCGAGTGCGAGATGCGGGAGTACCTCTGCGGCGAGGAGTGACCCGGCGATTGCTGCTGCTCGGCCTGAATGGCGTTGGAGGATCCGACGAGTAGACGCCTCGATCTTCGGTGTTACTTCCGATGGCAGCGGCAACCTGCGTTGATAGCGTTTGCAGATCCCAGAGCATCTGACCATAGGACGGCAATGACATCCTTGGATCCTGCGCGTCGACGCGAACACATTCTGCGCACGGCAGTGTCACAGGGCCTCCTTGCGCGGGATGCGGACCCCCTCGCGGCGTTCGTCGATATGGACGCGCTCGAGCACAACGTCACGGTCCTTCATCGAACCTTTGAGAGGGCCGTGCCCGCAGAGGGCGGCGTGCTCCACGCGTTCGCCGCAAAGGCGAACTGTCTCGTGCCAGTCCTGAAGTTCCTTCGAACCCTCGGTATGGGGTGTGAGGTGGCGAGCGAGGGGGAACTCGCCCAAGCAGTCGCCGCCGGGTTCGAGCCGGAATCGATCGTCTTCGATTCGCCCGCAAAGACGATGCCGGAGCTGCGGCAAGCACTCGCCCTCGGTGTCGCGCTCAATGCGGATAATTTCCAGGAGCTCGAGCGGATCCGGACCCTCCGGGAGCAGTTGCGCTCGACGTCCAGGATCGGCGTCCGCATCAACCCGCAAGTCGGTCTCGGCGGCATCGAGGCGATGAGCACAGCCGGGCGGACCTCGAAGTTCGGCATCGCCCTCGACGACCCCGGGAACCGCGAGCGCCTACTCGCGTGGTTCTCCGACCACCCTTGGTTGACCATGGTGCACGCTCATGTGGGTTCTCAAGGATGTCGTTTGCCCTTGATCGCTGATGGGCTCCGCGCAGCGGTCGACTTCGCCGAGGAGGTCAACCGCCTCGTCGGTCGGAGGCAGATCTCGACGGTCGACATTGGCGGCGGTCTGCCCGTCGACTTCGAGACGGACGCCGCGGTCGAGTCGCCTTTCGCCGAGTACGTCGGCGTGCTCCGTGACCGAGTCCCGGAGCTGTTCGATGGCCGCTACTCGCTGATCACAGAGTTCGGCAGAACAATCGCGGCGAAGTACGGTTTCATCGCGGCGTTCGTCGAGTACACGAAGACGGCTGGCGGCTCGCGCATCGCGATCACGCACGCAGGTGCCCAGACTGCGACTCGCACGGTCTTCATGCCGGAAGCTTGGCCGATCAGAGTCACGGCCCACACCCCCGACGGCGGGTTCAAGCGTGGCGACCGCGCGCCGCAGACCATCGCCGGCCCTTGCTGTTTCGCGGGAGATCTCACTGCGACGAACCGCGAGCTGCCGATACTGGAGCCCGGCGACATCGTCAGCTTGCTGGATACGGGCGCGTACTACTTCTCCACCCCGTTCTCCTACAACTCGCTGCTCGAGCCGGGCGTCTACGGTGCTCGGATCGACGACGGCGGGAGCGTTCGTTTCGTCGTGCTCCGCGAACCGCAGACGATGAGTCAGCTTCTGCAGCGAACGGGAGCATCGCTGCTGAACGGCGACGCCGGCGTCGTCTCGCCCAGACCGGAAGAAATCCAGAGGACCCGCCGATGACCAGTTCCTTTCCCGCTGTCTCCGACGGCCCGCCCCAGCCCCACGCGCTCAAGCGCGTCATGGGTCCGAAACTGCTCTTGCTCTTCATCGTCGGCGATATCCTCGGAACAGGCGTCTACGCCCTGACGGGCACAGTCGCAGCCGAAGTCGGTGGAGCCGCATGGGTGCCGTTCGTCGTGGCCTTTGTGGTTGCGCTACTCACCGCATTCTCGTACCTCGAACTTGTCACGAAGTACCCTCTCGCGGCGGGCGCGGCTTTGTACACGCACAAGGCCTTCGGCATCCACTTCGTCACCTTCATGGTCGCGTTCGCGGTCATGAGCTCGGGACTAACGTCGGCAGCGACCGCGTCGCGGGCTTTTGCTTTGAACCTGTCCGCAGCCTTCGGCCTGGACCCGTCAGTCGCGCTCGTCACGGTCGTGGCAGTGGCCTTCATGCTGTTGCTGGCCGCCGTCAACCTTCGGGGTGTTGGCGAGAGCGTCCGCCTCAACGTCGTGCTCACGATGATCGAACTGTCCGGGCTCTTGCTCGTGATCGTCGTCGGGCTGTACGCCATCCTCGGTGGTCGTGCCGACCATCTCGAGCAAGTGGTCATGTTTGAAACCGCGGACGGGAAGAACGCCTTCCTTGCCGTGTCCGCTGCAACGTCCTTGGCCTTCTTCGCCATGGTCGGTTTCGAGGACTCGGTGAACATGGCGGAAGAAACGAAGGATCCGGCACGGACCTTCCCTCGTGTCATGCTGATCGGCCTGAGCATCACGGGAGCGATCTACGTGCTCGTCGCGTTCTGCGCGGTTGCACTGGTGCCTGTCGGAAGCCTCGCCGACGGTGACACGCCGCCCCTCGTGCAGGTCGTCGCTGCCGCAGCCCCCGATCTCCCTTTCGCGCAGCTCCTGCCCTGGATTTCGATGTTCGCCGTGGCCAACTCCGCACTGATCAACCTTCTGATGGCGAGCAGACTGGTCTATGGCATGTCCCGGCAGGGTGTGCTGCCCTCTTTCCTGAGCCGAGTCTCGGCTCGGCGCCGCTCGCCCTACACAGCGATCGCGCTCACCACCGGAATCGGCGTCGCTCTGACTACGGTCGTCGGCCTGATGGACGCCAACGCGATCGCAACCCTGGGCGGCACGACGGCGCTCCTTCTGCTCGCCGTCTTCTGCATCGTGAACATCGCGGTCCTCGTGTTGCGCCGCGACCACGTGCCCGGTAAGCACTTCGTCTCGCCGTCGTGGGTTTCGATCACGGGAGCCGTGCTCTGCGCTTGGTTCGTGCTTCCGTTCTCCGGTCGCGCGCCCGAGCAATACGCTGTGGCAGGCGTACTGCTGGGTGTCGGAGCGCTCCTCTGGGGCATGACCTGGCTCACGAACAGGTACGTCCAGCGCCGCGCGACGAGCAAGGCTTCCATCGACACGAGATAGCACTATGGATCAATCGCCCCCAGCGCTCGACGACGAGCTCGCTGCACCGACGCTCGACACCGTGATGGAGGTTGCCACCGGGGGTCTACTCCGACCCCTGGGTCCGTTCGCGGCAAACGCGGTACCGGTGCGCAGACTCAACATCCTCGATGACGACGAGCCGCACCTCAGGCCAGGCGACATCGTCCTCGCCGTCGGCCTTCCCGCGGCCAACGTGCCGCGCATGCTTGCCGACGCTCGCGAGGCCGGCGTCGCCGCCGTCATCATCAGCGGACCAGCTGCGACTGCACTGCCCCAGCACCTTGCGGAGAGTGGCATCGCGGTCTTCAGTCGGTCGTTCTGGGACTCGTGGGAGGACGCTGCCGTTGCGCTCCGCTTGGCGCTCGCAGGCGCATACCAACGAGTGCAAGCACCAGCTCCCGGCGTCGAGCTGGACGACCTCGACGGACTCGCTGACTTCATCGCCGAGCAGGTCGGCGGCTCGGTCACGATCGAAGACCTGCGCTCAAACGTGCTCGCGTACTCGTCGAGCGACGACGAGGTGGACTCGTGGAGGCGCAACGCCATTCTGCGGCGCCAGGTGCCCCAGGAACGCGTCGCCGCGATGGCCGACACGGGCTTTCTCGCGGCGGTTCTCGCGTCGCACGACGTGGTGCACCGCCCAGCCGACGATGGCCACCCTGAACGGCTCGTCGTCGCGATTCGCGCCGCAGAGGAGGTGCTGGGGTCGATCTGGGTCGCGGATCTGCGCGTTGATGTCGCTCAGGCCACGGCCGCACTGCAGCGGATCGCACCGCTGGTTGCCGCCCATCTTCTGCACGCCGCCGCGGCGAAGGCGGGCCGCCAGCGCAGTGCGACAGCCGAGATCGAGGAACTGCTCTACAGCACCACAACGACGCTGTCGGCCGCGGCGACACACACCGATCTCTACACCGACGGTCCCGCGATCGTCCTGCATCTCGTGTGCTCTCCAGACGCCGAGATTCGCGCGAACCAACCCCGCGTCTCGACCCTCTCCCGCGTCGTCGCGGCCGATTGCGGCTGTCGGGTTGCACCCCTCTGGAAGGACTCCGAGCTTCGTCTTCTGTTGACAGATTTCGCCTCCGTCGCCAGCGCTGAGCGGGGCGGATGGAAAGTTGCGCAAGCCCTTGCGGAACGCCCCGAACTGGGTGCGAGGACACCTCGTATCGGTGTCGGTGATGCAGTACCGACCCTCCGTGAAGCGCCGGCATCGCGAGCATCGGCAGAACTCGCATCCGACGCTCTTCGATTCGCGGGACGGAGCGGAGCTGCCCGACTCATCGATGTCGCGGAAAGCGCTGCGTTGCAAGCGATCGACCACCAACTCCGGGGGATGGAGTTGCCGACATCGACCCCCGTCGATCACCTGCGATGTCACGACCAGGAACACGGCACGGACCTCGCGCGGACGCTGCGGGTCTATCTCGACGAGTTCGGCAGCGTGTCGGCGACGGCAGCCGCCCTGGGCTACCACCCCAACACCCTGCGGTACCGTCTGGGAAGAATCCAGGAGATCTGCGGCATCGATCTCGGCGATCGCGACGCTCGGCTGCTCGCCCAGATTCAGCTGTCACTCCTGCACCCATGACGAGTCGCGCCTGCACCGACGGCGCCAGGAGGGAGCTCCGACCGCGACGCGGCGGGCTCGAGCTGGAGCAGTCCACTGATCGCGTTCCGCGCCACCGCGCCAGGTGGTCCTGAGCGCCCCGTCGCCCGTCAGAGCTTCGTCCGGGTGACGGACAGCCCCGGGTCGGTGGCGGCGCCGAGGTCCGTCGGGGTCGGGTCCGCGTCGATGACGTGCGCGCCGAGTGCGGCGATCATCACCCCGTTGTCCGTGCACAGACGCGGCTTCGGCACGCGCAGCTCGATCCCGGCGGCGTCGCAGCGCTCCTGCGCGAGCGAGCGAATGCGGGAATTCGCGGTGGCGCCACCGCCCAGCACCATCGTTTCGACGCCGACGTCCTGCGCGGCGCGGATCGCCTTGAAGGTCAACACGTCCGCGACGGCCTCCTGGAAGGAGGCGGCGATGTCCGGCACGTTCAGCGGCCGGCCGGCGGCGTTCTCGGCCTCGACGTGCCGCGCGACCGCCGTCTTGAGCCCACTGAAGGAGAAGTCGTGCCGCGCGTCCTGCTGCCGGGTCATGGCGCGCGGGAAGCGGATCGCCTGTGGATCGCCTTCGCTCGCCAGCTCGTCGATGACGGGGCCGCCCGGGTAGCCAAGGCCGAGGAGGCGGGCCACCTTGTCGAAGGCCTCCCCCGCAGCGTCGTCGACGGTGGTGCCGAGCTCGGTGATCGGGGCGCCCAGGTCGGTCACGTGCAGCAGATGCGTGTGCCCACCGGAGACGAGCAGCGCGACGCAGGGCGGCATCGGGCCGTGCTCCAGAGTGTCGACGGCGACGTGCCCGCCGAGGTGGTTGAGGCCGTAGAAGGGCACGTCCCACGCCGCCGCATAGGCTTTCGCGGCCGCGACGCCCACGAGCAGGGCGCCGGCGAGGCCGGGGCCGATGGTGACGGCGAGCGCATCGGGCCGGTCGACGCCGGCCGTGGCGAGGGCGCGGCGCATCGTCGGCACGATCGCCTCGAGGTGGGCGCGCGAGGCGACCTCGGGGACCACGCCGCCGTAGCGGGCGTGCTCGTCCTGCGACGAGGCGACCTCGTCGGCGAGCAGCCGCGCCGTCCTCGACTCCGGGTCCCAGTCGACGATGCCGACGCCGGTCTCGTCGCACGAGCTCTCGATACCCATGACGATCACTGCCGGGCCTCCCTTTTCATGGTGAAGGCGTCGGCCCCGGAGGGCCGGTAGTAGTTCTTCCGCACCCCGACGGTGGCGAATCCGTTGCGCTCGTACAGGGTCCGCGCGGTGTCGTTATCGGTGCGCACCTCGAGGAAGACGGCCCCGCCGTGCCGATCAGCCTCGTCGAGCAGGGTGCGCAGGAGCGCGTACCCCACTCCCCTGCCCTGGTACGCGGGGTCGACGCCGATGGTGAGGACCTCGGACTCGGGGAAGAAGGTGTTGCCCAGCAGCCCGATTCCGGCGTAGCCGACGAGCCTGCCGTCCGCGCCGTCGTCGCGGGCGGCGAAGAAGCGGGTGTGCCGCTCGGGCGTGAACGCCGAGGCGGGCCAGGGACTGTCTCCGGCGAACAGGACGGTCTCCAGTTCAGCGCAGCGCTCGGCCTCGTCGGGACGCAACGGTCCGATCGGGATATCAGACACGCGCGGCCGTTTCGACGGCGTCGGGGCGGCGCAGGTAGAGCGGCACGAGCGGCTGCGGATCGGTGCCCAGCAGGTCTCGTCCGACCGCGACGAGGCTCGCCGGTGTGGGCGAGCCTTCGACCACGCGCGCACCCGCGACGTCGAGTTCGGCGGGCTTGATCACGCCCGGTCCGGCCGTGCGGACCCCGTCGACGTACCGGGCCCAGTAGACCTCCTTGCGACGAGCGTCGGTCACCACCACGACGTCCCCCGCCTCCCCGTGCGCAATGGCGTCGAGGCTGCACACACCGTGTACCGGGATGCCGAGCGCGTCGCCGAACGCCGCGCCGGTAGCCATGCCGACCCGCAGTCCCGTGAAGGGACCAGGCCCGCACCCCACGACGACCGCACCCAGATCGGCGCGGTCCAGCCCGGCCTCCGCGAGGCATTCGAGGAGGTAGGGCACGAGCACCTCGGCGTGGCCGCGGGCGTGGGTGCGGTCTCGGCGGGCGAGCACGGCGCCGGTCTCGGAGTCGACGATGCCCACCGTGAGCGCCGGCGTGGCGGTATCCAGGGCGAGCACGTGCATACTTGCAGGTTACCGCCTCGTCGTCGCGCACCCCGAATCCGCTCGGGCGTCAGTGCGCCTTCGTCAGAAGGGCGGCGGGCCGTCCGGCGGCGGGTGATGCGCGGGGTTGCGCCCGGCGAGGACGGCGGCGAGGTGCTGTTCCACGGCGCTGACGTTCTCGCCTTCCGCGCGCTCCCGGGCGAGAGCGTCGAGATGCGCGGCGCGGAGGCGCTCGCGTCGGGCGTGTTCCTTCTGGAGTCGGGTCGGTCCGCCGGGTGGCGGGGCCTTGCTTCCACCGGGCCTGCCCGAGACGGGCGGGGTGGTCCACGCAATACGTGTCAGGTCGGGGAACAGGCCGAGGGTCGTGCGGGTGGGATCGACGATGACACGTTGGCCGGTGGGGCCGAGCCAGAGGATACGGCCGTCGGGCAGGCGGGCGTCGGTCCACAGGCCGGCGGTCTTGAGCTGGTGGTGCGGCACGCACAGCGGCTGGCCGTTGCCCGCCGTGGTGGCGCCGCCGCGGGTGGGGTCGCGATGGTCGTACTCGCGGGCGTGGTCGAGCTGGCAGCGTGAGGCGGACCGAGTGCACAGCGGGAAGACGCAGCGCGGGTAGAGCAGCGTGAGGTAGCGGGTGAGGTCTGCGGAGAACCGGTACCCACTGCTTCCCTGCGCGATCACCAGCGCCCGCGGGCCCGCGGGCGCTGGTGGCCCGTTCGGCGCCGGCACCCCGGACAGCGCGTCCGAGGCCGTCGGACCGGAGGCGGCGACTGCGGGCACAGTGCTCCCCCGCGACCCGGCGGAGGCTTCCCGAGCCTGCCCGGCCGAATCACTCTCCCCGGGTTCGGCTTCCTCGATCGGGACGGGCATCGGATCCGGCGCGCCGCCCTCCGCTAAGTCATCGGCGGCGCCGGCGGGATCGGCGATCACAGCGAGGTCCGCGTGACAGCATCGGGCGGCCAGCAGCACACTCGCCGGTGCTCGGCGCGCGATGTCGATGCCCGCCGCACGGAACCGCGCCGACCTAGGCGACCGAGGCGACGGCCGCTGCGCGGGAGCCGACGCGTCGTCCGGGCCGCGGTCCGCGTCTACGGCAGCTGCCCCGGTGGCCGATGCCTCGTCGGACGCGATCGCAGTGGTGTCGACTGCGCTCGAATCGGCGAGTTCCTCGCCGAAGGGACGCAGCACCGCGTCATCGCGGGCTGCGAGATCGCGTGCGTACTGCGCGGTGATGGGGCCGTGCCCGATCAGGAAGCCCGCGCCGGTGTTCTCCGGGTCGGAGAGGGTCTTCTCGTTGACCACCACGTGGATCAGCGTGCGGTACCGGGTCACCACCCGGACGCCCTCATCCTCGTCCCCGTCGTCGCCGACCGGGCGGGCCTCCCGCAGCGGGCATCCCGGCACCTCGCACCAACAGCCCAGCGTCGCGAAGCCGCGGACGAGCATCATCAACCCGTCGGCCCTTCGCTGCGGCACCGTGCGCGGATCGGAATCGCACACCGTGCTGGCGATCTCATCCACCCGCACTCCCAGCTCGAGGCCCTCGTGCGCGGTCAACAGCGCGTAGGCCGCGGCCATCCCATCCTCCGCCGGCCGGAACGTGACCCGGCGATCCTCCTCCGCCATCCGCCGTCGACGCTCCGCCGCCGCCGGATCGATGTCGTGCACCAGGCGATCCGCAGCCTCCCGCAAGGCGGGCACCGACATCAACGCCAGCGGATCCGCCGTCAGCAGCTCGGCGAGGCGCTCGTCGAACTCGATCGCCTGCCCACCCGTCAACGCTCGCGCGCGACTGAGAGCCTCCATTCCGCCACGCGGGGAGATCACGCCGCGACCGATCAGCGCGAACACCCGCGGCAGGCGTTCGACGAAACCCACCGCCTGTTCGATCACCGTCTCCGTCGCAGTCGACCCTATCCGCAGGGCCACCGAGACCTCGGCCTTCACCGCTTCGTACGCCAGCGAGAGTTCCCGCCGCACCGCATAGAAGTCCGAACCCCCGATCGGATCCGAGGCCAAGAACGCCGACTCCCGCTCGCCGTAACGGTCTCGGAACAGGGCGTACACCGCCGATACCGTCCGGCAGAAGGCGACGTTCTCGCACCGTCGCTGATCCACCAGCACGGCCCCGAGCTCCCCCGACCCCACCGCACCGGCGACGAAGGCCGGGGGCACCAAGACCTCCGGAAGGTTCGCCAACGCGCCGGTTACATCCATACCCTCATCGTACTCTTGTTCGATTTGAACGCAAGAGCCGAACGTACTGGTTTTCGCGAACTTGTCGGTGCCGGGGCGCATCATGGTCCCATGAGCGAGAACACCGATCCCCTCCCTGACTGGGCGCCGCTCGTCCACGGCCTGCGCACCCGGTTCCGCACCCGAGACTTCACCGCCGGCCTCGAGCTGGTCACCGCCTTCGCCGCCGCAGCCGAAGCCGCGAACCACCACCCCGACCTCACCCTGCGCTACGGCACCGTGGACGTGCTGCTCTACAGCCACGACGCGGGAGGCGTCACGGACAGGGACCGACGGCTCGCCGCCCGGTTCTCGGAGCTCGCCCGCGAACGGGAGGTCACCGCGAGTCCCGGGGAGTCGTCCGTGATCGAGCTCGGCCTCGACACGGCGGACGCAGCGGGGATCGCACCCTTCTGGTCGGCCGTACTGGGGGCCGAGATCCAGAACGACGACGGCTACCTCGAGGTCCGCACGCACGGGGCCGACGCGATCCTGTGGTTCCAGCGGACCGGCGCGCACGAGACGCCGCGGCAGCGTTTCCACCTCGACGTCTGGGTCGATCCGCGCGAAGCACGAGGTCGTATCGATGCGGCCCTCGCTGCGGGCGGGACCCTGGTCTCCGATGATCAGGCACCCTCGTTCTGGGTACTCGCTGACGCGGAGGGCAACAACGCCTGCATCTGCACCGCCGCCGGCCGGGCCTGATCGCGGATATCAGGCCCCGCCGACCCACCCCCACGTGGCGGTGCGGACGTCGCTGCCTTCGGCACGCCGCAGGCGAATCATGAGGTGCCGGTCGGCGAGGCGTTCCGCCACCCCTTCGCCCCACTCGACGACGACGACGCAATCCTCGAGGTCGGTGTCCAGGTCGAGCGCGTCCAATTCGTCCAAGCCGCCGAGGCGGTACGCGTCGACGTGGACCATCCCCGGCCCACCGGATTCGCCCGGGCGGTGCTCGCGCGCGATGATGAACGTGGGCGACGAGACACGCCCGGAGACGCCCAGCCCCGCGGCGATCCCGCGGGTCAGCGCGGTCTTACCGGCTCCGAGTGGACCGTCGAGGATGACGAGGTCGCCCGCGGCGAGCTGCCCGGCGAGTTCGCGCCCCAGGGCCTCGGTGTCCTCGACCTCGGGCAGCACCCGCTCGTCGGTCATTCCTGCTCCACGCGCGCAACGAGGTCGGCGATCGCGCGGGCCACCCGCGGCGCGGCCTCGAGGATGAGCATGTGTCCCGTGTCGGCGAGCACGATCAGCTCGGAGTCCAGCGCCTCGGCAAGGGCCCTGGACTTGCGCAGTGGCGTCATCCAGTCGTGGTCGCCGCACACCACCGACGTTGCGATCCGGCGCAGCACCGGCAGCGCTGCCTCCTCGTCGTAGCTCTCGAGCGCCGGCATGAAGCCCGCGTAGGTGCCGAGCGGCGCCGAGAGACTCATCGTCGAGGAGAAGTCCGTCAGAGTGGCGCTGCGGTTACCGGGCGCGTAGGCGCCCGCCGTGACGAAGGGCGTCGCGATCGGCTTGATCACCTCACGGCCCCGGCCGACGACCGAGGGCAGGAAGCGGATCGCGGCGCGCACCACGTCCAGCACCGGATTGCGCAGCGCGGCAGCCAGGCCCCCGTCGGTGAGGGCGTGCGAGGCCGTCCCCAGCAGGGACGCCGCCACGACGCGGGGACCGATGAGCTCCGGGTGGCCCTTCGCCAGAGCGCAGATCGCCATACCGCCCATGGAGTGCCCGACGAGGACGACCGGCCCCTCGGGCACCAGGGTCCGCAGGACGGTGGCGATGTCGTCGCCCAGCAGCGCGACGGTGCTCTGCTCGGGCGTGCAGCCGCCCGAGTCGCCGTGGCCGCGGCAGTCGGGAAAGACCATGCGCACCTCGTCGCCCCAGCGGGCCTGCAGCTCGTTCCGCACCAGCACCCAGGACGCGGCGCGCAGCGTGAAGCCGTGCACGAACAGCACGGTCACCGGGGCGGTCCGCGGCCCGACCTCGCGGACGTGCAGCGGCACCCCGTCGGAGCTCATGACGATCGTCTCGCGGTCGGCCCGGAACACCAGGTCGTCGGGGGCGACGGGGTCGTCGCCCGCGCCGCGCACGCCGAGAACCCGTGCGGCGGCGGCGATGCCCGTCAGCGCGGCGACGGCGAGGCCGGTGCCGAGCCCGGCCAGCAGAGCCGGCCCGGGCAGACGTTCGGGAATGTGGATGCGGCCGCGGTCGTCGTTCACTGTTCCCCCGTGTAGGTGCGAACGGCGCGCCCGCGCACGCCGGTGAAGATCTCGTAGTCGATGGTGCCGACCTTCTCCGCCCAGTCGGCGGCGACGTCGGCGCCCGGTGCGTCGCCGAAGAGGACGGCGGTGTCGCCCTCGGACACGCCGCCGCCGTCCGGCCCGAGGTCGATCACGCTCTGGTCCATGCAGACCCGACCGACCTGCGGGAACCGGCGGCCGCCGATGGCCACCTCGATGCGGCCGCTCAGCGGGCGCCAGACGCCGTCGGCGTACCCCGCCGGGAGGAGCCCGACGACGGTGTCCCGGGGGGCGATCCAGCTGTGCCCGTAGCTCACCCCGTCGCCCGCGCGGATCCGCTTGATCAGGATCACGGGGGCAGCGAAGGTCATCGCCGGCCGCAGCCCGAAGTCCCTGCCGGGCACCGGCACTCCTCCGTAAAGAGCGATGCCGGGGCGCACCAGGTCGAAGTGCAGGTCGGGGCGCGTCAGCGCGGCCGCCGAGTTCGCGGCGTGTACCTGCACGGGCGTCAGGCCGTGCGCGCGGGCGTCGGCGACGGTGGCGGCGAGCGCGTCGCGCTGCACGTCGAGGAAGGGGTGCTCCGGCTCGTCGCCGTGCGCGAGGTGGGTGAAGACGCCCTGCAGCTCGACGGTGCCCGCCCGCTCGGCCTCGACGAGCGCATCGCGCGTGGCCGCCCACTCCGCGGCGGCGACGCCGTTGCGGCTGAGCCCGGTGTCGACCTTGACGTGGACGCTCGCGGGCCGCCCCACGGTCTTCGCCGCCGCCACGACGGCGGCGACCTGCCGCGGCGAACTCACGCCGATCCGTACGTCGGCGTCGATGGCCCGCTCGAATCCGCTGGTGCTGAGCCAACTGAGCATCGGGGCGGTGACGCCGTCCTCGCGCAGTGCCACGGCCTCGTCGACCGTGGTCACCCCGATCTCGGAGGCGCCGCCTGCGAGCACGGCCCGCGCGACGGGGAGGGCGCCGTGACCGTAGGCGTCGGCCTTGAGCACGGCCATCACCGCGACCCCCGGCGCGTGGTCGGCGACGATCCGCGTGTTGTGCGCGACCGCGCCCAGGTCGATCTGGGCGGTCAGTCGCTCCAGCCCGGTCGCGGGAATCGATGTCTTCATGGCGCTGCTCAGCCTAGTCCGGCAGCACGGTGCGCACGACGGACGGCACTGCGGCGCTGATCGCGGCGGCGTGCGTCGGCGCACCGTCGGCGGCACGGGCGGCGGCGAGGCCGTGCACCCGCGCGCCGCAGGCGGCCGCGTCGAGCGGGGCGAGCCCGGACGCGAGGAGCTTGCCGACAAGACCGGTCAGCACGTCGCCCGACCCGGGCGTCGCGGCCCAGGACGAGCCCGCGGTGTCGGCCACGACGGTGCCGTCGGGGGCCGCGATGACGGTGACGTGCCCCTTGAGCAGCACTGTCGCGTCGAGCTCGCGGGCCGCGTCGCGGGCGGCCGCCACCCGATCGTTGCCGGCGGGCCCGACGAGCCGCGCGAACTCCCCCGCGTGCGGGGTGAGCACCGTCGGCGCGGTGCGGCCCGCGAGCAGGCCGGGGTGCTCCGCGAGCAGCGTGAGCGCGTCCGCGTCGAGCACCGTCGGGAGGTCCTGATCGAGGACGCGGGCCAGACGGTCGGCGGCGGCAGCGTCGACCCCCATGCCCGGGCCGGCGGCCCACGCCTGGACCCGCCCGGCGTCCGCCACATCGTCGCTCGCGACCGTCTCGGGCCACGCGGCGAGGACCGCCGCGCGAGCCGTGCCGGCGTACCGGACCATGCCCGACGTCGCGCGGATCGCCGCGCCCGTGGCCAGCACCGCGGCGCCCGGATACGTGGCGCCGCCGGCGACGACGCCGAGCACCCCGAGGCTGTACTTGTCGTCGGCGGGGCCGGGGACGGGCCACAGGGCGGCCAGATCGGCGTCGTCGTAGGCGCGCAACTCGCGCGCGCTCCGATCGGGCGGGAGGGCGAGGCCGATGTCGATGAGCTCGACCCGGCCGCAGCGGGCGGGGGCGAGTGCGTGCACGGGCTTGAGCGCCCCGAACGCGACGGTGACGGCGGCGGTCACGGCCGGGCCGTGCACGACGCCCGTCTCCACGTCGACGCCCGACGGGGTGTCCGCCGCGACGATCGGCGCGGCGATCCCGTCGACCAGCTCCGCCGCCTCGGGGCGGAGCGCGCCGCGCCCGCTGATCCCCACGATGCCGTCGACCACGAGATCTGGGCGCGACGGTGCGGTCACGACGCGCCCACCCGCCCGCGTGAGGGCGCGGAGTCCGGCGGCGTGCGCACGATCGGGGGCGAGCAGCACCGCCTCCACGGCGACGCCGCGGCGGCGGAGGAAGGCGCCGGCGAAGAGCGCGTCGCCGCCGTTGTCGCCGGAGCCGACGAGCAGCGTCACCCGGCGGCCCGAGGTGCCACCCGTGCGGTCGGCCAGTTCCCGCGCGCAGACGCCCGCGAGGCCGTACGCAGCGCGCCGCATGAGGGCCCCGTCGGGCAGGGCTGCGATGAGGGGCGACTCCGCCGCACGCACGGAGTCGGGGTGGTGATAGTGCCGCACGCCGCCACGGTACGGCAGATCGGCTAACGTGAGCGGCGTGACGGATGCGAACAAGCTGGTGAAGCAGTTGCAGCGCCGCGGCCCGCACCGCGTGCTCAAGGGCGACCTGGGCGTCGCGGGCCTGCCCGGCGTGATCTACACGCCCGAGAAGGGCTCGAACCTGCCCGCGGTGGCGTTCGCGCACGACTGGGTGACCCCGGCGAAGCGCTACACCAAGACGCTGCAGCACCTGGCCTCGTGGGGCCTGGTCGTGGCGGCGCCGGACACCGAGCGTGGCGTCCTGGCCTCCGACGGGCGCCTCGCGATCGACCTGGGCACCGCGCTCGATGTGATCACCGAGGTCCGCCTCGGCGACGGCGCCATCACCGTGAACAAGGCCAAGCGCGCCGTCGTCGGGCACGGCTGGGGCACCGGTGCGGCGCTCATCGCCGCCGCGGCCGACTCCCGTATCGAGTGGCTGTCGGCGCTGTTCCCCGCGCCCACCTCGCCGCAGGCCGAGAAGGCCGCGACCGGCACGCGCGCGAACGCTCAGATCCTCGGTGCCCCGGGCAACGAGCATTCGATGGCCTCGAACGCCGGCGTCCTCTCGCTGCGCTACGCCGGCCCGACGGAGCTGCGGATCGTTCCCGGCGCCGAGCCCGGCGGCCTCGCGGAGGGGATCTCGCTGCGCGGCGCCCTCGGCGCGGGCGGCTCCGACACGTCGACCCAGAAGATGGTCCGCGCCCTCCTCACCGGCTACCTGCTCGGCGGGCTCGCCGACGACAAGGAGTACGCGGCGTTCGCCGAGGTCGGCGCCGACCTGGGCGGCAGCTCCTACGTCTGGGACCCGAACGCCGAGCCCGAGCAGCCCAGCGCGCTGCAGCGCCTGCGCAGCCTGGCCTGAGGTACTGCCCGAGATCCTGGGTCAGCCCGCGCTGAGCCAGGACTCCGGTTGCCCCGCGCGCGGGACCACCGGGATGGGTCGCGTGATCTCCGCCGGTTCAGGCGCGACGCCCGCGATCCGCAGCAGTTCGTCGAACAGGAACTGCCGTTCCGCGATCCGGATCGCGCGGGCGTGATCCTCGGGGCTGGGATCTGTGCTGCTCATCGCTCCTCCTCGGCGCTGCTGATCACGTCCCGCTGACCGCGAATTCGGCGCCGGTGCCCTGTTGCGCCGATTCCCCGGGCGGGCACGCCTCCTGTGCGGGCGCAGGGTTCTGCTGGCCGGAGTTCGACGGTTTCGCCGGGACGGATTGGACGGACGGTGCTGGCGGTGCCGACGGTGCAATCGGCACGGTGGGGCTCGGGCTCGGCGTGGGGCTGGGGCTCGGGCTCGGGCTGGGGCTCGTGCTCGGGTCGGCCGACGGGATCGCGCCCGATCCGCCGCCGGCGCCGGAGCCGGCCGAGGCAGGCTTCGCACCGCCCGGGTTGCCGGCGCCGTTCTTGCCAGCACCGTCCTTGCCGGCACCGTCGTCCTTGCCGACAGCGTCCTTACCGGCACCGTCCTTACCGGCACCGTCCTTACCGGCTCCCTCCTTGCCGGCACCGTCCTTGCCGTCGGTGGCGGTGAGCTTGCCGTCCTCGCCCACCTTCAGGGTGACCTTCTCCGCGGTGCCGTCCGGCTTCGCGGCGGTGACCTCGATGGTCTTGCCGTCGGGACTCAGCGTCGCGGTGATGGTGCGGCCGAGGGCGTCGACGCCCAACACCTTCGCGCCGCCGGCGCCCTTGCCACCGGTCTTGTCGTCGCCCTTGTCGCCGAGCTTGTCCGTGGCCTTTTCCCCGCTCTTGCCGGTGCCCTTGTCTCCCAGCCCCAGCTGTTCGGCGATCTTGGGGAGGAGTTGCGAGAGCCACGACGGCGTGCCGCTCCCCGTGCCGGCGCCGGCACCCGTGCTGGGCGTCGCGTTCGACGGAGTGGTGCTCGCGCCGGTCGTCGGCGCCGGCGTGCCGGTCGTCGCGGGACTGCTCGTCGCCGGGGTCGCGGCCGCCGGGCTCGCGGTCGTCGGTGACGCGGCCGCCGGACTCGCGGTGGCCGGACTCGCGGTGGCCGGACTCGTGGACGTCGGGGACGCGGCGCGTGAGCCGCCGCCTCCGCCACCGCTGGTGGCCGGGGACGCCGTCGTCGGGGTCACCGTGGCCGGCGACACAGAAGCCGGGGACGCCGTGGCCGGGCTGGTCGTGGGCTGCGTGGTGGTCGCCGTGATCGTGCCGAACGACGGCGCCGGGAACGCAGAGGCGTCGATCCCCTTCGCCGCCGCGGGCACGGTCGCGTAGGCGGCCTCGATGGCGGAGCTCGCCGTCGTGCAGGCGCTCCGGAAGGCGACGAGATCGGCGAGCAGCTGCTTCTCGAATCGAATTCTGAGCTCGTCGATCTCAGCCACCGTCGCCGTGCCCATGGTCACCGCACCCAGGGCCGTCATTTTCAGGTGACTGCCCCAGCCGATCGTGAACTCCTTCGTGGCGAACTCACTGAGCGCGGCGACCTTGGCGGCGACCGCGGCCACGACGGCGTCGGGCACGGCTGCCGCAGCGCTGGCGGCGCCTTCCAGCGCGGTCGCCACCGGCCCGCTCCGCTTGTGGTGCGCGTCGAGGGTGGCGACCGCCGCGCGTCCGGCGTTGTCAGGCCAGGCGGTCTGCACGCTCGTACGCGCGGCGGACTGGTCCGTGACGGCCTCCCGCGCCGCCGTGGCCTGCTGCTGCAGCATGATCGCATCCCCGCGCACGGCCGCGAGATCGATGCCGCGCTCGTTGTCGTAGTTCCGGCAGATGTCATCGCGCCAGTCCGGCCACCCCCGCGGCGAGAGCCACTTCGCGATGTCGAGCATCATCTCGAAGTACTGCAGGCAACCCGAGCCGCTGTCGAGTATCTGGTCGACGGTCCGCTCCGTCACGGATCAGGCCCCGGTGACGGCGGCGGCGCCGCTGTCGTCGGTGATCCTGTGCGCCGACGCGGAGGTGGTCAGACCGGTTCCGCAGGCGCGCGCGCCGACCTGCCACGCGTCGACGCCCTTCGCGAGGCTCTCCAGCGCGACGGCATAGGCGGCACCGTCGGACTCGTACTTCCGCCCGAAGTCAGCGGATTCCGCGGTGAAGCCCCGGATCCGACCCGCGACGGTGCCGAGGTGCTCGGCCACCGTCGAATAGTCGCCCCCGGCCTTCGCCACCGCTGCCGGGTCGATCTTCGTGCCCATGCGATCCCCCTCGCTCCCACGTCCCCTTACACATTGGACGCACCAGCGGACGGATCGGTTCCCGCGGAACCCTCAGATCGCGCCGGCAGCCCGCACCGCATCGAGCAGGCCGGACGGGCGCCGGTCCACCGGCAGCGGCTCGACCTGCGCGAAGCCGCAGCCGATGGCGCGCGAGGCACCGTCGGCCTCCGCGCTGTCGCCGACCATGAGCACGCGCTCCGGCGGCAGCCCCAGGGCGGCGGTGGCGGCGCGGAAGACCGCGAGGTCGGGTTTGGCGTGCCCCACCTCGAAGGAGAGCACGAACTCGTCGACGAGGCCGGCGATGCCCTCGCGCTCGAAAGCCGGGCGGATGTCGTAGCCGATGTTCGAGAGCACGCCCACCCTCAGGCCGGCGCCGCGGACGGCGCGGAGCACGGCGGCGGTGTCCGGGTAGATCGTCCAGTTCAGCGGGTTCGAGAACTCGCCGTAGAGCCGCTCCCGCTCGCCCGCGTCGGCGACGCCGGAGTGCTCGAGGACGTGCAGGTAGG
This sequence comes from Tsukamurella asaccharolytica, assembly GCF_007858435.1. GTDB lineage: Bacteria > Actinomycetota > Actinomycetes > Mycobacteriales > Mycobacteriaceae > Tsukamurella > Tsukamurella asaccharolytica. Next base: position 93,428 of record NZ_VIGW01000005.1, on the reverse strand, counting down.
CGCCCCGGTGATCGTCGCCGGAGAGGTCGCGGGCGTGCCAGGTGCGCAGCGCCTCGCCCTCCATCGGGACGGGCGGCCCGACGGGCACCGTCATCCGGTGCAGCAGTTCGCGCTGGGCGGCATCGTCGAGATCGCGGCCGTCCGCGTCGGTGAGTCCCGCGAACCACGCCGGGTCCGGCTCGAGCCGGAACAGCGTCCCCGAGAAGTCGAACAGGACGCCCTCGTAACCGGTCATAGCCACACCGTACCGTTCATGAAAACGTTTCGACAAGGCGTTCGCGAGGACCTGTCAGGAGATGAGACCCGCGAGCCGCTCCGCGGTGCCGCGCGCGACCTCCTCGGTCGGCGCCTCCACCATGACCCGCACCAACGGCTCCGTGCCCGACGGGCGCAGCAGGATCCGGCCCGCCTCGCCCAGCGCAGCCTCCTCGGCGGCCAGCGCCGCGACCAGGTCCGACGAGGCCATCGCCGCCGCCTTGTCGATCACGCGCACGTTCACGAGCACCTGTGGCAGCACCGTCAGCACGGACGCCAGCTCCGCCAGCGACGAGCCCGTCTGCGCCATCCGCTCCATGAGCTTGAGCCCCGTGAGCACCCCGTCGCCCGTGGTGCCGAGCGCGGGCAGCACGATGTGGCCGGACTGCTCGCCGCCGAGGGCGTAGCCGCCGCTGCGCAGTTCCTCGAGGACGTACCGATCGCCCACCGCCGCCGTCCGCAGCGTGATCCCCGCGGTCTTCATCGCGAGGTGCAGGCCGAGGTTGCTCATCACGGTCGCCACCAGCGTGTGGTCCGTGAGCTCACCCGCCTCGTCCATCGCGATGGCGAGGATCGCCATGATGGCGTCGCCGTCGACGGTGTGTCCGGCCGCGTCGATGGCCAGGCAGCGATCCGCGTCGCCGTCGTGGCCGAGACCGAGGTCGGCCTCGTGCGCGAGCACCGCCGCGCGCAGGCCCTCGAGGTGGGTCGAGCCGCAGTCGCGGTTGATGTTGAGGCCGTCGGGATCGTCGTGGATCGCGATCACCTCGGCGCCGGCGTCGCGGTAGGCCTTGGCGGCCACCGTCGAGGCCGCGCCGTTGGCGGCGTCGACGACCACCTTCAGGCCCGCGAGGGAGACGTGGACCGCCGACTCGAGGTGCGCGACGTACCGGTCGACGGCGTCGAAGGCGCGCTTGACGCGGCCGATCGCGGCGCCCGTCGGACGGGGCGGGGCGGGATCGTCGAGGGCCGCCTCGATGGCGTCCTCCTGCGCGTCCTCCAGCTTGTGGCCGCCCCGGGCGAAGAACTTGATGCCGTTGTCCGGCATGGGATTGTGCGAGGCGGAGATCATCACGCCGAGCGCGGCGTCGTACTCGGCCACCAGGTGCGCGACGGCCGGCGTGGGCAGCACGCCGACGAGCAGCACGTCGACGCCGGCGCTGGTCAGACCCGCGGAGACCGCCGCGGAGAGCATCTCCGACGACGCCCTCGGGTCCCAGCCGACGACGGCGAACGGCCGGTCGCGGCCTTCCAGGTCGTGCGCGCCGAGCACCGCGGCCGCCGCCGCGGACAGGCGCAGCGCCAGGTCGGCGGTCAGATCCTTGTTGGCCAGACCGCGCACACCGTCGGTCCCGAACAGACGCCCCATGGGTCATACCTCGCAGGTCAGAAGAGAAGGGTGGAAACGAGACCAGGGCAGGCGCCCGCACGGATGCGGGTGCCTGCCCTGGTGAGAGCCTGCAATCAGCGCTTGCTGTACTGCGAAGCCTTACGGGCCTTCTTCAGGCCGTACTTCTTGCGCTCGACGGCGCGCGGGTCACGCGTGAGGAAGCCGGCGCGCTTGAGCGCGGGGCGATCCTCGGGCGAGACCTCGATCAGCGCGCGGGCGATGGCGAGGCGCAGCGCGCCCGCCTGGCCCGACGGGCCGCCGCCGGTGAGGTTGGCGGCGATGTCGAAGGACTCGAGCCGCTCGACGGTGTTCAGCGGGTCCTTCACCAGCTGCTGGTGCAGCTTGTTGGGGAAGTAGTCCTCGATGGTGCGGCCGTTGAGCACGAAGTTGCCGGTGCCGGCGGTCAGGCGCACGCGGACCACGGCCTCCTTGCGGCGGCCGACGGTCTGGACGGGGCGCTCGACGACCACGGGGCCGCGGGGGGCACGGGTCTCGGCAGCGGCCTCAGGGGTCTCGGAGGTGTACTCGTTGGGAACGACCTCGGCGTCGCCCTCGAAGTTCTCGATCGTGTCGCTCACTGCTGCGCCACCTGCTTGATCTCGTAGGGAACCGGCTGCTGCGCGGTGTGGGGGTGGTTCGGGCCAGCGTAGACCTTCAGCTTGCCGCCGATGGCGCTGCCCAGCTTGTTCTTCGGGATCATGCCCAGAACAGCCTTCTGCACCACGCGCTCCGGGTTCTTGGAGCCGAGCACCTCACCGACCGAGCGCGAGCTCAGGCCACCCGGGAAACCCGAGTGACGGTAGTGCCGCTTATCGGTGAGCTTGGCGCCCGAGAGGGCGACCTTCTCAGCGTTGATGATGATGACGTAGTCGCCGCTGTCCACGTTGGGGGCGTAGGTCGGCTTGTGCTTGCCGCGCAGCAGGTTGGCAGCTGCAACGGCGAGGCGGCCGAGCACCACGTCGGATGCGTCGATGACGTGCCACTGGTGGGTCACGTCACCCGCCTTCGGGGTGTAAGTAGGCACAGGAGATCCTCTGCTCGATGGTTCGGTGCCGGTCCTATGCGTGACGAGAGCACTCCCGGCGACCAACGTAGACCCGGGACTCGACTCCGCCTCGCCCTCGATCGTCCGACCGGAGGGCAGCGCGGCGCCACACACCAGCGGACCAGAGTACGCGGATGCCCACCTGCAGGTCAAAACGGCGTGGTCCGGCGGCCCACCCCGGTCACGGGCCCGATGGAGCCGCACATCAGGGTCCGATGGGGGGCTTTCCCGGATGTGACCCGGCACCGTCGCGAAATAGCTTCGACGACATGACCACCCCGACCGTGGAGGCGCCCGCCGCGCCCGCGACCGACGCCCCGCCCCCGCGCTGGACCACCGCCCAGCTCATCGGCTTCCGCCTGCTCTTCACCCTGGGCGGCGGCCTACTGCTGCTCTCCGTGTGGGGCAGCCTGCTCCTGTCGTCTGTCATGGCACCGGTGCAGACCGTGTTCGGCAGGCTCGGTGCGCTGTTGACCGGTTCGACGTACGAGGTCATCGGCAGCTACGCCACCGGCGACACCGTCTCGATCTGGCAGTACCACTTCGGCTGGGCGGTGACCGCGCTCGCGATCACCGCCGTGTGGACCGTCCTGGACCGGCGGCGCGGCGACTACCGCTCGCTCGGCGGCCTGCTCTGGCAGGCGGGGCGGATCGCCCTCGCGGTGGGGATGATCTACTACGGCCTCGGCAAGGCCATCCCTTCACAGTTCGTGTTCATGCAGTTGCCCACGTACGCGCTGCAGCCCGTCGGCGACATCAGTCGGATGAACATGCTCTGGGGCTTCATGGGGGCCTCCGACGGCTACAGCGTGGTCACCGGGCTCATCGAACTGATCTCCGGGCTGCTGCTGCTCTCGCGCCGCACCTGGATCGTGGGCGCGCTCGGCGCCATCGTCTCGATGACGCAGGTCGTGCTGATGGACACCTTCTACAACGTCCCGGTGAAGTTCCTCGCCTTCGAGTTCCTCGTGATCGCGATCGCGATGCTGGCCCCGCAATGGATCAACCTGGTGCGGGTCGTGCTCGGTCGCGCGGCGGGACCGGCACCGTCGATCTGGCGGGCCGCCGGCGCGGATCGGACGTGGGTGCGGCGAGCCGCCGTCACCGTCTCCGCACTCGCCGTCCTCGCCGTCACCGCGCTCGGCACGTTCATGGGTGTCGGTTCGCAGTTCACCCTGAAGGAGGCGCGCACCTCGCTCGACGGGACCTGGCACGCCACCTCCTTCCGCGTGGACGGCCGCGAGGCGACGCTCGCCGACCGGCCCTGGACCAACGTCGCGATCACCTACCGGGGAACCGGATTCTGGGAACGGATCGGCGACGGCTTCACCACCTTCGTCTCCCAGGAGCCCGACTCGAGCATCAAGCCCTGGCTCCTCGAGGTCGACGGCGCCTCCCTCACGCTCCGCGAGCGCAAGGACGGCCCGGAGACGGTGCTCTCCTACTCCCAGCCCGATCCCGACCGGCTCATCCTCGTCGGCAGCGTCGGCGGACGGGAGATCACCGGTAACTACGAGCGGCGGCCGATGAAACGAGCCGCGGAGGATGTGCGGTTCACCCACCCGCAGCCCGATACGAACGCGCCCGTGCTCGACTTCCCCTGACCACCTGTTACATCTGTCACTAGGAGTGATCGTGAGTCAGTCTTACGATGACGGCATGAGCGCACCCGAGGGCCCTCTGGGCCGATCCGGACCGTCGAGCATCCCTGGGCCGGAGGTGCTGCCTCCGCCGCCCCCCGCGCCGCCGGCGCCAGAACCGGTGTGGTCGACGGCGCGGAAGGTGGCCTTCCGGCTGCTGTTCGTGCTCGGCGGCGGCATCCTGCTGCTCTCCGTGTACGGCAACGTCGGCGTCGGCGCGGTCTGGTACTACAGCGGGATCTGGTGGCTGCTCGCGCAGATCGGCAGCTACGTCGCGCGCGGCGAGGGCGTGGAGGTGTACCTCAGCAGCAACGGCGACCTGTTGTGGAACTGGTGCTGGCACCTCGGCTGGATCGTCGTGAGCCTCGTGATCGTCGCGGTCTGGACTCTGCTCGACCGCTCTCGACCGAACTACCGCTCACTGCTGGGGATGCTCCGGTCGTTCGCGTTCCTCGGCCTCGCGCTGTCGATGATCTACTACGGGTTGGTCAAGGTCTTCCCCATGCAGATGGGTTTCATGAAGCAGCCCGCACACCAACTCGAACTGGTCGGCGACGCCAGCATCTTCAACGTCCTGTGGGGCTTCATGGGCGCCTCCACGCCCTACTCGATCGCTACTGGCGCGGTGGAACTCGCCGCGGGTCTGCTGCTGTTGTTCCGCCGCACCCAGGTGCTGGGCCTGTTGCTCGCGCTGGTGGCGACCACGCAGGTGTTCCTGATGAATCTGTTCTACGACGTCCCGGTGAAGCTCGTCTCGGGCGAACTCGTCGTCGTCACCGTCGCGCTGCTGGTGCCGTACCTGCCGAATCTGTTGCGCGTCGGCCTGAACCGACCCGCGGCCGAGCCCGTGCCACCCCTGCCCGTCCCCGGCCCGCGATGGCTGTCGATCACCGGCACGGTGTTCAAGTACGTCGCCGCCGGCCTCATCGTGCTCACCGGAGTCGCGCAGGGCGCCGTGATGACCTACGTGATCAACACTCCCCGATCCCCGCTCGACGGGGTGTGGACCGCGACGTCCGTCAGCATCGACGGGGCGCCCGCCGGCCTCCTCCAGCGCGATCCGGCACCGTGGTCGAACGTCGCGATCACGCTGCGTGGCAGCTCGACCATCACCGCGCTCGACGAGATCGGAAAGGGCTACGACAGTGTGGTGACCCAGACCTCCTCGGGTTACACCACCACGTGGAAGTTGGTACAGAGCGGCGACGTCCTGGAACTGCGCGAACGCGAGGGCTCCGCTCCTCTGCGGGTGACCGCGCGCCTCGACGGCGACCGGCTTCGCCTGAGCGCGGACATCGACGGCAAGCGCGTCGAAGGCCTCTACGAGCGTCGGTACATGGAGCGTGAGCGATCCCACTTCCGCTTGGTCCAACCCGACTGGGCGAGCGAGGGCTCCCGTCCCGAACAAGGAGGTTCCTGAGATGACCAGACCGTTCCGCTTCGCGGTGACGGCGCTGCCGGTGCCGCAGCTCGGCGACTGGGCGGACTACGCCCGATCGGTGGAGTCCGACGGCTTCGACGTGCTCGCGCTCCCCGAGAACTACCCGCTGCCCGACGGTGTCACTTCCGCGGCGGTCGCGCTGGGCGCGACGTCCACGCTGGAGGTGGCGAACTACGTCGTCGCCTCTCCGCTGCACGACCCGAAGCACGCGGCGTGGCAGGCGCATTCGCTCGCGACGATCAGCGGCGGCCGCTACCGGTTCGGCATCGGCACGGGCCGGCCCGACGTGGCCCGCGACGCCGCCGCGCTCGGCGTTCCCTTCGGCACGGGACCGGAGCGCCTGGCCCGGGTCGTGGACACCCTCGATGCGCTCGCCGCGCTCGACGGTGCCGGGCACACCCCGGTGCTCATGGCTGCGGGCGGACCCAAAGCCCTTGCGGTGGCGCGGGAGCGGGCGGACACCGTCGCCGTGGCGGCGGCGCCCACCACCCCGGCCGCGACGCTCGCCGAACAGACGGCTCCGCTGCGGGACCGGGTGGAGCTGGCCTGCTCGATCTTCGCGGTGAACGGCGTCGCCCCCGACTACGTGAGCGCCTTCATCGGCACGGACCTCGACGCCCTGCGCGCCGTGGACTCCCCCGCGCTGGTGGACGGCTCCGTGGACGAGATCTGCGACACCCTGATCCGTCGCCGCGAGCAGTACGGCTTCTCGCTGATCGCGCTCGGCGGGCACACCCTGGATGCGATGCGTCCGGTGGTCGTGCGCCTGGCCGGGAGATGACCCACGGCGGTAGCCTCGCTCACCGTGCAGGCGCACGGTCACGGCGACCCGCGACCGCCGGCGCACTCCGGTTCGGCGACCATCGCGACCTGTACCAGCTCGACCCCGCGAGCGCGGGAGACCCAGGTACCGCGGCCGGGCGGCTGCGGCGACATCTTGACGGTGCCGAGCACGGTGCCCTCCTCCCGCGAGCCGCTCATCACCAGGCCGTCGGCGGCCAGGTCGCGCAGACGCGCGAGGAAGCTCTCGTACAGGCCGCGCGCGAGGCCGCCGCTGCGGCGGGCGACGACCACCTTGAGGCCGATGTCCCGCGCCTGCGGCAGCAGCTCGAGCAGCGGGGCGAGGGGGTTACCGGCGGCACTCGCGACGAGGTCGTAGTCGTCGACGATCAGATAGATGTCCGGGCCGGTCCACCACGACCGTTCCTTGAGCTGCTGCGGGGTCACGTCGGTGCCCGGGCAGCGCTCGCGCAGCACCCGGACGAGGTGGTCCACCATCGGCGTCAGTGCGTCCGACGACGAGGCATAGCCGGCGAGGTGTTCGCCCTCGATCGCGCCGAGCAGCGTCCGGCGGTAATCGACGAGAACGATCTTCGTCTGCTGCGGGGTGCCGCCCGCGACGAGGCCGGTGATGACCGTCCGCAGGGTCTCGGTCTTGCCGCACTCGCTGTCGCCCAGCACGAGGAAGAACGGCTGCGACTCGAACTGCAGCGTCGCGGCCGCGAGCTCGGACTCGCCGACGCCGAAGATCGCGTGCGTGGGCGGCGCGTCCCGCCGCGCCGGGATCCGGTCACGGAGCACCAGGTCGGGCAGCATCCGCACCTCGGGCGCGCGCTCCGCGTACCGCTCGCCGATCTCGGCGACCAGCGCCTCCTGCGCGGCCGGCAGGTCGTCGGACTCCGCACCGGTGGGCAACGCGATCAGCATGTGCAGTTGTTCGGAGGTGATACCGCGCCCCGGCCGGCCGACGGGCACCGAGCCCGCCACCCGACGGCCCATCTCCGAATCCATCGGATCTCCCAGGCGCAGCTCGATCCGCGTGCCCAGCTGGTCCTTCACGGCGGGACGTACCTCGCCCCAGCGCGAGGCGGCGATCACCAGGTGCACGCCGTACGACAGGCCCTGCGCCGCGATGGCGTTGACCTGCGGCTCCAGCGGTTCGAACTCGCTCCGCAGCACCTGCCAGCCGTCGATGACGAGGAAGACGTCGCCGAACGGGTCGGCCGCGGCCGCCGGATGCGCACGGTACTGATCCATCGAGGCGACCCCGTGCTCGCGGAAGGCCGCCTCGCGGCGGCGGATCACGCCGGTCACCTCGGCGACGGTGCGCCGCACGCGGTCCGGGTCGAGGCGGCCCGCCACGGAACCGACGTGCGGCACGCCGGCGATGCTCGCAAGAGAACCACCGCCGAAGTCGAGCACGTAGAACTGCGCCTGCCGCGGCGAGTGCGCGAGCGCCGCCGAGGCGATGAGCGTGCGCAGCGCCGTCGACTTGCCCGACTGCGGTCCACCCACGACCGCGACATTGCCCTGCGCCCCAGTGAGATCCACCACCAGGAGGTCGCGCCGCTGATCGTAGGGACGATCGACGACGCCGATCGCGACGCGCAGTGCCGTCGAATCGATGCGGCGCAGGTGGTGCGCCAGCTCACCCACGGGTGCGGAGGCGTCGAGCGGGGGCAGCCAGACCTCGTGCGCGGGAAGGCCGTGGCCGGCCAGGCGCGCGACCATCGTCTGCAGGAGCGACGGTGCGCCCACCCCCGGCGCCGCCGGGCGGGACGAGTCCCCGGCGGGTACCGGATCACCCGGTTGCGCCGGGATCCGCCGCAGTCCCTCGGGCAGGCCGCAGGACCGGCGGGCGATCGGCGCCGGCGCGTTGAGGTACTCCCGGACGGACGCGCCGCCGACCGTGCCCCGGCGCACCGTCGACGCGGCGGAGCTGGGCGGCTCGTACTCGCCGGAGACGTAACACGCGTGGAAGCGGCGCGGCGGGTCGGCGTCGAACTTGAGGTAGCCCGCGCCGGGCGTCGACGGCAGGTGGTAGGCATCGGGGACGCCGAGGACGGCGCGAGACTCGCTGGCGGAGAAGGTCTTCAGCCCGATCCGATAGGACAGGTGCGAGTCCAGTCCCCGTAGCTTCCCCTCCTCCAGTCGCTGCGAGGCCAACAGGAGGTGGATGTGCAGCGACCTGCCGAGTCGGCCGATCGCGACGAAGAGCTCCGCGAAATCCGGCTTCTGCGCGAGCAGTTCGGAGAACTCGTCGACGATGACGACGAGCGCCGGCATCGGCTCGAGCGGCGCGCCCGCGCGGCGGGCCTTCTCGTACTCACCGACGTTGGCGAAGTTCCCGGCGCGGCGCAGGACCTCCTGCCGGCGGTTCATTTCGCCGGAGAGTGCATCGCGCATGCGGTCGACCATCGCGATCTCCTCCTCGAGGTTAGTGATGACCGCAGCGACGTGATGGAGGGATTCGAGGCCGAGGAACGTGGCGCCACCCTTGAAGTCGACGAGTACGAGATTCAGCGCCTCCGGCGGGTGGGTGGCGACCATCGATAGCACCAGGGTGCGCAGGAATTCGCTCTTGCCGGAACCAGTGGCGCCGATACAGAGGCCGTGCGGGCCCATGCCGCTCTCCGCGGCCTCCTTGAGGTCGAGTTCCACGGGCTCGCCCCGCGGCCCCACCCCGATCGGCACCCGCAAGCGCTCGCGGGCGGTGCGCTCCCGCCACACGGTCTCGGGCGTGATCGCGGCGGCGTCGGTGATTCCGATGAGCGCGGGCAGCCCCGGGTCGGTCGTGCCCGCATCGCCGTCGAAGTCGAGGAGCTCCGCCATCGAAGCCGGGCGGAAGCGTCCGATTCGGCGGGCGGTGACCTGCGCCGCGCCGGCGGTGACCGCGTCCGGCTGCGCGAAGTACTCGACACCGGCCGCGCTGCGCGCGCCGAGCCGGCGGGCGTCGTCGATGACGAGTTGCAGTCCGCTGCGGGCTGCGAGCGCGTCCGGCTCGGGCGAGAGGTCGAGCACCGTGACACCGTCGATCCCGACGGCGGCGTCGAGCGCACCGCCGGGCGTCACCGCGACGCCGCGGTCCAGCAGGATCACGTAGTGCGGGCGGGTGGGATCGACGGGCGCGGACCGGGCGAAGGGCCCGCGGTCGGCGAGCTCGGTCGCGATCGCGTCCTCGAGCTCCGCGGCGGAGCCGTACACGGCGCGCACCGGACCGAGGCTGTCGCACTCCGTCGGGTGCGCTACGTGCGGAAGCCATTTCAGCCAGCCCCACTCGACGGAGTCCACATCGGGCGTCGCGGCCACGATCCGTACGTGGTCGGGACCGTGCAGGGCGGCGAGGGCGAGCAGCATCGCACGCGCGGCATCGAAGACCTCGGCGCGTGGGCCGCTGAGACCGACGGCCGGGAAGCCCCGCAGGGCCACCGCGACCGGCAGCCCGGGCACCGAGGCACCGTGCCGGACGAACCGGCGCAGCGCCACCGTCGACACCGGTTCGAGGTCCTCGAGCGGCCCGGTCTCCGGTGGGACGAGGCGGGTGGCGAGGCGCTGGCTGCCGACGCCGACGCGCACGTGAAGGTAGTCCGGGTCCGCGGGACGACGCTCCCACATCCGACGGGTGCCGACACAGCCGGGCAGCGCCGCCGGATCAGGATGGATCCACTCCAGGGCGGCGCGCTGCTCGGTGCGGGTGCGATCCACCTGGGATCGGATCTGCCCCAGGTAGCGCAGGTAGTCCTTGCGGTCCTCGTTGAGCTCGGCCGCGGACGTGCCGTTGCCGCGATTGTTCATGCCGTACATGCCGAACATGGACATGAGCATCATGATCGGGAACATCATCATGAACGGGCTCTGCATCATGGCGCTGCCCGAGGTGAACATCAGGGCGATCATGCCGATCACGGCGACCACCATGACCACCGGCAGTAGCTTGCCGAGGAGCCCACCCGGAACGGCACGCGGGATCTCGGGCGGCGCCTGCAGCGCCACCTCACCGCCGGGCGTGCGCGGCGGCGCGAGCCGTTGCTTGCGCGCGAAACCCTCTGTGACCGGCTCGAAAACAACGTCGGTCGTGTCAGCCACGCTTGCCCTCCCCTGGACCGCGGCGCGCCCCCACGCGCCGTCGTCGCACCACTGTGCACGGTCGGGCCGACGGACGGGAGGCTTTCGACGAACTTCTCGCGGAAGGGAACCGATCGCCGCGCTGGTGCGTCCAATGAGTACCGGGCCCTGATTTCGGCGGGCGCCGAACGGCATGCGAGGGGGCGCGATGACCGACGTGATGGAGGAGACCACCGCCGAGGTGGCGCGGCTGAGCCGCGTCTCGGTGTTGTGCGGCGGGACGCAGGTGGATGTCTCCCTGCCGCTGCTGACTCCGACCGAGGTGCTGATCCCGGAACTCGTGCGGCTCTTCGGCGACCGGATCGGCGGCTCCGCGGAGTCGGCGTGGTCGCGGCCCTGGCGACTCGCGCCGGTCGGCGGGGAGCCGCTCCCGGGCCCGCAGACCCCGGCCGACGCCGGCATTTCCGACGGAGCGCTCCTGGTCCTGTTCGTGGCGACCGCCCCGACCCCGCCGCCGGTCTTCGACGACGTCTTCGACTGCACCGCGGCCGATCTCGTGGCGGGCCGCCGGTGGGACGAGCGGGCGGCCATGATCGTCGGACTGGTGGTGCTCGGCCTGGCGACCCTCGCGACGGGGGCGGTCGCGCTGCGGCTGGGTCTCGCGCCGCGGAGCGCCGACGGGGCGCGGCCGGCGGCGGACCACGTCTTCGCGCAACTGTGGTGCGGCGCGGCCGCGCTCGCACTGCTCACCGGCGCAGTGCTGTCCGCGCGGCGGATGGCCGTCCCGGGGCCGGTGCCGACGGCTCTCGCCGTGTGCGCCAGCATCCTCGCCGGGGTGACCGGCGCGCTGATCGTCCCGCTCGGTGCGGACAGCCGCTACGGACCTCCGCACGCACTCCTGGCCGCCGCGGCGGCCGCCGTGTCCGCACTGGTGGCGCTGAGATTCACGGGCCGCGGGATCGCGGTCCACACCGCGCTGCTCGCCGCGACCGCTCTCGTCGGGCCGGCGATGTTCGCCGCGCTGTGGCTACCGGGACACCGCGCCGCGCTCGGCGCCAGCACCGCGATCGTCGCGTACCTCGTGCTGGTCTTCGCCGCTCGGATCGCCGCCATCGCAGCGCGCCTGCCGCTGCCGCACGTACCGGCGGCGGGCGAGCGGATCGATCCCATCGATGACGATCCGCCGCCGACGGTCGTCGGCGTCGGCGCGGTCGCGGCCGGCCTCGATGACGAGCACGGCGAGCGCGACGTGCCGCCGCGCTCCGACCTCGCGCAGCGCGTCTGCACCGGCATCACCGTGGGCGCCGCCGCCACCGGTGCGGTCGCCGCCCTCGCCGTCGGCGCCGCCTCCCGCGAACTGCCGGGGCATCACCTCGCCTTCGCACTGGTCATGGCGATCGCCTTCTGCTTGCGCGGGCGTACGCACGCGGAGCCGGTGCAGGCGGGTGCGGGCGTCCTCGCCGGCGCGGTCATCGCCATCGGCACCGCCACCGGCCTCGCGTGGGGCTACGGCTCGTGGCCGGTCGTCGGTCTGGTGGGCCTCGCGCTGATCGGCGTCGTGGCACTCGCCTGCGGCGTTCTCGCCCCGCGCATCGCCTTCAGCCCGGTGCAGCGGCGCCTGGCCGAACTCGGCGAGTACCTCACGATCGCCGCGGCGGGCCCGCTGCTGGGCTGGGTCTGGGACGTGTACTCGACCGTACGGAACCTGTGATGCGTCGGGGGATCCGGGCCGCGACCGCGGCGGCGGTGTTCACGCTCGCTGTCCCCGTGAGCGGGCCGGCGTCCGCCGATCCGCCCCCCGACGGTGCGCCGCGCGGTCCCGTCGCTCCGCTCGCGCCCACGGTCCAACGCTCCCAGTGCAACACGCTCCGCACGCAACCCGGAACCGACTACGCGCGTCCGGATCACTCGGCCCGGTCCCTCCGATTCGATCAGGCCTGGCGGTTCACCCGCGGCGAGGGGCAGAAGGTCGCGGTCATCGACACCGGTGTCACGCCGCACCCGCGGCTCGGCGAGGTGATCGCGGGCGGGGACTACGTCTCGTCCGGGGACGGCCGCGACGACTGCGACGCGCACGGCACCGCCGTCGCGGGAATCATCGCCGGCCGGCCCGCCCCGGGCGACGCCTTCACCGGGGTCGCCCCCGCGGCGTCCATCATCGCCATCCGCCAGGCCAGCGCGGCTTTCGAGCCGCAGCAGCGCGGCGTCAACAGCCACGGCAACGTGACCACCATGGCCTACGCCGTGGTGCGCGCGGTCGACCTGGGCGCCACCGTCATCAACATCTCCGAGGTGGCCTGCGCGGGATCGGCGGCCGCGCTCGGCGACGACGCGCTCGGACGTGCCGTGCGGTACGCCGCGGAGCGGAACGTCGTGGTGGTCGCCTCGGCGGGCAACGTCTCGTCGGGCACCGCCTGCGCCGACCAGAACGCGAATCCCGCAGCGCCGACGACCTTCGCCTCGCCCGCGCGGTTCGCCGAGCAGGTGCTCACCGTGGGTGCTACCGAGCCCGACGGACGGCCCGCCGCGTTCTCCCTGGCGGGACCGTGGGTGACGGTCGCCGCGCCCGGCACCGACGTGACGACGCTCGAGCCGCGCGGCGCGGGGCTGGCCAACGCCCAGGTGACCCGCGAGGGCACGACTCCGCTCGCCGGGACGAGCTACGCCGCGCCGTACGTGGCCGGCGTAGCCGCCCTGGTCCGTGCGCGGTACCCGCAGCTCAGCGCGGCACAGGTACGCAACCGGATACTGACGACCGCGCGCCGGTCCGCGGGGATGGGTGGGGCGGGCATCGTCGATCCCGTCGCTGCGGTGTCTGCGGCACTCCCCGACGAGATGTCCGCGCTGGGCCGGCTCGACGTGGCCTCCGCGCCGGCGCCCGACACCCGGCCGCGGGCGTACGCCCTCGCCGGGCTCGCGCTGCTCGCCGTCGCCGGGGTCGCCGCCTGCCTGGCCCGCCGCTGAGCCGCGTTCGCCGCTAACGCTCAGCGGTCGAGAGTGATCGGAGAGCCGTCGCGGGTCACAGAGGCGGCGGCCCGCGTGAGGTCGGGCCCCGCCGGGATCGCCGCCAGCACGGACCAGGCCACGGGGCGAGGCTTGTGCTGCAGGCCGAGGATCTGCGCCGTCTCCTCGTTCGGAATGCCGTACCGCACTCCCGAGTCCGAGACGTAGAACAGGCCGTCGCGACGCTCGCCCCCGGGCTCGGCCGCCACCACGTACTCGCCCGAGCCGGACGGGACGGACGCGAAGTCGAGGGCGTCGCCGGCACCGTCGGCACCCGCCAGCGCGACCGGTGCCGCCGGGCCCGGCGGGGTACGGAAGGTGCGCAGTTCCACCGTGCCGCCGCCCGCGCCGTCGGTGGACGCGGCCGCGCACACGACGGGCGCGTCGCGCACCGACCGCAGAGACGGACGATGGTCGGGCAGGTCGCCGACGGGCACGGTGCGGCGGGTGGCGGCAGCGGCGACGGCGGGCGCCGACGCCGTTCCGATCGCGGTTCCCGCAGGATCGCCGGCCCGGATGAGGTCGGCCGCCCAGGTTCCCACGGGTTGGACGCCGTCCGCGAGAACCACGTACAACCGTTCGTGATCGGTGTCCGAGACGCGTACCACGTCACCCACGCGGGCGCCGCTCAGTGCGTTCGACGGCTGGCCCCGCCCCGGGATCTGTGGGACAGCGATGGCATCGATCGGCTCGAAGGCGTTGAGCAGGGGCGCGCTGATCGCGCGGGCGGAAGCTCCGTCGATCCCGGCGAGACTGCGCACCAACGGATCCGACGGGTCCACCGGCGCTCGCACACCTCCGAACAACAGGAAGTGCGCGTCGCCGCGACGGACGAGGACCGCGCCGTCGTCCGTGGTGCCGTCGTCGACCGACGAGACCATCGTGTCGAGCGCGTCCCGCGCGGTGGGCTTGTCCGACGGGGCCGGCCGCGTCCGGTCGCACAGGAGCCACGGCGAGGCGCCCTCGGACCACGCCGAGACTGGGCCAAGGATCTGGGCGGGCGCGCCGACGATGCCCACCTCGGGTCCGCGGCGGAAGCCGCTGAGCCGCTTGTCCTTCACCGACGCGGGCTGTGCGGCTTCCCCGACCACCAGGCGGGCGGACGCGAGGCCGTTCACCGGATGCAGCACGTCCTCGACCCGGACGTAGAGGGCGCCGGATTCCTTGGCGAGCACGATCTTCGCGTCGCCCACGGCGCCCTGCGGCCGCAGCAGCGCCAACACCCCGCAGCCACCGGTGATGACGAGCGCCAGCACCAGGCCTGCGATGAGTGAGCGTGACTGGGACGCCATCGGATCCGAGATCATGCGCGGATCCCGGCGCAGCAGCGCATGATCCATCCGCCGCAAGATGAACCGGTACCCGCTCACCTGCGCACGCGTGGTCAACTGCTTCCTCATGACGCCCTCCCCCAAGGTGCGTTGCGTCCGCTTCCCCCGAAGCGGACGTCCGGACGCCCAGAGTACGGTACTTTCGCGCACGGCAGCACGTTTCGGGGGAGACGGGCCCACCATCGACGGGGGAGCGCACATGGAACAGACATCTGGAACGACCGGGCTCGTCGCGCCCGGACGCTGGCACCGCGCGGCGTGGCCCGCCGGGGGCGCCGTACTCCTGGCGGAGGCAGCAGCGGCCGCAGCGGGACTCGGCACGGGCGCACTCGGCGGGCCGCACTGGGCGGCCGCCACCGCGGCCCTGGCCGTGGGGGCGGGGGCACTCACGCGGGTACGCGGCACCTCCGGCGCGGAGTACGCGGCGGACCGGCTCCGCCTGCGGGCGGCGGCCGGCGCGGTCGTCGAGGCGGCGGTGAGCCCCGATGGCGGCGAGATCGGGGTGCGCCGCGCCGGCCGTCAACTGACCGTCTTCGTGCGGCCGGCGCCGCCGGCGCCACACCTGGTCGCGATGATGCTCCGCGAGGACGCCGCCGTTCCGCTGCGACTGCTCGCGGATCTGCTCCGGCACAGGGACACTCCTGCCGCCCGGATCGACCTGCTGTTGGCGGGCGGGCGGATTCCGGGCGAGCCGCCCGCGCCGCGGATGCGCTACCAACAGTTGCTCGGCCCCCTGCAGCGCTGGGCCACGACGGACGTGCTGATCGCCGTGACGATCGACCCCGCGGACTGCGCGGCCGCCTGCGCGCGGCGCGGCGGCGGGCCGTCTGCCGAGCTCCGGGTCGCGGCGCTCGCGGCGCAGCGGGCCGTCGACGCGCTCCGCGCCCAGGGCGTCGCGGCAGTACCGCTGCGCCCCGTCGACGTCGCCGGTATCGATCCGACCCCGCCGGCCGGCTCCGTTCCCTGCGCCCCCGAATCGCTCACCCGGGGCGACCTCCGGCCCCTGTTCTCGGGTGACGCCCCGGGGCGCGCGGGGATCTCGGTCCGTCCCGCCGAGAGCGGCGGAATCCGCGTGGGCGCGTGGCGCACCGCCGACGGCACGGAGCCGCCCGGGCGGCGCGGCGATCACGAGGCGACCGGACCGATCGGATCCCTGACGGCACTGCACGTTCCCCTCGCCGGCTGCGGGCAGGTGCTCGGCTCGGACGCTACCGGTGGGCCTGTAGCCGCGCGGCTGCACGGCCGCGGTGTGCGCTCGGTGTGGGCCGCTGTCGCCGACGACCCGGCGCGCCAGCTCGTGGAGCGGGCCGTCGCCACCGGGGCCCGGGTCCTCATGGTGACGGGCCGGCCGGCGATGTGGGAACCGCTGGTGACCTGGGTGGGATCGCCTCGCCACCTGTGGATCTCCGGTTGGCACTATCCACGTCATATCGCGGCGCCGAGCCCCGCCGACTACACGGTGACGGTGCTCGACGGCACCGCCGCGGGGCTGGCTCCGGGAACGGTGGAGCCCACGGGGACGGTGTGGCGGATCGAGCAGGCGGGGATCTCGCCCGTGACGGAGGCCGACGTGGTGCTCAGCCAGCCACTGCCGGGCATGCTCACGGTGCGCACCGACGGAGGCGCGGCCACCTTGCGGCTCGTCGCCTAGTCACCGGAGCCCGCGGAACGGGTCGGGCCCGGTAGCCGTGGCGGCTACCGGGCCCGAGGTGTTCAGTGCGGCAGAGCGCCTAGGCCCAGCCGGCTGCTGCCTGGTTGTTGGTCTGCTGCATCGACGCCACCGCGTTCTCCGCAGCCGTCCGCACGCGCCCCAGCAGGTCGTTGATGTCCTCGAAGCTGGTGTTCCACCGGGTCTGCACCGCCTGGTAAGCGGTCGCGGAGTCCGGATCCTCCCAGGCGTCCGCGAACTTGTTCTGCTCGACGCGGATCGCATCGGCCTGCTGGATCAGCACCGTGGTGCGCTGCGCGATGTCGTCGAGCGCGCCCCGGATCGTGGCGTAATCGTAGCGGATCATGTCGCTCATGCTTGTTCCCCTTCGTCTTTCGGATGCGGACTACAGGCTCAACGCCGTGATATCGGAGGTGTTCTGCTCCTCCTGGGTGCGGTAGCTCGTGGTGTTGCCCGAGAGCATGGTGCTGATGTCGACGAGCGCGGTGTTCACCTTCGCGGCGCTCTCGTCCCACCGCGCCATCACGCCGAGGAAGGCCACCTGGGCCGCGCCGGCCCACACCCCCTGCGTCGCCTCGACGTCGCTCCGCAGCTGGTTCAGGGTCGTCTTCATCTGAGCCCCCAGATCGTCCAGCGTGTCGGCGCCGGTCTTCATCGCCGCGAGTTCGGCCCTGGTTCCGGTTGCCATCGTGTACTCCTCCCCGCCGGACGTGCCGGCTCCGTCGGCCCGCGCCGGACGGCGCGCGCCGTTCCGGTCACGGCGTCCAGCCGCCCCCCGGAAGTTCCTCGCAGGCGCGCCGCAGCGCCCTGCCGATGCGGTGCGCGCTGCCCTCGGCGACGGAGATCCAGGCCCCCGCACCCGGCTCGCTCGCCGTCCGCACCACGACCCGCCCACTCGGCGAGTCGATCACCGCGACCACCGCCGGGCAGCGGTGGTCCGCCGCATGCACCGTGAACTCGACGCTGCGCTGCGAGCGGGCGAAGACCCGCCCGATCAGCCGCGCCGCATCCGCATCCACCCCGATCGCGCGCAGCGCCGCACCGATCTCGCCCGCGTCTCCCGCGCGCAACGCCGCCCGCCCCGCGTCGCCCGGGAAGGACGCAGCGACCGCGGGATCCGCGGGCGGCATTGTCCCCAGCACGGGTGCGACGAGCGCCGCCAGCCGCTCCGCGGAGCCGTCGCAGTGCGGGAGGTCGACGGTCGCGGTTCCCGCGACACGCACCACCCGCGCGGTGAGGTGTCCCGAACGCGCCAGCGACAGCCGGGTGTCCAGCGGCCCCGTCGCCCGGGCCTCGAGCCGCACCTGCGGCGCGGCGAGCACGTCCAGGGCTGCGGCTTCGTCGGCGTCGAGCTCGGCCCGCGCCTCCAGTGCGGGCTCGACGGTCCGCCGCGGGTCGGGAGGCGTCCACAGCACGGCCGGCACCTCGGTGCCGAACCGCGCGCTGAGCGCCGCCACCGGGTGCGCCGTCACGCCTGCTCCGCCAGGGACTCGCCATGGGCGCCCAGTACCGCGGGCGCAGCGTGGACCACGAAGGCGTCGGGCTCGTCGTCCGGCTCGGACGGCACCGCACCCGTCGGCTGCACCGCGTGCCTCGCGGCCGCGGCGGCGCCGGCGGCGCCCAGCATCCCGGCGGGCATCATCGGGACACCCCGGCCCGCGGACGAAGCGGAGGTCGACGCCGGAGGCGCGGGCTTGCCGGCCCCGTCGTGATCGCGCTGCACCGCGCTCGCCGGGAAGACCCCGAGCGGCGCGGCCGGGACCCCGACTCCGGCAGCACCGCCGGCCCCGCCGACACCGCCACCACCCCGGCCGGCGCCGGACCCGCTGCCCGAGCGCTTGTCCTTCGTCGTCCTGGTCCGCGCGTCCGGCAGCTTCGGCGGCGCGGCGAACTCCCACGGCGCGCGGAGCGGTTCCGACGCCCGTTCGAAACCGGTCATCACCGCAGCGGCGGTGCCGTGCGCCTGCTGCTCGACTCGCTCGGAATCCGCAGCGGCCCCAGCCAGGGCGGCGACCGCGGGTTCGGCCCCGCCCGCCGCCGCAGCGGCCTGGGCGTTCTCGCGGTCCGTACGGATCCGGGCGGCGTCGGCAACCGTGGGCATCGCCCTCGCGGCGGTCTCGTACGCCGCCGCCTGACCGGCGACCTTCGTCGCGTACTCCGCGAGATCCGCCGCATGCCGGGCCAGCCACCGCGCGTACTCCGGCAACGGGCCGGTGCGCCGCACGCCGGACTCCTCGCGCCCCAGGTCCACCGCGCCGTCGAGCCGTACCACGAGCCGGTCGAGCTGCACGGCCGCCGCGCCGTAGGCGGAGGCGAGCCGCGCGGTCTCCTGCGCCGCGGTGCTGAGCGGCTGCGCGCCCGCCCCGCCGAGGAGATCGCCCGCGAGCCTCTCGGTGGTGCGGGTAGACCAGTCGACACCGGTGAACCCCGGATCGCGGAGCACGGTCAGACCACCAGTCCGAGGGTGGCGCCGAGCTCGGAGTCCCCACGCTGCACCGCGGTGACGTGGCCGGAGACGGCCTCGCCGAGGCGGCGCAGGTCGGCGACAGCGACCTCCGCCGCGCGGACCTGGTTCTCCCCCATACGCTGCGCTGTGCGGGCCACGGTCACCGAGACCTCGTCCCTCCCCGTGGCGGCGGGCGTGGCATGCGGCTGGAACCGCTTCTGCGCGCCGCGCAGATCCTCGACGATCCGCTCGATGCCGCGGGCGATCTCCCGCGCCTCCTGCGGATCCATGCTCAGCTTGCTACCGGCCACGATGTGCACTCCCCCCGAAGTTGTTCCTATCCATTAGACGCACCGGCACCCGGTACGGTTCCGCCTCTCACAGGCGAAGTTCCACGTCCGGTTGGTCGTACCCCTGCGCCGGCAGCGCGTCCCCCACGACCTGCGGTCCGACCAGCGGCAGGTCGCCGAGCACGCTCTCACCGTTGTCACTGGTGACGAGGTAGTCGGGCACCGCATGATCGGCCGCCGACGCACCGCGGGCGCCTGCGGCTCCAGCGGCACCCATCGGCATCATCGGCGCCGCCATGCCCCCGCGCGAGACGACCTCGGACGACGCCGGCACCGTCCGGGCACCGCCCTCCACGACCGGGGCGCGCGCCGCGGGCGCTGTGGACTGCGGCTGAGACAGGGTCGCGGCGGCGCCGACCCCTGAGCCGATGCCGCCGATCCCGCCGATGCCACCGCCGCCCGCCCCCGATCCGGCCCCGGAGCCGACCCCGCCCGCTCCGCCCCCGGTGAGGGTCGCGGCGGCCGGGAAGTCGCCCGTGGCAGCCGTTTCCGTTGTCGTTCTCGTCGCGGCGTCCTTGTCGGTGCTAGCCGCGGACTCCGCCAGCCCGCTCAGGGCCTCCCCCGCCGACGTCGCGACGCCGACCGCGGTCTTCACCGCCCCCGACACCGTCTCGGTGGCGAGCTTGCCGACGGCGGTGACGGCCCCCATCGCCGCGGACACTACACCGGGAATCACCGAGGCCGCGGCCTGCGCCGCGGCGGAGGCGGACGTCGTCGGCGGCGAGGCGACGGGCACCTTGCGACCGGCCGCACCCACCTGCGCGCTGAGCCCCGACAGTTGACTCTTCGTGCGCGCCACCACCTCCGTGGCCTGCGTGAGGTGCTCCTGCGCCGCAGCGACAGCCGCGGCCTGACCGGGCGGGAGCCACAGGGACGGGCCGAGCGCCGCGATCACCGCCATGAAGGAGTCGATGATCGCCTGTAGTTCGGCCTCCCCGGTGCCGACCACCGTCGCCGCCTCGCCGACCGCGGTCGACAACTCCGCGCCCTGCTCCGCGGCCAGGCCCGTGCCGGTCGCGGCCTCGAGTCCCTTGCCGGTCGCCGCGGTGGCGGCCGGCCCCTGCCACACCGAGGAGAGCTGGCTGATCGCCTGCATCCCCATCGAGACGCCCTGTTCCAGCGCCTTCGACGCGCCGGACAGCGCGGCCGAGGGGTCGAGCCCCTCGAAGCTGCCCGAGCCGAAGGTCGAGAGCAGGTCGGTCATCGGTTTGACCAGCCCGGCGACGTCGAAGCCGGGCACCTGCGGGGCATCCGGGACGCCCTTCGGCGCCGCCGGGAGTTCCTGCTGCGGAGGCTTTTCCGGCGCCGTCGGCACCGGCGGCAGACCGAGCGCCGCGAGCACCTCGTTGACGGGCCGGTCCAGCAGGGCCCGGATCGCAGGATCGAGCGCGGCGTCCGGCGCCGCCGGGACCGCGACGGGATCGGTCACCGTCAGATCCCTACGGAGCCCAGTCCCGCGACGTTGCCCGCCTCGGTCAGGCCGTACGCGGCGACCGTCCCCGCCGAGGAGGCCGCGATCCCGCCGTACAACACCGCCAGCTCCGCGACGGACTCCACGTGCACCGCCTGCGCGGCGGTGAACGCCGCGAGGAAGTCCTGCCCGATCAGGCCCAGCGCCGGATTCAGCGCCGCGACGTTGGCCGCCGCGTCCACCGTGCCCGCCGTCGCGACCGCCGCTCCGATCCCGGCGTTGGCGGCCCCGAAGGCCGAGATCGCCGAATTCACCGCTATGAACATTGCTCTCCCCCATCGTGTGCAACGGGGCCCGGTGCGAAGGCCCTCATCAATTGGACGCACCAGCTCGGGATTCGGATCCCGATTCGCTCCCCCCACGCGACGGACCGCGTCAGCCCACGGCGAAGTCGGCGTGGAAACGCTCCATCACCGCGGCGCGGCGGGCCTGCACCTCGCGGGCCGCGACGGCGCAGACGTCGACGATGCGCCGACCGAGGTCGGCACCGTCGGACCTGCAGGCCGCCGGGGTCAGGGTGAGCCCGACCAGCGCGCACACCCCGTCGAGCTCGACGCGGATCGCGCCGTCCGGGCTGGACACCGCGACACGGACGTCGTCGAGTTCCGCGCTGGTGCGGCGCATGACGCGCAGCTGTTCGTGCGCGCGGGCCTCGATCCGATCCATCTCGGCGCTCATCAGACCCTCCGCAGCCAGGTGCCAACAGCCTCGTCTCGTGCGGGCGGCGGCGCGGCGACGGGTTCGGGAAGGCGCAGGGCGCGCAGCACCTCCGGTCCCACGCCCGCGCGCTCGAGTTCCGCGCGGCGACGCAGGCCGGCGGCGGTCGCGGCCTCCCGGCAGAGCCGGACGATGGAGTCTGCCAGGTCCTGCGGCGCGCGGCGCAGCTCCGTCCGCTCGATGGCGATGTGCAGCGGGGTGCCCTGATCGTTGGCGCGCACCCGGAGCCCTCCGTTGGTGGATGTGGCGATGGTCATTTCTCCCCCTTCATGTTTCATTCCTCCCGTACCGTCCCGACGGCGCGCTCGCAGGCGCCGGCCAGCGGCGCCGCGGTGCGCCCCGCCTCGCAGCCGACGCTCAACTGCGCCGCACCCGTCACCACGACGTACCAGTCCACGTACCGCTCCGCGTCGATCCGCTCGCGGTAGCCGATCACCTCGCGGCCCGCGACGAGGGTGCTGCGGTTCAGATCGGTGATGCGGTGGTCCGACCGCCGCGCGAGGGCGGCTTCCAGATCCGCCGCGACGGCCGCGATGTCCGCCGGTGCCCGCAGCCGGGTGCGGACCACGGTGACGCGGCGACCGTCGTCCGCCTGCGCCAGCCTCCGGTCCGGACCCGGCTCAGTGACCGCCCAGCCTCGTGGGAGGTCGACGGAGGTGCCGTCGAAGGCGACGCGAACGAAGCCGTCCGCCGGCGGCGCGGGCCGTTTCGGGGCGGGCGGCGGCGCGCCGGGCAGGCACGCGACCGCAACCGCGGCCACCACCACCCCACTGGCCCCGGCGCCGGCCGCGACGAGCGACCGGCGCCGCAACCTTCGATGTCCGGTCGTCCGTTCCGGCGTTTCCTCGGACGAGTGACCGGACGACGCGGGCTCCGGCTCCGAATCCGGATGGACCGCGAGCACGGCCTGCGGATCCGTGTGCACGACGCGCCAGAGGTGCACCGTCGCCAGCGCCCGGCGTATCCGGTGGTAGACCTCGGGCGGGCCGTCGACCAGGGCCTGGTCGATGTCGTCGTCGACGATCTTCCGGGCAGCGCGAACCGGATCCGGATGGGACGCGGAGGCGACGGGGCGCCAGGCCCCGTCGGTGAGCGCGAGGACGTGCGCCTGCGTCACCGGGCCGCGGCATTCCAGGACGAGAGCGCGCCGGCAGTAGAGCACGCCCTCGGTACGCACCAACGCCTCCGCGCGCGGGATCACTTCGGCGTCCACCCCGAGCGAGCCGGCGGCCGCGGCGATCAGGCTGCGCCGTGGAGCACCGAAGACGCTGGGCGCCAGCACCGTCCAGGTGCGCGACGGTGCGCTGCCGCTCGCCGCATCGGACAACCACTGCGCCCACCGCCGGGTCGCCGTCGCGGGCGCGAGGAACTCGTCGACGTCCGCCGGAGCGGCCGTCGACCGCACGGCGCCGTCGGGCCCGCGTACGTACCATTCATCCCCCGCGCAATCGATGACGATGCGCTCCGGGTCCCCCAACCCGATCATGCGGGGAGATTAGCGCGTGGCGGGCTCCGCCGTCGCGGCTTCCGCGGATTCGCGCTTGCGGGCGCGCCGACGGGTGATCACGGTGATCACGATGGGGATGATGATCGTCAGCGCGGAGCCGATGAACAGCACCTCGAGGTGGTCGCGCAGCAGCGGGATGCCGCCGAGGTAGTAGCCGAGCAGCACGATGCCGTCGCACCACAGGATCGAACCGAGCACCGAGAACAGCGTGAAGGTGCGGTGGTTCATCCGCGAGAAGCCCGCGAGCACGGGCACCAGCGTGCGGACGATACCGATGAACCGCGCGAACATCACCGTGAACGGGCCGTACTTGTCGAAGAAGGCGTACGTCTTGTCGACAGGGCCCTGCCCGATGAAGTTCATGACTCTGCCGCGCATCACCTTCGGGCCCGCGTACCGGCCGAGGGCGTAGCCGCACTGGTCGCCGAGGATCGCCGCGATCGGGAGGAACACCAGCAGTTGCCACAGCTCCGCGAAGGGCTGGGGCTGCGCCGCGAAGATGCCCGCGGTGAACAGGATCGAATCCCCAGGGAAGATGAAGCCCACCAGCAGGCCGGTCTCGATGAAGATCAGCAGGATCAGGCCGATGAGGCCCGCGGAGCCGAGGAAGCCCGTGATGTCGAAGGGGTTCACATCACCCGAGTATTCACGCGACGGGCGTCGCTGCCGTGAACTCCGGGCGAACGGCGCCCCAAGCTCCGTCAGTCGCCGCAGCAGCCGCCGCTCGCGCCCGGCCCCGGGCCGTCGACCTCGCGCTTCTCGCGGGTGATCAGGTTGCGCGCGGCGAGCTCGTCGTCGGCGGGGTAGTCGACGCGGACCAGCGTGAGCCCGCACGCCGCGGCCACGTTGATGGCGCTGGAGCGCTCGCGCTCGTCGAGCAGCCCGGCGGCCCAGTCGGCGGACCGTCGGCCCTCCCCGACCGCGGCGACCGCCCCGACGAGGGACCGCACCATCGACCAGCAGAAGGCGTCGGCGGAGACCTCCGCGGTGCACACCCCGTCGGCGTCGCGGCGCCAGGCGAAGCGCTGCAGCTCGCGGACCGTCGTGGCGCCCTCGCGGCGGCGGCAGAAGGCGGCGAAGTCGTGCAGGCCGAGCAACCGGTCGCTCGCCTCCTGCATCCGGTCCACGTCGACGGGCCGCCGCCACGGCGCGGTGTCGCGGGCGCGCAGCGGGTTCGCGCCGAAGGGGGCATCGGTGAGGCGGTACTCGTAGTGGCGGCGCAGGGCGGAGAAGCGGGCGTCGAACTCGGGCGGGGCGGTGCTGATCGTGGTGACGCGGACGTCCTGCGGGAGCATCCGTGCGAGGCGGCGGACCGGGCCGTCGGGCAGGGCGACGTCGGTGTCGAGATGGGCGACCTGCCCCGTGGCGTGGACGCCCGCGTCGGTGCGGCCGGCCACGGTGAGCTGCACGTCCGTCCGCAGGATCGTGCCGATCACCTCTTCCAGCACGCCGCAGACGGTGCGCCGCTCGGGCTGGCGGGCCCACCCGCTGAAGTCGGTGCCGTCGTAGGCGATGTCGAGGCGGTAGCGAGTCATATCGCCGGAAATTCTACCGGTGAGCGGCGTAGCGTCGGCCTCATGACCGACACCGCACAGACTGTGACCGTCACCGCCGACGTCCCGCCCGAGGTGCTGTTCGACGCCCTCACCCGCCCTGCAGTGCACGCGGCGGCCGACGGCTCCGGCATGCTCCGCGGCGTCTCCGCCGGCAGTCCCGAGGTGATCACCGCCGTCGGCGACGTCTTCGGCATGGAGATGACCGCAGAGGACGGGCGAGAGTACTCGGTGGACAACCACGTGACCGCGTTCGATCCGGGCACGCGGCTCGCGTGGCTGCCCGCCAGGCGGGGGAAGCCGCCGGTCGGCGTCGAGTGGTCGTGGACGTTCACCCCGGAGGGAAACGGGACGCTCATCGCCGTCACCTGCGACTGGTCGCGCGTGACCGACGAGGCGTATCTCGCGCGCTTCACGCTGCCGCGGGTGTCGGCGGAGAAGGTGCGGGCCACCGTCGACGCCGTGATCGCGGCGACGCACGGCTGACCGTCGAGTAAGTAGCAGTGCTCGCAGAAGAAGTCCCTGGTGGGCATCTGGGCTAACGCTGTTAAGTCAGGAGACGACGGCAGGGAGACGACGAAGCCCGCCACCTGCGATGCAGATGGCGGGCTTGCGTGCGTGGGTGACTACTCCGAGTCGGAGGCGTCCTCCTGCTGTGACTTCGGCAGCGAGTAGCCCGCGGCCTCGGCCGAAGCCTCGTCGGCGAACCAGATCTCGGCGACCGTCGAGTCGAAGAAGCGGGTACCGGGGCGGTGGTACAGCTTCGAATCGGCGTTGCCCTTGATCGGGAAGCCCTCGGGGGCCTCGTTGACGTCCTCGAGCGGCGCGTGCGCGCCGGCTGGGAGGTCCGAGCCCTCGGCCGCGTCCTCGGCCGGAGCCTCGGTCTCGGTGATCTCCGCAGCCTCGACGGCGGCGGACTTGGCCGCGGCCTGCGAGGCGGCGACGCGGGTGGCGCGCGAGGCCTCGGTGGCGGCGAGCTGCTCGGTCACGATCTCGATGACCGCCATCGGGGCGTTGTCGCCCTTCCGGTTCTCGGTCTTGATGATCCGGGTGTAGCCGCCCTGACGGTCGGCGACGGCCGGAGCGATCTCCGCGAACAGCACGTGCACGACGTCCTTGTTGCGGATCTCCTTCATGACCTCGCGGCGGTTGGCCAGCTTGCCGTGCTTGGCATGGCTGATCAGCTTCTCCGCGTAGGGGCGCAGGCGCTTGGCGCGGGACTCGGTGGTCTCGATGCGGCCGTGCTCGAAGAGCGCGGTCGCGAGGTTCGCCAGAATGTGCTTCTGGTGCGAGGCCGAGCCGCCCATCCGGGCGCCCTTAGTGGGCCTAGGCATTGTTTCTCCTGTGGGGTTTTACGAGCTGGTTAGCTCAGAGCTGCTCGGTCTCGGCGTAATCCTGGTCGCCATCGGCGTCGCCCGAGAACGACGGCTCGTCGCTCCAGGTACCGGTGGCCGGGTCGTACCCGTCGACCTGCGACGGATCGAACGACGCGGGGCTGTCCTTGAGGGCCAGACCCAGCGCGTGCAGCTTGACCTTGACCTCGTCGATCGACTTCTGACCGAAGTTACGGATGTCGAGAAGATCGGACTCGGTGCGGGCCACGAGCTCGCCCACGGTATGCACACCCTCGCGCTTGAGGCAGTTGTACGAGCGCACCGTCAGGTCGAGGT
Source organism: Tsukamurella asaccharolytica (assembly GCF_007858435.1). Taxonomy (GTDB): domain Bacteria; phylum Actinomycetota; class Actinomycetes; order Mycobacteriales; family Mycobacteriaceae; genus Tsukamurella; species Tsukamurella asaccharolytica. The sequence continues at coordinate 67,095 of NZ_VIGW01000005.1, read as the reverse complement.
CCTCGATCGGCAGCGAGAACGCCGCGATGTGGTCGGCCTCGGCCGGCGACGGGCCGATCTCGATGCCCTCGGCCTCGACGTTGAGCTCGCGCGCCAGGCCGAAGAGCTCGACCAGGGTCTTACCCGCCGACGCCAGGGCGTCGCGCGCGGTCATCGAGTTCTTGGTCTCGACGTCCAGGATCAGACGATCGAAGTCGGTGCGCTGCTCGACACGGGTGGCCTCGACCTTGTAGGTCACCTTCAGCACGGGCGAGTAGATCGAGTCGACCGGGATCCGGCCGATCTCGGCGCCCGACGCCTTGTTCTGCACGGCCGGCACGTAGCCGCGGCCCCGCTCGACGACGAGCTCGATCTCGAGCTTGCCCTTGTCGTTCAGGGTGGCGATGTGCAGGTCGGGGTTGTGAACGGTGACCGACGCCGGGGGAACGATGTCGCCCGCGGTGACGGCGCCCGGACCCTGCTTGCGCACGTACATGGTGACCGGCTCGTCGTCCTCCGACGAGACGACCAGGCCCTTGAGGTTCAGGATGATGTCGGTGACATCCTCCTTGACGCCCGGAACCGTGGTGAACTCGTGCAGCACGCCGTCGATGCGGATGCTGGTCACGGCCGCGCCCGGGATGGACGACAGCAGCGTGCGGCGGAGCGAGTTGCCCAGCGTGTAACCGAAGCCCGGCTCCAGCGGCTCGATGATGAACTTCGAGCGCGCGTCGGAGATGACCTCTTCGCTGAGGGTGGGTCGCTGCGAGATGAGCATTGAGTATTCCTTCTCTCTGGGCGTCCGCTATTTGACGCCCGTAGAGGGCCGCCGGCGATCTACCGGCGGCCCGTACTACTTACTTCGAGTAGTACTCGACGATGAGCTGCTCCTGGAAGGGCACGACGATCTGCTCACGCTCGGGCACGCGGTGCACGAGGATGCGCAGGTTCGACGGAACCACCTGGAGCCACGCCGGAGGGGTGCGCTCGCCGAGGGTCTCACGCGCGATCTGGAACGGCGTGGTACCGAGCGACTTCGGGCGGACGTCGATGATGTCGTACTGCGAGACGCGGTACGAGGGAACGTCGACGCGCACGCCGTTCACCGTGAAGTGACCGTGGGTCACGAGCTGGCGGGCCTGGCGGCGGGTCCGCGTCAGGCCGGCGCGGTAGACGACGTTGTCCAGGCGGGTCTCAAGGATCTGCAGCAGGGCGTCACCGGTCTTACCGGTGGCGGCCTTCGCCTCCTTGTAGTAGCGGGAGAACTGCTTCTCCATCACGCCGTACAGGAAGCGCGCCTTCTGCTTCTCCTTGAGCTGCAGGAGGTACTCGGACTCCTTGATCCGCGCGCGGCCGTGCTGGCCGGGCGGGTACGGACGACGCTCGAACGCCTCGGAGCCGCCGACGAGGTCGACGCCCAGACGACGGGACTTACGGGTGACAGGGCCGGTATAACGAGCCATGGTTTCTCTCTCCTACCTTCCCTAGACCCGACGCCGCTTGGGCGGACGGCAGCCGTTGTGCGGCTGCGGCGTCACGTCGGAAATGGTGCCCACCTCGAGGCCGGCGGCCTGCAGCGAGCGGATTGCGGTCTCGCGGCCCGAGCCCGGGCCCTTGACGAAGACATCGACCTTCTTGACGCCGTTCTCCTGCGCCTTGCGGGCAGCGTTCTCGGCGGCGAGCTGCGCGGCGAACGGGGTGCTCTTGCGCGAGCCCTTGAAGCCGACGTGGCCCGAGGAGGCCCAGCTGATCACGTTGCCGCTGGGGTCCGTGATCGAGACGATCGTGTTGTTGAACGTGCTCTTGATGTGAGCGTGGCCGTGCGGGACGTTCTTCTTTTCGCGACGACGCGAAACGCCCTTCTTCGCGCCCGTGGCGCGCGACTTCGGAGGCATTACTTCTTCTTTCCGGCGATGGTCTTCTTCGGACCCTTACGGGTGCGAGCGTTGGTCTTGGTGCGCTGGCCACGCACGGGCAGGCCACGACGGTGGCGGATGCCCTGGTAGCACTGGATCTCGATCTTGCGACGGATATCGGCCTGCACCTCACGGCGCAGGTCGCCCTCGACCTTGTAATCCGTGCCCTCGATGAAGTCACGGAGCTTGGTCAGGTCCTCGTCGCTGAGATCCTTGCTGCGCAGATCCGGGCTCACACCGGTCTCGGCGAGAATCTCAGTCGCGCGGGTACGGCCGATGCCGTAGATGTAGGTCAGTGCGATCTCCATGCGCTTCTCGCGCGGGAGATCGACACCCATGAGACGTGCCATTCTTGGCGGTTTCCTTCTTCTAAGTCGGAGGTCTGCTCCCCGTCCGTCCCCGGTGGTTCCGGCGCTTTCACGCCGGCCGAGGCCCCGGCCTCCGAGCCGGGGGTGCACAGGGGCTCGTCTGCCCCTGCTGGTGCGGAGAGGTCATCGTGTGTTCAAGCGGCGAACCGCTCGAAGCGCACTGATCTAGCCCTGACGCTGCTTGTGGCGCAGGTTGTCGCAGATCACCATGACCCGGCCGTTACGGCGGATCACCTTGCACTTCTCGCAGATCGGCTTGACGCTGGGGTTGACCTTCACGTCAGTCCTATCCAGTTGTTCTCAGTGTTTTCAGGCGCCGCCACCGGTAGCCGGAAGGGCGCCACGGAGCGCACGACGAAGCCGCGCACGCACGCGATGATCCAGTGTACGCTTCACACCCGCGCGCCCCAAATCAGCCGACAGCGAGGCCGCGCCCACGCGAGAGCGGGCTCTCATGCTAACCTCAGGAATAACCGGTGATGCACTATTCACCACCGAAGATTCCGTGATTTGATCCCCCGATCCCGACAGGTAGGACCCGCGATGCGTCTGTCCCTCTCCCGCCGCCTCGGCGTCGCCGCGACCGTCGCCCTCGCGACCGCCGGCGTCGTCTCCGCCGCGCCCGCGTCCGCCGCGCCGCGCATCGTCGTGGGCCCCGGCTCCGAGATCGACGTGGTGCAGAACGAGACCGCGCAGGGCATCGAGGTCAGCGCCTGCACCGTCGGCGTGCTCGCCACCACCCCGGACGGCCGGCGCGTCGGCGTCACGGCCGGGCACTGCGGCAAGGCCGGCCAGGAGGTCACCGTGCCCGCGCCCGGCCAAGCCCGCGCGCTCATCTCCGTCGGCAAGATCGAGAAGTCCTCGAATCCGCCCACCGCGATGGTCGACGGCCACGAGGTCTCGACCAACGTCGCGCACCCCGACTGGGGCACCGTCTCCTTCAAGGAGGGCGTGCCGCTGGTGAACCGCCTGGGTAAGGCCGCGCCGCGCTCGCTCGGCAAGGCCCGGATCGGCGACAAGGTGTGCAGCCAGGGCCGCACCAGCGGCTGGGTCTGCGGCAGCGTCACCGACGTGACCGACAACCGCTTCCGCACCGATCTCAAGCTCCGCTCCGGCGACAGCGGCGCCTCGCTGATCCGCCTGTCGGACGGTGCCGCGCTCGGCATTCACGCCACCGGCTCGGTGGAGCCGGGCCGCGACGGCTCCGAGGTGTCCGACTACTGGGACCTGGGCTTCATCCTCGCCCAGGCCGGAGGCCTGCGCCTGGCGGTATAGCCCGGAGGCCTGCGTCTGGCGGTATAGCCCGGAGGGCTGCGCCTGGCGGTCCAGCCCGAACACGAGAAAGACCCACCCCGCGGGGTGGGTCTTTCTCGTATCCGCCTGCGCGCTACGCGGTCACTTGTACCGGTAGACGATGCGCCCGCGCGTCAGGTCGTACGGAGAGAGCTCCACGACGACCCGGTCCTCGGGCAGAATACGAATGTAGTGCTGCCGCATCTTGCCGCTGATGTGGGCGAGCACCTTGTGCCCGTTCTCCAGCTCGATGCGGAACATTGCGTTGGGGAGCGGCTCGACGACGCGGCCCTCCACCTCGATGGCTCCGTCCTTCTTGGCCATACCCTCCACGATCCTGTTGTCTTCAGCGGACGCCGTGTGCGACCTGTGCCCCTCCGTCGGAGGACGGGCATGCGGCCGAACGCCGCGCTACCCACCTATTCTACGCGCTCAGGACTCCTCCGACGAATCCTGCCCGGAACCGCACCCACCGCTGACGAGGTGCAACGCGAGTTCGACCGAGTCGGGGACGAAGTCGGCGGGGTCCGCGGCGACCGCCGCGAGCAGGTCGGCCGGCGCCATCCACGCGCCACTCTCGACCTCCTCCGGCTGGTGGACGACGGCACCGTCGTAGGTGCAGACGTACTGGAAGCAGACGAATCGGGTGAGGGCGTCGGCGTAGGCGCGCACCCCGGCGGGCCGCAGCGGGACCCCGTGCACGCCGAGCTCCTCGAAGGCCTCGCGTGCGGCGCCGTCGTCGGGCTCCTCCCCCGCCAGGAGCACCCCGCCCGCGCAGAAGTCGCGTAGCCCCGGGTAGACGTCCTTGATCGGGGTGCGGCGGTGCACGTAGATCCGTCCCGCGGAGTCGAAGACGAGGATGCCTGTGGTGCCGTGCCGCAGGTTCTCGGCGCGGACGCGGGACCGCGGCGCGGCGCCCGTCGGACGCCCGGCCTCGTCGTACAGCGCGACGATCTCGTCCACGGGCACCCCTCCCTTTCTCCACAGTATGAGTCAAACCCTGGACACTGCGGCACCGGTGCACTTGTATCGGGGCCATGACCAACCCGGACAGCCCGAACTGGCACTTCGAGACCACGCAGATCCACGCCGGGCAGACGCCCGACGGCGCGACCAACGCGCGTGCACTGCCGATCTACCAGACCACGTCGTACACGTTCAACAACACCGATCACGCCGCGGCGCTGTTCGGGCTGGCCGAGCCCGGCAACATCTACACCCGCATCATGAATCCGACGCAGGACGCCGTCGAGCAGCGGATCGCCGCGCTCGAGGGCGGCGTCGCCGCGCTGCTCGTGGCCTCGGGCCAGGCGGCCGAGACCCTCGCGATCCTCAACGTGGCGGAGTCCGGCGACCACATCGTCAGCTCCCCGTACCTGTACGGCGGCACCTACAACCTGCTGCACTACACCCTCGCCAAGCTGGGCATCGAGGTCAGCTTCGTCGAGAACCCGGATGACTTGGAGCAGTGGCGCGCGGCCGTCCGCCCCAACACCCGCGCCTTCTTCGCGGAGACCATCGCGAACCCGCGCGGCCACGTGCTCGACGTCGCGGGCGTCGCCGGCGTCGCGCACGAGAACGGGGTGCCGCTCATCGTCGACAACACCGTCGCGACCCCGTACCTGCTGCGCCCCCTCGAGCACGGGGCCGACATCGTCGTGCACTCGGCCACCAAGTACCTCGGCGGCCACGGCTCGGCGATCGGCGGCGTCATCGTCGACGGCGGGAAGTTCGATTGGACGCAGGGCCGGCACCCGAACTTCACCACCCCGGACCCGTCGTACCACGGCGTCGTCTTCGCCGACCTCGGCGAGCCCGCCTTCGCGCTGAAGGCGCGGGTGCAGCTGCTGCGCGACCTCGGTCCCGCGATCTCGCCGTTCAACGCCTTCCTGATCTCGCAGGGCATCGAGACGCTGAGCCTGCGCGTGGAGCGGCACATCGAGAACACGCAGAAGGTCGCCGAGTACCTCTCGGGCCAGGACGGCGTCACCGAGGTGATCTACGCCGGGCTGCCCTCCTCGCCGTATCACGAGCGTGCGAAGGAGCTGCTGCCCAGGGGCGCCGGCGCGATCGTCGCCTTCGAGCTGGCCGGCGGCGTGCCCGCGGGCAAGGCCTTCGTCGACGCGCTGCAGCTGCACAGCCACGTCGCGAACATCGGCGACGTGCGCTCGCTGGTGATCCACCCCGCGTCGACCACGCACAGCCAGCTCACCGAGCAGGAGCAGCTCGAGGCCGGCGTCACGCCGGGCCTGGTGCGCCTGGCCGTCGGCATCGAGCACATCGACGACATCCTCGCCGACCTGCAGCTGGGCCTCGCAGCCGCGGCGAACGCGTCCTAGGGAGCCTCGGGATGCGCGCGCTGCGGTGGTTGCGACATCAGGTCCGTTCCGTCCTCCAGGACGACGGTGCCTGGACCGCGGCCGTGCAGCGCGGCTGTACGTAGACGTGTGCACGACGAAGCGCCCCCGAGTCGACGACTCGGGGGCGCTTCGTCGTGCACCGAGGATGGAGTGGGATTTTATTGGTGACGTGATCCCTATGGAGGCGACGGTCGATTCGGCGGGGCGCATCCTGGTCCCCAAGCAGTTGCGCGATGCGCTCGGCATCACGCCCGGTTCCGCGCACGGGGTACCTACACGAATCGGCGTCGCCACGACCCTGATCTGGCCGTAGCCCCGGCTACCGTTCCAGAGCCGCGCGGACCTGGTTCTCCAGCGCGACGGTGGCGGATCGCGGCAGATCGATGAGGCCGTCCAGCTCGGCGCGGGCGCGCTGGTAGGCCTGCTGGCGCTCCGGGCCGGTGGCGGAACCGTCGAGCGCGACGGCCAGCAGGCGCTGCGCCTTCGCGAGGCGCTCCTGCTCCAGCGGCGAGAAGTCGCCGCGGCGCCGCCGCTTGGCCTCCTGCTCGGCGACGTCGAAGGCCGCGGCGTAGGCGTGCACCGCGTCGCGGTACTGCTCGACGTCCGCGGCGGTGGCACCGTCGGGCCCCTCCGGGCGGAGCAGGTCGGCCCGGCGTTTGGCCTTGTGGAAGTCGACGGTCAGCGGCTCCCGCATGTCGACCATCATCGGGTGATCGAGGATGGTCGCGAGGTCGGTCTCGTAGCCGAACCAGCGGGTGTCGACGGCGTCGTGTTCGGCGGCCGCGCGCTCGAGCTCCCGCTGCACCTGCGCCGCGTCCACCCGGCCCATGCCCTGCGCGGTGGCCAGCGCGACCTTCGTCTCCTGTTTGATGCGGAACTTCTCCAGGCGCCGGTTCGCGCGCCGTTCGTTCCACGCCGACGCCCCCTTGACCGCAGCGCTGATCGAGCCGCCGAACACGAAGATGAGCCACCAGTAGTTCAACCAGTCCACAGGACCAGGCTAGCGCGACGGTTCGGACCGCTCAGGGGTTCGCGAGCGCCCCCGAGCGGCCCGGGATCACCGGTGCTGCTCCGCGTTGGCGACGATGACGTCGTGCACGTACTGGGCCAGGCCCGGCGCGACATCCTCGTAGTGCTTCGTGAAGCGCTCGTCGGCGAGGTACATCTGCGCGAGGCAGACCTGCATCGGGTAGTCGCAGTCGTAGAACTTCTCGATGCTCGCCCGGTGCCGCTCGGCGAGGGCGTTGCCCTCCTCGGAGCCGGGGGCCACGCCCCGCGCCAGGCCGTCCGCCAGGGCCGCCTCGAGGGCGTCCGTGTCGGCCTTGATCGCCTTCCAGTCGTCCTTGGTGAAGGCGGCCTCGCGCTGTTTGCTCTGCTTCCAGGCGTCGGTGTCTCCCCAGCGCTGCTCGGCCTCCTCGGCGTACTCCTCGCCCGGCCAATCGTCCCCGAAGATCTCCGTCTGCTCCTCGGCGGTCAGCTGGATGCCCTGCTTCTTGCTGTTCATCATGTCCTCCACAGCCGCGACCATCCGGTGCAAACGGTCGATCCGCTCGGACAGCAGCTTGTGCTGCTGCTCCAGATGCGCCACGGCATCGGCGGACGGATCGTCGAGCAGGGTCGCTATCTGCTCGAGCGGAAAGCCCAGCTCGCGGTACGTGAGCACCTGATGCAGGCGCTCGACGTCGGCGTCGTCGTAGACGCGGTAGCCGGCCGACGTGCGCCCCGACGGGACGACGAGACCGATCTCGTCGTAGTGGTGCAGGGTGCGCACGCTGACGCCGGTCATCCGCGCGATCGTGCCGACGGTGTGGAAGGACTTCCGTTCGTTCACATCCACCACCTTGTTCCCTCACGCGGCGTGAGGGTCAAGCCATTCTCGTAGAACAACGCACCACCACGCTTCGGCTCCACAATCTTCAGGCCAGTAACCTATATCCATGTTCACTAGCTATGCCAACTTGCTTTCGCTTCTCAGCGCACCGGACACCGATCCGACTTCGCTTCTCAACGCCGCAATGGAGTTCTCGGCAGAATCGGCGGAAGTTCCGGAGCTGGCCTCCGCCATCGGACCGGACGCTGGCAAGAAGCTGATCGAGGCTCTCGAAATCTCCGGAGCGCACGGCATGTCCGATGCCTTCATCGAACTGGGCACGCTCTATCGGGCTGGCGGGACCTGGAGGTCGAGACTGATAGAGAGGCACATCGACAACGCCCTGGACGCTTTCCGTCGGGCCGACACTCTCGGCCACCGGGATGGATCCATCATGGTTGTCGAGACGATCTACCATTCGGGTCGGACAGATCTCGCCAGTGAGGCATGGGCCCGTCTAAGGAGCATCACCGACCAGGATCCGGGCCAGACAGGTGCACTCTTCATGCAGGGGCTACTGACGCAGGAAGGATTCGGCGTCTCGCGCAACCTCGAGGCGGCGATGGAGTACTTCCGCGAGGCGGCCGATCGCAACGATGCGGACGCCGCATTCCAGCTGGCGCTGCACTTCCTGACCGGGGAGTGCGGCGTGGTGCGCAACGACGATCTTGGAATCCGATGGTTACAGCGTGCCGCCGAGCTCGGCAGTGTTCGCGCAATGCACAATTTCGGAGCGTTCTACGGCCTGGGGGACCGCGGCTTGCCCAGGGATCCGGAGCAGTCGCTCAACTGGTACCTCAAGGCAGCATCGTCGACTCCCGTTCCACACGGTGAGGCATCCTTCTCCGCGGGCGTCATGCTACTCCGTGGCGACGTTGGCCACCCCCAGCCCCTTGCGGCGAACGCGCACCTCTGGGCGGCTGTTCGCGTATTAGGCGAGGACGTCGTCCAGGATCGGCTCGATCGGATGGACTTGATCTGGATCCCGTTGCGCCCCTCTACGGCCGTGGAGTAAGGATGCGGGGGCCGTCGGCGGTGACGGCGACGGTGTGCTCCCAGTGGGCGGCGCGGGCACCGTCGTCCGTGACGACGGTCCAGTCGTCCTCGAGGACGGAGGTATCGGGGGTGCCGAGGGTGAGCATCGGCTCGATCGCGAGGGTCGACCCGATGACGAGCAGTGGGCCCTTGCCCGGGTCGCCCTCGTTGGCGAGGAAGGGTTCCATGTGCATCTCGCGGCCGATGCCGTGGCCGCCGTAGCCGTCGACGATCGCGAGGTCGCGGCCCAGGCGCGCGGCCTGTGCGTACGTGGCGGTCTCGATGGCGTGCGAGACGTCGGTGAGGCGGTTGCCGTCGAGCATGGCGGCGATACCGGCCTCCATCGCGAGGCGCGTGGCCTCCGAGAGGTCCTGGTCCGCGGCGGACAGCTCGCCCACGCCGAACGTCCACGCCGAGTCGCCGTGCCAGCCGTCGAGGATCGCGCCGCAGTCGATCGAGACCAGGTCGCCCTCCGCCAGCACCGTCGCGCGGTCCGGGATGCCGTGGACGACGACCTCGTTGACGGAGGAGCAGATCGAGCCCGGGAAGCCGTGGTAGCCCTTGAACGACGGGACGGCGCCCGCCTCGCGGATCACCGTCTCGGCCACCTCGTCGAGTTCGAAGGTCGAAACGCCGACGCGGGCGGCGTCGCGGACCGCGACGAGCGCGCGGCCCACGACGGCGCCCGCGGCGGCCATCGCGTCGAGCTCCCCCGCGGAGCGGAAGGGCACGGTCTTCTTACGGCGGAAACGACTCACTTGTCGAGCTGAGCGATGACGCGGCCGAAGACCTCGTCGACGGTGCCGGCGGCGTCGATGTGCGTGACGAAGTCGCCGTAGTACGCCAGCAGCGGCGCGGTCTGGTTCTCGTACACGTGCAGCCGGTTGCGGATGACCTCTTCGGTGTCGTCCGCGCGGCCGCGGGCGAGCATCCGCTCGACGACGGTGTCCTCGGGGACGTCGAAGGAGACGACGGCGTCGAGCTTCTGCCCGTGCTCGGCCAGGATCTCGGCGAGCGCATCCGCCTGCTCCGTGGCGCGCGGGAAACCGTCGAGGATGAAGCCGTTCGTCGCGTCCGGCTCCGCCAGGCGCGAGCGCACCATGTCGACGGTGACCTTCGACGGGACGAGCTCGCCCGCGTCCATGTACCTCTTGGCCTCGACGCCCAGCGAGGTGCCCTCGCTGATATTCGCGCGGAACAGGTCACCCGTCGAGATGTGCGGAATCCCGTACTTCTCGGACAGCCGTTCGGCCTGCGTACCCTTGCCCGCCCCGGGAGGGCCGAGAATAACCAGTCTCACTTGAGGAATCCTTCGTAGTTACGTTGCATCAACTGACTCTCGATCTGCTTCGTCGTATCGAGCGCCACGACCACGATGATGAGGACCATCGTGCCGCCGAACGGCAGGTTACTCATGGTCGAGCCGCTACCGGTGAGTTCGATGAACAGGTTCGGGAGGATCGCGATGATGCCGAGGTAGAGCGAACCGGGCAGGGTGATCCGCTGCAGCACGTAGTTCAGGTAGTCGGCGGTCGGCTTGCCGGGACGGATGCCCGGGATGAAGCCGCCGAACTTCTTCATCTCGTCGGCGCGCTCCTCCGGATTGAAGGTGATCGCGACGTAGAAGTAGGTGAAGAAGATGATCAGGGCGAAGTAGAGGACGATGTGCCAGGTGCTGCCCGGGTTCACCAGGTTCGTCTGGATCCACTGCACCCAGCCGGCCGTCGAACCGCTGGCGACGAGCTGGATCACCAGCTGCGGGAGGTACAGCAGCGACGAGGCGAAGATGACCGGGATGACGCCGGCGGTGTTCACCTTGAGCGGCAGGTAGGTCGACGAGCCGCCGTACATCTTGCGGCCGACCATGCGCTTGGCGTACTGCACCGGGATGCGGCGCTGGCCCTGCTCGACGAAGACGACGGCCACGAGGATCAGGAGGACCGCGAAGCAGACGAGGCCGAAGGTGAGGCCGCCCTGGCTCTGCAGGATCTGCTGGCCGTCGGCGGGCAGGCGCGAGGCGATGCTGGCGAAGATGAGCAGCGACATGCCGTTGCCGATGCCGCGCTCGGTGATCAGCTCACCGAACCACATCACGAGGATGGCGCCGGCGGTCATGGTGACGACGATGACGGACAGCGAGAAGATGCCGTTGTCGGCGAGGATGCCGGGGCAGTCGGGCAGCAGGTTGCCGCGCGAGGCCATCGCGACGATCGCGGTGGCCTGCAGCAGCGCCAGTGCCACCGTGAGGTAGCGCGTGTACTGCGTGATCTTCGCCTGGCCGGCCTGACCCTCCTTACGCAGGGTCTCGAAGCGCGGGATGACCACCATCAGCAGCTGGACGATGATCGACGCGGTGATGTACGGCATGATGCCGATCGCGAACACCGACAGCTGCAGCAGCGCGCCGCCGGAGAACATGTTGATCAGCGAGTACACCTGGCCGCTGTCGCCGCTGGTGGCCTTGTCGACACACTCGGTGATCGTCCCGAAGTTCACACCGGGCGACGGCAGCGTCGCGCCGAACCGGTAGAGCACGAGGATGCCCAGGACGATCAGGATCTTCCGCCGCAACTCCGGGGTCCGGAAGATCGGGACTAGGGCCGAAAGCACACATCCTCCTGGCAGCCGGGCGGCCCGGACGGGCCGCCCCACGCTCGTGGGCGTCTGCTCCGCGCGCGGCGGAGCAGGACGCCCTCATGGGTAATCCTGCAAACGTATGAACTCTAACAGCCCTACTCATCAAGGCTGTTCACGGCAGGTACCGGCCGGCAGGAGGCAGACGGCACCGTCGTGGAGCGAAACGAGAGCCGCGGTAGGCACCGGTGACCGGCGCCTACCGCGGCGTCCACGTTGCGCAGCGCGAGGACTAGGCCTCGGCCTTGGCGGCGAGCTCGGTGGTCGAACCACCGGCGGCCTCGATCTTCGCCTTGGCGGCGCCGGTGACCTTGGTCGCCGTCACGTCCACCTTGACGCTGATCTCGCCGTCGCCCAGCACCTTGACGACACGGTTCTTGCGAACCGCACCGGCGGCGACGAGCTCGTCGATGCCGATGGTGCCGCCCTGCGGGAACAGGCGCGCGATGTCGCCCACGTTCACCACCTGGTACTCGACGCGGTTGCGGTTCTTGAAGCCCTTGAGCTTCGGCAGCCGCATGTGCAGCGGCATCTGGCCGCCCTCGAACGCCACGGGGACGTTCTTGCGCGCCTTGGTGCCCTTGGTGCCGCGACCGGCGGTCTTACCCTTCGAGCCCTCACCGCGACCCACGCGGGTCTTCGCGGTCTTCGCGCCCTTGGCGGGACGAAGATCGTGCAGCTTGATAGCCATTGCTTACACCTCCTCCACTTCCACGAGATGCGAAACGACCTGGATCAGGCCGCGATTGACGGGGGTGTCCTCACGGACGACCGACTTGCGGATGCCCTTGAGGCCCAGGGTGCGCAGGCTGTCGCGCTGGTTCTGCTTGAGCCCGACGAGGCCCCGCACCTGGGTGATCTTCAGCTCTGCCATGACTTACGCTCCCTGACCTGCACGGGCGCGGAGCATGCCGGCCGGGGCCACGTCCTCGATGGGCAGGCCGCGACGAGCCGCGACCTCCTCCGGACGCTGCAGCTCCTTGAGAGCGGCCACGGTGGCGTGCACCACGTTGATGGCGTTGTCCGAGCCGAGGCTCTTGGCGATGACGTCGTGGACGCCGGCCGCCTCGAGCACGGGACGCACGGCGCCACCGGCGATGACACCGGTACCCGGGCTGGCGGGGCGCAGCAGCACGACGCCGGCCGCGGCCTCACCCTGGACCGGGTGCACGATGGTGTTGCCGATCATGGGGACGCGGAAGAAGTTCTTCCGGGCCTCCTCGACACCCTTCTGGATGGCCGCAGGAACTTCCTTGGCCTTGCCGTAACCGACGCCGACCATGCCCTGGCCGTCGCCGACGATCACGAGGGCGGTGAAGCTGAAGCGACGACCACCCTTCACGACCTTCGAGACACGGTTGATGGTGACAACCTTCTCGATGAAGTTGCTCTTCTCGGCCTCGTTGCGGCCACCGCGCTGATCGCGGTCGCGGCCACCACGACCGCCGCGGCGGTCGTTCGAGTTCTCGTTGTTTCCGGCGGGGCCGTTGTTGCCGCCGTCACGACGCTGACGTCCGGGCATCAGGCTGCCTCTCCTTCGATGGAAAACATGGTGGTGTAGGTCATCAGAACGTCAACCCGCCTTCGCGAGCGGCGTCCGCGAGCGCGGCGATCCGGCCGTGGTACTTGTTGCCACCACGGTCGAAGACGACGGCCTCCACACCGGCAGCCTTGGCACGGGCGGCGATGAGCTCGCCGACCTTCTTGGCCTGGGCGGACTTGTCGCCGCCCGCGGCCTTGACGTCCGCATCCAGGGTCGACGCCGCGGCCAGCGTGTGGCCCTTGAGGTCGTCGATCAGCTGGACGTGGATGTGCCGGCTCGAACGCTTGACCGCGAGCCGCGGACGGACCGCGGTGCCCTCGATCTTCTTGCGCAGGCGGAAGTGACGACGGGCCTTGCTCGTCCGACGACGAGTCGAGACGTCCTTGCCCGCCGGGATGCGCTTGGGGTTGTCGGTCTTCGTTGCTGTGTTTGCCATGAGTTACTTACCCGTCTTTCCGACCTTGCGACGGATCTGCTCACCCTCGTACCGCACGCCCTTGCCCTTGTAGGGATCGGGGCGACGGAGCTTGCGGATGACCGCCGAGACCTGGCCGACCTGCTGCTTGTCGATGCCGGACACGGAGAACTTGGTGGGGCTCTCCACCACGAAGGTGATGCCCTCGGGCGCCTCGATCGGGACCGGGTGGCTGTAGCCCAGGGAGAACTCGAGGTCCTTGCCCTTGAGCGCCACGCGGTAACCGACGCCGTAGATCTCCATCTTCTTGGTGTAACCCTCAGTCACACCCGTCACCATGTTGGCGACCAGAGTCCGCGACAGACCGTGCAGCGCCTTGTTGCGCCGCTCGTCGTCGGGACGGGCGACCACGATGGCGCCCTCATCGTTCTTCGACACCGAGATCGGCTCGGAGACGGTCAGCGCCAGCTGGCCCTTGGGGCCCTTGACGGTGACGTCCTGGCCGGCGATCTGCACGTCGACGCCCGCGGGAACGGCCACGGGGTGCTTACCAATACGCGACATAAGTTTCTGTCCCCTTACCAGACGTAAGCGAGGACTTCGCCGCCCACGCCCTGCTTGGCTGCCTGGCGATCCGTGAGGAGGCCCGAGGACGTGGAGATGATCGCCACGCCCAGGCCACCGAGGACCTTCGGCAGGTTGGTGGACTTCGCGTACACGCGCAGGCCGGGCTTCGACACGCGGCGCAGGCCGGCGATCGAACGCTCACGGCTAGGGCCGTACTTCAGCGAAACGACGAGGTTCTTGCCCACCTCGGCGTCCTCGGTACGGAAGTCGGTGATGTAGCCCTCGGCCTTGAGGATCTCGGCGATGTTCGCCTTGAGCTTCGAGTGCGGGAGGGTCACCTCGTCGTGGTACGCCGAGTTGGCGTTGCGCAGACGGGTCAAGAAGTCTGCGATCGGATCAGTCATGGTCATGACAGATTCGTCTACCTTTCTCGCAGCGGTTCCCATGCAACGCCGGCGCTCTGGTGCCCGCTCTCGACTGCTCGAGGGGCGGGCCTGGATCGTCCGACGGTGGGCCTACTACGAAGCAAACCGTCCTGCAATACCGTTGCACTGCAGGGATTCCGGACCGGCGAACCGGTTCGGGGAAGTGCGCCGGCCGTGCTCGAAGCACGACAGGCAACCTCACTAGTGTAGAGAACGCGCCGGTCAGAGTCGAATCGGCGTGACTCGTCCGGCCCGCAGGGGGGTGCGGCGGGGGCGTGGTGGTGGCGCGGCGGTGCCGGACACACCCGATCACCGCGATCATGCTGACGCTGTACTTCTGCACGGCCGTCGGGCTGCACGTGCGGGCCCGTGACCTGCGGCTGAAGTTCGCGGCGGCCTCGTCGCTCCTGCTGTTCTACGGTGCGCTCGCCGCGACGGGTCCCCGGGTCAGTTCACCCGCAGCGTCGTCGTGACGGGGGTGGGGTTCTGGGTGAGGTCCAGGACCGGGCAGTGCGCGTCGACGGTCTCCGTCAGCTCGCGGTAGCGCTCCTCGGTGTCCGGGCCGGTGATGTCGACGGTGACCCGCACCTCGGTGAAGCCCGGGCGGACCGACTCGTCGAGGCCGAAGAAGCCGCGCACGTCGAGGTCGCCCTCCGCGCTGAGCGCGAGCTCGTCGATCGTGATGCCCAGCTTGTCGGCGTAGAAGCGGTAGGTCACCACCTGACAGGACAGCAGCGCACCCAGGTACGCCTCGACCGGGTTGATCGCGGTGTCGTCGCCGCCGAGCGTCGGCGGCTCGTCGACGGCGAGGGTGTGCTGGCGCGCGGTGGTGACGCTGCCGACCGCTCCTTGCGGGACGGCCGTGGCCGCGAAGACGACGTGCGCGTTGGCGGTGTTGCGGGTGACGGCCTGGTCGGTCGCGTCGATGATGGCGGCGAGAGTTCCGGTGGCGGATGTGGTCATGGGGCACTCCTTGGCTCGGGCGGTCGGATCCTGTGCGGAACCTACGTCCGTTCCCGGAGCGGCACAGCCGTTGCGTTCAGCATGATTCGCTGCCGATGCGCCGGGCCGCTGGACGGTACCGGGCTCCGCGCCGGTCAGGTCCTGGCGGTGAGGCGGCGGACCGTCGCGACCTCGGCGTCCCGGTAGGGGCGGCCGTCGGGCCAAAGCAGGTCGTGGAACCACTGCTGCGGCTGCCGCGCCCCGACGTAGGGCTGCTTCCACGAGTCCCACGGGTAGTAGGTCTGGCTGCGGCCCGCGACGAAGCCCCACTGGTAGGCGTCGATGCCGAGCTCCTTGCAGATCGGCAGGATCGTCTCGATGGTGCTGCCCTGCGGGCGGGCCATGTACTCCGTGAGCAGCATCGGGCGGCCCTGCCGCGCGAGGTCGGCGGCCATCGCACGGAACTTCTCCGGCGGGTCGTAGCTGTGGAAGCTGATGACGTCGGACTGCTCCAGCTGGATCGCGCGGATCTCGGGCCGGGTGTCGGCCCAGACGCCGGAGGTCAGGGGCTGCGACGGATTGCCCGCGCGGGCCCACGCGAAGGCCTGGGGCAGCAGCTTGGCAACGCGGTTCACCTTGTCGGGCGGGCTCAGCGGGTACGAGTCGGCCAGGTTCTCCGGCTCGTTCCAGACGTCCCACGCGACCACGCGGGGATCGTTGGCGAAGGCCTTGACCACGCCGGTGGCGTAGGCCTGCAGGCCCGCGGTGTCGGCGTTCGTCAGGCCGGCCGCGCCGGGGCTCTGCACCCACGTCGAATTGTGCACTCCGGGCGTGGGTTCGCGCTGGACGCCGGGCTTCGGGTTCGGGTCCCAGCAGGAGTCGAACAGCACGAACATGATCTTGATGCCGTTGTTGTGGGCGATCGCGAGGAAGGCGTCGAGCCGCTGCACGAGGCCGGCGGGATCGGCGGCCCACAGCTGGTCCTGCAGGAAGACGCGCATCGTGGTCATGCCGAGCCCGCGGGCCCAGCCGAGCTCGAGGTTCATCCGGTTCGGGTCGAAGGTCTGCGCCTGGAACATCTCGAACTGGTTCCCGGCGTTGGCGTTGATGTAGTTGGCGCCCACCATCCAGGGATTCTGGGCGCGCCACTGCCGCGCGCGCTCGGGCGTCCACCGCGCGGCCGGCCCGGCCGGCGCCGCACCGGGGTTCGTCGGGCCGGGCGTCGTCGGCCCGACGGTGCCGCCCGCTCCGGTCCCGGAGCCGGGGTCGGCGGCGGCGCGCGCCGCGATCAGCGCGGCCGGCACCGCAGCGGCGGCCGCGCCCAGCAGCACCCGTCGAGTCACATCAGTCACAGAGACACCATACGCAACATCAGTCACAACTGGCCAGTATCTGAAGTAAGCTCGCGCGTCGCGCGACCGACCGTCGCGTCGGAGCGGCGGGGCCGGCGGGCAGCAGCAACGACGAAGGGCGCGCACCCCGTCGAAACGGGATGCGCGCCCTTCGCGCGAATCGGGTCCCCGGGTCAGGCCCGGGACTCACTCACCAGCTGCTCTTGTGCACACCGGGGAGCTCGCCGGCGTGCGCCATCTCGCGCAGGCACACACGGCAGAGGCCAAACTTGCGGAACACCGAGTGCGGGCGGCCGCACTTGTTGCAGCGGGTGTACGCGCGGACGGCGAACTTCGGCTTCTTGTTGGCCTTGTTGACCAGCGCCTTCTTTGCCATGGCTCAGTTCTCCTTGAAGGGGAAGCCGAGGTGCTTGAGCAGCGCGCGGCCTTCCTCATTGTTGGTGGCAGTGGTGACGACGGTGATGTCCATGCCGCGCGGGCGGTCGATGGAGTCCACGTCGATCTCGTGGAACATCGACTGCTCGTTCAGGCCGAACGTGTAGTTGCCGTTGCCGTCGAACTGGTTGCCGTTCAGGCCGCGGAAGTCGCGGATACGGGGCAGCGCGATCGAGGTGAGGCGATCGAGGAACTCCCACATGCGGTCGCCACGGAGGGTGACGCGCGCGCCGATCGGCATGCCCTCACGCAGCTTGAACTGCGCGATGGACTTGCGGGCCTTGCGGATCTCCGGCTTCTGGCCGGTGATCAGCTCGAGGTCCTTGACGGCGCCGTTGATGAGCTTGGCGTCACGGGCGGCGTCGCCGACGCCCATGTTCACGACCACCTTGACGACGCCGGGGATCTGCATCACGTTGGCGTAGTCGAACTCGCTGTTCAGCGCGTCCTTGATCTCGGCGCGGTAGCGCGCCTTCAGGCGCGGCTGGGTCTTCTCAGAGGTGGTCATCTCAGATGTCCTTCCCGTTCTTGCGGGAGATCCGCACGCGCTTGCCGGTCTCCTCGTCGGTCCGGTAGCCCACGCGGGTGGGGTTGCCGTCCGAGTCGACGACCATC
This sequence comes from Tsukamurella asaccharolytica, assembly GCF_007858435.1. Classification (GTDB taxonomy): domain Bacteria; phylum Actinomycetota; class Actinomycetes; order Mycobacteriales; family Mycobacteriaceae; genus Tsukamurella; species Tsukamurella asaccharolytica. Next base: position 49,346 of record NZ_VIGW01000005.1, on the reverse strand, counting down.
ACGTTGGAGACGTGGATCGGGGCCTCGCGGACCTCGATCCCGCCCTGCGCGGTGGCGGACGTGCTGGTGTGCTTCTTGATCCGGTTGACGCCCTCGACGAGGACCTTGTCAGCCTTCGGGAAGGACTCGACGACCTTGCCCTTCGCGCCCTTGTCGGGTCCCGAGATCACGATGACGGTGTCGCCCTTGTGCACCTTCATGTCAGAGCACCTCCGGAGCCAGCGAAACGATCTTCATGAACTTCTTGTCGCGCAGCTCGCGGCCGACCGGGCCGAAGATGCGGGTACCACGAGGGTCGTTGTCGTTCTTGATGATGACAGCGGCGTTCTCGTCGAACTTGATGTACGAACCGTCCGGACGGCGGCGCTCCTTGGCGGTGCGCACGATGACGGCCTTGACGACCTCGCCGCGCTTGACGTTGCCGCCGGGGATGGCGTCCTTGACGGTGGCGACGATGACGTCGCCGATGCCGGCGTAGCGGCGCGAGCTGCCACCGAGCACGCGGATGCAGAGGATTTCCTTAGCACCCGTGTTGTCGGCGACCCGCACCCGCGATTCCTGCTGAATCACTGTTGCAGTCTCCTCAGACCTGGATTTTCATGCGCGCCGGATTACCGACCCGGACACGCGCGGTCCGTCACGTGCGGCACAGGGCCGCAGGCAACCCGTCCATGATAGGGGAAGTCGCAGGTCGCTGTCGAATCGCGCCCGGTCGGGCCTCGGCCGGAGGTCGCCCGGGTCCAACGGTGCCGTCCGGGCCGCGCTCGACGCCGGTCGCTACTCGCGGCGCCCCGGTATCCCCTGGCCTCTGAACAGCTCTGTTCTCCTCCGCCCATGCCGTAACTTCCTTCTCGTGCAGCTCTCCGATCTGCCTACGAGCGGGGTGACGCGACTGCGGGGGACCTCCGTCTCCGCGCTCGCGTCCGCCGCCGAGCGCCGCGGGCCGCAGGACCCGGTGGTGGTCTTCCCCGGCCTCACGCAGCCGCTGCCCTCCTCCCCCGGCGCGATCATCGAGGACGTGCTGGCCCGCGAGGTCGCCGTCGCGCTCGAGGTGTTCCCCGCGTGGCTGCCCGATCCGGCGCTGGCCCCCGAATCCGGCGGGGTCCTCGACCGGTTCGCCGCCCGCGAGCTCGCGCACCGGCACGACGGCGGCCCCGGGATCGGTACTGCGCTCGGGGCGCTCGCCACGGCGGCGCTGCGACCGGAAGCCGCCGGCCGCTTCGCCGAGCTGCCGGCCGCCGACCGCCGCGGCGCGCTCGAATACGCCCTCACCCGCAGCTACCGCGCCCCGTCGGTGGCGCTCGCGATCGACGTCGACCGGCCGGTCGCCGCGCACCTCGGCGACGCCCTCTCCGCCGCGGCGCAGTGGCTCGCGCGGGGCGAGAGCACCGTCTGGCTGCTCGGGCCCGGCGCGGCCCCCCTGGACCGGTTCCCCCTCGTCGACGGTCCGCCGGTCGTCGACGAGCGGGACGCCGGGCCGTCGGAGTTCAGCGTCGGTCTCGAACCGCTCCCCGTGTTCCCGCCCGTCGCCGGCAGGCCGCACCCGGCCAGCGCGGCGGAACAGCACCTCGAAAGCGGGCTGCTCGGCCAGGCCTGGGCCGCCTCCCGACACTGGAACTACGCCGTCGACCTGGGGCCGCTCGCCCCGCCCGTCCGCGTCGACCTGGTGTTCCCGCACGCCCGCCTCGTCGTGGAGATCGATGGCCCCGATCACCGCGGGGTCGACAAGTACGAGGCCGACCGTCGCCGCGACGCCGACCTCCTGCTCGCCGGATTCCGGGTGCTGCGACTGACGAACGCCCGGATCCTGGGAGACCTCGCGGAATCGATGGAGATCATCCGTACATTGGTGACTGCACCGGGATCGGGTCACAGGAGGGGCGTGTGATGGGCGAGTCGACCGCGGGACTCACGGGAACGGAATCCGCTGTGCTGCTGGTGCTCGCGTCCGCCGTGGAGCCGGTGCGCAACCCCGACCTCAAGCTGCTCGGCCCCGCGCTGGACGCGCCGTCGCGGCGCAGGCTCGTCGAGCGGGGCCTACTGGAGGTGGAGGTCGGCGCGCGCCGCGCCCTGGTGCTCTCCCTCACCGACCGCGGCTGGGCCGCCGCGGCCGCGCTGCTCGAGTCCCCTCCCCCGCCCCGCGCGAGCCCGCAGCTCCGCGCGCTCTTCACCTTCGCCGCCGGGATCGGCCGCTACCTGCGCCGCGAGTCGCTCGCGCTCGGCGAGGTGGTCACGCCCCCGGACACCCCCACGCCGACGCCGCCCCAGGCGCCCGAAGCGCCCGAAGCGGCCGCGCCCGACGGCTCTCCCGCCGACCGGGTGCGCGCCGCGTACCGCGCGGTCGCGGCGCCCGGCGCATGGCTGGCGCTGCGCGATCTGCGGGCCGCGCTCCCCGGCGTGCCGCGCACCGTCGTCGACGAGGGCCTGCGCGCCCTGTACCCCGAACCCGGCGTGCACATCGTCGCGGAGGACAATCTGAAGGCACTGACCGCCGAGGACCGCGAGGCCGCGTTGCACCTCGGCGGTCGTCCCCTGCACGCGATACGGATCACCCGATGACGCTCACCGATGAACAGCGCGCCGCGCTGCGCTCCGTCCGCCTGAGCTGGGCGCCCACGTACGAGGAGGTGTGGGACGCGGCCTCGGAGGATATGCACGTCGACGGCCTGCACACCGACGTCTGGGAGGACCTCGAAGACGCGCTCGGCGACGCCGTCGCGAGCACCGGCGCGTCTCCCACCGGCCTGGTGATCACCGGCAACGCCGGCACCGGCAAGACGCACCTGCTCACCCGGTTCCGCTCCGACGTGCAGGCCGCGGGGCACTACTTCGTGCTGCTGGAGCTGCTGGACGCCTCCGACTTCTGGCGCGCGGCACTGACCTCCCTGCGCAGCTCCCTGCTGCGCCCCGCCCGCGACCACCCGACCCAGCTGGCGCAGCTGCTGTGGCTGCTCTCCGACGAGGCCGGCCTCTCGCGGGCGCACCGCCGCGAGTTCTCGGGCGACGCGGTGCCCACGCCGGAGGGCCTCGACGCGCTGGTCACGGCCATGAGCAAGCGCCGCCCCCAGGTGCGGCAGTACCACGGCGTGCTGCGGGCGCTGGTGCTCCTCGGCTCCCCCGACAGCCGCCTCGCCGACCTCGGCTCCGCCTTCCTCGACGACATCGAGGTCGAGGAGACCGCCGCCGAGCGGCTGCATTGGGGCTTGCCCGCCCATGGCTTCCCCGCGGTGGAGACGGTGCGTGCGGTCTCGGCGTTCATGGCGGAGACCGCGGCGACGGTCTTCGCCGTCGACCAGATCGACACCCTGCTCGCGCAGTCGGCGGCCACGCTGGCCGCGCCGGACGCCGCCGAGAGCGAGGTCATCGAGCAGGTGGGCCACGGCCTCATGGCGCTGCGGCAGGGCCTCTACCGGACGGTGACCGTCGCCTGCATGCTGCCGACGGCGTGGGAGACGCTCTCGAGCCGGGCGACCGCCTCGGTCGCGGCCCGGTTCCGCGTGGTGGGCCCGCTCAAGTCCCTGCCCGACGGGGCGATCGCCCGCGCCATCGTCGAGCGGCGCCTGACCGCGGCCTATCGCGCGAAGGAGTTCGCGCCGCCCCATCCCACCTGGCCGATCGCGCCGGAGGCCTTCGCCTCCGCGGTGCACCACACCCCCCGCGACCTGCTCACCAAGGTCGACGCGCACATCCGGGCGTGCGTCTCCACCCGCACCGACTTCGAACTGGCGAGTTTCGACGACGGTGCTCGGCCCCCGCAACCCGGCACGCAGACTCCGGCGAAGCGGAAACCGGCGGCCGAGGACACTCTGGCGGCGATCGACGAGCAGTTCGAGGCGCTGCGCATGCAGGCCCGCGTGGGCGACGTGGCGACCGACCAGGCGGTCGCCGACAAGCGGATGGGCGGCCTCATCGAAGCGGGCCTGCGGGCGTGGACCCGCGAGGACGGCGGCGACGGCTTCCAGATCGAGCGCGGCAACAAGCAACTCGACGGCCGGCTGCGGCGCCGCCTACCCGGCCGGGTCGAGGACGAGCAGCACTGGGCGTTCCGCGCGATCCCCGCGCCGAACCCCATCGCGACCACCAACCGGGTGCAGAGCGCCGCGACGGCGGCCGGCGTCGCCGCGGGGATCGACCGGCGCAAGCTCTTCCTGCTGCGCTCCACACCGTGGCCCACCAGCCCGAAGGCGTCGTCGGTGATCGCCGACGTGGTCGAGCGCGGCGCGGAACTGCTCCCCCTCGACGAGGCCGATCTCGCGACCCTCGACGCGCTGGGCCGGATCATCGCGAACAGCCCCGACGGGCTCGACGAGTGGCTGATGGCGCGGCGCCCCGCGCACGGGCTGCGGATGTTCGCGGGGTTGGAGCAGCGGCCTACCGCCGAGCGGCCCGCCGCGCGCCGCGCGCGCGGACTGATCCCCGGCGACGCGGTGGGTCGCGTCGGAGGGCTGTCGAACTCCGTCGCCGACGTCATGTTCGGCGGCCCGCCCGTCCCGCACCCGGAGCCCGAGGCGGCGCAGGCCGAGGCACCGCAGGCCGAGACACCGCGGGCCGAGGTCCCGGCCGCGCCGGCGGCACCGTCGGACACCACGGGGATCGCGATCGGGCTCGGTCCGGACCGCGGGCCCGTCGCTCTGGACCCGGCCGAGCTGCGCAAGCACACCGCGATCTTCGCGGGCTCGGGCTCCGGGAAGACCGTGCTGATCCGCCGGCTCATCGAGGAGTGCGCGCTGCGCGGGGTCTCCGCGATCGTGCTGGACCCGAACAACGACCTCTCCCGGCTCGGCGAGGCGTGGCCGGAGGCACCGTCGGGCTGGTGGGAGGGCGACGCCGAGCGGGCGCGCACCTACCTCGCCGATACCGACGTCGTGGTGTGGACACCGAACCGGGCGTCCGCGCGGCCGCTGGTGCTGCAGCCGATCCCGGACTTCGCCGCGCTGCGCGCCGGCATCGACGGCGACGACCTCGAGGTGCAGGAGGCCCGCGAGGGCTTCGCGATGGCCGTCGAGGCGTGCGCGAGCGCGCTGGAACAGCACGTCGGCGTGGGCGGGGCGCGGCGCGAGCAGCAGCGCGCCATCCTGCGGGAAGCGCTCACCGCCTACGGCCGCGAGATCGGCCGCGCCGACATCCGCGCGTTCGCCGAGTTCCTCGGCGCGTGGGACTCGTCGCGCAGCAGCCTCGCCAGCGCCGACAAGCTGTCGCCCGAGCTCGCCGCGAACCTGCAGGCCGCGCTCATCAACAATCCGCTGCTCGGCGGGCGCGGCGAGGCCGTCGACCCGGCGACGCTACTCACCCCCGCGGGCGGCAAACGCGCCCGGATCTCGGTGATCAGCCTCATCGGCCTGCCCGACGAGACGCAGCGGCAGACGTTCGTCGCGCAGCTGCAGCTGGCGCTGTTCTCGTGGATCAAACGGCACCCCGCGGGCGATCGGCCGCTCGGCTGGCTGCTGGTGATGGACGAGGCGCAGCAGATCGCACCGTCGGGGGCGGTGAAGCCGTCCACCGAGTCGACGCTGCTGCTCGCCTCCCAGGCCCGAAAGTACGGCTTGGGGCTGGTGTTCGCGACACAGGCGCCGAAGGGCCTGCACGACAAGATCGTCGGCAACAGCGCGACGCACTTCTACGGCAAGCTCAACGCGCCGGTGCAGATCCAGGCCGCGAAGGACCTGGCGGCCGCCCGCGGCGGCCGGCTCGACGGGATCGGCGGGCTGGGCCCGGGCGACTTCTACCTCGGGTCCGGCGCGGCGACGATGCGCCTCCACTCCCCGATGTGCCTGAGCCATCACGCCGCCAGTCCGCCCACCGAGGACGAGGTCCTCACCATCGCACGAAGGAGCACACCATGAGCCCGAAGAAGAAGATCAGCTGGAACGACCTGTCGCCGCGCGCCAAGACCGCGATCGTCGCGACCTCCGCCGTCGATGCCGGGCTGCGGGCCTGGGCCCTCGCCGATCTGGCCGGACGCGACGCCGCCGAGGTCCGCGGCCCGAAGAAGCTGTGGGCCCTCGGCCTCGGCGTGGCCAACTCCGCGGGCGTGCTGCCGGCGGCCTATCTGCTGTTCGGCCGCGGTCCCCGCATGGCCTAGCCGGCGCCGTTCACACAGTCCGCGCCGGCGCACACCGGCTCCCCACACCCGATGTGCCCGCCCAGGCGGGTCGGCACACCCGTCCTGCGCGTACGCACCCGGCGTGCAGGGTGTCGGTGCGCAATTCGGGTGTGTTCGAGGGCTTACACCCGGAATGCACGGGTCAGCGACGGTGCCACACCCGAAGTGCACGGCCGCCGTCGGCCTGACACCCGGATCGCCCGGCCGCGCCGTCGTCGACCCGAGGAGCGCGTCAGCCGGCGGGGCGGGTGGCGCGGCGACGGGGCTGCTGGGCGCGGCCCTGCCCCTGCGGCCGCCCCTGGCCCTGCGGCGCCTGGCGCTGCTGGCCGCCGCGGCCGGCGCCCTGGCCCTGGCGACGCTGCTGACCGCCCTGGCCGGCACCGTCGGACCGCTGACCGGTCCCCTTGCCGCGGCCGGCGCGACCCCGGCCCGGGGCGTGGCCGCCACCGGCGCGTCGCTGCGGCTGCTGCGGCGGCGCGACGGGCTCGGGCTTGACGTACGGCGCGACCTCGCCGACCAGGTCGACGACGACCGGCGACGTGGCGGTCACGCCGACGGGCCGCGCGCTGATCGCGGCCTTCTTGAGCAGGGTCAGCGTGTCCTTGCGCTGGTCGCCGGTCATCACGGTGACGACGGTGCCCTCGCTGCCCGCGCGGGCGGTGCGGCCACTGCGGTGCAGGTAGGCCTTGTGCTCGGCGGGCGGGTCGACGTGCACGACCAGCTCGACGTCGTCGACGTGGACGCCGCGGGCGGCGATGTCGGTGGCGACGAGCACGCGGGCGGTGCCGGAGCTGAACGCCTCGAGGTTGCGGTCGCGCTGCGGCTGGCTGAGGTTGCCGTGCAGGTCGCGCGCGGGGATGCCCTGCGCGGTGAGCTGCTTGGCCAGCTTCTTCGCCTGGTGCTTGGTGCGGGTGAACAGGATGCGGCGGCCGGTGCCGGAGGCGAGGACCCGCACGAGCTCGGACTTGTCGTCCTTGCCGCCCACCTCGAAGACGTGGTGGGTCATCGCGACGACCGGCGAGTTCTCGGGGTCGACGGAGTGCGAGACCGGATCGCTGAGGAACTTGCGGACCAGCTTGTCGACGCCGTTGTCCAGCGTCGCGGAGAACAGCATGCGCTGGCCGCCGGCCGGGGTGGCGGCGAGGATGCGGGTGACCACGGGCAGGAAGCCGAGGTCGGCCATGTGATCGGCCTCGTCGAGCACGGTGACCTCGACGCGCGAGAGATCGACGATTCGCTGGCGCATCAGGTCCTCGAGGCGGCCGGGGCAGGCGACGACGATGTCGACGCCGTGGCTCAGCGCCTGCTCCTGGCGGGTCTGCTTGACGCCGCCGAAGATCGTGGTGACGCGCAGGCCGGCGGCGCGGGCCAGCGGCTCGACGGTGGCGGTGATCTGGGTGGCCAGCTCGCGGGTCGGGGCGAGGACGAGGCCGGACGGCGTACCCGCGGGGGCGCGGTGCCCGGCGATGCGTGCGACCAGCGGGATGGCGAACGCGAGGGTCTTGCCCGAGCCCGTCTTGCCGCGGCCGAGCACGTCGCGGCCGGCGAGGGTGTCGGGCAGGGTGTCGGCCTGGATGGGGAACGGCGTGCTGCGGTCCATGTCGTTCAGGGCGGCGATGAGGTTCGAGGGGACGCCGAGCTCGGCGAAGGAACGGGTGGACACAGGAGTGCTCACGATGAAGGAGTACCTAACGGTGGTGGGTGGCGAAGGCGGCGGTGGCCGCATCCGTTCGCCGCAAGAAAAGAACCGGGTGGTGGGCTCGAGCCGAATTCGGCGAGTCAGGGTCCGGGTGCCCTACGACGGCGCGGGACGTGACCGTCCCGCATGCTTTATAGCGTAGCAAACCTGTTCGCACCGGCGCGCGAACTCGGTACGGGACGTGCCGACGATCACACGCGCGATGAGCACCGCCCTGCACGACATCGGACCGAGCGATGAGCGAGAATGCACGAACGAGGCGTGCGCGCGGGCGTACCGCCAGGGGGAGGCCAAGATGACGACAGGAAGTAGGCGGATCACGAGGCGGGGCGCGGCGTCGATCGCGGGGGCGGCGGCGCTGGTCTCGCTCGCGGCGTGCACGCCCGTCGTCGGGTCCGGTTCCGCACAGCCGAGCGACGTCGCGGCCTACCAGTCCACGGTGGCCGCGTCACGCGCGGCGGCCGCGGCATCCGCCAAGACCTCCGCGTGCACCGCCTGGCGTGCGGAGTTCGACAAGCGGAACAGGGTCACCGACTCGACGATCGCAGCCACGAAGGGCGGCAACTGGACCTGGGACAGCATCGGTCCCTCGATCACCGCCGAGCTGGCCGCCATCGCCACCGAAGCGGGCACGCTGCCGGGCATCATCGCGACCCCGGACCTGGCGGCGACCATCCGGACCCTGATGTCCGACTACAAGACGAAGCTCGACGCCTACGGCGAGGCCCTGCGCGCCGACCAGGCCGCACGCTCCGCGGAGAGCTGGGCTCGCTCCAACCCCGCACTCGACGCCCTGGAGGCCGTCACGGACAATGTGAAGGGAATCTGCTCCATCGCGTGAGCAGGCCGGGGGAGGAACGATCATGACGAGGACCATCAATAGGATCACCGGGCCGGCGGTCGCCGTGCTTGCGGGGGTCTCCGTGCTCGCCGGCTGCACCGTCCCGGGCAGTGGATCGGCGTCGCCGTCGGACGTCGCGGCGTACGAGACCACCATCGCGTCGTCGCGGGCAGCGGCGGCCGCGTCGGCCCTGACCGCGGCCTGCACGGCGTGGAACCGGAACATCGACCCCCGGCTCGCGGCCACTAGCGCGACGACGGCCTTCACCAAGACGCCCGGCTGGCGGTGGGACGGGATCACGGGCCTCGTGAACGCCGAGCTGGCGGCGGTCGCGACCGAGTCCGGCAAGCTGCCGGGCATCATCGGCACCGCGAATCTCCAGCCCACGGTCAAGACTCTGTTCAGCGACTACCGCACCAAGCTCGACGCGTACGGCACCGCTCTCCGTGCCGACGCACAGGCCCGCGGCTCCGAGGCGCAGACGTGGGCAAAGCGCAATCCGGCGATGGAAGCCCTCGTCACGGCGATCCAGGCGATCGAAAAGGCGTGCCCCCGGTCCTGAGGCCTGACGACTCGGCGCGGTCTGACGAGCGCGGCGCCGTCTGACAACGACGAAAGGCCCCCGTCCTCTCCTTGCGGAGTGGACGGGGGCCTTCGTCGTCTGTGCGGTGCGGGTGGGGCCTTACTTGGCCTTCTCCAGCACCTCCACCAGGCGCCAGTGCTTGCTGGCGCTCAGCGGACGGGTCTCCATGATCCGGACGCGGTCGCCGACACCGGCGACGCCTTCCTCGTCATGCGCCTTCACCTTGGAGGTGGTACGGATGATCTTGCCGTACAGGGAGTGCTTCACGCGGTCCTCGAGCTCGACGACGATGGTCTTCTCCATCTTGTCGGACACGACGTACCCGATGCGCACCTTGCGGCTGTTGCGCTCCTCGGCGGCGGTCTGGGTGCCGGAATCAGCGGTCACGTTGTTTCCAATCTCGCTCATGCGGCGTCACCCTCCGGGCCCGAGGCCAGGCCGAGCTCCCGCTCGCGCAGGATCGTGTAGATCCGGGCGATGTCGGTGCGCACGGTACGCAGGCGACGGTTGTTGCTCATCTGCCCGGTGGCCATCTGGAAGCGCAGGTTGAACAGCTCCTCCTTGGCCTCGCGCAGCTTCTCCACCAGCTCGTCCGCGGTCAGACCGCGGAGATCAGCGGCGACGGTGTTCGACATCAGAACTGCTCCTCTCGGGTCACGATGCGGGTCTTGCAGGGGAGCTTGTGCTGCGCGCGGCGCAGGGCCTCGCGAGCGGTCTCCTCGTTGGGGTAGGACATCTCGAACAGCACACGACCGGGCTTGACGTTCGCCACCCACCACTCGACGGAACCCTTACCGGAACCCATGCGGGTCTCGGCCGGCTTCTTGGTCAGCGGGCGGTCCGGGAAGATGTTGATCCAGACCTTGCCGCCACGCTTGATGTGGCGGTTGATGGCGATACGAGCGGACTCGATCTGACGGTTGGTGATGTAGGCGGGCTCGAGAGCCTGGATGCCGTAGTCACCGAAGGTCACCTTGTTGCCGCCCTTGGACTGGCCCGAGCGGCTGGGGTGGTGCTGCTTGCGGTGCTTGACGCGACGGGGGATCAACATGGCGTCAGCCCTCCTGGTTCGTTGCAGCCGGAGCCGCCGCCACCGGAGTCTCCTCCGTTGCGGCGCGACCGGCCTCTGTGCTGGTGGCGGTCGTGCCCGACGCGCCACTGCGACGCGGGCGCTGGGGGCGCTCACGACGCGGGCCGCGACGGTCGTCGTTCGACGGTGCCGCCAGCTCGCGCCGGCCGCCCACGACGTCGCCCTTGTAGATCCACACCTTGACGCCGATCCGCCCGAAGGTGGTCTTCGCCTCGTGCAGGCCGTAGTCGATGTCGGCGCGCAGCGTGTGCAGGGGCACACGGCCCTCGCGGTAGAACTCGCTGCGGCTCATCTCCGCGCCGCCCAGGCGACCCGAGCACTGGACCCGGATGCCCTTGACGTTCGGCTGACGCATCGCCGACTGGATCGCCTTGCGCATCGCGCGGCGGAACGCCACGCGGTTGCTCAGCTGCTCCGCGATGCCCTGCGCGACGAGCTGGGCGTCGGCCTCGGAGTTCTTCACCTCGAGGATGTTCAGCTGCACCTGCTTCTTGGTGAGCTTCTCCAGCTCCGAGCGGATGCGGTCGGCCTCGGCGCCGCGGCGGCCGATGACGATGCCCGGACGCGCGGTGTGGATGTCCACCCGCACGCGGTCCCGGGTGCGCTCGATCTCGATCTTGCTGATGCCGGCGCGCTCGAGGCTGTCGGTCAGACGCTTCCGGATCTGGACGTCTTCCTTGACGTACTCCGAGTACTGCTTATCGGCGTACCAGCGGGACTTCCAGTCCGTGGTGATGCCGAGGCGGAAGCCGTGGGGGTTGATCTTCTGTCCCATGCTTACGCTCCCTTCCGGTTCCGGCTGGCGGCGGGCTTCCTCGAAGACCCCGCCTCGACCGCCGACACGACGACGGTGATGTGGCTGGTGCGCTTGCGGATCCGGTACGCGCGGCCCTGGGCCCGCGGCTGGATGCGCTTCATGGTCGGGCCCTCGTTGGCGTACGCCTCCGAGACGACCAGGGTGCGCGGGTCGAGGCCCAGGTTGTTCTGCGCGTTGGCGATGGCCGACGCGAGGACCTTGGCGACCGGCTCGCTCGCGGCCTGCGGCGCGAACCGCAGGATGGCGAGCGCCTGCTCGGCGTCCTTACCGCGGACCAGGTCGATCACGCGACGTGCCTTCATGGGCGTGACGCGCACGAAACGTGCGGTCGCCGACGCCTGCGTAGGCGCAGTGTTCTGTGCTTCCTTGACGTCACTCATTAGCGGCGCTTCGCCTTCCGGTCGTCCTTGATGTGGCCCTTGAACGTCCGCGTCGGGGCGAACTCGCCCAGCTTGTGGCCCACCATGTTCTCCGAGACGAACACCGGCACGTGCTTGCGACCGTCGTGGACGGCGAAGGTGTGACCGATGAAGTCGGGGATGATGGTGGAGCGACGCGACCAGGTCTTGATGACCTGCTTGGTGCCCTTGTCGTTCTGGACGTCGACCTTCGCGAGGAGGTGGTCGTCGACGAACGGGCCCTTCTTGAGGCTGCGTGGCATTCTCTAACTCCCTCCTAGCGCTTGTTCTTACCGGACTTGCGGCGACGGACGATCATCTTGTCGCTCGCCTTGTTCTTGCGGGTGCGGCCCTCGGGCTTGCCCCACGGGCTCACCGGGTGGCGACCACCGGAGGTCTTACCCTCACCACCGCCGTGCGGGTGGTCGACCGGGTTCATGACGACACCACGGACGGTCGGGCGCTTGCCCTTCCACCGCATACGGCCGGCCTTGCCCCAGTTGATGTTGCTCTGCTCGGCGTTGCCCACCTCGCCGACGGTGGCGCGGCAGCGCACGTCGACGCGACGGATCTCGCCGGAGGGCATGCGCAGGGTCGCGTAGGGACCCTCCTTGCCCAGCAGCTGGACGCTGGCACCGGCCGAACGGGCCATCTTGGCACCGCCACCGGGGCGCAGCTCGACGGCGTGGATCACGGTGCCGGCGGGGATGTTGCGCAGCGGCAGGGCGTTGCCCGGCTTGATGTCGGCGTTGGGGCCGGACTCGACCACGTCGCCCTGCTTCAGGTCCTTGGGGGCGAGGATGTAGCGCTTCTCGCCGTCCAGGTAGTGCAGCAGTGCGATCCGCGAGGTGCGGTTGGGGTCGTACTCGATGTGCGCGACCTTGGCGTTGATGCCGTCCTTGTCATGGCGACGGAAGTCGATGACGCGGTACGCACGCTTGTGACCGCCACCCTTGTGCCGGGTGGTGATACGACCGTGCGCGTTGCGGCCACCGCGGCCGTGCAGCGGGCGGATCAGCGACTTCTCCGGGGTCGAACGCGTGATCTCGTCGAAGGTCGAGCCCGACGAGCCGCGGCGACCCGGAGTGGTCGGCTTGTACTTACGGATAGCCATTTAGCTCGCGCCTCCGAAGATGTCGATGGGCTTGCTATCGGCGCTCAGGGTCACGATCGCGCGCTTGGTGCTCTTGCGCTGACCGTAACCGGCACGGGTGCGCTTGCGCTTGCCCTGGCGGTTCAAGGTGTTGACGCTGTCGACCTTGACGCCGAAGACCTTCTCCACGGCGATCTTGATCTGCGTCTTGTTCGCGTCCGGGTGCACCACGAAGGTGTATGTGTTCTCCTCGATGAGGCCGTAGGCCTTCTCGGAGATCACCGGCGCGAGCAGGATGTCCCGCGGGTCGGCGGGGATGGTTGCGGTAGCCATCAGGCGTTCGCCTCCTCGGTCTTCGTGGCGCTCGCGATGAACGAACCCAGAGCCTCACGGCTGAACACCAGGTCATCGGCGTCCAGGACGTCGTAGGTGTTGAGCTGGTCGGCGTAGATCCACTTCGCGTTCGGCAGGTTCTGGACGCTGCGCTGCGCGGTCAGGTCCTCGCGGCCGACGACCACGAGGAACTTCTTGCGCTCCGACAGCGCGGCCAGGAACAGGCGGGCGGTCTTGGTCGACGCCTCCTGGCCGGCCACCAGCTCGGTGACGACGTGGATCCGGTCCTCGCGAACCCGGTCGGTGAGGGCACCGCGCAGGGCGGCGGCCTTCATCTTCTTCGGGGTGCGCTGGCTGTAGTCGCGCGGCTGCGGGCCGTGGACGGTGCCACCGCCGGCGAACTGCGGCGCGCGGGTCGAGCCCTGGCGAGCCCGGCCGGTGCCCTTCTGGCGGTAAGGCTTGCGGCCACCGCCGCGGACCTCGCCGCGGGTCTTGGTGGCGTGGGTGCCGGCGCGCGCAGCGGCGAGCTGGGCGACGACCACCTGGTGCATCAGCGCGATGTTGGGCTCCACGTCGAAGATCTCGGCGGGGAGGTCGACGGTGCCGTCGACCTTGCCGTCGGCGGTCTTGACATCGAGAGTCAGCTTGCTCATGCGCGAGCACCACCCTTCACAGCGGTACGGACCATCACGAGGCCGCCCTTGCGACCGGGGATGGCGCCCTTGATCAGGAGGACGCCGGCGTCGGCGTCGACCTTGAACACGGACAGGTTCTGCGTGGTCACCTTGTCGGAGCCCATGCGGCCGGCCATCCGGACGCCCTTGAAGACGCGACCCGGGGTGGCGCAGCCACCGATGGAACCGGGGGCACGGTGCACGGCCTGTGCGCCGTGGCTGGCGCCGAGACCGGCGAAGCCGTGGCGCTTCATGACGCCGGCGTAGCCCTTGCCCTTGCTGATGCCGGTGACGTCGACGAAGTTGCCCGCCTCGAAGACATCGGCGCCCAGCTCCTGGCCCACCTCGTAGTCGGCGGCGGCATCGGCGTCGGCGAGCCGCAGCTCGGCGATGTGGCGACGCGGGGTGACACCGGCCTTGGAGAACTGGCCCGAGACGGGCTTGTTCACCTTGCGCGGGTCGATCGCGCCGAAGGCCAGCTGGACGGCGTCGTAGCCGTCGGCGGCCTGGGTACGGATCTGGGTGACCACGTTCGGCCCGGCCTTGACGACGGTGACCGGGACGACCCGGTTGTTCTCGTCGAAGACCTGGGTCATGCCGAGCTTGGTGCCCAGGATTCCCTTGATCTTGTTCTCAGTCATATCGTTTCTCCGCAGCCGCTTACTGGATGTTCACGTCGACGCTGGCCGGCAGGTCGATGCGCATCAGCGCGTCGACCGTCTTCGGCGTCGGGTCCAGGATGTCGATCAGCCGCTTGTGGGTACGCATCTCGAAGTGCTCGCGCGAGTCCTTGTACTTGTGCGGCGAGCGGATGACGCAGTACACGTTCTTCTCCGTCGGCAGCGGCACGGGACCCACGACGCGGGCGCCGGTGCGGGTCACGGTCTCGACGATCTTCCGAGCAGACGCGTCGATCGCCTCATGGTCATAGGCCTTGAGCCTGATGCGGATCTTCTGTCCCGCCACGCTGTGTCCTCTTCCGTCAAGTGTTCGTATTGCCAGACACACGGACAGCTGAATCACCCGCGGGACGCATCCCGCTGCGGGAGACAACCCGCTGAAGTCGATCGACGCTGTTCATGTGTCAAATTGCTCCGGTCCACGCGGTCGGGCGTGTCGCGCTGGCGCTCATGCTCCACCGTGTGTTCCGGTGGCTCCCGCGAGGGGCGCCGGGGCGATACCAGCCGATTGGGCGAGCCCCACAGGGGACCGCGCCGCCCGACAAGGCAACCCGACCAGTATGCACTGCTGGGGCCACATCTTCAAATCGAGCCGGTCGATCGCATCGCTGCGATTCGCGTCACACCCGCAGGCGCCGCGCCTCTGTCAGAATATCGGCATGACCGCACGGAGCGCCGCGCCGCGGCCGGGCGCGACGCTCCTGGCCCTGCTGCTGTGCGCCGGCGTCGTGCTCGGCGGCTGCACCGTGGATCGCCCGGGCGGGTCCGCCGTCGCATCCTCCTCAGCGGCGGCCTCGTCGTCTTCGGCCGGCCCGCGCCCCGTCGTCGCCACCCGCGACGACGCGATCCGCTACGCCTACCCCGCGCCCAACGCGGACCCCCGCCAGAACTACGGCAACCTCTACCTGCCCCGCGGCGTCCACGCCCCGCGGAGCCTGCCCGTGGTGGTGCTCATCCACGGCGGCGGCTGGAAGAACCGTTCGAGCGCCGGGTACATGGCCGATGTCGCCCGGGCCCTGCAGGCGGAGGGGCTGGCGGTGTGGAACGTCGAGTACCGGCGGGTCGGGTCGGGTGGCGGTTGGCCGACGACCTTCACCGATGTGGGCCACGCCGTCGACTTCGTGCCCACGCTGGCCCGGAGCGCGCCCGCGCTGGACCCGTCGAACGTGATCCTGGTCGGGCACAGCGCCGGGGGCCAGCTCGCCGCGTGGGCGGCCTCGCGCCGCACGCTCCCCCCGGGCGCGCCCGGCGTGACCTGGCCGGCGGGCGGCGGCCCGACGGTGACCCCGCGCGCCTTCGTCTCCCTGGCCGGGGTTCTCGACATGCGCACCTCGTCCCGGCTCAACGACCATGTGCGCATGGCGCTCGGCGGCATGCCCGATCAGGTGCCGGACCGCTACGCGCTGGCGAACCCCATCCAGCGGATCGACCCGCGCATGCCGTCCGTCGCGATCCACGGCTCCGAGGACTCGGTCGTGCCCCTCGGCGAGTCGGCGGACTTCGTGGCCGCGGCGCGGGCGGTCGGCGCGCCGTCGCTGCTCGTCGAGCTCGACGGGGCGAGCCACGGCGCGCCCGTCAACGTGCGCTCGCCGTACTGGCCCACGATCCGCGGCACCATCACGAAGCTGGCGCGCGAGGGCTTCGACGCCCTCACGGCGGCGCCGCCGCGCTGAACTTACTGTGCAGTAAGGTACCGGCCATGACCGACACCTCCACGTACAAGATGTGGCGCGCCGTGAGCGACAAGCCCCTCGGCAAGCTGGCCTTCTCCGCGGCCGCATCGCTCAAGGCGCCGTACTTCGCGTCCGTCACCCCGTACATCTCCGAGATCGAGTACGGCCGCGCCGTGGTCCACGGCGCGAAGTGGTGGTTCGTGCAGAACCACATCGGCACCTATCACGCGATCGCGGCCTGCAACCTCGCCGAGGTCGGGATGGGCATGGTGATGGAGGCGTCCACGCCGGGCACGCACCGCTGGCTGCCGAAGTCGATGACGGTGGACTACCTGCGCAAGGCCGAGTCCTCGCTGGTCGCGACCGCGACGCTCGCCGAGGAGGTCGACTGGGACGCGATCACCACCGGCCGCGACGTGGTGGTCGACGTCGCCGTGCGCGACAAGAAGGGCACCGAGGTGGTGCACGCGACGATCACGACCTGGGTCACACCCCGGCCCTCGAACTGAACCAATTCCGCACCTGGCGTCACAGGAGTTGACCTGCGTATCACCGGCCACTCGGTTTACACCCTGGCCGCCGTGTGGCACGCTACGGTCGCACAGTCTTGTGCCGAACCGAGGAGGATCATGCGCCGCACCATCACGTCGACCGCGAGGACCGTCGCCGCGGCCGCGGCCGTCCTCGGCGGCGTCGTCGCGCTGCTCCCCGCCGCCGCGCAGGCGGAGCCCGTCGCGACGGTCTCCCCCGGCAGCTCGGTGCTGACGGTCACCAAGCTGGTCGGCAACGTCGCCGACGGCCGCGGCTGCACCGTCGGTTTCGTCGGGCAGCGGCCCGACGGTACGCGCGTGGGCCTGTACGCCGGCCACTGCGGCGCACAGGGCCAGCAGGTGGTCGTGAACGGGCGCATCGTCGGCGTGAACACCGGCTCGTCGGCGCCCGCGCTGACGAAGTCCGACACCTTCGTGGTGCCCGACGCCCCCGACTGGGGAGTCTTCACGCTGGACCCGAAGCTCGCGAAGGCCGCCCCCGGCGGCCGTGTGCGGCCGAGCACCGTCGGCACCGCCCGCCCCGGCGATGCGGTGTGCAGCCAGGGCGTCTCGTCCGGCTGGCGCTGCGGCTCCGTCGTGAGCGTGGACCGCGGCTACATCGCCACCACCATCCCCGTGCAGGTCGGCGACAGCGGCGGGCCGCTGATCCGCAGCTCCGACAACGCCGCGCTCGGCATCGCCAGCCGCGCCGCGACCTTCGACGGCCCGATCACCCGCAGCGGCTCGCTGTTCTACGACCTGGGTTCCACGCTCCGCGCGACCGGCACCTCGCTCGTCGTCGGATAGCACCGGGCACGTCGCCGTCGATCGCGGCGGACTAGACGCATCGTCTGCTCGACTCTCCGATTCCGTCCGCCTCGGACACGCTGTCCGTTTCGGACGGAATCGGAGAGTCCACCGCGCGGTACCCCACCGAACCGGAGCCGCAGCCGCCTGCATCGACGGTCCGGTCGCGCTACCGGGCGATCAGTCGCGCCAGAGCGTCGCCGGGTCGACGGGCGTGGGGTCCGGCGCGACGGGCGTCGCGGCGGGGGTGCGGGAGAACCGCGGCGCGGGCATCGGGGCCATCGCTCCCCCGATCTCCTGCAGGTTCTGCCGGGCAGCCATGTGCGGGTGCTTCGGGGCCTCCTCGAAGGTGAGGATCGGCGCGACGCACGCATCGGAGTCGAAGAAGACCTCGGCCCATTCGTCGCGGGTCCTCGTCTTCAGCGCGGCCTCCAGCGCGGCGCGCAGCTCGGGCCAGCGGGCCTGATCGAGCTGGTAGGGCAGGTCCTCCTGCGCGAGCCCGAGCTTGTCGAGCAGCTCGGCGAAGAACTGCGGCTCGATCGCGCCGACCGAGACGTACTTGCCGTCGGAGGTCTCGTAGGTGTCGTAGAAGGGCGCGCCGCCGTCGAGGGTGTTCACGCCGCGCTCGTCGCTCCAGATGCCCTGGCCCCGGAAGTCCCACTGCATCTGCCCGATGAGGGAGGCACCGTCGACCATGGCGACGTCGATGACCTGCCCCTTGCCCGACACGGTGCGCTCGTAGAGCGCCGCGAGCACGCCGAAGACCAGGAACATCGAGCCGCCGGCGAAGTCGCCGACGAGGTTGAGCGGCGGCACGGGCCGCTCGTCCTTGCGGCCGATGGCGTGCAGCAGGCCGGTGAGGGCGAGGTAGTTCATGTCGTGGCCGGCGCGCTGCGCGAACGGACCGTCCTGACCCCAGCCGGTCATCCGGGCGAAGACGAGGCGGGGGTTGCGCTCGAGCACCACGTCCGGCCCCAGCCCGAGCCGCTCCATGACGCCGGGGCGGAAGCCCTCGACGACCACGTCGGCGCGGTCGATGAGGTCGAGGACGGTGGCGATGTCGTCCGGGTTCTTCAGGTCGGCCTCCACGATGGTGCGGCCGCGCTTGACGCCCGACGGCCGGCCCGTGAGACCGGCCACGCCGACGCCGGGGCGCTGCACCGAGACGACGTCGGCGCCCTGGTCGGCGAGGAGCATGGCGGCGTGCGGGGCGGGGCCGAGGCCGGCGAACTCGACCACCTTCAGGCCCGCGAGGGGACCCTGCTTCGAATCAGTCATGATTGCACGTTAACCCACTGACGCGGTCCGCTCGCTCGGCTCCCGGTGCCGGGCTGCCCGTAGGCTGAGCGGGTGACCTGGCTCTCGATCCACGACCCCGACGGCCCCCAGGCCGCGGTGCGGGCGACGCTGATCCTCGCGCACGGCGCCGGCGGCACCCGCGACCAGGCGATGCTGCGGCTGCTGGGCGAGGAACTCGCGCAGCGCGGCGTCCGCACGGTGCGCATCGACCTGCCGTTCCGGCGGCTGCGGCCGAAGGGGCCGCCGTCACCGTCGGGCCAGCCCGCCGACCGGGCCGCGTTCGCCGAGACCGCACGCGTCCTGGAGCTCGACGGCCCCGTCCTGTGGGGCGGGCACAGCTACGGCGGGCGGATGGCGTCGATGGCCGTCGCGGAGGGGCCGGAGCGGCCCGACGGCCTCGTCCTGCTGTCCTACCCGCTGCACCCGCCCGGCCGCCCGGAGAAGGCGCGCACGGCCCACCTGCCGGAGATCGCGGTCCCGACGGTGCTGGTGCACGGCAAGCGCGACCCGTTCGCCTCGCCGGAGGAGCTGGCGGAGGCGGCTGCGCTGATCGCCGGCCCGACGACGATCGTCGAGGTCGCGGCCGCGCACGACCTGGCGCCCGCGAAATCGGGCGCGCCGGCCAAGGCCGCCGACGCGGTGATCGCGCTGCTGGATCAGGCGAACGCGTAGTCGTCGATCGGGAAGCCGCGAGCCTCGCGGCGCGCGGCGACCACCGAGCTGGGCCGCAGGAGCGTGGCCTCACCGTGCGGATCGAAGTAGTAGCTGCGACTGCCCCCGCAGGCGCCGAGCTGGAACACCGACCGCTCCAGCCGCTTGCTCATCCGGTCCAGGAACTGCGCGTTCGCGCGCTCGGTCACCTCGACGGTGCGCGCCCCGCGCCGGTCGATCTCGTCGAAGACGCGGCGCAGGTGCACCATCTGCGCCTCGATGGTCCAGAAGTAGCTCAGGCCCGTGTAGCTGTAGGGGCTGTGCAGGCTGAAGAAGTTGGGGAACTTCGGCACCGCCACGCCCTCGTACGCCTGGAACCGGCCCTCGCGCCAGAACTCGCCGAGGTTGCGGCCGTCACGGCCGGTCACGTCGATCGCGGGGAAGTTCTTCTCCCACAAGGAGAACCCGGTGGCGAGCACGAGGATGTCGAGCTCGTGGACGGTGCCGTCGGCCATCTCGATGCCGTGCGGCAGCACCCGCGCGATCGACGACGCCTCGAGCGTCACGTCCTCGCGGCTGAAGGTCGGGAAGTAGGTGTTCGAGAAGGTGGGCCGCTTGCAGCCGAAGGAGTACGACGGGGTGAGCGCCCGCCGGAGCTCGGGATCCGGGACCTGCGCGCGCAGGTGCGCCTTCGCGAGCGTCGCCGCCAGGTCGTTGAACCGATGGCCGTACTTGTAGTTGAGCACCCCGACGGTGCTGAGCACCTCGAGCACCGTCGAATTCGCCAGCCGCGCGGCGCGTTGCGTGAACGGCAGGCGACTGAACAGGGCCTGCACCGGGCCGGGGACCGCGAAGTCGACCTTGGGCACCACCCAGATCGGGGTGCGCTGGAAGACGGTGAGGTGCCCGGCGACCTTCGCCAGCTCCGGCACCAGCTGCACCCCCGTCGCGCCGGTGCCGATGATGCCGATCCGCTGCCCGGCGAGGTCGGCGTCGTCGTCCCACTTCGCGCTGTGGATGACGGTGCCGGCGAAGTCCTCGATGCCCTCGATGTCGGGGAGCTTGGGCTGGCTGAGGAAGCCGGTGGCCGTGATGAGGTAGCGGGCACGCAGCTTCTGCTCGAGGCCGCCCTCGCGCACGACGGTGACCTCCCACTCGGCGGCCCGCGGGTCCCACTCGGCGGCCGTGACCTCGACACCGAAGCGCATCAGCGGCCGCAGCCCGTACTTGTCGGCGACCCGGCTCGCGTAGGCCTTGAGCTCGGAGCCGGGCGCGTACAGCCGCGACCAGTTCGGGTTCGGCTCGAAGGAGTACGAGTAGGTCACCGAGGCGATGTCCACCGCCAGGCCCGGGTAGTGGTTGACGTGCCACGTCCCGCCCAGGTCGTCCTCCCTCTCGAGGATGACGATGTCGCTGCGTCCGCGGCCGAGGAGCTCGATCGCGGCACCCATGCCGCCGAACCCCGCGCCGACGATGATCACGTCGTGAGCCATGTCCACTCCCTTTGTTGTAACGGCTCGTATACAGGTGGCCTCCAGGCCCTCCTCATCGATGTGGCACAGCGACAGTCAGCACTAGGCCGTCCCCACTTACAGTACGCATAGTCTGCGTCAACAGAGTGGCGAGATCGACGTTCACCACATCGCCGAAAGCGGCGGCGACGGGCACCATCGGCACCACGATCGGGCCTAGTCCGGCGAGGATCGATGAGATCGCGCGACCGTTGTCGTCGAGGAACGGAACAATGTTCTGACGAAGGGAGTTCGGCATATCCGTTTCTTCCATCAGCTGTTCGAAGCTCGCCAGGAGTTGTTGCCCCTTTACCAGGAGGTTCCCGGTACTCCCGATTCCGAGAATGCCGCCGTTCAGCCCGTCGAGTCGCTCCGACATGCGCCCGTAGTTCCGCGACAACGCCTCTATCTCGCCGGAGCGCGAACGGATCAGCTGGTTGACCATAGCGCCGGCTGCCGCCAGGTTGGCCACAGATCTCGCAGGGACGTCGGTAGCCCGAGCGACGGTGTCGAGGAAACCGGCGAGGTCATCCGTGCTGATCGACCGGGACAGGCGGTTGAGAAGCGCGAAGACCTCCGGGATGGACAACGGTGTCGAGACCGTGCTTGCCAATATGACGGCGCCATCCTCGATGAACGGGCGCTCGGAATCGGAGGGTTCGAAGTCGAGGTAGGTCTCAAAGGCAGTGAATTGCTCGATCTTCAACCGGGACGACAGCGGGATGGGGTATCGGGCGTCCATAGCGACTCCGATGCGGACGCCTCCCGCTTCCCGCTGGACGGACGTCACCTCGCCGATCTTGTAGCCGCGCACGGACACCGACGTCCCTACGAGCACGCCGTGACTATTCGGCACAGTGACCGCGGCATGGACGTGGCGGGCGAGCGGGCGATCTCCGAGGATCCCGAGCCAGATGTACCCGGAGCCGAACGCAACGGTCAGGACGACCGACAGAATGGCCTTTCGCACGGATCCTCCTTCGGTCGGGCGATGAACTGCGAACTTGGAGCGTTTCGTGGTCGTCCGCGGCGAGCGCGGATGGCACCAATCACGCGGCGACGGGAGCGATCCCCGCCGCGCGAACTCCGCGAATCAGGTCCTCGATGCCGAACGCGCGAAGGCCGCCCTGCACGCCCGGTGCGGGCCGCACATTCATCAGCGAAAGAGCACCCCACGCGAGCATTCGCGCGGTGAAGAGATACGGTTCCGTACCCCGCCAAACAGTGCGGCCGACCAAACGACCTGCTGCGTCCTCACACTCGGCGATGACCATCGACTGCACACCCGATGAGGGACCGGACCGTGACATCGCCACAGCCCCTCCCAAAGCCTTCACCAACCCGGCTCGAACCGGTCCCCGGTCGAGTTGGGCGTTCCACAGAAGTCGCGCCGACATGTGCGCCGGGACAGTGAGACCGTTCAGCCATCCCAGGCCCACGTCGACCGCATCCAGCCGCGGAAACGCCTCTGGGAGAGCGAAATGTTCGCTTCCACCGACCGACACCGCCCGCAGGTCACGCCCTCCGTCTCCGCCAAAGCGCATCAGCCGGCGCCCCGCCGGTTCAGCCACGAGCCCGAATGCCTCCCTCGACCGCCGGTAGACGAACGACGGTCGACCGATCGCTCCCACGAGCGATGCGCGGGTGGCGGGAGTCGTCGCAGTCGACAGGTCCCACACGCGGATAGGGCGACCAGACTCGTCGGTGAGGAAGTACCCGATCCGTATTGAACGGGCCGCGTCGCGGCTGTCGAGGATCGACGCAGCAGCCGCGGCTCCGAGGACGTAGTCGTATCCGAAGGCGGGCACGACCACCGCCCCGTTCACAGCCTCCGAGTACTGCTCGTACAACTGCTTGATGAACCCGGGCTCGCCGGTCGAATCCAGATAGGCGGCTCCGGCGTTGACGACGGCGCGAACAACCTTCGTCCCGAGCGCACTGAACGGGCCCACTGTCGAGACGACCACATCGGTCTCCGAGAGGAGGCCCGCCAAACAGTGGTCGTCCGTCACGTCTCCCACCACGACTCGTACATCGGGGCGTTCTTCGACGAGACGATGCAAGGCAGCGCCACTTCGCCCGACGAGGACGATCGGCACTTCATGACCGAGCAACTGTTGAAGCACGATGCCGCCGGTGTGGCCCGTAGCGCCCAGGAGAACGACCCGCCCTAGCCGATCACCCATCGACACGCCTTAGTTGGAGAGCCTCGCCCTGCTTGAAACTGTATGGCACGGGCTCCGCGAAGGAGTTTCTACGGAGCGCATTGTGTCTATACCCCCATGCCTCCGGTCCCGCGAGTACGAGGAAGGAATCAACGAGATCCACGCTGTTCGCCGTGTTCAGCGCAGCCTTCACAACGGCGTCGTTGATCGCCCATCGGCGCGGGTGACGCTCGACCTCGATCAGGTCGAGCCACTCGTCCGGCAGCGTCGAGAGCGCTGCATAGGTGGTCATCCGAAGAAACGGATTGATCGCGAGCAAGGGCCAGGCCGGTGCGAGGGGAGGATGGAGGAAGAACTCGACAAGACGACGCATTTCATTGGTCGGTCGGATGAGCTTGCTCCCCTGCTCCCGCAAGTAGTCGTCCACCTCCAGGGAGTTCGCCGGAACGTATCGCGGCGGGATGCCGAGCAGGTCCGCGGTGACCAGGCTCTCGTGATAGAAGCGTTCGATCTCGTCCCGGTCGAGGCGATCCTTCGCGGGAGCGAAACGCTGATAGCACTCGAGCATCCCGTGCCAGCCGGTCACGTACACCCACAGCAGGGTCTCGGGGACGTTCGCGACGTACGGTTCGCCCGTATCCGGCACAAGACCATTCACCTTCTGATGGCGGTTAAACAGCCACTGCCCGATCTTCTCCGCAGCCACGGTGTCCCCGAAGACCACCTGGAGAAAGAACATGTTACTGCGCTGCACCCTGCCGAGTGGGTCCGAGGCGTACGTCGAATGCTGATCCACACCGGCGGCCCCCGCCGGATCGAATACGGCCACAATCGAACCCCGAATGCCGGAGACCGCAGTGACCGGATGTCCCCAGATCCTCCAACTCACCGATCCGGGCCCGAAGTAGCCCGCATCGACACGGGGCGAGTTGGCGATCCGCAGCGCACGTTTCCCACCCTTGCCGAGTGCTCCTGCCAAGAGATCCATCGTATTCCCTTCCGTCATCATGGCGTCAGAAACGCAGGTCCTGCGCGGTCACTCCGACGAAGAACACTGACAGCGAGTGCAGTACCTCCGCCAACACCGCTTCCTGATTCTCGGCCCCTGATACGAGTGTGTTCCCGGCGCAGAGCACGCGCAGAAAAAGGTTCCCGAGGGTCGTGAGCGGCAAGCCCTCGGCGAGCTCGGAGCGTGCATCGAGGGCGGCGAAGAAGCTCACGAGGTGGGCAAGAACGTGCTCGTTGTCGATTTCCTCGTATACGTCTGCACCGAGAACCTCGGGCGCCTGCCGCAGCAGCTCCCTATGAACGGGGTCGCTGATCGACATCGACGCGAAATCCGTCGCGACGCGTGCCGCCACCATCAGCCCCTCGCCGCGCGGCAGACCGGCCAAGTCCCTCTCGCCCGCGCGGATCAGTTCGCTCGCCACTTCGAGCCGCTCGATGAATAACTCTATGAAGGCCGCACGCTTGTCCGTGAAATGCCGGTAGAACGCGCCCTTGCTGAGCTCGGCTCGTGTCGTGATCTCGGCGACAGTGGTCGCCTCGTAGCCGAGCGTGCTGAAGCACTCGCGCGCGCACTCCAACAGCGCTTCCTTCGACGCTCTGGCGTACATCCGTCGCCGTGTGTCGTTCATGACTCTCCGATTCCCGCATCCAGGCCACTCCCGTGACCGACAGTCACACTGTGACTACGGGTCACAGAGTAACCTGCGGTCACATTTGCTGCAACCGTCCCCGGTCGCGCCGGTGCGATCGCCCCCGCCGGGCGGGCGGAATCGCGCCCACGCTCGGCCGATAACCTGGACGCATGAGCCTCACCCCCCATTCGAGCCGCAGCCAGATCGTCACCGTCACCGAGGTGATCGACGAGACCGCGCTCGCGAAGTCCTTCGTCTTCGACGCGGAGTGGGACTACCGGCCCGGACAGTTCGTCACGGTGCGGGTGCCGTCGGAGCGGACGGGATCGGTGGCCCGCTCCTACTCGCTGTACACCTCCCCGTTCGACGGCGGGCGGCCCGGCGTGACCGTCAAGCGGACCGTCGACGGGTACGCCTCGAACTGGCTCTGCGACAACCTCACCGCGGGTGCCGAGCTGGAGGTCCTGCCGCCGTCGGGGGCTTTCGTGCCCGAGAGCCTCGACGTGCCGCTGCTGCTGCTCGCGGCGGGCAGCGGGATCACGCCGATCATGTCCATCTTGTCGGCGGCGCTGACGGCCGGCACGCAGCCGATCACCCTGCTGTACGCCAACGCGGATCCGGACGCCACGATCTTCCGCGCGCGGATCGCCCACCTCGAGGCGGAGCACGAGCGGCTCACCGTGATCTGGTGGATGGAGTCCGAGCGCGGCATCCCGGACGCCGACTCACTCTCCGCGCTGCTCACGCCCTATCACTCCCGCAACACCTACCTGTGCGGCCGCGACGAGTTCATGGCCGCCTGCAAGGAGGCCTGCCGGGTGATCGGCACCCCGCGCGAGCAGGTGCACCAGGAGATCTACGCCTCCCTCACCGGCGACGCCTTCGCCGACATCGTCCCGCACGCGGTGGAGGTGACGGCCGACTCGCCGCAGGTCACCGTGCACAACCTGGGCGCCAGCTTCACCGTGCCGTGGCCCGCGGGCGAATCGCTGGTGGACGTGCTGATCAACAACGGTCACGACGTGCCCTACTCGTGCCAGTCGGGCGAGTGCGCCACCTGCCTGTGCAAGCTGACGAAGGGCACCGTCGCGATGGCGGTGACCGACGGACTCGACCCCGACGACGCCGAGGACGGCTACATTCTGGGTTGCCAGGCGAAGCCGACGTCGCCGCAGTTGGAGGTCGAGTACTGATGCGGATCCGCGGAGCGGTGCTGGAGGAGATCGGGCGCGCGCGTCCGTACGCGCGGTCGACGCCCATCTCGGTGGGCGAGCTCGAGCTCGCGCCGCCGGGCCCCGGCGAGCTGCTGGTCCGCATCGAGGCCGCGGGGCTGTGCCACTCGGACCTGTCCGTCGTCGACGGCAACCGCGTCCGCCCGGTGCCGATGCTGCTGGGCCACGAGGCGGCGGGCATCGTCGAATCGCTGGGCTCCGGCACCGAGGGCGTCGCGGTCGGCGACCGGGTCGTGATGGCCTTCCTCCCCCGCTGCGGCGAATGCGCCCATTGCCGGACGGACGGCAAGCTTCCGTGCACGCCGGGCAGCGTCGCCAACAACGCGGGGGAGCTGCTCGGCGGCGGCCGGCGACTGTCGCGCGACGGCGCGGACGTGCACCACCACCTCGGCGTCTCCGGCTTCGCGACCCACGCGGTGGTCGACGCGCGGTCGGTCACCCGCGTGGACGCCGACGTGCCGCCCGAGATCGCGGCCGTGCTCGGCTGCGCGGTGCTCACCGGCGGCGGCGCGGTGCTCAACGCCGGCGCACCGTCGGACGGCGACGACGTGATCGTCCTCGGCCTGGGCGGGGTCGGCATGGCCGCCGTCCTCACCGCCCTGTCCCTGCAGGCCGACGGGGCCGTCGGCCGCGTGATCGGCGTCGACGCGCAGCCCGCGAAGCTCGAGCAGGTGCGCGTCCTCGGCGCCGACGCCGCCTACACCCCTGCGGAACTGGCCGAGGCCGGCGTGCGCGCCCCCGTCGTGATCGAGGCGGCGGGCCACCCGAAGGCCTTCGAGTCCGCGGTCGCGGCGACCGCCGTCGGCGGCCGGACGGTGACCGTCGGGCTGCCGAATCCCGCGGCGCGGTCCGAGATCAGCCCGCTGGTGCTCACCGCCGAGGCGCGCACCATCATCGGCAGCTACCTCGGCTCCGCCGTCCCCCAGCGCGACATCCCGCGGTACGTCGAGCTGTGGCGCGCCGGCCGCCTGCCGGTCGAGAAGCTGATCAGCGGCGTCATCACGCTGGAGCAGATCAACGAGGGCATGGACTCCCTGGCCGACGGTGCCGCCGTCCGCCAGGTGATCCGCTTCTGACCGTCCGGGTTCGCGGCAAATCGGGTGACAACCTCCCCTGTCCGGTTTAGCGTGAACGCACGCGAGAGAGAGGAGAGTCCATGCCCGCCGACGGTATCGCCGACAAGTTCAAGGAAGCACTCGAACGCAAGAACGCGTCGAATCGCCAGGGGTCCGCTCATCTGGACGGAGCCACGAAGCCGCAGAACACGCACGGTTCCGAGAGTCACCAGCAGCAGTTCCGCCGCAAGAGCGGATAACGGTCGACGCGGCCCGGCGGTACCCCACGGGGCCGCCGGGCCGCCGACCCGCGTGCCGCCCGGCGTGGTGACGATCACCTCACGCCGGCGGCGATGGCACGGGGCCTCCGATAGAATTGCGATCGCTCGACGACGGTCGCACGAGGAGGGTGTCATCGACCTTCCACTGATCATTCCCGTGCCGATCGTGCGTCGCCTGCCGCCCCCGGTCGGGGCGCCGCCGGAGAACCCCGCCATCCAGCAGGTCCGGGCCGTCATCGCCTCGATCCTCGGTTCCCTCCGCGGCGGTCCGCACCTGCCGGAATCGGGCCTGAACTGGGCCGCCGCCTATCTCACCCGGGGCTACGAGCCCCTCCTCGTCGTCACCACCACCGATGCCGGCTGGCTGCCGCGCGGCACCATCGTCCCCGCCGGGGTGCGCGTGCTCTGGAACGTTCCCACCGCGGCGCCCTGGTCCGCGGTCGACGACCCCGTGCACCAGCTCGTCGAGTTCGCCGCGGCCGAGGGGTACACGATCCATGCCGTCGCGACCACCCACCCGAGCCGCGCGCACCACGTCCCGTACGGCCCGTGGAAGCTCGTCGGCGAACGCCACCCCGGCCAGGTGCTGCCGCACCGGGTCACCCGGTTCGAGGTCGTCGCCTCCCCCGCCCGCGTCGCCCATCTCCGCACGCTGGGGCCCGACGGGGCCGACCGCCAGGCCCGCGCGCTCCTGCGCGACCTGGAACAGGTCGTCGTCGAACCCGAGTACGCGATCGGAGTCGAGGAGGCGCGATCGGAGGCGCGCCGCCACCTCGCGGCCGGGGGCGAGGTGCCGCCCGCCGTCATGGACCAGCTGCTGCTCGACCAGGACGCGCTCGCCGACGCCCTGAGCCTCGCGCGCACACCGCCCCGGTCGCTGACCGCCGGCGGCGGGCCGCCCGACGGTGCCGCGCTGCGGTCCCGGCTCCTCGAGCGCGCGCTCGTGGAGGTGGCCGTCGCCGCGGCCCGGCACGACCTGGAGTCGGCCGTCTACGGCTGGACCTTCGCGCGCTACCTGGCGCGCTGACGACGAAAAACGGCGCCCCTCCCCGAAGGGAGAGGCGCCGTTTCAGCTGCTACCGAAGATCAGGCGATGATCTTGGTGACGCGGCCGGCACCGACGGTGCGGCCACCCTCGCGGATCGCGAAGCGCAGGCCCTCGTCCATGGCGACCGGCTGGATGAGCTTGACGCTCATCTCGGTGTTGTCGCCGGGCATGACCATCTCGGTGCCCTCGGGGAGGGTCACGACGCCGGTCACGTCCGTGGTACGGAAGTAGAACTGCGGACGGTAGTTGTTGAAGAACGGGGTGTGGCGGCCGCCCTCGTCCTTCGACAGGATGTACGCCTGGCCCTCGAACTCCGTGTGGGGAGTGGTGGTGCCGGGCTTCACGACGACCTGGCCGCGCTCGACGTCCTCACGCTTGAGGCCACGGACCAGCAGGCCGACGTTGTCGCCCGCCTGGCCCGAGTCCAGCAGCTTGCGGAACATCTCGATGCCGGTGACGGTGGTCTTCGTCGACTTCTCGCGGATGCCGACGATCTCGACCTCCTCGTTGACGTTGACGATGCCGCGCTCGACACGACCGGTGACGACGGTGCCACGACCGGTGATCGTGAAGACGTCCTCGACGGGCATGAGGAAGGGCTTGTCGGTCTCACGCTCGGGGTCCGGGATCGACTCGTCGACCGCGTTCATCAGCTCGACGATCGACTCGACCCACTTCTCGTCGCCCTGCAGGGCCTGGTAGCCCGACACGCGGACGACGGGGGCGTCCTCGTCGAACTCCTGCGAGGCCAGCAGCTCGCGGACCTCCATCTCGACGAGCTCGAGGATCTCCTCGTCGTCGACCATGTCGCACTTGTTCAGGGCGACCAGGATGTAGGGCACGCCGACCTGGCGGGCGAGCAGCACGTGCTCGCGGGTCTGCGGCATCGGGCCGTCGGTGGCGGCCACGACCAGGATCGCGCCGTCCATCTGCGCGGCACCGGTGATCATGTTCTTGATGTAGTCGGCGTGACCCGGCGCATCGACGTGAGCGTAGTGGCGCTTCTCGGTCTGGTACTCGACGTGCGAGATGTTGATCGTGATGCCACGAGCCTTCTCCTCGGGCGCCTTATCGATCTGATCGAACGCCGAGGCCTCGTTGAGGTCCGGGTACTTCTCGGCCAGAACCTTGGTGATGGCAGCCGTCAGGGTGGTCTTGCCGTGGTCGACGTGACCGATGGTGCCGATGTTCACGTGCGGCTTGGTCCGCTCGAACTTCGCCTTCGCCACTTGATGTCCTCCTGGACTTGAGTAGCCTGCGGGCCGGTTGCCCGACAGGGTGTCTTCTTTCTGGGGTTTTCGACGCCACGGCGGGCCGTGGGTCTGACGCCGCGGCGGGAGCCGGGAAGCGCCACGCTCCGGAGAGCGGGGAGGACTTACTCCCCGTTCACCTTCGCGATGATCTCCTTCGAGACGTTCGCCGGAACCTCGGCGTACGTATCGAAAACCATGGAGTAGTTCGCCCGGCCCTGGGTCTTCGACCGGAGGTCGCCGATGTAGCCGAACATCTCCGACAGCGGAACCTGAGCCTTCACGAGGCGGGCACCGCTGCGTTCCTCCATGGCCTGGATCTGGCCACGGCGGGAGTTGAGGTCGCCGATCACGTCACCCATGTAGTCCTCGGGGGTCGTGACCTCGACAGCCATGATGGGCTCGAGGATGACGGGGCCGGCCTGGCGGGCGGCCTCCTTGAAGGCCTGCGCGCCGGCGACCTTGAACGCCATCTCGGACGAGTCCACGTCGTGGTACGCGCCGTCGAGCAGCGTGACCTTGACGTTCACCAGCGGGTAGCCCGCGAGCACGCCGTACTGCATCGCATCCTGCGCGCCGGCGTCGACCGAAGGGATGTACTCCTTCGGGACGCGGCCGCCGGTCACGGCGTTGACGAACTCGTAGGTGGCGCCGTCCTCGGCGTCCTCCAGCGGCTCCAGCTTGATGATGACGCGCGCGAACTGGCCCGAGCCACCCGTCTGCTTCTTGTGGGTGTACTCGTGCTTGTCGACGGGACGACGGATCGTCTCGCGGTAGGCCACCTGCGGCTTGCCGACGTTGGCCTCGACCTTGAACTCGCGACGCATGCGGTCGACGAGGATGTCGAGGTGCAGCTCGCCCATGCCGCCGATGACGGTCTGGCCGGTCTGCTCGTCGAGCTCGACGGAGAACGTGGGGTCCTCCTCGGCGAGCTTCTGGATCGCGACGCCGAGCTTCTCCTGGTCGGACTTGGTCTTCGGCTCGATCGAGACGTTGATGACCGGGTCCGGGAAGGACATGGACTCGAGCACGATCGGGTTCGCCGGGTCGCAGAGGGTGTCACCGGTCGTGGTGTTCTTCAGACCGATCATCGCGTAGATGTGACCGGCGGTCGCATCCTCGACGGGCATCTCCTTGTTGGCGTGCATCTGGAAGAGCTTGCCGATGCGCTCCTTGTTGCCCTTCGTGGCGTTGAGCACGCCGGTGCCCGAGTCGATGTGACCCGAGTACACGCGGACGAAGGTCAGCTTGCCGAAGAAGGGGTGCGCGGCGATCTTGAAGGCCAGGGCCGCGAAGGGCTCGTCCTTGCTGGGCTTGCGCGAGAGGATCTTCTCCTCGTCGCCCACGGCGTGACCCTCGATGGAGGGCACGTCGAGCGGGCTGGGGAGGTAGTCGATCACGGCGTCGAGCATGGGCTGCACGCCCTTGTTCTTGAACGCCGAGCCGCACAGCACGGGGTACAGCTCACGGGTGATCGTGAGCTTGCGGATCTGGGCCTTGATCTCCTCGATCGAGAGCTCCTCACCGGCGAAGTACTTCTCCATGAGGGTCTCGTCGGACTCGGCGACGGTCTCGAGCAGCTTCTCGCGGTACTCGGCGGCCTTGTCGGCGAGGTCGGCGGGGATCTCCTCGATGGTCGGCTCGGCGCCGATC
Source organism: Tsukamurella asaccharolytica (assembly GCF_007858435.1). Classification (GTDB taxonomy): domain Bacteria; phylum Actinomycetota; class Actinomycetes; order Mycobacteriales; family Mycobacteriaceae; genus Tsukamurella; species Tsukamurella asaccharolytica. The sequence continues at coordinate 18,240 of NZ_VIGW01000005.1, read as the reverse complement.
TCGACGACGCCGCGCCAGGTGATGGCCTTCATCTCGAGCAGGTCGACGACGCCGTCGAACTCGTCCTCGGCGCCGATCGGCAGCTGCAGGACCAGCGGCTTCGCACCGAGGCGATCCTCGATGGTGCGCACGGTGAAGTAGAAGTCGGCGCCCAGCTTGTCCATCTTGTTGACGAAGCAGATACGCGGGACGTCGTACTTCTCCGCCTGGCGCCACACCTGCTCCGACTGGGGCTCGACGCCCTCCTTGCCGTCGAAGACGGCGACGGCGCCGTCGAGCACGCGGAGCGAACGCTCCACCTCGACCGTGAAGTCGACGTGCCCGGGGGTGTCGATGATGTTGATCTGGTTCTTCTTCCAGAAGCAGGTCACGGCGGCGGAGGTAATGGTGATACCCCGCTCCTTCTCCTGCTCCATCCAGTCGGTGGTCGAGGCACCGTCGTGGGTCTCACCGATCTTGTAGTTCACACCGGTGTAGAAGAGGATGCGCTCGGTCGTGGTGGTCTTACCGGCATCGATATGCGCCATGATGCCGATGTTGCGGACCTTCGTGAGGTCGGTAAGCACTTCCTGTGCCACGGTGGTATGCCTCGTTCTCGTAAAAGGATGGTTGGAACTCCGGTGTCCCGGAGGTTCGCCGCCCGGCGACGAACCTCCGGGATCAGATCACCAGCGGTAGTGCGCGAACGCCCGGTTGGCCTCGGCCATCTTGTGGGTGTCCTCGCGGCGCTTGACGGAAGCGCCCAGGCCGTTGCTCGCGTCGAGGATCTCGTTGGCGAGCCGCTCGACCATGGTCTTCTCGCGACGCTGCCGCGTGAAGGTCACCAGCCAGCGCAGCGCGAGGGTGTTGGCGCGGCCGGCCTTCACCTCGATCGGCACCTGGTAGGTGGCGCCACCGACGCGGCGGCTCTTCACCTCGAGCGACGGGCGGACGTTGTCGAGCGCCTTCTTGAGGGTGAGAACCGGATCGGTACCGGTCTTCTCACGGGTCGCCTCGAGCGCGCCGTAGACGATGCGCTCGGCGGTCGACTTCTTGCCGTCCAGCAGCACCTTGTTCACGAGCTGCGTGACGACCTGCGAGCCGTAGACGGGGTCATTGACGACGGGGCGCTTGGGCGCCGGTCCCTTACGAGGCATCAGCCCTTCTCCTTCTTCGCGCCGTAGCGGCTCCGCGCCTGCTTGCGGTTCTTGACACCCTGGGTGTCGAGCGAACCGCGGATGATCTTGTAGCGAACACCCGGGAGGTCCTTCACACGACCGCCGCGGACGAGCACCATCGAGTGCTCCTGAAGGTTGTGGCCTTCGCCGGGGATGTACGCGGTGACCTCGACCGAGCTGGTGAGACGGACGCGAGCGACCTTACGGAGAGCCGAGTTCGGCTTCTTCGGGGTCGTGGTGTACACGCGGGTGCACACGCCACGACGCTGCGGCGAGCCCTTGAGGGCGGCCACCTTCGTCTTGGAGGCCTTGTCCCGGCGGCCCTTGCGGACCAGCTGGTTGATAGTTGGCATAGAAGCGCTGTTTCCTTCGTTTCGGCTGGCGCCGGCCGCACGGCCGACTCTTCCTACTGCTGCGGTTGTAGCTCCGGGCAAGTGCCTCTCTTCGACGGGCGAAGAACGACGACTTCCGCAGCGCGGCCCCACCAGCGTCGGCGACTCACGTCGTTTCCGCTGGTCAGTCCCGTTTCCGGGAAGTAGCTACCCGCCCCGCGCGTACCCCGAGGTCGGGCGTGTCGCGTGTCCGTGGGCGGTTCCGGAGGTCCGGCCTGACCATGGGCACGTGAGAACGGTCCTGGTTACCCAGGCACGGCGTCCAAGCTTACCCGCCTGAACTCACGCTGGTCAAAATGCATTGCCCTAGAGGCCACGATAGTCGCGCAGCGACACCCTCGGCCCGCGCCGTTCGCGGTCGACACCCGCGCGGACCAGCAGCCGGATCACCCGCCCCCGCTGCCCGCGGTAGGGCTCGAGCACGTCCAGCATTCCGGGATCGTCCAACGCCTCGCCCGTGAACGCTATTCCCACGATCCGCGGCAGGTGGTAGTCCCCCACCGGCACCGCGTCCGGGTCGCCGCAGGCCCGGCCGAGCAGGTCCCCGACGGTCCACGGCCCGATCCCCGGGAGCGCCCCGAGCTTCGCCGGCCGGTGCTCCACCTCGACGGCGCTCGCGCCGATGATCGTCCGCATCCGGACGGGCTCCACGCCGGCGCGGTGCCACTCCCACGCGGGGATCTCGGCCCACGCGGTGCGCGGCGGCGGCACCCGGAGGCCGGGGCCGCCCGTCGGGCCCGGGGCGACGGTGCCGAACCGTCGCACCAGGTAGCGCCACGACCGCCACGCCTCGGCGCCGACGACCTTCTGCTCCAGGACGGTCGGGACGAGGGTCTCCCAGATCCGGTTCGACCGGGCCAGCCGCAGGCCGGGCGAGGCCGCGACGGCCCGCTCGACGACCGGGTGCCGCGGGAGCAGCGCCGACGGATCGTCGTCCGCGCCGACCATCGCGGGGGCGTTGTCGAGGAGCCACTGCGCCCCGCTCCCCCACGCCTGCGCGGTGACGGTGCCGCCGGCGAGGCGCAGGCGGAGAGTCCCGGGGCCGTCCGGGGTGTGCACCGCGCGCCAGAGGGCACCGTCGGGCGTGCGCGCGTAGGCGGGATCGCCCGCGCCGCGGCGGAGCACGCCGACGGTGCCGTGCAGGTCGAGGGGGTGCCCCGGGGCCCAGGAGCGTTCTGCCGTCACCCGGCGAGGCTACGCGGCCCGGTGCCGGTACTTCTCCTCGTACACCGCGGCGCGACGACGATGCTCGGCGAGCTGGCTGCCGCTCTCGGTATGCGGGTCGATGCCGTTGTCGGCGAGGAGCTCCTGCAGGTAGATCGACCGCAGGCCGCCGACGAAGACGATGGCCGGCAGCGCCATCATCGCGACGAGCGCGAGCTTGACCCACAGCGGCGAGGGCAGGAGCAGAGCGACGATGAGGAAGGGCACGATCAGCGCCCCCCGGATGAAGAAGCGACGGTTGTGGCCGGGGCCGGTGGCGTCGTTGACCACCCAATCGTGCATGGAGTCGGGCAGGCGCATTCCCATGAGGTACTTCACCCGCTGGACGAGGTTCGGCGTGGTTCGCGGTGTGTGCATGGACATGCCCCCAGGCTACGCCTGTGTGATATCTGTCACAATCGGCGCGAAAGCACTCAGCGCTCGGCGCTGCGCCGGTATGCGAGCGCGGCGGCGCCGGCGAAGATCGCGAACCAGGCGACCACGTTGACCACGGCCCCGAACAGGGAGACGTGCCCGCCCCGGATCAGCTCGCCGCCGGTCAAGGGGTACCGGGCCAGGGCTGCGATCCCGTACATGGGCGTGAACTGCGCGGCCGTGAGCATCCCGCCCGAGAGCGGGAAGAAGACGTTGCCGCCGAAGGCGAGCACCGTGAGCAGCAGCCCGGGGATGTGCATGACGATCTCGGGCCGCAGCGCGAGGCCGAGCGCCAGTCCCAGCGCGCCGAACAGCGCGGACCCGAGCCACGCGATGAGCAGCGACCCGAACCAGACCTGCGGCTCCGCGTGCGCGCCGGTGGCCGCGGCCAGGACCGCGATCACGGTGACGGGCAGCGCGGACATCACCAGGGCGCTCACCACCTTCGACGCGATGTAGCCGGGCGGGCGCAGGGGCGTGAGCCGCAGCGTGCGCACCCACCCCGTCGACCGCTCGGCGGCGACCTGGGCCGCGGTCGTCGTGGCCGTGGCGGCGGCGCCGTAGAGCGCGAGGCCGATCATCATCCACGCGGCGAAGTCGCCGTGGGCGAACCGCGCGTCCGGCCCGGCCTGGGCGCGCAGCGCCAGGTAGAGCACCACGGGCAGGACGGTCGTGATGATGAGGGTCTGGCGGTTGCGCAGCTGGCGCCGCACGTCGAGCAGCAGGAAGCGGGGCGTGAGGCCCCAGGGCGTGGTGGTGGTGGTGGCTGTCGTGGTCATGCCTTCTCCTCGGTGAGCTGCAGGAACGCCTCTTCGAGACCGTGCGTGAGGGTCTCCACATCGCGGGCGTCGGTACGGGTGAGCAGGAATCGGAGTGCGTCGTCGGAGGCGCGCGGGTCGCCGTCGACGGCGAAGACGGTGCGCTCGCCCCGGACCTCCGCCACGCGGAGTCCGGGTACGGCGGCGACGACGGCGGCGGCCTCGTCGGGCCCGAGCACGGCGGAGACCCGCCGGCCGGTGGCGGCGGCCCGGACGTCGGCGGTGGCGCCGTCGGCGACGATCCGCCCGCCCGCGATCATCACCACGCGGTCGGCGAACTGGTCCGCCTCCTCGAGGTAGTGGGTGGCGAACAGGACCGTCGTGCCGCGGCGGGCGTCGGCGCGGACGGCGGACCAGAACCGGCGCCGGGCGTCGACGTCCATGCCCGCGGTGGGCTCGTCCAGGATCAGCAGGTCGGGCTCGGCGAGCAGGGCCAGGGCGAACCGCAGGGCCTGCTGCTGCCCGCCGGAGCATTTCCCGACGGTGCGCCGCCGCAGGTCGTCGAGGCCGGCGCGGGCGATCGCGGCGTCCGGGTCGGAACCGGGGTGCAGCGCGGCGATGAGCTCGACGGTGTCCTGCACGGTGAGGGTGGGCAGGAGCCCGCCCGACTGCTGCACGGCCGCGACGGTGCCGATGTGCTCCGCGGTGCCGGAATCCGGGGAGATGAGGCCGAGGATCATGTCGATGGTGGTGCTCTTGCCCGCGCCGTTGGGCCCGAGGAAGGCGACGACCTCGCCCTGCCGGACGGTGAGATCGACGTGGTCGACGGCGGTGAAGCGCTCCCCCGTCGCGGTCGTGTAGGTCTTGGTCAGCGATCTGAGTTCCAGTGCGGGTGTCATGCCGTCGACGATGCCCGCGACCTGCGGCGATCGGATCCACCCGCGGGTGGAGTCCCGGGTGGAGATGCGCGTCGGCGTTACCGCGGCAGGGCGTCGATCAGCCGCTCCCCGGCGTCCGTCACCGTCACGGCCCCGTCCTCGAGCCCGATCCAGCCGGCCGCCGCGGTCTGCTGCAGCGTGTCCTCGGGACGCACCGGCACCTTCCAGCCGGCGTCGGCGAACAGGTCGAAGACCCGTCCCGGGGTCGGCTCCTCGCCGACCTCCGCGAGATGGGCGGCCGCCACGACGATCTTCTCGCGGTTGTTGGCCGGCCGGGTGTGCGCGGCGTGCGCCTCCCACTCGCGGGCACTCTCCGCGGCGCCCTCGGCGTTCTCGGCGTCGCGCTCCGCGGCCTTCATCAGCAGCTTGAAGGCCTTGCGCTGGACGTGGTCGTCGTCGAACCGGTTGACGGTCTCGGCGATCCGTTCCATGGTCGCGAGCAGCGACTCCAGCTCGCTCATGCGGACCTGCCCGCGGCCCTCGCCTCGATCCGCGCCCGCACCTCGGGGCGGCGCAGCGGCGGCACCGTCTTCGGCGGCTGCCGGCGCGCGGGCAGCGCGTCGAGCAGCTCCTCCGTGGCCGCGGTGACCGCGGCGACGGCCTTCTCGAAGGCGTCGCGATTGGCGTCGCTGACCTTCTGGACGCCCGAGACCTTGCGCACGTACTGCCGTGCGGCGGCCTCGATCTCCTCGTCGGTGGCGGCGGGCTCGAGCCCCCGCAGTTCAGTGATGTTCCGGCACATACTCCGACGGTAGTCCTGCGGCGCGGCGCCGTCACCCGATGAGCGTCACGACCTCGTCGGCGCAGCCCCAGCTGAGCGTGACCCCGGCGCCGCCGTGGCCGTAGCAGTGGATCACGTCGCCCTCGCGCTCGAGGCGCACCGTCGGGCGCGCGGGCCGCAGGCCGATGTTGTGGCCGAGCACCCGCGCGTCCGCGAGCTCGGGAACGAGGGCGCGGGCCCGCGCGAGGACGGCGTCGGCGGTGGCCGGGTCGATGGTGAGGTCCTCGGCACCGTGGTCCTCGGTGCCGCCGACCACGACGTCCCGCGAGCGCGGCACGACGTACGTGGTGACGCCGAGGTGGAGGGCGGAATCGTCGATCCACCAGCGGTCCACGCCCACCTGCTCGAGGTAGACGACCTGCCCGCGGACCGGCTCCATCGCGGCGTCGCCGACGAGCTCGCGCGCGCCGAGGCCCGTCGCGTTGACGACGGCGCCGTCGAGCTCGGCGAGGGAGGCCACCTCCCGCTGTTCGACGGTGCCGCCCAGCTCGCGGACGCGTCCGGCGAGCCAGGGCAGGTAGACGGGCATCTCGATGACCGGCGCGACGAAGCTCCACCCCTCCGCGTAGCCGGGGCGGGGCGCCTCGACGCGCTCGACGGACGGCACGGCGGAGGTCCACCACGGCTCCGGCACGGGCGCGCGGAAGATCTCGGTGCCCGGCGTCATGACGACACCGTCGACGCCGCGTGCGGCGAGGGCGGTGAATTCGGCGAGCGTCGCCGCGGACCAGCCGGTGACGCGGTCGCGGGGCTCCGCGAGGTACGGGTACCAGACGGCGGCCGCCACCGCGGACGTCACGTCGGGCGAGAGCTCGCGGCCGAGGACGCGCACGGCGTGCCCGGCCTGCAGCAGCCGCACCGCGCACGACAATCCGATCACACCCGCACCGACGATCGTCACCTCAGCCATGCCCACACCCTAGGCTCGCCGTGTGAGTGACTACGAGTTCCTGCAGGCAGCGCCGCCCGGTCCCTCCTTCGAGAGGAGCTGGCCCGTCCGCACGGGCGACGTCGATCCCGAGCGCCGCGTCCGGCTCGACGGGATCGCGCGCTACCTCCAGGACATGGCCAACGACGAGATGTTCCACCGCGGTTTCGACGCCACCGACCCGTACTGGCTCGTGCGCCGCAGCATCATCGACGTGCACGAGCCGCTGCACTGGCCGTCGGACGTCACCCTGCTGCGCTGGTGCGAGTCGACCAGTTCCCGCTGGTGCAACATGCGGATCACGCTGCGCGGCAGCGCCGGCGGGCACGTCGAGACCGAGGCCTTCTGGATCCGGTTCAGCGCCGAATCGGGGATGCCGACGCACATCAGCGACGGCGGCATGGAGTATCTGCAGCAGTACGTCACCGAGACCCGGCTGCGCTGGAAGGCGCTCAACACGGCCACGCCGCCCGAGCCGTCGGCGGGCGACTACACGGTGCGACTGCGCGCCACCGACTTCGACCCGTACCAGCACCTCAACAACGCCGCCTACCTGCAGCTCGTCGAGGACGACCTGAACGGCGATCCGCTGCTCGCGGCGCCGCACCGCGCGATCATCGAGTACCTCGCGCCGGTCCCCCTGGGCTCCAGCGTGCAGGTGCGTTCCGAGCGCGACGACGCCGGCTACCGCCAGTGGCTCTACCTCCTCGACGGCGAGGGAGCGCCCGCGCGCAAGCCGGCCTCGGCCGTCTCCGTCGTCGCGCTCCCGGGCGAGCCCTTCGCCCCGCCCGCGGCCTGGCCGCCGGAACAGGTCGACCGGATCGAATGGCGGGTCTGACCGGTCAGCCGGTGCGCACCCGGTCCGCACGGGTGTAGACGTTCAGGTGGTCGCCGCGGACGAACCCGATCAGCGTGAGGCCCGCCTCGTCGGCGAGCTCGGCCGCGAGGGACGACGGCGCGGATACCGCGGAGAGCACGGGGATCCCGGCCATCACCGCCTTCTGCACGAGCTCGAAGCTGGCGCGGCCGGAGACCTGGAGGACGATCCCCCGCAGCGGCAGGCGGCCCTGCAGGAGGGCCCAGCCGATCACCTTGTCGACGGCGTTGTGCCGGCCCACGTCCTCGCGCAGCACGAGCAGCTCGCCGGTCGCGACGTCGAACAGCGCGGCGGCGTGCAGCCCGCCGGTCTTGTCGAAGACGGCCTGGTCCGCGCGGAGCCGGTCCGGGTACCGCGTCACCTCGTCCACCCCGACGGTGACCGGATCGGACCGCACGTCGAACCGGGACACGGTGCGCACCGCGTCGATGCTGGCCTTGCCGCACAGCCCGCAGGAGCTGGTGGTGTAGAAGGCGCGCGTGACCTCGGGCGAGGGCGGGCGGACGCCGTCGGCGAGCGTGACGTCGAGCACGTTGTACTCGTTGATCGCACCGTCCGTGCCCGGCCCGCCGCAGTGAATCGCGGACCGGACGTCCTCCGCGGCGCCGATCACGCCCTCGGAGACGAGGAAGCCGGCGGCCAGCTCCACGTCGTGCCCGGGGGTGCGCATGGTGACGGCGAGCGGCGTTCCCGCGACGCGGATCTCGAGCGGTTCCTCGACGGCGAGGGTATCGATGCGACGCACCTGACCAGCGCCGACGGTAGCCCTCGCCACCGCCCGGCGCACCGTGATCCGACCCATGCCGCTGACGTTACGCCCCGAACCCGCGATCGGGCCCAGGGTGGACGGGGCCGATCGCGAGGAGCGGGGTCAGCGGCCGGTGGCCGTCGGGGTGGCCGACGCGGCCGGCGCCGTCGGGGTGGCGGACGTGGCCGTGGCGGACGTGGGCGCGGCGGCCGGCGCCGTCGGGGTCGCAGACGTGGGCGCGGCGGTCCGCGTGGGCTCGGTGGTCGGCGCCGCGCCACCGTCGAAGACCTGCGGCGGCACCTCCTTGTCGGCCGTCACGGTGCGCCCGGACAACCGGTAGGTCACGATCACGGGCCCGCCCGAGGGGCCGGCCGTGGCGTCGCCCGGGTTGAGCCAGCGGTATTCGAGGGCGACGGAGTCCTGGGTGCTGCCGAAGACGCTGGTGAACGCGGTGTAGCGGCTGGTGGCCGTGCCGAGGTAGCCGAGGCGGTCGAAGAACAGGAACCACACGGGCGAGCTCCCCGTCCCCATGTTCAGGTCGGCCCGCACCCACATCAGGTCGGGGCACGCACCCGCCTTCGCGTCGGTGCCGCGCGTGGCGACGTACCCGTCGCCGCGGAACGGCGGGAGTTTCGCCACGGCGTCGCGGACCGTCGGCGAGGCCAGATCCAGGCACTTCCCGTTCCCCTCGGTCACGGGACGGGCCTCGCCCGCGTCGGTGGCCCCCGGCGCCGGGGCGGCATTCGTCGCCGGGGCGCCCGTCACCTGGCCGGTTCCGGCCTGCGCGCTCGTCGCCGGCGTCGCGTAGGTCGACGACGCCTCCCCCGCCGGCGTGGATCCGTCGCCGCACCCGCTGGTGAGAGCGAGTGCCGCGACGAGCGCGACGGCGGCCTTCGTAGTCCTGGTCATTGCATCCCCCCGGATCGGTCGGCCCACCACGCCGGCGGACCGTCGTCCCTTGATTCGGACGTGGTCAGCCGATCGTTACCACCGTGTAGTACACGGCGGGCCCTGGATTCTCGTCGAGCCGGCCGGATGGGAGGGACCTGAGTTCCTCGGGCGGACAAGAAAACCCCCTGCGAACAGGGGGTTTTGCTTGTGGCCAGAGCCGGGATCGAACCGGCGACCTACCGCTTTTCAGGCGGTCGCTCGTACCAACTGAGCTACCTGGCCGTGCCGGTAAAACCGTCATCGCCGAGTTCATGGAACTCGGATGGCGACCCTGACGGGACTCGAACCCGCGACCTCCGCCGTGACAGGGCGGCGCGCTAACCAACTGCGCCACAGGGCCATATGCAATTTTTCGTCTTCCGACGTACCCCCTACGGGATTCGAACCCGCGCTACCGCCTTGAAAGGGCGGCGTCCTAGGCCACTAAACGAAGGGGGCTCGCTTCGGGCGACATGAAGCCGCTCTCCGCACCGCTTCCGTGTTCCGTTGGGAGCTGGGATAGCTTATGGCACATTCCACCCAGATCCCAAATCGGCAGGTCAGCGGGTGATCGGGCACGCCCACCCACGCTGTTGAACAGCGCCTGATGTCGACGATACGGCCGCCGACCACCGTGCACGCCATGAGAGCCACCGGCTTCCCGGTGGGCCCCAGACCAGGATGCCGGGAGAACCATTCACTCTGACGCGCCGCGCCTCGATGCGGCTCGGATCGCCCCGTCGAGCCACCTCGATCACCGCGTCCGCGCCGATCGTCACCACCTCGCCGCGCGCGGTCCGCCGGGTCCACGTCAGGTCCGGATCCAGCACCCGCAGCAGCGCTTCGAAGTCGCCATCGCGCGCCGCGGCGAGGAAGGCGTCAACCCGGCGCGGTGTCGTGGTGCTGCTCCGGCCAGGCTTCCCACTCGTCGCAGGTGGCGAAGGCCATTACACCTACCAGAATTCCCTATCTCGGTGAATCGCAGCGCCTCGGTCCGAGCGACGAAACCTGCCAGTCGTGATCGCGAGAATGACGATAGGCGCGAGTGCCCCCCGTGGGACTCGAACCCACAACCAGCCGATTAAAAGTCGGATGCTCTGCCAATTGAGCTAGGGGGGCGCGATGCGAGAGTACCAGTGGCCCCGGGGACGTCATGAATACGAGGCCAACATGAACAACACCCAGGTTTGCATCGAATGTCAGCGCGAGCTTCCGCTCTCCGACTTCTACCGACGCAAGGGCCGCGCCAGGCCGAACCGCTTCTGCCGACAATGCCAGTCGGCGCGCACCCGGGCGTATCGCCGAGCCAAACCCGACGTCGGCGCTGCGGACCGCGCACGACGAGCACGGGCCCGTGATCCTGAGCGGTTCGCGGAGAAGGATCGCCTCCGTGAAGCCACTGTCGAAAGGCGGGCCGGACATGCTGGCGAATCTCCGGCCCGCCTGCAAGTCCTGCAACTCACGCAAGGGCGACCGTTGGCCGTTCCCTCACGAATCCGCAGGCTTCGCGGACCCGTCAGGACGCCGCGGCGTTGACCATCCAGTGCACGCCGAAGCCGTCGATGCACATGCCGAAGGTGTCACCCCACGGCGCCTGCACGAACGGGACGGTCACGGAGCCGCTCGCGGACAGCTTCTCCCACCAGCCGGTGAGCTTGGCGAGGTCGTCACCCGAGAGCGACACGGACACGTCGTCACCGACGTTCCGCGGCATCCCGGCCGGCGTATCGGCGCACATGAGAGTGAAGCCGTCCGCGGTGGTGAGCTGGCCGTGCATCACCTTGGTGGCGTCGTTGGGATCGGAGAGCATCTCGGGCGGCATGCCCTCGAAAGTGGAGATCTCGAGCTCGCCTCCGAAGACGTCTCGGTAGAATTCGAGCGCCTCGCGGGCGTTGTCGGCGAAGCTGATGTAGGGATTCAGACGTACGGTCATGCCCTGATTCTGCTCCCGCGGACCGACAGGTTCGCACAGTTCGTCCAACGGCTTCCGCCCGTTCACCCCCGCGACCTCCCCCGCGGGCAGCCTGGCGGGATGCAGCCGATGCACATCGTTCAACTGGCGAACTTCTACGGGCCGCGGTCGGGCGGCCTGCGGACCGCCGTGGACCAGTTGGGCGCGGGCTACGTCGACCGCGGGCACGCGGTCACGCTGGTGGTCGCCGGCCGCGCGCACGACGACGAGGTGCTCGATTCCGGCGTCCGCCGGATCACCGTCCCGGGCCGCAAGTTCTTCAAGGTGGAGGGCTACCGGGCCGCGAGCCCCGTCCTCATCCGCCGGCTCCTCCCCCGCCTCGGCGCTGACAGCCTCGAGGTCTCCGACCGCCTCACGCTGCGCGGCATGGGCCCGTGGGCGAAGGCGCACGGCATCGGCTCGATCATGATCAGTCACGAGCGCCTCGACCGGATGATCGAACTGGGCGCCCCGCGCCGGGTTGCGACCTGGGCCTCCGACGTGGCGAACCTCGGCACAGCCCGCAGCTACGACACCGTCGTCTGCACGACGGCCTTCGCCGGCGAGGAGTTCGCGCGCGTGCAGGCACCCAACGTCGAGACCGTCCCGCTCGGCGTCGACCTCGGCACCTTCCGCCCGGACCGGGCCACGCCGCAGGCGCGGGAGCGGTGGTCACACGGTGCCGACGTCCTCCTCGTGCAGTCCTGCCGACTCTCGATGGAGAAGCATCCGGCGCGCGGGATCGAGATCGTCCGCGCCCTCGTCGCCGACGGTGTCCGGGCGCGCCTCGTCATCGCGGGCGACGGCGCCATGACCGACGAGCTGCGGCGTCAGGCCTACGGACTGCCGGTCGTCTTCACCGGCCACCTCGCGGATCGCGATGACCTGGCCGACCTCCTCGCGGCCGCGGACGTCGCGATCTGCCCGGGGCCGCACGAGACCTTCGGGCTCAGCGCGATGGAGGCACTCGCCTCCGGCACCCCGATCGTGGTCTCGCGCAACAGCGCCCTCGCCGACGTCACCCGCGACGGCTGCGGTCTCCCGGCCGCCGACACGGGCGCCGCGTTCACCGCCGCCGTGCGCGCAGTGCTCGACGGCGACTACCGCCGGGCCGCCCGGACGTGCGCCGAGCAGTACACGTGGGACCGCGCCGTCGAGACGATGCTCGGCCTGCACCGGGCGACAGCGGACCGCCGGCGCTTCCTCCGCGACCGTCCCGCAGGAGGCCGTGCCGCGGTGGCGCCAGCACGATCGAGCGGGGCCTGGAGCACGCAGCGCGCCGTGTGATCGGGCGCGGGCAGAACGGGGTGCGGGAAGCTATCCGCACCCGTTCTGCCCGTCAGGGTCAGCGCAGCCGGTCGCCCGACTCCGCGTCGAAGAACAGCGCCTGCTCCGCCGCCGGGACCAACCCGACCTCCTCGCCGGCTCGTAGCGTGGAGGCGCGGTCCGCTCGCGCGACCACGGGCTTGTCCTGCCCGTCGACGGTGACGTAGACCAGCGCCTCGGCGCCCAGCTCCTCCACCAGCGCGATGGTGCCCCGCGCCGCGCCCGGCGAGCCGGCGGAGACGACCTCGAGCCCCTCGGGCCGCAGGCCGACGGTCACCGTCTTCCCCGAGTCGATGGTGCGCGGCACCGGGACCACGGCACCGCCGAGGTCGGCGCCCGCGTCGGTGCGCGGCACCGTCAGCAGGTTCATGCCGGGCGAGCCGAGGAAGCCGGCGACGAAGGTGTTGACCGGGTCGTCGTACAGCTCGCGCGGCGGCGCGGCCTGCTGCAGCAGGCCGTCCTTGAGCACCGCGACGCGGTCGCCCATCGTCATGGCCTCCACCTGGTCGTGCGTCACGTAGAGCGTGGTGACGCCGAGCCGCCGCTGCAGCGCGGAGATCTGCGAGCGGGTCGAGACGCGCAGCCGCGCATCGAGGTTCGACAACGGCTCGTCCATCGCGAAGACCTTGGGGTGACGCACGATGGCGCGGCCCATGGCGACGCGCTGGCGCTGGCCGCCCGAGAGCCGCGCGGGCTTGCGGTCGAGCAGCGGCTCCAGCTCCAGCATCGCCGCGGCCTCGGCCACCTGCTTCGCCGTCTCCTCCTTGGAGACGCCGGCGTTGCGCAGCGCGAAGCCCATGTTCTGCGCCACCGTCATGTTCGGGTAGAGCGCGTAGTTCTGGAAGACCATGGCCACGTCGCGCTTCTTCGGCGAGACCGCCGTGACGTCGACGTCGTCGATGAGGATCCGCCCCTCGGTGACCGCCTCGAGGCCGGCCAGCGCCCGCAGGCTGGTCGACTTGCCGCAGCCCGACGGGCCGACCAGCACCACGAACTCGCCGTCGGCGATGTCCAGGTCGAGCGAGCTGACCGAGGGCCGCTCGGCGCCCGGGTACTGGACGGTCGCACCGTCGAAACGCACCGTTGCCATGGTCTTCCTGTCACTCCTAGTTTCTACGAAACCGGCTGCAGCCGGGCTTACTTCGGCAGCTTGGGCTTGATCTGCGAGTCGATCTTGCCCTGGATCGTCCGCTGCAGCGCACCCAGCACGGCCGCGGTGTCGCCGCCGTTGACGATCTGCTGCAGCGCGCGGCCGATGTCCGCGCCGCCGCCCGGCACGAAGACGCGGGCGTTGTCCTGGCTGCGGGTCACCGGCAGCTGCCGGACGGCGGTGCCGAAGTTCGGGTTCTTCTCGATGAAGGCCTTCATCGAGGGCTCGTCGACGACGGCCTTGCGCACCGGCATGTAGCCCGTGGCCTGCGAGAACTTCGAGGTGTTCACCGTGTTGGTGAGGAACTCGATGAACTTCATGGCCGCGGCCTTGCGCTCGGCCGAGATGCCCTCGGCGATCGCGACACCCGCGCCGCCCGTGGGGCACGACCTGCCGGCGGGTCCGGGCAGGAAGGCGGTGCCGAGCTCGAACTTCGCGGACGTGCTGATCGTCTTGAGCGAACCGGTGGACTGCAGCGTGACGGCGGCGAGGCCGGCGCCGAAGTCGTTCTCGGGGGTGGTGGCCAGGCGGCCCCACTTGCTCATCACGTCCTTGAGCTGGTTGGCCGCCGCGATCGACTCCGGGGTGGTGAACTTGAGGTCCCAGCCGTCGGAGTAGGCGCCGCCCTTGGACCAGTTCCAGCCCTCGAAGACCCAGTCGAGGTAGTTCTCGCCGTCGGCGATGACGATGGCCTTCTTGTCGCTGCCGATCGCGTCCTGGATGCGGGGCGCCCACTGCGCGAACTCGTCCCAGTCCTTGGGGCCGCGGTCCTCGAGGCCGGCCTTCTTCCACACGTCCTTGTTGTAGTAGAACAGCGGCGTCGAGCGGGCGAAGGGCACCGCGTAGTGCTTGCCGTTGAACTTCGTGTCAGCGAGCAGGGAGTCGACGTACTCCTCCGGCTTGAGGCCGGCGCCCGCGAACAGGTCGTCGAGCGGGGCGATCTGCTTGTTCAGCGCGAAGTTGAACCAGGTGACGTCGGAGACGACGATGATGTCGGCCTTGTCGCCACCGGAGAGCGAGGTCTGGAACTTCTGGGCGACCTCCTCGTAGTTCTTGCCGCCGTCCAGCAACTCCACCTTGATGCCGGAGTTGGCCTTCTGGAAGTCGTCGATGAGCGCCTGCTCGGTGGCCTTCGAGCTGCCCGGGTGGTTGCTGAGGAAGCGCAGCGTGATGTCGCCGCCACCGCCACCGCTGCCTCCGCTGCCCGAGTTCGACGAGCCGCCGCCCGAACCGGAGCCCGCGCACGCCGCCGCTACCGCCGCGGTCGCCGCCAGGCCGGTGACGAGGAAGCCCCGCCGTGTGAAGTCGCCCATGAGTCTCTCCCTTGGTGTTTCTTCTGTGGTGGTCCCGGTCAGCCCTTGACGGCGCCGGAGGTCAGGCCCTTGATCATCTGCCGCTGCAGGATCAGGAAGACGATGAGCATCGGCAGGGCGGTGAGCAGGGTGGCCGCCATGACGGGCCCCCAGTTCACCCCCTGCTCGGTGTTCTGGAGCAGGGTGAGGCCGACGGGCAGCGGCGCGACGGCGGCGTTGTCCGACATGAGGAACGGCCAGAGGTACTCGTTCCACTCGTTCACCAGCGTGATGACCGCGAAGGCCACCATGGTGGGGATCGAGACGGGCAGGATCACCCGGAACAGCAGGCGCAGGTGGCCGGCCCCGTCCATGCGCGCCGCCTCCACGATCTCCTTGGGCAGCGAGAGGAAGTGGTTGCGCATGAGGAAGGTGCCGAAGGCCACGCCCGCCAGCGGCACGATGATGCCGAAGAAGGTGTTGCGGTAGTCCGCCATGAGCGCGTAGTTCGAGATCACGGTGATCTGGTTGGGCACCATGAGCGCCGCGATCACCACGAGGAAGATCAGCTTCTTGTACGGGAAGCGGAGGAAGACCAGGGCGTAGGCGGTGCTCACGCCGAGGACGAACTTGATGGTCCCGGTGACGAGCGTGATGATCGCCGAGTTCCGCAGGTACTGCCAGTACGGGATCTCCTCCGTCACGTAGCTGTAGTTCTGCGGGTACCAGGTCGGCGGCCACCACGTGGCGGGCGAGACGAAGATGTCCGGCCGGTCCTTCACCGAGGTGATGACGATGAAGTAGACGGGCACGGCCACGAGGAGCAGCGTGGCCGCCATGCCGAGGTATCCGAGCACCTTCATTCCGGTGCTTCCCGCGGGCGATGCGCTCACTTGTCGTCCCCCCGGTCCATCATCCGCACCTGCACGACCGTCACGATCAGGAGCACGAGGAACATGATCGTCGCGATGGTCGCGCCGTACCCGGCGCGCTGGTTCCGGAAGGTCTGCCAGTAGATGTCGAAGACCATGGTCGTGGTGCCGCCCTGCGGGCCGCCCGCGGGGAACATGATGTTGATGATGTCGAAGACCTGCAGGCTGTTGAGCAGCACGGTGATCGACAGGAAGTAGGTCGCCGGGCGCAGCTGCGGCAGGGTCACGCGCCAGAACTTGCGCCACGCCGGCGTCCCGTCGATCGCGGCCGCCTCGTCGAGGTCCTTGTTGAGGCCCTGCAACGCCGCGAGGTAGATGACGAAGGTGTAGCCCAGGTTCTTCCAGATGTAGGTGAAGGTCACCAGGAACAGCGCCCAGCCCGGGTTCTGGTAGAAGTCCGGGCTCGTGATGCCGAACCAGGACAGGATCGAGGCGACCGCGCCGAACTGCGGGTTGAAGACGAAGTAGAAGGCCGCGCCGATGGCCGCGCCGGAGATCACGAAGGGCGCGAAAACCGCGGAGCGGACCAGGTTGCGACCCTTCAGGTTCTGATCCAGGAGCATCGCCAGCGCCAGGCCCAGCACCATCGAGAAGACCACCGCGCTCACCGTGAAGATCAGCGTGATGGTGACGACCTGCCAGCTCTCCGCCTTGGTGAAGAACTCGCGGTAGTTGTCGAGGCCGATCCACTTCGCCGGCTCGGCGCTGGCGAGCGACCATTCCTGGAAGCTCAGACGCACGTTGTCGATCAGCGGGCGGTACGTGAAGACGGCGAGCAGCACCAGGTTCGGCACCACGAACAACAGGAAAAGCAGGTTGTCCTTGGGTACCAGGTTGGCGGCCAGCCCCGTCTTGGGGGATGGCTCCACCCGTTCGGTCGCGGCGGTCACTGCCGTAGCGTGCTGCACTTCCCCGTCCGGCGGACCACAATCGGGCAAAAATTCGGTAACGAATTCGTGATCGCACGGGGGCCGTGCGGCCCGACGGCATGACAGATGTCATCGGGAGTCGGTGACAACCGGCGGAAAAGCCCTGACAACGCGCACTACTGGGCGGGCAGGATCGGGGCGAAGCTTGATCCCATGAACGCCAACGATCTCCACACCGTCCACCAACCCGACCGACCACAGGCGGCACCGTCATCCACGGGGACGCCCAATCTGCTCGCCGACTTCATCCGGCTCGGCCCCGCACCGACCCGGGCCCGCGAGGGCGCCGTGATCGTCACGACGGTCGTCCTCCTCGCGCTCGTCGTGATCGTCCTGCAGCCCCCGGTACTCCTGGCGTCGATCATCTCCGGCGTCGCCGCGCTGCACCTGGCGGTGCGGTGGGTGCTCGGTATGCGGAAGTGGGACCGTCGATGAGCGCCCCGGTCGACCTCACCACCGGCCCCGTCATCGAGGCCACCGGCCTCCGCCGCACCTACGGCACGGGCGCCGACGCCTTCGAGGCCGTGCGCGGCATCGACCTGCACGTCTCGGCGGGCGAGGTCTTCGCGCTCCTCGGCACCAACGGCGCCGGCAAGACCTCGACGCTCGACCTGCTCGAGGGCCTCGCCCGGCCCACCGCCGGCGAGCTCGCCGTCTTCGGCCTCGACCCGCAGGCCGAGCGGCGCCGGGTCCGCCCCTACTGCGGCATCATGCTGCAGTCGGGTGGCCTGCCCGCGGAGCTGACCGTGCGCGAGACCCTCGAGATGTGGCGGGGCACCTGCAGCAACCCCACCACCGCCGACGCCGTGCTCGACCGCGTGAACCTGCGCGAGCGCGCCGGCGTCCGCGTGCGCGCCCTCTCGGGCGGCGAGCAGCGGCGCGTCGACCTGGCGTGCGCGCTCATCGGCCAGCCGCGCCTGCTGTTCCTCGACGAGCCGACCACCGGCCTCGATCCCGAGAGCCGCCGGGCCACCTGGAGGCTGCTCGACGAGCTCAAGCGCGACGGCGTCACGATGGTGCTCACCACGCACTACCTCGACGAGGCCGAGGCGCTCGCCGACCGCATCGCGATCATGCACCGCGGCACGATCGCCCGGCTCGGCACGCTCCGCGAGATCGTCGGGGGCCACCCCGCCGAGATCGCCTTCGAATCTTATCTCCAGCTGACAGGCTTGGTAAGGGGTTGACCAGCAGGGATGCTGTGGTGGACATGTCCGTCACGAGGTCGTAGTTTGGCGGTGGGACGGTGCCCAGCAGCGGGTGCACAACCACACACGGGGGCTTAGCTCAGTTGGTAGAGCATCGCCTTTGCAAGGCGAGGGTCAGGGGTTCGAATCCCCTAGCCTCCACAGATATGATGAGTTTCTGACTGCTGTCAGCTAGGAGCCCCCCCCCCGGATCGCCGGCCCCGGGGGTTCTGAGCGTTGGGAGGTCCAGCAGATGACGAAATGCTTGACTGGCCATGAGGCTGGTCCGGCGAGTCCGTGATGGTGGCGGGTGCGCGGGGTGACTA
>NZ_VIGW01000057.1 GCF_007858435.1 Tsukamurella asaccharolytica | reverse complement strand
AAGAGTGGTATTTTCCGGCGATCGGATAACAAAAGAATTTGAAAATTGATTGACAAAAATTAAAAGTAGCGGGGTGCAAGTATGAAGAAGCTGATAGGTAGTCTGGTGATTATAGGCGTAGTAGGGTTTTTAGGCGCCTATGCTGGGTCCACATTTTTAACCCATTCCCGTAAAGCGGAGATGCCGGCAGATAGCGCAAAGATCGCTTATGATGAAGCCTTAATCACGCGCGGTGAGTATGTGGCAAGGCTCTCAGACTGTGCCGCTTGTCACAGTGTACCGGGGGAGCCAGAGTATGCTGGAGGACTTGCAATGCAGACACCTTTCGGTGCGATCTACTCTACCAATATTACTCCCGATCTTGAAACCGGTATCGGTAGTTACTCTTTAGAAGAGTTTACCAATGCAGTTAAACATGGTGTGCGTCAAGATGATGCGCCCCTCTATCCGGCAATGCCTTATACCTCTTATGCCATTATGCCGGATGAGGATATGGAAGCGATGTATGCCTATTTTATGATGGGAGTTCAACCGGTATTAACGCCTAATGCGCCTACAACATTCCCATGGTTTATGAGTATGC
>NZ_VIGW01000056.1 GCF_007858435.1 Tsukamurella asaccharolytica | reverse complement strand
ATACCCTATAAGATATGTGGTTTCATATAATAAGAGTTTCGCTCATGAATTTTAAACAGTCTCCGTTTGCAATCTTAACGACCCTACTTCTCTCCTCCCCACTATATGCCCAATCATATAACCCATCGGAACCTGAGTGGGTAATCGACAATACGCTCAATGCGGAAGGAATAGCTACAACGGCTGATCGTATCGATCTTGCTGAGCAACATCCCTCCGTCACCCTCTCAAAAGTAATTGTGAGTGGGGCACTCAAAGAGGATCTAGAAATAGCAGAGAGTGCCGCAACAATTGCCCACTTTGATGTACAAAATATTGACCGTCTCAATGCGACCAATCTTGCTCAACTACTCAATTATGAGCCGGGCGTCACAGTTGACCTCAATAAATCAGGAGGAATTAGTGATATTCGTATTAGAGGAATTGGCAAAGATCGTGTCTTAATCTCTGTCGATGGTGCGCCTCTTCCAATGACCTATCGCTTTGGGAGCTATCTCTCAACAAGTCGCGATTATTTCGATATCGATGCAATGAAGAGTGTCGATATTATCAAGGGTCCGATGTCCACTCTCTACGGGGGCAGCGCTCTTGCGG
>NZ_VIGW01000055.1 GCF_007858435.1 Tsukamurella asaccharolytica | reverse complement strand
CCGTGGAGGAGGTCCACACCGTCTCCAGCACCGGCAACCCCCTGCACCGCCCCTCGATGTACCAGGACTTCTCCCGAGGTCGCCCCACGGAGGTCGACCACATCAACGGATACATCGCGCGCCTGGGGCGCCAGCACGATCTCATCTGCCACCTGCATGAGTTCGTCACCCTGCAGATGCACCTGGCCGAGAAGGTCCGGGACCAGGCGGGAGAGGCGGAGAACTCGCAGGCTTCCGCCGCCTGATCAGGCCCCGGCGGACCCCGACTCCCTCCGACACCGGGCCAGGTGCTCCAAGAGCCGTGACATTGCAGGGATGTCGGGCACGCGCTGAGAGGCAGCACTGGGCCCGTCCCCGACATGCACTCCCACGTCAGGCGGCTCCAGTGCGCGGAACGCACGCTCGTCCGTGGTGTCGTCACCGGCGTAGAAGACCGCATCGACGCCCAGGAGGGCGCGCAGTCTGTCGAGGGCCTGCCCCTTGTCGCCGCGCAGCACGGCCAGTTCGACGACGTGCTTGCCCGGCAGGACGTCGACTCCCTCCAGATCCCGCCCCGCCTCCTCCGCCCTCTCCTCCAGGTCTGCAGCGACCCCGG
>NZ_VIGW01000054.1 GCF_007858435.1 Tsukamurella asaccharolytica | reverse complement strand
ATGTCTCTACTACGCAATGCTCGATAAGGGATGATGATTACACATCATCCTCATCATTGACTGTGTCAATATCGATACCTACAGAACGGATCTCTCTAATCAGTACGTTAAATGACTCAGGCATTCCTACTTCAATGCTATGCTCACCATTGACGATATTTTTATAGACCGCGGTACGGCCGGCAACATCATCCGATTTTACTGTCAACATCTCTTGTAGAGTATAGGCAGCACCATATGCCTCAAGTGCCCACACCTCCATCTCTCCGAAACGCTGACCACCAAATTGAGCTTTACCCCCTAATGGCTGTTGCGTTACAAGTGAATAAGGTCCCGTTGAACGAGCATGCATCTTGTCATCCACTAAGTGGTTGAGCTTGAGCATATACATAAATCCTACCGTAACAGGTCGATCAAATGCATCTCCGGTACGACCATCATAGAGTGTGATTTGACCAGACTCTGGTAGATCTGCAAGGCGAAGCATACGGCGCATCTCTTCTTCTGATGCCCCATCAAATACTGGGCTTGCCATCGGGACCCCTTTACGGAGGTTGCCACAGAGCTCTAAGATCTCATCATCACTGAACTTATCAAG
>NZ_VIGW01000053.1 GCF_007858435.1 Tsukamurella asaccharolytica | reverse complement strand
AACTGCTTTAGATCTTCCGGTTGTCCTTCAATCAATAGAACATCATTCTCCCGTAAGATCTCCTCTTTACTTGGCGAAAGTAGCCGTCTTGCTCCTCGAAGAAGCGTAACAACATTAACATGATCTTCTGTCACCTTCTCAAGTTCGGCAATCGTCTTCCCAATAAATTTATTATTCGGTAAGATTTTGGCTTCTAAAAGATAATCATCCGTCTCAAAGAGGCGGCTATTATTCTCCGTATCCCGAATAGGAATCAGGCGCCAACCAATAAAAGAGATATAGAGGAGGCCTACAATCACCACAACAATACCGACCGGCAAGAAATCAAACATGGCAAAAGCACCCGCCGCCGGATCTACAGTCTCCCGATATTGAGCAATAATCATATTGGGAGGAGTTCCGATCAATGTAGCCGTTCCTCCTAAAAGAGATGCGAAAGCCATCGGCATCAACAATTTTGAGGTAGGAATGTTGTAACGTTGTGATACTTGTAGCGCTACCGGCATAATAAGCGCTAACGCTCCAACATCATTCATAAAGGCGGAGAAGAAAGCGACAAGCCCCGTTAAAGTTAGGACTAATAGTACGGGCCGATCTGAA
>NZ_VIGW01000052.1 GCF_007858435.1 Tsukamurella asaccharolytica | reverse complement strand
CTATATTCTCCTAATTTTCTCATTTTCCTATTATCCCTAAATTTTAAGCCCCTTTGTACCACCTGTTACTTGAGGTCAATATGAAAGACTCCATTGGTAAAATTGCTGTTTTTGGCGACATTATGATCGATAGCTACTGGATCGGCTCAACAAATCGAATCTCCCCTGAGTCACCGGTTCCCGTCGTCAATATTAATCATACTGAGAATCGTTTAGGAGGTGCTGCTAATGTCGCACTTAATATCAGTAAGATGGAGTGCCCTGTAACCCTCGCCGGCTTAGTCGGTATCGATAGCAATGCACAAGAGCTACAACAGCTCTGTGAACAGAACCAGATCGCAACAGAGTTTGTAGCTGAGCCGAGCTTCCCTACCATCAAAAAGCTACGCATCATTAGCCGGCAACAACATATCGTTCGCTGCGATTTTGAAGAAGCACCTGAGCTGACAACAACATTAATAGAGAAGATTACCCAATCCCCCAAAGCCACGATCGATGAGAATGACCTTATTGTTCTTTCCGATTACAACAAAGGCTTTCTCTCTGACCCTCAAGCGCTGATCCAGCATGCAAGAGCTCAAGGAAAATTTGTTATTATCGATCCCAA
>NZ_VIGW01000051.1 GCF_007858435.1 Tsukamurella asaccharolytica | reverse complement strand
CCGGACGTGGATCTCGTGTCCTTCACCGGCGGACTGGTGACCGGCCGGATCATCGCCGCGAACGCCGCCGGCACCGTCAAGAAGGTCGCACTCGAGCTGGGCGGCAAGAACCCCAACGTGATCTTCGCCGACAGCTGCGCCACGCCGGAGGGCCTGGCCGCGGCCGTCGACAACGCCCTCAACGCCGCCTTCCTGCACTCAGGACAGGTGTGCTCGGCGGGTGCGCGGCTCGTGATCGAGGAGTCGGTGCACGACCTCTTCGTCGACGAGCTGGTGCGCCGCGCCGAGGGGATCCGCCAGGGTCTCCCCTACGCCGAGGGCACGGAAACGGGGCCGCTGATCTCCGCGGCGCACCGGGACAAGGTGCACGCCTACGTCGAGAAGGCCCGCGAGGACGGGGCGGTGGTCCGCACGGGCGGCGCCTTCGCCACGGGCGATCAGGGGTCCGGCGCGCTCGACGCCGGCTACTTCTACCTCCCGACGGTGCTGGACCGCTGCGATCCGTCGATGGCCTGCGTCCACGACGAGGCCTTCGGACCGACCGTCACCGTCGAGACCTTCACCACGGAGGACGAGGCCGTGTCGATCGCCAACGACACGGAGTACG
>NZ_VIGW01000050.1 GCF_007858435.1 Tsukamurella asaccharolytica | reverse complement strand
ATGGCATAGCCGGGTAGCTACATACGGACGGGATAACCGCTGAAAGCATCTAAGCGGGAAGCCCACCTCAAGATTAGATTTCCCTAGGGGTTTAACCCCTCTGAAGGTCCGTCGAAGACTACGACGTTGATAGGTTGGGTGTGTAAGTGCAGTAATGCATTGAGCTTACCAATACTAATTGACCGTGAGGCTTGACCATATAATAGGTCTTAGACAATTTTGATACGAGACATGATCGTTTCCAAAGTTGACGCGAATACAACAACTTAAGCAAGTCAATCAAACATTGCTGTTATTGATACCAACTAATCAAATTTATTCGTGAGTGAAGTGCAAACACTTCAAACACAACCAGTTTTCCTGGGGATAATAGCGCTATGGAACCACCTGATCCCATCCCGAACTCAGAAGTGAAACGTAGCAGCGCCGATGGTAGTGTGGGAGATCCCATGTGAGAGTAGGTCAACCCCAGGGCTTTATCTTAAAAGCCTCTAGCTTAACCGCTAGAGGCTTTTTTCTTGCGTTCTTTTTTTATTCCTTAAAAACATATTTCCTTAAAAATAACTTTTGAGAAATTTCACTATTTTTTGATTCTAAGAGAGGCTGA
>NZ_VIGW01000049.1 GCF_007858435.1 Tsukamurella asaccharolytica | reverse complement strand
GGAACGGTAGGGTTGATTCATGAGTACTGGCAAGTATGGTGATGATTTCAAGGAGCAGGTTGTTCTTGAGGTGATCAACAAGGATCGGACGATCAGTTCGGTTGCGCAGTCCTATGGGCTGGTGTCCCAGACGGTGGGATTGTGGGTGAAGAAATACCGGGAGTCCCATCCTGAGGTGTCTGGTTCGGGAGAGGTCGTGGAATCGGCTGAGATACGGCGGTTGCGACGTGAACTCCGAGAGTCACAGGCCGAGGTCGAATTCCTGAAAAAAGCCGCAGCCTTCTTCGCGAGGGATGTTCAGTGAGCGCACGGTACGCGTTCATTGTGAGTGAAGAAGGCAATTACACGATCACTTTGATGTGTCGCTGTTTGGAGGTGTCGAAGTCGGGGTACCTGGATTGGAAGAGGCGGCCGATGTCTGATACTGAGGTGCGTCGCATTGATCTCACCCACCGTGTTCGGGCAAGTTTCGAGGCGTCGGATGCCACGTATGGGTACCGGCGTATCCACGCCGAGCTCGTGCGGATGGGTGTGGTGGTGTGTGTGGACACGGTGCGCACCATCATGGCCGAGGAGGGCCTGGTGGCAGTCCAGCCGCGCCTGCGGGTGCGCACCA
>NZ_VIGW01000004.1 GCF_007858435.1 Tsukamurella asaccharolytica | reverse complement strand
GCCCGCGGACGGCGGACCGGCGGGCTGCCCGGCGGCCGGGCGCGGGGGCCGCGGCGGCGGAGGGCCGGGCCGGTTGGCCTGCCCCCGAATGCCGGGCGCGACGCTCCACTGCACCGGCACGGACGGCCGCCCCGCGGACGCCGGCGCCTGCGGCCCGGACGGGTGCCCGGGACCGGGCACGTAGCCGGGCGGGGTGGGGCGCGGAACCGGGCGCGGTGCGGGCCGGCCGACGGGGGCCGTCAGCGCCGACCTGAGCGCGGTCGCGAACTCCTTGCAGGTGGCGAACCGCTCTTCCGGCGTCTTGGCGAGGCCACGCGCGACCACCGCGTCGACGGCGGGCGGCACGCCGTCCCTGATCTGCGAGATGCGCGGGGGCGGGGCGTTGAAATGCGCGTCGATCACCGCGTCGGTGCTCGCGCCCGTGTAGGGCACCTTGCCCGTGATCAGGTGGAAGAACGTCGCGGCCAGCGAGTACTGGTCCGAGCGCGGGTCGAGCTCCTCGCCGCAGAGCTGCTCCGGGGAGGCGTAGGCGAGCGTCGCGAGCACCGTGCCGACCGCCGTGAGCTGCGAGGTGTCCTCGCCGCCCTTCGCCACGCCGAAGTCGGTGAGCAGCGCCCGCCGCTCGTCGCCGTCGTCCTCGTCGTCGGCGGCCGTGACCAGGATGTTCGCGGGCTTGATGTCGCGGTGGAGCATCCCTTCGCGGTGCGCCCGGTCGAGCCCGCGGCCGATCTGGCTGACGATCTCGACGGCCACCGCCGGGTCCAGGCCGCCCGGGTTGCGCTTGAGCAGCACCGAGCAGTCGTCACCCTCGACGTACTGCATCGCGATCCACAGGCGGGCGCCCTCGGTGCCGCGGTTGTAGATCGTGACGACGTTCTGGTGGTCGAGGCGGGCGGCCAACTCGGCCTCCCGGAGGAAGCGTTTGCGGAAGGCCACGTCGCCCGAGTAGCCGGCGCCCAGCACCTTCAGCGCGTCGTACCGGGGCAGCTCGGGGTGCTTGGCGAGGTAGACGGAGCCCATACCGCCCGAACCGAGGCGCCGCTCGATCCGATAACCGGCGATCACCGTCCCCGGTGCGAGTTCGTCACTCATGTCCGTCGCTTCTGCCCCACATCGTCCGTTCCGTCGGGCACCAGCGTAACCCGCTCGCGGTCCCTCGCCGCGGCGGCGAGGCATTCGGCGACTCGCGCGTCAGATCTCGACGCCCTCGAACTGGGCCCGGTAGAGGCCGGCGTAGTGCCCGCCCGACGCGAGCAGCTCGTCGTGCGACCCCTGTTCGACGATGCGCCCGTGATCCATCACGACGATGACATCCGCGTCGCGGATCGTCGACAGGCGGTGCGCGATGACGAAGCTGGTGCGGTCCGCCCGCAGCGCGCGCATCGCGCGCTGCAGGAGCACCTCGGTGCGGGTGTCCACGGAGCTGGTCGCCTCGTCGAGGATGAGGATGGCCGGTTCGGCGAGGAAGGCGCGCGCGATGGTGATGAGCTGGCGTTCGCCTGCGGAGACGCTCCCGGACTCGTCGTCGAGCACGGTGTCGTAGCCGTCGGGCAGGGAGTGCGCGAACCGGTCGACGAAGGTCGCGCGGGCGGCGGCGTAGACCTCCTCGTCGGTGGCGTCGAGCCGGCCGTACCGGATGTTCTCCCGGATCGTGCCCTCGAAGAGCCAGGTGTCCTGCAGCACCATGCCCATCCGCCGGCGCAGGTCCGCGCGCTCGACCTCGGCGATGTCGACGCCGTCGACGGTGATCCGCCCGCCGCTGAGCTCGTAGAACCGCATGATCAGGTTGACCAGGGTGGTCTTGCCCGCGCCGGTGTGACCGACGATCGCGACGGTGCGTCCGGGCTCGGCGACCAGGTTCAGGCCCTCGATCAGCGGCTCGTCCGGCTTGTACCCGAAGGAGACGTCCTCGAACGCGACCCGGCCGCGCGTGGGCTCGGGCAGCGTCCCGGGCCGCTCCGCCTCCTGTTCCTCGGCGTCGAGGATCGCGAAGACGCGCTCGGCGGAGGCCACGCCCGACTGGAGCATGTTCACCATCGACGCCAGCTGCGTGACGGGCTGGGTGAACTGCCGCGAGTACTGGATGAAGGCGACGACGTCGCCCAGGCTCATGCCGCCCGCGGCCACCCGCACGCCGCCCACGACGCAGACCGCGACGTACTGCAGATTGCCGACGAACATGCTGATCGGCATGACGAGACCGGAGAGGAACTGCGCCTTGTAGCTCGCGTTCATCAGCGCGTCGTTCTCCTGCGCGAAGCGCTCCTGCAGCGCGTCGTCGCGGCCGTAGACGGTGACCAGGTCGTGGCCGGTGAAGGCCTCCTCGACCTGCGCGTTGAGCGAGCCCGTCGACTTCCACTGCGCCACGAAGTGCTCCTGGCTGCGCTTCATGATCTGCCCCGCGAAGATCACGATGAGCGGTATCACGACCACCGCGACGGCGGTGAGCAGGGGCGAGACGATGAGCATCATGATCAGCACGCCGATCACGGTGAAGGCGGAGACGATGAGCTGGCTGAGCGCCTGCGTCAGGGACTGGCCCAGGTTGTCGATGTCGTTGGTCACGCGCGAGAGCAACTCGCCGCGGGGCTGCTTGTCGAAGTAGCCCAGGGGCAGCCGGTTGAGCTTGTCCTCGACCTCACGCCGCAGCGAGTACATGACCCGCTGCACCGCGCCGTTGAGCAGGAAACCCTGCGCGTACTGCAGCAGGGCGCTCGCCACGAACAGCCCGATCACCCACGCGAGGATCGTTCCGACGCGCTGGAAGTCGATGCCCGGCCCCTGCTGCAGTTGCGAGCGGAAGCCGTCGTAGATCGCGTCGACGGCGGTGCCGATCACCTTGGGGGCGATCACCGCGGCGGCGACCGAGCCGATCGACAGCAGCACCGCGGCCGTCACCGCCGCGCGCTGTTCCCGCAGCCGGCCCAGCAGTCGCTTCAGCGAGGGCCAGAAGGTCATCGGTTTCTGGGTGGGCGAGCCCGCCGTCGCCGCGGCGGCGGCCCGTGCTCCGGGTCCGGTCATGCTGCGCTCCCCGCCGTCGCCTGGCTGCCGGCGATCTCCTGATAGGTGGGACAGGTCTCGAGGAGTTCGGCGTGGGTGCCGTGACCGACCACCTCACCGTCCTCGAGCACGAGGATCTGGTCGGCACCGGCGATCGTCGAGATGCGCTGACCGACGATGAAGACGGTGGCCTCCCTCGTGTACGGCCGCAGCGCGGCGCGCAGCTTCGCGTCGGTGGCGAGGTCGAGCGCGGAGAAGCTGTCGTCGAAGAGGTAGATCGCGGGCTTCGCGACGAGCGCGCGGGCGATCGCGAGCCGCTGGCGCTGGCCGCCGGACACGTTGGTGCCGCCCTGGGCGATCGGCGCGTCGAGGCCGCCCAGCTCGGCGACGAAGTCCTCCGCCTGCGCGATGCGCAGGGCCTCGGCGAGCTCGGCGTCGGTCGCGTCGGGGTTGCCGAAACGCAGGTTGCTCGCGACGGTCCCGCTGAACAGGTAGCCGCGCTGCGGCACCAGCCCGACGTGTCCCCACAGGGCGTCGGCGCGCAGGTCCCGCACGTCGACGCCGTCGTAGCGCACGGCCCCCGAGGTCGCGTCGAACAGCCGCGCCAGCAGGTTGATCAGCGTCGACTTGCCCGCGCCGGTGGACCCGATGATGGCGACGGTCTCGCCCGGCCGGGCCGTCAGGTTCACGTTCTGCAGCACCGGCTTCGCGGCGCCCGGGTAGCACATCGTCACGCCGTCCAGCTCGACGGCGCCGGTGATCGCGGGCAGCGCATCCGGCTTCTCCGGCGGCGCGACCGTGGACGTGGTGGCGAGCACCTCGGTGATGCGCTCGGCGGCGACGGACGCGCGGGGCACCATCATCACCATGAAGGTCGCCATCATGACCGACATGAGGATCTGCATCATGTACTGCATGTAGGCGGTGACCGCGCCGATCTGCGTGCTGCCGTCGGCGACGAGGTGCGCACCGAACCACCACACGGCGACGGTCGAGAGGTTGAGCACCAGCATCACCCACGGGAACATGACCGCCATCAGCCGCATCACGCGGACCGAGGCGTCGGTGAGGGCGGTGTTGGCGGCGTCGAACCGCTCCCGCTCGACGGGCTCGCGGACGAAGGCCCGGATCACCCGGACACCCGCGAGCTGCTCGCGGAGCACCTGGTTGACCGCGTCGAGGCGGGTCTGGACCACGCGGAAGCCGGGGATCATCTTGGCGATCACCACGCCCAGGACGGCGCCGAGGACGGGCACCGCGACCACCATGAGCCAGGCGAGACCCGGCTCCTCGCGCACCGCCATGACGACGCCGCCGATCGCCATGAACGGGGCCTGGATCATCATCGACAGCGACATCAGCACGAGCAGCTGCACCTGTTGCACGTCGTTGGTGGTGCGGGTGATGAGCGAGGCCGCGCCGAAGCCGGAGACCTCGCGGCCGGAGAAGGTGCGGACCCGGCCGAACAGGGACCGCCGGGTGTCGCGGCCGAAGGCCATGGCGCTGCGGGCCGCGAAGTAGGTGGCGCCGCCGGCGGCGATCACCTGGAACAGCGTGATGACCAGCATCACCCCGCCCATGCGCCAGATGTAGCCGGTGTCGCCGGGGGTGACGCCGAGGTCGATGATCTTGGCGTTGATGCTGGGCAGTACCAGGTTGGCGACCACGCTGACGAGTTGGAAGGCGGCCACGGCGAGCAGCCACGGCCGGTAGGGCCGCAGGTGCTCGGTGATCAGTTTGAGGAGGGTCACTGGGGGCTGTTCCTTGCTGCGGATTCCGTGGTGGGCGGGGCTGAGATGCCGTCGAGCAGGACGTCGACGATGCGCTTCGGCGACAGGACGTGCCCGTCGCTGATGTGGGGGTGGCTGCCGGAGAAGGTGAGCAGGCGCAGCAGGTGGATCGCCTCGTCGGGCGGGACGGAGAGCCGGCCGGCGTCGTCGCCGATGACGCCGCGGAGCCGGGCCGCGAGCGCGGGACCGCCCTTCGCCCGACGGTGCGCGTCCTCGTCGCGCCGGTGCGGCGGCGCGACCAGGCCGAGGGCGTCCATGAGGCCGAAGATCTGTTGGAATCGGGCCTGGACGAGCTCGGTGAACCGGTAGAGGCGCTCGCGCAGGGGCTGTTCCGGGTCGATGGCGTCGATCTCGGCGAGGAGCGGCGCGGGATCGAAGGACTCGGCCATCACCGCGTCGAGGAGGTCCTCCTTGGAGTCGAAGATGCGGAAGATGGTGCCCTCGGCGACGCCCGCAGCGGCGGCGATCTGCTTGGTGGTGGGCACGGCGCCGTGCTCGAGCACCGCGTCCCGCGTCGCGGCGATCAGCGCCGCGCGCCGCTCCTCCGCCGGGAGGTGCGGCGCGCGAGGTCGAGGGTCATGAGCCGCGGGCACGAACCCGAGGCTACAGATGTGAGCGCCCACTCACAATTGAGTATCCGCTCGCCCCGGGCGAATCGGTCGATTGCGGGCGTGCGGGTCTAGCGCGCCGGCACCGGACGATCGTCCGGGCCCGGCCCGACCGTGGCGGTGGCCGACGGGAGCAGGGCGGAGACGCCGAAGCGCGCGCCCGCGCGCGGGAGGACCTGGACGGACCGCACGCCCGGCCGGCCGGCGGCGGCGCGCAGGGCGTCGCCCGTGCCCCACACGATCACGCCCACCACCGCGGGCCCGCCGGCGCGCAGGCGGGACGCCGTGACGCGCGCGATCGCCGCGCCGCGGTCGCCGGCCGCGACGAGCGTCGGCATCGCCAGCGCGGCCAGTTCGTTCACCGCGAGCACGCCCTCGAGGGTCTGGCCGGGCGGCACCGACGCCGTGGGGGTCTGAACGCCGGGGATCCGCACCCGGACCAGCACGCGGCCGACGCGATCCAGGCCCGCGGCGCGGGTCCACACCTCGTCCGGCGTCCACTCGGTCGCCGGGGAGATCAGCGCCCAGCGCCGCTCCCCCGCGGGTGCCGCCGCCAGCGAGGCGCGGGCTTCGTCGAGGTACTCGGCGACGGCCTGACCGGCCTGCGGGCCGAGGCGGTCACCGTCGGGCCGCGCCTCCCGGACCGGGGTCGCCGATCCGAGCCAGAACGCCAGCATGAGGGCGACCGCGAGGAGCGCGGCCCAGCCGGCTGCCCCGCGGGCGGTCTCCGTCCGGCTCACGCGTCCCGCAGGACGTCCAGGGCGTGCTGCAGGTCGTCGGGGTAGGGCGAGGTGAACTCCACGTACTCCCCCTGCGTGGGGTGCGTGAAGCCCAGCGTGCGGGCGTGCAGCCACTGCCGGTCCAGGCCCAGCTTCTTCGCGAGCACCGGGTCCGAGCCGTAGGTCGGGTCGCCGCAGCACGGGTGGTGCAGCGCCGCGAAGTGCACGCGGATCTGGTGCGTGCGCCCCGTCTCGAGGTGCACGTCCAGCAGCGTCGCAGCCTGGAACGCCTCGATGGTGTCGTAGTGCGTGATCGACGGCTTGCCGTCCTTGGTGACCGCGAACTTCCAGTCGGAGCTGCGGTGCCGGCCGATCGGCGCGTCGATGGTGCCGGACATCGGATCGGGGTGCCCCTGCACCAGCGCGTGGTACCGCTTGTCGACGGTGCGCTGCTTGAAGGCCCGCTTGAGCACCGTGTACGCGCGCTCGGAGACGGCGACGGCCATCACGCCGGAGGTGCCCACGTCGAGGCGGTGCACGATGCCCTGGCGTTCGGGCGCTCCCGAGGTGGAGATCCGGAAGCCGGCGGCGGCGAGACCGCCGATCACCGTCGGGCCGGTCCAGCCGACCGAGGCGTGCGCCGCGACGCCGACGGGCTTGTCGACGACCACGATGTCGGCGTCGGAGTAGAGGATGTCCATGCCCGGCACCGGCTCGGCGACGATCTCCAGCGGCCGCGCGGGCTCGGGCAGCGTCACGTCGAGCAGGGCGCCGGCGTGCAGTTTGTCGGACTTGCCGACCGCGACCCCGTCCAACGTGACGGAGCCCTCCGCCGCCAGCTCGGAGACGACGGTGCGCGAGAGGCCCAGCAGGCGGGCGACGCCCGCATCGACCCGCAGGCCGTCGAGGCCGTCGGGGACGGGGGTGGTGCGCGACTCACGCATCGGGCGCCTCCGCTCCGGGGGTGCGGCTCTCCTCGGCCGGGGCCTGCTCCGGGGTGCGCGGGCGCTTCTCGCCGAAGCCCTCGTACGGATCGCGCCCGAACAGGGTCAGCGCGATGAGCAGCACCGCGGCGACGCTGATCGCGCTGTCGGCGGTGTTGAAGACGGGGAACCAGTCACCGACGGAGAAGAAGTCGATGACGTGCCCGCGGAAGACTCCGGGCGCGCGGAAGATCCGGTCGGCGAGATTGCCCAGCGCGCCGCCGAGCACGAGGCCGAGGCCGAGGGCCCACGTCAGCGAGGTCAGCTTGGACCCCATGCGCACGATCCACACCACCACGCCGATCGCGATCAGCGTGAGCACCCAGGTGTACCCGGTGGCCATCGAGAAGGCGGCGCCGGGATTCTTGACGAAGTGCAGGCTGAACGGCCCGAGCACGGGGATCTGCTCGCCGTAGGTCATGTGCCGGACCACCGTGGTCTTGGCGGCCAGGTCGATGAGGAAGACCGCGACCGCGACCACCGCCAGGAGGAGGCGCGGGTTCCGATACCAGCTCGGCCGCGCGGTTGCAGGGGAATCCATGACTCCATCATCCACTACGGTGGCGGTGTGCATGGCAAGCGGTTGCGGCTGGTCCCGGTAGTGGTGGCGTCGACGGCGGTGCTCGTCACCGCCCTCGCGGGGTGCGGGGACGGTGCCTCCACCGACGCCGGCGCCTCGTCGTCGTCGCCCGCGGCGCCCGTCCGGCAGTCGGTCGCGGCCCCCGCTGCGGCGGCGGGCTGCGCCGCGAACCCGCCGGCGCTCCCGGGCCACGCCGTCACCATCGACGTGCCACCGGCGACGATCGCCCTCGACTCCCCCGGCACCGGCGCGGCGCGCCCGCTGGCGGTCCGCCCCACGGCGGTCGCGGAGTACGCGCTGTTCACCAACTCGCTGCAGGTCTCCCAGGTGGCCGGCGAGCAACCTTCCGGCGGCAACCGCGACGTGACGCTGCCGCTGACCGCGCAGCCCGCGTGCGCCGACCCGCTCGAGGTGTATCTGTTCTTCGATGCGCCGCAGTCCACGGACGCCGCCACGACGAAGGCGCTCGAGGTGGAGGCGGGGTCCGTCGCGCTCGTCACCCTGGCCGCGAGCGGCGAGGTCCGCTCGTTCACACTGGCCGCGCCCCCCGGCGTCTCCTCGGAGGCGCAGACCGCCTTCGAGCAGGCCCTGCTGCAGACCTTCCTCCGGTTGATCCCGCTGCCGGCCGAACCGGTGGCCCCCGGTGCGACGTGGACGGTCACCCGGTCCATCCGCGCGGACAGCACCTTGACCCAGACGATGCAGGTGACCCTCGGCGGCACCCTCGAGCGGCCCGAGCTCAAGGCCAGGGTCGACGAGTCCCCCGACGACTCGGTCTTCCGCGTTCCGGGAAGCGGCAGCACCCTGACCATCGAGAGCTACACGTCCGAGGGCAACGGCACCGTCGAGCTCGATCCGGCGCGCGCCTTCGCGCAGGGCGGGGTGCAACTCGAGGGCGGCCGCACGCTGATCGGCGACGATCCGGCCAAGAAGCTGACGCAGAAGACGGGCAGCGTCTACCGGTTCGGGCCCAAGTAGCGGGTCAATCGCAGGAGGACGAGTCGCGCCCGACCTGGACGATCATCTCGCACGCGTAGGAGCGCTGCAGCTTCCACCGTCCCCCGTCGAAGGCGAGGGAGGCGTACGCGAGCTGGTTCGTACCGCCCATGAGCACGGAGAACTGCGCCTTCGCCAGGCCGGGCTGTTCCAGCACGGGCCGGCCGATCTGCCAGCTGACCTGAGGGTTGTCGCTCCGGAGCTTGACCAGCTCGTCGAACAGCGGGCGGTCGGCGGGGGTGGCGCCCTGCACCAGCTGCAGCTTCTCCGCCAGCGGGACCTTCGGGTCGACCGCCCGGTTCAGCATCTCCTCGAGTTGCTGCGTCGACGGCGCGCGGTCCGGCGTGCTCGACGGCGCTTCCGCCACCGAGCTGGAGGTGGCCGACGGGGTGCTCGACCACGATTCGGTGTTCTCCCCACCGCAGGCACCGCAGGCCAGACCCACGAGTACCACGGCGGGGATGACGAGGACCCGTCCGCGCATCGGGAAGTCCACCTCCATTCGGCCGCTGCGTCGCGGTCTCCACTATGCCAAACGCGGCGCGGTGCGCGAGCGGACGCCGAGCCCGGCGTGCGATGCTGCTGGCATGCCTGAAGTGATCGTGCTCGCCACCGGCGGCACCATCGCCAGTCGCCACGACGACGCCGGCGCCGCGGTACCCACCGACGCCGGCGCTGCGCTGGTGGAGACCGCCGGCGCGGTGCCCGGGGTCGACGTGACGGTCCGCGACGTGACGGCCGCGGACTCCTCCGCCCTGACGCTCGGCCAGCTCGACGAGATCCGCGCCGCGGTCGCGGACGCACTCGCCGACCCGGACGTGGCGGGCGTCGTGGTGACGCACGGAACGGACACCATGGAGGAGACCTCGCTCCTGGTGGACCTCACGCACGCCGATCCGCGGCCCGTCGTCTTCACCGGCGCGCAGCAGCCCGCCGACTCCCCTGACGCGGACGGTCCCGCGAACCTCGCGGAGGCGATCGCCGTCGCCGCCGATCCCGCGTACCGGGGGCTCGGGGTGCTGCTCTCGTTCGCCGGGCAGGTGCAGACGGTGCGCGGGCTCGCGAAGGTCTCCACGGTCGCACCGCAGCCCTTCGCCGGCGGCCTGCCGGTGGCCGCACTGGAGGGCACCGCGCCGCACCGCCTGCTGACCAAGCCGGCGCCGATCGCCGACGTGCGCGTGGACGTCGTCGCGTCGTATCCGGGGGCCGACGGTGCCCTCGTCGACGCTGCCGTCGGGGCCGGGGCCCGGGGGATCGTGCTGGCGGGCACCGGGAGCGGGAACACGACAGCGGAGCTCGCGGCCGCGGTGCGGCGCGCGCTGGAGGCGGGTGTCGTCGTGGTCGTCTCCACGCGGATCGCGTCCGGCCCCGTCGACGCGGCGTACGGAGGGGGCGGCGGCGCGGCCGATCTCGTCGCCGCCGGGGCGCTGCTCTCCCGGCGGCTGCGGCCCGGGCAGGCGCGGATCGTGCTGCTCGCCCTGCTGGCCGCCGGCGTGGGCCCGCGGTGGATCGCGGCGTATCTCGGGCGGTAGGGCTCGGTCCTCGGCGAGGGTAGTCGGTGGCCGGCGTGCGGGAGAAGCGGATCGGGTTGCGCACCTGGTCGATCGCACCCTCCCCGACGGGCGCGCAGGCGGTCGCCGGGAAGGACCTCCACCAGCGTCCCGCACCGCAGGAACACCGGAACAACCTGATTAGCCGCGGATCAATTCCCCACGCCTGCAACCTAACCCGCGTACACTGGTGACCATGAGCGACGAATCCCGTCACATCAGCGTCGTGATCCCCCGCCCCGCGGCGGAGGTGTACGAGTTCGCCCGCGATCCGGCGAATCTCGTCCAGTGGGCCGCCGGGCTCGCGACGGGCCTGCGGGTGGACGGCGAGGACCTGATCACCCACTCGCCGATGGGCGAGGTGCGGGTTCATTTTGCTCCGGACAACGAATTCGGCGTGCTGGACCACGGCGTGACGCTGCCCGACGGCACCATCGTCAACAATCCGTTGCGGGTGCTCACCCACCCCGAGGGTGCCGAGATACTTTTCACCGTGCGACGACTCGGTGCGAGCGATACCGACTTCGACCGGGACTGCGCGACGGTCCTCGCCGACCTGGAGCGCCTGCGCGGACTGCTGGTCGACGGGCACTGAGGTCACCTGCCCGCCGCCGGTGAGTCTTATTCGTACATTCTGTCGATTAACCTTACCTTGCGCCGAACACAGGGGGTAGAATCGAGGTATTAGAGGGGGCCGCGATGATCACTTCCACCTGCACATCAGTGGAGTATCTCGACGCGCTCGCCGCGTTCGAACACGCGGCAGAGCGGCTGGCGCAGGCGGACCCCGTGATGCTGGATTCCGAGGACGTCCTGGCATCGCTCGAGCGGCTGGAGACCGCGGCTCGCACGGTGCCGTACAGCCAGCACCTCCTCGCCCAGGTCGCGGTCGAGCAGGGATTGCCGGGGCGCCTCGGGTACACCGGGATGAAGGAGCTGCTGGTGCAGCGGCTGCGCCTCGCGGGTGGCGAGGCGCGGGATCGGATCCACGGCGCGCGGGATCGCGCTCGCCAGCACGGGCACGGCGTGCGGCCCGAGCCGCGGTACGGGCTCGTCGCCGAAGCGCAACGCCTCGGAACGATCTCTGACCGCCACGCGCTCGCGATCGAGCACGTCTTCGCGAAGTGCCGCAGGACCATCCGCCCGGACCAGGCCGCGATCCTCGAGGACGTGCTCGTCACCGCCGCCGCGGACGTCACGCCCGAGGACCTCGCCGTCATCGGCGCCCGCGCGCTCGCCCACCTCGATCCCGATGGGGCTGAGCCTGATTCCGATGTGATCGCCCGCGCCCGCGGGCTCAGCGTGGGCCGGCAGGACGACGATCTGATGAGCCCGTTCGACGGTGACCTCTCCCCCGAGGGCCGGGCGCTCCTGGACACGATCCTGGAGAAGCTCGCGCGACCCGGCGTGAACAACCCCGCGGATGCCGACGATCCCGTGGACCTCGCCGATCGGGACGCCGTCACGGCGGCGGCGAAGCGCGACCGGCGCACCACCGCGCAGCGCAACCACGACGCCCTCGTCACCGCGATGCGGATGGCGATCGCATCGGGCGAGCTCGGGCACCATCGCGGCCTGCCGTGCGTCCCGGTCATCACGCTCGGCATCGATCAGTTGGAGACCGAGGCGGGCATCGCCACCACCGCGACCGGCGGGCGGCTGCCCGTGGAGGACGCGCTCCGGATGATGGGCGCGAATCCGAAGTACGTGCTGGTCCTCGACCTCGCGTCGCGGCCGCTGTTCCTCGGGCGGGAGAAGCGGCTCGCCTCCGCCGACCAGCGGATCGCGCTGTACGGATCCGAGAAGGGCTGTACCGCCCCCGGGTGCGACGCCCCGGCCACGCGCTGCCAGGTGCACCACATCACCGAGTGGGCCGACGGCGGCGCCACGGACATCACCTGTCTCACTCTCGCCTGCGACGCCCACCACGGGAAGGTCACCCCCGAGACCGGCGACCTCCCGCGGGGCTGGGACACCATCACCGTCCGCGGCGGCGAGTACGCCGGCCGCACCGGATGGCGCCGCTCCGCCGACCCGACCCACGAGCACCGGGTGAACCACAAGCACCACGCCGACGAGCTCTACCGCCGCGCCCTCGAACGTTGGAACGCCCGCATCGCGGAGCTCCGGAACCTCTGGCGCGCCGAGGAACTGCGGGTGCGGTACCGGGAGTGCGTCGGTTCCATCCATGACGACATCGCCGCGATCCTCGACGGCCCGCACGGCCCGCCGATCCTCGAAGCACTGCTCTCCGAACACGACGCGAACGAGCCGTGGAGCTGCCAGATGCCCGCCGACCTGCGCGCCGCGGCCTGACCGCAAGGACTCAGTCGTCCTCGCCGGTCCGCAGGTGCTCGGCGGGCCAGTCGAGGGAGTCGAGCGGGTCGGCCTCGCGGAGGTCGGGGTCGTCGGCCTTGAAACTGCGCATGCGCCCCGGGCCGGAGGTGCGGGTCTCGAAGCGCACGCTCAGCACGCCGTGGCCGGCGCCCTGCACCCAGCCGTGGCCGAACTCGGGGTGCCGCACATCCATACCCGGGCGCCACCCCACGAGCGGCACCTCGACCTCGGCCGGCGCCGCGGCGGCGTCGTCGCTCTCGGTGACGCCGGTACCGGATGCCTCCGCGGGCTCCTCGCCGAACAGGGTGAATTGCTCGACGCTGCTGAGCCCGGAGAATCCGACCCCGACGAGGCGCAGCCCGCCGATCTCCACGGGGTCGAGCGCGAGCCGCTGGGCGGTCGCGGTGAGCACGGCACCGTCGGTGGTGGCGGACGGCAGCGTGGCGGACCGGGTGAGCAGGGACATGTCGGACCGCTTGAGCTTGAGCACGACGGTCCGCGCCCCGCGCCCGTCCCGGCGCAGCCGCCGCAGCGCGTGCTCGGCGCTCCGGTCGATCTCCCGCCGCAGCGCGTTCATCGTGGTCACGTCGGTCTCAAGGGTGTGTTCCGCGCTGATCGACTTCGCCTCGCCGTTCACGGCCACGGGCCGGTCGTCCTCGCCGCGGGCGAGCCGGTGCAGCGCCGGTCCCAGCGTGACGCCGAGCACCGACACCACCTCGACCTCGCTCATCGCCGCGAACTGCCCGATGGTGTCGATCCCCAACCGCGACAGCCGCTCCCCCGCCACCGGACCGATGCCCCAGAGCTTGCGCACCGGTAGCGGGTACAGCATCGACTCCTGCGCGGCGGGCGGGATGACGGAGACCCCGTCGGGCTTGGCGAGGCCGGAGGCGATCTTCGCGGCCTGCTTCCCCGCCCCCGCGCCGACGCTGGCCACGAGCCCCGTCTCCTCGCGGATCCGGCGCCGCAGCTCCTCGGCGAAGGCCGTCACGTCGTCGGTGGACGCCCCGGCGAGCTCGACGGGTTCGCCGAAGGCCTCGTCGAACGACAGCCTCTCGACGACGGGGATGAGCTCCCGCACCGCTCCGAAGACGCGGCGGCTGACCGTCCCGTACAGCGCGCCGCGCGGCGGCAGCACCACCGCGGCCGCGCCGACGAGCCGGCGCGCCTGGTGCATCGGCATCGCCGAGCGCGCGCCGAAGACCCGCGCCTCGTACGAGCAGCCCGCCACCACGCCGCGGCCGCCGAGCCCGCCCACCAGCACGGGACGCCCGCGGAGCGTGGGTCGGGTCAGCTGCTCGCAGGACGCGAAGAACGCGTCCATGTCGAAGTGCAGAACCCAGCGGGCGCTGCGATCGCCGGACACGACTAGATCGCGACGACGCGGACGAGATCGTCGAGGCCCGCGAAGTCGTCCGGGTTGCGCGTGTAGACGTCCAGCCCGTGCGCGTGGGCGGTCGCGGCGATCAGCAGGTCGGCGAGCCGACGGCGAGGCGTCCGCCCGCGACGGAACACCGCCGCGGCGATCAACCCGTAGCTCGCGGCGGCCCCCGCGTCGAACGGGATCGGCTCGTACACCGCGGTCACCTCCTGCAGTCGCAATTGCCGCCGCGCGGCTTCCATCGGATCCGACGTCAGGTGCGGTGCGGCGGCGAGCTCCGCCGCCGTGATGGCGGCGATCGCGGTGATCTCCGGCATCAGATCGATGACATTCGGCATGGCGATGAGCACAGAGGTGTCGAGCAGGCCCGGTGCGGTCACCACGGCCCCTGGTCGGCCAGGGCATCCAGATCAGCACGGAACGCCTCGGCGTCGATGTGCACGCCCGCTCCGAGCGCGTTCCGCAGATCCGCTCGGCGGACGAACATGCGCCGACCCGCGGGCACCGGGCGCAGCTCGGCGACCGGGGTCCCGTTGCGGGTCACCACGAAGGTCTCCCCCGCCTCGACGGACTTCATCACCGCTGCGTTGTCGTTCCGCAGCTCGCGTTGCGCGATCACTCGAGCCATGGGCCCACTGTAGCGCCGATCGCTACAGTGGGCTACACGGTTTCTCCCAGCTCAGGCGCGAGTCAGGCGGCCCCGGACCCCGTCACCGAGCTCGACGACGTCGGCGTCCCCGTCCAGCGAGCCGAACTCGAGCGAGGTGGCCAGCACCTCGCCCGCGATCAGGTCCCGGTGCGCCTCCGCGGCCGGCAGGTGCTCCGCCGGGACGTCGAGGACCAGCGCGATGCGGTCGCTCACGTCGAGACCGGCGGCGCGGCGCGCCTCCTGCAGCTCGCGGATGCGGTCCTTGGCCCAGCCCTCGGCCTCGAGCTCGGCATCCACCGAGAGGTCGAGCACCACGAGGCCGGCACCGTCGGGCAGCTCCGCGGTGGAGTCGGGCGCGGCGGCGACCAGCTTGCGGGTGTACTCGCCGTCCTGCAGCGCGATGCCCGCGGCGGTCACGACCCCGTCGGCCTCGGTGTAGTCACCGGACTTGACGGCCTTGATCACCGTCTGCACGTCCCTGCCCAGGCGCGGGCCGGCGGCGCGGGCGTTGACCGCGATCTCCACCCGGCCGTACTGGTCGGCGTCGGAGGAGACCTGCACGTCGCGCACGTTCACCTCGTCGGCGATGATCGAGGCGAAGGGCGCGAGCTTCTCCGCATCGGGACCGGCCACGGTCAGGGTGTGCAGCGGCAGGCGCACCCGCAGCTTGTTCGCCTTCCGCACCGACGACGCGACCGAGCACACGTCGCGCACCTCGTCCATCGCCGCGACCAGCTCGGAATCCGCCGGCAGGTCCGACGCCGCCGGCCAGTCGGTCAGGTGCACCGACTCCCCGCCCGTCAGGCCGCGCCACATCGCCTCGGTGGCCATGGGGAGCAGCGGCGCCGCGAGCCGGCAGACGGTCTCCAGCACGGTGTACAGCGTGTCGAACGCGCCC
This sequence comes from Tsukamurella asaccharolytica, assembly GCF_007858435.1. Taxonomy (GTDB): domain Bacteria; phylum Actinomycetota; class Actinomycetes; order Mycobacteriales; family Mycobacteriaceae; genus Tsukamurella; species Tsukamurella asaccharolytica. The sequence goes on along the minus strand of NZ_VIGW01000004.1, from coordinate 398,216 downwards.
TCGTCGGAGCCGTCCCAGAACCGCGCGCGGGAGCGGCGCACGTACCAGTTGGTCAGCGCGTCGACGAAGAGCCGCAGCTCCTCGCAGGCGTCGGCGATGCTGCAGGTGTCGAGCGCCTCGGTCATCGCGTCCCGGGTCTGCGCCAGCTTCGCGAGGATGTAGCGATCCAGCACGTCCTCGGAATCGGTGCGCCACGTCGCCGGCTTCTCCGCGTAGAGCTGCAGGAACGAGTAGGCGTTCCACAGGGGCAGCAGCGTCTGCCGCACGCCGTCGCGGATGCCCTGCTCGGTGACCACCAGGTTGCCCCCGCGCAGGATCGGCGAGGCCATGAGGAACCAGCGCATCGCGTCCGACCCGTCGCGATTGAAGACCTCGTTGACGTCCGGGTAGTTCCGCTTCGACTTCGACATCTTGAGGCCGTCGTGGCCCAGCACGATGCCGTGCGCTGCGACGGTGCGGAAGGCGGCGCTGTCGAACAGCGCCGTCGCCAGCACGTGCAGGTTGTAGAACCAGCCCTTGGTCTGCCCGTTGTACTCGACGATGAAGTCGCCCGGGAAGTGGGTGTCGAACCAATCGCGGTTCTCGAACGGGTAGTGGACCTGCGCGAAGGGCATCGAGCCCGACTCGAACCAGCAGTCCAGCACCTCGGGGACGCGGCGCATCGTCGACTGCCCGTCCTCCGGCGACCGAGGGTCGTCGGGATTCGGCCGGGTCAGCTCGTCGATGTAGGGCCGGTGCAGGTTCGTCGGACGCACGCCGAAGTCGCGCTCCAGCTCGTCGAGCGAACCGTAGACGTCCACGCGCGGGTACTCGGGATCGTCGGACACCCAGACCGGGATGGGCGCCCCCCAGTAGCGGTTGCGGCTGATGTTCCAGTCGCGCGCGCCCTCGACCCACTTGCCGAACTGGCCGTCGCGGATGTGCGCGGGGTTCCAGGTGATGTCCTGGTTCAGCTCGAGCATGCGCGGGATGATCTTGGTGACCTCGACGAACCACGACGGCACGGCCATGTAGATCAGCGGCTGGCCCGAGCGCCAGGAGTGCGGGTAGCTGTGCTCGATCGTCTCGTGGCGCAGGAGCCGGCCCTTGGCCTTGAGGTCCTTGGCGATCACCGGGTTCGCGTCGAAGACCTGCAGGCCCTCGTACGGCGGCACCGCGGAGGTGAACTTGCCGCCCGGGTCCAGCGGCTGCACGACCTCGATGCCGTACTTGCCCGTGGCGAGGTCCATGTCCTCCTCACCGAAGGCGGGCGCGAGGTGCACGACGCCGGTACCGGAGTCGGTGGTCACGTAGTCGGCGAGCAGCGTCACGTGCGCCTTGGGGTGGCCGGCGAAGAAGTCGAAGGGTGGCTCGTACGCGGCGAATTCCAGGTCGCGGCCCTTGTACGTCCCCTTGATCTCGGGCGACTCGCCCAGCTCGCGGGCGTACTGGCCCAGTCGCGCCTCGGCGAGCAGGTAATCCTTGCCATCGAGGCCCACCACGTGCACGTAGTCCAGGTCCGGGTGCACGGCGATCGCGAGGTTCGAGGGCAGCGTCCACGGCGTGGTGGTCCAGATGAGGGCCTCGACACCGTCCAGCGCCTCCAGCGGAGTGCCCTGGGTGCGCAGCGGCATTCCGACGGTGACCGCCGGGTCCTGCCGCATCTTGTAGGCGTCGTCGAGCTTGCTCTCCTGGTTCGACAGCGGCGTCTGCTCGTACCAGGAGTACGGCAGCACGCGGTAGCCCTGGTAGATCAGGCCCTTCTCGTGCAGGGCCTTGAACGCCCACATCACGGACTCCATGAAGTCCAGGTCGAGCGTCTTGTAATCGTTGTCGAAGTCGACCCAGCGGGCCTGCCGCGTGACGTACTGGCGCCACTCCTCGGTGTACCGCAGCACGGACGTGCGGCAGTAGTCGTTGAACTTCTCCACGCCCATGGCCTCGATCTCGGACTTGTCCTTGATCCCCAGCTGGCGCTCGGCCTCGAGCTCAGCGGGCAGGCCGTGGGTGTCCCAGCCGAATCGGCGGTCGACCTTCTTACCGCGCATCGTCTGGTAGCGCGGGACGAGATCCTTGACGTAGCCGGTCAGCAGATGGCCGTAGTGCGGCAGGCCGTTGGCGAAGGGCGGGCCGTCGTAGAAGACGAACTCGTCGGCGTCGGCGCGGTTCGCGATGGACCGGCGGAAGGTGTCGTTCTCGGCCCAGTACGCGAGGACGCGCTCCTCGAGGTCGGGGAACGAGGGCGTGCCCGACGCGGCGGGACTCTCCTCGTCGCGGGTCATATCGACCAGCGGGTAGGGGCGCTTGCTGCTCACGGTGACTCCTCGTGCCGTCTACTACCAGCACGGGGACGACTCCCGGCCCTCGGCCGGGTACCGCGGTACCACCCCGCTTGCGCCTCCCTGAAAAGGGCAGCGCCGCTCGTGAACGGGCTGTGACGGGCCCACCCGTCCGGTTCTACTGAGGCCCGCGAACGGGCCCGTTCTTCCGGATGCTCCCCGGTGATGGCCGGATCAACGCAGTGCTGTCCCAAGGATAGCGCTCAGTGCAACGTCATTTTCTGCCGGGATCTTCCGACTCCGACTCCCGCGGCGGGGTCCACTCGGTACCCCACGCCTGATCGATCCGGACCTGCGGGATCTGGTCGGTCATGTCCGGGTCGTACGTGCCGGGTGCGTAGAGCCCGCGGGTGGCCTCATCGTCCGTATCGGCCGGGGACTCGTGCGCCCACGCGGTCGCCCCGGCGAGCGGGCCCGCGGAGAACTGCCTGGTCGAGTTCGCGTCGCCGTGATGCCCGAACTCCTCGTGGCCGACGGTGCCGGCCTCGCGGGTCGCGTCGTCGACCGGTTCGGGCGCGCTCCCGGGCTCCTCGGCCTCACCCTCGGGGGCCGCGGCGCGCGCGGGCCGGGCCGACGGTGCCGGCTCCTCGCCGTCCGCATCGTCGTCCCGGTCGCCCGGGCTCCACGCGGTCGTGCGGTCGGCACCGTCCCGCTCGCCGCGACGGTAGGTGAGGACGTCGCCGAGAAGCAGGCCAACGCCGATCACCGAGACCACGACGCACGCGATGGCGAGCCAGAGATTGGCCGTGACCAGGGCGACGATCAGCAGGATGAACCCGATGACCGTCGCCCCGAGTGCCGCTAGCAGCATGAGAACTCCGCCCTGAGTACCGGCCGGTACCAGCGGCTACTTGTACTGCTGGTTGCCGCCGCCGGCGTTGCCGGGGTCGTTGAAGTCGCTACCGCGACCCTGGCCGTGATCGACCGGGGCGGCGCTGCGCAGCGACTGCAACTCCTCGAGCTGACCCTCGAGGTAGGTCTTGAGGCGGGTGCGGTACTCGCGCTCGTAGGTCTTGAGCTGCTCGATCCGACCCTCCAGCACGGTGCGCTGCTGGTTGATGGTGGTCATGATCTCGGTGTGCTTCGTCTCCGCCTCGGCCTGCAGCGCGTCGGAGCGCTCCTGCGCCTGGCGCAGCTGGTTCTCCGAGCGGGTCTGCGCGTCGGCGAGGAGCGCGTCGGAGCGCTGGCGGGCGTCGGCCACCATGGCCTCGGCCTTCTGCCGGGCGTCGGTGACCATGGCCTCCGACTGGGCACGCGCGTCGGAGACGAGCTTCTCGGCCTCGGAACGCGAGTTGTTCGTGAGGCGGTCGGCGGTCTCCTGCGCGAGGCCGAGCACCTTGGCAGCACGCACGTGCGCCTCCTCGGTGGTCGCCGGCGTCGCTGCCGCGGCAGCGGGCTCGGCGGCGGCGGGAGCCTTCGGCGCCTGCGCCTGCGCCGGCGTGGGCGACGCGAAGGCGACGGTGCTGTCGGCGGACGGCTGCTGGCCGCCACCGGCGCGGGCCTCGCCCAGCTCGCGCTCGAGTTCGGCGTTGCGCTGCTGCAGATCGTTGTTCTCGTCGATCAGCCGAGCGAGCTCGGTCTCGACCAGATCGAGGAACTGATCCACCTCATCCTCGTTGTAGCCGCGCTTTCCGATCGGCGGCTTGCTGAACGCGACGTTCCGCACGTCGGCGGGTGTCAGCTTCATAGGTCGTTTCCCCTCAATTCGGCTGCTCGACAGATCTCAAGTCACTCGGACCAACACTGTAACTAGTGCACATCCTGTCACACCAGACCCGTTTGTTCCTCATCACCCAACAATCACGCAATGAAATGTCCGATTCCCGGCTCGGGACCGAACGCGATCGAACCTAGACCATGAGCCTGCCCACGATCGACTGTGCGATCGCCACCAGCAGAAACAGCACGATGAACGACAGATCCAGGCGGATCGGCCCCAGCTGCGGCGACGGCAACACCTTGCGGAGCGCCTTCAGCGGAGGGTCCGTCACAGTGAACACGCCTTCGAGGATCAGAGCCACGATCCCCTTCGGGAACCAGTCCCGGGCGAAGGACTTCACCACCTCGACGACGAGCCGAACGATGAGCAGGAACCAGAAGATCGACAGGAGCGTGTAGACGACGAGCCAGATTGCTTGCACCTGTACAGTCTGCCCGAATCCGTCAGCGGTTGTAGAAGCCGGTCTCCGCGATCCGCGCCCGGTCCTCCGCCGTGACGTCCACATCGGCCGTGGCCAGCATGAACACCTTGGTGGTGATCCGGTCGAAGGATCCGTGCAGCGCGAAGGTCAGGCCGGCGGCGAAGTCGACCAGACGCTTGGCGTCGGCGTTGTCCATCTCGGTGAGGTCCATGATCACCGGGATACCCTCGCGGAAACGCTCACCGATCGTGCGCGCCTCCTCGTAGGAGGTCGGACGCAGGGTCGTGATGCGGGACATCGGGTTCTCCTGGCTGAGCACGTCGGCGCGGGTGTCCATCGCCAGCGCGCCGCGGGTGGACGGGGCGACCGAGCGCGAGGCGTCCCGCAGCGGCTCCAGGCGCGGCAGCGGGGCACGGGCGGGCTCGCGGTAGCCCCGCTCGTAGCCGGCGTCGTAGCGATCGTCGTAGGCGGCGCCGCGGGTGTCGTAGGCGGGCTCGTACGGCTCGTAGTCGTCCGCACGGCGACCGTCGAAGGCGTAGCCGCGCTCACCGCGGTAGTCGTCGAACTCGTCGTCGAGGCTGCGGCGACCGCGCGGCTGCGGGGTGCCCTCGTCGACGTAGCGGTCGTCGTAGGCGTCCAGCGGAACCATCCCGAAGTACGCCTTGACCTTGTGCAGAGTGCTCATCTTTGCCCTTCCTCGGCGCCTGCATGGGCTGGTGTGACGATTGTGACTGTCGTTATGGATGTGAGATTAGTAGGGAAGACGGGTCGATGGCGGTTCCGACACGCGCAGGAATCCCATCGATGTCATTTCGCCGTGTCGATCCAGATCACGGAGGCCAGGCGCCCCGTCGGCGCGCCCCGGCGATGGGAGAACAGGGTCGGATCGCTGATCGTGCATCGCGGGTCCTCCGCGACCGCCGCAACGCCGAGCCCCTGCAGCTGGCGGCGGATCCCGGCGCGTAGGTCGAGGCCGTCCGTACCCTTGTCCGTGCGGCACCGGCTGCCGGGCAGGTGCTGCTCGACATCGGCCGCCATCGCCGCGGGGACCTCGTACTTCGCGCCGCTGGCCGCGGGCCCGAGGAAGGCGCCGATCCGCTCCGGGCGGGCGCCCAGGTCCCGCATCGCCTCGATCACGGCCGGCACGATGCCGATCCGGGCGCCGACGCGGCCGGCGTGGACCGCGGCGAGCACGCCGGCCTCATCGTCCGAGAGCAGGATCGGGACGCAGTCGGCGGTGAGCACCGCGAGCGCGAGGCCGGGCACCGTCGTGACGAGGGCGTCCGTGGCCTCCACCGGCTCCGCGCGCGGACCATCGACGACCGTGACGGTGCGGCTGTGGATCTGCTCCATCCAGACCACGTGCCCCGGCTCGACACCGATCTCGCGCTCGAGCCGCAGCCGGTTGGCGGCGACGGCGGCGGGCTCGTCCCCCACGTGATCGCCCAGGTTGAAGGTGTCGTACGGGGCCTGCGAGGCACCGCCGGCGCGGGTGGTGGTCACTCGCCGGACCCGGTGTGCGGCGACAGGAGCATGCGCGGGATCAGTCATGTCACGAGACTACTGACGGCGCCCCCGGCCGAGCCGGAAGCGCCGTCGGCATCAGTTCCTCAGCGCCGGTTCTGCAGGAAGGACGGGACGTCGAGGTCGAAATCGTCGTCCGAGCGCGACTCGCGGCCGGCCGGAGCCGACGAGAACGGGTCGTTGGTGCGGGCCGGGCGGGCACCGAACGGGTTGCCCCGCCGCGCGTCCTCCGGCTCGGCCGCCGGCTGCTGCGGCTCGGCCGCGCTGTGCTGCCCGCCGATGCGGGTGACGGGTCGACGTGCAGGCGCGCCGCTGTCGAAACCGGCTGCGATCACGGTGATCCGAACCTCGTCGCCCAGGTTGTCGTCGATCACGGTGCCGAAGATGATGTTCGCATCCTCGTGCGAGGCGCCCTGCACCAGCGAGGCGGCCTCGTTGATCTCGAACAGGCCCAGGTCGCTGCCACCGGCGATGGACATGAGCACGCCGTGCGCGCCCTCCATCGAGGTCTCCAGCAGCGGCGAGTTCACCGCGGCCTCCGCGGCCTTGAGCGCGCGCCCCTCACCCCGGGCCGAGCCGATGCCCATGAGGGCGCTGCCCGCGCCCGACATGACGCTCTTGACGTCCGCGAAGTCGACGTTGATCAGGCCGGGGGTGGTGATCAGGTCGGTGATGCCCTGGACGCCGTTGAGGAGGACCTCGTCGGCGCTCTTGAACGCGTCGAGCGCCGAGACGCTCACGTCGCCCAGCTGCAGCAGGCGGTCGTTCGGGATCACGATGAGGGTGTCGCAGGACTCGCGCAGCGACGAGATGCCCTGCTCGGCCTGCTTGCCGCGGCGGGCGCCCTCGAAGGTGAAGGGCCGGGTCACGACGCCCACGGTGAGCGCGCCGAGCTTGCGGGCGATGCTCGCGACCACCGGCGCGCCGCCGGTGCCCGTGCCGCCGCCCTCGCCGGCCGTGACGAAGACCATGTCGGCGCCCTTGAGGAGCTCCTCGATCTCGTCCTTGGCGTCCTCGGCGGCCTTGCGGCCCACCTCGGGATCGGCGCCGGCGCCGAGCCCCCGGGTCGAATCGCGGCCCACGTCGAGCTTGACGTCGGCGTCGCTCATGATGAGCGCCTGGGCGTCGGTGTTGATCGCGATGAACTCGACGCCCTTGAGCCCCTGCTCGATCATCCGGTTCACGGCGTTGACGCCGCCGCCGCCGATGCCGACGACCTTGATTACGGCGAGGTAGTTGTGCGCGGCGGTCATGTTTCGCCTTTCCCCTGATGTGAAGTCTGTTGCTTCTGAGACGAACCCTAAACCTCTACAGAAGGCTTAAAGTTATGTCAAGTAGCTGGTCTGAAACCAAGGTAGAGGGCCGTGCGCCGCTTGCCCTGCAAGCGCACGGGCGTGTCGGGAAAAACGTTCTCGGTGAGGGAAAGAACACGCCTCAGCGGGCCGTCGGCATATCCGGGTTGATCACGGTGAACTCCCTGCCCGGCCGGGTGAGCACCATGCGCAGCGCCGCGGTCTTGTCGGCGGTCCGCTGGTCGTCGCCCCAGTTCACGACCCGCTTGTCGCGCAGCACGAAGCGCACGTTGGCCGGCGAATCCGCCTCGATCTCGAGAACCTGCCCGTGCAGGTCCGGCGGCAGCGACTTCAGCACCGCGATCGACGCCTCCGTCGCGGGATCGTCCGCCTTCGGATCGCGGACGGTGAGCTTGGGCGTGAGGATCGGCGGCTCCCCCACCTTGATGAACGGGACGCCCTTGGCGTCCACGAGCACGGTGCCCGCCGGCAGCTGTGCGTAGGCCACCACCTCGCGCTCGGTCACCTCGACGACCAGCGTCGACGGGTAGGACACCGTGACCGTGGCGCGGTCGATCCACGGGCTCACCGCAAGCACCTGCGCCGCGTAGGCGTCGCGCTGACCGGGGGTGATCTGCAGCAGCGGGCGCCCCTTGAGCGGCTCCACCACCGCCGCGACCCGATCGGCGGGCGCGTTGGTGGCGCCGGTGACGGAGACGTCGCGCGCCGAGAGCACCGGCGAGAAGTACGCCGCCGCGCCCAGGCCCGCCACGACCGCCAGCGCGAGCAGGATCAGCAGCAACCGCCGCAGACCCGGCACGCGCCTGCGCGTCGCGGGAGAGCTCACGCGCCCGCCTCTGCGCCGCGCCGCGCCAGCGTGTTGAGGATCGCCGGACCCTGCATGGTCACATCACCCGCACCCATGGTGATCACCACGTCGCCCGGGCCCGCGAGGCCCGCGACCACGCCGGCCACGTCGGCCTGGCTCGGCACGTAGTGCGCGGAGGCGGTCACCTTCTCGGCGATCCGCTCCCCCGTGATGCCGGGCAGCGGCGCCTCGCGCGCGCCGTAGACGTCGAGCACCACGACCTCGTCGGCCAGACTCAGGGCCTCCGCGAACTCGGCCGCGAACTGCTCGGTCCGCGAGTACAGGTGGGGCTGGAAGGCGACGATCACCCGCCCCGGATCGACTTGCTTGGCGACCATCTCCGCCGCAGCGGTCAGCACTGCCCGCACTTCGGTCGGATGGTGCGCGTAATCGTCGAAGACGCGCACGCCCTGCTCGGTGCCGCGGAGCTGGAAACGGCGGTGCACGCCGCCGAAGGCCTCGATGCCCTCGATCACCTTCGCGGTGGGCTGGCCGGTGTTGACGACGGCGATCGTCGCGGCGATGGCGTTGAGCGCCATGTGCTTGCCCGGCACGGAGAGCAGGATCGCCCGCTCGGTGACCTGCCGGTTCTCGTCGGAGAAGCGGACTTTGAGCATGCCGCCCTCGGCGCGGGGCTGGTAGTCCAGGAGTTGCGCGATCAGCGTCACCTCGGGCGCGAGATCCCGATGGGTGCCCTCGCCGTAGCCCAGCACGCGCACGCCGCGGGCGCGCAGCGCGGCGTGGGTCCGCCCTGCGAGCGCCGCCGAGCCGGGGTCGTCGAGGCACACGACGAGGGTTCCGCCGGGGCGGATCCGCTCGGTGAAGGCGTCGAACACGGCCACGTACTTGTCCTCGGAGCCGAAGAAGTCCAGGTGGTCGGCCTCGACGTTGGTCACCACCACCACGTCGGGCGCGTACTGCAGCAGCGAGCCGTCGGACTCGTCGGCCTCGGCGACGAAGACGTCGCCCGTGCCGTGGAAGGCGTTGGTGCCCGACTCGTTGAGCTCGCCGCCGACGGCGAAGGACGGATTGGCCCCGCAGTGCTGCAGGCCCACGACCGCCATCGACGTGGTGGAGGTCTTGCCGTGCGTGCCGCTCACCAGCAGGGTGCGGTAGCCGTCCATGAGGTCGGCGAGCACCTCGGGCCGCAGGATCACCGGGATGCCACGGCGCTGCGCCTCGACGAGCTCGGGGTTGTCCTTGGGGATGGCGGCGTGGGTGGTCACGACCACCGTCGGGCCGCCGGGCAGCAGGTCGAGCGCCTCGGGGCTGTGACCCACCTGGACCTGCGCGCCGCGAGCCCGGAGCGCGATGACGCCGCGCGACTCCTTCGCGTCGGAGCCCGACACGCGGCCGCCGCGGGCCAGCAGGATCCGCGCGATGCCGGACATGCCGGCGCCGCCGATGCCCACCATGTGCACGCGCTGCAACCGATCGGGCAGCGCTCCCGTCGACTCGGTCACGACCTCCGCCTCTCCTGCGCCAGTGCGAGGGCCGCCGCGGCGACGGTGCCCGCCGCGTCACGGTGCCCGGAGCCGCCGGCCGCGGCGCTCATCGCGGCGAGCCGCTCGGCGTCGCCCGCGAGCGGGATGACCTTCTCGCGCACCAGGTCCGGGGTGAAGGCGGCGTCGTCGACGAGCAGTCCGCCGCCGGCCGCGACGACGGGTTGCGCGTTGAGGGCCTGCTCGCCGTTGCCGTGCGCGAGGGGCACGTACACCGCCGGCAGCCCGACGGCGACGACCTCGGCCACCGTCATCGCGCCCGACCGGCAGACGGCGAGATCGGCCGCGGCGTAGGCCAGGTCCATGCGGGTCAGGTAGGGCACGGCGACGTAGGACGGGTCCGCGGCGGGCCCGAGGTCCACGGAGTTCTTGGGGCCGTAGGCGTGCAGCACACCGATCCCCGCGGCGGCCAGATCCCGGGCGGCTCCGACGACACCGTCGTTGAGCCGGACCGCACCCTGGCTGCCGCCGAAGACGAGCACGACGGGCCCGTCGGCGGGGAGTCCGAAGTGGGCGCGGGCCTCGGCGCGCAGGGCCGCACGGTCGAGGCCGGTGATGGCGGCCCGGACGGGGATGCCGACGACCTCGGCGGGCACGCCCGAGCCGGGGACCGCGGCGAAGACCTTGGTGGCGAGCTTCGCGCCGACCTTGTTCGCGACGCCCGCGCTGGCGTTCGCCTCGTGGATCACGATGGGCACGCCCAGGCTGCGGGCGGCGAGGTAGGCGGGCAGGGCGACGTAGCCGCCGAAGCCGACGACCACGTCGGCGCCCGTCTCGCGGAGCACCGCCCGGGTGCGGCGCACCGCGCCGGCGAGGGCGAAGGGGAGCTTCGCCAGGTCCTTGCCGGGCTTCCGCGGCAGCGGGACCGGCGGGATCATGGCGAGCGGGTAGCCGCGCTCCGGGACGAGGCGGCCCTCCAGTCCCTTCGGCGTGCCGAGGGCCGTGACCTCGGCGTCGGGGCGCAGGTCCCGGACGGCGTCGGCCACGGCCAGGGCGGGTTCGATGTGTCCTGCGGTGCCACCACCGGCCACCACCACCGACACCGCTCGAGAGGAACTCACCACGCCCGTCTGCCCTTTTCCTGTCCTCGGCGCCGCTGCTGCGGCGCGTTCCGCTGTTGTCCGGCGCGCTCGCCCCGCCAGGGCTCGCCACCGCGGCTCGGCCGCCGCGCCGGCGGGAGGTCCCGACGGGGTGCCCGGCTCCGGCCCAGGCTCGCGTCACCGTACGGGTGTCGATCGTACGGCGACGGCGCCGCGGGTGCGGTGCGCCCCTGCCGCGGGGCGGGGCGCCCCTGTCGCGGGGCGGGGCCCCGGCCGGCGGGACGCTCGGGGCGCGGCGGGATGTAGGGCAGGGGCTTGGGCAGGCGCAGCAGGCGTCCGGCGCGGCCCTCGCGGCCGCCGACCAGCGCGGCGATCGCCTCCGGCTCGTGCCGGGCCGCGTTCGCCAGCAGGCCCATCATGAACAGCACGAGGATCACCGAGTTGCCGCCCGCGGACAGCAGCGGCAGCTGGATGCCGGTCACGGGCAGCAGGCCCACGACGTAGCCCATGTTGATGATCGCCTGCAGCGCGACCAGCGTGGTGATCGAGGCCGCCATGAGCCGCAGGAAGGGATCGGCGACGCGGCGCGCGACCCGCATCCCGACCCAGGTGAGGATGCCGAACATGAGGATGACCACACCGGCCCCGAGGTAGCCGAGCTCCTCGCCGATGATCGCGAAGATGAAGTCGTTGTGCGCGTTCGGCAGGTAGCTCCACTTGGCGGTGGAGTTGCCCAGGCCGACGCCGAAGAGGCCGCCGTCGGCGAGCGAGTACCGCGCTTGGTTCGACTGGTAATTGGCGCCCAGCGCGTCGTCGGTGCGGCCGAGCCACGCCTGCACGCGCGCCGAGCGGTAGCCCTCCGCCAGCGCGAAGAAGACGCCGAGCAGGGCCAGGACCACCAGCATCGAGGCGATCAACTTCGACGACAGGCCCGCGTAGTAGAGCAGCATCGCGCCCACACCGACGATGATCATGGCGGTCGACTGGTTGGGCTCGGCGACGATGAGCGCCGCCATGAGGATGACGACCGGCCCGAGCGGCAGCAGCAGTTCCTTGATGCTGCCCCGTGAGCCGCGGTCCGCGAGCAGGTGCGCGCCCCAGACGATGAGCGCGACCTTCGCGATCTCCGAGGGCTGCAGGGTGAAGCCACCCACGTCGATCCAGCGGCGCGCGCCGCCGACCATCGTGCCGATGCCCGGAACGAGGACCGCGGCGAGCAGCGCGAGGGAGACGAGCACGCCGCCGAGCGCGAGTCGACGCAGCAACGACGGGCGGAGGTAGAGGGCGAGGACGAAGGCGATCACGCCGAGGCAGACGTAGATCAGCTGGCTGGTGAACTTGCCCCAGGGTGAGCCCGTGGCGCTGATGTCCTCGACCGACGAGGCCGAGAGCACCATGATCAGGCCCATCACGGTGAGCACGGCGGTGATGCCGAGCACCAGGTGGAAGGACGCGAGGGGACGGCGCAGGGCCGTCGCGAGCCCGACGGCGGCGGTCCGCAGCAACGAGGCGCCGGTGCGGGCGACGTCGGCGCCCGAGCGCGCCGCGGACGCGGCGGCGGCGCCGCGGGAACCGGTCGTCGGCGCGGCCGCCTGCGGGGGCTGCGCGTCGAACTCGGTGCTCTCGGGGGCGTTGACGCCGCCTGGCGCGAGCTCGGCGTCGGTGTCGGAGCCGGCGGGAGCCTTGCCGGCGCGGCTCACGAGGCGTCCCCGAGGGCGCGGGCGGAGGCGGCGAAGGCGTCGCCGCGGTGCCCGTACGAGGTGAACATGTCGAGAGATGCCGCAGCGGGCGCGAGGAGCACGACGGGCGCGTCGTGCGCTGCGGTTTCGGCGATCCGTGCGGCCTCGGCGACCGCGGCGGCCATCACCGCATCCGCATCGCCGGACACTCGCACATCGATAGCCCCAGTCGTCCCTACAGAACGATTCGCATCATTAGTCACAAGAGACACAGGACTATGGTCGCCCGAGGACACCCGAACCACGGGGACATCCGGCGCGTGTCGCGCGAGTGAGGCCGCGAACTCGTCTCGATCCACTCCCAGGAGCACCGCGCCCACGAGCCGCGACGCCACCCGCCGCACGAGCGGCGCGATGTCGGCGCCCTTGAGCTGGCCGCCCGCGACCCACACCACGCGCTCGTGTGCCTCGATCGAGTTGAGTGCGGCATGCGGATTGGTGGCCTTGGAGTCGTCGATGTACGTCACGCCGCGGACGGTCGCGACGGGCTCGGCGCGGTGCGCGCCCACCCGGAACGCCGCGAGCGCCTCCCCCGCCTGCGCCGCGGAGACGTCGACGGCCTGCGCCAGTGCGGTCGCGGCGAGCGCGTCCGCGATCCCGGCGGGCCCGGGCGGCGACACCGCCGCCGCGGGCAGGATCGGGGCACCGGCACCGTCGACCAGGAGGCCCCCGCGGACGCCATACTCGCCCGGCCCGGGCTCCCGGGTGGTGAAGCCCACGGTGACCTCCCCGCGCAGGCCCGACGCCACGGGATCGTCGAGGCCGATGACGGCGAGCCCGCCCGAGAGCGCACGGGCCTTGTCGGCGGTGTACGCGGCCATCGAGCCGTGCCAGTCGAGGTGGTCCTCGGCGACGTTGAGCACGACACCCGCGCGCGGGCGCACCGACGGGGCCCAGTGCAGCTGGAAGGACGACAGCTCGACGGCGAGCACGCGCGGATCGGCGTCGTCCCCGATCGCGTCGATCACGGGGCGGCCGATGTTGCCGCAGGCCACGGCCCGCACACCCGCGTGCAGCAGGATCGACTCCAGCATCTGGGTGGTCGTGGTCTTGCCGTTGGTGCCGGTCACCACGAGCCAGTCGCGGGGCGCGCCGAAGGCACCGGCGCGGTCGATCCGCCAGGCCAGCTCGACGTCGCCGATCACCTCGACGCCCGCGTCCCGGGCGGCCACGACGACGGGGGCGGTGGGCCGGAAACCGGGTGCCACCACGACGAGGTCGTAGCCGGACGGGTCGTGCCCCTCGAGATCGGCGACGACGATGCCCGGCACCTCGCCCGCGATCTTTTCCCGGGCCGCGGGCTTGCCGTCGGCGACGGTGACCGTGGCCCCGAGCCGGAGCAGCGCCCGGGCCACGGCCGGACCGGTCACGCCCCCGCCCGCGACGAGGACCTGCGCGCCGGGGCCGGGGATCGTCGCCATCTAGCCGACCGCGCCGGAGCCGAGGAACTCGGCGTAGAAGAGCACGAGGCCCAGGCCACAGGCGATCGCGGTGAGCAACCAGAACCGGATGATCACCGTCGTCTCGGCCCATCCGGAGAGTTCGAAGTGGTGGTGGAAGGGCGCCATCCGGAAGACGCGGCGGCCCGTCGAGCGGAAGACCGCGATCTGGATGACCACCGAGACCATCTCCGCGACGAAGAGCGCGCCCAGCACGACGGCGAGCAGCTCGGTGCGGGTGGTGATCGACAGGCCGGCGAGGAGGCCGCCCAGCATGAGCGAGCCGGTGTCGCCCATGAAGATCTTCGCGGGCGCGGCGTTCCACCACAGGAAGCCGAGGCACGCGCCGCCCGCGGCGACCGCGATGAGCGCCAGGTCGAGCGGGTCGCGCACGTCGTAGCAGCCGGCGACCTGCTTGGTCTCGCAGGCGTAGCGGAACTGCCAGAAGCTGATGAGCACGTAGCTGCCCAGCACCATGGCCATGGAGCCGGCGGCGAGACCGTCCAGGCCGTCGGTGAAGTTAACCGCGTTCGACCAGGCGGAGACGACGAACCAGCAGAAGATCACGAAGACGATCGCGCCCATCGAGATGGTGTTGATATCGCGCGTGTAACTGAGGAACTCGCTGGCGGGGCGCACCCCATTGGCGTTGGGAAACTGCAGCACCAGGACGCCGAAGATCAGCGCGGCCACGGTCTGGCCGACGGTCTTGGCCGTCTTGTTCAGCCCCAGGTTGCGCTGCTTGCGCACCTTGATGAAGTCGTCGAGGAAGCCGACGAGCGCGAGCGAGGTCGCGAGGCCGAGCACCAGCAGGCCGGACGCGCTGGGGCCCGGGCCGGAGTTCCAGCCCAGCACGTGCGCGCCGAGGTAGCCGGCCCACAGGGCCACGACGATCGCGACGCCGCCCATCGACGGGGTGCCGCGCTTCTTCTGGTGCTGCGTGGTCTGCAGCTCCTCGCGGATCTCCTGGCCGAAGCCCTGGCGGGCGAAGACCCGGATCAGGACGGGTGTGAGCAGGATCGCCACGGCCAGCGAGATGCCGCCCGCGAACAGGATCTGGATCACTTCGGTGACTCCCCGTTCTCGTTGTTGACCGCGCTCGCCGTGCCCAGGTGCTCGGCGACCTCCCACATCTTCTCGGACTTGGACGCCTTGACCAAAACGAGGTCACCGGGGCGGAGCTCCGCGCGGAGCCGGTCCACGGCCTCCGCGCGGGTGTCGACGCGCACGGCCTCGCTGCCCCAGGAGCCCTCCATCACGGCACCCTGCCACAGGGCGTGGACCGCGCGGGAGGTGCCGACGCAGATCGTCGAGGAGATGTCGAGCCGCACCAGGAACCGGCCGAGGCGGTCGTGCTCGACGATCGACTCCTCGCCCAGCTCGCCCATCTCGCCGAGGACCGCGAAGGTGCGGCGCCGCTCGCGCCCGGGGAGCCGCTCCCCCGCCTCGTCGTGCTCGGACATGAGCACGAGGCTGCGGAGCGCGGCCCGCATCGCGTCGGGATTGGCGTTGTAGGTGTCGTTGACCACGGTGACGCCGTCGTCGGTGGTGAAGACGTCCATCCGGCGCGGCGACGCGGCGCCCGCGCCCGAGAGCGCCGCCGCGACCTGCGCGGCGGTCGCGCCGCACTCGAGGCCGACCGCGGCGGCGGCCAGGGCGTTGTGCACCTGGTGCTCGCCGTGCACCGTGAGCGCGACGGGCGCGCTACCCGCCGGGGTGCGCAGGGTGAAGGACGCGCGGGCCAGCGCGTCGATGCGCACGTCCGCCGCGCTCACCTCCGCTTCCCCCGTGCCGTAGAAGACCACGCGCGCGCCGGTCCGCGAGGCCATCGCGGCGACCGCGGCGTCGTCGGCGTTGAGCACGGCCACGCCACCCCGCCCGGGCTCGTCGGAGCCGGCGGGCAGCGCCTCGACCAGCTCGCCCTTCGCGCGGGCGATCGCCTCGCGGGAGCCGAACTCGCCCAGGTGGGCGGTGCCGACGTTGAGCTCGACGCCGATCCGCGGCGGCGCGACCCGCGCCAGGGCCGCGATGTGACCCTCCCCGCGGGCCGACATCTCCAGCACCAGGAACTTCGTCGACGCCGAGGCGCGCAGCGCGGTCCACGGGTGCCCGATCTCGTTGTTGAAGGAGCCGGGCGGCGCGACGGTCTCGCCGAGCGGCCGCAGCACCGCGGCGATGAGGTCCTTCGTCGAGGTCTTTCCCGCCGAGCCGGTGACGCCCACGACGGTCAGACCGTCGGCGGCCAGGACCTTCGTGCAGTGCGCGGCCAGCGCACCCAGGGCTCCCAGCACCGCGGCCCCCGCGCCGTCGGCGTCGTTCTCCAGCGCCATCACGCGGTTGTCGGTCTCCCCGGAGACGGGCACCACGATCGCGGGCACGCCCACGGGCCGGGCACCGAGGACGGCGACCGCGCCCTTCTCGATCGCCGTCGCGGCGAAGTCATGGCCGTCGACGCGGGCGCCGGGCAGCGCGAGGAACAGGCCGCCGGGGCCGATCTCGCGGGAGTCGAATTCGACGGTGCCGGTGACCTTCGCCTCGGGGTCGGGCACGTCGTGCAGGGTGCCGCCGACGATCGCGGCGACCTCGCGCAGGGTGAGCTCGATCATGCGCGCGCCTCCAGCGCGGCCGCGAGCTCGTCACGGTCGTCGAAGGGGTGCTTGACGCCGTTGATCTCCTGGCCGGCCTCGTGGCCCTTGCCGGCGACGAGCACGACGTCGCCGGTGCGCGCCCAGGTCACGGCCTCGGCGATGGCGGCGCGACGGTCGCCGATCTCGCGGACCTCGCCGCCGCCGGTGACGGCCCGGGCGCCCGCGACCACCGCGGCGCGGATCGCGGCCGGGTCCTCGGTGCGGGGGTTGTCGTCGGTGACGATCACCAGCTCGGCGGCGCTCGCGGCCGCCTCGCCCATGAGCGGTCGCTTGCCGCGGTCGCGGTCGCCACCCGCGCCCACGACCACCGCGATGCGCCCCGCGGTCTGGCCGCGCAGCGTGGCGATCACCGCATCGAGGGCGGCGGGCTTGTGGGCGTAGTCCACGACGGCGAGGAAGTCCTGGCCGCGGTCGATGCGCTGCACGCGCCCGGGTACGGCGACGGCACCGATGCCGCGGGCCGCATCGGCGAGCGGGACGCCCGCTTCGTGCGCGATGACCAGCGCCAGGGCGGCGTTGGCGACGTTGTACGCGCCGGGCAGGCCGACGACCGCGGAGAAGGTCTGCCCGTCCGGCCCACTGAGAGTGAACCGCTGGGTGCCGTCCGAGTACGCGGCGACCTCGCCCGCGGTCCAGTCGGCGGGCCCCGTGGTGGCGACGGTGACCAGCGCCAGCCCGGCGGCGCGGCGCAGCTCGGCCATGCGCTGGCCCCACTCGTCGTCGACGCAGATCACGGCGCGCTCGCAGGCCCCCGGGCCGAGGAAGAGCAGCGACTTCGCGGCGAAGTAGTCCTCCATCGTGGGGTGGTAGTCGAGGTGGTCCTGGCTGAGGTTGGTGAACGCTCCGACGGCGAACCGCGTGCCGCCCGTCCGGTTCTGGGCGAGGGCGTGCGAGCTGACCTCCATGACGGCCGCGGTCACGCCGCGCTCGACCATGGACGCGAACAGCCCTTGCAGGGCCGTGCCCTCGGGCGTGGTCAGCGTGGTCGGCACGTCGACGCCGGCGATGCGGGTGCCGACGGTGCCGATCAGGCCCGTCGGATCGCCGCCCGCCGCGAGCGCCGCCTCGACCAGGTAGCTGGTGGTGGTCTTGCCGGAGGTGCCGGTGATGCCGACCAGCGTCATCCGGGTCGACGGTGCGCCGTACACGACGGCGGCGACGGGCCCCAGCACCGAGCGCGGATCGTCGTGCAGCAGCACGGGCACGTCGTGCCCGTCCTCCGCGAGGAGGGCGGCACCGTCGGGGTCGGTGAGGACCGCGACGGCCCCCGCCTCGATCGCGCCGGTGGCGAACCGCGCGCCGTGGGTGGCGGTGCCGGGAACGGCGCAGAACAGGTCGCCGGGGAGCGCCTCCTGGGCGCGGGCGGTGGCGCCGGTGAGCCGCAGCTCGCCGGCGTCGGCACCCGCCACGGTGACCCCCGGGACCTGCGCCGCGACCTCGGCCGGCGTGGCTCCGCGGGGGTGGTCGGGGCGGGAGAGAGTCGATTCGGGCACCGGTAGATCCTACCCGTCGGCTAACTACTTACCGGCGACCAGCGTCAGCGGCTTCGCGGGCGGCGAGAGCGGAACGCCGTACTTCTGCAGCAGGAAGGAGGCGATGTCGTGGAACAGCGGCGCCGCGGACTGGCCGCCGGTTCCGTCGGAGCTCCGGGCCGGCGCGTCCATCATCAGGCCGATGACGAAGCGCGGGTCGTTCGTGGGCGCGACGCCCGCGAAGGTGATGTTGTACAGCGAGTTGGAGTACGCCTTGGTCACCGGGTCCACCTGCTGCGCGGTGCCGGTCTTGCCGCTGATCTGGTAGCCCTCGACCGAGCCGGGTGCGCCCGTGCCCTGCTGGTAGCCCATCGGGTCGCTCTGCAGCGCCGCTCGGAACATGTCGAGCACTGTGCGGGCTGTCTCGGAGCTCATCACGCGGACCGGCTCGGCGCCGGTCGACGGGTTGGCGGCACCGTCGACCTCCTTGATGATGCGCGGTGGGATCCGGACCCCGTCGTTCGCGAGGGCCTGGTACATGCCGGCCATCTGCAGCACCGTCATCGACAGGCCCTGACCGATCGGCAGGTTCGCGAACGTGCCGCCCGACCACTGGTTGCGGGGAGGCACCGAGCCCCCGGACTCGCCCGGCAGGCCCACGCCGGTCGCACGGCCGAGGCCGAAGCGGTCGACGTAGTCGGCGAAGGCGTCCTCGCCGACACGCTGCGAGAGCATCAGCGTGCCCACGTTGGACGACTTACCGAAGACGCCGGTGGTCGTGTAAGGCTCGACGCCGTGCGCCCAGGCGTCCTTCACCGTGACGCCGGACATGCGGATCTGGCCGGGCACCTGTAGCACCTCGTCGGGCTTGGTCTTGCCGCCGTCGATCGCGGCGACGGCGGTGATCAGCTTGTTCACCGATCCCGGCTCGAAGGGCGTGGTCACGGCGAGGTTGCCGGTGCGCGCAGCGTCGGGCTGGTTGTTCATGCCGAGCGACGGGTTGAACGTGTTGTCGACGCCCATCGCCAGCACCTGGCCGGTCTTGGAGTCGAGGACGACCGCCTGCACGCTCTTGGCGCCGGACTTGGCCTTGGCCTGGGCGACCGCCTGCTGGACGAAGAACTGCACGTCGTTGTCGAGCGTGAGCACGACGCGGGCGCCGTTGGCCGCGGGGTGGATGTCGCGGGTGCTCCCGGGGATGACGGCACCGTCGGAGCCGCGATCGTAGGTGCGCGAGCCGTCCGTGCCGGCCAGGATCGAGTCCAGCGACGACTCGAGGCCGATGAGCCCCTGCCCCTCGAAGCCGGTGGTGCCCACGACGTTCGCGGCCAGCGAGCCGCCCGGGTAGTTGCGGATCGACTGCCGCTCGGCGCCGACCTCGGAGTACTCGTCCGTGATCGCCGAGGCCTTGGCCGGGTCGACGCCGCGGGCGAGGTAGACGAAGGTCTCGTTGCTCCGCATCTGCTCGAGCAGCTTCTGCTCGTTCACGGAGTCGCCGAGGACGGAGACGATCTTCTTGGCGATCTGCTGCAGGCGGTCGTCGACGCCGACGGGCGTGACGTCCTTCGCGGCGTCGCCGCCCTCCTTGACCAGCTCGACGTCCTTGTCGTACTTCTCCTGGATCTGCTTGCGCACGGCGACGGGCTGCAGGGTGAGGGACTTGGCCTCCATGGTGAAGGCGATCGGTTGCCCCGCCCGGTCGGTGATCGAACCGCGGACGGCCGGCAGCGTCTCCTTGACCTGGCGCTGGCTCTCGGCCTTGGCGGACAGGGCCGGAGCCTGCACGAACTGGACGACGCCGAGCCACACCGCGATGACGGCGAAGACCGCGACGATGACCCAGCCACCGACGTTGACCCGGCCGGTGAAGGCGGTGGACACCTCGGGAACGCGGCCGCCCTTGACGCGGGCACGGGCCGACTGATGGGCCGCCTTCGGGGCGGCCGCCCCGCGCGGCGCCCCGGACCGGGTGGTGGGCCGCGTCTTGGTCGGAGGGCGCTGCGCGCGGGTCACCGGGCCGTCCCCTGGGCCGGAGCCTGCGGCGCCGGGCTGGGGGCGGAGGGCTGGGGCTGGGGCTGGGGCTGGGGCTGCGCGGGGGTCTGCGCGGCCGCCGACGGTGCGGGCGCCGGCGCGTTCACGACGGTCGGGCTGCCGGGGTTCATGGTGACCAATTGTTCCCCGCCGGCCGGCGCGGGCCCGGAATTCCCGGCGACCGGCGTGCCGGATCCGTTGGACGTGGCGCCGCTCGGGTCGCCGGTGCGCGGCGCGGGCGGGTTGAGCGGGGGCTTGGGGGCGCCGGTGGCGGGCGCGGGCTTGCCGACCACGACGACCTTGCCGCCCTCCTTGCCCGCCAGGACAGGGACGGTGCCCGCGGGGACCATCCCGAGCGCGGTGGCGCGCTCGGCGAGGCCGGGTGCGCTCTCCCCCGACTTCACGTCGCGCTCCAGCGCCGTCTTCTTCTCGGCGAGGGCAGTGTTCGCGGCCTCACGGCGGGTCAGCTCGTAGGAGTTCTCGGCGCTGCCCGTCGAGAGCCACAGGGTCATGCCCAACCCGGCGCAGACCAGCGCGATGAGCGCGAGCACGAAGGGCACGCGACGCACCAACCCGGCCGGCCGGGGCAGGCGGGCGAGCAGGCCGGGTGCCGCGGCGCCGTCGCGGTGCCGGCGCAGGGCGCGCTCGGCGGGCGTCTCCCGCAGGGTGCCGCCCGCGTCGAGGACGGCCCGCTGCTGTTCGAGGCGCTTCTGCCGGCGGTCCAGCGCGCGTTGCGCCGAGGTCGACCGGGGCCGGGAGGTGTCTCGGTCGTCGCGGCGCGCAGGCGCCCGCCGGGCCCGGGTGTCCGGCGTCGACGGTGCCTGTGTCGCGTTCGGTGCGGTCATCGCGCGCTCCTCGTGCTGCGGGTCCGGTCGGTGGGGGTGTCGAGGCGGCGGGCCGCGCGCATGCGCACGGGTGCCGCCCGCTGGTTCTCGGCGATCTCGTCGTCGGTGGCGCGTTCGGCGCCGCGGGTGAGCAGTTCGAACGTCGCGCCGGTGCCGGGCAGGTCGACGGGCAGTCCGGCGGGGGTGGTCGACCGGGTTCGCTCGGCGAGCGCCGTTTTGACGATGCGGTCCTCGAGCGACTGGTAGCTGAGGAAGACGATGCGTCCTCCGGGAGCGAGCGCGTCGAGGCCCTGCGGGACCGCCGCCTCCAGCGACGCGAGCTCGGCGTTGACCTCGATGCGCAGCGCCTGGAAGGTGCGCTTGGCGGGGTGCCCTCCCGTGCGGCGCGCGGGCGCGGGGATCGTGGCGTAGAGCAGCTCCACGAGGCGGCCGCTGGTGGTGAAGGGCTCCTTCTCGCGCTCCTTGAGCACGGCGGAGGCGATCTTGCCGGCGAAGCGCTCGTCGCCGTAGCGCTGCAGGATCCGCGCGAGATCGCCGTGCGAATAGGTGTTGAGCACGTCGGCCGCGGTGAGCGGGTCCTCTGCGTTCATCCGCATGTCGAGCGGCGCGTCGACCGAGTAGGCGAAGCCGCGCTCGACCCGATCGAGCTGCATGGACGAGACGCCCAGGTCGAAGAGGATGGCGTCGGCGCCGGGGCCGCCCGACGCGAGCGAGAGACCCAGCTCGTCGAGGGCGTCGGCGATGCCGTCGTAGCGGGTGTGGACGGGGAGGAAGCGGTCGCCGAACCGGGCCAGGCGCTCGGCGGCGATGGCGTGGGCGTCGCGGTCGCGGTCGAGGCCGACGACGCGCGCCCGCGGGAAGGATTCGAGGATGAGCTCGGAGTGACCGCCGGCGCCGAGGGTCGCGTCGACGTACACCGCGCCGTCGTGCTGCAGGGCCGGGGCGAGGAGCTCACGCACGCGGGTCGCGAGGACCGGCACGTGACCGAAGAACTCGTCGGGCATGGCTCCTCCAGGGCACACGATGACGTTCGATGGTTGCTGGCGGATGGAGCGGGGTCCCCGCCCGAGCCGCACCTGGCGTTGGGGAAGTACGTCAGGGTCGGTTCGGGCGCAGGCCTCGGTCCACCTCGACCGGGCCGCGCGCGAGCGCGGTTGTCAGAAGATCGCCTTGAGCGATTCGGACTGCGGCTGTGCGTAGTCGTCTTCGTGCTGTGCCTGGTAGGCGTCCCACGCCTCCGCGTCCCAGATCTCCAGGAATCTCCGCGATCCGACGACGACGCATTCCTTGGTCAGGCCTGCGTAGCGACGGTGATCGGCCGAGAGCGAGATCCGACCCTGCGAGTCGGGACGCTGATCGTCCGAGCTGGCGAAGAAGTTGCGGTAGAAGGCGCGTCCCGCGGGGTCGGTCCATTCGATGGCGTCCGCCTTCTCGGCGATCCGCTCGAACTCCGCCTTCGGGTACACCGTGAGGCTTCGATCCTGTCCTTTCGTGATCGTCAGCCCACCCGCCAGTTCCTCGCGGTACTTCGCGGGGAGGGTGAGCCGTCCCTTGTCGTCGAGCTTCGGCGTGTAGGTACCCGTGAACATCACGGTCACCTCCCGCCTACCCCGAGGGGTTGTCACTGGATCGAGACTTCAGACTAGCTCGTCTTTCACCAGTGCGCCCCACATTACCCCACCATCCACCACTTTCAACCACATCGCACCGCGTTTCGCGACGAATTCTCAGGATCAATGCAGGTCAGTGTCGTGGCGCGATGTGGGGGACGCGGCGCGCCCCGGCGTGG
Organism: Tsukamurella asaccharolytica; assembly: GCF_007858435.1. Taxonomy (GTDB): domain Bacteria; phylum Actinomycetota; class Actinomycetes; order Mycobacteriales; family Mycobacteriaceae; genus Tsukamurella; species Tsukamurella asaccharolytica. Next base: position 375,568 of record NZ_VIGW01000004.1, on the reverse strand, counting down.
CGAACTTCGTCACACCTGCGGGGTCGTGCGCGATCTGCGCGACGAATGAGGCTCCTGGGGCACGACGGATTACGTGGGGGCGGGCCGTGGGGAGAAGTGGGGAACAGCGGTGGGGAGAAGTGGGGAACGCCGCGTCCGCGCGCAACGGCGATCCCCGCGGCTACGGGAACCTTTCGGCGCTACGCGAACCTTCCGGCGCTACGGAGATCCACGAAGCGCCCGGACATTCCCGTAGCGCGCGAAGATCTCTGTAGCGCCGGAGACGGTGACCGATTTCGCTCACGTCGCAACGAAAAAGCCGCCGACCATCAAGTCGGCGGCTTTCTCAGTATGCGGAACTCAGGGGAAGCGGCGGCGGAAGCGCTCCTCCATGCGGGAGACGAAGGACTGCCCGGAGGCTCGGGCGCCTCGCGCACTGCGGCCGCGCCCGGATCGGGAGCGCACGGAGCCGTCGTTCTCGACGGTGCCGCGGGGGCCCTTGGCGGCGGGTCCGGACCACAGCGCGTAGATCACGGAACCGAACATCAGCAGGAAGCCGATGAGGCCGACGATCACGGTGTATTCGACGCTACCCAGCAGCATGCCCCCGATGAGCAGCATCAATCCGACCGCGAAGCCGATCGCGGCGTAGATGCGACGCCTACCCGACGCGCCGGCGAACCGACCGCCGCGTACGTTCGACGCGAACTTCGGGTCCTCGGCGTAGAGCGCGCTCTCGATCTGGTCGAGCATGCGCTGCTCGTGCTCGGAGAGTGGCACGTTCCCCTCCTTCAGCACTCATTGGGGTCCAACTCCTCCCATCATGATACGAGGCTTGCGACCGGACGACCACCATCCGTCAAAGAATCAGCGTTCGCTGTGAGAAATCATGCAACCCGGCACAGCTCCGCTTCGACAGAATTCAGGAAAGTTTGCACGCGGGCGTGCAGGACCGCGACCTCCTCGGCACTCACCGTGCGGGCGGTGGTCTCGAGGGCGGCGACCACGCCCGACACCGACGTGAAGTAGGCGACCCACTCCGCATAGCCCGGTGCCGCCTTGGCCAGCCGCAGCCAGGCGTTGCGCGTGGGGCGCCGGACGCCCGTCTCCCGCTCGGCCAGCAGGGCGGCCGCGCCGCGCAGCGCGGCGTGGTAGATCTCGCGGTACTGATCGGCTGGCGCCGGCGAGCCGCCGGCCCGGGCGAGGAACTGGTCCGCGCGATCGAGGATGCGCGCCGCCCCCGACTCCCCCACATGGCGGCGAGAACCGACGAGATCGATCCGCGTCTTCGATTCGACCATGACCTTCCTCCTGCTCCGAACTGTTCGAACTGCGTTCCGAACTGCACCGAAGTGCTCCGTGGGCTGTCACACCCTGGTACCGCGAGTTGTACCGGACGAGACCGACACGTCACGCTTCCCTCGTTCCGCGCCGGCCCCGCCCAGCGGACCCGGGATCGACACCCCGCCCCGGCGCCAGAACATGCGCGCCAATCCGGTGGCCCCGATCGAACAATTATTCGATCACCTCTAATATAGCGTGAGTGTGCGTGACGTCAAGGGGGAGGAAACCGTGACCGCAGTGCCGGCGCAGCAACCACGGATCCACGCCCTATCGCCGCAGGACGCCACCCTGTGGCTGCCCGCCGCGCTGCAGATCTACGTGGCCGCGATGGACTACCCCGCCGGCACGGAGTCGCACCGTCTGCCCATGTGGCGCGAGCACCTCAACCGCCCCGGGTACGCCGCCTTCGGCGCCGTGCAGGCGCTCCGCACCGAGGACGGCCGCGTGGTCGACCACCTTGTCGGCATCGCCTACGGCTACAGCGGCGCCGGGGACCAGTGGTGGAACCGCCAGCTCCGGGTGGGCCTGGGCCGGCGCGGGCTGCCACAGGAGCAGATCGACGCGGTGGCGGCCGACTACTTCGAGCTCACCGAGCTGCACGTGCACCCCGCGGCGCAGGGCCACGGCGTGGGCACCGCGCTGCTCGGGGCCCTCCTCACCGGCCGGCCCGAGCCTCGGGTGCTGCTCTCCACCCCGGAGGTGGCCGCCGAACAGAACCGCGCGTGGCGGCTGTACCGCCGCGCCGGCTTCTACGACGTGCTCCGCGACTTCCGCTTCTCCGGCGACCCGCGACCGTTCGCCGTCCTGGGCCGCGACCTGCCCTTCCCGCCGCCGCCGGCGGCCCGGTGAGCGCACGCGAGGTCGACGTCGCCGTCGTCGGTTCCGGACACAACGCGCTCGTCGGCGCCGCCTACCTCGCGGCGCAGGGCCGCTCCGTGGCGGTCTTCGAGGCCGACACCGTGCCGGGCGGGGCGGTCAGCACCGTCGAACGGTTCCCGGGCTACCGCGTGGATCGCGGCTCGTCGGCGCACCTGATGATCCGGCACACCGGCATCGTGGAGGAGCTCGAGCTGGCGGCGCACGGGCTGCGCTACCTGGAGTGCGACCCGTGGGCCTTCGCGCCCACCCCGCCGGGCGGCACGACGCCGCCGATCGTCTTCCACACGGACCTCGACGCCACCGCCGCGTCGATCGCCGCGGCCTGCGGCGCGCGGGAGGCCGCGGCCTATCGCCGGTTCGTCACGGAGTGGACGCCCCGGGCGAAGGCGACCATGGCCGCCTTCGGCTCCTCCCCCACGGCCCCGCGGCTCGGCCGCGCCTTCTGGCCCACGAAGGGCCGCGACAGCCTGACCCGGATGTCACGCACCTACCTCGCCTCCGGCGATCAGCTCCTCGACGAGTACTTCGACGACGAGCGCCTCAAGGCGGCCCTCGCCTGGTTCGGCGCGCAGTCCGGCCCCGCCATGAGCGAGCCCGGCACGGCACCGATGGTCGGCTTCGCGGCCCTCATGCACACGCTCCCTCCGGGGCGCGCGGTCGGCGGCAGCGGCGCCCTCACGGCCGCACTCCTCTCCCGCCTCACGTCCGACGGGGGCACCGTCGCCCTCGGGACGCCCGTCACGGCGCTGCGCCGGTCCGGCCGGGCGTGGGAGGTCACCGTCACCGGGCCCGACGGTGCGCGGACCGTCCGGGCCCGCACCGTGCTCGCGGGCTGCCACGTGCTCACCACCCTGGACCTCCTCGCCCGCGGCGGCTACGACGCCGCGCGGATCGCCGGCTGGCGCCGGGGCATCCAGGTGGGCCCGGGCGTGGGGATGGTGCTGCGCCTCGGCACCACCGCACCGCCCGCGTTCGCCGGGGTGCCGCTCGCCGAGCAGTCGGGGCTCGGCCTGCTCGCGGCGGACCGCGGCCACCTGGCGCGCGCCCGCGGGGACATGCTGGCCGGGGACGCCCCTCGTCGGCCCGCGGTGCTGGCGATGACCTATTCCGGCCTCGACCCGTCGATCGCGCCGCCGGACCGGCACAACACCACCCTCTGGGCGCAGTGGTACCCCTACGCCGTGAACGGGCCGGGCGACTGGGCCGCCCTGGCGGAGGCGGAGGCCGACCGGATCGTCACGGAGACGCAGCGCTGGGCGCCCGGCTTCGCGGAGTCGATCGAGCACCGCTTCGTGCAGACGCCCGCGAGCCTGGAATCCGAGCTGGGGCTCCTCGGCGGGAACGTCATGCACGTGGAGATGGCACTGCACAACATGCTGCTGTTCCGGCCGGTCCCCGAGCTGGCGGGCGGGCGGGTGCCGGGCGCGCCGGGCCTCGCGCTGGCGGGCGCGTCGATGCACCCCGGGGGCGGCGTGAACGGATCGAGCGGGCGGATCGCGGCGCGGCTGCTCGCCCGCGACCTCGGACACCTGGCACGATGGCGATCGTGATTCTCCGAAGGATGCTCGTGGCGATGGCGGTCCTACTCCTGGTCGCCGCCCCCGCGGCGTGCTCGAGTTCCGGCCCGGGCGACCGGATGTCGGGCAAGATCGTCGCCGCTCAGGTCCCGACGACGAACCCACAGGGCCCGCAGATCGCGGCACCGGGCGAGTTGAAGGGTCTCGCGGAGGTCCAGCCGTACGACTCGAACGGCAAGGTCGGCACGCAGATGATCTTCCAGACCATCACCTTCGGCCAGTTCAACCAAGTCGGCGACGTGGTCTCGCAGGCGTTCGACACCTCGGCGGCGTCGATCAAGATGCGGGTGCAGCGCACCGGCGGCACCGTCATCCTCTCCGGCACGGCCGACCTGTCGTCGCTGGCCCCGAACTCGGGCCTCATCGTCGTCTCGCTGCAGTTCCCCGGCCCGGTCACGGCCACCAACGGCCAGCAGGAGGCCGACGACCTGGTGACCTGGACGCTCAACGCCGGCACCTCCGCGGCGCTGACCGCCGAGGCCGCGTACGCCGATCCCTCGATCGCCTCCTTCACGAAGTGGGCGTGGATCACCGCGCTGACGACCTTCCTCGCAGCCGCGATCGTCGCCGTCACCGCCTACCTGCGCCGCGACCGCAGCCCGAAGCCGGGCCAGGAGACCGCCGAGCCCGAATCGCTCATCGAGCTGCCGCAGTGGCTCCGGGAGAAGCTGAACCGCTAGACGCCGACCGGCAGCATCCCCAGGTTCTCGAGCACCTCGGAGGTGGCCTTGGCGAAGTTCAGCGTGCAGAAGTGCAGCGCCGGGGCGCCCTCGGCGATGAGTCGCTCCCCCATCCGGGTGGCGATGTCGATGCCGACGGCGCGCACGGCGGCGCGGTTCTCCTCGGGGCCGTCACCCGCGGCGGCGCGCAGCTCGGCGCGCATCGCCTCGGGGATCTTCGCGTTCGACAGCTCCGCCATGCGGACCACCGACTTCAGCGAGGTGATCGGCATGATCCCCGGGATCAGCGGCTTCGCGCCCTGCTCGGGATCGGCGGCGGCAACGGCGTCGCGCAGCCGCAGGTAGTCGTCGACGTCGAAGAACATCTGGGTGATCGAGTAGTCGGCGCCGGCCCGGAGCTTGTTCGCGAAGTACCGCACATCGGTGTCCAGGTCGGGCGAGCGGTGGTGCCCCTCCGGGAACGCGGCGACGCCCACGTGGAAGTCGCCCAGCTCGCGGACCAGCTCGACGACCTCGCTCGCGTACTTGAGTCCTGCGGGGTGCCGCACCCACTTGCCCAACGGGTCGCCCGGCGGGTCGCCGCGCAGCACCAGGACGTTGCGCACGTCCTGGTCGGCGTACGAGCCCATGAGCGCTCGGAGCTCCGAGATGCTGTGGTTCACCGCGGTCAGGTGCGCCACGGGCAGGAGCGTCGTGGTCTCCGCGATCTCGCCGGTCACGCGGACGGTACGGTCCCGCGTCGAGCCACCCGCGCCGTAGGTCATGGAGACGAAGGCGGGGTCCATCCGCTCGAAGGTGCGGACGGCGCGCCACAGCCGGGCCTCGCCCTCCTCGTCGCGCGGGGGCATGAACTCGACCGAGAACGGCATGCGGCCCTCTGCCCGCACGGCGTCGAGGCGGTCGAGTACGGTCCGGCTTTGTTCGCTCACACCTATGAGAATAGATTCCTGGTATGACGCTGCCCGTCGCCCCGCCCCGGACCTCCCTGACGGACATCGCGGCGGCCGTGCAGCCCGCGCTCGTCTCCTTCCTCGACGAGCGCCGTGACCTGGTCGAACCTGTCGGCCCGGTGTTCACGGAGGCCACCGCGGGGCTGGAGCGCTTCGTTTTGCGCGGCGGGAAGCGTATTCGCCCCGCCTTCGCCTGGGCGGGCTGGTTGGCGGGCGGCGGCGAGGCCGACGGGGACGTCGCCCGAGCGGCGTTGCGGGCCTGTTCCTCGCTCGAGTTCGTGCAGGCGTGCGCCCTCATCCACGACGACATCATCGACGCCTCGCAGACCCGGCGGGGCTTCCCCACAACGCACCGCGAGTTCGCGCAGGTGCACGCCGAGCGCGGCTGGTCGGGGTCGTCGGAGAAGTTCGGGGAGGCCACGGCCATCTTGCTGGGTGACCTGGCCCTGGCCTGGGCCGACGACATGTTCCTCGGCGCCGGCCTGGCGCCGGAGCGGTACCTGCGGGCCGCGCGCGCGTGGGCGGCGATGCGCACCGAGGTGCTCGGCGGCCAGCTGCTGGACATCGTGAGTGAGGCCTCCCGCGACGAGTCGGAGGAGGCCGCGGAGCGCGTGGTCCGGTTCAAGACCGCCGGCTACACCGTGGAGCGACCGCTGCACGTGGGCGCGGCGCTGGCGGGCGCGTCCGACGAGGCGATCGCGGCGCTGCGGGCGATCGGCGTGGACGTGGGCGTCGCCTTCCAGCTGCGCGACGACCTACTGGGTGCGTTCGGCGATCCGGCAGTCACCGGCAAGCCCTCGGGCGATGACCTGCGGTCCGGCAAGCACACGCCGATGCTCGCGCACGCCCTCGCGACCGGCGGCGATGCCGCGGCCGAGCTGCGCGGACTCATCGGCACCGACCTCGACGACGCGGGTGTCGAGCGCGCCCGCGCGGCCTTGCGGGAGACGGGGGCACCGTCGGCCATGCAGGCCCGCGTCGAGGAGCTCACCGCCCGGGCAACGTCCGCGATCGACGCGGCCCCCATCGCCGACGGCGCGCGGCCCGTCCTCGCCGGACTCGCCGCGGTCCTGGTGGACCGCGCCGCCTGACCGCGCACGCCACGGACGCGGAGAGAGCACCGAGTTAGGTAAACCTAGCCACCTTTGGGTATGGTTCCGTTTACCTAAGCCTCTTTACTGTTGGCTTACGGTGCCCGTCGTGCAGCACCTGCGAGAAGGAGTCACCCCGCTATGTTCACCCGCTTCCGCAAGGCCGCGCCCGTCGCGGCCGCGCTGATGGCGACCGGCCTCGTCTTCGCCGGTTGCTCCACCACCAGCGCCGCCGAGGAGGAGCCCGCCAGCAGCGAGAAGATCACCGTCAGCACGAACAAGGGCGAGGTGCAGGTCCCCAAGAACCCGAAGCGGGTCGTCGTTCTCGACAACACCAGCGCCGAGACGGTCAAGGCGATGGGCGTCACCCCCGTCGCGATCCCCAAAGGCCTGTTCGCCAAGAGCGTGCTGGGCGACTGGATCTCCAACGCCGACGTCAAGGACACGGGCACCCACGCCGAGCCGAAGCTCGACGTGATCGAGGACGTCAAGCCCGACCTGATCATCGGCGGCTACCGGTTCGCCAAGGCCGAGGGCGACATCAAGAAGATCGCCGAGACGACCGGCGCCGCCTTCATCGACATCGCGGCCGAGGACGGCGCGCCCAAGGGCCGCGTCGAGACGATGCGCGATTCGACCATCACCCTGGGCAAGATCTTCGGCAAGGACGAGCAGGCGAAGCAGATCGTCGCCGACTTCGACAAGAGCCTCGACGCGGCCAAGGCGCAGGCCACCGGCCAGTCCGTCTTCCTCTCGATCGTCAACGGCGGCAAGATCGACAACGGCGCCAAGCGCATGCAGCCGTTCGTCGCCCCGCTGAACGTCAAGGACGTCTTCGGCGGCCAGGGCGGCGACCACCACACCAACTCGGGCCTGACGCCGGAGGCCATCGCGCAGGCGAACCCGCAGTGGGTCATCGTCATGGACCGCGACGCCGCCGTCCCGCCGACCGACGGCAGCACGCCGCAGACGGCCGCCGCGACCTTCAAGGCGCAGCAGGCCTTCGCGAATCTGGAGTTCCAGCAGAAGGACCGGATCTTCTACCTGGACAACGACTTCTACATCCGCGAGGGCATCCAGGACTACGGCGAGAACTACGCCAAGCTCGCCGAGGCCTTCGCCGCGAAGAAGTGACGACGACCGACACCGTCGCACCACCCCAGGCGGGTCCCCGGGCGGGGGCCCGCCTGGGGCGCGTCGCGCTCCCGCTGCTCGCGCTCGCGTGCGTGGCGCTGTTGCTCGCCTCGCTGATGACCGGCGAGTATCACATCACCCTCGCCGGACTCCTGGCCGGCGACGAGGAGATGTGGCGGATGTTCCTGGTCTCCCGCGTTCCCCGCACCGCAGCGCTGGTCTTCGCAGGCCTCGCGATGAGCTTCTCCGGCGTCATCATGCAGCGGCTCACCCAGAACCGATTCGTCGAGCCGACCACCGCCGGCACGGCCGAGTGGGCGGGCCTGGGCGTGCTGCTGTGCATGCTCTACCTCCCCGGCGCCTCGCCGATGGTGCGCATGGCCGCCGCGACCGCGACGGCCTTCCTGGGCACCCTGATCTTCCTGGGCTTCCTCTCCCGGATCCGCGCCCGCCGCTCCGCGATCGTGCCGCTCGTCGGCCTCATGCTCGGCGCCGTCGTCAGCGCCGTCACCACCTATCTGGCGATCGGCGCCAACCTGCTGCAGGCCGTGGTGAGCTGGCGTTCCGGTGGTTTCGCGCACATCGTCCGCGGCTTCTACGAGCCGCTGTGGGCGGTCGCGATCATCGCGGTGGCGACCTTCCTGCTGGCGAACTACTTCACCATCGCCGGGCTGGGCAAGGACGTCGCCACCTCCCTCGGCCTGCGCTACGGCCTCACGATGGGGATCGGCGTCACCCTGGTCGCGCTGGCCTCCGGCGTCACCAGCGTGGTCGTCGGGTTCATCCCGTTCCTCGGCCTCGTGGTGCCGAACATCATCAGCGCGCTGCGCGGCGACGACGTGCGCAGCGGGCTGCCGTGGGTGGCCGTGCTCGCGACGGTCCTCATCGTGGGCTGCGACCTCATCGGGCGGGTCGTGGTGCGGCCCATGGAGATCCCCGTATCCGTGATCATGGGCGTGATCGGCGCCGCGACCTTCCTGGCGATCGTGCTGTCGAGGAGGAACCGTGTCGCTCTCTGACGCCACCTCGGCGCCGGCCATGGCGGGCGGGACGAGCCGCGTGGGCTGGCGGGCCCGCATGGCCATCGCCGCAACCCTGGCCGTGGGATGCCTCGCCGTGTACCTGCTGATGCGCACCGGCGCGGACGACGTGCTGCGCTGGGACTTCCAGTTCGGCCCGTCGTTCGAGCGGCGACTGCGCACCGCCACCGCGATCCTCATCGCCGCCTTCTGCGGGGCCGTGGCGACGGTGCTCTTCCACACGGTGACGCACAACCGGATCCTGACGCCGCAGATCATCGGCCTGGACTCGCTGTACGTGCTGATCCAGACGGTGGGCGTGTACCTCGTGGGCGGCCGGTTCGTCGACAACGGGGACTCGGTGCCGCAGTTCGTCGCCCAGACCGCGGCCATGGTGCTGTTCGCCGCGGTGCTCTACGGCTGGCTGTTCTCGGGCCGCTTCGCGAGCCTGTTCCTGCTGCTGCTCGCCGGCGTCGTCCTGGGGCTGGCCTTCCGCGCACTCGCCGAGTTCCTCCAGCGCCTGCTCTCCCCCACCGAGTTCGACGCGCTATCGATCAAGCTGTACGGCCGACTCACCGCGGTGAACGCCGACCTGCTGCCGATCGCCGCGGTCACCTGCATCGTGGTGGGCGTCATCGTGTGGCGGCGGCGCCGCGTGCTCGACGTGCTGCTCCTGGGCCGCGATCCCGCGATGGGCCTCGGCGTGAACCACCAGCGCGAGCTCACGCTGGCGCTGGTCCTCATCGCCGTCCTCGTCTCGATCAGCACGGCGCTCGTGGGACCGATGATGTTCTTCGGCTTCATCATCGCCACGCTCGCCTACCAGCTGGCGGGCGACTGGCGGCACCGCGCGACGATCCCGATGGCCTTCCTGATCGGCGTCATCATGCTCGCCGCCGGGCAGTTCATCCTGCACAACCTCTTCTACGCCAACGGGATGCTCACCGTGATCATCGAGTTCGTCGGCGGAATCCTGTTCCTCGCCATGCTGTTCCGCCGAAGGGGGACCATGTGAAAGACACCGCGACCCGGACCGCGGCGATCCCCGCGATCGCGTTCACGGACCTCACCAAGAAATACGCCGAGACCGTCGTGCTGGGCCCGGTCTCCGGGCAGTTCACCCGCGGTGGCGTCACGGCGCTCGTCGGGCCGAACGGCGCCGGCAAGTCGACCCTGCTCACCATCCTCGGCCGGCTGCTGACCCCGGACTCCGGCACCGCGCTGCTCGAGGGCGTGGAGATCCGCTCCATGAAGCCGACGGAGGTGGCGCGCAAGCTCGCCATCCTCCGGCAGGAGAACGGCGTCAACGCCCGCCTGACGGTGCGCGACCTCGTCGCCTTCGGCCGGTTCCCGCACACCAAGGGCAGGATGACGGCCGACGACGTCCGGCACGTGGACGAGGCCCTGGGCTTTCTGGGCCTGACGGAGCTCGCCGACCGATTCCTCGACGAGCTCTCCGGCGGGCAGCGCCAGCGCGCCTACGTGGCGATGACGCTGGCCCAGGACACCGACGTGATCCTGCTGGACGAGCCGCTCAACAATCTCGACATGCGACACCAGGTGGGCATGATGCGGCGGCTGCGCCGTGCGGCGGACGAGCTGGGCAAGACCATCATCCTGGTGGTCCACGACCTCAACTTCGCTGCCGCCTACTCGGACCGCATCGTCGCGCTGAAGAACGGCACGATCGCGGCGTCGGGCGCACCGTCGGAGATCATGACCGCCGCGCGGCTCACCGAGATCTTCGAGACCCCCGTCGCCGTGCACGTCCTCGAGGGCGGCCCGGTGGCCGTGTACGCGGGGCTGGCCTGACGGTGCCCGACGCCTAGACTGGCGGGGATGTCCGGATCAGTTCAGTCCGCGCTGCGCGGCTACAGCACGTTCCTGCGGTCCGCACCGCAGGCCACAGAGGGCCGCGCGGCACTTCTGGGACTTCTCGGCGCCGTCCTGACGACCCTGGGCAGCTTCGGCGCGGGCGCGATCCGCGTGCACGACACCACCTTGCAGGCGGCGCACCTATCGTGGCTGCGTTTCGGTCACGGACTGGTGCTCAGTTCGATCCTGTTCTGGACGGGCATCGCGCTGCTCGTGATCGCCTGGATCCGGCTGGGCCGCGCCGCGCTCGCCGGCCGGCTGGAGGTCTCGCAGGTCGCCGGCACCGTCGCCCTGTGGATCGCGCCGCTGCTGGTGGCCGCGCCCCTGTACTCGCGCGACGCCTACTCCTACCTCGCGCAGGGCGCGCTGCTGCGCGACGGCTTCGACCCGTACGTCGACGGCCCCGTCGTGAACCCCAACGGCCTACTCGACAACGTGAGCGGCATCTGGACCACGACGACCGCACCCTACGGTCCCCTGTTCATCCTCATCGCGAAGTGGATCACCCAACTGTGCGGGGACAACGTCGTCGCCGGCGTCATCGCGTTGCGCCTGGTCATGCTTCCGGGCATCGCACTGTCGGTGTGGGGCGTGACGAAGCTGGCCCGGCACTTCGGCGCGAAGCCGGCGGTCTCGCTCTGGTTCGCCGTGCTGAACCCGCTGGTGATCGTGCACCTCGTGGGCGGCGTGCACAACGAGGCGCTCATGGTGGGGCTCATGGTGGCGGGCATCGCGCTGGTGCTCGACCGGCGGCACCTGTTCGGGGTGGCGGTGATCGTGACCGCGGTCGCCATCAAGGGCACGGCCGCGATCGCACTGCCCTTCGTGGTGTGGATCTGGTTCCATCACCGGCGCGAGGCGGACCCGCAGGAGTCGGCGGCGAAGGCCTTCGGCACCGTGCTGGCGGCGTCCGTCGGCGTCTTCGTCGCGCTGTTCGCGACGTTCACCGTCGTCGCGGGCGTCGGACTCGGCTGGATGACGGCGCTCGCCGGCTCGATCAAGATCATCAACTACATCACCCTGCCCACCGCGATCGCGCAGATCACGGCCTTCGTAGCCGCCCCGTTCACGGACCTGCACCTGGCGCCGATCCTGGAGGTGACCCGAGCGGTGGGCATCGTCGCGCTCGCCGTCACCCTGGTGGTCCTGTGGTGGCGATTCCGGCAGAACGAGCGGCGCAACGTCATGGGCATCCTGCTGGGCCTGCTGGCGGTGTGCGTGCTCTCCCCCGCTTCACTGCCCTGGTACTACACCTGGCCGCTCGCGGTCGCGGGCGCGTTCACATGGTCGCGACGCACGCTGGCGATCATCGCGGCGCTGTCCGTATGGCTCATGGTGGTCTTCATGCCGACCGGCTCGATCGGCCTGTACTCGCTGTGGAACGTCGCCCTCGCCGTCGCGCTCGGCGCGCTGGCCGGCTGGTCGCTGCTGCGCCCGGACCCGCTGAAGGTGCGGCCGAGGCTCGGCCTGGCACCCGCGGTGTAGGCCAGCGCTCGAGGTCCCGCGGGATCGTCGACGATCGTCGACCACCTGTCATGACCCCGGAGCCATGCGAGATCCGCATACCCTGCGAGGAGAGACACTTCGATCTCCGCTCCCCGGAGCGAGCGCCTCTCGCCCCGGCGCCGCGCGTGCCGGTGCCGCGCGTTAGAACGCCATCGACTGCGCGCGACGGATCATCTCGCGCGCGGAGTCGGTGTGCAGCAGCTCTGCGGGGCACTCCCCCAGGTCCTCCTGCTGCTCGAACAGCCAGCGCAGGATCTCGCCCTCGCCGAAGCCGCCGTCGCGGAGCACGCTGAGCAGGCCGGTGAAGTGTTTCGCGATGGAGAAGCGTCCGTCCACCTCGCCGAAGAACAGCCGCGGGACGTGGAACTCGCCGCCGCGGCGGACGGCGATCAGCTGGCCGTCGCGCAGCATCTGCAACACCTTCGACTGCGACACCCCGAGCCCCTTCGCCACCGTGGAGACGCTGTAGGTGGCGGTGCCCTCGGGCAGCAGGTCGTCGCTGAGATACGGGATGGAGCTCACCATCACACTGTACCCAGCACGCGGATTCGGCCCTTCCGCCCCCGGGGTCGCTAGGCTGAACTGTCGACACCCGCAGACATCGAGAGGACCCGGAGAAGGTGAACATCCCGCGCGACCGGCTGATCGGCGCCCGCATCGAGGGCCGCTACCGCATCGATGCGGTGATCGCGCGCGGCGGCATGTCCACCGTGTACATGGGCCTCGACCTGCGACTCGACCGTCCCATCGCGATCAAGGTGATGGATCCCAAGTACGCGGCCGACGCCCAGTTCGTCGCCCGCTTCGAGTTCGAGGCGCGTGCTGTCGCCAAGCTCAAGGACCCCGGCCTCGTCGCCGTGTACGACCAGGGCGTCGACGGCGACCTGGCCTTCCTCGTGATGGAGCTGGTCACGGGCGGCACGCTGCGCGAACTCCTCGGCGAGCGCGGGCCGATGCCGCCGCACGCGGTGGCCGCCGTCATGGGCCCCGTGCTCACCGCGCTGGGCACCGCGCACCGCGCCGGCCTGGTGCACCGCGACGTGAAGCCGGAGAACGTCCTCATCTCCGACGGTGGCGAGGTCAAGGTCGCTGATTTCGGGCTCGTGCGCGCCATCGCGGCCGCGTCCGTGACCAGTTCGTCGGTGATCCTCGGCACCGCCGCCTACCTCTCCCCCGAGCAGGTCGAGTCCGGCAATGCCGACGCCCGTTCCGACGTCTACTCCAGCGGCATCCTCGTCTACGAGCTGCTCACCGGCCAGGTGCCCTTCACCGGCGACACCGCGATCTCGCTGGCCTACCAGCGCCTGCACAACGACGTCCCGCGGCCCGGCGCGGCCATCGCCGGGGTGCCGCCGGAGTTCGACGAGTTCGTCGCCCGCGCGACCGACCGCGATCCGTCGCGCCGCTACACCGACGGCTTCGCGATGGCCGAGGCGCTCTCCGCGATCACCGACGAGCTGGACCTCCCGCCGTTCACGGTGCCGGCGCCCCAGTCCAGCGCCGAGCAGCGCGCCGCCGCAGCGATGTACGCGCAGCGCGGCGAGCCGCTGATCCCCGCCGCGGCCGAGCCCACGGGGGCACTGCTGCCCGGGGTCCCGCCGGTGGCGCCGGCGCCCACACTCGCGCAGCCGGCCGGGCCGCCCACCCCGGTCCAGCACACCCGGGCCGAGACCATGCACGAGCCGCTGCCTCCAGAGACCGCGGCGCAGCCGTGGACGCCGCCCCGGAAGAATCGTGCGAAGACGTGGATCATCGTGGCACTCATCGCCGTGGTCTCGCTGCTGCTCGCCTTCGGCGGCTGGTGGCTGGCGTCCGGGCAGTACACGACCGTGCCCAACGTCACCGGGCTGAACCGCGCCGCGGCGGAGCAGCGGATCAAGGACGCCGGTCTCGACGTCGAGCTGGCCGGCACCTACAGCAACGACATCACCGAGGACACGATCACCCGCGTCGACCCGTCCGCGGGCAGCCGGATCAGCCGCTTCGACACCGTCACCCTCGAGTACTCCCGTGGCCGGCCCACCGTCCCCCAGTTCCGGCCCGGCGACAGCCCCGAGAACGTGGAGAAGCAGTTGCGCGACAGCGGCCTCGTGCCCCAGCGCGGGCCCGCCCAGTTCAGCCGCGACATCGCGCAGGGCGGCGTCGTCGGCCTGTCGCCCACGCCGGGGACGCGCGTCGCCGTCGGTGCGACGGTGACCGTGGTCGCCTCCGCCGGCAACGAGCCCGTCAGCATCCCCGATGTGCGCGGCCGGACCCCCGAGGAGGCCACCGCGCTGCTGCGCAGCGCGGGCCTCACGGTGAAGGAGACCACGCAGCAGTTCGACGCCGGGACCGAGGCCGGGAAGGTCTTCGGCACCAGCCCGTCCGGTCAGGTGAACAAGGGTGGCAGCGTCACGCTGCTCGTCTCGAACGCCCTGACGGTGCCCGACGTGACCGGGAAGACCGCCGCCGAGGCCCAGCAGCTGCTGCAGCGTGCGGGCCTGGTCGCCGAGCTCACGGGCGAGACGGGCTCGGGCTCCGTGGTCACCGCGACGAGCCCGTCCGCGGGTGGCCGCGTCGACCCGGCGAACAAGCGGGTCACCGTCACGATGTCCGCGCGGGTCACGGTCCCGTCGGTGACCGGCATGAACGTCGCGCAGGCCCGCTCCGTCCTGCGCGACGCCGGCCTGCAGGTCAAGGTCAATGGCATCTTCGCCTCGGACAATTCGCAGGTCCTCTGGCAGGACCCGGGCGGCGGCTCGCGCGTGCAGGGCGGCTCGACGGTGACCGTCACGGCCCTGCCGTGACGGCGGGTGGTCCCTCGATGAGCAGCCCCGCGCCGTTCGAACCCGGCTTCGTGCTCGACCCCACGACGCTGGCGCAGGCGCGCCGCACGCGCGACGAACTGACCCGCTTCCTGATGGAGTACCAGTTCGCCGTCAAGGAAGTGCTCACCAAGGTGACGATCCTGCGGGAGGAGTTCCTGCAGCTGCACCGGTACAACCCGATCGAGCACGTGACATCGCGGATCAAGAAGCCCGAAAGCATCGTCCGGAAGGTCGCCCGCCGCGGCATCGCGCCGGAGCTGCCGCTGATCCGCGAGGCGATCACCGACATCGCGGGCATCCGGATCACGTGCAGTTTCATCGCCGACACCTATCGGATACTGGAGACCATCACGGCGCAGGACGACGTGCGCGTCGTCGTGGTCAAGGACTACATCGCGGAGCCGAAGCCCAACGGCTACAAGAGCCTCCACGCGATCGTCGAGATCCCCGTCTTCCTCTCCACCGGTCCCGTGCACGTGCCGGTGGAGCTGCAGATCCGGACCATCGCCATGGACTTCTGGGCCAGCCTGGAGCACAAGATCTTCTACAAGTACGACGGTGCCGTCCCCGCTCAGCTACGGGACGAGCTCTCCGCGGCCGCAGCGGTCGCCGAGCAGTTGGACCGGCGGATGGAGCAGCTGCACACCCAGGTCCACGGGGAGCACGACGCGGAGGCCGCCCGCGACCGCGACGCCGTGGAGACCGAGCTCGCCGGCGACGAGCTCCTCGCCAGGCTGCTCAAGCTGACCCGGCGTGCGCCCTGATCCCGGTCAGCCGCGGAGCATCTCCGCGACCAGGAAGGCCAGCTCCAGGCTCTGCTGGGTGTTCAGGCGGGGGTCGCAGGCGGTCTCGTAGCGGCCGGCCAGGTCGGCGTCGGAGATGTCCTGCGCGCCGCCGAGGCACTCGGTGACGTTCTCGCCCGTGAGCTCGACGTGCACGCCGCCCGGGTGCGAACCGATGGCGCGGTGCACCTCGAAGAAGCCCTGCACCTCGTCGACGATGCGGTCGAAGTGGCGGGTCTTGTACCCCGTCGAGGACTCGTGGGTGTTGCCGTGCATCGGGTCGCACTGCCAGATCACCTTGTGGCCCGTCGCCTCGACGGCCTCGACGATCGGCGGCAGCGCGGTGCGCACGTTGCCGTTGCCCATGCGCGAGATCAGGGTGAGGCGGCCCGGCTTGTTGTGCGGGTCCAGCTTCTTCACGTACTCGACCGCCAGCTCGGGCGTGGTGGTCGGGCCGATCTTGACGCCGATCGGGTTGTGGATCAGCTCCATCAGGGCGATGTGGGCACCGTCGAGCTGGCGGGTGCGCTCCCCGACCCAGAGGAAGTGCGCCGAGAGGTTGTAGAGCACCTGCTGGGCCTCGGGGTCGTCCGGGTCGTCGGCCAGGCGGAGCAGGCCGCGCTCGTAGTCGAGAACCAGCGCCTCGTGGCTGGAGAAGATCGTGGCGGACTTGAGGTTCCGGTCCTCCACTCCGCAGGCGGCCATGAACCGCAGGCCGCCGTCGATCTCGGCGGCGAGGGCCTCGTAGCGGGCGCCGGCGGGCGAGTTCGCGACGAACTCGCGGTTCCACTCGTGCACTTTGTGCAGGTCGGCCATGCCGGAGCCGGTGACCGCGCGCACCAGATTCATGGCGGCGCTCGCATTGGCGTAGGCGCGGATCAGGCGCGACGGATCGTGCTTGCGGACGGCCTCCTCGGGCGGGAAGCCGTTGACCATGTCGCCGCGGTAGCTGGTCAGCCCCAGGGCGTCGGTGTCCGAGGAGCGGGGCTTGGCGTACTGGCCGGCGATGCGCGCGACCTTGACCACCGGCATCGACGCGCCGTACGTCAGCGCCACCGCCATCTGCAGCAGGGTGCGGATGTTCGCGGCGATGTGCGGCTCGGTGTTGTCGACGAAGGTCTCGGCGCAATCGCCGCCCTGCAGCAGGAAGGCGCGGCCCAGCGCGACCTCGGCCAGCTGGTCCTGCAGCGTCTGGATCTCCGGCGGCACCGTGATCGGCGGCACCGACTCCAGCACCGTGCGCATCGCGTCCGCCTGCTCCCGCGGCCAGCTCGGCTGCTGCAGGGCCGGCTTCGCCAGAGCGTCGTCGAGGCGCTCACGCAGGTCACCCGGGAGGGCCGGGAGCTTGGGGAGGGTGTCGATGGGGACGTCGACGGTCCAGTTCACTGCCACGGAGGCAAGGTTACGCCGACGGGCCGCGGCCCGGTCACGAGGGCGCGGGGTACAGCTAGCCGGTCATGATCTCCCGGTACTTGGCGAGGTTGTGCCGGGCGTCGGCCAGCGCGTCGTGCGCGTCCGACGGTGCCGCGGGCAGGTGGGGCCTGCCCCGCTCGTCCCACAGCTGCTTGAGCTCGCGGGTGTACCGCGGCATGGCCCGCGGCAGCGCCGTCATCGGGCCCCAGAGCTGGCAGAGCGCCACATGGTCGTACGCGGCCACCCAGGCCCACAGCTCGATGTCGCCCGGGCCGGCGGTGAGGAAGTCCAGCACCCCGTCGCGGATGGCGGCGCGCGATCGCCAGCTCCTGCTCGCCGGCGGCGGCAACTTCGGGAGCACGTTCGCGCGCACCCAGGGCCCCGCGGCCTCGGGATCGAACTCGGTCGAGACGGCGTAGAACTCGCGCCCGTCCTCCGCGACGATGCCGATCGAGACCAGGTCTATGACTCTGCCGTCTTCAATGAATTCCAGGTCATAGAAGTAGCGCATGGGCAGTCAGGCTACGCGGCGCCGGCCTCGCGCTCCTCGCCCGGGACGACCACGCCGTCCTTGACGTCCTGCGCGTAGACGTCGACGTACGCCTGGCCGGAGAGCTTCATCAGCTCGTACATGACCTCGTCGGTGATGGCTCGCTCGATGAACCGGTTCCCGGACATCCCCTCGAACCGGGAGAAGTCGAGCGGCTCGCCGATGCGGACCTGCACCTTCGCCGGGCGCGGCACGGTGGTGCCGGGCGGGTTGAACTTCTCGGTGCCGACCATCGCCACCGGGATGATCGGCACGCCGGTCTCCAGCGCCATCCGCGCCATGCCGGTCTTGCCCTTGTAGAGCCGCCCGTCGGGGCTGCGGGTGCCCTCGGGGTACAGGCCGAGGAGCCGCCCGTCCTCGAGGGCGCCGACCCCCGCGGCGAGCGCGTCCTGCGCGGCGCTCGCGCTGCCGCGCTTGATCGGGATGCAGCCGACGGAGGAGACGAACCACTTCTTGAAGGCGCCCTTGAGGCCCTTCCCGGTGAAGTACTCGTTCTTCGCGAGGAACGTGATGCGCCGCGGCACCATGAGCGGCAGGAAGAACGAGTCCGCCATCGCGAGGTGGTTACTGGCGAGGATCGCCGCGCCGTCCTTCGGCAGGTTCTCGACGCCGACGACGCGCGGGCGCGCCAAGAGACGCAGTACCGGTCCGATCAGGACCCACTTGCAGACCATCCACCACATGTCGCCCAGCTCTCGATTCACGATCCGACGTGCTGCGTCTCACTCTACCGACGACGCATCCCGCCCGCCGGGCGATCAGGCCCGCACCGCGTCCCGCGCGAGCGCCGCGGCGCCGAGCATCCCGGCGCGCTCGCCCAGCTCGGTGGCGCGGATGCGGGCCTTGCGGCGATACTTCCCACCGGTGAGCTGCTGCGCGTACTGGTCCCGGGCGTCGTCGAGGAACAGGCGCGACGAGGCGCCGACGCCGCCGGACAGGATGATCAGGTCCGGGTCGAAGACGTCGCTGACCATCGCCAGGCCCACGCCCAGCCAGCGGGCCAGCTCCCCCACTGCCTCCTGCGCCACGGGGTCGCCGGCCTCGGCGGCGGCGGCCACCTTGCGCCCCGTCAGCGAGCCCGGATCGTCGGCGAGCTCCCGCGCGAGGAGCACGCCGTGCGAGCCCTTCGGCCCCATCAGGTCGATCGCGGTCTCCACCAGGGCGGTGCCGCTGCAGTACCGCTCCCAGCACCCCCGCTTACCGCAGTCGCACGGCCGACCGTCGGGCACCACCTGCAGGTGGCCCAGCTCCGGCGCGACGCCGTAGGCACCCCGGTAGAGCCGCCCGTCGATGAGCAGGCCCGCGCCGATGCCGGTGCCGAGCGCGAGCACGCAGGTGACCTTCGACTGCCGCGCCGGGCCGTGGACGAACTCGGCCCACGCGGCGGAGTTCGCGTCGTGCTCCATGATCACCGGCAGGCCGATCCGCTTCGCCATCTCGGCGGGCACCGCGGCGTCGCGCCACGGCAGGTGCGGCGCGAACGAGACGTACTGCCGGCTCGGGTCGAGGAAGCCCGCGACGGCGAGGCCGACGGCCCGCACGTCGTGCTCGACGCACAGTTCCTGCACCACGCGGTCGAGGCAGCGCTCGAGCGCGGCGGCACTGCGCGGCGTCTCCGCCCGGGCGGTGTCGACGACGGTGCCGTCGTCCGTCACGACGGCCGCGCGGACCGAGGTTCCGCCGATGTCGATGCCGATCGTCAGCGTCATCGCCGCTCGTCCTCCCCGGGGTCCGCGAGCCGGATGTCGATGCGTTCGTACCCCCCGGCCTGCGCCGGCGGTGCGGAATCCGGGTCGGCGACGTCCCGGGAGTCCGCCGCGGCGGACTCGGCCGGGTCCGCGGGGTTCACGGTGGCGAGGTAGTCGGCGGCGACGGCCGCCGCGGCGGTCCGGGCGCTGCCCAGCAGCTCCTCGGCGAGCCGGAGGAGATCGGCCAGCACCTCGTCGGCGAAGTGCCCCAAGGACTTCGAGGCCTCGGCGGCGAAGGGCTCGAGATTCCGGGCGACGGCGCCGCCGAGGGCGCACAGCCGGCACGCGCCGGGGTCGCCCTCGCGATGCGCCGAATGCTCGGCGAGGGCCGCGGCGATCCAGGGACGGGCGGTCTCGAACAGGCGCGCCGCGGAGGCGAGGAACTCCTCGGAGGGGTCGGGGGTGGGGTCAGCCACCGGGCCACACCTCCGGATCGGGAACGAAGCCCACGCGCAGCTCCCCTTCCTCGTAGGTGGCGCCTGCCACGACGCAGCGGCGCAGCACCGACGGTAGCCGGATCCGGCGCCGCACACCCTGGGCTTCGACGACGACGTCCTCCTCGACCCGGCCGAGCCCGATCGTCGTCGGGTCCACGAGCGGCAGCGCGACCGACCATTCGTACCGCGCGTCGAGGCCGGCGCCGCCCGTCGGGCGTACTTCGGGGGCGGGCACGCTCACGGGCTCCGCGTCGAGGATCGCGTCCGCGTCCCAGGCCAGCGCCACCGCGGCGGCGGCGGACTGCACCGGATCGGCCGCCTCGGCGGCCTCGATGACCGGGCGCTCGAGCACCGTCGACACCTGGGCGAGCACCTCCCGCGCATCGTCCTGCCCGGCGACCCGCGTCCGCACCAGCCGCACCGCCGGGTGGGGCAGGTCGAGCGCGAACCGGCCGTCGACGTCGATCATCCGGTTGAGCACCAGCGCCACCGGGCGCAGCCCCAGTACCTCGAGCGCGGCGAGCTCCTCCCGCGCCCGTGCGGCGCGGCCGGCATCACCGGTGACCACGTGCACCAGCTCGAGGGCCGCGCGGTCGGCGACGAACGCGGACAGCCGGTCCGCGAGCCCCGCGACCGGCTCGGCGAGGAGCAGCGCGGCGAGGGAACCCGCGGCCGGACCGGCGGCCGGCCCGGAGAGCCGCACGTGCCGCGGCCAGACCCGCTCGAGGTATGCCGCCAGCGACGCCGGAGCGGTGAGCAGGGAGACGAGGCCGTCGAAGGCGGGCCCGTCGACGACGACGGTGCGGTAGGCGCCCGACTCGACGTGCCCGACGATCGCGCGGAGCACGAGGACGTGTTCGGCGTCGGCGAGGCCCGTCAGCTCGGGTGGTTCCAGCGCGAAGGGATCGAAGCCCGCGCCCCCCGGGTCGGCGGCGCCGCCGGCCAGGCCGCGACCGGCGCGGACGGTGGCGGACAGGCCCTCCCACCACTGCGCGAGCAGCTCGACGGGGTTGAGGTGCACGTGGTCGAAAGGCCCGGTCCCGTCGGCCAGGAGCGGGTCGACCGCCCTCCCGACGGTGACGAGCAGCGTGCGTCCGCGCCCGGCGGCGCGGCCCGCGAGCGCGGTGGCCAGCGTGGTCCGGCCCGCTCCCCCGGCGCCGGACACCAACAGCAGGCGGGTCGCGGCGCCCTCCCCGGACATCAGGCTCCGGCCGCCGACTCGCCCTCGACGTGGCGCTTGAGCTCCTTGAGGGCGGTGTCGGTGATCGCCTTCTCCGCCTTGCGCCGGAGCCTGCCGAGCATCGGGATCTGCAGCGTCACCTCGAGCGTGTAGGTGACGGTGGTGCCGGCACCGTCGGCGCTGGGCGTCAGGTCGTACCGGCCGTGCTGGCTGCTCTGCAGCGTGCTCGACGCGAGATCCCACTCGACGGACCGGCCGCCGGGCGCCCAGCGGTACTCGAGTTCGTAGGTGTCGTGGAGGAAGCCCTCCTCCAGCACGAAGCGCACGCGCCGGGGCAGCCCATCGGCCGTGGTCTCGAGGACGGTGACCGCGCGCGCCGCGGAGACCCACTCGGGGTAACGGTCGAACGCGGAGATCGCGGCCATGATCCGCTCCGGCGGCGCCGCGATGACGATGGATTCGCGGGTGCGCTCCGCGTCAGACACGCTCCACCTCCCCGGCAGCGGGCCCACCCAGGACGCGGCCGTCCTCCGCCGTGAACTTCACGTCGAACATGACGTCGTGCCCGCGGACCCGGCGCGCGCGCACGTCGGCGACGATCTGTTCGGGGGTCATGGGCGCCGACGGCTCGGCGTGCAGGAAGTAGTGGAGCAGGCTCCCGTCGAGATGCGGCTCGATCCAGAACTCCGAGGTCCCGGCGACGGCGCCGTCGACCCTCCACCGGATCCCCTTCTCGCCCCGGTCCTCGGTGACGGTCAGTCGCAGGTCGGGGAACCAGCCGCGCCACCGCTGCGCGCCCGCCATCGCGGCGGCCACGGCACTCGGGTGGGCGGCGACGAAGGCGACGTCGGCCACTTGGATGGTGCTCACCCCCTAAGCTTCACACATCAGGCCCCGAGGCGGACGGTGCCGGGTGCGATCGGGCGCGGAACGCGCCTTGAGCAGCGGTGTAAGGTTCACCACAAGACCACCGATTTGCGACCCGGAGGATTTGTGCGCGAGATCAGCGTTCCCGCCAACTACACCATCGACCCCTCGGCCTCCACGGTCGACGTCGTCTTCGATGTGGCCCGCACGGACCCGGACAGCGTCCGGATCAAGCGCCTCGTCGGGGGTACCTGGGAACCGGTGACCTCCAAGCAGTACGCGCAGGAGATCCTCGGCGTCGCCAAGGGGCTCGTGGCGCAGGGCGTCGCGCCCGGCGACCGCGTCGCGCTGGTGTCCTCCACCCGCTACGAGTGGCCGCTCATCGACTTCGCCATCTGGGCCGTCGGCGCCGTCACCGTCCCCGTCTACGAGACCAGCTCGTCGGGCCAGATCGACTGGATCCTCGAGGATTCCGGCGCCGTACTGATGATCATCGAGGGCCCGAAGCAGGCCGCCGAGGTCGCCGAGCTGAAGGACCTGCGCTCGGTGCAGCGGGTCCTGCAGATCGAGCCGGCGGACGGCGAGAAGGGCGCGGTCGAGACGCTCACCGCGGAGGGTGCTGACGTCACGGACGAGCAGGTCCACGCCGGCCGCGCCGGCGTGAAGGCCGACGACCTCGCGACGCTGATCTACACCTCGGGCACGACGGGCCGCCCCAAGGGTTGCGAGCTCATGCACTCGAACCTCATGAGCGAGGCCGACGCCATCCTCGCCTCGCCCTTCGGCGAGGCCATCCGCGGCGGCTCGACCGTGATGTTCCTGCCGCTGGCACACGTGCTGGCCCGCGCCGTGAACATCGCCTGCTTCAAGGGCGGCGCGGTCGTCGGCCACTTCCACGACACCAAGAACCTGGTGCCGCAGTTCTCGATCTTCAAGCCCACGCTGATCCTGTCGGTGCCGCGCGTCTTCGAGAAGGTCTTCGCCTCCGCGCAGCAGAGCGCCGTCGACGGTGGCAAGGGCAAGATCTTCGACGCCGCCGTGCGGACGGCGATCGAATACAGCCAGGCCAAGGACGCCGGCGGCGCCGGCCTGCTCCTCAAGGCCAAGCACACGCTGTTCGACAAGCTGGTCTACGGCAAGCTCAAGGCCGCCCTCGGCGGGAACTGCAAGGTCGCCATCTCGGGCGGCGCGCCCCTCGGCGCACGCCTCGGCCACTTCTTCCGCGGCGTCGGCATCACGGTCATGGAGGGCTACGGCCTCACCGAGACCACCGCGGCCATCACCGTGAACGTCGAGGGCGCGCAGAAGATCGGCACCGTCGGCCGCCCCCTGGCGGGGCAGGCCGCGAAGATCGCCGAGGACGGCGAGATCCTGCTCAAGGGTTCGGTCGTCTTCCGCGGTTACTGGCGCAACGAGGAGGCCACCAAGGCGGCCCTCGAGGACGGTTGGTTCCGCACGGGCGACCTGGGCTCGATCGACGACGACGGCTTCCTGTCGATCACCGGCCGCAAGAAGGAACTCATCGTCACGGCGGGCGGTAAGAACGTCTCCCCCGCCGGCCTCGAGGACGCCCTGCGCAGTAATCCGCTGATCTCGCAGGCCATGGTCGTCGGCGATGCGCAGCCCTTCATCGCCGCGCTGGTCACGATCGATCCGGAGGCCTTCCCGCAGTGGAAGTCCGCGAACGGCAAGCCGGCGTCGGCCACTGTCTCCGACCTCCGCAACGACCCCGACCTGCTGGCCGAGGTCAACAAGGCCGTGGCGGTCGCGAACGAGACGGTCTCCAACGCCGAGGCCATCAAGAAGGTCCGCATCCTGCCCGAGGACTTCTCCGAGGAGACCGGCGAGATGACGCCGACGATGAAGGTCAAGCGGAACGTCGTCTCGCAGAAGTACGCCGACGACATCGCCGAGCTCTACGCCAAGTAGGCCTCCAGCACGGAGCCACGGCCGGCGGGTCAGTACGGGTTGAGCAGCGTCTGCAGGCGGTGGCCTAGCCGCCGCCAGTCGAAGTGCTCGGCCACGAGCGCCCGCCCGCGGGCGCCCATCGCCGCGGCGCGGTCGGGGTCGGCGAGAAGTCCCGCGACGGAGTCCGCGACCGCCTCGACGTCGCGGCCCGGCACGACGTGGCCCGACTCGCCCTCCCACACGGTCTCGGGCGCACCTCCGGAATCGCCTGCCACCACCGGCTTCCCCGTCGCGGACGCCTCGAGGAAGACGATGCCGAGGCCCTCGACGTCCAGGCCCGCGCCGCGCGTGCGGCACGGCATGGCGAAGACGTCGCCGACGTTGTGGTGCGCCGCGAGCTCGTCGAACGGGACGGAGCCGGTGAAGATCACCTCCTCGTCGACGCCGGTCCGTCGCGCGAGTTCGTGCAGCGTCTCGGCGTAGGGGCCGCCGCCCACGATCACCAGCCTGGCGCCGGGCACCCGGGCCCGGATGCGCGGCAGGGCGCGGATCAGCACGTCCTGCCCCTTCCGCGGCACCAGGCGCGACAGGCACAGCACGACGGGCTCGTCGTCCCCGAGGCCGTAGCGGGCGCGCAGGACCGAGCGGGCGGCATCGTCGGGCCGGAAGACGTCGGTGTCGACGCCGGGCGGAAGGTGCTCCAGCGCCGCCCGCGGGCCGAAGGCGGCGGCGAACCGCCCGCGGGTGTACTTGCTCACGTAGGTCGTCACGTCGGTGGTATCGCCGATGCGGCGCAGGCACGCACGCGAGGGCGGGAGCATCGACCAGCCCACCTCGTGCCCGTGCGTGGAGGCGACGGTGTGCAGCGCCCCGGCGTCCTTGAGCGGAGCACCGAGAAGGGCGAGCGGCGCGGCGGCCCCGAACCAGACTGTCTCGATGTCGCGCGCGCGCACCAGATCCCGGGCCCGCGCGTACGCGTCGGGCGTGGGCAGCAGGAGCGTCGTCGGGTGGCGGACGACCTCGAAGGGCTGCGCGGCGTCGTACTCCTCGCTGCCGCGCCAGCGCGAGGCGTACACCACCAGCTCGTCGGCGGGCAGCTGCCGGACGAAGGCCTGGAGGTAGGTCTGGATGCCTCCGGGGCGGGGCGGGAAGTCGTTGGTGACCAGCAGCGTGCGCGGCATGCGTCAACCGTACTGGGCGCCGGCCCCGCCGCCGCTCAGGGGCGCACCGGCTAGTAGCGGACCGCCGCGTTGAACGGGCCCGCCGAGTCGATCGGCACGACCTGCACCGGCACGCCGAAGGTGGAGGCGTGCACGACCTTTCCGTCGCCGACGTACATGCCGACATGTGTGGCGGCGGAGTAGTAGACGATGATGTCGCCCGGCTGCAGCTCGCTGCGGGAGACCTTGCGTCCCCCGTTGAGCTGCGCCTGCGAGGTGCGCGGCAGCGACTTCCCGGACTGCTGATAGGCCCAGACCATGAGCCCGGAGCAGTCGAACTGGCCGGGGCCGGAACCGCCCCAGGCGTAGGGGCTGCCGACCCGGGTGAGCGCGGCGCGCACGGCGCCGAGCTCGGCGGTGCTCCCCGGCGGCACCTTACTGGGATCGAAGGGGGTGGGCGGACCGATGAGGGTCTGGCGCTGGGCCCCGCTGAGCCGGTCGTAGATCGCCTTGATCCGGGTGATCTCCTGCGCCAGCCGCGACTTCTTCTGCTTGAGGTCGGTGGCCTTGCGCTCCGCCTCGGCGCGGGTGTCCTCGGCGGACTTCGCGGCCTCGGCGGCGCGGGTCGCCGCGGAGTCCGCGGCGGCCTTCGACTTCTTGTAGGCGTCGACGGTGGCGACGACGTCCCGGTTGACGAAGTCGAGGGTCGACATCTGGTCGAGCATCTGCTGCGGCGAATCGCTGACCAGCAGCGCGTAGGTGCGGTTGGTGCGCGAGCCCTTGTAGTTCGCGACGACCACCGCGTCGATCTGCGGCTGCAGCGCGGCCTTTCGAGCCTGCACCGCATCGACCTCACGCTTCGCCGCCGCGAGCGTGCCGTCCGCCACGCGCTTGGCGGCGGTGGCCTTGTCGGCGTCCTCCTGCGCGGCCTTCGCGGCCTCGTTGGTCCCGGAGGCCTGCTCGGAGAGCTCCTCGTACTGCTTGAGCGCGGCATCGGCCGTGTCGGGATCCGCGGCCGCGCTGCCGGTGACGGCGAGCCCCGCCGCCAGAGCGACAACAGCGGATGCGGCGGAACCCCGCAGCAGGAGCGAGCGGGAGGGGGAGGTCGATGACACGGCCGAGCAGGTCCTTCCAAGCTGGAGCACGATTGCAAACGCAATCACTGCCAGGTTACGTCAGTAGCGACGAGCGGAGTAGACCGACATCTCGTTGAGCGGGCTCACCTTGACCGGGATTCCGTAGTTCACCGAGTGCACGACCTTGCCGTTGCCGATGTACAACGCCGCATGGCTGCCGCCGTTGTAGATGACGATGTCGCCGGCCTGCAGGTCCGAGATCGGGACCGAGCGGCCGCCGCCGAGCTGGCCGTAGCTGTCGCGCGGGACGGTGATGCCCGCCTGCTTCATGGACCAGTAGATGAGGCCCGAGCAATCGAAGGCGTTGGGGCCGGCGGAGCCGTACGAGTAGGGCAGGCCGGTGCGCGACAGCGCAGCCTGCACGACCTTGGCCTTCGCGCCGCCCGGCTGGGTGCCGGCGACGGCGGTGACGCCCGGCTTCGGGGCGATCGCGACGCCACTGACCACGTTGGGCCGGGCGGCGGTGTTGCTGGTGGCGACGTTCGGCGCCGGCTTCGCGGCGGGCCGCACGCCCGGTGCGGGGGCCGGGCGAACGCCCGGCGCGGGGGCGGGGTTCACGCCCGGCGCGGGGGCGGGGTTCGCCTGTGGCGCGACCGGCGCCGGCGCCGGCGCCGCGAAGGCGGCGGTGGGGACCGCGAGCGTACCGATGGTCACGGCGCTCGCTGCAAGTGCACCGCGGGCGACGGTGGCACCCTTGCTGGGCTGCGGCTGAAGCCGGTGTTTCGCCACGAAGCGATTCTCCTAAGTTCTTCCCGACCGCCGACCGAGTTAGCTGACGGGTTCGGGCGAGGAAGATGCCCTACCCCGGAGGTCGAGACCTCCGGCGATTCACCCCGGATAACACGTACGGGTCCCCGGCGAGGCCTGCGGCCTCTTAGGCGGTGACCTCGGGAGACGGGGCGGATTTCGCTCCTGGCTCCTCCACAAGGTCTCGGAAAGATTACGAAATGGAAACGCGCCTGTCTAGCCGGACGCGCCGGGGAGTCACCCCGAGACCCCCCGGAGCCCCACCCTATCCGGCGCGTTTCGCCTGGTCAGGGACCACCCTGAGACGCGGCAACATCCCCTCGTTCGCGAATGCGGCAATCGCGTCATTCAGGCCGGGTACCGCCGTGACCGGCGGGCCGAGAAGGAACCCCACGGAGCAGTCGCCGCAGGCGCGGGGCTTGCCGGGGCAGGTGGAGCAGTCGACGTGCAGCGTCATGGCGGTATCCCTGTCGTTGTGGGTCTCGATGCCGACGACGCTAACCGCGCGCACCGACAACTTTCGCGCGCGCGTTCGGACGGCGAAAACCTGTCGGTGGGGTGTTCTACCGTCGGCCCATGCAGCTGCGCCTGGACGATTGCGAGGGAGGCACCCTCGACCCGCTCCTGCGGGACGTGACCTTCGTCGTGGTCGACCTGGAGACCACCGGTGGCTCCCCCCAGGGTGGGGACGCGATCACCGAGATCGGCGCGGTCAAGGTGCGCGGCGGCGAGGTCCTGGGTGAGTTCGCGACGCTCGTCGACCCCGGCTGCGGGATCTCCCCGCACATCACCCACCTCACCGGCATCACGACGGCGATGGTCACCGGCGCCCCACGGATCGAATCCGTACTCCCCTCCTTCCTCGAATTCGCCCACGGCGCCGTCCTGGTCGCGCACAACGCCCGGTTCGACCTCGGCTTCCTCAAGGCCGCCGCGGTCACCACCGGCACCCCCTGGCCGAAACCCGCATCACTGTGCACGGTCCAGCTCGCACGCCGGGTGCTCACGCGGGACGAGGCGCCGTCGGTCAAGCTCAGCGAGCTCGCGCGCCTCTTCCGCACCGAGACCACGCCCAATCACCGCGCGCTCGACGACGCGCGGGCCACCGTCGAGGTGCTGCACGGGCTGATCGGCCGCGTGGGCAACCTGGGCATCCACACGCTCGGGGAGCTGCGCGGGCACCTTCCGTCCGTGACGCCGCAGCAGCGGGCCAAGCGCCACCTCGCCGATCCGCTGCCGGAGCGCCCGGGCGTCTACCTGTTCCGCGGCCCGGGTAACGAGGTGCTCTACGTGGGCACGTCCGGAAACCTCCGGCGCCGGGTGCGCAGCTACTTCACCTCGGGCGAGACGCGGGGGCGGATCAAGGAGATGGTGGGTCTCGCGGAGCGGGTGGACCACGTGGAATGCGCACACGCGCTGGAGGCGGCCGCGCGGGAGCTTCGCCTGATCGCCGCGCACACTCCCCCGTACAACCGCCGGTCGAAATACCCCAAGCGCGGCTGGTGGATCTGCCTCACCGCCGAGGCCTTCCCCCGGCTCGCGGTGAAGCGCTCCGCGCCGGCGGGGGCCGCATGCATCGGGCCGGTGCGCTCCCGGGCCGACGCGGCCGATCTCGCGGAGTTGCTGGCCGAGGCGTGCGGCCTCCGCACCTGCACCACCCGGCTGCCTGCCGGGGCACTCCACTCCTGCGCCCTCGGGCCCGACGGCGCGCTTCCCCTCGGCGGGTGCCGGGCGTCCGTCGCAGTACCCGAGCCGGCGGCGCTGTACCGGCCGCGGGCCGACCGGGCGGCCGCGGCCCTCACCGGACGCTCGTCGGAGGTCTTCGCCGCCCTGGAGGCGCGCCTGGCGGACCTCGGGGAGCGGGAGCTCTTCGAGTCGGCGGCCCGGCTGCGCGACCGCGCCGCCCGGCTCGTCGACGCCGTGACCCGCTCGCACGCGCTGGTCGCCTTCGCGGACGTCCCCGAACTGTCGATCGCCCACCCCGACGGCGCCGGCGGCTGGGAGCTCTCGATCGTGCGCCACGGCCGGCTCGCCGCGGCGGGCGTCGCTCCGCGCGGCGTGCCGCCGATGCCCGTCTTCGACCGGTTGCGCGCGGGCGCCGAGTCCGTCTACGAGGCAGGCGGAGACGCCTTCTCCGCGCCGGACGTGCCCGACGCCCTGTTCCCCGCCGACACCCTGCACGGAGCGAGCCCCGAGGAGGCCTCCCTCCTGCGCCGCTGGGCGCTGCGGCCGGGCACCCGCATCGTGGACGTGCAGGGGATGTGGGGCGAGCCGCTGGCGGGCGCGGGGCGGTGGCTCGAGTGGGCCGAACGCGCCTTCGAGGCGGGCCGCGACGCCCGCGCGGCGGCGGCGCATCCGCGCGGGCCCGCCAGGCAATACAGTGAGGAGGCCACGCACGCCGCGTGAGCCTCAGCGCCGGATCGACCGAAAGGCCGCGTACGTGATCACCGCGATCGTCCTCATCAACGCCGACGTGCACCGCATCCCCGAGACCGCACAGGCCGTCGCGAACATCGAGGGCGTCACCGAGGTGTACTCCTGCGCCGGCGACATCGACCTCATCGCCAAGGTGCGCGTGCGCGAGCACGCGGCGATCGCCGAGGTCGTCACGGAGAACATCAACCGCATCGACGGCGTCGCGAGCACGTCCACCCACATCGCCTTCCGCGAGTACTCCTCGGCCGACGTCGACGCGGGCTTCGACATCGGCAACTGACGGCGACGCGCCGCCGGGCGCGGTCAGTAGCCGCTGTGACTGACCTCCGCGGCCGCGACCTCGATGCCGAAGTCGAGCGCCTGCTGCACGATCTTCTGGGCGCGGGCGAGGCGGGGTAGGTCCGAGCCGTCGGTGATCTTGCCGCCCGACTTCTCGAAGGCGTCGATGAAGCCGTGCGCCCACGCCACGTCCGACTCGCTCGGGCTGAGGCCGGTGTTGATGACGCCGGCGTGCTCCGGAGTCAGGCACAGCTTGCCGGACATGCCCATCTCCTTCGCCAGGGCCGTCCCGGTGGGCAGGTGCGCGATGTTCAACGTCGGGCCGTCGATGGGCGCGGGCAGCCGCGCCGCCCGCGACGCGATCACCAGCTGCGACCGCGCGTAGGCCAGGGCGATCGGGTCCTCGCCGACGGCGGTATCCCGCTTGAAGTCGCCTGTTCCGAAAGCGATCCGAAAGGTCGACGGGGCGGCCGCGATCCGCTCGACGTTCTGCATCCCCCGGGCGGTCTCGACGAGCGCGAGGATCGGCGTACCGTCGGGCAGCCGGTCCGCGGTGTCGTCAAGGTGGCTCGATCCCTCGGACTTCGCGAGCATCACGCCCTCGAGCCCGGCGCACTGCTTGAGCGCGGCGCAGTCGGCGCTCCAGTACTCGCTGGCCGCGTCGTTGATGCGCACCCAGGCGCGGTGGCCGGTCGACAGCCATTCGACGGTGTCCGCCCGCGCCTGATCCTTGTCCTTCGCGGCGACGGCGTCCTCGAGGTCGATGATCACGGCGTCCGCCTCGCTGGCCTGCGCGACGGCGAATGACTCGGGGTGGGAGGCCGGGACGAGCAGCCAGGAACGGGCGATCTGCGGGGAGACGGTGCGCTTACTCACGCCGTCAAGACTAGGCGGGCGGAACGCCGAATTCCACGGAATGGAATTTTGTGCGTTCTGTTCGCGGGCGCCTACTCGCTCACGCGCCCGCGATCTCCTGCGACAGTGCGACCCAGCGATCGAGCAGGGCCGCAGCGGCGCCCGAGTCGACGGCCTCGGCGACGCGCGGCAGATGCGCGGCGAGCGCGTCCTGCACGGACTGCCCCGCGGTCAGCCCCTCGTACGCGGCGACGGCGCCTGCCGAGTTGAGCAGCACCGCGTCGCGGACCGGACCGGTCTCGCCGGCGAGGAACGCCCGAGCGATCGCGGCGTTCACCGCCGCGTCGCCGCCCCGGAGGTCCTCCAGCGCGACCCGGGCCAGGCCGAGCTCGCGGGGGTCGACCGACTCGACCCCGACGCCGTCCTCCTGCACCCGCCAGACGGTGGAGGTGGAAGTGGTGGTGAGCTCGTCGAGACCATCGTCACCGCGCACCACGATGACGTGGTCCTGGCCGCCGCGGTCGGCGAAAGCCTGCGCCACCACCGGGGCGAGGTCGGCGAAAGCGCAGCCGATAAGCCCGGCGGACGGACGGCCCGGGTTGGTGAGGGGGCCGAGCACGTTGAAGACGGTCGGGATCCCGATCTCCTTACGGGTGGCGCCGGCGAAGCGCAGGCCCGAATGGAAGACGGAGGCGAGGCAGAAGCCGATGCCCAACTCCGCGGTGGTGCGGGCGACGCCGTCGGCGTTCAGCCCGATCGCGACGCCCAGCGCCTCCAGACAGTCCGCGCCGCCGGACTTCGACGAGGCGGCCCGGTTGCCGTGCTTGAGCACGGGCACGCCCGCCGCGGCCACGACGATCGAGCTCATCGTGGAGATGTTGACCGAATGCGAGCGGTCGCCGCCGGTGCCGACGATGTCGACGGCCCGGGCATCGAAGGGCACGGGCGTGGTCAGCGAGAGCATCACGTCGGCCAACGCCCGGACCTCCACCGGCGACGGCCCCTTCATCTTCATGGCGACGCCGAACGCGGAGATCTGCGACGGGGTCGCCCCGTCGCTCATGATCTCGGACATCGCCCACCGCGCCTGCTCCGCGCTCAGGCTGCGCTGGGAGGTGAGCTCGGTGAGAACGGTGGGCCAATCCATGGCCACAGCGTAATGGGGTGTTCACGCGGGTAGCTGGAGCACCTGCCACAACACCGCCCGCCCGCCGTGCCGCGCGGCGACGCCCGCCATCCGCGAGCGCTCCTGCGAGACGTGCAGCGCGTCGACCTGCTGCACCCGCGCTACGGCGACGGTCTCGATCCCGGGGAGGTCCGGCGCACCGTCGGCCGCGACCCGCTCGTACCGGTCCTGCCCGACGAGCCGCAGCACCTCGTCGACCTCGCCGGGCGGCAGCTCGAGGACGTGCCGCAGCACGCTCTGGGCCCCGGGATCGAAGCCCGGGGAGGCGTCGAGGACGGACGACGACGCGGCAGCGTCGTCGCCCGACTCGGCCACGGGAACCAAACCGGGGTGCTCGGGCGTTAACTCTTCGACGGTGCGCGTGGAAAGGCGGCCGAACAACCGGCCCAGACGGGTCCGCTGCTCGGGTCTGCCGTTGAGGTCGTAGGGCAAGGTGTGCCTTATCTGCCGATGCCGATCGGGCCGTTGACGTGGTGTTTCGAGTGTACGAGCGGAGGGCGCACAGCCTGCCCGCGACATTTGACGCGCCCAATCTGCGACCCGGGTAGGCATTCGATACTACGACCGGTCATACTTGCGGAGTGACTAGCGCCGCACCGACCTCAGCTACAGCCATCACCCAGCGCGTGCACTCACTCAACCGGCCCAACATGGTCAGCGTCGGGACCATCGTCTGGCTGTCGAGCGAGCTCATGTTCTTCGCCGGGCTCTTCGCCATGTACTTCGTGGCGCGGGCCGGCGCTGGGGAGAACGGATGGCCCCCCGTCGACACCAACGTCAGCCTGGCCGCAGCGCTGCCGCCGACCATCGTGCTGATCGCCTCGTCGGTCACCTGCCAGATGGGTGTCTTCGCCGCGGAGAAGGGCGACGTCTTCAAGTTCCGCGTCTGGTACACGATCACGCTGGTGATGGGTATCGCGTTCGTGGCGGGTCAGCTCAGCGAGTACAACACCCTGATCGGTGAGGGCCTCACGCTCAGCTCCTCGGTGTACGGCTCGGTGTTCTACATGGCCACCGGCTTCCACGGCCTGCACGTGATCGGCGGCCTCGTGGCCTTCGTCTTCATCCTGGCCCGCAGTCGCGCCTCGAAATTCACGCCCGCCCAGGCGACCTCGGCGATCGTCGTCAGCTACTACTGGCACTTCGTCGACGTGGTGTGGATCGGCCTCTTCGCCGTCATTTACATCATTCGCTAACGACGTTTATCTCAGTCGCCATCACAGAGGGATAGCAGATGAGTTCAGCCAACTTTGAGCCCGCCGGCGAGGGGGGCGAGCCCAGCGGCGCGGAGCGCACCATCGCTTCGGGCGCCGGGCCCGACCACGCCTCGGCACAGAAGGCCCGGAAGCAGCGCAAGCTCCGTCGCAAGTTCGCGAGCGCGGCACTGCTCGTCGGCGGCCTCCTGGCCGCGGGCGGTGTCGCCACGATCGCCAGCCCGACCCCCCAGGTCGCGATCGCGGACGACTTCGACGCCTCGCAGGTCGAGAACGGTAAGCGCCTGTACGAGACCTCGTGCATCAGCTGCCACGGCGCCAGCCTCGAGGGTGTCAAGGACCGCGGCCCGAGCCTCGTCGGCGTCGGCGATTCGGCCGTGTACTTCCAGGTGCACTCGGGCCGCATGCCCGCGACCGTGAACTCGGCGCAGATCCTGCGCAAGCCCGCCAAGTTCGACGCGAAGCAGATCGACGCCATGGGCGCGTACATCCAGTCGATCGGCGGCGGTCCGTCGATCGTGTGGGAGTACAACCAGGACGGCTCGATCAAGCGCGACGAGAACGGCAACCGCGTCATCGCACAGGAGTCGCTCCGCGGCACGAACCTCGGCGCCGGCGCCGAGCTCTTCCGCCTCAACTGCGCCTCGTGCCACAACTTCACCGGCCGGGGCGGCGCCCTGTCCGGCGGCAAGTTCGCGCCGAACCTGGATCCCGCGAACGAGCAGGAGATCTACGCAGCGATGCTGACCGGCCCGCAGAACATGCCCAAGTTCTCGGACCGTGCACTGTCGCCTGAAGAGAAGAAGAACATCATCGGATTCATCAAGAACGTCGGCGAGACCCAGTCTCCGGGCGGCCACGGCCTCGGCGGCTTCGGTACCGCGTCCGAGGGCATGGTGATGTGGGCGACCGGGATGATCGCCGTCGTCGGCGCCGCGATGTGGGTTGGGAGCAGGAATTGACCGCCAAGCCGTTGAAGAACGTCCCGTCGGACGACGAACTGGACAACCTGTCCCACGACGAGCTGGTGAAGCTCGGTACCAACCTCGACGGCGTCGAGCTGGTGTACCGCGAGCCCCGCTGGCCCGTCCCCGGAACCCGGGCCGAGAAGCGCGCCGAGCGCACCGTCGCCCTGTGGTTCGCCCTGGCCGGCGTCTTCGGCGCCGCGCTGCTCGGGGTCTTCCTGTTCTGGCCGTGGAAGTACCAGGGCATCGATGACGCCAACTACTGGTGGTACACGCTGTACACGCCGATGCTGGGCATCACTTTCGGCCTGTCGCTGCTCTGCGTCTTCGCGGGCACGGTGCAGTTCACCAAGAAGTTCATCCCCGAGGAGATCGCGGTCCAGCAGCGGCACGACGCCGGCGGCTCGTCCAAGGTCGACAAGGCCACCACGGCCGCGCTGTTCAAGGACGCGCTGGAGACCTCCACGCTCCCCCGCCGCAAGATGATCCTGGCCTCGGCCGGATTCGGTGTCGGCGTCCTCGGCCTCGGTGCCACGGCCGGCTTCATCGGCGGTCTCATCAAGAACCCGTGGGCCAAGCGCGAGGCCTCCCCGCTCTGGCACACCGGCTGGTCCCCCTACTGGGACTCGCTGGCCGACGACTTCTCGAGCGAGCTCAACCATGAGACCGTCTTCCTCCGCAACGACGTGGGCGACCCCTACAAGGTCAAGCTGGTGCGCGCCGAGGACCTCGACGCCGGCGGCATGATGACGGTCTTCCCGTGGCGTGTCTCGGACGGCTTCGGCGAGACCGAGGAGTCGCGTCTCAAGCTGCTCCACGGCCTCAAGGGCATCCGCAACCCCGTCATGCTGATCCGCCTGCGTCCCGAGGACACCGTGCGCGCGATCAAGCGTGAGGGCCAGGAGAGCTTCAACTACGGCGACTACTGGGCCTACACCAAGGTCTGCAGCCACTTCGGCTGCCCCACGTCGCTGTACGAGCAGCAGACCAACCGCATCCTCTGCCCCTGCCACCAGTCGCAGTTCAACGCGCTGGAGTACGGCAAGCCCGTCTTCGGTCCCGCAGCCCGTGCCCTCGCGCAGCTGCCGATCTCGGTCAACGAGCAGGGCTACATGGTCGCCAACGGCGACTTCATCGAACCGGTCGGACCGGCCTTCTGGGAGGCGACGCACTGATGACCACACTCGGAGATCGGATCGGCCACCAGGCCGAAGATCTGGATTCGCGATACCACTTCGCGTCCGGGATTCGTCGCCAGATCAACAAGGTCTTCCCCACGCACTGGTCGTTCATGCTGGGCGAGATCGCGCTGTACAGCTTCGTGATCCTGCTGCTCTCGGGCGTGTACCTCACGCTGTTCTTCGACCCGTCGCTGGCGGAGGTCCACTACGACGGTGCCTACGAGCCGCTGCAGGGCGTCGCGATGTCGCGCGCCTACGCCACCACCTTGGACATCTCGTTCGAGGTGCGCGGCGGCCTGTTCGTCCGCCAGATCCACCACTGGGCCGCCCTGATGTTCGCCGCGTCGATCATCATCCACATGGCGCGCGTCTTCTTCACCGGCGCCTTCCGTCGTCCGCGTGAGGCCAACTGGGTCATCGGCTGCGCGCTGCTGCTGCTCGCGATGTTCGAGGGCTTCTTCGGCTACTCGATCCCGGACGACCTGCTCTCGGGCACCGGCGTCCGCGCCGCGATGTCGGGCATCGTCGTCGGCCTCCCCGTGGTCGGCACCTGGGTCCACTGGGCTCTGTTCGGCGGGGACTTCCCCGGCGATCTGCTGATCCCGCGCCTCTACGTGCTGCACATCCTGCTGTTCCCGGGCATCATCCTGGCGCTGATCGCGGGCCACCTGGCCCTCGTCTGGTACCAGAAGCACACCCAGTTCGCAGGCCCCGGCCGCACCGAGGAGAACGTGGTGGGTGTCCGCATCCTCCCCGTCTTCGCGGTCAAGACCGGTGCGTACTTCGCCGCCACCTTCGGCATCATCGCCCTGATGGCGGGCATCTTCACGATCAACCCCGTGTGGACGATCGGCCCGTACGATCCGGCCAAGGTCTCCGCGGGCGTCCAGCCCGACATCTACATGATGTGGACGGACGGCCTGGCGCGCCTGTGGCCGGCCTGGGAGCTCTACCTCTGGGGCCACACCGTTCCGGGCGCCGCGTTCGTGGCGATCATCATCGGCGTGATCGTGGGCCTGATGTTCTCCTACCCGTGGATCGAGAAGAAGCTCACCGGCGACGATGCGCATCACAACATCCTGCAGCGTCCTCGCGACGTGCCGGTGCGTACCGCGATCGGCGCCATGGCGCTCGCGTTCTACATCGTGCTCACGCTCTCCTGCGTGAACGACATCATCGCGCTGAAGTTCCACATCTCCCTCAACGCGATGACGTGGATCGGCCGCATCGGTCTGGTCGTGCTGCCGCCCCTGGCGTACTTCCTGACCTACCGGTTCTGCATCGGCCTGCAGCGCGCCGACCGCGCGGTGCTGGAGCACGGCATCGAGACCGGCATCATCGTGCGCCGCCCGAACGGTGAGTTCATCGAGCTCCACCAGCCGCTCGGCCCGGTCGACGAGCACGGCCACGCCGTGCCGCTCCCCTACGAGGGCGCGGTCGTCCCGACCAAGGCGAACCAGCTCGGCGCCGCGGGCCAGCCCGGTACGGGTTCGTTCCTGCGTGCCGACTCGCCCGAGGAGCAGCGTGACAACGCCGCTCGCGACCACGCGAACGAGGTGAAGGCGCTCGAGGCGCTGAAGAAGGTGCAGGACAACGGCGGCAAGATCGACGTCGAGTAGGTCCCGACAACGCCACTGCGGCCCCTCCCCCACCCGGGGAGGGGCCGCAGTCGTCTGTCGGGCCGAACCGCGCAGCCCGGGAATCCTCCGGACTCAGGGACTCAGGCGAGTCAGGCGAGGCGCAGGCGCAGCAGGTAGCTGCTCTGGCCGACGGGGGCACCCGGCTCGCCGAGGCAGACCTCGTGCCAGGCGCCGTCGACCGCGGTGAGGCCCTGCTCGCGCAGTTGCACGGCGAAGGCCTTGGCGGTGG
The DNA here is from genome assembly GCF_007858435.1 of Tsukamurella asaccharolytica. Lineage (GTDB taxonomy): Bacteria > Actinomycetota > Actinomycetes > Mycobacteriales > Mycobacteriaceae > Tsukamurella > Tsukamurella asaccharolytica. Next base: position 338,814 of record NZ_VIGW01000004.1, on the reverse strand, counting down.
GGATCAGCGCGGCGGACCAGCGTCCGTCGACCCGGGTCTGCAGGTACGACGACGCCGGCAGGTCCAGGCAGCGCACGCGCGCCAGGCTCAGGCCCTTGCTGAGCTCGAGCTGTTCGAGCACGTCCCCCACCTCGGCCTCGTCGATCCACGCGGGCCGGCGCAGCAGGAGGGTCCAGCGAGCCGTGCCGGCGTCCTCGGGGGCCACGTCGCCGCGGAGCCGCTCGAGCGGGGGCATCCGGAAGTCGGTGCGGTCCGCGTCGTCGGCGCCGGGGGTGCCGCGGCGATACAGGGCCTTGTTGCGCACCTTGACGCCGTAGGCGGCCGCGTAGAGGGCCTCTGCGGCCGCGCGGAAGTCGTCGGAGGTGCGGGGGCTGCCGACGGTGTCGACGGCGAGGTAGGCGCGCTCAGGGACGTCGACGACGCCGATGTGCCCGACGGTGCTGTACGCTCCCCCGCCGTACGCCTCGGGTTCCGCCTCGGCGAAGTCGAACTTGACCTTCGGCGGGGCGACCGTCCCTCCCCTGCCGCGCACTTCGTCGGCGGTGAGTCGGCGTACGGACAGCCCGGCTTTGGCCTGCGTCATGGGTGCATGCAATCAGGGCGAGACGACCCGCAGGAGACGCCGCGGTGAACACCGACGAACGAGCGACGCCCGCCCCGGTGAACTGAAGTCAGAACCGGGGCGGGCGTCGCGCGAAGAACGTGTCCTAGTGCTTCTCGGGACCCTTGTGGTACTCGAAGACGAGGCCCCACGCGGCGCCCACGACGAGCAGGCCGCCGAAGAACCACAGCCAGTACAGCTGCAGGGCCACGGAGATGCCGACCACGGCGACCGAAGCCGAGAGCACGATGGGCCACCACGAATGCGGGCTGAAGAAGCCCAGCTCGCCGGCACCGTCGGACACCTCGGCGTCCTCGTAATCCTCGGGACGGGTGTCGACGCGGTTGGAGACGAACCGGAAGTACGTGCCGATGATCAGCGTCAGGCCGCCCGTGAGGAACATGCCGACCACGCCGACCCACTCCACCGCGCCGTAGCCGTAGCCGGGGCCCCAGATCGCGGTCGCGACGGTGTAGATGATCCCGGCGAGGAAGAAGAACGCGGTGAGGAACTCGAAGAGTTTCGCTTCGACCTTCATGGGTCAGTTCACTCCTTCTGCGTTGACGGGCGCGGTGCTGTTGCCCGACGGGGTGCGACCGGTGCGGCGGGTGTCGAAGGGGAACGTGCTGGTGGAGACACCCACCTCGCCGATCGACTCCAGCGCTGCGACGTTGTCCTTGCCGTTCTGACGCTCCTGGATGTACTTCTTGAAGTTGTCCGGCGTCACGGCGCGGATCTCGAAGTTCATCATGGAGTGGTAGTCGCCGCACATCTCGGCGCAGCGGCCCACGAACGCACCGGGCCGGTCGATGCTGGACACCTGGAACTTGTTCTGGGTGTGGTTCTGCACCGGGTTCGGCATCACGTCGCGCTTGAAGGCGAACTGCGGGACGTAGAACGAGTGGACGACGTCGGCCGAGGCGAGGTCGAACTGGATGCGGGTGTCGGTCGGCAGCACCAGGACGGGGATCTCGGCGGTCGAGCCCTGCACCTCGACGGTGCTGAACTTCAGGTAGTCGCGGATCTCCTGGAAGCGGCCGTGGTTCGGGCCGCGCTCCGGCTGCGCCTCGACGTGACCCTCCTCCTTCATCTTCTCCGCCTCTTCGTTGAGCTTCGCGAGGTCGGGCTGCTGGCCGTACGGGTTCGGCCGCTCGAGCTTGATCTTGTTGCCGTCGAGGGTGACCTCGCGGTACGCGAAACGCCAGTTCCACTGGAAGGCAGTGACGTCGACGGTCACGCCGGGGTTGTCCTCGATCTTCTCGACCTTGGTCTGCACGACCACGGTGAAGTAGAAGAGGACCGCGATGATGAGGAACGGGACCGCGGTGTACAGCAGTTCGAGCGGCACGTTGTACGCGGTCTGCCGGGGGAAATCGGGCGAGTCCGCCTTGCGCCGGTGGAACGTGATCGTCCAGAACGTGAGCGCCCAGACGAGGACACCCATGATCAGGGCGGCCACGACGGACCAGCTCCACAGCTCCGTCATGTCGCGGGCCTCGGGAGTCACACCCTCGGGCCAACCGAAACGCATCACCTCGTCGGCCGAGCAACCCGCCAGAGCGAACATGCCGGCGACGAGCCCGGCGGCCAGACCCAGGCGCTTACGCCAGGACGCGGCCCCACCGTGGGCGTTACTTCCGGGTGCCAATGTCGCGCCTTCCTGCTGAAACACGGTCAGTGCTACGGGGCCCGATCCGGACCGTCTTTCCCTGCCGGGAACTCACGGCCGGGGCTGCTCGTTCCCCTTGTACTACGCAGCGTAGACCAACGGGCCGGGGTCCACGCTCCGGGGTCGGCAAATGGCGCGTCTTTTCGTGTGCCCGGGTGGCGGGCCTGCGGCGTTCCGTCGACACGGGCCCGGTCCGGCATACTGGACCACCGTGTGTGGCCTCCTGGGATTCCTGTCCGCCGATCAGCGCGCGGGCGACGTCGTCGACGCGGTGACCGCCGCCGGCCGGTGCATGCGGCACCGCGGCCCGGACGAATTCGGCGGATCGTGGCACGACGACGACCTCGCGCTCAGCTTCAACCGGCTCGCCTTCATCGACATCGAGCACGCCCATCAGCCGCTGCGCTGGGGTCCGCCGGAGAACCCGGACAGGTACGCGCTGACGTTCAACGGTGAGATCTACAACTATCTCGAGCTGCGCCGACGCCTGACCGACGAGTTCGGCGCCGAGTTCCGCACCGAGGGCGACGGCGAGGCCATCGTCGCCGGGTTCCACTATTGGGGCATCGAGGGAGTGCTGGCACAGCTGCGCGGCATGTTCGCGTTCGCCCTCTGGGACACCGAGACGCGGGAGCTGACGCTCGCCCGCGATCAGTTCGGCATCAAGCCGCTGTACGTCGCGACCGGATCGAAGGGCACCGTCTTCTCCAGCGAGAAGAAGTCCGTCCTTGCGCTGGCCGACGAGGCGGGCCTGCAACCGGGCATCGACGCTCGCGCCGTGCAGCACTACACCGTGCTGCAGTACGTGCCCGAGCCCGAGTCGCTGCACCTGGGCGTCCGCCGCCTGGAGTCGGGGTGCTTCGCCACCCTCTCCCCCGGCGGAGAGGTCGTGGGGAAGCGCTACTTCGAGCCCCGCTTCCCGGTGAAGCCCGTCACCGGCGGCCTGGAGTCCGCCGAGGCGAAGGCCGTCTACCGCGACATCGCCGACGCGCTGCGCGACTCGGTGAAAATGCACATGCGCGCCGACGTCACCGTCGGATCCTTCCTCTCCGGCGGCATCGACTCCACGGCCGTCGCGGCGCTCGCGATCCAGCACAACCCCGACCTGATCACCATCACCACCGGCTTCCAGCGCGAGGGCTACAGCGAGGTCGACGTGGCCGCGGAGTCGGCCGAGGCGATCGGCGCGCGGCATGTCGTCAAGACCGTCTCGCCCGAGGAGTTCCGCGACGCGATCCCCGCGATCGTCTGGTACCTCGACGACCCGGTCGCCGATCCGTCGCTCGTCCCGCTCTACTACCTGGCGAAGGAGGCCCGCAAGCACGTCAAGGTCGTGCTGTCGGGCGAGGGCGCCGACGAGCTGTTCGGCGGCTACACCATCTACAAGGAGCCCCTCTCGCTCGCGCCCTTCGACAAGCTGCCCGCGTGGGCGCGGCGGACCGCAGGCCGGATCGGCGACCGCATGCCCGAGGGCAGGCGCGGCAAATCGCTGCTACAGCGCGGCTCGCTGCCGCTCGAGGAGCGCTACTACGGCAACGCCCGGTCGTTCAACGACGCTCAGCTGGACTACGTGTTGCGCGACTTCCGACCGGAGTGGACGCACACCGACGTGACCGCCCCGATCTACGCCAAGACCCGCGGCTGGGGCCCCGTCGAACGCATGCAGCACCTGGACCAGTTCACCTGGCTCCGCGGCGACATCCTGGTCAAGGCCGACAAGATGACGATGGCCAACTCGCTCGAGCTGCGCGTGCCGTTCCTGGACAAGGAGGTCTTCCGCGTCGCGGAGACCCTGCCCGCCGATCTCAAGCTGGCCGGGGGCACGTCGAAGTACGCGCTGCGCCGCGCGCTCGAGGAGATCATCCCGCCGCACGTGCTGCATCGGAAGAAGCTCGGCTTCCCCGTGCCGCTGCGGCACTGGCTGGCCGGCCCGGAGCTCTACGACTGGGCGCGGAACGTCATCGAGGAGTCGCAGACCGACGAGTGGATCGACCGTCGCGCCGTGCTCGCGATGCTCGACGAGCACAAGGCGAAGGCCCCCGAGGGCTGGCCGGGCGGCACCGATCATTCCCGACGGATCTGGACCGTCCTGGTGTTCATGGTCTGGCACGGCATCTTCGTCGAGGACCGCATCCACCCGCACATCGAGGAGCCGGTCTACCCGGTCCGTCTCTAGGGTCGGGCAGGGGCCCCGGCCTCGGCGATCGCTGCCGCCAAGCGGCGGGGCTCGTCGACGGTGACGTGGCAAGTACACACCGTGACGTGGCGTCAAGGTCAAGCCCGGCGCACCCGAGGAACCGGTGCAGCCGAGTAATCAGGAGCGCGGCTACAGCGCGGCGAGGATCTCCGCCGCGACCTCGGCGCCGTAGGCCTCGGTGAGGCGCTCGCGGGCGTCGTCGGCGTCGTAGTCCCAGGCTTGCGGCCCGACGGTCTCGAGCACCTTCACGGCTACGTACGAACCGAGCTGTCCGGAGCGCTCGTAGGACAGGCCCGCGTCGAGGCCGACGAGGAAGCCGGCGCGGAAGCCGTCGCCGACGCCCGTGGGGTCGACCCGACCGCGATCGGGCACCACGTCGACCTGGATCCGCTGCTGGCCGCCGCCGTCGGCACCGGAGAGGACGATCTCGGCACCCTTCTCGGCGAGGGTCGTCACGCGGACCTGGACCATCTCGGTCAGCCGTTCGGCGCTCACGCCGGTCTTCTGCTGCAGCAGTCCCCACTCGTACTCGTTCGTGAACAGGAACTTCGCGCCCTCGACCAGCTCGCGGGCCTCTTCGCCGTTGAGGCGGGCGAGTTGCTGCGACGGGTCGGCGGCGAAGGGGATACCCGCCTCGCGGCACTGCGCGCTGTGCAGCGTCATGGCGGCAGGATCGTTCGCACCGATCACGACGAGGTCGAGGTCGCCGACCGCGGCGACGACGTCGGCGATGGTGATCTCGCGCGACTCGGCCATGGCCCCCGAATAGAAGGACGCGATCTGGGCCATCTCGGAGTCGGTGGTGCACTGGAAGCGCGCGGTGTGCGCGGTCTCCGACACGCGGACGGCGCGGGTATCGACGCCGGCGTCCTCGAGCCAGCCGCGGTAGCCCTCGTCGAAGTCGGCACCGACCGCGCCGATCAGCACGGGCCGCCGGCCGAGCCGGGCCATGCCGAAGCTGATGTTCGCGCCGACACCGCCGCGCTGGAGAACGAGGTCCTCGACGAGGAAGCTCAGCGAGACGTGCGCGAGGTGTTCGGCGAGCAACTGCTCGGAGAACTTGCCCTCGAAACGCATCAGATGATCGGTGGCGATGGAACCGGAAACGGCGATCGGCACGACGAAACCCTCCCGTGGTCGGCGACGGACGAATTCCGTCAGCCTAACCGCGAGAGGGCTCCGGATGCCTCGCGGGCGTCTACTCGTGCGTCAGTTGAACGAGTCACCGCACGCGCACGACCCCGTGGCGTTCGGGTTATCGATGGTGAAACCCTGCTTCTCGATGGTGTCGACGAAGTCGATCTTCGCTCCGATCAGGAACGGAACGCTCATCCGGTCCACGGACAGGTTCACACCGCCGAACTCGGACACCACGTCACCGTCGAGCGACCGGTCGTCGAAGTACAGCTGGTACCGCAGGCCCGCGCAACCGCCCGGCTGCACCTCGATGCGCAGCGCCAGGTCGTCACGACCCTCCTGGTCCAGCAGTGCCTTCGCCTTGGAGGCAGCGGCCTCGGTCAGCACCACACCGGTGGTTTCGCTCTCAGCAGTAGTCATTGGTTCTCCTCACAGACGCGCGTCGGTGTCTGGTTCAACGGTACTCCCCCGCCCCACATTCCCGGCAGTCACCATCACCCGCGTCGTCGACCACTCGCCGGGATCGAATACCCTGGGCGGCGTGAAACTCCCCTGGCAGAAGGCCGACGAATCGACCTCCGAGGCGGCCGAGTCCGCGGCCGCCGACACCGTCGACGAGTCCGCCGCGGATCCGCTCGCCAAGCCCGCGCAGACGGCGGGCAAGGGCCGCCCCACGCCCAGCCGTCGCGAGGCCCAGGGCCGCAAGCGCGGCCCCGTCGCTCCCGCGCCGATGACGCGGGCCGAGGCCCGCGCGCGGAAGAAGGAGCTGCGCAACTCACTGAGCAAGGAGGAGCGCAAGGCTGCTGCGGCGGATCGCCGCGCGCAGGCCAACGAGCGCCGCGAGCTGATGATGCAGGGCGACGAGCGGTACCTGCCCGTGCGGGACAGGGGCCCCGTCAAGGCCTACGTGCGCGACCTGGTGGATGCGAAGCGCCACCTCTCCACGATGTTCATCCCGTTCGCCGTGGTCGTGATGGTGTTCATGTTCACCACGGCCAATCGACCGGAGCTCGCCGGCATCCCGATGGTGCTTCTCCTGCTGATGATCGCCGTCATGGCGATCGAGGGCGTCCTCACCGGCCGTCGCGTCAACAACCGGGTCCGCGAGCGCTGGCCCGACACCACCGAGACGGGCTTCCGCCTCGGCTGGTACGCGTTCATGCGCTCGACGCAGCTGCGGCGCATGCGGATCCCGCGGCCGCGGGTCAAGCCGGGCGACGCGGTCTAGACCGTGGCGCTCACCCTCGTTCTCGGCGGGGTCCGCTCCGGTAAGTCCGCCCGCGCCGAGCAGCTCATCACCGGATCCGGAGCCCTCGTCCGGTACGTCGCCACGGCCCCCTATCCCGACGGTGACCCCGACCTCACCGCTCGCGTCGCCGCGCACCGCGAGCGGCGGCCGTCGTCGTGGTCGACGGTGGAGACGCAGGACGTGCGCGCCGTCCTGACCGAGGGTTCGGTGCCCACGTTGATCGACGACCTGGGCGGATGGCTCGCCGCCCGCCTCGACGCGGTCGGGTGGGAGACGCCCGAGAACGTCTCCGCCGACCTCGACGGTCTCGTCGCGGCTGTGGCGGCCTTCCCGGGCGAGCTGGTGATCGTGAGCCCCGAGGTGGGCCTGTCCGTCGTGCCCCCGACGCATGCGGGCCGCGTCTTCCAGGACCTTCTGGGCACGCTCAACGCCCGGCTCGCGGCGATCGCCGACCGGGCCGAGCTCGTCGTCGCCGGCATCCCCGTGGCCCTGGCCGGCGCGTCGGCGGCGGCTCCGGCGGCTCCCGGTGCGCCGGCACCGAGTCTGGTCAAGCCCGTGCCCGAGGTCCCCGCGGCGCCGCCGATCGTGCTCCCCCCGTTCGAGCCGGGTGCCGATCCCTTGGCCTTCCCGCAGCTCTCTCCGCCGGATCCGTTCGTCGGCCGCGAGGCCCGCGACCGCCAGCTGGAGCTGACCAAGCCCGCGGGCTCGCTGGGCCGCCTGGAGCAGCTCGGCGCGTGGATCTCCGCATGTCAGGGCGTGTGCCCGCCGAAGCAGTTCGAGCGCGCACGCATCGTGGTCTTCGCCGGCGATCACGGCGTGGCCGCGGGCGGCGTCTCGGCGTACCCGCCCGAGGTCACGGCGCAGATGGTGGCGAACTTCGCCGCCGACGGCGCCGCGATCAACGTGCTGGCCGCACAGGCGGGCGCCACCGTCCGCGTCGAGGACATCGCCGTCGCCGGCGACACCCGCGAGGACCTGAGCCGCAACAAGATCCGCCGCTCGTCGGGCGACATCGCGGTGACGGATGCGATGACCGACGAGGAGACGATCGCCGCGATCGCCGCCGGCCGCCGGATCGCCGACGAGGAGGTCGATTCCGGCGCGGACCTCCTCATCGCCGGCGACATGGGCATCGGCAACACCACGCCCGCAGCGGTGCTGGTCGGCGCGCTCACCGAGACGGAGCCCGCCCTCGTCGTGGGCCGCGGCACCGGCATCGACGACAACGCCTGGATGCGCAAGGCCGCCGCGATCCGCGACGCCATGTACCGGGCCCGTCCGCACACCGGGAACCCGAAGGCGCTGCTGCGCACCGTCGCCGGGGCGGACCTGGCCGCGATGGCGGGCTTCCTGGCGCAGGCCGCGGTCCGGCGCACGCCCGTGATCCTCGACGGTGTCGTGGTCACGGCGGCGGCCCTGGTCGCGAACGACCTCGCCCCCGGCGCCGTGAGTTGGTGGGTCGCGGGGCACAAGAGCCCCGAGCCGGCGCACGCCCTCGCGCTGCGCCGCCTCGACCTCGAGCCGCTACTCGATCTGGGCCTGCGGCTCGGCGAGGGCAGCGGCGCGACCCTCGCGCTCCCCCTCGTCCGCTCGGCGGTCGCCGTCCTCGGCGAGATGGCCACGTTCGAATCCGCCGGGGTGTCGCAGGTGTGAAGCACGCGCTCGCGACCGTCGCCTGGATGACGGTGCTGCCCGTGCCCGGCTCGCTGCAACCGACCCCGATCACGCGGGCCGACGGTGCCCGCATCGTCGCCCGCGTGCCCCTCACCGGCGCGGTCGTGGGCGCCGCGGTGGCCGCGGTCGCCTGGGCGGCGCACGCCGCGGGTCTGCCGACGGTGCTCGTCGGCGCTCTCGCCGTCGCCGCCGCGGCGCTGCTGACGCGCGGCATGCACCTCGACGGCTTCGCGGACTGCGTCGACGGCCTCGGCAGCTACGGCCCGCCCGAGCGGGCCCGCGAGATCATGCGCCAGGGCACCGTCGGGCCGTTCGGCGCCGCCGCGGTGGCCCTGCTCCTGATGGCGGAGGCCGCCGCCGTGGGCGCGCTCGCGGACCGCGGGATGTGGCTCGCGATCGGCGTCGCGGTGGGCGCCGCCCGGGTCGCGGCGGTCCTCGGGTGCCGGCGCGGGTGGGCACCGTCGAACCCGGACGGCTTCGGGGCGCTGACGGCGGGCACGCAGGGCGCCGCGGCGCAGGGCCTGTGGATCGTGATCGCGCTGGGCGCCGCGGTCCCGGCGGTGCCGGACCTGCCCTGGCAGGGCCCGGTCGCGGTCGCGGTCGCACTGCTGGTCGCCACCCTCACGATGCGGCACTGCGTGCGCCGGTTCGGCGGCATGAGCGGCGACGTCCTGGGTTTCGGCATCGAACTCGCCACGGTCGTCGCACTCATCGGGCTCAGCGCCTCCTAGCGGAGGCAGCGGTCCCCACGCCCCCTCGACAACGGGCGTTGTCAGGAGTAGACACGGTGGTGTGCCGGTAGTGGAGACCCCGAGACCGATCCCCGCGCGCCACCCCACGGGCCCGCGGCGCGTGCCGCCGGGGATCCGCATGGTGAGCGCGCTCCTCCGGCTGCCCGAGCCGACCGAGGCCGAATTCCAGCGCTTCGGCGAGCTGCTCACGGTCGGCGATGCACCGATGGACGAGCTCGTCGACTGGATCTACGAGGACCGCGCGACCCGCAAACCGATGTTCGACCGCGCGCTGAACGAGGGCATCGCCTCGGTCCCCGAGGCACCGTCGGAACTGCGGACCTTCTTCGAGGACATGGAGACCGCCCCGGACTGGCTCGACTGGGACACCATCCTCCTCGGCGGCCAGCTCCTGCGGAGCGGCGGCGCGGACGGCTTCTCGATCGCGCGCGACGTCGCACTCATGGGCGGCTATCTCTTCTCCGGCTTCAACCAGACCCTGCTGCGGACGGGCGCTCTGGAGAAGGGCTCGAACAAGCGCTTCGCGGAGACCTCGCAGTGGGCGCTCGATGTGATCACCCCCGACGGCCTGCGGCCGGGCGGCGCCGGCTACCGGTCGACGCTGCACGTGCGGTTCATCCACTCCATGGTGCGCCGGCACGTGATGGCCCTGCCGGACTGGGACTACACGACCTACGGCCTGCCCATCAACCAGACCGACATGGCGGCCACGCTGGTCGGCGCGCTCATCGCGCCCGTCACCGCCGGCACGGGGATCGGCATGATCGCCCACCCCCGCGAGTACGAGGCGGCCGCACACCTGACGCGGTACGTCGGCCGGCTGATGGGCGTGCACGACGACTTCCTGCCGCACAGCTTCCGCGACAGCCTGCGGATCCTGTTCCAGACCTCGCGCGCGCTCTCGACCCCCGACGAGACCAGCCGCGCGCTCGCACAGCCGATGGCCGACGATCCGATGCGCTGGACGTACGGGCGGCTCGCCGGGCTGCGGCGCCGGGTCGCCCGCTCACAGCACCTGTCGATCGCGACCGCCTACCTGGGGCGGGACGCGATGAACAAGCTCGGCGTCCCGTCGACGCTCCCCTGGTACCCCGCGCTCCGGATCCCGTACCACCTCGTCGAATCGGTGATCAACCAGCTCCCCGGTGGCCGCGAGCGCGCCGCCCGCCGCGGCGACGCGGGCCAGGCGAGGTTCATGCGCACCCTCGGCGACGAGGCCACCGTCGGCCACTCGGCGCACATCGTCACCGCCTGAGCGACCGGGCGGCACGGCACCGCCGGCCCCGGGCTCTGCCCAGCCGTGGCCGGCGGGCCGCTGCCGCGGGTACGCGCAGCGTCAGCTCAGCGTCGTCATCCAGCCGTGGGTGTCGGGGACGGTGCCGCGCTGGATGCCGGTGAGGGTCTCGCGCAGCGCCATGGTGATCTCGCCGGGCTCGCCGTCGCCGATCACGAAGTCCTCGGACGCGCCCTTGACCCGCCCGACGGGCGTGATGACGGCCGCGGTGCCGCACGCGAAGACCTCGGTGATGGTGCCGGCCGCGACGCCCTCCTTGAGCTCGTCGACGGTGATCCGGCGCTCCTCGGTCTCGAAGCCGGCGTCGCGCGCGAGCTGCAGCAGCGAGCTGCGGGTCACGCCGGGGAGCAGCGAGCCGGACAGCTCCGGCGTCACGATCTTCGCATTCGAGCCCGAGCCGAGGACGAAGAACAGGTTCATGCCGCCCATCTCCTCGATCGCCTGGTGGTCGATGGCGTCGAGCCACACCACCTGGTCGCAGCCCTGCTGCGCGGCCTGGGCCTGCGCGACCAGCGACGCGGCGTAGTTACCGCCGCACTTCGCGAAGCCGGTGCCGCCGGGCGCGGCGCGCACGTACTCGCGCGAGAGCCACACGGAGACGGGCTTCACGCCGCCCGCGAAGTAGGCGCCGGCGGGCGAGGCGATCACCAGGAAGCGGTAGCTGTTCGACGGCTTGACGCCGAGGGTCTCCTCGTCGGCGAAGATGAACGGCCGGAAGTACAGGGCCTCCTCGCCGCCGGCTGCGGGCACCCACTCGCCGTCGATGGCCACGAGCTCCTTGAGCGAGGCGAGGAAGACGTCCTCGGGCAGCGGCGGGATCGCGAGCCGCTCGGCGGAGCGCTGGAAGCGCGCAGCGTTGGCCTCGGGCCGGAAGGTCGCGACGGAACCGTCGGGCTGGCGGTAGGCCTTGAGGCCCTCGAAGATCTCCTGCGCGTAGTGCAGGACCGATGCGGAGGGCTCCATGGGGATGGGGCCGTAGGGCAGCACCTCGGGAGCGTGCCAGCCCTGCTCCTCGTTCCAGCGGAGCGAGATCATGTGGTCGGTGAAGTACCTGCCGAATCCCGGGTTCGCCAGGATCTCGGAGCGCTCAGCCGCAGAGCGGGGGTGGTCGTTGCGGGTGAGGGCGAAGGCCGTGCCAGTTGTCATGGGAGACGATTCTACGACCCGCGCTCGCGCGCGCGGGCCGTACCAATCAGTAGGAACTCCGAGTTTTTTCCGGGGCCTCCCCGGGGCTACTTGGTGTTGGCCTCGACGAACGGCGGAAGCGTCACCTCGCACTCGATCCCGCGCCCGCGCACGTCCACGCTCACGACGGCACCCTTCTCCACGCCCGCCCCGGAATCGATGAGCGCCAGGGCGATTCCGGTCTTCAAGGTGGGACTGAAGGTGCCCGACGTGGTGGTGCCGATCGGCGCACCGTCGGCGGAGAGCACCGTGAGGTCGGCCCGCAGCACGCCCTTGCCGGTCGCGCGGAGGCCCCAGAGCCGCCGGGCGGGACCGGCCTCCTTCTCCGCCAGCAGCGCCTCACGGCCCACGAACTCGGGCTTGCGCCAGCCCACGGCCCAGCCCGCGCGGGCCTGGACCGGCGTGATGTCGACGGTGAGCTCGTGCCCGTGCAGGGGGTAGCCCATCTCGGTGCGCAGGGTGTCGCGGGCACCGAGGCCGGCGGGCTGGCCGCCGCGGGCGGTGATCTCGGGCAGCAGGGCGCGGAAGACGGTCTCGGCGTCGCCCCACGCGGGGATCAGCTCGTAGCCGTGCTCGCCCGTGTAGCCGGTGCGGCACACGCGCACCGGGGTGCCGTCGAGGGAGGCGTCCTCGTACGCCATGTACTCCATGTCGGTGGGCAGCCCGACGGCCGCCAGCACCTCGGCCGACTTCGGCCCCTGCACGGCGAGCACGGCGTAGTCGCGGTGCTGATCGGTGATGGTGATCCCCTCCGGTGCGCGCTCGCGCAGGTGTGCCACGACCGCGGCGGTGTTCGCGGCGTTCGGGACGAGGAAGAGCTCGTCGTCGGCGACGTAGTAGACGATGAGGTCGTCGATCACTCCGCCGGATTCGTTGGTGCACAGGGTGTACTGCGCCTTGCCGGGCCGGATCTTGTCGAGGTCGGCGGTGAGCACGCGGTTGACGAAATCCCTGGCGCCCGGCCCGGCGACGGTGGCCTTGCCGAGGTGGCTGACGTCGAAGATCCCCACGGCCTCGCGGACGGCGGTGTGCTCACCCACGGTGCCCGCGTACTTGACGGGCATCGACCAGCCCCCGAAGGGCGCGAACGCCGCCCCCAGCTCGGTGTGCACGGCGTTCAGGGGTCCCTCGATCAGCGTCTCACTCATGCCCGGCACTCTAGTCCAGGGCCGCACTCCCGGATCGGCCCAACAGCCGCATCCCCTGATAGATCACGATCGCGGCGACGGAACCGAGCGCGATGCCGGTGAAGGTCACATCGCCGGCGGACCAGGTGAAGTCGGCGATGCCGATGATGAGCGGCACCGCGGCGGTGAGCTGGTTGACGGGCTTGCTGAAGTCGACGCGCGCCTGCACCCAGATCCGCACGCCGAGGATGCCGACGAGGCCGTACAGCGCCGTCGTGATGCCGCCGAGCACGCCGGGCGGGATCGACGCGATCACGGCTCCCACCTTCGGCGACAGGCCGAGCAGGATGGCCGCGATGCCGGCCACCCAGTACGCGGCCGTCGAGTACACGCGGGTGGCCGCCATGACGCCGATGTTCTCCGCGTAGGTCGTGGTGGCGGAGCCGCCGCCGGCGCCGGCGAGCACGGTCGCGAGGCCGTCGGCGGCCAGCGCGCGCCCCATCACCGGGTCGTAGTCCACCCCCGTCATCTGCGCGACGGACCGCACGTGCCCCACGTTCTCGGCCACGAGCACGAGCACCACGGGCAGGAACATGGGCAGCACGACCCAGGAGAACGACGGTGCGTGGAACTCCGGGAAGCCGACCCACGACGCCGCGGAGACCCTCGAGAGGTCGACCTCGCCGCGGGTCCACGCGACCACGTATCCGATCACCACCGAGGTGAAGATCGCGAGCCGCCCGAGCATGCCCGTGAACAGGGCGAGGGAGGCGATGAGGCACACCAGGGTGATGGTGGCCGTGACGGCGGCCTGCTCGTAGTTCGCCTTCGCCGCGGGCGCGAGATTGAGGCCGATCAGCGCGACGATCGCACCCGTCACGACGGGCGGCATCAGCCTCTCGATCCATGCGGTGCCCACCAGCTGCACCACGCCGCCCACCAGGATCAGGAGCGCGCCCACGGCGACGATGCCGCCCAGCGCGCTCCCCATCCCCTGCGACGCCGTCGCCGCGGTGATCGGCGCGATCACCGCGAAGCTCGACCCCAGGTAGCTGGGCAGCCGGTTGCCGGTGAGCAGCAGGAACAGCAGCGTGCCCACGCCGGAGAAGAGCAGGGTCGTCGCCGGCGGGAAGCCGGTGAGCACCGGCACCAGGAACGTGGAGCCGAACATCGCGACCACGTGCTGCACGCCGATGCCGAAGGTCTTGGGCCAACTCAGCCGCTCACCGGGCCCCACGACGCCCGCACCGTCAGTGGTCGGCGTCCAGCCGAATGTCCTCATGGCGGCACATCATGCACCAGTCAGCGGCCGAGCACCGCGTCCAGGTGGTCGTTGGCGAAGACGCGGTCCGGGTCGAGCTCGTCGCGCACGGCGAGGAAGTCGTCGAACCGGGGGTAGGCGCCGCGGAAGAACTCGGCGGTGCGGGTGTGCATCTTGCCCCAGTGCGGGCGGCCGCCGTGCTCGATCATGATCCGCTCGACCTCGGCGAAGTAGTCGCTGGGCTTGTCGCGGACGTAGCGGTGCGCGGCGATGTACCCGGACTGCCGGCCCGTCGCCGTCGAGAGCATGAGGTCGTCGGCAGCCGCGACGCGCACCTCGATCGGGAAGGTGAGGTTCCAGTCGTGCTTCTCGGTCGCGGCCTTGATTGCGGCGAACGCGGGCATCGTGTTCTCCAGGGGCACCGCCCATTCCGTCTCCCGGAAGCGCACGGAGCGCTCCGTCGTGAGCACGTTGGCCGAGTAGTCGGTCTCGGTGTGCCCGGAGAGCATCGACGTGGCGAGCGAGACCAGCCGGGGCGTCAGCGACGGGAACGCGCGCCCCACCTCACAGACCGCGAGCAGCGCACCCGTGCCCACGACCTTGTCGTCCACGAACCGCCGCACCGCGCCGATCGGCGTGCGCTTGTGGTCGCCCGGACGGCGGATCTGCGACTTGGTCAGCGCGCCGTCGGTCCCGGGGAACCAGAAGAACTCGAAGTGGTCGACGCCGCGCGCGCGCTCGACGAAGCCGTCCACCGCCTCCGCCAGCGGCACCGGCGCCTCGGTGGCCTCGAGCACGAACCGGTCCACGCACTGCAGCGTGACCTCGACGAGGATCCCCAGCGCGCCGAGCCCGAGGGCCACGGCCTTCAGCCGCGGGTCGTCCTCGCCGACGGTGACCACCTCCCCCGTCCCGGAGACCAGCGTCGCCCCGACCACCTGGGTGGCGATGCCGCCGAAGCCCAGGCCGGTGCCGTGCGTGCCGGTCGAGATCGCACCGGCGACGGTCTGCCGGTCGATGTCGCCGAGATTGACCATGGCCAGCCCGTAGGGCTCGAGCAGCGCGGGCACGTCGGCCAGTCGCGTGCCGGCGCGCAGCGTCACCCGCTTGGCATCGACGTCGACGGTGACGAGGCCGCCCTGGTGGTCGGGCGCGAGCGCCACGTCCCGCGGGGCGGCGATCGGGGTGAAGGAGTGCCCGGCGCCGAGCGCCTTGACCGTGCCACCGCGCTCGCGCGCCCGCTCGACGGTGCGCACCACGTCCTCGAGCTTCGCGGGACGCGAGATGTAGGACGGGAACGCCGAGGCGGTGCGGCCCCAGTTGCGCCACTCGCCCACCGTGCCGGTCAGCTGGTCCAGGCCCGGAATCCACTGGTTCACAGGAAACACTTCCCTTCGCCGCGATAGGTCGGGACCGTGGCGTGCACGGCACCGTCGGATACGACCACCAGGTGGTCGGAGTGCTCGGCCGGCTCACCGGCCTTGGTGTGCCGGAACCAGATCCGGTCGCCGAGCGAGATGCGTTCGGCCCGCTCGCCGGTCAGGGGCGTCTGCACCTCACCTGCCCCCTCGCGGCCCGTCAGTTTCAGGCCCTCGGGCCATACGGGCCGCGGCAGGCGGTCGGCGCCCGCGGCGCCGGAGGCGATCCACCCGCCGCCGTGGCAGGTGACGGTGTCCGGTGCGGGGCGGCGCACCACGGCGAGGCCGAAGCCCATCGCGGGCGCCGGGCGGAAGTGCGAGTAGCCGTCGAAGAGGTGCGGGCCGAACAGGCCGCTACCGGCCGCGATGTCGGTGATGTTCGGATCTTCCGCGTTCCGCTCCAGGGAGCCGGTTCCGCCGCCGTTGACGAACTCGAGGTCGGCGATGCGGCGCAGGTCCGTGAGGATCTCGCGGCGCCGCGTGACCAGCTCGTCCCAGGAGGCGCGCTGCATCGCGCGCAGCAGCGTGCCGGCGCCGGGACGGCGGATGCTGAGGTCGCCGACGCCGGCGATCTGCGCGTCGTAAGTCAGCACGCCGACGAGCCGGAAGCCCCTGCGCCCCGCCACCGTCGCCGCGAGGGCCGAGGCCTCGGCCCGCGTGCGGACCGGCGATCGGCGCGCGCCGATCGCACCCAGCGCGGGCGCATGGTACGAGGCGTCGATGTCGATGCACACCCGCAGTTCGGGGCGGCGGCTCGGCGGCACGGCGGCGTCGATGAGGTCGAGCTGCTCGGCGTCGTCGATCATCAGCGTCACCCGCAGCGCGGCCACCGGGTCCGCGGCCAGCGCGGCGATCGCCGCGAGGTCGGCGCTGGGGTAGGCCACCACGACGTCGGTGCACCCGGGTCGGGCCGCGCCCTCGTGGTCGACACCGTCGGCCGCGAGCCAGTGCGCCTCCGCGACGTCGTAGGCCAGCACGCCCGCGTATCCCGGCACCCGGAGCAGTGCGTCCAGAACGGGCCGCGACCGGATCGACTTGGAGGCCACCCGGATCGGCTTGCCGGCCGCGCGGCGCAGCATGTCGGCGACGTTGTAGTGCAGAGCGTCGAGGTCGGCGGCGAGGATCGGGGCGTCGAGCGCCTGGGTCGCGGCATCGATCGTCGCCCAGTAGGCGGAGGGGTCGATCTCCCATTCCCGGCCGAGGGGCGACGGCGCCGCCGCCAGGTCCAGTGCGCCCGTGCGGGCCGTCGGCTCACCCGTTCCGTTCCCCGTCATGAGCACTGATGGTACGTGCGCAGCGAGCACCTCAGTTCGATGTGACCGCAGATCCCCGGTCCACTGCGCGCAGGGCGCGGCGGAAGTCGCGGGCGTACCATCCGTACGGGCAAGCACAGCCGCCGCCCCGACGAGAGGAATCCCCTTGAGCACGCCGTTCACCGGACCCGCCATCACGCTGACCGACGACCTGTCGGCGACCACCGACGTACTCGTCGTGGGCGTGTACTCCGCGGCGGGCGACGGGTCGGAGATCACGCTCGACGGCGGCGTTCCGGAGGCTGCACGCGGCCCGGTCGCGGCGGCTCTCGCGCTGCTCGGCGCCGAGGGTAAGACGGGCGAGGCCGTCCGTGTGGCGACTCCGGCGGATTCCGGCCTGGGCGCGGCGACGGTGCTGGGCGTCGGCCTCGGAGACGAGGCGGAGGTCACCGCGGAGGTGGTGCGCCGCGCCGCCGGAGTCGCGGCCCGCGCGCTCGAGGGCGTCGCCACGGCGGCCACCACCCTGTCGGCGGTCGACCTTCCGGCCACCGTCGAGGGCGCCGTCCTCGGCGCCTACCGGTTCGCCGAGTTCCGCACCACGTCGGCGCCGAAGAAGACGGTGCTCGGTTCGCTCGCGCTGCTGTCGGCGCCCGCGTCGGAGGCCCTCGCCGACGAGGTGCGCGGCACCGTCGAGCAGGCCCGCCTGACGGCCGCCGCGGTGGCGCTGGCCCGCGACTTCGTCAACACCCCGCCGAACGTCCTCTCCCCCGGCGAGTTCGCCGACCGCGCGCGGCGCCTGGGCACCGAGGCCGGCCTCGAGGTCGAGGTCTTCGACGAGGCCTACCTCGAGGCGAACGGCTACGGCGGCATCGTCGGCGTGGGCAAGGGCAGCTCGCGTCCCCCGCGCCTCGTGCGCCTGCGCCACGTCTCGGGGGCCGACGGTGCCAAGCACGTCGCGCTCGTCGGCAAGGGCATCACGTTCGACACCGGCGGCATCTCCATCAAGCCGGCCGCGGGGATGGAGCAGATGACCTCGGACATGGGCGGCGCGGCGGCGGTCATCGCGACGGTGATCCTGGCGGCGCAGCTGGGCCTGCCGGTCGACGTGACGGCCACGGTGCCGATGGCGGAGAACATGCCGTCCCACACCGCGCAGCGCCCCGGCGACGTCCTCACCCAATACCCCGGTGCCGACAAGGGCGGCATCACCGTCGAGGTCATCAATACCGACGCCGAGGGCCGCCTCATCCTCGCCGACGCGATCGTGCGCGCCTGCGAGGACGGCCCCGACTACCTCATCGACACCGCGACCCTGACGGGCGCGCAGATGGTCGCGCTGGGCACCCGCACCCCCGGCGTGATGGGCACCGACGACTTCCGGGACCGCGTCGCGGAGCTCTCGCGGTCGGTCGGCGAGAACGGCTGGGCGATGCCCTTCCCGGAGGAGCTGCGCGCCGACTTGAACTCGCGCGTCGCGGATCTGGCGAACGTGAGCCCGCACCGGTGGGGCGGCATGCTCACCGCAGGCGTGTACCTCAAGGAGTTCGTCGCCGACGGCGTGCAGTGGGCGCACATCGACGTCGCGGGCCCGGCGTTCAACGCCGGCGGCCCCTTCGGTTACATCACCAAGGGTGGCACGGGCGTCCCGGTTCGAACCATGCTCGCCGTGCTCCGCGACATCGCGCAGCGCGGCTGAGGTCCCGCACGGTGGGAGTTACCGGCGAGTAAGCCCCCAAGCGCCGCGCAGACCGTACCTCTGCGGGTAGGGTCAGGTGGTGGTGGAGGCCACCAGCCGAAACCCGCGTTCAGCTCGTATCACAGCAGATAACCGAACCTGAGGAGTCAGAGGAAATGGCCTTCTCCGTCCAGATGCCGGCACTCGGCGAGAGCGTCACCGAAGGCACCGTCACCCGGTGGCTCAAGCAGGAGGGCGACACGGTCACCGTCGACGAGCCCCTGCTCGAGGTCTCGACCGACAAGGTCGACACCGAGATCCCGGCCCCGGCTTCGGGTGTGCTGCTGAAGATCCTGGCGCAGGAGGACGACGTCGTGGAGGTCGGTGGCGACCTCGCCACCATCGGCGAGGAGGGCGAGTCCGCCCCCGCCGAGTCCGCCCCCGCTCCCGCCGCTGAGTCCGAGTCCGAGCCCGCCCCGGCCGAGCCGGCCGCTCCCGCCGAGCCGGCCGCTCCCGCCGAGCCCGCCGCTCCCGCCGCTCAGGCCGCTCCGGCCGCGCCCGCCGCTCCGGCTGAGGCGGCGTCGGGCACCGAGGTGACGATGCCCGAACTGGGCGAGTCGGTCACCGAGGGCACCGTCACCCGCTGGCTCAAGGGCGTCGGCGACGAGATCGCCGTCGACGAGCCGCTGCTCGAGGTCTCCACCGACAAGGTCGACACGGAGATCCCGTCGCCCGTCGCCGGCACGCTGCTGGAGATCAGGGCGAACGAGGACGACGTCGTCGCCGTCGGCGGCGTGCTCGCGGTCGTCGGCACCGGCGCTCCCGCGGCTGCGGCCGAGCCCGCACCGGAGCCCGAGTCCGCACCGGCCCCCGAGCCTGAGCCCGCACCGGAGCCCGAGCCTGCCCCGGCCCCCGAGCCTGCACCGGCCGAGCCCGCCGCCCCGGCCGAGCCCGCGAGCCCTGCCGCGTCGACGTCGGAATCGACGCCGTACGTGACCCCGCTCGTGCGCAAGCTGGCCGCCGAGAACAACGTGGACCTGAACGCGGTCAAGGGCACCGGCGTCGGTGGCCGCATCCGCAAGCAGGACGTGCTCTCCGCAGCCGAGGCCGCCAAGGCCCCCGCCGCTCCGGCCGCTGCCGCCACGCCCGCGACCCCCGCGGCTCCGGCACCGTCGGCCCCGAAGAGCGCCCGCCCCGAGCTGGCGGCGCTCCGTGGCACCTCGCAGAAGACCAACCGCATCCGTCAGATCACCGCGAAGGTGACCCGGGAGTCGCTGCAGGGTTCCGCGCAGCTCACCCAGGTCTTCGAGGTCGATTTCAGCAAGATCGTGGCGCTGCGCGCGCAGGCGAAGGCGGCGTTCAAGGCGAACGAGGGCGTGAACCTCACCTACCTGCCCTTCATCGCGAAGGCGGTCATCGAGGCGCTCAAGGTGCACCCGAACGTCAACGCGTCGATCAGCGACGATTTCAAGGAGATCACTTACCACGGTGCGGTGAACCTCGGCATCGCCGTCGACACCCCGCAGGGCCTGCTCTCGCCGGTGATCAAGAACGCCGACGACCTCTCGCTGGCCGGTCTGGCCCGCGCGATCGTGGACCTCGCCGAGCGCACCCGCAACAGCGGTCTCAAGCCCGACGAGCTGTCCGGTGGCACCTTCACCATCACCAACATCGGTAGCGAGGGCGCGCTCTTCGACACCCCGATCCTGGTCCCGCCGCAGGCGGCGATGCTGGGCACCGGCGCGATCGTCAAGCGCCCGGTCGTGGTCACGGACGCCGCGGGTACCGAGTCCATCGGCATCCACCCGATGGCCTTCCTCCCGCTGACCTACGACCACCGCCTCATCGACGGTGCCGACGCGGGCCGCTTCCTCACGACGGTCAAGCACCGTCTCGAGGAGGGCGCGTTCGAGGCGGACCTGGGCCTGTAGCCCCGGAAACCACCCGATCTCATGGAACGACGGGTCGCCCTCGCCGGATCGTCGGGGCTCATCGGCACTGCGGTGTCACGAGCGCTGACGCGGCGGGGTGACACCGTCGTTCCGCTCGTTCGAGGCGATACCGCGCGCGGACTCCCCTGGGATCCTGCGCGCGGCGACGTCCCCGACCTGGCCGGTTTCGACGCGGTGATCGGGCTGGGCGGTTCCCCCATCGCCGGCCGCCGCTGGACGGGTGCGGTCAAGCAGGACCTGCGCGACTCCCGCATCGAGTCCGCCGCCGCGCTCGCCGAGGCCGCTGCGCGCGACGGCGTGCCGGTGTTCCTCGGCGCGAGCGCGATCGGCGTCTACGGCGACGCGGGTGAGACCGAGTGCCTCGACGGTCCGGCCGGCACGCCCCCGGGGTCCGGCTTCCTCGCGAGCCTCTGCGTCGAGTGGGAGGCGGCCGCCGGACCCGCTCGCGCCGCCGGGGTCACGGTGGCCCACCTGCGCTTCGGCCACGTCCTTTCTGCGGCGGGGGGCCTGCTCCCGGCGCTGCGCCCGGTCTACCGCCTCGGATTGGGCGGTCGGCTGGGCAGCGGACACCAGTGGCTGTCGTGGGTCTCGCGCGACGACGCGGCCCGCGCCGTCCTGCACGTGCTCGACGGCGCCCTCGGCGGCACGATCTCCGGACCGGTCAACGTGGTCGCGCCGACGCCCGTCCGGCAGCAGGCCTTCAGCGAGGCCCTCGGCCGCGCGGTGCACCGCCCGGCCCGCTGGGTGGTACCGCGGTTCGCACTGCGCGCCGCGGTCGGCGAGATCGCCGACGAAGGCCTGCTCACGTCCCAGCGCGCCGTACCCCGCGTGCTGCACGACAGCGGATTCCGGTTCGCGCACACCACCCTTCCCGCGGCACTCGCCGCAGCCATGAACGACGAGGCGTAGCGTCGACGGCATGCCCGCACGTTCCGCCCGCGCCGACTCCGCCCCGATCGTGGTGGAGGACCTCGGCACCATCGGTTACCAGGAGGCTTTCGACCTCCAGCACGATCTTGCGAACCAGCGCGCCGACGGCGCCATCGGCGACCGCCTGCTCCTCCTCGAGCACCCGCCCACGTTCACCGCGGGCAAGCGCACCGAGCCGCAGGACCTGCCGTCGGACGGCAGCACCGTCATCGAGGTGGACCGCGGCGGCAAGATCACCTGGCACGGTCCGGGGCAGCTCGTCGGCTATCCGATCATCAAGCTCGGTTCGGCGATGGACGTCGTCGATTACGTGCGGCGCATCGAGCAGGCGCTCATCGAGGTCTGCCAGGGCCTCGGGCTCTCCGTCGGCCGCGTCGAGGGCCGCTCGGGCGTGTGGTTCCCCGCCGACGATGCGCGCCCCGAGCGCAAGGTGGCCGCGATCGGCATCCGGGTGGCCCGGGGCGTCACGCTGCACGGCTTCGCGCTCAACTGCGACAACACGCTCGGCGGCTTCGACGCGATCATCCCCTGCGGCATCCCCGACGCGGGCGTCACGACGCTGAGCGCCGAGCTGGGCCGCGACGTGACCGTCGGTGCGGTGCGCGACGCGGTCGTCGACGCGGTGCAGCGCGCGCTCGACGGCGACCTCCCCGTCACGGATCAGTCGCTGCACGTGGCCTCGGTGCCGACGTCGCACTAGGCCGCCTCAGTACGGGGGCGGCTCGTCGTCGGGGTGTGTCGGCTCGGGTTCCCGACGATGCGCCTGCCACCCGGGGAGCATCGCAGCGCGCTGCGCGCGGATCTCGACCCGGACCCGTCGGTTGTGGGTGCGCAGTACACATCGCAGTCGCTCCTCCACGATGCTGATGCTGGTGCGCGCGTGCGCCAGGCGTGATTCCTCCGGCGGCCGCGGCTCGCGCAGCCGTTCTGCCGCCTCGCGGTTGCGCTCGCGGATCTCCTCGCGGCGCCGGTGTTCCCGCTGCAGCTTGGTGGGCCCGTTCCTGGCCCGGTATCGCGGGCCGGGCACGTCCGGCGCGGTCCACAGCACCCGCTTGAGGTCGGGGAACAGCGCGAGGACGACGCCGGCCGGATCGACGATGATGCGCTCGCCGTCCGGGGCGATCCACAGGATCCGGCCGTCCGTGAGTCGCGCGTCGATCCATCCACCGGCGGTCTTGAGCTGATGGTGCTTCGTGCACAGCGGCTGCAGGTTGTCCGCCGCGGTCCGGCCGCCGCGGCGCGGATCGGTGTGATCGAACTCGCGCGAATGATCGATCTGACACCGTCGAGCGGGCCGGGTGCACAGCGGGAACACGCACCGCGGGTACAGGAGCGTGAGGTAGCGGGCGAGGTCCGCCGTCAACCGGTACGTACCGCTCCCGCGAGCCCGCACGAGCGCGGTGCCGGCGGCGGCGTCAGCATCTGTCTTCTCCGGGGCGTCCGTGACGTCCGGTTCGGGCGCACTGGTGCCGGGGGCGTCGATCCGCTCGCCGAACTCGCGGACCACCGCGTCCTCCCGGCGAGCGAGATCGCGGGCGTGCGCGGCGGTGACCGGCCCGTACCCGCTGAGGTACCCCGACTCGTCGTTCTCGGGATCGGCGAGCGTGCGTTCGTTGACCACCACGTGCACCAGAGCGCGGTACCGGACGATCACTCCGTCCTCGTCGCCCTCCTCCGCGGCCCGCGCCTCGGCCTTGTCGCACACGCCGCAGTCGCACCCCAGCGTCACGTACCCGCGCAGAAGCATCATGAGCCCGTCGGCACGGCGCTGCGGCACGGTCCGCCCATCGTTGTCGCACACCGTCGCGACGATGTCGTCGAGGCGCTGCGCGAACTCCACCTCGTCCTCCGCGGGAAGCAGCGCGAACGCCGAGGCCATTCCGTCCTCTTCCGGGCGGAACGTCACGGTGCGGTCGTCGCGGGATCGTTCCCGCCGCCTGGCCGCGGCCTCCGGATCGATCCGCTGCACCAGCCGGTCCGCGAACTCCCGCAACGCCGGGATCGCCAGCAGCTCCCGCGCATCGGCCTCCAACCGGTCGGCGAGGGCGCCGTCGAACTCGCGGGCCTGAGCCCTGCCGAGCGCCCGTGACCGTGCGAGCGCCTCGCGCCCGCCCTGTACGGAGATCACGCCCGCGCCGATCAACCCGAAGACCCGCGGCAGGCGCTCGACGAGTCCCACCGCCTCCTCCACGGCGCGGTCCGCGGCGGCGGAACCGACCCGCAGCACCACCGACACCTGCGCCTGCAGCGCCGTTTCCCGCAATCGCAGATCCCGCTTGCGAGCCCGTAGATCGGCGATCTCCGCGTCCGCGGGCAACCCGAGCAGCTCCGCCTCCGCGTCGGCGTACATCGTGCGGTACAGGCAGTACAACGCCGCGATGCGACGGCAGTAGGCCGCGTTCTCCGCGCGCCGTTGTTCGAAAACCAACCGCGACAGTTGCTCACGGAAACCGTGCACGCCCGCCAACCCCTCGGGGATGATCTCCCCTGGTAGATCGCGAATCATGCTCGGAAGCTCCATGTCATTCATAATACTTATGTTCGATCAATTCGGCAAGCTCGAACGTCTCGGTCCGGGCGCGACCCGCGCCACCGGCGGGCCGCGTGACCGGGCGTAGCATGGACGGGGTGAGTACCCCGGAGACCCCCCGCAAGCTACTCCGCCTCGAGGTCCGTAACGCACAGACCCCGATCGAGCGCAAGCCGAACTGGATCCGCACGCGCGCGAAGATGGGCCCTGAATTCACCGAGCTCAAGGGCCTCGTCAAGCGTGAGGGCCTCCACACGGTGTGCGAGGAGGCGGGCTGCCCCAATATCTACGAGTGCTGGGAGGACCGCGAGGCTACCTTCCTCATCGGCGGTGAGCAGTGCACCCGCCGCTGCGACTTCTGTCAGATCGACACGGGCAAGCCGGCGGAGCTGGATCGCGATGAGCCCCGGCGCGTGGCCGAGTCGGTGCAGGCGATGGGCCTGCGCTACTCCACCATCACCGGTGTGGCCCGCGATGACCTGCCCGACGAGGGCGTCTGGCTGTACGCCGAGACGGTGCGCCAGATCCACCAGCTCAACCCCAATACCGGCGTCGAGAACCTCATCCCCGACTTCCACGCGAAGCCGGAGCTGCTGGCCGAGGTCTTCGAGTCGCGCCCCGAGGTGCTCGCCCACAACCTGGAGACCGTGCCGCGCATCTTCAAGCGCATCCGCCCCGCGTTCCGCTACGACCGCTCGCTCGACGTGATCCGCCAGGCCCGCGACTTCGGCCTGGTCACCAAGTCGAACCTCATTCTCGGCATGGGCGAGACCCCCGAGGAGGTCACCGAGGCGATGCGCGACCTGCACGACGCGGGTTGCGACATCATCACGATCACCCAGTACCTGCGCCCGTCGCCGCGGCATCATCCCGTGGAGCGATGGGTCAAGCCCGAGGAGTTCGTCGAGCACACGCAGGCCGCGGAGGAGATGGGCTTCGCCGGCGTCATGGCCGGTCCGCTCGTGCGCTCGTCCTACCGTGCGGGCAAGCTCTACGCGAAGGCGATGGCGCACCACGGCCGGCCGATCCCGGAGAACATGGCGCACCTCACCGCCGAGGGTGACGCGGCACAGGAGGCCACGTCGGTGCTGAGCCGGATGGCCGCCGCCGCGAAGTAGCGGTTCGGCGCGAAGTAGTCGCACATTAAGCTGGGAGACATGGCACAGGACAAGGCAGCGGCCGACAAGCTCAAGGCGCAGAAGGCCGAGGCGAAGCGGGTACGACGGGCCGCTTCGAAGGAACGCCGCAAGCAGATGTGGCAGGCGTTCCAGATGCAGCGCAAGGAAGACAAGGCGCTGGTACCGATCATGGTCGGCGTCTTCGTCGCCGCCGTGGCGCTCTCGCTGGTGATCGGGTACTTCGCCGGCACGTGGTGGATGTTCCTCATCCTCGGCGTACTGCTCGGCGCGCTGGGCGCGTTCATCGTCTTCACCCGCCGCCTCGAGCGCAGCGTGTACACGAAGAACGAGGGCCAGGTCGGCGCTGCGGGCTGGGCGCTCGACAACATGCGCGGCTCGTGGCGCGTGACGCAGGCCGTCGCGCGCACCACCCACGCCGACGCGGTGCACCGCGTGATCGGCAAGCCCGGCGTGATCCTCGTGGCCGAGGGCAACGAGGGCCGGATCAAGGGCCTGCTCGCGCAGGAGAAGAAGAAGACGGCGCGCATCGTGGGCCAGACCCCGATCTACGAGTTCACGGTGGGCAACGAGGAGGGGCAGGTCCCGCTGCGGAAGCTGCAGCGCTCCCTGAACAAGCTCCCGTCGAACATCAACGGCAAGAAGATCGACGAGCTGGAGGGCCGGCTCGCCGCGCTGACCAACCGGGCCGGCGGCGCGCAGATGCCACGCGGCCCGCTGCCGCAGGGTGCGAAGATGCGCAGCGTGCAGCGCACCGTCCGGCGCAAGACCGGTTCGAACTGATCCGCACACTCGGGGCCCGCTACGGCGGGCCCTGAGTCGTCCCGGCGCAGGGACGACGCTCAGCGCGACCGGACGAGGATCGTTCCGGTGGCGCGATCGTGCATGCCGCGGCCGTCCACATCCTGGATGAGCGGCGGCACGATGAAGACGATGAGCAGGTTGCGCGCGAGCGCGCGGAGGATGCCGACGCGCATCTGCGGGTTCTCGATCCGGGCGACGCGGATACCGGCGAAGTACTGCCCCGGCGTGAAGCCGAACAGGGTCACCGACAGCACGCCCACGGCGAACCAGATCCCCAGCGCGAGCGTGTCGAAGGAGGTCGGCTCCCCCGCGAAGACGCGGCTCGGACCCGCGATCGCCACCGCGATCAGCGCGGACGGCACCCAGTCGAGGAACAGTCCCAGCACGCGGCGGCCCGACCCCGCGACCGACCCGACACCGTCGCGCGGTAGGCCCAGAGCCTGCCCGCGGTAGTCCCCGTGGGCGCCCTCCGGCAGTGCCGCGGAGGCACCGGACAGCCATGATCCCGTTTCTCGACGCATGCCCTCAGGGTACGTGGGGTCCGATTCGACGACCCCGCGGATGGCCCTGGAGGTGTAACACCGTTGAAACATTCCGTTAGTTCTCGGGCAACACCCCGTCCATAGCGTTCATTCTCGTAACCTCGGTGGTGGCGCAAACGGTACGACCGTGAACGTCACCGCCGGACGACGAAGGAGCCAGTAACAGGTGTTCACTACCAAAGAGGAACTTCTCGACTACCTGAAGAAGGAGAACGTCGAGTACGTCGACATCCGCTTCTGCGACCTGCCCGGCACGATGCAGCACTTCAGCATCCCCGCCGCGGCGTTCGACGAGAGCGTCTTCGAGGACGGCCTGGCGTTCGACGGTTCGTCGATCCGCGGCTTCCAGTCGATCGACGAGTCCGACATGATGCTGCTGCCGGACGTGACCACGGCGCGCGTCGACCCCTTCCGGGCCGCGAAGACCGTGAACGTCTCGTTCTTCGTCCACGACCCGTTCACCCGTGAGGCGTACACCCGCGACCCGCGCAACATCGCGCGCAAGGCCGAGGAGTACCTGCTCAGCACCGGCATCGCCGACACCTGCTACTTCGGCGCCGAGGCCGAGTTCTACATCTTCGACTCGGTCTCCTACGACTCGAGCATCAACGGTTCGTTCTACGAGGTCGACTCGATCTCGGGCTCCTGGAACACCGGTCGCCCGATCGAGGAGGACGGAACCCCCAACCGCGGGTACAAGGTCCGCAACAAGGGCGGCTACTTCCCCGTCGCGCCGTACGACCACTACGTGGACCTGCGCGACAAGATCTCCACCAACCTCACGAACGCCGGCTTCACCCTCGAGCGCGGGCACCACGAGGTCGGCACCGGCGGCCAGGCCGAGATCAACTACAAGTTCGACACGCTGCTCCACGCGGCCGACGACGTCCAGCTGTTCAAGTACATCGTCAAGAACACCGCGTGGCAGGAGGGCAAGACCGTCACGTTCATGCCGAAGCCGCTGTTCGGCGACAACGGCTCGGGCATGCACGCCCACCAGTCGCTGTGGAAGGACGGCAAGCCGCTGTTCTACGACGAGGCCGGCTACGGCGGCCTGTCGGACATCGCGCGCTACTACATCGGCGGCATCCTGCACCACGCCCCGTCGCTGCTCGCCTTCACCAACCCGACGATCAACTCGTACAAGCGCCTGGTGCCGGGCTACGAGGCTCCGATCAACCTGGTGTACAGCCAGCGCAACCGCTCGGCGTGCGTGCGCATCCCGATCACGGGCAACAACCCGAAGGCCAAGCGCATCGAGTTCCGCTGCCCCGACTCCTCGGGCAACCCGTACCTGGCCTTCGCCGCCATGATGATGGCCGGCCTGGACGGCGTGAAGAACAAGATCGAGCCGCACGCCCCCGTCGACAAGGACCTCTACGAGCTGCCGCCCGAGGAGGCGAAGGGCATCCCGCAGGCCCCGACGCAGCTCTCGGACGTCATCGACCGTCTCGAGGAGGACCACGAGTACCTCACCGCCGGCGGCGTCTTCACCGAGGATCTCATCGAGGAGTGGATCTCCTACAAGCGCGAGCGCGAGATCGCCCCGGTGAACCTCCGCCCGCACCCCTACGAGTTCGAGCTCTACTACGACGTCTGAGTCGTAGGAACACAGGCTCCCGGCCCCGCACCGTCGTTCGACGGTGCGGGGCCGGTCCCGTTCCTGGTGAGCCCCGCCGCGCGTATCGTCGGTGAGGAACAAGGAGGCGACGATGTTCGAAACGAAGCTCAAGGGCAATGACGTGGTGGACCGGTCCGGCGCGGGTTCCGGCGGCCCGGCGCGCCCACAGGTGAGCACGACGCTCCCCGACGGTGAGGTGCTCATCATCCCCACCGCGGACATGAGCCGTCAGCACGACGCCAAGAACCTCGGCCCCAGCTCCGCGCGCCCGGATCCGTCGTAGAACTCGCGCCACCCAGGCGCGCGTTCCGTTTCCGCTTCACCGAGCGTGGGGCTGTGCCGTGAGTCTCGGGCGAGGCGGTAGGTTTTCTGTCATGCGTGCCTTCCGCCCGACCGTCGTCGCCGTCTCCGCCGTCCTCGTGGCGTCGGCGCTCACCGCCTGCAGCACGCCGGAGGCCTCCGCAGCCTGCCCCACGGGTGGCCCGAGCACGGCGAACTCCCCCGATTGGACCTACCGGGGGCAGAGCGGCTCCATCGTGGTCACCGGGCCCACCGACACCGCGTCCCCGCAGATCACCGTCGAGAAGCCCTTCTCGGTGGCGCAGACCCATGTCCAGGCCTTCAACCCGCCCGGCGACGGTGCCGTGGTCGGCGAGACGGCGACGGTCTCGGTCTGCTATCTCGGCGTGAACGGCCGCACCGGTGAACGCTTCGACAGCACCTACGACCGCGGCAAACCCGCATCCTTCTCCCTGGACGGCGTGATCCCGGGCTTCAAGACGGCGATCGCCGGGCAGAAGGTGGGTACGTCCGTCGGCGTGGCGATCGCCCCCGCCGACGGCTACCCCTCGGGCCAGCCCTCGGCCGGGATCCAGGCCGGCGACACCCTGATCTTCGCGATCAAGATCCTCTCGGCCTCGTAGCTCGCATCGCCGACGGGGATCGCCCTGAACCGCGCGGCCCGATTCTCGCTCAGCCGACCCGGGCGAGCACGGCGCGGTGATCCGCGCCGGGGACGTCGTGCCCGGTGACGGAGGCGGCGCCGAGCCCGCGCAGCAGGACGCGGTCGATCGCCACCACCGGCGGGTAGGTCTTGTCCGTCGGGTAGGTCGGCAGCCAGCCGGCGCCCGCGAGCTGCCCCGCGTCGCGGTAGCCGCCGGTGAGCAGGCTCCGGAAGCGCACGTGGTCGTAGGTGGCGTTGTAGTCGCCCAGGGCGATGACGGGGCGCCCCTCGGGCACGCCCTGCAGCAGGGTCCCGATCCGGCGCAGCTCCGAGTCCCAGGTTTCGGTGTCGAGGGGCGGCACCGGGTGCAGCGCGAACAGCTGCACGTCGCCGCGGCCGGGGACCGAGGCGACGGCGGTCAGCGCGTTCAGAACGAAGCCGGGGACGACGCCGGTGCTCGCGAGCGGATAGCGGCTGTAGAGGGCCGTGCCGCCGGCGCCGGCCGCGGGCCGCACCAGCGAGTGCGGCAGGTCGGTGGCGATGCTCGACGCGGCGATCCGCTGCGCCCCCTCGCCCGTCAGCTCGAGGACGGCGAGGACGTCCACGCGGTTGTCGCGCACCAGCTTCGCGAGAGTGCCCGCATCGCCCGCCCCGAGCTGGATGTTCGCGCTGAGGACAGTGAGCACCGGGCCCGCGGGCGCCGGTTCGCCGCGCCACAGCGGTGACTGCACCCAGATGCCCGCCGCGACCACCGCGACGGCCAGGAACAGGCGTAGCAGCGCGCGCACGTACAGCAGGCACACCACCGCGATCGCGGCACAGGCCGCCCACAGGACCGGGGAGACCGCGGCGGCGGCCACCGTGATCCGGTCGGTACCGGGCCAGAAATGCAGCACGAGCGCCAGGATCGCGCCCAGGAGCGCCGCGGTGCCGACGATGCTCGCCGCCATCCGGAAGAAGAACCTCATGCGCACATCCTGCCCGCCGCGGCGCTATTCGCCCCAGAAGACCCGGTCGACGACGGCGCGCCCGCGGCGGGTCGTGCGCAGATAGTCGTCGAGGTAGTCCAGCGAGCTGCCGCGCCAGCCGGCCACGTACGCCACGTTGGAGAGCACCGCGCCGGGGCCGGGCAACTGATCCACGGGCTTGCCCCGCACCAGGAACAGGGCGTTGCGGGCGCGGGTGGCGGTGAGCCAGGCCGCCCGCAACAGTTCGACGTCGGCCGCCGGGAGCAGATCGTTCTCCTCGATGGCGTCGAGCGATTCCAGCGTGGAGGTGTTGCGCAGCGCCGGGACGGCGCTGGCGTGCCGCAACTGCTCGAGCTGCACCGTCCACTCCACGTCGGAGAGGCCGCCGCGACCGAGCTTGGTGTGCGTCGCGGGGTCGGCGCCGCGGGGCAGCCGCTCGGAGTCGACGCGGGCCTTGATGCGCCGCAGCTCGTTCACCGTCGCCGGCGAGACCCCGCCCTCGGGGTAGCGGGTCTCGTCCACCATGTGCAGGAACTCGCGGGCGAGGGCCTCGTCACCGGCCACGTGGGTGGCGCGCAGGAGTGCCTGCACCTCCCAGGGCTGCGCCCACTGCTGGTAGTACGCGCGGTAGGCGGCCAGCGTCCGCACGACGGGGCCGTTGCGTCCCTCGGGGCGCAGGCCCGTGTCGACCTCCAGGCCCGGGTCCACCGACGGTGCGCCGAGCCGCGTCCGCACCGCATCGGCGACCTGGTTCGCCCAGCGCACCGCGTCGGAGTCCTCATAGCCCTCGTTGGGTACGCAAACGAACAGCACGTCGGCGTCGGAGCCGTAGCCGATCTCGTGGCCGCCGAGCCGGCCCATGCCGATGACCGCGATCCGCGCCGGGGCCCCGGGCGGGTAGGCGCTGCGGCTGGACTCGCGCTCGACCACGGACGTCGCCACTTCCGAGACCAGCGCGGCGTCGAGGGCCGCGCCCCAGACCGAGGAGAGCGCCGCGCACACCTCGGGCACCGTCATCATGCCGAGGATGTCCGCGGAGGCGACGCGCGCGATCTCGCTGCGCCGCATCGCTCGCGCCACCGCGATCGCCCGGTCCCGGTGGTGTGCCCGGCTCACCGCCGCGAGCATCCCGTTGTACACCTCGCGCGGCGAGGGCTCCGTGAGCTTGGGGCCGGTGGCGCCGTCGGCGTACAGGCGGATCACGTCGGGCGAGCGGGCCAGCAGCTCCGCCACGAAGGTCGACGAGCCGAGCACCGTCATCAGCCGCTGCGCGACCACGGACTCGTCGCGCAGCACCCGCAGGTACCACTCCACGTCCCGCAGTTCCTCGGAGAGCTTGCGGTAGTTGAGCAGTCCGGCGTCGGGGTTCGGGGTCTCGCTGAGCCATTCGAGCAGCGTGGGCAGCAGGATGGTTTGGATCCGGCCGCGCCGCGACGAGTCGGCCATCGCCTTGAGGTGCGCGAGGGCGTGCTGCGGCTGGAGGAAGCCGAGGGCCGCCAATCGTGCGACGATCGCGTCGTCGCTCAGGCTCACCGCGTCCGCGTCGAGGTTCGCGATGGAGTCCAGCAGCGGCCGGTAGAAGAGCTTGGTGTGCAGCCTGCGCACTCGCGCCGACTGCCGCTTGAGTTCCGCCCGCAGGACGCCGGCGGCGTCGCGGTCCCCGTCGGGGCGGATGTGGGCGGCGCGGGCCAGCCAGCGCCACGCCTCTTCGTGGTCGGACGGCGGCAGCAGGTGCGTCCGCTCCATGCGCCGCAGCTGCAGGCGGTGCTCCAGGGTGCGCAGGAACTCGTACGAGGCGGTGAAGTTCGCGCCGTCGTCGCGACCGACGTAGCCGCCGACGGTGAGTGCCTCGAGGGCATCGACGGTGCTCCGCTCGCGCAGGGTCTCGTCGGTGCGGCCGTGCACCAGTTGCAGGAGCTGGACGGCGAACTCGACGTCACGCAGGCCGCCGCGGCCCAGCTTGAGCTCGCGCTCGCGGAGGTCGGGCGCGATGTTCTCCTCGACGCGGCGGCGCATCTCCTGCACGTCCTGTACGAAGTCCTCGCGCTCGGCGGCCTCCCACACCATGGGGCTCAGGGCGCCGAGGTACTCGTGGCCCAGCGCCAGATCGCCGGTCTGCGGCCGGGCCTTGAGCAGCGCCTGGAACTCCCAGGTCTTCGCCCACCGCTTGTAGTACGCCACGTGGGATTCCAGGGTTCGCGTGAGGCTGCCGGCCTTGCCCTCGGGGCGGAGCGCGGCGTCCACGTCGAAGAACGCGGCGGAGCCGATCCGCATCATCTCTCCGGCGAGCCGGGCGGAGGCCCCGTCCGCGGGCTCGGCCACGAAGATCACGTCCACGTCGGAGACGTAGTTCAGTTCGCGCGCACCGCACTTGCCCATCGCGACCACGGCGAGGCGGCCCTGCGGGTCACTCTCGGGGTACACGGTCGCGACGGCGACGGACAGCGCCGCGGTGAGCGCGGCGTCGGCGAGGTCCGCGAGGTGCGCGCCCACCACGGAGAAGGGCAGCGTGGGCTCGTTCTCCACCAGTTCGGCGAGATCGCGTGCGGCCAGCACCATCACCAGGTCGCGGTAGCCGTCCCGGAGGGCGGCGATCGCGGCGGCGCCCGTGAGCGCGGCGCGGTAGAGCAGGTCGTCGTCCCGGCGGCCCGGCACCTTCACGGCGTCGACGGTGGCGAGCATCGCGACGATCAGGTCGTCACGCGAGCGCAGCGGCGCGGTGTCCCGCAGCAGCCGCCACGACGCCGGGTGACTGATGAGGTGGTCGCCCAGCGCGTCGGAGGCGCCGAGCAGCCCGAAGAGCCGCCCGCGGAACCTGGTGTCCCCGCGGATCAGGCCGTCGATCTCGGCCCAGTCGTCCCCCGCGGCGTCCCGCAGCCGCACGAGGGCCCGCAGCGTCCAGTCGGGGTCCGCGGCGCGGGAGAGCGCCCACAGGACGTCGGTGCTCTCGGCGTTCGCCCACCCCAGGGATTCGAGGTTCGGCTCGGCATCGGCATCCAGCAGGCCCAAGCGGCCCGCGCTCGGGCTGCGGACCTCGCGGTTCGGGGGCGGCACCGTCGGCTCCGCTCTACAGGGAGAGGAAACGGTCGAGCTCGAACGGGGTGACCACCGCACGGTAATCGTTCCACTCGGACCACTTGTTGCGGAGGAAGTACTCGAAGACGTGCTCCCCCAGCGTCTCCGCGACCAGCTCGCTCTTCTCCATGCGCACGAGCGCATCGTCGAGGCTGGCGGGCAGGTCCTTGAAGCCCATGGATCGGCGCTCACGGGCGGTCATCTGCCGCACGTCGTCCTCGGCGGCCTCGGGCAGCTCGTAGCCGCCCTTGATGCCCTCGAGCCCGGCGGCGCAGAGCACCGCGAAGGCCAGGTACGGATTGCACGCCGAATCGGGCGAGCGGACTTCGATGCGGCGGCTGCTCGCCTTGTTCGGCGTGTACAGCGGCACGCGGACCATCGCGGAGCGGTTCGCTGCGCCCCACGTCGCGGCAGTGGGCGCCTCGTCGCCGGTCACCAGGCGCTTGTAGGAGTTCACCCACTGGTTGGTGACTGCGGAGATCTCGGGGGCGTGGTGCAGGATGCCCGCGATGAAGGCCTTGCCGGTGGCGGAGAGCTGCAGCTCGTCGTCGGGGTCGTGGAAGGCGTTGGAGTCGCCCTCGAACAGGCTCATGTGGGTGTGCATGCCCGAGCCCGGGTGGGCGGTGAAGGGCTTCGGCATGAAGGAGGCCTTCACGCCCTCGGTCATCGCGACTTCCTTGACCACGTAGCGGAAGGTCATCACGTTGTCGGCCATGGAGAGCGCGTCCGCGTACCGTAGGTCGATCTCTTGCTGGCCCGGGCCGGCCTCATGGTGGCTGAACTCGACGGAGATTCCCATGGCCTCGAGGGCCTCGATCGCCTTGCGCCGGAAGTTCGGCGCGGACTCGTGCACGGCCTGGTCGAAGTAGCCGCCGGTGTCGGCGGGGATCGGCATGCCGTGCGGCCCGGACTCCCTCTTCAGGAGGTAGAACTCGATCTCCGGGTGCACGTAGCAGGAGAAGCCGAGATCGGCGGCGCGGTTGAGCTGGCGCCGCAGAACGTGCCGGCTGTCGCCCCAGGACGGCGTCCCGTCGGGCATCGCGATGTCGCAGAACATGCGTACGGAGTGCATCTCCCCGTCGCCGCTGGTCCAGGGCAGCACCTGGAAGGTCGACGGGTCGGGCTTGGCGACGGTGTCGGCCTCCGACACGCGGGAGAAGCCCTCGATCGAGCTGCCGTCGAAACCGATCCCCTCGGTGAACGCGCCCTCCAGCTCCGCGGGGGCGATCGCCACGGACTTGAGGAAACCGAGGACGTCGGTGAACCACAGCCGCACGAAGCGGATGTCCCGTTCCTCGATGGTGCGAAGCACGAACTCCTGCTGCCGGTCCATGGGATCGACCCTAAGCGAGGAGGTGTTAACGGCGTGTTACAACCGGCGAAGGACGTGGCGGCCGGTCACGCCGTGCAGCGCAGGTCCGGCGCCGGGGTCGTGAGATCGCGCAGGTAGGCGGTCACCGCGCCGTCGACGCAAGCGTTCCCCTCCAGCGAGACGGTGTGCTGGCTGCCCTCGTAACTGATCAGCGACGCCCTGAGCTGGCGCGCCAGGTTCACCCCGTTCTCGTAGGGCGTCGCCGGATCGTGCGTCGTGGAGACCACCACGAGCTTCGGCGCGCCGACGGCGTTCACCTCGTGCGGCTTCAGGGTGGGCGCGGCGGCCCAGAACGCGCACGTGCCCTTGGCCCCGCGCCCCGTCCCGCGGCCGTCGTCGAGGAAGGGCGCCGCCTTGCGGATCTCGGTGTCGAGGCGCGAGAGGTCGGCCGGTTCGGTGACGGCCGGGCCGTCGACGCAGTTGATCGCGGTGTTCGCGTCCATCATCGGCGAGTACCGGCCCTGCTCGTCGCGGTTGAGGTACAGGTCGGCGATCCGCTGGAGCAGGGAGCCGTCGCCGCGCTGGAGAGCGCTGAGTCCGCGCCGCAGGGGTTCCCACAGCTGCTGCGCGTACATCGCCTGGACCGTGGCCGTCGTGGCGTCGCTGTAGCTGAGCTGCCTGCCGCCCTGCCCGTTGACCGTTCTGTCGATGAGCGGTCGCGTGAGCTGCTGGTACCGCTCGGTGGCCTTCGCCGGATCGGGGCCGACGGGGCAGTCGGCGTACCTGGCGCAGTCCTTGGCCCAGTCGTCGAAGACCGTCTGGAAACCTGCCATCTGCTGCACGCTCGAGGTGATCGAGTCGAGCGCGGGGTCCACGGCACCGTCGAGCACCATGGCGCGGACCCGCTCCGGGAAGGTCTCCGCGTAGATGGCGCCGATCAGCGTGCCGTAGCTGTAACCGAGGTAGGTGAGCTTCGGGTCGCCGAGGGCGGCGCGCAAGACGTCCAGGTCACGGACGGTCTGCGCGGTGCCGACGTTGGCGAGGAAGGCCCTGCCCATCTGCTGGGCGCACAGGTCGGCCTGCGACTTGTTGAACGCCTCCTGCTTGGCGATGCCGGCGGGCGAATTGTCGAAGGCGAGCGTGGAGAGGCGGTTCTCGTCGCGCTGCTTGTCGCTGAAGCACTTCACGGCGGGCTCGCTGGCGCCCACGCCGCGCGGGTCCCATCCCACCAGGTCGAAGCTGCGCGCGACCTCGAACTTGTCGACCTCCATGGACTTGCCCGCGACCTGCTGCACGCCCGAGCCGCCGGGGCCACCCGGATTCATCAACAGCGAACCCTGCCGTTGGCCCGTCGCCTTGACCCGCGCGACGGCGAGCTTCGTCTCCCCCGCCGCGGGATCGTCGTAGTCGATCGGCACGGTCAGGCGCCCGCACTCGAGCTTCGACTCGTCGTACTCGGTGACGGCGTCCGCCTTGGCGATCGCGGCGCAGGAGCCCCACTCGATCGTCTGCCCGTAGTACTTCTGCAGACCCGCGGGCACGCCCTGCTCCGACGACCGCGCGGACGACCCGCCCGCCGGTTCCGCGGTCCCGTCGATCTGGACCGAACATCCCGCGAGAACCGCCACGGAGACGACCGCGATCGCGGCCACGAGGGGCTTGCCTGCCTTCATCCTCCCGATCCTGCCACGCGCACTCCCGGTTCCGGGGACGCTAGGGTTGAGCCATGACGCCCCTTCGTGTCGCGGCGTGCCAGATCAACCCCGTCGTGGGTGACCTGGACGCGAATGTCACTCGGATCACCGCCGCAGCCCGGGACGCCGCGCAGCGCGGTGCACAGGTCGCCGTCTTCGGTGAGATGGCCCTCACGGGCTACCCGGTGGAGGACCTGCTGCTGCGCCGCTCCTTCGCCGTCGACTCCCGCCAGGCGGTGCACGAGCTGGCGCGCTCCCTGGACGCGACCGGCTGCGGCGATCTGATCGTGGTCGTGGGCTTCCTCGACCGCGACCCGGACGCGCCGGAGACCAGCACCAACCCCACGGGCGGCGCGCGCAACGCGGCGGGAGTGCTGCACGGCGGGGAGCTCGTCGCGCGGTACGACAAACACTTCCTGCCCAACTACGGCGTCTTCGACGAGAAGCGCTGGTTCACCCCCGGCGACCGGCTCGTGGTCCTCGACGTCGACGGGGTCCGGCTCGGCCTCACCATCTGTGAGGACGTCTGGTGGCCCGACGGGCCGGTGGCCGGCCTGGGCGGACTCGGCGTCGACGCGATCCTGTGCCTCAACGCCAGCCCCTTCGAGGTGGGCAAGCCCGCGCAGCGCCGCGAGGTGGTCGCCGCCCGCGTCGCCGAGGGCGGCGCGCCGCTGGTCTACGTCAACCTCGTCGGCGGGCAGGACGAGCTCGTCTTCGACGGCGACTCGTTCGTCCTGGGCGCCGACGGCGCGCCCGCCGTGGGCCCGCAGTTCGTGGAGAACACGCAGTTCATCGACATCGAGCCGCGCGGGCTCGCGCGCGCCGCCACCGTCGACGGGTGGAGCGTGACCGAGGTGCCCCTGCCCGCCCGCCCCACCGTCCTGGCAGACCCGTCGACCTCGTGGACCGAGCTCGACGAGCTCGCGCAGATCTGGGCGGCCCTGGTCACGGGTACGCGGGATTACGTGCACAAGGTGGGCGGCCGCACCGTCGGCCTGGGCATGTCCGGCGGCATCGACTCGGCCCTGGTCGCTTCGATCGCCGCCGACGCGGTGGGTGCCGCCAACGTCTACGGCGTGGGCATGCCGTCGAAGTACAGCTCCGATCACTCCAAGGACGACGCCGCCGACCAGGCGCAGCGGATGGGCATCCACTTCCGGTTCGAGCCGATCGAGCACATGGTGGAGGCGTTCGTCGGACAGCTGCACCTGACCGGCCTGGCGGAGGAGAACATCCAGGCCCGATGCCGCGGCATGACCCTGATGTCGCTGTCGAACCTCGACGGCCACCTCGTGCTGGCCACCGGCAACAAGAGCGAACTCGCCGTGGGCTATTCGACGATCTACGGCGACGCGGTGGGCGCCTACGCCCCGATCCGCGACGTCGAGAAGTCGCTCGTCTGGGAGCTGGCGCGGTGGCGCAACAGGGTCGCCGCCGAGCGTGGTGAGGTCCCTCCCATCCCGGAGAACTCGATCGCCAAGGAGCCCTCAGCGGAGCTCCGGCCCGGCCAGAAGGACAGCGATTCGCTGCCCGACTACGAGATCCTCGACGACATCCTGCGTCGCTACGTGGAGCAGGACCAGGGCGTCGCGGAGATCGCGGAGGCCGGCTACGAACCGGAGCTCATCCGCAAGGTGGCCCGCCTCGTGGACCGCGCCGAGTACAAGCGCCGTCAGTACCCGCTGGGCCCGAAGATCACGCCGAAGGCCTTCGGCCGCGACCGCCGGATGCCGATCACGAACCGTTGGCACGACCCGGCCTGAAAACTGCCCGGACCGGAAAGACCGGCTGGGACTGGTGAAAGTGAAGTGACGAGATGAGCGAGACCCCGTTGTACGGAAGTGGATCCGTCGCGGACGGCGCGGCCGCCGCACCGACCCCGCGGAAGAAGGTGCGCATCCACCACCTGGCTGAGCTCAAGGAGCGCGGCGAGAAGTGGGCGATGCTCACCAGTTACGACTACCTGACCGCCTCGATCTTCGACGAGGCCGGCGTCACCGCCCTGCTGATCGGCGACAGCGCAGCGAACACCGTGTACGGGTTCGACTCCACGCTGCCGATGGAACTGGACGTGATGGCGGCGATGGTCGCGGCGGTGCGCCGCGGCACGAAGTACGCGCTCGTGGTGGCGGACATGCCCTTCGCGAGCTACGAGGAATCCCCGGAGCAGGCCTACCGCAGCGCCGCGACGCTGATGAAGGCCGGCGCAGAGGCGGTCAAGCTCGAGGGCGGCGCGCACATGGCGCCCACGATCGACTTCCTCCAGCGCCGCGGCATCCCGGTGATGGCGCACATCGGCTTCACCCCCCAGTCGGTGAACTCGCTGGGCGGCAACCGGGTCCAGGGCCGCGGCACCGAGGCGGCCGACAAGATCCGCCACGATGCGAAGGCCGTCGACGCCGCGGGCGCCTTCTCGGTGGTGCTGGAGATGGTCCCCGCGGAGGTGGCCGCGCAGGTCACCACCGAGATCTCGATCCCCACCATCGGGATCGGCGCCGGTAACCAGTGCGACGGCCAGGTCCTGGTGTGGCAGGACTTCTCCGGCCTCAACCGCGGCCGCACCGCGCGCTTCGTCAAGAAGTACGCGAACATCGGCGACGAGCTGCTGCGCGGCGCCCAGGAGTACGTGGCGGAGGTCGCCTCGGGCGAGTTCCCCGGACCGGAGCACGGATTCTGATGCGCGAGTTCTACCCCGAGATCGAGGCTTACAGCACCGAGCTGCTGGACGTGGGCGACGGGCAGCTGCTGTACGTCGAGCAGAGCGGCAACCCTGCGGGCAAGCCGGTGGTCTTCATCCACGGCGGCCCCGGCGGCGGCACCTCGCCCGAGTGCCGCCGGTTCTTCGACCCCGCCGCCTACCGGATCGTCGTCTTCGACCAGCGCGGCTGCGGGCAGTCCAAGCCGCACATCGCCGATCCTCCGTCGGGCGCGGGTGATTCGCTGGCGGACCGGCTCGCCGTGAACACCACCGCACACCTCATCAGCGATATCGAGCGGATCCGGGAGCACCTCGGCATCGACCGGTGGCAGGTCTTCGGCGGCTCCTGGGGCTCCACCCTGGGCCTGGCCTACGCGCAGACCCACCCGGAGCGCGTGACCGAGCTGGTGCTGCGCGGCATCTTCCTGCTGCGCCGCAGCGAGCTGGACTGGTACTACAACGAGGGCGCCTCCCACATCTACCCGGACAACTGGGAGGACTACCTGGCCCCGCTCGACGAGGCGGACCGGGCACCGTCGGCCGACAAGATCGCGGCCTACCACCGACTCCTGCACGCGGACGACCAGGACGTGGCGCTGGCCGCCGCGAAGGCCTGGTCGAAATGGGAACGCAGCACGAGCCACCTCATCAACACCCCGGAGAGCTCGGCCGACGCGGACGATCCGCGGTTCGCGATCCCGTTCGCGCAGATCGAGAACCACTACTTCGTCAACGGCGGCTTCCTCGACGAAGGTCAGTTGCTGCGCGACATCGACCGCATCGCCGGCATCCCGGGCGTGATCGTGCAGGGCCGTTACGACGTGGTGTGCCCCGCCCGCAGCGCCTGGGACCTGCACCGCGCCTGGCCCACCGCCGAACTGGTGATGGTGCCGGACGCCGGGCACTCGGCGTTCGAGCCGGGCATCCGTTCGGCGCTGATCGACGCCACCGACCGTTACGCGAAGGACTGAGCATGGCCGAGCACCGCGAGATCGAGACGAAGTACGAGGTCGGCCCGGAGACGGCGGCGCCCGGGTTGGCCGCCGTGACCGGCGTCGACCACGTCTCGACCGACGAGGTCTTCCACCTGGTGGCGGTGTACTACGACACCGATGCGCTGGACCTCGCCGCCCACCGGATCACGCTGCGCCGCCGCACCGGGGGCAAGGACGACGGGTGGCACCTCAAGTTGCCCGACGGCGGCGATCGCCGCGAGGTGACGGTGCCGCTCGGCGACGAGGCGGACGCACCTGAGGGCGCGCCCGCCGAGGTGCCCGAGGAGTTGTTGGATCGGGTCCGCGCCATCGTGCGCGGGCGCACCCTCGCCCCCGTCGCGATCGTCGAGAACGAACGGCACACCACGTATTGCCACGCAGTCGACGGGGAACTCCTCGGCGAGTTCGTCGACGACCACGTGCATTCCGTCTCGCTCCTCCCGGACGGACCCGAGAAGCAGTGGCGCGAGTGGGAGTTCGAGGTCCCGGACACCGCGCTCGGCAGGAAGACCGCGATCGCCGTCGGCAAGGCGCTACGGGCGGCCGGCGGCGGCGAGCCGGACGCGGCCTCGAAGCTGGCGCGCGCGATCGACGCCGAGGTGGCGCGCGAGGCCGTCGACCTGCCGAAGAAGATCACGCACGCGACGGCCGGGCAGCTGCTGACCGCGGCGCTCGCCGCCTACCGCGACAAGCTGTTGCGCGAGGATCCGCGCGTGCGGGCCCGCGACGAGGACTCCGTGCACCAGATGCGGGTCGCCACGCGGCAACTGCGCAGCGTGCTCACCGAGTTCTCCGGCTTCTTCGAGGGCCCCGCCCGGTCCGCGCTGAGCTCGGAGCTCAAGCTGCTCGCGTCCGTCCTCGGCGCCGTGCGCGACGCCGAGGTGCTGGCGCAGCGGTTCGACGGCTTCGACGCGGACGACGAGCTCGGCGGGGCCGGCGCTGTGCTGGCGCAGCGGCAGCGCGCCGCAGAGGCGCGCGGCTGGACGCGCGTGGACCTCGCGCTGAAATCGGACCGGTACTACGTGATGCTGGACGCGATCGACGCCTTCATCGCCGACCCGCCGCTCCGGGAGCGCGCGGACACCATCGCGCTCAAGAGCCTGGCACCGTTGTTGGACAAGCGGATCCGGTCCTTCGCCCGGCAGTCGTTGTCGCTGCTCGCAGACCCGACGTGCACCGACGACGACGTGCACGCCATCCGCAAGCACGCGAAGCGGCTGCGCTACGCCTCCGCCGTGGTCGACCCGGTGGTGCGCGGTAGTCTGCGCTCCGAGGTGAAGGCGCTGTCGAAGGTGCAGACGCGGCTCGGCGAGTTCCAGGACGCGACGATCGCCCGCGATGCGGTGGCCGACCTCGCCGCGGAGACGACCGATCCGGCGATCGCCTTCCGACTGGGCCGGCTCGACGCCGTCGAGGAGCTGCGTGCCACACAGGCACGCGCGAGCCTGCCCAAGATGCTGCGCGCGCTGCGCTGAGCCCGGCTCCGCGACCGTCAGAGACCCGCGATGCCCGCGAGCCGGCCGCCGATGTCGGCGCCCGAGTAGGAGGCGTGGGCGTTCGGGACCGCGTTCGCGAGGTCACCGGTCCAGTGGCACACCGGGTCGCCCGCGGTGCAGATGCTCAGGGTGCGCCCGCCGATGCGCGGAGCGAGCGGGGCGGGGTTGGCACCGCTGATCACCGCGGAGGCCTGCGCCATACCCAGCGACCGCGGCGCGGAGCCGAGGTAGCGGGTGGTGTCGTTCGGGATGCGGTCGGGGTCGGCGATGAGTGCCGCCGCGGTGATCTGCTTCCGGTCGCCGAGCCGCTGCAGCGCGCGGTGGACGGCGGACGCGCCCTGCGAGTACCCGGCGAGAACGATCCTCGTCGACGGGCAGGCCTTGAGCACGATCTCGACGTCGCCCTGGGTGTTCGCAGCGCCGGTGTTCATGCTTGCGAGGAAGCCGCCGAGCTGCTCCACCCGGGTGGGCACGGCCGCGGCCGGGTAGTAGATCGGGCGGATCGCCACCGTCTTCCCGGCTGCCCTGGCCCGCCCCGCGAAGGTCTGCGCGGCGGAGTTGACGGTCGCACCGAGGCCACCGGCGGACTGCCCCTCGCCGGATCCCGCGGCCCCGATAACGGTGTAGTCGGCGCACTCCGGGGCTGCGGCGGCGGGTGCCGCGAAGGCCGGGACGAGCGGTGCGAGCAGGGCGAATGCGGCAGGAATGAGGACGAGACGACGGCTCATGGCCTCACGCTAACGCTTTCTCGTATGCAAAGCACACTTTTCGCGATGCCGGATCTGCGATGTCGAGACGTACAGTCACCCGGCTGCCCTCCGGCGGGTTGCCGGTGCAGGGCGCGATCACGGCGGGGTCGTCGAGGAGCACCTGGTCGGCGCGCATCGTCACGGCGGAGAACTCCTGCCCCACGCGGCCCGCGAGGATCACGGCCTCGGTGAGGTCGATGCACGCGCGGTCCACCTTGTTCGCGAGGGTGTTGGTACGGGTCATGATCTCCGCGACGTCGTCGAGGGCATCGCGGGCCCAATCCGGGACCGGGGTTCCCGCGCACGCGGCGAGGCACACCTCGGTGGCGTACCTGTCAGCCAGGCGGCGCAGCGGCGCCGTGACGTGGGCGTAGGGCGCGCCGACGCCGGCGTGGCCCCGGTCGGCGGGCGGCTCGGCCGCGGCCGCCGTGCCGAAGGCGGCGTAGCCCGAGCCGCGCAGCAGTCGCGCGGCGTCGGTCATGACGGCCAGGCCCTGCGGGGTCGTGACGTCGAGGCCCGCAAGGAAGTCGCCGACGGTGACCCCGCGCGGCCAGTCCTGCCCGAGCGCGGCGGCCGAGCGCCGCAGGTCGGCAACCGCGTCCTCCGGAGCGGCGGGCAGGGTGCGCAGCAGCCCGATCCCCGCGCGGAGCATGATGTCGGCGGCACACACGCCGGTGAGCAGGGAGATCTGCGCGTTGTAGGCGTCGAAATCGGTCCGGGGTTCGATCCGCACCGTCCACCCGTCGGGGCCCTCCACGGCCTCCTGTGCGGGCAGTCGCAGGTCGATCGCGCCGTGCGCGCGGCCCCACGCCGCCCGCAGCGTGCCGACCTCGGGCAGGAGCGCGATGCTCGGGTGCACGCGGCCTGCGTCGAAGTCGGCCTGGACGCCGGCGTAGTCGAGCTGCGCGCGGGACCGGACCAGCGCGCGGCGCACGGTGGCGGAGGTGACCTCACCGGCGGCGTCCAGATGGATCTCCCAGAGCGCCGCCGCCCGGTCCTGCTCCGGCAGGAGCGATCCGGCTCCCTCCGAGAGCGGCCGCGGGTGCAGGGGCACGGAGCCGTCGGGCAGGTACATCGTCTGGCCGCGGCGGCGGGTCTCCGCCTCGAGTGGTCCCCCGGGCACGATCAGCGCGCCGACGTCGGCGATCGCGTAGCGCACGAGGAAGCCCTCGCCCTCGGCGGCGATGTGCACCGCCTGATCGAGATCCTTGGCTCCGGGCGGGTCGATCGTGACGAACTCGATGTCGCGGCGGTCCTCCCGGCCCTCGGGGTACCGGTCGGCGCTCGCCTGTGCCTCGGCGAGCACGTCGGCCGGGAAGTCCTCGACCAGCTCGAACTCGGCGCGGACGGAGCCGAAGTCGACGGCGCTCGTCGGGACGGGGCCCCGCATCGGGATGCCGGTCACGCCTGCTCCTCCAGCGCCTCGACGCTCATCGCGGCGGCGGTACGCTCGCCCGCCACCAGCCAGGCGTGCACCACGTCGCCCTCGCGGTGCGCGAGGAGCCGGGGCTCGTCCTC
Organism: Tsukamurella asaccharolytica; assembly: GCF_007858435.1. Classification (GTDB taxonomy): domain Bacteria; phylum Actinomycetota; class Actinomycetes; order Mycobacteriales; family Mycobacteriaceae; genus Tsukamurella; species Tsukamurella asaccharolytica. The sequence continues at coordinate 295,359 of NZ_VIGW01000004.1, read as the reverse complement.
GAGCTGCAGCGCCGAGTTGTGCTCGACGATGCCGCGCAGCGGCAGCCGCTCCCGCAGGTCCGGGTAGGAGGAGAGCACCTCCTCCAGCGCGGTCCAGTACACGGCGTTGTTGACGTGCTGGATGATGTCGAGGTCGGCCGCGCGCAGCAGGAAGGGCACCTCGACCGCGTCGGGGTGCGGCTTCGGATCCAGCCACTGCTTCCAGCGCAGCACGCCGGGCTCGGCGGCGGCGCCGAACGTGGTGAGGAAGGTCTCGCTCAGCGCCGACGGCGTGAGGGTGTCGATGTTGAAGTTGATCCAGAAGGCTTCGGTCTCGATCCGGGTGCCCTTCTCCCCGTCGATGCCGATGCGCACGTTGCACCAGCGCGAGCCCATCCGGGAACCCCATCGCTCGACGGTGAGGATGTCGGGCTGCTCGCCGCCCTCGAGGATCTCGATGACGGTGCGCCGCACCACCCAGTACGGGTGAATCTCCTCGTAGTCGAGGTGGCGCAGGTGGTCCTGGCCCGTGTCCTGCAGGTAGCGGGCCACCCCGTCGAACTTGAGACGTCGGTCGGGGCTGACGGCGTCACCCCGCACGGACCGCTGCGCCGTGTAGATGGCGCCGCTGTCCAGCAACTCACGGCGGCGGTCGGGCTCGGTGATACGCGGGGGCAGGGGATCTCCGATCACTCGCCCGAGCCTAGTCGACGGTGCGCTTGTTGAACGCCCGCACGGCGAGGGGTGCGAAGACGGCCGTCAACGCGATCGACCAGATCACGGTCGCGAGCACGGGGTGCTGCAGCGGCCAGGGGGCTCCGTCGCGCAACGGCATATCGTTGCCCCAGAGCTCGCGCATGGCCTGGACCAGCGACGAGACGGGATTCCACTCCGCGATCGTCCGCAGCCACGGAGCCATTCCGGCCGTGGGGACGAAGGCGTTGGAGAGGAAGGTGATCGGGAACATGGTGGCGAACATGAAGCCGTTGACCGCCTCGATCGACTGCATCATGCAGCCCACCAGGATGCCGAACCAGATCATGGCGAAGCCGAACCCCAGCAGCACCACGAATCCGAGCACCGCGTCCACCGGGTTCGTCCGGATCCGCCAGCCGATGGCGAGGCCCGTGAGGCACATGACGACGATGCCGATCGACGAGTGCAACAGGCTGGCGATGCTGCGGCCGATGAGGACGGAGGCGCGGCTGATCGGCAGCGACCGGAACCGATCGATGACGCCCTTCTCCAGGTCGGTGGTGAGCCCGCCGGCCACCACGAAGCAGGTGAAGACCATCGTCTGCCCCAGGATGCCGGGCAGGAGGTATTCGCGGTAGGAGACGCCCTCGGTGGGGATCGCGGAGCCGAAGACGAACGCGAACAGCACCGTGAACATGATCGGCTGGATCGTCACGTCCGAGAGCATCTCGGGCATCCGCTTGGTGTGGATCATGCTGCGGCGAACCATGATCCAGGACTGCTGCCAAAGGCTGGTCTGGTGCGTCTCGATGCCGCCCACGCCGGGAGCCTCGGTGGTGGCGGTCATGCGGAGGCCTCCTCAGTGTCGGTGACGTCGACTTCGGTGCGGTGTCCCGTGAGGGAGAGGAAGACGTCGTCGAGGCTGGGGCGGGACAGGCCGATGTCGTCGACCTCGATGCCGCACTCGCCGAGCAGTGCCCCGGCCCGGTTCAGGTCGTCGAGACCGTTGGCCGGGCTGCTCACCCGGCGCGCGCCCTCATCGACGAAGACCTCGCCGCCGAGCCGCGCGAGGATGTCGCGGGCGCGGGGCAGATCCGCCGCATCGGACACCGTCAGCACCAGGTTGGCGGCGCCGGCCCGCTCCTTGAGCTGGAGCGGGGTGCCCTGCGCGATGATCCGCCCCTTGTCGATGACGATGATCTCGTCGGCCAGTTGGTCCGCCTCCTCCAGGTACTGCGTGGTGAGCAGCAGCGTGGTTCCGCTCGCGACCAGGGCGCGGAGCACATCCCACAGCTCGGAGCGGGCGCGCGGGTCGAGCCCGGTGGTGGGCTCGTCCAGGAACAGCACGGGCGGCGCGGTGAGCAGGCTGACCGCAAGATCGAGCCGGCGGCGCATGCCGCCCGAGTACGCCTTGACCTGCTTATCGGCGGCGTCGGCCAGCGAGAACTGCTCGAGAAGCTCCGCGCTGCGCCGCTTCAGCGCCGCCCGCGGGATGCCGTACAACCCGCCGATCATCGTCAGGTTCTCGCGGCCCGTGAGGATCTCGTCCACCGTCGCGGCCTGGCCGGTGAGCCCCATGTGGCGGCGCACGTCGATGGGATTCTCCCGCACGTCGTACCCCGCGATGCGGGCCGTGCCCTCCGTGGGCGGCGACAGGGTGGTCATCATGCGCACCGTGGTCGTCTTGCCGGCGCCGTTGGGCCCCAGCAGCCCGAGGACGGAGCCGCGCGGCACCTGGAAACTCACCCCGTCCACCGCAGTGAAGTCGCCGAACCGTTTCACCAGGCCGATGGCTTCGATCGCCCAGTCACCGCTCTCTCCGTGTGTCACGAACTAGACGGTAATAGGGCCCACCGACAAGTTCCTAGTGCTTTTGCGCGTGGGCGCGAGCGCGCTCGAGGAGCGCGCGGACCTCCGGCCCGGTACCCGGGTTCACCACCGACACCCACCCCAGCTTGGCGAACAGCGGGTGCGGGATCACGGCACCGTCGGTGGCGTAGTCCCACTCGCCGGCGTGCACCGCGTGATCCGACGGCGGGTAGCCGATCAGCTCGGTGAAGACCTCGCGTCCGACGTTCGCGTTGAGCCGGAAGGCGCCGGGCCGGTCGAGGTCGGACAGGGCGTCCTCGGGATAGTTCTTGGTCACGATCGTGAGGTACGGCATGACGCCGGGCTCGCCGTTCGGGGTGTAGTACACGAAGGTGTCGCCCCAGGCGATCTCCGGCACCGGGGTCTTCCCGTCGGCGGCGATCGCACCCGGCGCGATGGTGTCGACGGTGGAATCGGGGAGGTTCTCCAGCAGTGCGATGACGGCCTCGCGGGCGTTCGAATCGGTCACCTCTGCACGCTACTCGCCGGCGCGGCGCACCGTCAGGACGCTGTCCGACTCCCGCTCGGCCCGGTACGCCGCCGCGCCGCCGTTGAGCCCGAACAGCCGTTTGCTCCAGAGCAGCCATGCCACTGCGACGACGTTGACGACCAGCGCTCCGGCTCGCAGTACGGTGACCTTCTCGGAGATCTCGTAGATCTCCAAGGGCAGGAAGGCCGACGTCGCGATGACCGCGAAGTACTCACCCCAGCGCTTGCCCAGCCACAGTCCGACCGCTTCGATCAGCTCGACCGCGGCGTAGGCGAGCAGGCCTGCCGCGATCCACGCGAGTGTCGTGCCCGACAGACCGAGCGCTGCATCAACGGTGTGCACGATCTTCGAATCGCCCACGTTGAAGCCGAGCTGACTGAGCACCGGCAACTTGGACTGGAACACCTCGCGCAGGTGGTCGTGGGTGCCGCGGAACTGCCACACGACGACGCCGGCGGCCGCGAAGACGATCCCGCGCAGGAATCGTTCGACCGCGAGGAAGCGCAGGATCAGTTCGTCCCGCAGCGCCCGGCCGCGCGGGACAGACGGTGCGTGCGCCGCCGGGCCGGAGCCCCCGGCGGTCCGACCACGAAGTTCTCGCAGCGCAGGCAGCGCCACGCCTCGCCCTCGGGCGTATCGGCGTGGACACGATCGCGGAGATCCGCCTCGTCGGGCGCGTAGGTGACATGGCCGCGAACACCGCAGGAGAGCACGGAGAGATCCATCGGATCAGGCTAGACCCCGGTTGCCGAAGGCCCCCGTAGGAAATTCGGGAGATTCGGGGCGGACGAGCTGACGTGTAAGCCGGATCCTGTCCCCCGCCGCATCGCTGCGGCGGGGTGGCGACCATCCATCTGGACACACCGTTGCCGGGTGCCTCGAGCGGTCCACCCGCGCGCTCGGGCGGGCAGCCCTCGTACACGCGCGCAGCGCCACCGTGCGGTGACGCCTTCGACCTTGCTCCGGGTGGGGTTTACCGAGCCACGACGGTCACCCGCCGCGCTGGTGCGCTCTTACCGCACCGTTTCACCCTTACCCGGGCCGAAGCCCGGGCGGTCTGTTCTCTGTGGCACTGTCCCGCGGGTCACCCCGGGTTGCCGTTAGCAACCACCCTGCCCTGTGGAGTCCGGACTTTCCTCGACCCGGGCGTACTGGTCACCCAGTCGTTCCCGACGCCGCGGCCGCCCGGTCAGCTCGTCCGCGTCCACGACCATACCCCCGGACGGTGCGACATCGGCACTCGCGGCGGAGCGTGGGGCGGCTCATCCGCCGCACTCGCGAGATCCCGGTCATCGGGCGCCGCTGTCGGGGGCAGTCTTCGCCACCCGAACCGATCCTGACGAAAACATCAGAACCCCTTGCATGACGGTACCGTCATATGTGATGATATCATCAGACACGAGAACGGAGCGGAGATGTCTTCAACCCACGACCCGCACCACGGGTTGCACGCCGACGAAGGCGCACTGAAGGGAGAGCACCCCGGCCGGCACTCCGACCCCGTCATCAAGGTGCATGACATCGCGTGGCTGGAGTTCGACAAGCCGGATCTGGCGCGCACGGCGGCGTTCGCCGTCGACTTCGGGCTCACCCCGGTCCTGCAGACCCGCGACGAACTGCACCTGCGTGGCGCTCTCGCGGGGCCGCCCTGTGCGATCGTGCGGCGCGCTCCGCGTACCGCGTTCACCGGAGTGGCGTTCCGTGCCGGCGACCGGTCGGACCTCTCGACGGTCGCGTCCGCATGGGGCCGGGAGGTCCATCCGTTGGGGGCGGCGCTCGGCGGCCACGCGGTCACGACGCGCGATCCGAGCGGCTGTCGGGTCCGGGTGGTCTCCGACGTGACCGAATGGCCGGCGCTGCCGACGCAGTCGGTGCGCGCCCCCTTCAACTTCGCGCGGTCCGTGGAGCGGGCGAATACGCCCCAGCGGCCACCCCGAGCACCCGCGGTGGTCGAACGACTCGGCCACGTCGTGCTGCAATCCAATCGATACCTGGAATCGCTGAACTGGTACTTGCGTCACCTGGGGCTCATCGTGAGCGACTTCCTCTACTACCCGGGGCAGCGCGATCGCGGGCCGGTGATGAGTTTCCTCCGCTGCGACCGCGGCTCGGAGCCGTCGGATCATCACACCCTGGCAATGGCGCTCGGGCCGGCCAACCGGTACGTGCACTCGGCGTACCAGGTGAGCGATCTGGACGCGCTCGCCGCCGGTGGTGAGTTCCTCGCCGACCGGGGCCACCACCGCTCGTGGGGCGTCGGCCGACACATCCAGGGCAGCCAGATCTTCGACTATTGGCGCGATCCCGACGGTCTCCTCGTCGAACACTTCACGGACGGCGACCTGTTCGACCACACCGTGCCCGCCGGTTGGGCACCGATGACGGCGTCGGGACTCAACCAATGGGGTCCGCCCGCGACCGCGGACTTCCTCGGCATCAAGCCCGGGGGGCCCGCACTGAAGGAGTTCACCTCCATCCTCACCTCGTTGCGGGAGTCCGACAACGAATTCGATATCCAACGCCTACTCGGCCTACTGAAAGTTGCACGCACATGAGCTACTCCGTCCTCCGCACCACCGACGCCTGGTGGGTCCTGGTCTCCGCCGGTGCCCGCCGCGTCGACACCGACGCCACCACCACCGCCGAGCTGATCGCCGACACCGGAGCCGTCGCGGCGGCCGCGGCGACAGCCGGCGACGGCGAGCTGGTGGATCCCGCGACGCTGTCGCTCGTCTCGCCCGTGACCGCTCCCTGTCGCGTGGTCGCGCAGATGACGAACTACGTCTCCCACGTCAAGGATTCGGGAATGAACCCCGAGAAGGTACCCCTGACGTTCTTCCGGAAGTCGTCGGGATCGATCGCCGGGCCGTTCGACGAGATCGTCAAGCCCGCGCACGTCTCACTGCTCGACTACGAGGTCGAGATCGGCATCGTCTTCGGGAGGACCGTCCCCGTGGGATCGTCGATCGACGCCGATGGTCTCGCCGACGCCGTCGCCGGTCTCGTCGTCACCAACGACGTGTCGGCGCGCGATATCCAGCTGCCGAAAACGCAGTTCTACGAGGCCAAGTCGTACCCCACCTTCACCCCCGTCGGCCCGGTTCTGCTTCTCCTCGAACCCGGAGAGTGGGAGAGCTTCTCAACGCTGACCCTCGAACTGCGGGTCAACGGCGTGACGCGCCAGAACAGCACCGTCGCGGACATGATCTACGGACCGCTCGAGGCGCTGCGCACCCTGACCCGGTTCCAGAGGGTCGACCCGGGTGACCTGCTGCTCACCGGGACGCCCGGCGGCACGGCGCTGACCGCACCCGCGAAGCCCGTGGAGATCCTCGGCTCGCTGCTGCCGGCGCACATCAAATGGCGGACCTTCTTCAAGCGGCAGGCGGGCAATCCGAAGTACCTCCGCGACGGGGACGTGGTGGAGGCCACCGTCCGATCGGGCGACGGGGCCCTGGACCTGGGTACCCAACGCACCGTGGTGCGGTACGCGTAAGCGGGACGGACACCGATCCCGTGACCACGCAAAGGACTTCCGTCGTCATCATCGGCGCGGGCCCCACCGGCCTGACGGCTGCCGCCCTGCTCGCCGACCACGGCGTGCCGTCCGTGCTCCTCGAGCGCTGGGACGACATCTATCGCCGGCCGCGCGCCGTCCACCTCGACGACGAGATCTATCGGGTCCTCGCCCGCCTCGGCCTCGCCGAGGAGTTCGCAGGGATATCGCGCCCGGCGCGGGGCCTCCGGCTCGTCACCGGCTCGCTCGACGTCATCGCCGAATTCCCGCGCGACCTCGATGCCGGGGAGTACGGATTCCCCGCGGCGTCGATGTTCGACCAGCCCGAACTCGAACAGCTCCTGCGGAACGCGGTCGCCCGCCGCAGCGGCCTGGTCACGCTGCGCGGCGGCGCGGAGGTCGACGCCATCACCCAGGGCGACGGCTCGGTGACCGTCCACGCCACCGATCGGGCCAGCGGGGAGCGGTTCACCGTCGAAGGCGCCTACCTGCTGGGGTGCGACGGCGCGGGCAGCATCACCCGATCGGCCGTCGGCACCCCGTGGCGCGACCTCGGGTTCAGCCAGCGGTGGCTGGTGATCGACATCGAGACGACCGCCGATCTCCGGCAATGGGAGGGCGTGCAGCAGGTCTGTGACCGGCGGCGCGCGGCCACGTACATGCGGATCGGAGACACCCGGTACCGCTGGGAGTTCCAGCTCCACGACGGCGAGACCGCCTCGGACTTCCCCGACCTTTCCGCGGTACTCCCGCTGCTCGCCCCGTGGCTGACCCACCTCGTCGACCCCGAACTGCGCCTTATCCGCTGCGCCGAGTACACGTTCAATGCCCGTGTGGCGCAGCGGTGGCGTGATCGCCGGGTCTTCCTCCTCGGCGACGCCGCACATCTCACGCCGCCGTTCATCGGGCAGGGCATGGGCGCCGGGATCCGGGACGCGGCGAACCTCGGGTGGAAACTGGCGGCCGTCCTGTCCGGGGACGCGCCCCAGGCGACCCTCGACAGCTACGAGGACGAGCGGAAACCGCACGCCCTCGGGATGATCCGGTTGGCCATGATGACCGGCGCGCTGATGACCGGCGGCGGCCGCGGAGGCGACCGTCTCCGCGGCGTCGTCGCCCCGATCCTCGCACGCGCCCCCGCCGTCGTGAATCGATTGACCGACAGCGCCACACCGGCCCTGCCGCGGTCGTACTACGTCCGAGGCGGCGCCGGGCGCCTCCCCGGAGCGTTCCGAGGCGCGGCCAGGAGCTGCGCCGCGCTGGTGGGAACGCTGGCACCGAATGCGGTAGCCGACGCGGACGGCCGCCGGCTGGACGACCGGCCGCCGGGATTCGTGCTCGTGAGCCGTGACGAACCGACCGCCGACCAGGGATTCGAGATCTCCCGCCGTGGTGCGGCGATCGTCGTCGACGCCACCGGAGGTCTCGGCCGGTGGCTGGAACGGCACAACGCCGCAGCCGCACTGGTGCGGCCCGACGGGACGGTCATGGCCGCGGGCAGATCGGTGGACAAGGTCTACACCCACATCCCGACTTCGTCGTGCGCCGTCAGAGTCCGGACGTGCGATTGATCTGGCGCACCGAGGCGCCGCCGTCCGGGTAGAAGTCGGCGATCGAGATCGAGGCCAGGTCCAGGTGCAGCCGGTAGAGCAGCTGCGGCCCGACGTCGAGCGCGATCCGCAGCGCGGTCTTGATCGGGGTGACGTGGGAGACCAGCAGCACGGTGCGTCCGGCGTAGTCGGCGATGACGCGGTCCAGCAGCGCGGCGACGCGGACGTGCACCTCGTCGAAGCTCTCCCCGCCGGGGGCCGCCACCGACGTGTCGCCGAGCCAGCGGCCGTGCAGCTCCGGGTCCCGGTCGCGGGCCTCGCCGAACGAGAGCCCCTCCCAGTCTCCGAAGTCCGTCTCGATCAGGGCGTCGTCCACCTCGACGGCGAGTCCGCGCCCCGCGGCCACGGCGTCGGCGGTCTGCCGCGCGCGGTCGAGCGGAGAGGAGAGGATCGCGTCGATCGGCGTGAGCCGGAGCAGCGCCGCGGCCTCGGCGGCCTGCTCCCGGCCCAGGTCGGTGAGCGACGGATTGCCGCGGCCCGAGTACAGCCGCCGCACAGACGCGGGGGTCTGGCCGTGCCGCAGCAGGATCACCCGGGTGGGCTCGTGCGCCGAGGTGGTCCATCCCCCGCGCTGTGCCCCCGTCATTCCTCGGGCCTCGGCTGGGGCAGGCCGGATTCGGTGGTCCGCACCAGGATCGCGCCGCACTCGTCGCAGTGCACGACGGCGTCGGCGGGTTTGCGGTTCACGGCGTCGAGGAAGCCGCGGTCGAGCTCCAGCCGGCAGGCGCCGCACCGTCGGGCCTGCAGCAGCCCCGCCCCGGCACCCGAGCGCTCCCGGCACCGCTCGTACTCGGCGTAGAGGTCCGCCGGGAGCCGCCCGACGGTCTGCTCGCGGGTGGCCGCGGTGCGGGCCTTCGCGACCTCGATGTCCTTGACGGTCTCCTCGCGGCGGCGCGCCGCCGCGGCGATCTCGTCGTTGGTCGCGGTGACGGTGGCCTCGGCGCGCTGCTGGTCGAGCTCGACCGCCTCGCGCTTCTCCATGAGCTCGAGCTCCTCGTCCTCCAGAACGGACTGGCGCCGCTCGAGCCCGCGCAGCTCGTGCTCGATTTCCGTGAGCTGCTTGGCCGGCACGCTACCCGAAGCCAGCAGCTCACGGTCCTTCCGCTCGCGAAGTCGGGTCTGCTCGACCTCCTTCTCGAGCTTGCTGATATCGCGGTCCAGGTCCTCGACCAGGATCGACACCCGCACCGACTCGTCGCGCTCGGTGGTCGCGCGCTTCTCCAGCGCAGCGATCTCGGTGTCCTCGGGGAGGTGGCTTTCGCGGTGGGCCAGGCGGGCGATCTCCGCATCGACCTCGGCGAGGTCCAGCAGAATGCGTTGGGCGGCCGGATCAGCGTTCATCTGCGCCACTCTACGCATCGGGCGCGGGCGCGGCCCGCACCGTGAACGGATCCGTCGGTGCGTCGTGGACGGCGACGTCGAGGTAGGGCCACAGCAGCTCGGCGACGGAAGCGCACCAGGGGAACTCGGTACCCCAGTGGCCGGCGTCCACGACCGCGGGCCCGCCGGCGCGCAGGTGCTCATCGACGGGGTGGTGCCGCAGGTCGCCGGTGACGAAGGCGTCCACTCCGAGTCGCGCGACGGTGCCGAGGAGCGAGTCCCCCGCTCCCCCGCACACGGCGACGGTGCGGATCGGGGCGTCGGGATCCCCCGCTGCACGAGCGGGCGCACCGAGTGCGGTCGCGACGTGGGCGGTGAAGGACGCCAGCGACATCGGCTCGGGCAGCACGCCGACGCGGCCCAGGCCCCACTCCCGCTCACCGCCGACGAGTTCGACGATGTCGTGCGCGGGCTCCTCGTACGGGTGGGCGCCGCGGAGCGCACGGGCGACCCGCTCGCGGCGGCCGCGGCCCGCGACGAGCTCGATCCGGGTCTCGGCGAGCGTCGTGAGCTCGCGGGCGCTGCCGATGGCGGGGTTCGCGTCGTCGCCGGGCCGGAACTGGCCGACGCCGTCGACCCGCCACGCGCACTCGGAGTACTCTCCGACCTCGCCGGCGCCGGCCTCGAACATCGCCGAGAGGACCTCGTCCGCCCTGGCCGGCGGGACCATGACGCCCCACCGATCCAGACCCTGCGGCGCGTCGAGGTGTTCGACGGGGCCCGTGACCTCGAGGCCGAGGGCTGCGGCGAGGGCGTCGTTGACGCCGCCGCGGGCGCGGTCGGCGTTGGTGTGCGCGGTGAACAGCGCGCAGCCGCCGCGGATCAGCCGGTGGATCAGCGCGCCCTTCGGCGTGCTCGCCGCGACGGTGTCGACGCCGCGCAGCAGGAGGGGGTGGTGGGCGACGAGGAGCTGCGCGCCGCGGGCGAGTGCGGCGTCGACCACGTCGGCGGTGACGTCCACGCACACCAGGACGTGCGTGACCTCGGATTCCGGGTCCCCGCATACCAGTCCGACGCTGTCCCACCCCTCCGCGAGCCGGGGCGGATATGCCTGATCGAGCATCTCGATGACCTCTGCAAGCTTCATGGTTGTCAGCGTATGCGGGGCACCTCCGTCCGCACCGGATTCGCGGCTCGCGTCCGTCGGGCAAGATGGAGGGGTGAGTACTCCGCTGCATGTCACGTTCGTGTGCACCGGCAACATCTGCCGATCACCGATCGCCAAGATCGTCTTCGAGCGGGCGGTCGCCGACGCCGGGCTGGCCGAGGCGGTGCGGGTCACCAGCGCCGGCACCGACGGCTGGCACGAGGGCGGCGCCGCCGACCGGCGCGCGCGGGACGTGCTCGCCGAGGCCGGGTACCCGACGGAGCACACCGCGGCGGAGCTCACGGACGACCACCTCGGGGCCGACCTCGTCGTCGCGCTGCACCGCTCCCACGTGGGGCCGCTGCGGCGGCGGGGCGTCGCAGCGGACCGGATCCGCCTGCTCCGGAGCTTCGACCCGAACGCGGCGCACGAGAGCGTGCCGGACCCGTACTACGGCGACCACGACGATTTCCGCGCGACGCTGTCGCAGGTCGAAGGCGCGGTACCGGGCCTCGTCGAGTGGACGCGAGCGAACCTTGACTAGCTGGATCAAGGTGATCTTCCAGCCCCGGTGGATCGCCCTCGCCATCGCGGCCGTCGCCTTCACGGCACTGTGCTGGGCGCTGCTCGCGCCGTGGCAACTGGGCAAGAACTCCTCGACCAACCACCGCAACCAGCAGATCGCCGACTCCGTGAACGCCGATCCGGTGCCCGCGGCGCAGGTCCTCGGCGGCCGCACCGACGTACCGAAGGACGCCGAGTGGCGGCGGGTGGTGCTCACGGGGCAGTACCTCGCCGACAAGCAGGCCCTCGCGCGCCTACGGAACCAGGACGGCAAGCCCGCCTACGAGGTGCTGGTGCCCTTCGCCGCGAACGACGGCGCGACCTACCTCGTGGACCGGGGTTTCGTGCGGACGCCCACCGGCGGCGTGGTGCCGGAGATCGCGCCGCCACCGTCGGGCACGGTGACGGTGCAGGCCCGCGTGCGCGCCCCGGAGCAGACCGACCCCGCGCGGGGTCCGCGGACCGAGGGCGGGTACCTGCAGGTCTTCGCGATCGACCCGGGGGCGATCGGCCCTGCGCAGGGCATCGCCTTCGCCCCCGGCTACCTGAATCTCGACGAGGGCCAGCCCGGCGGGCTCGACCCGGTCCCGCTGCCGATGCTCGACGCCGGCCCCTACCTCTCGTACGGCCTGCAGTGGCTGGCCTTCGGCATCATGGCGCCGCTGGCGATCGGCTACTTCGTGTGGTCCGAGGTGCGCCGCCGCCGCGAGGACAAAGCGGTCTTCGACGCCGGGACCACGGACTCCGCGGACGGCTCGGGCGACGAGACGACGCCCGAGGTCACGCCCGAGGCCGCGCGCGCCGCGCGACTCGCCGACCGGTACGGGCGCAAAGGACAGTAGCGGCCAGGGCGCCCAGCTCCACCACGAGGGACAGGCACGCTGCCCGCGCCAGGTCCCGCGGCTCGGGCGCGCGACCGTCGCCCAGCGTGGGCCGCAGTTCCACGCCGTGCGCGTACTGCGTTCGGCCGCCCAGCTGCAGGCCGAGCGCCCCCGCGGCCGTCGCCTCCGCCACCCCGGCGTTGGGGCTCGGGTGTTTCGCCGCATCCCGCCGCCAGGCTCGCAGGGCGTCCGACGGTGTCCCGCCCACCGCGGGCGCGAGCGCCACGGTGACCGCGCCCGCCAGCCGGGCGGGAACGTAGTTGAGGACGTCGTCGAGTCGCGCCGACGCCCAGCCGAAGTCGCCGTAGCGGTCGTTGCGGTAGCCGACCATCGCGTCGAGGGTGTTGGCCGCCCGGTACGCGAGCAGCCCGGGCAGGCCCGCGACCGCACCCCAGAACAGGGGCGCGACCGCGGCGTCGGAGGTGTTCTCGGCGACGGACTCGGTGGCCGCGCGGGCGAGCCCCGCGGTGTCGAGCACCGACGGGTCGCGTCCGCAGAGGCTGGGCAGCAGGGTCCGCGCGCCGTCGATATCACCGCGCGCCAGGTCGGCGCCCAGCGTGGAGCCGACGGTGCGCAGGCCCGCTCCCCCGACCACGGCCCAGGTGCCGACGGCGGTGGCGCCCGGCACGTTCCGCGCCGCACATCCGACCGCCGCGGCCCCGCCCACGAGGATCGCGGCGTAGGCGAGTCCGCGCAGCTTCGACGGTGCGTACATCCGCCGTTCGAGCGCGGCGGCGAGGGTGCCGAAGCCCGCGACGGGGTGGAATCGCCGAGGGTCGCCGAACACCTCGTCGGCGACGACGCCCAGCGCGAGCTCGGTGGTGCGGTTCACAGGGTGAGACCGTACCTCGGGCACGCCCCTCACTGCCGGTAGCGGAAGACGATCCTGCCTCGCGTGAGGTCGTAGGGACTGATCTCCACGAGCACCCGGTCGAGCGGGACGATCTTGATGTAGTTCTTCCGGATCTTCCCGCTGATGTGCGCGAGGACCACGTGCCCGTTGTCGAGCTCGACCCGGAAGGTCGCGTCGCGCAGCCCCTCGATGACGGTGCCGGCGGCCGCGTGGGCGGGGTCGGCGTGCACCGCGAGAAACGGTCCGCCGCGGCAGAGTGGGGGCCGAGACAACCCCCCCCGGCATCGGCCTCACAGGGCATGCGTGAACTGCATGGCCTCGGCGGATAGTCCTCGCCCTGAACACCGACAACAGGGCTCAGCGCCTGGCGCACGACGGGGCGGGAGAACCTCCGTCCAGGAGTGCGCACAGAGGGACTCGAACCCCCGACAACCGGTGTGTAAGACCGGGACTCTAACCAACTGAGCTATGTGCGCTTGCCGGTCGAAGATAGCGCAGCGAGCGCCTCTTCCCAAAGCGACTGATCGCGGGGGACGCCGGGCTCGCTCATCTCGGAGAACCGGATCACGCCCTCGCGGTCGATCACGAAGGTGCCGCGGTTGGGGTAGCCGTTCTTGCCGTTGAGCACGCCGTAGGCGTCGGCCACCTCGCCGTGCGGCCAGAAGTCCGCGAGGATCGGGAAGAGGTAGCCCTGCGAGCCGGACCACACCTTGTGCGTGGGCGGCGCGCCCACGGAGACGGCGAGCACGGCGGCGTCGTCGTTCTCGAACGACGGGAGGGAGTCGCGGATCCCGCCCAGCTCGCTCTCGCAGGTGCCGGTGAAGGCCAGCGGGAAGAAGACGAGCAGCACGTTCTTGCGCCCGCGGTACGACTCCAGCGAGACGGGGCGGTTGTTCTGGTCGCGCAGCGTGAAGGCCGGGGCCTCGGCCCCGACCGGCAGCGGACCGTCGAGCTGGGGAGAGGTCACCTCTTGGCCACGCGGCCGGACTTCGGCTGCACCAGGCGCGAGCCGATCCACGAGCCGAGATTGGTCGACGAGGTCTGGGTGAGGCCGGCCGTCGGCGCGGCCTCGGCGATCTCGCTGGGCTGCACGTGGCCCGGCTGGCCGGTCTTGGGGCTGAGCACCCAGACGTAGCCGTCGTCGGAAAGGGGGGTGATCACGTCCATGAGGGTGTCGACGAGGTCGCCGTCGTCGTCGCGCCACCACAGCACGACGACGTCGATCACCTCGTCGGCGTCCTCGTCGAGCATCTCCGCGCCGGTGAGTTCCTCGATGCCAAGGCGCAGGTCATCGTCGGTGTCTTCGTCCCAACCGATCTCCTGCACGATGTTTCCGGGCTGCAGGCCCATCTTCTGGGCGAATGACCCATTCGTGGACACCGGTGGGAGCCTCCTCGCGTTCACGCGGGCGGCCCGTTGCCACCCGCATACCACTGTTCCGTGTCAACTTACGGCACCTGCGCCCGCGCGCAAGCGGGGTAGGCGGAACTCGCGCGGTGGACCTGCCGAATTCCACCACGCGGAATACGACTGTCGAGTAACTTTCGAATGCGGCAGGATGGGATCTGCGACACAGCGCAGACCCCTGGCAACATCCAGCACCGCCTTCGCGACCCGTGAGGAGCACCAGTGACAGACTCGATCGCCACCAGCCCGGCCACCGCCCCAGGGCAGGGACCCGCACCGTCGAACGACGGTCGCCCGGACCGCGTGCGCGTGATCCGCGAGGGGGTGGCGTCCTACCTCCCGGACATCGACCCGGACGAGACCGGGGAGTGGATCGAGTCTCTCGACGACCTGATCGCGACCCACGGCCCCGCCCGTGCCCGCTACCTGATGCTGCGCCTGCTCGAGCGCGCCAGCGAGCAGCGCGTGTCCATCCCGTCGCTGACGTCGACCGATTACGTGAACACGATCCCCACCGACCTCGAGCCGTGGTTCCCCGGCGACGAGGAGATCGAACGCCGCTACCGCGCATACATCCGCTGGAACGCGGCCATCATGGTGCACCGCGCGCAGCGCCCGGGTGTCGGCGTCGGCGGCCACATCTCCACCTACGCGGGCGCGGCCTCGCTGTACGAGGTGGGCTTCAACCACTTCTTCCGCGGCAAGGAGCACCCCGGCGGCGGCGACCAGGTGTTCATCCAGGGCCACGCCTCCCCCGGAATCTACGCGCGCGCCTTCCTCGAGGGCCGTATCCCCGCGGAGCGTCTCGACGGCTTCCGGCAGGAGAAGTCCCACGAGGACAAGGGCAAGGGCCTCCCCTCCTACCCCCACCCCCGGCTGCTGTCGAACTTCTGGGAGTTCCCGACGGTGTCGATGGGGCTCGGCCCGATCAACGCGATCCAGCAGGCGCGGTTCAACCACTACCTGCACGACCGCGGCATCAAGGACACGTCCGACCAGCATGTCTGGGCGTTCCTGGGCGACGGCGAGATGGACGAGCCCGAATCGCGCGGCCAGATCCAGATCGCCGCCACCGAGGCCCTCGACAATCTCACCTTCGTGGTCAATTGCAACCTGCAGCGCCTCGACGGTCCCGTCCGCGGCAACGGCAAGATCATCCAGGAGCTCGAGTCCTTCTTCCGCGGCGCCGGCTGGAACGTGATCAAGGTGATCTGGGGCCGCGAGTGGGACTCGCTGCTGCACAAGGACCGCGACGGCGCCCTCGTGAACATCATGAACAACACGCCCGACGGCGACTACCAGACCTTCAAGGCGAACGACGGCGCATTCGTCCGGGAGCACTTCTTCGGCCGCGACCCGCGGACCAAGGAACTGGTCAAGGACATGACCGACGAGCAGATCTGGGGCCTGCGCCGCGGCGGCCACGACTACCGCAAGCTGTACGCGGCCTACAAGTCGGCGATGGAGCACAAGGGTCAGCCGACGGTGATCCTGGCCCACACCGTCAAGGGCTTCGGCCTCGGCCACAACTTCGAGGGCCGCAACGCGACCCACCAGATGAAGAAGCTCACCCTGGACGATCTCAAGGGCTTCCGCGATCACCTGCGGATCCCCATCTCGGACGCCGAGCTCGAGAAGGACCCGTACCTCCCGCCGTACTACAACCCCGGTCCGGAGTCGAAGGAGATCCAGTACATGCTGGATCGGCGCAAGCAGCTCGGCGGTTTCGTGCCGACGCGCCGCACGCAGGCCCAGGTGCTCACCACGCCCGGCATCGACGCGGTGAAGGTGATGCTCAAGGGCTCGGGCAAGCAAGAGGTCGCGACCACGCAGGCCGTGGTGCGCATCTTCAAGGAGTTGCTGCGCGACCCGGAGGTCGGGCCCCGCATCGTGCCGATCATCCCCGACGAGGCGCGGACCTTCGGCATGGACAGCTGGTTCCCCACGTTGAAGATCTACAACCGCCTCGGCCAGACGTACACCGCAGTCGACGCACAGCTGATGCTGGCGTACAAGGAGAACCCGCAGGGCGTGATCCTGCACGAGGGCATCAACGAGGCCGGGTCCACCGCGTCGTTCACCGCGGTGGGCACGTCGTACGCCACCCACGACGTGCCGATGATCCCGCTGTACATCTTCTACTCGATGTTCGGGTTCCAGCGGACCGGCGACGGCCTGTGGGCGGCCGCCGACCAGATGGCCCGCGGCTTCCTCCTCGGCGCCACTGCCGGCCGCACCACACTGACCGGCGAGGGCCTGCAGCACGCCGACGGCCACAGCCATGTGCTCGCGTCGACGAACCCGGCGGTGGTCGCCTACGACCCCGCGTTCGCCTACGAGCTGGCGTACATCGTGATCGACGGCCTGCGGCGGATGTACGGGGAGAACCAGGAGAACATCTACTACTACATCACCGTCTACAACGAGCCGATCCACCAGCCGGCCGAGCCGGAGGACCTGGACGTCGACGGTCTGCTCAAGGGCCTGTACCTCTTCAAGCCCGCCGACACCGGGCACGAGCTGAAGGCGAACATCCTCGCCTCCGGCGTCACGGTCCCCGACGCGCTCAAGGCCCAGCAGATGCTGGCCGAGGAGTGGGGCGTCTCCGCATCGGTCTTCTCGGTGACCAGCTGGGTGGAACTGTCGCGCGACGGCATCGAGTCGGAGAAGGCGGCGCTGCGCGACCCGGGTGCCGACTACCGCACCCCGCACGTCACCAAGGTCCTCGGCGGCACCGAGGGCCCGACGATCGCGGCGTCCGACTTCATGCGCGGCACGCAGGACCTCATCCGGCAGTGGGTACCGGGTACGTACGTCACCCTCGGCACCGACGGCTTCGGGTTCTCGGACACGCGCCCGGCCGCCCGGCGGTTCTTCAACGTCGATGCCGAGTCGATCGTCGTGGGCGTTCTCCTCGGGCTCGCCCGTGACGGCGCCCTGGATTTCTCGGTCGCCGCGGACGCCGCGAAGCGGTACCGGATCGACGACGTCCTCGCCGCCCCGAAGCAGACGTCGGACCCCGGCGTAGCCTAGGACTCCATGACCGCTGATACGGGCTCGTTCCCTCTCCCCGGGAAGCCGGGGAAGGGGAGCTTCAATCGGAAGCGTCCCGAGCCTCGCGACGTCCTGCCCGAGGCGATCCTCGCCAGGATCCGCCAGTACTCGGGCCGGGTCGCGACCGAGGCGGTGCGCTCCATGGAGGAGCAGCTCCCGTACTTCGCGGACCTGGAGGCCAGCCAGCGGGCGTCGATCCAGCTCGTCGTCCAGACGGCGGTGGTCAACTTCGCGGAGTGGATCGAGAACCCCAGCAACGTCGAGTACACGGTCGCCTCGTTCCAGACGGTGCCGCAGGACCTGGCCCGCCGGGTCTCGCTCCGGCAGACCGTGGAGATGGTCCGCGTGGCGATGGAGTTCTTCGAGCGCTGGCTGCCGCTACTGGCCCGCAACGAGGACCAGCTCATCGCGCTCACCGAAGCCGTGCTTCGGTACGGCCGAGAGATCGGCTTCGGCGCCGCGTCGATCTACGCATCGGCCGCCGAGGCCCGCGGCGCGTGGGACTCGCGGATGGAGGCCCTGGTCGTCGACGCGGTCGTCCGCGGCGACACCGGCGCCAACCTCCTCTCCCGCGCCGCGGCGCTGAACTGGGACCCGGTCGCGTCGGCCACCGTCATCGTCGGCAATCCCCCGCCGGACCAGAACGTCTCGGTGGCCGGATCGGTCCACGACACCGCGCGGTCGCACGGCCGGTCGGCGCTGGCCGTTGTGCAAGGCACCAAATTGGTGGTCATCGTCAGCGGCGCCGTGACGTCCGGCGACCCCTTCGCGGGTGCGCTCATGCCGCACTTCGCCGACGGCCCCGTCGTGATCGGGCACACGACGCCGACGCTCGAGGACGCCCACGCTTCGGCCGTCGAGGCCATCGCGGGCGTGAACGCCGTCGCCGGATGGCCCGGCGCGCCGCGCCCGGTGCACAGCTGGGAGCTGCTGCCCGAGCGCGCCCTGATCGGCGACACTCATGCCGGCCGCACCCTGTACGAGCTCCTTGTCAAACCTCTCGAAGAGGCGGGATCGGCGCTCTCGGACACGCTGGACGCGTACCTGGACTCGGGCGGTGCGGTGGAATCGTGCGCCCGCGAGTTGTTCGTCCACCCCAACACGGTGCGCTACCGCCTGAAGAAGATCGCGGAGATCACCGGGCGCGATCCACAGGACCCGCGCGACGCCTTCGTCCTGCGCGTGGCAGCGACGATCGGGCGTCTCGCGGCGGCGAATCCGGACCGCTTCACCCCCGCTGCTATGACCCGAATCACAGACATCTCGCTAAACTAATCCAGTCACACATAACACTCTGGTAACAGCGAGGACTCGCTGAGCAGCACTTTTGTGGAAACCCCACAAATTCGATGAGTCAGGTTCTCAGGCTCCAACACCTTCTTTTCAGGTTCCCGGGGTGTTTCCTGGTACACGTGATTGCACTGCTCGCACCCGGACAGGGTTCCCAGAAGCCCGGCATGCTGACCGCGTGGCTCGATCAGCCTTCTGCCGTGGAGCGCCTGCGCGCTTGGTCCCAGATCGCCGATCTGGACCTGGTCCGCCTCGGCACCATTGCCGAGGCCGACGAGATCACGGACACCGCCGTGACGCAGCCCCTCGTGGTCGCCGCCGCCCTGCTCGCCTTCGAGCAGATGGGCACGCAGCCGTCGGACACGGTCGTCGCCGGCCATTCCGTCGGTGAGCTGGCTGCCGCCGCCATCGCCGGTGTCATCACGGCCGACGACGCCGTGCGCCTGGCCGCCATCCGCGGCCGCGCCATGGCCGCGGCCTGCGCGCTGGTCCCCACCTCGATGACCGCCGTCCTCGGCGGCGACGAGGCTGACGTGCTCGCCACGCTCGAATCCTTCGACCTGATCCCGGCCAACATGAACGCCTCCGGGCAGATCGTGGCCGCGGGCACCGTCGAGAATCTGCAGAAGCTGGCGGACAACGCCCCCGAGAAGGCGCGCCTGCGCCCCCTCGCCGTGGCCGGCGCCTTCCACACGGAGTTCATGGCGCCCGCGCAGGAGGCCGTCGCGGCCGCCGCGCAGGCCATCGTCCCGCGCGACCCGCAGCTCACGCTGCTGTCGAACCGCGACGGCAAGCCCGTCACCTCCGGCGCCGAGGCTCTTGCGGCCGTCGTCGCGCAGGTGACTCGGCCCGTGCGCTGGGACCTGTGCACCGCCACCATGCGCGAGGCCGAGGTCTCCACGGTCGTGGAGCTGCCTCCGGCCGGCGCCCTCGTGGGCATCGCCAAGCGCGAGCTCAAGGGTGTGCCCCAGGTCGCCGTCAAGACCCCGGCCGATCTGACCGAGCTGCTCGCCCCCGCGCAGTAGCGTCTAGACCATCGACGGTGCCATCCGGCCCCGTCGTGCCCGCGACCTCTCGTCGCACAGATACTCCCGTCGCCGCGAAATCGCGCGTCGGGTCACACAAGGAAAGGGACCCACTGTGGCCACCAGCCAGGACGAAATCGTCGCCGCCATCGCCGAGATCATCGAAGAGGTCACCGGCATCGAGCCCTCCGAGGTCACCCTGGACAAGGCGTTCATCGACGACCTGGACATCGACTCGCTGTCGATGGTCGAGATCGCCGTGCAGCTCGAGGACAAGTACGGCGTGAAGGTGCCGGACGAGGATCTCGCGGGCCTGAAGACCGTCGGCGACGCCGTCGCGTACATCCAGAAGCTCGAGGCCGAGAACTCCGAGCTCGCTGCCGAGCTCAAGGGTAAGTACGAGGCCGAGAAGGGTAAGTAAGCCCTTGTCATCGCTGAGGAGTTTCTCGACGCTGGGGGGTGAGTTCCCGAGCGTCGTCGTGACGGCCATCGAGCTGACCACGTCGATCGGAGTCGACACCGACTCCACCTGGCAGGGACTGCTCGCCGGCGAGAGCGGCATCCGTCCGCTCGAGGGCGATTTCATCGGCGTGCAGATCCCCGATCTTCCGGTGCGGTTCGGCGGCCAGTTGCTGTCGGACCCGTCGGACGACGTACCCGAGCGGCCCGACCGCCAGTACGCCGGGGACATCAGCAAGCAGCATGTGTCGAAGCGGCGCATGTCCTACGTCGAGCAGGTCTCCCACGTGATGACCAAGCGGCTGTGGGACGGCGCCGGCCGCCCGGATGTCGACCCGAACCGCCTCGCGGCCGTGGTCGGCACCGGGCTGGGCGGCGGCGAAACGATGGTGCAGGCCGTGGACGCGCTGCGCGACTCCGGCGTCCGCAAGGTCTCGCCGTTCGCCGTGCAGATGTCCATGCCGAACGGCGCGTGCGCCGTCTCGGCGCTGGAGATCGGTGCCCGCGCGGGCGCCATCGCCCCTGTCTCGGCCTGTTCGACGGGCAACGAGGCCATCGCGCACGCCTGGCGCCAGATCGTGCTCGGCGACGCGGACATCGCGGTCTGCGGTGGCGTGGAGGGCCGGATCGACTCGCCGCCCATCGCGTCGTTCGCGATGATGCGCGCTCTGTCGACCCGCAACGACGATCCGCAGGCGGCCTCCCGTCCGTTCGACAAGGACCGGGACGGCTTCGTCTTCGGCGAGGCGCAGGCTCTGATGATCATCGAGACCGAGGAGCACGCCCTCGCCCGCGGCGCGAAGCCGATCGCGCGGCTGCTCGGCGCCGGCATCACCTCCGACGGCTACCACATGGTGTCGCCGGACGTGGAGGGCGGCGGCGCCGCCCGCGCGATGAAGCGGGCCATGGAGACCGCGGGCTTGTCCCGCGCCGACATCGATTTCATCAACGCGCACGCCACGGCCACGCCGATCGGCGATACCGCGGAGGCCAAGGCCATCAACGCGGTCGTCGGCACCGACGCGGCGATCTACGCGCCCAAGGGCGCGCTGGGTCACTCCATCGGTGCCGTGGGCGCGCTCGAGGCGGCACTGACGGTGCTCTCGATCCGGGACGGCGTCATCCCGCCCACCCTGAACCTGGAGAACCAGGATCCGGAGATCGAGCTGGACGTGGTCCACGGTTCCGCTCGCACGGGCGAGATCACCTATGCGCTGAACAACTCGTTCGGGTTCGGCGGCCACAACGTGGCGCTGGCGTTCGGCAAGTACTAGGACGTTTCTCGAGAAGCCGGTCGTCGGGGATTCCCCCGGCGGCCGGTTTCGCGTTTCCGACGGGCCGCCGGCACCGTCGGGCGGGAAGTGCGGCGGGGCATCCGGCCTGCCGACGGTCCGCCACTGGCCGGACGCTACGGATATCCCCCGACGCCGTTCAAACCTCCGGGCGCTACGCGGATCCCCGTAGCGTCGAGAGATTTCGAGTGCGGCGGGAGATGTTCGTAGCGACAGATGCGCGATGCGCCCCTCCGAGCGAACAAGCATGTCGGTGGGCGACGGCATAGTGCGGGGATGGGGAGAATTCTGACGCGCGCGGTGCTCGACGCCGACGGATACACGCAACGCACGATCGATGCCGAGTTGACGAAGGGGACGCTTCGGCGCGTCACACACGCCGCGTACACCAGGCAGCCGGCCGGCAAGCCGTGGGACGAGCACCTCCTGCTCATCGAGGCGATCGCCCTCCGAGGGAACTGGGTGTTCTCCCATCAGAGTGCGGCCGCGGTGCACGGCATGGCGGCCTACGGGTTCGGCTACAAGACCGTGCACGTCACCGTCGATGCCACGGGTGGCGGCGGGATCCGCGGCGGTCTGCACATCCATGCCCGCCCGCTGCGCGCCGAGGACGTCGTCGAGGTGAGGGGAATCCGCGTCACCTCCCCTGCTCGGACCGCCGCCGACGTCGCGATGAACGGCGACCACGGGCAGGCGCTGGCGATCATCGATTCGGCCCGCCTGCGGCCGCGGTTCCCGAAAGCGGGTGCGCGGAAACCGGTCACCGTCGACCAGTTGGAGGAGGTGGCCGAGTACCTCGGACGCCGTCCGGGTGCTCCGATGTACCGGCGCGTAATCGGTGAGAGTTCCGAGCACAGCGAGTCCGCGGGCGAATCGCGCACGCGCGCAATGCTGATCGACTGGAAGCTCCCCATGCCTGAGCTGCAGAAACACTACCTACTCAGCGGCAGCACGTACTACGCCGACTTCAGCTACCCGGGAATGATCGGCGAGTTCGACGGGACGGCCAAGTACCGCAACGATCCGGGCCGCGCCGAATACGAGGCTCGGCGCGGCGGCGACTTCCGGCGCGACGGCATCGCTGTCGTGAACTGGTATTGGGAGGACCTCGCGGATCGCGAGCGGATCTACGACATCCTCACCAAGCAGATGCTGCACTGCGGCGTGATCCCGCGGATTCCCCTGTTCCCCGGCTGAGCCCGATGGTGGCAGATCGGGCCGGCATCGTCGCGGCGCAGGATCCTCGTGTCCCGGTCCCGGCGGGGCGCCGTCGCCGAAGCGCCACGCTCGCCCGCCAGGGCCGGGTATTAGGCAGGTTTTCGGGCCGTCAGCCGACGGCCTGCGACAGCCAGGTGACCTCGGCGCCTTGGCCGCCCATGCGGAAGGGCTCGAGGGCCTCGTCCCAGGCGGTGCCCAGGAGCGAGTCGAGGGACGTCTGCAGGCCCTCAGGGCCCTGATCGAGCATCATCGAGCGCAGTTGCGCCTCGCCCAGCAGGGTATCGCCGGACGCGCTCATGGTGCCGCGCCACAGCCCCAGCCCCGGGGCGTAGCAGAACCGCTCACCGTCGACCCCCTCGGAGGGGTCCTCGGTGACCTCGAACCTCAGGGAGTTCCACTCCCTGAGGGTGTTCGCCATCCGCGCGCCGCTGCCGACCGGGCCCACCCAGTCGACGACGGCACGCTGCATGCCGGGGACGGCCTCCTGCGCGGACCACTTGAGGGTGGCCCGGGCGTCGAGGGTCCTCGACAGTGCCCACTCCACGTGCGGGCACAGTGCAGCAGGTGCGGCGTGAATCCAGACGACTCCCGTCGTCACCTCTGCAAACTGACTCAGCTGCTGCATGGTTGCCACCTTCTTCGTTTCGACGAGGACGTCTTCCCCAAGCCACCTGTCGAAACGGATTCAGCTACCAGCCGCGCTTTATCACACCGATGTAGTTATGGAGCCATTGTGCACCATGATGCGCGTGTTGCGCCAGTTACCCGCCTTGAAGTTCCTGAGAAATCAGCCGATCGTTGAACTCGGACCACAGCGGCTTGGCCCAGGCGCCGAAGGGCCGGTCGGTGAGAACGACCGCTGCGAGCTCCAGGTCGGGGTCGAGCCACAGGTAGGTGCCCGCCTGTCCGAAGTGCCCGACGGTGCGCGGCGAGTTCCGCGTTCCGGTCCAGTGCGCCCGCTTGTCGCTCTTGACCTCGAAGCCGAGCCCCCAGGTGTTGTTCGCGAACTTGCCGTAGCCCGGGACGAAGCCCGGCAGGCCCGGGAAGTGGACGGACCGCGCCCCGTCGACGGTGCCGGGATCGAGCAGAGTGGGCGCGGCCACCTCCGCGGCGAACCGCGCCAGATCGGACACCGTGGACCGGACGCCATGCCCGGCCGGCCCCGCGAGTACGGTGCTCCCCATCCCGAGCGGCTCGAAGACCGCCTCGCCGAGGTAGTCGGGAAAGGCGATTCCCGTTTCCTTCTCGACGATATCCGCGAGGATCTCGTAGCCGTACGAGCTGTAGATGCGCTGCGCGCCCGGGGGCGCCACGACCTCTGCGGAGTCGAAGGCCGAGCCCGAGGCGTGCGCGAGGAGGTGCTCGACGGTGCTCCCCTCCGGGCCCGCCGGCTGCCGCAGCGCGATGGCCTCCTCCTCGATCGCGACGAGGACACCGTACGCGACGAGAAGCTTGGTGACGGAAGCCAACTCGTAGTGCCGATCGACGTCGCCGTGCGCCTCGACGGTGCCCGAGGCCCCGGTCCGCACGAGTGCACCGGCGGCATTGTCGACGGGCCACTCCGACAGCTCCGCGAGACTCATCGGGATTCCTTTCACCTGGATGCCGCCACCCTATCGCGGCGGCATCGAGGACCTTAGGCGCGGTCAATAGCGCGAGCACAGACCCTCAGGCGCGAACCTCTCCAATTTTTGCTGTGACAGAAGCGGTGCCGGAGGGAAACATCGCGAGGGCACACCGGTGCAGCAGATCGTCGATCGGATCGACCACCGGCCACGAATAGGACCGTCGACCTCTCGCACCAGTGGATAGACGTACCTACGCCAGGCCGTTGATCCCTGTCGGGAAACCGTCGATGCTGTGGGTGTTGCGCTCGCGCTGGTATTGCGCGATGCCCTCGTCGCCTCTGTTCGCGGCCCACGAGTCCATGAGCGTGCGCTGCCCCTCGTATTCGTACTGCGGCACGCCGAAGCCGCAGGAGGTCTGGACGAGATCCACCGTGACGTCGAAGACGTTGCGCGCGCCCCGCATCGGCGGAAACAGCCCGACCAGGTAGTCCCAGTCCGGGTCTCCGTCGTGGACGGCCCGCGCGGTGCCGTAGAGGCGCAGAATGAGCGGCTTCCCCTCGAAGGCGCAGAACATGATCGTGATCCGCGGGTTCCGAAGGAGGTGCGCCGCGGTCTCGTTACCGCTCCCCGTGCCGTTGAGCCACACCACCCGGTTCGGGCCCAGCACCCGCAGGGAGTCGAGTCCCTTCGGGGAAACGTTCACCCGACCGTCGGACGCCGCGGTGCCCACGAAGTACACCTGCTGTGCCTCGATGAACTGCCGCAGTCGATCGGAGATCTGCTCGTACTGGGTGGCCATGGCTCCAGTATCGCGCCTGGCCGCGACCTTCCCGACGACTTTCCGCGTTCGGGCCTCGAGCACCGGCTTCACGGCGCCCGTGAAAGCAGAAAACCGCCTCCGAAGAGGCGGTTTTGCTTGCTCCCCCAACTGGACTCGAACCAGTAACCCTTCGATTAACAGTCGAATGCTCTGCCAATTGAGCTATGGGGGATTGAACTTCGACCGAGAAGAGACTCTAGCGCATACGCGCTCGGGGAGACCAATCAGCAGGTCAGAGGGCCTGCCGGAGGTCTCCCCGAGGGCGTCGGCGATCAGCTACCGGTGGAGCAGGTACCCGCCTCGACCTGAGCCGGGGTGCAGCTGGGGTTCGTCGCCGGCTTGGGGGCCGTCGACGCCTTAGTCTGCGTCCGGGTGGCCGCCTGCGGGGTCGCGACCGGGGTCGTGGTGGTCGCCTGCGGCTGCGTCGTCTGCGGCTTCGTCTCCTGCGTCTGCGTCGGCGCGGGCTCCTCCGTCGGTGCCTGCGTGCGCTCGGCCGGCTTGGTGGTCGTGGGGGCCACGCCGGCACCGCCGGTCACGGACCCGCCCGCACCGGCACCGCCGGTGACGGTGCCATTACCCGCGCCGGCACCGCCGGCCACAGATCCACCCGCACCGCCGGTGACGGTGCCGTTACCCGCGCCGGCGCCGCCGGTCACGTTGGCACCCGCACCACCGGTGACGGTGCCGTTACCCGCACCGGCACCGCCGGTCACGGTCGCACCGGCGTTGCCGCCGACGGTCACGCGGTTGCCGTTGTCCGAGCTCGGCTTCGCGACGGTCGCCTCGACGGAGGTGCCGACGGCCGCGTTCAGCGACGCCGTGGTGCCCGCCTGGATCGTCGCGCCCTTGAGGGCGGCAGCGGTCGGGACGGTCACGTTCGCATCGAGGTTCACGTTGCCGGTCACCTTGGCGCCGGGCACCGCGGTGACGGTCTCGACCTTGGCCGAAGCCGGCAGCGGCGGGAGCACAATGCCCGGGAAGACGGGCGCCACCACGGTCGCGCTGGCGCTGGCCGACGCGGTGATCGTGTAGACCGGAGCCACGACGCGAGCCTGGTCGCGGACCTCGACGACGCGGCCGGGCGTGACCGCCCACACCGGGTAGTACGGCTGATCCCAGGCCGGGTTGACGCGACGGTACGGGTTGGTGCTCAGGTTAAGGCTGATCGAGACCGAGATGATCGGCTGGGGCCGCGGCTGGGTCCAGGTCGGGGGGTAGACCCAGAAGACCGGCACGTCGACCTTGAAGTCGGCCGAGAACCACGGCTTCGGGTAGTCCGGGCGCTGCCACGGACGCGGCTGACCGGGCTGCCACGGCTTGACGCCGAGCTGACGGCCGTACAGCGTGTAGCAGGTCTGGCTCTGAACCTCAGTGCTCACTCGGCCACCGGGGGTCGTCGTGGTCTGCTTCCAGGAACCCGTCTCGCAGATCTGCTGGTAGATCTCGATTTCCTGCTGCGTGTAGTTCCACGGCTTGTAGTTGGCCGGGCGCACCATCGGCGGGGGCGGGGTCGGCTGCGGCGACTGCGGCACACCTGCGATACGGGGGGCCGGCGGGTAGTACACGGTGGTGTTGTTCGTCGTCGAGGTGATGGTGCCCTGCGGCAGGCCGGCGTTGGCCACGGCCTGCGCGGCAACAGTGTTGCCCACCATCGTGACGTCCTTCGGGGGCACGGCGATGCCGTCGGTCTGGAAGGCACCCGGATTCGCGGTGAACTGGTCGCCGGTCACGGGCGAGAAGGCGACGGGGCTGTCGCCCTCGGTCGACTTGCCACACCCGGCGAGGAGGCCTGCAGCGGCCACGACCGCGAACGACGCGGCCCCGATCTTCTTCGTATTCATCTGGTTCCCATCCTTGGAAGTTGAGACGGGGCACGAGTGCCGCCGCTGGACTCTAGGACTCAAGTCACACGCTCTATAGGGACGGTGGCACGGTTCGTTACAGCCCGAGTCGTGCATTTCGAGAAATTCGGGGGAATCCCGGAGGATCAGTACAGCGGACGCACAGCGAAGGCCGGTACAGGAGAACACCCCGTCGGCCCCGAGCCGGCGCTATCACGCCTGGCAGCGGCCCCTTTCGGGTGATCGTGCAACCGTCCCGACGCCGCTATGACGCTGCGTCGGTCGTGCAGCACGCGAGGATTCGGCACAGCGCTGCCCGACGGCCATCGAGCGCGCCCGGGTTCACCGCTGCTGGTTGCAGCCCGGATCGTCGGCGCGGTCGAGATAGACCTCCGTCGACGAGATCGTGGGCGCGAGGAAGCGCATATGCGGAATCAGCGCATCGGGGAGCGATTGAATCGGCTGCGCGTACGTCGTGCCGTCGAGAGTGCTCCGCGCATACAGCGTGAACACGCCCGCGTGATCGGCGTTGAACCCGCCGTACACCTGCAGCGCCCTCGCCACCATGAGTTGGAACGGTGTGAGGCCGAACCTGGAGAGGTCGAGGTTCGGATCCAACTGCAGTCGGGTGCCCTGCGGGATTCCGTCGGCCACGGTGCCGTCGGTCCGCGTGCCCGGGTAGACGTACTTCGGCGCGCCGAGCGGCAGCGCATACCTGAGCGCATGATCGATCACGCCGGACGCGACGTCCTGGGGCGTGATCATTCCGGCGAGGTACGAGAACTCGCCACCTGCGTGACCGGCTCCCGCGACGTGCCCCCCGGAACCGGTGTACACGCGATAGCTCGCCGAGGCGTTCGCCCACAGTGATTGTGGATTGAAGCTCTGAAACTCGTACAGGCAGCCGGTCGCGTCATCGATCACTGCCACGTGCGCATCGGCGTCCTCTGTCGGCCGATACGACGGCAGGTACGGAATGGTGAGCTTGCGCCCGGTGTTGCCGATCTGGATCTCGGCGGTGGGCGTGCCCGGCGGGGCGTTGTAGACCGTGGTCGTCCACTCCCGGCTGTTGATCGACAAGCGGGAGCTGATCGCATCCAACCTCGCGATCCATCCGGCACTCCGCGGATCGACTGGGGCGTTCGCCGGCACGGGTTGGTTCCAGAAGGAGTCCGCGGCGAAGTAGTTGCCGTTGTTCGACGGGGCGCTCGGCGTCGCGCGGGGGAAGGAGACCCCGAATTGGGCGATGCCCGACGTGTGGGCGTACGCCACTCGAACCCGGCGTTGGCCGGCGTTCACGGTTCGCAGCGTGTTGGTGGTGCCCCATTGCGGGGGACGATCGAAGACCAGCACGTCGTCGATCCAGATCCGGGCGCCCACGTTCCCGACGTTCACCGACATGACGTAGGTCGTCGTCTGCGGGAAATTGAGTACACCGTTGTAATCGACGGAGAAGTTGTCGGCGTTGACTCCGGCGAGCGGCTGTCCGGTGAACAAGCCGCCCGGGGCGTTCTCGCACTGCACCGCGACCGGCGTCCCCGTAGCACTGGTGTTGTTGAAGTACCTCGCCTGGAACTGATTCACAGGACACCCCGTCGGCGGGGCCGTCGTGGTCGGCGCCGTCGTCGTGGGCACCGGCGTCGTCGTGGGCACCGGCGTCGTCGTGGTCGGAGCCGGCACCGTCGTCGTGGGCACCGGCACGGTCGTGGTCGGAGCGGGCACCGTCGTGGTCGGAGCCGGAGTCGTGGTCACCGCTCCGTCACGCACGGTGACGCTCGCGACGTAGAGGTTCCGATCGCAGAACCAGCCGCGGTAGTCATTGGTGAATTCGAGGCGTATCGGTTCCACCCCGGTCTGCGCCCCGAGACTCACCGTGTACGTGCTCCAGCGTGACCCCGGCGAGAGGGTGGCGAGGGTGACGCCCCGACGCTTCACGACCATGACCGGCGCACCCGAGCACTGCTCCCCGCGGGCGCGAATCTCCAGCGTCGCACCCGGGTTCGCCGTCATGGCGGGAATGGAGATGGCGCCGTTGGTCCAAAGTTTCATCACCGTGCCGGCGCTCGAGTCGGTCACCGGCCCACCCGTGCCCGACGGGGTGACGGTCATTCCCGAAGGACCGACGGTGGTGTCTGCGGCGGCCACCCCGGCGATGCCGGTCGCGGTCAGCGCCACGGCGAGAACGGCGATCGTGGCGCGAATATTCCAGCTTCGTCTAGCCATGGTGGTCTCCTCGGGTGCTCACTGTTTTGAAGCATCGTCGGAGGAGGCCGAATCACTCCTGCCACTTCCGCCCATCAAGACAAATTGAACCACAATCACACCAATTGCAACAGATGCGATCGCAATTTCCTCTGAGCTGTCTGGCGAAGAAGGGTCGCTGCCTCATGCGCGTACACCGGGTGCTACTGTATTCGCGCTGGTCAGGGCTTAAGTAAGCGAATGCGCCCTCCCGCGACAGGGGACAGCCAGCAGGGGGCAGTAGCTCAGTCGGTTAGAGCCGCGGACTCATAATCCGCTGGTCGTGGGTTCGAGCCCCACCTGCCCCACTGCGCTGACCTGCACGGGCGGCTCGACTCGGCAATTTCCGAGATTCGAATTCGCTCTCACCCACTAGCACCGCTACGAGCTGGAGACGCACACCGCGCAGGGCGGCTCGACCGCTCCGCGAGGGTCCGCGCGCACGGAGGTGCTGTGGGCGAACACGCCCCTTTCGGGCCTCGACGTTTCCGAACAGCCACGGGCGATTCGCCTGGTCGCCGGGCGGAAACTTCGCCGCTGCGATGCCCCGTCTGTACCCGCCTCCTCCGCCAACCGCGCACTGGGCGGAGGAGGCGGTGGTGCAGCGACGCGTGCAGAGTTAGGCACTACCGCGAGCGCGAGGCAACCGCCGTCGAGCGCGCCACAGATACGGGGGTTACTGTTCCGTCTTATGGGATGGAACTTCGCACTGATGCATCTGGGTCCGTCGGCACAAGGTCTGCTTCACCTCGGCGAGGACACGACGTACGAACCTGACCACGACGAGAACACCGCTTGGGCGTACGTGGACGACTCGGGGACCACAGTCGTCACGGGTGGCGTCTTCCGCCCGCAGGCGGTCGCCGAGCTTTCAAGCAGGACATCTGCACGGATCGTCGTCACATACTTCGGCAGCACTGGTGGTGGGTACGGATTCGAGGTGCATGAGCGCGGAACCGTTGTGCGCGACATCGGAGTAGTCCAAGGAACGCCGACCGAGGAAGTCGGAATCCGTCTTCCGGAGGAAGACCTGCCCTCGGTGACCAACGCCGAGTTCGACGAAGATCGGTTCGCCGCGCTCTTCGTCGAAGCTGCGCGCACTGACTCTCTGAGGGCAATCGGCAGCGCTGCCTTCGCGCGTGTCGCGAGTCCAGACCTCCTCTTGTATCTCGATTGATTCTGTCGCCCACGACAGGCGACTGACCGCGAAGGTCGTGACACTGCGCAGCCCCTCAATGTCGGTGCTCAGTCGCAGAATCGGCGCATGACATCTGAGACCTCCACGCTCTCCACGCACCTGCACGGCTATGTCCGCGTGTCCACGGAGGGGCAGAGTTTGGATCAACAGCGCGACGCCCTCGCGGCTGCCGGTGTGCCCGAGGATCGCGTGTACAGCGACAAGCTCAGCGGCAAGGCTGGAACCGAGCGGGCGGGCCTCGACAGCCTCCTCGACTACGCGCGGAGCGGCGACACCGTCGTGGTGGTGGGCATTGATCGGCTCGGGCGATCCGTGGCCGAGGTGTCCGCGACGATTGCCAACCTCGCCGCGCAGGGCATCGTGCTGAGGTCGCTGCGAGAGGGCGTTGACCCCGCAACCGCCGCAGGCAGGATGCTGGTCGTGGGTTCCAGCCCCACCTGCCCCACAATGTCGCGACGCTATCCATCAATCGCGGGATCGATCGCGGAGCCGAGCCAATCCTGAGGCCCTGCGTACCGTCGAGTCATGTACTGCGCATTCGTCGAATCAGAACCACGGATCCCTGCACGCATCCCCACGATGTTCCTCACCCGACGATTCGGCCGACCGCTGGCCGGGACGAACGTGGCGCACATTGCCAAGCGATTCTCCCCGGGCCTCGGCGGGAGCTGATCATGGGACTGCCGAATCCTTCCCCCGCCACCGCGGCCCTTGTCACGGGTGCATCTTCGGGCATCGGCAGCGAGCTCGCGTACGAGCTGGCTCGCCGAGGCCACCAGGTGATCCTGGTCGCCCGCCACACCGACCAGCTTGAGCTTGTTGCATCGACGATCACCCAGCGGGGCGGTCGTGCACACATCATCGCCTGCGATCTCACCGATCGCGCCGAACGTCGACACCTCACCGCCCGCGTCGCCGATCTCGGACTCACGGTGACGGTGCTGGTGAACAACGCGGGAATGTCCACCCTCGCGGCTGTGGCGGACGCCGACCTCGATGCCGAGCTCGCGGTCGTCGAACTCGACGTGGCGGCCGTGGTCGACCTGTGCGTCACGTTCCTCAGCCCCATGGTCGCCCATGGCGCCGGCGCGGTCTTGAATGTGGCGTCGACGGGCGCGTTCCAGCCGCTGCCCGGGCAAGCGAGTTACGGCGCCGCGAAGGCGTTCGTACTCTCGTACACCCAGAGCCTCGTCGGCGAGCTCGACGGGACGGGCGTGACCGCGACGGTACTGTGCCCCGGACCCGTCGACACCGGTTTCGGAGAGAAGGCGGGATTCACCAAATCCGACGCCGAGGCGGCGCTGCCCGCGGTCATGTGGAAGTCACCGGAGTACGTCGCCGTGACCGCGATCGACGCGCTCGACAAGGGGCGTCCGGTGGTGATCCCCGGCAGGGCGAACCAGGTGGCGCGACGCCTGGGCGCGCTGGTTCCCCGAACTCTGTTGACGCGCGCGCTCGCCAGCCAGAGCCCGGCACTACGTGGTCGCCGTTAGTGATCGGATCAGTGCTACGCCGAGTGCGACTGGTCGGGCCGGGGGGGGGCACTCAGGCGCCGGCGAATGGCGGTACCACATAGCACGGCACCTGCCGTGGGTGTGCTGGATCGAGCGCGTTGAGCACCATGTACGCCGCGCGCCGGGCCCCGGCGATCGCCAGGTGGTCCGAGAGGTCCTGGGCGCAGGTGTCCTGTACGACGATGTTGCGCACCGTCATCCCGGCGGGGCCCGGTACCTGACCGCTGGTGTACGGCAACACGAGCTCGTCGAAGCGGGTGGAGATGTTCGTGTACTCGATCCCCCTCACGTACGGCGAACCGTCGGCCCAGATCCTCTCCAGGAAGCGCGATCCCGGCAGCATGTCGCCGATGGACTCGAAGATCGGCGTGTACGGGTCACGAACACCCAGGCCGCGGACGAACACGGAGGCAGCCCTGCCGATT
The DNA here is from genome assembly GCF_007858435.1 of Tsukamurella asaccharolytica. Classification (GTDB taxonomy): domain Bacteria; phylum Actinomycetota; class Actinomycetes; order Mycobacteriales; family Mycobacteriaceae; genus Tsukamurella; species Tsukamurella asaccharolytica. The sequence goes on along the minus strand of NZ_VIGW01000004.1, from coordinate 263,081 downwards.
TCGCCGCCGGTCCCACGCCACAGCGGCGCCAGCGAGATGTATCTGCCCACCTTGTCGGCGCCGCCGAGGTACTTGACGTAGTAGGCGGGCATCAGCGTTCCCTGCGAGTGGCCGATCAGGTCGACCTTCTGCGCACCCGTCGCCGCCAGGACACGATCGACGAAACCCTTGAGCTCCTGCGCACTCGCCGTGAGCGCTCGGGTGCCGCCGATCTGGTTGACCGGCCACGGCGCGCCCGGCAGCGCACCGTACGTGAAGGTGAACGTGCAGTACCCGCTGTTCTTCAACAGCGGCGCGTACGCGCCCCAGTTGGTCTGCGAGCCGCCGCCCGTCCCGTGTACCAGAACGACGGGGTTCGGGTGCAGCGCCGTCGGCCTACACCCGGCGTCGTTCGTTCCGGGCAGCGAGCCGTTCGGGTTCGTCAGCTCGAACGGAACACCGCCGAAGAAGTTGAAGTTCTCAGGCAGCGGGGCCGCGGACGACGGTGCCCCCGTCACCAGTAGTGCCGCAGCCAGCGCACCCATCAGGCCACGCCGCACGGTAGAGAACCACATGACTGCGAACGGTAATTGATCCTCCACAAGGCCATGCGCCTTTCCTGGAACTCGTTCTATCAATCGGCGAAGAGGAGCGCCTGGATGGAGCACGTCGCGCTACGGTGATGGTGCAACTTGCCGAAAGTCCGGCCGCCCCACACAACAGGACAAGGACCCGAGCGCATGCCAGAAATGACTGACGCGGACGCTGACGCCTTCCTCCGCGACCTCCACCTCGGCGTCTTAGCCGTTGAAAGAAGTGCGAATCCGCCCCTTGCAGTGCCGATTTGGTACGACGTGGACGATTCGGGCAACGTCATCGTCTGGACTCACGGAGGCTCGCTCAAAGCCAAACTGGTCAGCAGGGCAGGGCGGGCGTCGCTCACGGTGCAGCGTGAGACGGTGCCGTATGCGTACGTGTCTGTCGAGGGCCACACGACAGTCGCGCCGGCCGACGATGCGACGGCGCGACGGATTGCACGGCGCTACCTCGGCGAATCGGGCGGAGATGAATTCCTCGACTCGAACCCTACCGAGGGCAACGTCATCATCACCATCCACAGGGACAAGGTCCGATCGCTGACGTACGACGAGTGAACTGGTCCGCTCGCCGTTGACCTCAACCGGACTTCAGCCCTCACACTGCGACCATGACCGCAGTGCCTGCCCACGCTCCCCTTCGCATCGCCCGCCCGAGCCACGACATCACCGTCGCCGAACGGTTCTGGGTCGACGGTGTCGGCATGGCGGTTCAATGGCGAGCGGATGCCGGCACTGAAATCGGCCACGCCCTGCTCATGGTCGGACTGCCCGGTGCGGCCTGGCACCTCGAACTCGTCGATGACCGCGCGATAGCGAACGCCCACCCTCCCGGACCGGAAGACCTGCTCGTTCTGTACCTCGACAGTCCGGTGCCGACGGACCTCGTCGAGCGCATCGCCGCCGCGGGCGGCACCGTCGTCGCCTCCCGCAACCCGTACTGGGACCGCTGGGGTGTGACGCTGAGGGATCCGGACGGCTATCTGCTGGTGCTCTGCGAGCGTGACTGGCCTGCGGCATCGCCCTGATCGAGCGGGAATCCGGCCTTTCACGACCGAGTCGTTGCACGTCCTCACCATCGCCCCCGTGGCCCGGCGCGCCGTCGGCGCATTGCATAATGATTGTCGTGACGCAACAGCTGGAGCCTGAATCCCCGTCGAACTCCGCGACTGCCGGTGCGCATCGCGAGGCGTACGACACCCACCGCGACGCCTGGGTCGCCCGTGAGGAGCAGGCCGAGCGCCTGATCCCCATCATCGGCCGGCTGTACCGCCAATACGGAGTGGTCTCGTCGATCCACGGGCACCGCCTGATCAATCTCTCCACCTCCGCGGTGATCTCCGCGCACGAGCGCGCCGAGGAGCTGGGCCACCAGGCCCTCAGCCTGTCGCAGACGGAGAAGGTGCTGCGCGGTCTCGTGGAGATCGCTCCCGAGCCCGCGTCGATCGACATCGCGCGCCTCGCCATCCTTGCGTCGGACCTCGACTCCGACGAGGCCGTCCAGGAGCTGCTGCGCGCCGAGATCGCCAAGCGCAACGTTCCGGTCTCCGACGGTGACGGCGCCGACGTCGTGCTGTACGGCTTCGGCCGCATCGGCCGCCTGCTGGCCCGCATCCTGATCAGCCACGCCGGCAACGGCCACGGGCTGCGTCTGCGCGCGATCGTCGTGCGCCGCAGCGTCAAGAACGACCTTGAGAAGCGCGCCAGCCTGCTCGCTCGCGACTCGGTGCACGGCCCGTTCGCCGGCTCCGTCTCGATCGACGCCGAGAACGACGTCATCATCGCCAACGGCACCCGAATCCAGGTCATCTACTCGGACGACCCGTCGACCATCGACTACACCGCGTACGGCATCAAGGACGCGCTCATCGTCGACAACACCGGCAAGTGGCGAGACGAGGAGGGCCTCGGCCAGCACCTCAAGAGCAAGGGCGCCGCGCGCGTGCTGCTGACCGCGCCCGGCAAGGCGCCGCTGAAGAACATCGTGCACGGCATCAACGACAGCACCATCACCGACGAGGACTCCATCCTCTCGGCCGCGTCGTGCACCACGAACGCGATCACGCCGGTGCTCGCGGCGCTGGACGAGGCCTACGGCATCCAGCGCGGCCACGTCGAAACGGTGCACTCGTTCACCAACGATCAGAACCTGATCGACAACCTCCACAAGGGCGACCGTCGCGGCCGCTCGGCGGTGCTCAACATGGTGATCACCGAGACCGGCGCCGCGAAGGCGGTCTCGAAGGCGCTGCCGCAGCTCGAGGGCAAGCTGACCGGTTCGTCCATCCGCGTTCCCACCCCGGACGTCTCGCTGGCGATCCTCAACATCACTCTCGAGAAGCCCACCAGCAAGGACGAGGTCAACGACTTCCTCCGCCGCGTTTCGCTGCACTCGAAGCTGCGCCAGCAGGTCGACTACATCGAGTCGCCCGAGGTCGTGTCCACCGACTTCGTCGGCTCGCACCGCGCCGGCATCGTCGACGGCCTGGCGACCATCGCTGACGGCAAGGACCTCGTGCTCTACGTCTGGTACGACAACGAGTACGGCTACTCCTGCCAGGTGGTCCGTGTGCTCGAGCGCATGTCCGGCGTGCACCCCGTGGTGATCCCGGCCCGCGCCGACGTCCGCGTCGAGGCCTAGTACAGGATCCGTCACCGCCCCGGTGGAAGCCCCGCTTCCACCGGGGCGGAGTCGTCTTACGAGCAGTCGCAGCAGCACCCGTCACCGCAGCAGCAGTCACAGCAGTCGCCGCAGTTCTCCTTCGCCTCTGCGCCCTGTACGGCCCTCTTCGCGAGCTTGTCCTCCGACTTCTTCTTGTCGCCCGGCGTCTTCTCGTTCGACACCCCGTTCGCCACGAGCACCGTCGCCATCGCGGTCAGCAGCAGAGGCCGGACCAGCCGGTCGTCTCGCAGCTTCACGCTTCCCAAACGGTCGATCACGATGCCGTGCAACACCTTCAGACGATCGACCGCCTGCTCTACGGTCGTGCCCGTCGCGTCGAGCGGGTTGTAATCGCCCCGTGCCCGGTCTCGCGGAAGGTCTTCCACGGCATCGGCGAGGTGCGCGAACTCCCCGTACGCCCGCCCCAGTTCGGATAGCGGGCCGACGTTCTCCGGACGTCCGGCCAGCGTCGCCGATGCGGCGAACATCTCCCCCACCGCGTCCGCCGTCGGCGCCGTCACCTCGGCCAGCGTGGTGGCAGTCGCCTCGATCAGCGCTTGATCCGCCAGACCGCTCAGAGAATCCGGCACGTGTGCGGCCTCCGCCACCGCGGAGTCCGCCAGGGCGCTGCGCACCAGCCGCCGCTCGGCGCGCCGCACCAGCCCGACGGCACGCCGCCCCACTGTCGAAGCCGTTCCCACGAGGCCGTTCTCGTGTTCCGCGGCCCGGTCACCCAGTTTGGCGGCGGCCAGCGCGAGCGATGCGGTACTCGCGAGCCGCACACTCAGTTCCGAGGGCGCAATCACCTGGGCGCTCCGCATGCCCCGCAGGGCGCAGGGGCCGGCGGTGCGAGTGGACGCGGGGCTGCTCTGTTGCGCCTCGACCAAGGCGGAGAGCAGAGCCGCGTCCGTGTTGGTCGCCGCCCGTGCCGGCTGCCCACCGGTGTCCCGCAACTTCAGGCACAGCCCGCACACGTGCGCGCGCCAGCGCGCACGCACGTCGGGTTCCAGGTGGGCGACACACGGGCGGACGAGTCCGAGCACGAGCGGTCTCCGATCAGCGGCGGCAACCGGGTGGGCACCGCCCATTTTGCCACCGGCGCATCGTCTCCGGAGGATCCACCGAAGAATTGCGAACACCGCGGGCAACGCGACCCGCGGCGGAACGCCGTCGCTCAGTCGTCGAAGACGAAGCCGTCGGCCTCCGCGGCCGTCACCGTCTCGCGCAGCCGCGCGGGATCGTTGACGATCCGGGCCATTTCCGAGCCGAGGACCTCGAGGGTCTCCCGGTCGCTCTGCGCGCTGAACCTGCCCGACTCGACGTCGAACCGGACCCCCGGGCACGTCTTCTCCGGCAGGATCCGCTCGGCGATCGCCTGCCAGAAGTAGCCGTTCGGTTCGTGGCCGAGCGCGACGACGGCGTCATCGGACGGGGTGCCGCCGGCCACGAGGATCAGCGAGTACTCGCCCGGAACGTCCTCGACGATCCGCAACGGCGCGATCCCGCCGGCGCGGCCGCCTCCGCGCTTCGCGATGACCCTGCGCACACCGCGCCACACCGCTAGCACGGTGACGGAGCCGAAGAGGATCGCCGGGTACTTCAGCCACGGGTTGAGCGGATCGAGCAGCCAGAACAGCACGCCGAGCGCCACGACGACCGCCAGGAGCTCGGCGATGTCGGCGGCGGTGAACTGGCGGTCCTCGTCGTCGGTCAGCACGAGGGGAAGACTACTGCCCCGGGGGCCAGTAGTGGCTGTCCGGCAGCGCGCGGGAGCCGAAGATCGCCTGGCCCACCCGCACGCAGGTCGAGCCCTCCTCCACCGCGGTCTCGTAGTCGCCGGACATGCCCATCGACAGCTCCACCGCCTCGGGCCAGGTCTGCACCGCCTGATCCCGCACGTCGCGAAGCCGGCGGAAGCAGGCGCGCACCCGCTCCTGATCGGACGAGAGCTCGGCGAGCGTCATGAAGCCGCGCACGCGCAGCGACGCGAACGCGGGCAGCTCCGCGAGGAAGGCCGGAACCTCCGCCGGCGGCAGCCCGTACTTCTGCGCCTCCGCGGACGTGTTCACCTGCACATAGACGTCGAGCCCGCGGCCCAGAGCCTGCAGGCGGCGGTCGAGCGCCTCGGCGACCCGCACGCTGTCCAGCGCCTGGAACTCACCGGCCACGGCGGCCACATCCTTGGCCTTGTTGGTCTGCAGGTGCCCGATCACGGCCCACGAGACGTCCAGGTCGGCCATCTCGGCGCTCTTGCGCTTGGCCTCCTGCACCTTGTTCTCCCCCAGCTCCCGGCACCCCGCGGCGACCGCGAGCCGCAGCCGCTCCTGGGGCACCGTCTTGCTGACGGGGAGCAGCCGCACGTCCGACGGTGACCTGCCCGCCCGGACCGCGGCCGCGTCGATGCGCCGCAACACCTCGGCGATGTTCGCCTCGAACTCTTCGACGGTCTGCGCAGGCGGGTAGGGCGAGGTCATGGCTCGAGCCTATCGGCCGGGTAGAGTGGGCTCATGCTTCGACTGGTGATCGCCGCGGGAGCGGGATACGTACTGGGAACCAAAGCCGGACGCCGCCGCTACGAGCAGATCAATCGCACCGCGAAGGCCATCGCCACCAGCCCCGCCACGAAGAAGGCGGTCGAGGTCGGCCGGCGCAAGCTCTCGGAGCAGCTCAGCCCGGATCCGAAGATGCGCACCATGCGCGAGATCGACGCGCAGACGGTGATCTACTCCCCCAAGACGGATCTGGATTAGAAGCCGGCGTCGCCGACGGCCATCTTGAGCAGGCTCTGCCGGTAGCTCTCGAGCGCCACGAGATCGCCGAACAGCCTGTTGTAGTCGGCGTCGGAGTTGGGCGACATGCGGCGCAGCTTCGACTTCAGGTCGGCCACCTGCCCGCCGACCCAGACCTCCTGCAGGCGCGCCATCACGGATTCGACGTACCGCGGCGACGGATCGCCCGCCACCTGCATCGGCTCCACCGCGAGCTCGGTGACCAGCGGCTCTAGCACGGGGCCGTCGACGTGCCGCACCACGGTGTCCACCCACTCGGGCCCCCCGAGGCCCGCCGCGATGCCGCCCGCGGCCTCGATCGCCAGCCGCACCTGGCGGTACGCCGGATCGGTGAACATGTCGTCGGAGAGGGCGTCGAAGACCATGCCCGCCAGCGCCGGCACCTGCAGCGCGGCCTTGAGCACCTCGCGCTGCACCCACAGCACCGGGTCGGCGGGATTGGGGCGTTGCGGCCCGGCGTTCTTCACCGGGGGCACCGTGGCGGCCTGCGCGGGCTCGCGGAACCTGTTGTTCGACGGTGCCGGCGCCCCCGGCCCGGGCCGGCCCTCGCCGCGGCGGATCCGCGCGGATTCCTCGCGCACCCGGCGCAGCACCTGCGTCACGTCGTCCCAACCGACCCAGCCGGCGAGCTGCCGGGCGTACTCGTCCCGCAGCGCCATGTCCTTGATCCGCGCGACCACGGGCACCGAGCGGCGCAGGGCGTGCACCCGGCCCTCGGCGGTGTCGAGGTCGAACTCCGTGATCAGCGTCTTCACGGCGAACTCGAACATGGGAACGCGCTGGGCGATGAGATCTCGCACGGCCTCGTCGCCGTGCTTCTGGCGCAGCTCGCAGGGGTCCATCCCGTCGGGCGCAACCGCCACGAACGTCTGCCCGGCGATCTTCTGGTCGCCGTCGAAGGCCTTCATCGCGGCAGCGCGGCCGGCCTCGTCGCCGTCGAAGGTGTAGATCACCTCGCCGCGAAAGTAGCTGTCGTCCATCATGAGTCGCCGCACCAGCGCGACGTGCTCCTCGCCGAACGCCGTGCCGCAGGAGGCGACGGCCGTCTCCACACCCGCCGCATGCATGGCCATCACGTCGGTGTAGCCCTCGACGACCACCACCTGGTGCCCCTTGGCGATGTGCTTCTTCGCGTGGTCGAGACCGAACAGCACCTGGGACTTCTTGTAGAGCATGGTCTCGTTGGTGTTCATGTACTTGCCGAGGTTGTCGTCGTCGTACAGCTTGCGGGCGCCGAAGCCGATCACGTCGCCGCCGAGGTTCTTGATGGGCCACAGCAGCCGCCGGTGGAAGCGGTCGATCGGGCCGCGCTGTCCCTGCTTGGTGAGGCCCGCGGCCTCCAGCTCCTTGACCTCGAATCCCTGCCGCAGCAGCGCCTTCGTCATCGTGTCCCAGCCCGACGGGGCGTAGCCGCAGCCGTAGAAGGCGGCGTCCTCCGCCGTGAACTCCCGACTGGTGAGGTACTGCCGGGCGGTCTCCGCCTCCGGCGTGCGCAGCTGCTCGGCGTAGAACTTCTGCGCGGCCGCGTTGGCGGCGACGAGCCGCATGCGCGTGCCGCGGTCCTGCTTCGGTCCGGGGCCGCCGCCCTCGTAGGAGATCTGGATGCCCACCTTGTCGGCGAGCTGCTCGACCGCCTCCACGAAGGGCACGTGCTCGATCTTCTGCAGGAAGGAGATGACGTCGCCACCCTCGCCGCAGCCGAAGCAGTGGAAAAAGCCCTGCGTAGGACGCACGTGGAAGCTGGGCGTCTTCTCGTCGTGGAACGGGCACAGGCCCTTCATCGACCCCACGCCGGCGGGGCGCAGCGCCACGTACTCGCCGACGACGTCCTCGATGCGTGCACGGTCGCGGATCGCCGCGATGTCACGCTCCGGGATTCTGCCGACCACGGGTTCACTCTACTTGTGTTCGAGGACGCGATCCCGCCAGGTCGTGCATCGACGATCCGCGCCGCGCACCATCGCGCATCGAACATGAACCCGGGCGGGAGTTCGATCAGTTGCATACGAACGAACACTTGTACTATGCTGGACCGGACCGAGGAGGAGCGTCATGAGCCGACCGTTCACCGATTCTCGTCCGCTGTGGATTCAGGCGGCAGAGCAGCACGAGCTCGAGTGCGCCGTGAACGAGGCGATCGCGACCGAGCTCGCGGACCTCGCGATCGAGGAGCCCGCCGACGACGTCGCCCCGCTGGTCCCACACCCGTCCCACCCACTTCGATCGCGCGCAACGTCGCTCTCGCCCTTGCGGTTCGGTGAGCCCAATGGTGCCCCGCTCGCGCATCGGCGCACCGCTCCCCCACCGGCCGCACGATCTCCGTAGGACCGTCACCCCTCGCCCCTTCGACCGGCACGGTACCAGCCGGGCGGGGCGTACGTTCAGGGTCGCTCCAAGACCACCTGATCCAGCCGCTCCAGGCGCGTCTCGGTCATCGACGCGATCTGGTCGACCACCACGCGCAGGCGCGCGGCGTCGGAGTCCGCGGCCAGGTACGCCGGGGAGTAGAGGGGATCGATGTTCGACGGTGACGCGCCCATCAGGTAGTCGGCCACGCGCAGGATCCGATCACGCTGGCCCTGCTGGATCGCCAGGTGCATCTGATTCGAGTAGATGTACTGCAGCGCCATCGTTTTCAGCAGGATCACCTCGGCGCGCACGGACGACGGGACGACCACATCCGCCTCGTACCGGCACACCGGCTCGTTCCCCGTTGCGGCGCGCGTCGCGTCGATCGCGGCGGAGGCGAAGCGGCCGACCAGCTCGCTGGTCATGCGCTTGAGCGCGACCGAGGACGCGAGCCCGCCGTCGTACTTCGCGGCCGCGGCCACCACCTCGAAGGAGGCCAGTCGGGCGCCGGCCTCCTCCAGCTCGGCCGCCTCAGCGCCGCGGAAGCTGCTCGCACCGAAGCCGGAGAGGACCCGCACTTCCGACGGTGAGGAGAGGGCGCGCAGGTCGAGGCGCCCCGAGAGGACCCCGTCCTCCACGTCGTGCACCGAATAGGCCACGTCGTCGGACCAGTCCATGACCTGGGATTCGAGGCACTGCCGGGTGCCGTGCGGGCCGTCCTCGCCGCCGCGCATCCAGTCCAGGACGTGGGCGTCGTCGTCGTAGACGCCGAACTTGCCTCCCGGCTCGCGGCGCAGCCACGGGTACTTGGTGGCGGCGTCAAGAGCGGCGCGGGTGAGGTTCAGGCCCACCGACTCCCCCGCGGCGCCCAGCACTTTCGGCTCCAGTCGGGTCAGGATGCGCAGGTTCTGCGCGTTGCCCTCGAATCCGCCGATGTTCCGGGCAACCTCGTCGAGCGCGCGTTCGCCGTTGTGGCCGTACGGCGGATGCCCGATGTCGTGGGCGAGGCCGGCCAGGTCAACCAGGTCGGGATCGCAGCCGATGCCGAGGGCGATGCCGCGGCCGATCTGGCTGACCTCCAGCGAGTGGGTCAGCCGGGTGCGTGGGGTATCCCCCTCCCGCGGGCCCACGACCTGCGTCTTATCGGCGAGGCGACGCAGGGCTGCGCTGTGCAGCACGCGCGCGCGATCCCGGGCGAAGGCGGAACTGTGCCCCTCCCAGCGGACCGCCTCCCACTGCGGGCCGGAGAACAGCGTGGGCTCCGTATCCGATTCGAGGCCCGCCGTTTTGGGCGGTTCGGCGACGAGGCGTTCGACGTCGGCCGGCTGGTACGCGGCCGGCGGCCCGGGCAGCAACGGCACCTACTCGGTGACCCAGCCGCGCGCGAAGGCGAAATCGGCGATCCGCTGTCGGATCTCGATGATCTGGCCGGCCGTCAGATCGTCCGAGGAGTCGAGCAGCAGCTCGGTCAGCTCGTCGACGAAGGACTGCATGTCGAGTGCACCGGTCGCGGCCGCGCGCGGCGCCGCCTCCCGGCGGGGCGCGTGCTCGCGCCGGTCACCGCGGTCGCCCCGGTGGTCGCGCTGGTCGCGGCTGTCCCTACGGGGCGCTGACGACGCCGCGGGAGCGCCACCGACGACGGCGACGTTAACGGCCTTGAGCCCCTTGTCACCCTTCTCCACCTCGAAGGTCACGGCAGTGCCCGGCCGCAGCGCCGACTCGTCGAAATCGATGTCGTTCACATGGAGGAAGACGTCCTCGCCCCCCGCGTCCGGCGCGAGGAAGCCGAAGCCGCGCTGCGTGTCGAAATGGACCACCTTGCCGTTCGTCATGGGTCGAGTATCCCATAGTGAGACGGTGCGACCCCGTTGGTGCGGCGGGTCGGACCTGGCGCGATCCCCCGGTACCGTGATCCCCATGAAGAAAGCGGCAGTCGCCCTCGCGGGCTCCACCCTGGTGGCACTCGCGGCGTGCACCTCCCCCAACACCGACTCCAGCACCGTGGTCGAGATCGACGGCAAGGCCGAGAGCGCGGCCGAGTACGTCAACGCCGGATGCTCACGCAACGGCGATTCGATCACGGTGGGCTCGGGCAGCGTGCAGACGGCGCGCGGCGTCGGAGCCATCCTGACCGACGGCAACCCGCCCACGGTGAACAGCCTGTTCGTCGCCACCGGTGGCAACGTGATGACGGTACTGAACACCCCCGTGGGCAAGGTCGGTTCCGCCACGGCCTCGAAGGCGGGCAATCGCTACACCATCACCGGCGAGGCCCGCGCCGCGGACCTGAGCACCAAGAAGTTCCGGGTCGAGATCACCTGCGGCTAGCCGGACCGGCGGCCCGGCGTCAGCAGCCGGCGAGGCGCCCGGCCAGGTACTGCTGGATCTCCGCCAGCGGCACCCGCTCCTGCGCCATGGTGTCGCGTTCGCGCACGGTCACGGACTCGTCCTCGAGCGTGTCGAAGTCGACGGTGATGCAGAACGGGGTGCCGATCTCGTCCTGGCGGCGGTAACGCTTACCGATGCCCTGCGCATCGTCGAACTCCACGTTCCAGAACTGGCGCAGCTGCGCGGCGAGCTCGCGCGCCTTGGGCGAGAGCTTCTCGTCGCGCGAGAGCGGCAGCACCGCCGCCTTGACCGGCGCCAGGCGGCGATCCAGCTTGAGCACCACGCGGGTATCGCTGCCGCCGTTGGCCTTCGGCACCTCCTCTTCGGTGTAGGCGTCCACGAGGAAGGCCATCAGGGAGCGAGTGAGGCCGGCTGCGGGCTCGATCACGTACGGGGTGTACCGCTCGCCGGACTGCTGATCGAAGTACTCCAGCGACTCGCCCGAGTGCTCGGTGTGGGTGCCGAGGTCGAAGTCGGTGCGGTTGGCGATGCCCTCGAGCTCACCCCATTCGCCGCCCGCGAACTCGAACCGGTACTCGATGTCGACGGTGCCCTTGGAGTAGTGGCTCAGCTTCTCCTGCGGGTGGGTGAACAGGCGCAGGTTCTCCGGGTCGATGCCGAGATCGGTGTACCACTTCAGGCGGTAGTCGATCCAGTACTGGTGCCACTCGTCGTCGTCGCCCGGCTTGACGAAGAACTCCATCTCCATCTGCTCGAACTCGCGGGTCCGGAAGATGAAGTTGCCGGGGGTGATCTCGTTGCGGAAGCTCTTGCCGATCTGGCCGATGCCGAACGGCGGCTTCTTGCGCGCCGTGGTCATCACGTTCTTGAAGTTCACGAAGATGCCCTGCGCCGTCTCGGGGCGCAGATAGTGCAGGCCCTCGTCGGACTCGATCGGGCCGAGGTGGGTCTTGAGCATCATGTTGAAGTCACGGGGCTCGGTCCACTGCCCCTTGGTGCCGCAGTCCGGGCAGACGATCTCCGTCATCGGTACGGCGTCCGGGTCGATCTCCTCGCCCTTGGCGGCGCGCTTCTCCGCGTACGCCTCCTGCAGATGATCCTGACGATGCCGCTTGTGGCAGTTCAGGCACTCGACCAGCGGATCGTTGAACACGGAGACGTGCCCGGAAGCGACCCACACCTGGCGGGGCAGGATGATCGCGCTGTCGAGGCCGACCACGTCGTCGCGCGAGGTGACCATGTTGCGCCACCACTGCTTCTTGATGTTCTCCTTGAGCTCCACGCCGAGCGGCCCATAATCCCACGCCGACCTCGTGCCGCCGTAGATCTCGCCCGACTGGAAGACCAGGCCCCTGCGCTTACACAGGTTGGCGACGGTATCGACTTTGGTTGCTTTGGCCACGGCGCGCTTCATCTCCGACGGGTTGTGAGACCAGAAAAACGTACGCGCCGACTCTACCGTTCGCCGTCTCACCCGCGGCGCGATGGGACGCCTCCCCACCTCGCCGCTTGACGGGGCCCGACCTCGCATATGAAAATGATTATTGATAAGAGGAGGCCGCCATTCCCATCGACGTCGTCGCCGACTGCCCCGTCGCACCCGAGGACCCGCCGCACGCGCAACCGGATCCCGAGGTGCTCACCGCCACGGGTGATCTGCTGCGCGCCCTCGCCGCGCCGGTCCGCATCGCCATCGTGCTCGAGCTCATGCACTCCGAGTTGTGCGTGCACCAGCTGGTCGACACCCTGGGGGTGACCCAGCCCTTGGTCAGCCAGCACCTGCGCGTCCTCAAGTCCGCGGGCGTGGTCCGCGGCGAGCGCAACGGCCGAGAGATCGTCTACCGGTTGGTGGACGACCACCTGGCGCACATCGTGGTCGACGCGGTCGCCCACGCCACCGAGCGGCCGGTGGCTTGACGATGACCGCCCACGCGACCACGGGCGCCGCTACGGCACGAGGCACCGGCATCCGGGCGACGAAACAGCGTGGCGCCATCACGCAGGCACTGCGGTCGGTCTCGGAGTTCAAGTCGGCGCAGGAGCTCCACGAACAGCTCCGTGCGGACGGCGAGTCCATCGGCCTGACCACCGTCTACCGGAACCTGCAGGCGATGGCGGACGCCGGCGCCGTGGACACCCTGCGCACGAACAGCGGCGAGGCGATGTTCCGGCTCTGCTCGGACGAGCACCATCACCACCTCGTCTGCCGGGAGTGCGGGCGCACCGTCGAGGTAACGGACCGGACCGTCGAGGCGTGGGCGGCGCGGACCGCCGCGGCGCACGGCTTCACGGACGTGACGCACACGCTGGAGATCTTCGGCCGCTGCGCCGACTGCTCCCGCCCCTGACAGGTCGGCGCGGCTCAGGCTCGGACGGCCTGGGCCAGGAAGGGCGAGAGCACGGCGGAGACCTCGCGAGCCGCCTCGCCCGGGCCCTCGATCGGCATGGTGAGGTGGCTGAACGCGAGCCGCACGAGCACCGCCGCCGCGACCTGGGCATCGGCCCGACGGACCTGTGCCCAGCTCATCGCGAGTATCTCCGCGAGGCCCTCGGTGGCGCGCTGCAGGATCGGCGTACCGTCGACCGTCACGATCCCCATGAGGTCGCGGTGCGGATTCGGGCCCACGATGTTGATGACCACCGGGTCGCCCATACCGATCTGGAAGACGCCCTGCATGGCGTCCTCGACGGCGGTGTCGATCTCGCCCGGGTGGGCGTCGATCCGCTCCTGCACGAACGCGAGCAGGCCGTCGACGAAGCGCGTCACGTAGGCGACCGCCATGCCCTTCCGGGAGCCGAACTCGTTGTAGAGGGTCTGCCTGCTGACACCGGCCTCGCGGGCGACGGCGGCCATCGTGACCGCCGACCACTCGCGCCCGCTGAGCACGCCGCTCACCGCGTCGAGCGCCTGATCCCGCACCGTCTGCTTGGGTGCGGCGTCAGCGGCATCGCGCCCCACGACGACGGTCATCGTGCGACCGCCGCCGCGATCTGCTCGGACAGTTCGCCGCGAACCGACCGCAGCTCCTTGGGCCGGCCGATCGCCACAGCGCCGGCAAGCCTGCCGCCGCGGCTGCACCGCGCGATGAACGGATCGCCACTCGCCGTGTCCATCGGGCCGTCCACCTCCACCTCGTCGTCCGCCGCGGGCCATCCCGCGAACTGCAGCACCGCCCCGAACTGGTTCGACCAGCCCCACGGGACCGTGGGTGCCGGCGCGCCGCCGAGGAGCACCTGCGCGACCGCCGAACCCTGGTCCTGCGCCGCGGACCAGTTCTCGGCGCGGTAGGTGCCGCCCTCCAAGGGCTGCGGCACCCGCGCGCAGTCACCGACGGCGTAGACGCCGTCGGCGGACGTGCGGTACCGCTCGTCCACCAGGATACCGTCGTCCACGCGCAGGGCCAGGCGCTCGGCCAGCCCGGTGTCGGGGCTCGAGCCGACCGCGACCACCAGCAGGTCGGCGACGACGGCGCCGCCGCCGGGCAGGGCGACGGAAACACGTTCGGGATCGACGGTGATCTCTCCCGGCCGGACGCCGAGCAGCAGGTCGACGCCTGCTCCGCGCTGCAGGGCGGCCAAGCGCTCGCCGATCGCCGGCGGCACGACGCGGGCGAGCGGCAGATCGGCCGGCTCGATCACGGTGACCCTCGCGCCCAGCGTCGCGGCGGCCGAGGCCACCTCGGAGCCGATCAGACCTGCGCCGAGGACGATCACCGTGCCGGCGCGGCCCAGCTCGTGGCGCAGCGCGATCGCGTCGGCGAAGTCCCGCAGGTACCGCACCCGCGGCGCGGGCGACAGGCCCGGGAGCTCCCTCGCCGCGCCGCCCGTAGCCAGGACCAGGGAGCCGTAGGTGAGGGCGGCGCCGTCGGACAGCTCCAGCGTGCGGGCCGCGGTGTCGCCCCCGCTGACGGTGACCCCGGTGCGGACCGCGACCCCGATGTCCTCCCAGTGCGTCGCCGGCTTGAGGAGCGCCTTCTCGGCGGGCATGCCCGCCAGCAGCACGTCCTTCGACAGCGTGGGCCGCCGGTACGGGAGGTGCGGTTCGCGACCGATGAGGGTCACGGCACCGTCGTATCCGCCGGTCCGCAGCCCGAGGGCCGCGGTGGCGCCCGCGACGCCCGTGCCGACGATCACCACGCCGTCGGTACTCATGCCCGGGAGACCTCGACCATCTCGAAGTCGGCCTTGGCCGCGCCGCAGTCGGGGCAGGACCAGTCGTCGGGGATGTCGTCCCAGCGGGTGCCGGGCGCGATACCGTCCTCGGGCCAACCCTCGGCCTCGTCGTACTCGAAGCCGCACTGCAGGCAGCGGAACAGTTTGAAGGGTGCGTCACTCATGATGGAATCCTTTCTCGGTCTTGCTGACCCGTCTCAGACGGGCTCGAAGTCGATCTTGTCGCGGACGCCGCAGTCGGGGCAGTTCCAGTCGTCGGGGATGGCGTCCCACGCGGTGCCGGCCGGCCACCCCTCGCGGGGCGCGCCTGTGGCCTCGTCGTACACGTAGTCGCACACGGGGCACTTGAAGGCACTCATGCGGCGGCCTGCTCACCGGCGCTCGGCGCGCCGTACTTGGCGAGCACTTCGTCGCGGACGCGCGGATGGATGTTCACCTTGGTGATGTCACCGTCGTAGTGGTCCAGGACCCGGTGATCCATGATCTTGCGCCACAGCGGGGGGAAATACGTCACGCCGATCAACGTGGCGTAGCCCTGGGGCAGCGACGGCGCCTCCTCGAACGATCGTAGGGTCTGGTAGCGGCGCGTGGGGTTCGCGTGATGATCGCTGTGACGCTGCAGGTGGTACAGGAAGACGTTGGTGATGATCCGGTCCGAGTTCCACGAGTGCTTCGGCGCGCAGCGCTCGTAGCGGCCGGAGGCGGTCTTCTGGCGCAGCAGGCCGTAGTGCTCGAGGTAGTTCACCGACTCGAGCAGGCTGAACCCGTAGATGCCCTGGAGGATCAGGAAGGGCAACACGTACCAACCGAACACCGCGGTGAGCGCCCCGTACAGGACGACGGTCATCAGCCAGGCGTTGAGCACGTCGTTCTTCAGCGTCCACGGGCTCTTGCCGAGGCGCTCCAGGCGCGTCTTCTCCAGGTTCCACGACGACTTCAGGCTGCCCCACACGCTGCGCGGCAGGAACTCCCAGAAGGTCTCACCGAAGCGACCGCTGGCGGGATCCTCCGGGGTGGCGACCCGCACGTGGTGCCCCCGGTTGTGCTCGATGAAGAAGTGGCCGTACATGGCGGGAGCGAGGGTGAGCTTGGCGATCCAGCGCTCGTTCTCGGGCTTCTTGTGGCCCAGCTCGTGGCCGGTGTTGATGCCGATACCCGTGACCACACCGAGGCTCAGCGTGATGCCGATCTGGCTGATGAGGCCGAGGCCGCCGCCGTCCGAGTAGACGCCGCCCAGCCAGGAGAGGTCGTCGGCGGTGATGAAGTAGCACATCGCGATCAGTGAGGCGAGGTGGCAGGGCAGGAAGATGTAGGTCAGCCAGCGGTAGTACCTGGACTCCTCGAGCGCCTCCATCACCTCCTCCGGCGGATTCTCGCCGTCGTCGCCGGCCTTGATGTCGACGATCGGAAGGATGACGTAGAGCAGCAGCGGGCCGATCCACCACAGGACGGGCGCCAGGTACATCAGCGGGGTGTGGCCGATGCCGAGCAGCATCATGAGGCCCACGGCGAAGAACAGGGCGGTGGGCACGAACAGCCCCCACAGCCAGAGTCGCTTCTTGTGGTCGGTCCAGACGGCTTCTTTGCCGTCCGCGTCGATGTAAGCCAGGCCCTTCACGGTGCCCTCCTTAATCCGTTCGCCCCGATAGGGGCTATGACTGAGGTCATACGCTCTGCGATCAGTATTTGACAGCAATGCTCTGTTTGTCAAGCATTGTTGGACACCTTCTCGAATTCTGTAAAGCCTCCTGTGGACAGTCGAGGCTAGTTCGTCCACTCACCACATTTGAGTTGTGCACAATTGAATTGCGTGTCATTGTTGAGGGGTGGAAGCGAACCAGACCCTCGAGGACCAGCTGTGCTTCGCGCTGTACTCGGCCGCGCGGGTGGCATCCAACGCCTACCGCGAGGAGCTGTCGAAGCTGGGCCTCACCTACACGCAGTACGTGACCCTGCTCGCACTGTGGGAGCGCGACGGAGTCACCGTCTCCGCACTGGGTGAGCGCCTTCGACTCGACAGCGGCACCCTGTCGCCGCTGATCAGACGACTCGAGGGGGCGAGCCTCCTCGAGCGCCGCCGCGATCAGACCGACGAACGGCTCGTCACGGTCCACGTCACCGAGGCGGGGCGCGCCCTGCGGCCCCGGGTCGACGCGGCCCGGCAGCGGGTCTACGAGGGATTCACCCTGCCCGTCGAGGACGCGATCGCGCTCCGCGACCTGGCGAACCGCTTCTGCGCAGCACATACCTGATCACCGCAGTTCCAGGAGGAAACACCATGAGCACCGTGTACACAGCCGAGGCGATCGCGACCGGAGCTGGCCGCGACGGCCGCACCCGCACCGACGACGGCCGCGTCGATCTGCAGCTGGCAGTCCCGAAGGAGATGGGTGGCTCGGGGGACGGCGCGAACCCCGAGCAGCTCTTCGCCGCCGGCTACGCGGCCTGCTTCCACTCCGCACTGCAGATGGTCGCCCGCACGCAGAAGGTGGCGCTCGGCGACTCCAGCGTCGGCGCCCGAGTCGGTATCGGCCCCAACGGTTCCGGGGGCTTCGGGCTCACCGTCGCACTCGAGGTCGTCATCCCCGACGTCGAGCACGACGCGGCGCAGGCGCTCGCGGACGCCGCGCACCAGGTCTGCCCGTACTCGAACGCCGTCCGCGGCAACGTCGACGTCACCGTGACCGTCGCCGACGACTGAACTCCCCCTCCATTCCCCCGACCGAGGAGATCTCCATGCGTGCACTGATCCAGGACCGGTTCGGCGACCCCGCGAGCGTCCTGTCCGTCCGCGACGTCCCCCTGCCCGAGCCCCGCCCCGGCCAGGTGCGGATCCGAACCTTACTGGCGCCGATCCACAACCACGACCTGTGGACCGTGAAGGGCGACTACGGGTACAAGCCCGACCTTCCCGCCGCTTCCGGCTCCGAGGCCGTGGGTGTCATCGACGCGCTCGGCGAGGGCGTCGAAGGCTTCACCGTCGGCCAACGGGTCGCCACCGGGTCGGCCTTCGGCACCTGGGCCGAGTACTTCGTCGCCGGTGCCGCGGGGCTCCTGCCGGTCCCCGGGGAGATCCCCGACGAGGCTGCAGCACAGCTGTTCTCGATGCCGTTCAGCGCGATCAGCCTGCTCGACTACCTGAACGTCGAACCCGGGCAGTGGATCGTGCAGAACACCGCCAACGGCATGGTCGGACGCCTTCTGGCACAGCTCGCCACCGCCCGGGGCATCAATGTCACGGGCCTGGTCCGACGGTCCGCCGCCATCGACGAGTTGGCCACCTTCGGCGTGACGAACGTGATCGCCACCGACACCGAGGGCTGGCGCGGGCGCGCCGAGGAGCTCGCGGGTGAGGCCGGTTACGCGGCCGCCGTCGACTCGATCGGCGGCGCGGCGAGCACCCAGCTCGCGCTCCTCCTCGGCCAGCGCGGCACCCTCGTCTCGTTCGGCGCGATGAGCGCGACCGATCCGGGCAAGGGCGCGATGCTGGAGATCCCCGTCAACGTCGCGATCTTCAAGGAGATCGTGGTCAAGGGCTTCTGGGGGCGCACCGTGAGCCAGGAGATGGATCCCGGCAAGCGGGCGGAGCTCATGGGCGAGGTCGTGCGCGGCGTCGCCGCCGGCACCCTCGCGCTTCCGGTCGACGGGGTCTACCCGCTCGAGGAGATGTCCTCCGCAGCAAAGGCGAGCGGCCGTCCGGGCCGCGTGGGCAAGGTGCTGCTGCGCCCCTGACCAATCGGCAGGCGCGCCGTCACGCCACGAGGCGACGGCGCGCCTCGACACCCTGCGCCAGCACGAACAGCACGAACTCCCGCAGTGCCTCGCCCGCGAGCGTGCCGGCCGGGAAGCTGTAGTGCAGCACCAGATCCGCCGATACCTCCCGCTCCATGAGCCGGAGCGATCCGAACTGCACGCCCTCCGCGACGGCTCGCACATCGGCGCGGAGATCGTCGGTCAGCGCGAGGTCCCAGGCCACCACCTGGGTCAGCGAGTAGACGTCCACGTCGCGCGCGAGCTCGAAGACCTGCACCGAGGCCGGCGTCTCGCCGAAATCGACGAGCACGGCCTGGTTCTCGTCGCGACGCAGCACCACGCCGTCGGCGAGCGCGGACTCGAGCCGCGAGCGCAGCGCGTCGAGTCGGGGATCCTGCGCTGTCACTGGGCACCGCCGAACCGCCGGTCGCGCTTGGCGTACTCGAGGCAGGCGTCCCACAGGTTCCGCCGGTCGAAGTCGGGGAACAAGGTGTCCTGGTAGACGTACTCGGCGTACGCGCTCTCCCAGAGCAGGAAGTTCGAAGAGCGCTTCTCCCCCGACGGCCGCAGGAAGAGGTCCACGTCCGGCATGTCGGGCTGATACAGGTACTGCTGGAAGGACTGCTCGGTGATGCGGTCGGGCTTGATCTCCCCCGCCGCGGCCCGACGGGCGATCTCCCGTGTCGCATCGACGATCTCGGCCCGGCCGCCGTAGTTGACGCACATCGTGAGCGTCATGACGGTGTTGTGCTTGGTCAGCTCCTCTGCCACCTCGAGCTCCTTGATCACACTGGCCCACAGGCGCGGACGACGGCCGGCCCACTTCACCCGAACACCCATCTCGTGCATCTCGTCGCGACGCCGGCGGATCACGTCGCGGTTGAAGCCCATGAGGAAACGCACCTCCTCCGGGCTACGCGACCAGTTCTCGGTCGAGAAGGCGTACGCGGACAGTTGCTTCACGCCGATCTCGATGCACCCGCAGACGGTGTCCATGAGCACGGCCTCGCCGCGCGTGTGTCCCTCGGTGCGCGGCATTCCGCGTTCCTGTGCCCAGCGGCCGTTGCCGTCCATGACGAGGGCGACGTGATTCGGTACCAGTTCCGCGGGGATCTCCGGCGGCGTCACACCCGACGGATGCGGGTCCGGGGGCCGGACGGTGGCCGGCGCCGCGGAAACAGCAGTCTTGGACCTACCCCGCCGCAGTCCCGGCACCGTCGACCTCCCTCTCACCGGCCGCGAAGGCCGGGCTGTGCGGCGCGTGCCGCTCGATCATGGGCAGCGAGCGCAACTGCCGCCCCACGTGCCACTGTAGGTGCGCGGCGGCGAGGCCGTTGGCCTGCCTGCGCACCCGCTCGCCCGTGGTCTCGGCGAAGTCGAAGTCGGCCCGGGCGAGGGCCGCCATCAGGTCCAGCACGCCCTGCCCCGGCACCGCGGAGCCCGACGGACGGCAGTGCACGCAGACGGCGCCGCCCGCGGCCACGTGGAAGGCGCGGTGCGGCCCCTCGTCGCCGCAGCGGGCGCAGATCGTCAGCGCGGGCGCCCAGCCCGCCGACTCCATGGCGCGCAGCAGGAAGGAGATCAGCACCAGGTCCCGGTCGCGCACGCCGGCCGCGATGGCGCGCAGCGCGCCGACGGTGAGCCGGTGCAGTTCCATCGCCGGGGCCCGCTCCTCGCCCGCCAGCCGCTCCGCGGTCTCGATCACCGCGCAGGCCGTGGTGTAGCGGCCGTAGTCGCCCGCCAGATCGCCTGAATACGCGGCGATGGAGTGCACCTGCGTCACCATGTCCAGGTTGCGGCCGGGGTGCAGCTGCAGGTCGACGTGCGCGAACAGCTCCAGCCGGGCGCCGAACCGCGACCGCGGCCTGCGCACCCCCTTCGCGACGGCACGGACCAGGCCGTTGTCCCGGGTCAGCAGCGTGAGGATGTAGTCGGCCTCTCCCAGCTTGTGCTGCCGCAGCACCACAGCGCTGTCCCGGTACGACCTCATACCCTCCATCATCCCACCCCGCGCCGACATCGATGCCCACGCCGCGCCGCCGCTCGTCCGTGCACCGCGGCACGATGCCGGCATCATCGGATGGGGGAACGGCTGCTCGGCCGTTAGAAGCCCAGACGTCCGAGCTGCTTCGGGTCGCGCTGCCAGTCCTTCGCGACCTTCACATGCAGCGACAGGAAGACCTTGCGACCGAGAAGCTTCTCGATCTCGCCACGCGCGGCGGTGCCGACGGACTTCAACCGGGAGCCGCCCTTGCCGATGATGATCGCCTTCTGCGAGGGCCGCTCGACGTACAGCAGGGCGTGCACCTCGAGCATCGCGGGCTTGCCGGACTTCTCCTGCGCCTCCGTCTTCTCCCGCTCGACCACCTCTTCGATCACGACGGCCAGCGAGTGCGGCAGCTCATCGCGGACGCCCTCGAGCGCGGCCTCGCGGATCAGCTCAGCCATCATCGTGTCGTCGTCGGTGTCGGTGATCTCGCCGTCCGGATAGAACGCCGGGCCCGGCTTCATCTTCGATGCGATCAGCCGCACCAGGTCCTCGACCTGCTCGCCGGACGTCGCCGACACCGGGATCACGTCGCAGTTCTCGCCGAGGAACGCCGAGACCGCCAGCAGCTGCTCGGCGACCTTGTCGCGCCCCACCTTGTCGATCTTGGTGACCACGCCCATCAGCGGCGTGCGCGGTGCCATGTGCCGCACCTGATCGAGGATGTACTTGTCGCCGGGGCCGATCTTCTCGTCCGCCGGAATGGTCAGGCAGATCAGGTCGACCTCGGAGTAGGTGTCGCGCACCAGGTCATTGAGGCGCTGGCCGAGGAGGGTGCGAGGGCGGTGCAGGCCGGGGGTGTCGACCAGCACGATCTGGCAGTCGGGCCGGTTGACGATGCCGCGGATCGTCGAGCGGGTGGTCTGCGGCCGGGAGCTCGTGATCGCGACCTTCGTCCCGACGAGGGCGTTGGTCAGCGTGGACTTGCCGGTGTTGGGCCGCCCAACGAAGCACACGAAACCGGAGCGGAAATCCTCGGAGGTCTGGGTCTCTTCGGTCACGGTCGGGCCTCTCCACGCTCATCGAACAGCGACACCGGAGCGTCCGGCGTCACCTCGTGCATCGCCGCGACGCCGGCATCGGATCCGTCGACGGAGCCGACCAGGACGGCGGCCTCGAAGCCCTCGGCCCCGGAGCTCAGGGCCGTCGCGACGGCCACCTGCAGCCCCGTCAGCGTGAGGGATTCCAAGGCGACGGGCGCGCCCGCGTACGTGCGGCCGTCGAGGTCGCGGACCGCTGCGCCGTGCGCCGCGCCCGCCCTCGCCATCACGCCCCGCGCGAGGGTCACCAGCTTGCGGTCCTCATCGGAGGTCTCTGTCACGCGGACTCCTTCTCGTGCTCGGCGGTCGCGCCGTCGTCCGACGGTGCCGCTCCCTCGGTCTCCGCGCTGCGCACGAGGACCGTGGAGATCCGCATCCGGCCGCGGCGGTCGGTGGCGCCCTCGGCCTCCAGCAGCAGGCCGTGGGCCCGGACCTCCGAGCCGGGCAGCGGCACGCGGCCCAGCGCCAGCCCGAGGAGGCCGCCGACGGTGTCGACCTCGTCCTCCTCGATCTCCTTGTCGAAGAGCTCACCCAGGGTCTCCAGGTCCAACCGAGCTGACACCCGGAAGACCCCGTCGCCGAGCTCCTCGACCGGTGCGATCTCGCCGGCGTCGTATTCGTCGGTGATCTCGCCGACGATCTCCTCCAGCACGTCCTCGATGGTCACCAGGCCCGCGATCGAGCCGTACTCGTTGACGAGGACGGCCATGTGGTTGTTGGTGAGCTGCATCTCCCGCAGCAGCGCATCCACCGGTTTCGAGTCGGGCACGAAGACCGCCGGGCGCGCCATCCGGCCCACCTCGATACCGTCCCGGTCGGCACCGTCGGGCAGGGCGACGAGGTCCTTGAGGTAGACGACGCCCCGCACGTCGTCGACGTTCTCACCGATGACGGGGATGCGGGAGTGACCCGAGCGGACCGCGAGCCGAGTGGCCTGCGAGACGGACTTGTCGGCCTCGATCCACACCATCTCGGGGCGGGGCACCATGACCTCGCGGGCAGCGGTGTCGCCGAGCTCGAAGACGGACTGGATCATCTTGCCCTCGTCCGCGTCCACCACGCCGCGCTGCTGCGCGAGATCGACGAGCTCGCGCAGCTCGACCTCCGTGGCGAACGGGCCGTTCCGGTAACCCCGGCCGGGAGTGATCGCGTTACCGAGCAGGATGAGAAGGCGGGTGATCGGGCCCATGAGGATCGCGATGACCTGCAGGATCACGGCGGTCGCGCAGCCCAGCGAGTAGGCGTGCTGGCGGCCGAGCGTGCGGGGCCCCACGCCGATGAGCACGTAACTGACGACCGTCATGACGGCGGCGGTCACGACGGCCGTCCACACGGTGGACAGGTAGCGGTCGAGGACCAGGAAGACGAGGACCGTCGCGAGGACCTCGCACGCGGTGCGCAGCAGGACCACGAGGTTGACGTACAGCGGCCGGTTGGCCAGCACGCGCTGCAGTCGCTTCGCTCCCGGGCGGCCGTCCTCGACGAGGTCCTCGACGCGCGCCGGGGACACCGTGAGCAGGGCGGAGTCGACCGCCGCGAACAGCCCACCCAGCAGGACCAGGGCGAGGACGCCGACGATCAGCAGGATCGACGAGGACACGGCTCAGTCCCGCCGCCCCAGGAACCCGGTGCGGCCCAGCAGCTTCTCGTCGCGCGCGGACTGGCGCGCGCGACGCTCCTGGTCGCGCTGCTGTGCGTAGTACTCGGCGAGGATGCTGTCCTGGAGGGCGAACATCTCGCGCTCCTCGTCGGGCTCGGCGTGGTCGAAGCCCAGCAGGTGCAGCACTCCGTGCACGGTCAGGACGTTGAGCTCGTGGCCGGTCGAGTGCCCGGCGGCGGTCGCCTGCTCCGCTGCGAACTGAGGGCACAGCACGATGTCGCCGAGCGTCGCGGGTCCCGCATCGGGCATGTCCGGGCGGCCCCCCGGCGTCAGCTCGTCCATCGGGAAGCTCATCACGTCGGTGGGGCCGGGCAGGTCCATCCACTTCACGTGCAGGTCGGCCATGGTGTCGAGGTCGACGGCGAGCATGTTCAGCTCGGCGCCCGGGTGCACGTCCATCGCGGCGATGGCGAACGCCGCCACCGCCACGACCTCCGCCTCGTCGACGTCGAAGCCCGACTCGTTGGCGAATTCGATGCTCATCGGCGTCCCGGAATGCGTCGCGCGCCCAGCTGGGGGCGTTTGGCGGCGTCGAGCTGCTCCTCGAACTGCGCGTACGCGTCGACGATCTCGGCGACCAGGCGGTGCCGCACGACGTCGGCGCTGGACAGCTCGGCGATGTGGATGTCATCGATACCGCGCAGGATGCCGACCGCGGCGCGCAGACCGCTGGTGGCGCCGCCCGGCAGGTCGACCTGCGTCGCGTCGCCCGTGACCACGATCTTGGAGCCGAAGCCGAGCCTGGTGAGGAACATCTTCATCTGCTCGGCGGTGGTGTTCTGCGCCTCGTCGAGGATGATGAAGGCGTCGTTGAGGGTCCGGCCGCGCATGTACGCCAGCGGCGCGACCTCGATGACGCCTGCGGCCATCAGCTTCGGAATGGCCTCGGGATCCATCATGTCGTGCAGCGCGTCGTAGAGCGGGCGCAGGTACGGGTCGATCTTCTCGTTCAGCGTGCCCGGGAGGAAGCCGAGGCGCTCGCCCGCCTCCACCGCGGGGCGGGTGAGGATGATGCGGCTGACCTGCTTGGACTGCAGCGCCTGCACGGCCTTCGCCATCGCGAGGTAGGTCTTTCCGGTGCCGGCGGGACCGATGCCGAAGACGATGGTGTGCTCGTCGATCGCGTCGACGTACTTCTTCTGGTTGACCGTCTTCGGGCGCACCGTCTTCCCGCGGCGGGAGATGATGTCGAGGGTGAGGACCTCGGCCGGCGATTCGCCGGAACCGTCGGTCATCATGCCGATGGACCGGCGCACCTCCTCCGGGCTCACGGCGACGCCGCTGCGCACGGCGGCGAGCAGCTCGGCGAGGACCCGCTCGGCGAGCGCGACGTCGGCGGGGCGGCCGGAGAGGGTGATCACGTTGCCGCGCGCGTGGATGTCCGCGGCCAGCGCGCCCTCGAGCGCGCGAAGGTTCGCGTCCGCAGGACCGAGGAGCCCGAAGGTCAGCTCGATCGGGATCTCGACGGTGGATCGCGCCGGCGTCAGTGCCTGGGCGCGGCTGTCGGAACTGGTGGGGTCTGGCACGCGGTGCGTCAATCCTTGTCTCGGCGGTGACCGCGCCTGACGGTGCGGATACGCCCAGTTTAGTACCGCAGGCCCTCGGAAGGCGCGTGGGTTTCGCCCGCGGCGGACCCCGCGGCGCTGAGAGTCACCGTGCGGAGAGCTCTTCGATCGCGGCGACGGTGGCGGCGTGGCCCTTCGAGCCGGGCTCGAGGAAGTCGTCGTGGCCCTCGCCGTCGATCATCGTGAGCGTCGCGTCCATCCCGTTCTCCTGCGCCTTCGAGAGGAACCACTCGGAGAGCTGGTACGGCACCTGCTCGTCGAGCCGGCCGTGCAGCGCCCGCACGCGGGTGGTGAAGGGCATCTGCCCGACGGGGCTGGCGGCCGCGAAGGTCCGCTTGAGCAGGCGCGGATTCGCGTTCGGCCCGAGGTCGAACAGCAGCCGCATGGACTGATCGCCGTCGCCGCGCTCGATGAGGTCGAGCACGCCGCCGCGGGAGATGACGCCCAGCAGATCGGGCCGCTGCGCGGCGGCCCAGACCGCGAGCGTGGCCCCGGCGCTGTGGGAGGCCACGATGTGCCCGGCGCCCTTGGCCAGCTTGTCGGTGCCGTAGTCGATGGCGGCGAGCACGTCCTGGCTGAGGATCGGCCACGTCACGCCGGGCTCCCCCACCCGCCGGTACTCGACGTTCCATACCGGGTACCCGCGGTCGTTGAGATCCTTGGCGACCTTCGACTCCATCTTCATCGTGTACAGGTTCCGCCAGAACCCGCCGTGCACGAGGGTGATCAGCGGCTTGTCCTTGTCGCCGGGATAGAAGTGCCCGTGCTGCGATTCCTCGCTGCCGTAGAAGATGCGACGTGCCATCGTGTCCGAGCACTCCTCAACTCAGGCCGGCGGCGTGCCGGCCCATCGATCCGTCAGGACTCCCAGGGCGCCCAGGGCGACGGCCGCGGCGGTGGAAGTCCGCAGCACCGTCGGGCCGAGAAGCGCGGGCTGCGCACCCATCCCGACCAGGGCGTCCAGTTCCTCGGGGCTGATTCCGCCCTCCGGACCCACAACGATAACGACGGTGCGGGTTACTGAGAAGTCAACCTCACCGAGAGGCACCGCCGAACCCTCATGCAGGACAACTACATTCGCATCCATACTGGTGAGTAATGGAACGAGTTCCCGTGTCGTTACGAGGTCGTGGATCTCCGGAACATACGCTCGCCGCGCCTGTTTCGCGGCGGACCGCGCCACTGCGCGCCACCGGGCGACGCCCTTCTCGGACTTCCCCGAGCCCTTGCCGCCGGACCCGCCGCCGGCCCACCGGGAGACGCACCGGGAGGCCTGCCAGGGGACGATCGCGTCGATCCCCGCCTCGGTGGCGAGCTCGACCGCCAGCTCGGAACGATCGGACTTCGGCAGCGCCTGCACGAGCACCACCCGGGGCGACGCGGGTGGGACCGTCCAGGTCTCGGAGCAGCGCACCGTGACGTCCGCCTTGCCCACCGCGGTCGCGGTGCACCGGGCGAAGCCACCGGCACCGTCGGACAGGACCAGCTCCTCGCCCGGCCGGACGCGACGCACGGCCGCGGCGTGCCGCCCCTCGTCGCCGGCGAGGAGGTGCTCCTCCCCCGGCGCCGGCAGCGACTCCGCGAGGAAGACGGTGGCCGCCACCCGCGGCTACCGGCCGGCGAAGGTGTCGCGCAGGCGGGAGAAGATGCCGCCGCCCTGTTCCTGGCCGCCGCGCCGCGCAGGATGCGGACCCTCGCCCGGGAACAACGCCTTGAGCTCGCGCAGCTTCTCGGTCTGCTTCTTGTCCAGCCGCGTCGGCACCGCCACGTCGAAATGCACGACGAGGTTGCCACGCACCTGCGAGTTGACCTGCGGCATGCCGTGGCCGCGCAGCACCGTGGTATCGCCGGTCTGGCTGCCCGGGGGCACCTCCACCGTGAGCTCGCCGTCGACGACGGTGGGCACCACGACCTGGGAGCCCAGGGCCGCGTCGAACATCGGCACGCGCGCGGTGACGTGCAGCGTGCTGCCGTCCCGGGTGAGGTACTCGTGCTCCTTCTCGGTGACCTCGACGTAGAGGTCCCCGGCGGGGCCGCCGCCGGGGCCGACCTCGCCCTGGCCCGCGAGCCGGACCCGCATTCCGTCGCCGACGCCGGCGGGGATCTTCACGGTCAGGTTGCGGCGGGTGCGCACGCGACCGTCGCCGCTGCACTTGCCGCAGGGGTTCTCGATGACCTCCCCGACCCCCGAGCAGGTGGGGCACGGACGCGAGGTCATGACCTGGCCGAGGAAGGACCGCTGCACCGACTGCACCTCGCCCGCGCCGTGGCACGTGGGGCAGGTCGACGGCCTGCTGTCCCCCTCGGTGCCGGCCCCCTTGCACTTGTCGCAGAGGATCGCCGTGTCGACGCTCAGCTCGCGGCTCACGCCGTTCGCGCACTCGTCGAGGTCCAGCTCCATGCGGATCAGCGCGTCGTTGCCCTCGCGGACCCGCCCGCGGGGGCCGCGGCCGCCGCCGCCCATGCCGCCGCCGAAGAAGGCCTCGAAGACGTCGCCGAGGCCGCCACCGCCGAAGCCGCCGAAGCCGCCGGCGCCCGGCGAGCTGTCGAGCGGATCGCCGCCCATGTCGACGATGCGGCGCTTCTCCGGGTCGCTGAGCACCTCGTAGGCATCGGAGACGTCGCGGAACTTCTTCTGCGCCGCCTCGTCGGGATTCACGTCGGGGTGCAGCTCGCGAGCGAGCTTGCGGTACGCGCGCTTGAGTTCCTGATCGGAGGCCTTCGAATCGACCCCGAGGATGCGGTAGTAATCACGTGCCACTTCTGCGAAACCCTCTAACGAAATCGGCGACAGTCAGCGGACCTGAACGGACCGCGCTCAACCCATGATTCCACCACAGGGCCGCTTCGGACCATTCCTGCAGGTGGGGTTGTGACCCACCGGCCCCGTCAGCGCTCGCCGAGCACCTCGCCCACGTACCGCGCGACGGCCGCAACCGAGGCGATGGTGCCCGGGTAGTCCATGCGGGTGGGGCCGAGCACCCCGACGCCACCGAAGACCGCGCCGGGCGCGCCGTAGCCCGTGGAGACGACCGACGCGCCGCGCAGGTTCTCGTCCTGCGTCTCGGAGCCGATGGCCACCGACACGGTGCCCGGCTGCTGCCGGGCCGTGAGCAGCTTGAGGACGACCACCTGCTCCTCCAGCGTCTCGAGCACGCTGCGCAGGGAGCCGGAGACGGCGTCGAAGTCGGCGGCGTTGCGGGTCAGGTTCGCGGTGCCGCCCAGCACCAGTCGGTCGTCGGCGCGCTCCACCAGGGTCTCCACCAGCACTGTCGAGACGCGGATCACCGCGTCGCGCAGGTCTCGCGGGGCGAGCGGCGCCAGATCGGCCACGCCCATCGAGGCGTCGGGGATCAGCTTGCCGTGCACCGCGGCGCCGAACAGCTCACGCAGGCGGGCGAGATCGTCGTCCGACACCGCGCCGCCGAGCTCGACGAGCCGCTGCTCGACGCGGCCCGAGTCGAGGATCACGACGAGCAGCAGGCGGGTCGGGGCCAGGCCCACGACCTCGAGGTGCCGGACCCGCGCGGAGCTGAGTACCGGATACTGGATGACCGCGACCTGCCGCGTGAGCTGGGCCAGCAGTCGCACCGAGCGCTGCAGCACATCGTCCAGATCCACGCCCGTCTCGAGGAACTGCAGGATCGCGCGTCGCTCGGCCGACGAGAGCGGCTTGATCTGCGCGATCCGGTCCACGAACTGCCGGTAGCCCTTCTCAGTGGGTACACGCCCCGAGCTGGTGTGCTGCTGGGTGATGTAGCCCTCGGCCTCGAGAACGGCCATGTCGTTGCGGACCGTCGCGCTGGAGACACCCAGCTGGTGTCGGTCCACCAGGGCCTTCGACCCGACGGGCTCCTGCGTCTCGACGTAGTCGGCCACGATGGCCCGGAGCACCTCGAAACGTCGGTCCTCCGTCGTCGACATCGCGCCGTCCTTTCGAGTGTGAACTTCGGACGTCGAGTTTACTCGGGATACAGTCGAGCCGTGATCTTCAAGGGCGTACTCGACGGAAAGCCGTACCCGGATCACGGTCTGACGGCGCGCGACTGGTCGCAGATCCCGCCGCAGCAGGTCCGCCTGAGCGCGATCATCACCACGACCACAGTGCTGGCCCTGGACCGGCTGCTCTCCGAGGACTCCACCTTCTACGGCGACCTGTTCCCGCACGCGGTCCAGTGGAACGGCGATCTCTACCTCGAGGACGGCCTGCACCGCGCGGTGCGGTCGGCACTGCGCGGGCGCGAGGTGCTGCACTGCCGCGTGCACGCGCTCCCGCCCGGCACCCCGCCACGTCCGGCATCCTCGGGGAGGCACGGCAAGCACGCCCGCCAAGACTGAGAGGACTTCCCATGTCGCGCACCATCCGCCTGACCGGGTCCGGCATCGCCACCGCGAGCCCCGACGTCGTCATCGCCCACATCGGCGTGGAGGTCCGGGCGTCCGACGTGGCGTCGGCCTTCTCCGGCGCAGGTGAGGCTGCGCGCGCAGTGGTCGCCGCTGTCCGCGCGGCCGGAGTGGCGGACGGCGACGTCGCCACGTCGAACCTGGGGCTGCAGGCCGTCGAGACCGGGCCGTGGGAGGACCGGCGGCTCGAGGGCTACGCCGCGAGCGAGTCGCTCACGGTGACCGTCCGCACCGTCGCCGACGCCCCCGCAGTGTTGCAGGCCGCCGCGACGGCCGCGGGCAATGCGGCCCGGATCCAGTCCGTCGCCTTCACCCTGTCCGACGGTGCCGGCCCCGCCGCCGCGGCGCGCGAGGCCGCGTTCGCCGACGCGAGGGCCCAGGCCGAGCAGTACGCCGCGCTATCGGGCGACGACCTCGGCGCTGTGCTCGCCATCGCCGACGACCCGTCGGGGCCACGCACCGAGGTGCACGTCGCCGCGAAGTCCTTCGCCGCGGCGCCCGCGGGCCCGGCGCTGGAGCCCGGTGAGACGACCGTGAGAGCGCGGGTCACCGTCGAATGGGAGTTGGTGTAACCACCTTCTCCGTTGCCGTAACCGGCGATCGGCTGCGGCGGCACCCGCCCGCTGCCACGCTGGGGCCATGGCGGACACGACATCCAGCACGGCACGGACATTGCGCGTGACCGGCCTCGCGCTGCTCGCGGCGGTCGCCCTGGGCGGTTCGGTGACGGCGTGCGGCTCGTCGAGCACGTCCAGCGACTCCCCGCGGGAGATCACGGCGGTCGGCACCGGCGACGCCGCCGGCAAGCCCGACGTGCTCACCGTGGAGCTGGCGGTCCAACACCAGGCCGGCGACGTGACGACCGCGCTCAACGACGCCTCGGCGAGCGCGCAGAAGGTGATCGACGCGGCCGGCGCCAACGGCGTCGAGAAGAAGGACGTCGCCACGGCGAACGTCCGGGTCAATCCCCGCTACGGCACCGACCGGCAGATCACGTCCTACGAGGCGACGCAGTCGCTGACGGTGAAGGTCCGCAAGCTCGAGACCGCGTCGAAGCTGCTCGGCGACCTCGCGACCGCCGGCGGCGACGCGACCCGCATCAGCTCCGTGGGCTTCGACATCGAGAACGACTCCGCGCTCAAGGCGACCGCCCGCGACAAGGCCTTCGCCGAGGCCAAGAGCCGCGCCGAGCAGTACGCCACGCTGTCCGGCGGCTCGCTCGGCGAGGTCCGCACCGTCACCGAGGGCAGCGCGGCGCGGCCGAGGGTCACGCAGCGCTTCGACGCGCCGGCCACCGCCGCGCCCGTCCCCATCGAGGCCGGCGAGCAGTCGCTCACCGTGACGGTCACGGTGGTCTGGCAGCTGCGGTAGCTCAGTCCAGGATCCGGCGCACCACGCCGTCGGCCACTAACCGCCCGGCGTCCGTGAGCACGTAGGCATCGCCCTCCCGGCGCAGGTTCCCGACGGTGACCTCGGCCCGGGCGCGGGAGGCCTCGTCGGGCCGGAGCACGGCGAGCGGGATGCCGGAACGCATGCGCACGCGCAGCATCACGTCCTCGACGTGCCGGTCCTCGTCGGTGAGCGTCTCGTGGCCCGCGATCGGCAGCGCGCCGGCACCGACCGCAGCGGCGTACCGGGCGGGGTGTTTGACGTTCCACACCCGCGTACCGGCGACGTGGCCGTGCGCGCCGGGCCCGGCGCCCCACCAGTTCGCACCCTCCCAGTACAGCTCGTTGTGCCGGCACCGGCCCGCCTCGGAGCGCGCCCAGTTCGACACCTCGTACCAGTCGAAGCCGGCGTCGCGCAGGGCCCCGTCGAGCATCTCGTACCGGTGCGCGAGCACGTCGTCGTCGGTGTCCGGGAGCTCCCCGCGGCGGATCCGCCGGGCCAACGCAGTGCCGTCCTCGACGATGAGCGCGTAGGCGGAGACGTGGTCCACGCCGGCGTCGAGCACGGCGTCCAGCGACGCGCGCAGGTCGCCGTCGGACTCCCCGGGCGTGCCGTAGATCAGGTCGAGGTTGACGTGGTCGAAGCCCGCGGCGCGGGCCTCCTTGGCCGCCGCCACCGCGCGTCCCGGAGTGTGCGTGCGGTCCAGCACCTGCAGCACGTGCGCCGCGGCCGACTGCATGCCGAGCGAGACCCGCGTGAAGCCGGCGGCCCGCAGCCGGGCGAAGAACTCCGGCGAGGTGGACTCCGGGTTCGACTCAGTGGTCACCTCGGCATCGTCGGCGAAGTCGAAGTGGCGGCGGGCGGTCTCGAGCAGGGCGGCGAGGCCGTCGCCGCCCAGAAGCGACGGGGTGCCGCCGCCCACGAACACCGTCGACACGGGAACGTCGCCGAGCGCGCGGCGGGCCAGCGCCAACTCGCCGTCGATCGCCTGCGCCCAGGCCTGCGGCGATGTCGACGCGCCCAGTTCGCCGGCGGTGTACGTGTTGAAGTCGCAGTAGCCACAGCGCGTCGCACAGAACGGAACGTGCAGGTACAGCCCGAACGGTGTCGCGGCACCGTCGAGCCGACTGATCTCAGGAATCGAGGGTGCGGCCACAGCTTCAGTCTGTCAGGTTCGCCGACCACCGGATTTCGCTCGCGGGTGAGCGGAACCCGATTCCGCCTTTCCGCCCAGCCGGTGGCACAATGATCTCGATGGATGGACAGGGTGAGCTGCTGGCGTCCCGCCGGCACATCGATTACCTGCGGGTCTGCAGCAGCGGCTGTCGGGCCTGATTCCCGACGCCCTTTTCGCGTCGAGCCCCGGAAGCGCCACCAGCCCGGCGCGCCATCCCATGAATCTCAGGAGTCTCCATGACGTCGATCGCCGGCGCACCTGTCCCCTCCTCCGCTGCGGCCGCCCCGACCCGGCCCGCGCGTACGCGCCCGGTCAAGCGCAAGTCGGAGGGCCAGTGGAAGCTGGGGTACCGCACGCCGCTCAACCCCAACGAGCAGACCAAGCGCGACGACAACCCGCTCAATGTGCGCGCCCGGATCGAGAACATCTACTCGAAGGAGGGCTTCGACTCGATCGACAAGGCCGACCTGCGCGGCCGGATGCGCTGGTGGGGCCTGTACACGCAGCGTGAGCAGGGCTACGACGGCACGTACACGGGCGACGAGAACATCGACCTGCTGGAGGCCCCGTACTTCATGATGCGGGTGCGGTGCGACGCCGGGAAGCTCGACGCCGCGCAGGTGCGCACCCTCGGCGAGCTCTCCACCGAGTTCGGGCGCGACACCGCCGACATCTCGGACCGCGAGAACGTGCAGTTCCACTGGATCGAGATCGAGAACGTCCCGGAGATCTGGAAGCGTCTCGAGGCGGTCGGGCTGAAGACCACCGAGGCCTGCGGCGACTGCCCCCGCGTGGTGCTCGGCTCGCCGCTCGCCGGCGAGTCCTTCGACGAGATCCTCGACCCTTCGCCCGCGATCGACGAGATCGTGCGCCGCTACATCGGCGACCCGAAGTACTCGAACCTGCCGCGCAAGTTCAAGACCGCCATCTCGGGCCAGCAGGACGTGGTCCACGAGATCAACGACGTGGCCTTCGTCGGCGTCGTGCACCCCGAGCACGGCCCCGGCCTGGACCTGTGGGTCGGCGGCGGCCTGTCGACGAACCCGATGCTCGCGCAGCGCGTGGGCGCGTGGATCCCGCTCGACGAGGTGCCCGACGTCTGGGAGGGCGTGGTCTCGATCTTCCGCGACTACGGCTACCGGCGCCTCCGCTCGAAGGCGCGGCTGAAGTTCCTGGTCAAGGACTGGGGGGTGGAGAAATTCCGTGAAGTTCTCGAAACGGAGTACCTCGGCCGCAAGCTCATCGACGGTCCCGCGCCCGAGCAGCCGGAGCGACCCATCGACCACATCGGCGTGCAGAAGCTGCGCAACGGACTGAACGCCGTCGGCTTCTCCCCCATCGCCGGCCGCGTCTCGGGCACGACGCTGAGCCGGGTGGCGGACGCCATGGACAGGGTGGGCTCGGACCGCGCCTCGTTCACCCCGTACCAGAAGTTGATCATCCTCGACGTCCCCGACGACCAGGTCGATTCGCTGATCGACGAGCTGGCCCCGCTCGGCCTGCAGGGTCGCCCCTCGATCTGGCGCCGCAACCTCATCGCGTGCAGCGGCATCGAGTTCTGCAAGCTCTCCTTCGTGGAGACCCGCAAGCGCTCGCAGGTGCTCGTGCCCGACCTGGAGCAGCGGCTCGCCGACCTCAACGCCCAGCTGGACGTGCCCATCACGGTGAACATCAACGGCTGTCCCAACTCGTGCGGCCGCTCCCAGATCGCCGACATCGGCTTCAAGGGCCAGCTCGTCGACGACCACGAGGGGAATCATGTCGAGGGCTTCCAGGTTCACCTTGGTGGAAGCCTCGGGCTCGACAGCGGGTTCGGCCGCAAGCTGCGCCAGCACAAGGTGCTGTCGACGGAGCTCGGGGACTACATCGAGCGAGTGGTGCGGAACTTCGTATCGCAGCGCGAAGGCGACGAGCGCTTCGCGCAGTGGACGCTTCGCGCCGCGGAAGAGGACCTGCGATGACGGCACGAGCGGACGTGGCGACGGAGTCTCCGTCGAAGCCCCTGACCGGACGTGACGCGGACGACCTCCGCGCCCTTGCGAAGCGCGCGTCGAAGGAGTTGGAGGGCGCCGACCCGCTGACCCTGCTGCGGTGGACGCTGGACACCTTCGGCGAGGACTTCGTCGTCGCGTCCAACATGCAGGACGGGGTGCTGGTGCACCTCGCCAAGCAGGTGCAGGACCGGCCCAAGGTGCTCTTCCTCGACACCGGCTACCACTTCGCCGAAACCATCGGTATGCGCGACGCGGTGGAGGCGATCTACGAGGTCGAACTGCTCAACGTGACGCCCGCGCAGAGCGTCGGCGAGCAGGACGCGACCGTCGGTGAGAACCTCTTCGCTTCCGACCCGGCGCAGTGCTGCAACCTGCGCAAGGTCGTACCGCTGCGGGAGACCCTGTCGAGCTACAGCGCCTGGGTCACCGGTATCCGCCGGGTCGAGTCGCCCACCCGCGCGCGCGCCCCGTTCATCTCCTTCGACGAGGGCTTCGGGCTGCTGAAGATCAACCCCATCGTCGACTGGTCCGACGAGCAGATGCAGCGGTTCATCGAGGAGAACGGCATCCTCGTGAATCCGCTGGTCGACGAGGGCTACCCGTCCATCGGCTGCCAGCCCTGCACGAACAAGCCCGCCCCGGGTTCCGATCCTCGAAGCGGCCGCTGGGCCGGTTCGACCAAGACAGAATGCGGACTGCACGCCTCATGACGATCACAGAGCCCACGGAGCCCATCATCGCCGCGCCCGATCCCACCGAATTCGGCACGCTCGACGCGCTCGAGTCCGAGGCCATCCACATCTTCCGCGAGGTCGCGGGCGAGTTCGAGCGGCCCGTGATCCTGTTCTCGGGCGGCAAGGATTCGACGGTGTTGCTGCACCTCGCGGTGAAGGCCTTCTGGCCGGCGCCGCTCCCCTTCGCATTGCTGCACGTGGACACCGGCCACAACCTGCCCGAGGTGCTCGACTTCCGGGACCGAATGGTCGAGAAGTACAACCTGCGCCTGCACGTGGCCAAGGTCGAGGACTACCTCGCCGACGGCCGCCTCGAGGAGCGGGCCGACGGCATCCGCAACCCGCTGCAGACGGTGCCGCTGCTGGACGCCATCGCCGAGAACCGGTTCGACGCCGTCTTCGGCGGCGGCCGCCGCGACGAGGAGCGGGCCCGCGCCAAGGAGCGGATCTTCTCGCTGCGCAACGCCTTCGGCCAGTGGGACCCGAAACGGCAGCGGCCCGAGCTGTGGAACCTGTACAACGGCCGGCACGCGCCGGGCGAGCACGTGCGCGTCTTCCCGATCAGCAACTTCACCGAGCTCGACATCTGGCGCTACATCGCCCGCGAGGACATCGAGCTGGCCTCGATCTACTACGCGCACGAGCGGGAGGTCTACGTCCGCGACGGGATGCTGATGACCTCGGGCGTGTGGGGCGGCCCGCGCGAGGGCGAGCAGGTGCAGACCCTGTCGGTGCGCTACCGCACCGTGGGCGACGGTTCCACCACCGGTGCGATCGAGTCCACCGCGTCGAACAACGAGCAGATCATGGCCGAGGTCGCCGCGTCGCGGCTCACCGAGCGCGGCGCCACCCGTGGCGACGATCGCGTCTCGGAGGCAGCCATGGAGGACCGTAAGAAGGAGGGCTACTTCTGATGAGCACCGCCCCCGCGCTTCTGCGCCTCGCCACGGCCGGCTCCGTCGACGACGGCAAGTCCACCCTCGTGGGTCGGCTGCTCTACGACACGAAGTCGGTGCTCGCCGACCAGATCGACGCCGTCACCCGCGCCTCGGTCGACAAGGGCCTCGACACCCCGGACCTCTCGCTCCTCGTCGACGGTCTGCGCGCCGAGCGCGAGCAGGGCATCACCATCGACGTGGCCTACCGGTACTTCGCGACGCCCAACCGATCGTTCATCCTCGCCGACACCCCGGGTCACGTGCAGTACACCCGGAACACGGTGTCCGGCGCGTCGACGGCCCAGGTCGTGATCCTGCTGACCGACGCGCGCAAGGGCGTCATCGAACAGACCCGCCGCCACGCCGCGGTGCTGTCGCTCCTGGGCGTGCCGCGCCTCGTACTCGCGGTGAACAAGATCGACCTGGTCGAGGACCCCGCGGCGGTCTTCCAGGAGATCTCCGCCGAGTTCCGCGCCCTCACCGGTTCGCTGGGCTGGGCCGACGAGGCCGTGCACGCGATCCCCGTCTCGGCGCTGCACGGCGACAACGTCGCCTCGCGCTCGGACCGGACGCCGTACTACGACGGCCCGTCGCTCATCGAGCACCTCGAGTCGATCCCGACGGATCCCGACACGACGCCGATCGGCTTCCGCTTCCCGGTGCAGTACGTGATCCGGCCCCGCACCCCCGAACACCCCGATTACCGCGGGTACGCGGGACAGGTGGCCGCCGGCACCGTCGACGTGGGCGACGAGGTCCTCGTCCTCCCCGCGGGCACGCGCAGCCGCGTCGAGCGCATCGACACGGCCGACGGTCCGCTCGACTCCGCCCACACGGGCCGCTCGGTCACGGTGATCCTCGCCGACGACGTCGACGTCTCGCGCGGCGACGTGATCGTCTCCGCCGCCGATGCCCCCGAGCCTCGCCAGCAGTTCGAGGCGACGGTGTGCTGGCTGGCAGAGAAGCCGCTGCGCGTCGGCGCCCGCCTGCTGCTCAAGCACGGCACCAAGACCACGCAGGCCATCGTCGGCGGGCTGGACGCCGTCTTCGACGAGCAGAACCTCACCATCGGCGAGGGCACCACGCTGGAGCTGAACCAGATCGGCCGCATCTCGATCCAGACCGCGGAGCCCATCGTCGCCGACGACTACGACAAGAACCGGGAGATGGGCTCGTTCCTGCTCATCGACCCCGCCGGCGGCAACACGCTCGCGGCGGGCCTGGTCGGAGACGCCCTGGCCCACCTGGTCTGAGCAGTTCGACGGTCCGCCCGCGTCAGAACAACTCGACGCCCCACGCCCGGCGCGGGCTGAACAGCATGAGGTCGGCGCGGGCCGCGGCACCGTCGGAGAGCTCGCGGACCGACCCGACGGCGACGCGGCGCGCCACCGGCTCGTCGGAGAGCCACAGCCGGCCGAGGTCGGTCACGTCGAGCGCGAGATCCGCGGGCTCGTCGGTGGGTGTGCAGGTGCCCGCTCCGCCGTCGGTGGAGATCAGGAACCGCCCGTACGCGGGACCGGGAGCACCGGCGAATCCGGGGTCGGTGATGTCCAGCACGAGCCGGCCCGGCGCGGCGTAGGTGCGCGCGGCGAACAGCGCGGGCACGTCGAGGGGCCGGATCCAGAGGAAGTCGGTGCGGTTGGCGACCTGGACCGTGCGCGGGTCGGCGGGGACGGTCGTCACGATGTCGTCGAGCGGCCGCTGCGCGGCCTCGACCCACCGCACCCAGTCGATGCTCATGGCGAACGACCACAGGTCCCTCTCAGCAGCAGCGTCGACGCCCAGCAGCTCGGTGACCTTGAGCGTGGAATCGGGACGGCCATCGGTCCACTTCAGCGCGATCGTGTAGGCCAGGACCCCCGCCACGTCGCCGTCGCGGCGCAGCACCACACGCCGCGTCTCGTCGGGGTCCCCGCCACTGACGAGCCCCGCCGTGCGGCGCATCTCGACATCGAGCTTCGACACCCGGCCAGGGAAACCGAGCTGCTCGCGGATCCGGATCGACGCGACGAGATAGTCCTCGCCCCCGGCGAACCGCACCTCGTCGACAGGCGGCTGCGGTAACCGGCCGCGGTCCACGGCGATCCGGACGTCAACGGACTCGGTGCTCTGCCCGAAGCCGTAGCGGCCGTAGATCGCATGCTCGGCGGCGATGAGGGTGGCGGCGGCGTGGCCGGCTGCGCGCGCGTCGTCGAGGCAGCCCCGCATATGGGTACCGAGGATGCCGCGGCGACGGTGCGTCGGCAGAACCGTGACGGCGGACACCGCGCGGACGGGCACCGTCGCGCCGCCGACGGCGGTCAGCTCCTGATCGAAGGAGAGGAACGTCCCGACGGTCCGCTCCCCGTCGACGGCGACGCGGAAGTCGAGCGAGTCCAGCTGCGCCGACACCATTGCGAGCCACTGCTCGGCGTCGGGCAGCCGGCTCTGGAAGCCGATCGTCGCGCACTCCTGGAAGCCGAGGAGCTGCTCCTGAGTGGTGACACGCTGGAAGTCGATGCCGTTCGGACCGGTCATGCCGGCAACATTACCGACACCACCACATCATTTCGGCGCGACGATCTCCGGGACATGGGTGGCGCGCACGTACACATCGTCGCCCTCGGACAGGTCCAGAGCGGTGGCGTCGCCACGGGTGATCTGCGCCTGGAAGCGCTCCCCTGTCGCGGCGTTCTTGAGCTCCAAGCGCACCTCGAAGCCGAGGTAGACCACGCGCTCGACCTCGGCGCGCAGGACGCCCGCCTGCTCGGAGGAGAGCTCACCGGCGCGGGCCAGCTCTGGCGTACGGCCGACGCGGATGTCGTGCGGGCGCACCAGCTCGCCGTTGAGCCGCGCCACCGAGCCGAGGAACGACATGACGAACTCGGTCTCCGGGCGATCGTAAACGTCCGCGGGCGTACCCACCTGCTCGATCCGGCCCTTGTTGAGCACCGCGATCCGGTCGGCGATGTCGAGCGCCTCCTGCTGGTCGTGGGTCACGATCACCGTGGTCACGTGCACCTCGTCGTGCAGTCGGCGGAGCCAGGAGCGCAGCTCATCGCGGACCTTCGCGTCGAGCGCGCCGAAGGGCTCGTCGAGCAGCAGCACCTGCGGGTCGACGGCGAGGGCGCGGGCCAACGCCATGCGCTGCCGCTGGCCGCCGGACAGCTGCGCCGGGTACCGGTTCTGGAAGCCGGCGAGTCCCACGACCTCGAGCAGTCCGTCGACCTTGGCCTTCACCTCGGCAGCGGGGCGCTTGCGGATCTTGAGCCCGAACGCGACGTTCTCCCGCACGTTCATGTGCTTGAACGCGGCGTAGTGCTGGAAGACGAAGCCGATGTCGCGCCGCTGCGGTGTCGCGTAGGTGACGTCGACGCCGTTGATCTCGACGAGGCCCGAATCGAGCCGGTCGAGGCCGGCGATCGAGCGCAGCAGCGTCGATTTGCCGGATCCCGAGGGACCGAGCAACGCGGTCAGCGAGCCGTCCGGGATCTCCAGGGAGACATCGTCGAGGGCTGCGAAGTCGCCGTAGCGCTTGTTGGCTCCCACCACGTTAATCGTCATCGCGGTTCCTCCTGCGGGTCGCGTCGAGCAGAGACATCGCCACCAGCGTGATGAGCGCCAGCAGCATGAGCAGTGTCGCGGCGGCGTACGCCCCGAAGGTGTTGTGGTCGTCGTGGTCGCGGGAGCTCACCAGAAGGGTGAGCGTCTGCGATATGCCGGGAAAGTTGGACGAGACCATGAGCACGGCGCCGTACTCGCCCAGCGCGCGGGCGATGGTCAGCACCACGCCGTAGGTCAGGCCCCACCGGATGGCCGGCAGCGTGATCCGCCAGAAGGTCTGCCAGGGGCTCGCGCCGAGCGTCGCGGCCGCTTGCTCCTGGTCCTGCCCGATCTCGTGGAGCACCGGCTCCACTTCGCGCACCACGAAGGGCAGGGTCACGAAGAGCGTGGCGAGCACCATACCGGGCAGCCCGAAGATGACCCGGAAGCCGAGCGACTCGATGCCGCCGAACCATCCGCCCACGCCCCAGAGCATGATCAGCGCGACGCCCACCACGACCGGCGAGACCGCGAAGGGTAGGTCGACCGCCGCCTGCAGCGCGGCCTTGCCGCGGAACTTCCCGCGGGCGAGAGCGAGCGCGACGAGCACGCCGAAGATCACGTTGAGCGGCACGACGATCGCGACGATGAGCAGCGAGAGCTGCAACGCCGAGATCGCGGCGGGAGTCGTGATCCAGGCCCAGAACTCGCCGAACCCGCGCTCGAACGAGCGGTACAGGATCACGCTGATGGGTAGCACCAGCAACACCAGCAGGTACAGCAGCGCGATGGACCGCAAGCCCAGTACGGTCCTCCTCGAGAGATTCACTCCTGCTCCTCCCTCTTCGCGGTCCTCGATCCGACGAACCGCATCACCGCCAACAGCACGAAGGCGATCGCGAGCAGCGCGACCGACACGGCGGAAGCGGCCACCTGGTTGTCGACCTCGAGCTGCTGCTGGATGTACTGCGAGGCGACCTGTGTCTCACCGGGAATGTTCCCGCCCACCAGGACGATCGATCCGAACTCACCGATCGCGCGGGTGAAGGCGAGGCCGGCACCGGAGAGGATCGCCGGCAGCAGCGTGGGGATGATGATCTTCGCCGTGATCACCCGATTGGGCGCGCCCAGCGAGGCGGCGGCCTCCTCGACCTCGCGGTCGAGCTCGATGAGAACCGGCTGCACCTGCCGCACCACGAAGGGCAGCGTGACGAAAGCCAGTGCGATGACGACCGCCGGTTGGGTCGCGTTGAGCGTCAGCCCCACGGGACTGTCCGGCCCGTACAGCGAGAGCAGGACGATCGACGCGACGATCGTCGGCAGGGCGAAAGGCAGGTCGATCAGAGCGTTGACCACGCCCTTGCCGGGGAAGTCGTCGCGGACCAGCACCCAGGCGATGATCGTGCCCATCACCAC
The DNA here is from genome assembly GCF_007858435.1 of Tsukamurella asaccharolytica. Lineage (GTDB taxonomy): Bacteria > Actinomycetota > Actinomycetes > Mycobacteriales > Mycobacteriaceae > Tsukamurella > Tsukamurella asaccharolytica. Next base: position 222,545 of record NZ_VIGW01000004.1, on the reverse strand, counting down.
ATTGATCAGGGTCACCAGCAGGGAGACCCACACGGTGATCACCAGCGTGGCGACGGCGTTCTTCGCCGTCAGCGCGTCCCAGAAGCCGGACCAGCCGTTGTCGAAGGCCTTGGTCGTGATCGCCGCGATCGGCAGCAGCACGATCAACGAGATCCACAGCCAGGCGATGCCGATGCGCAGCGGGTTGACGAAACTTCGCATCACTTGCCGCCGCTCTTGTACACGGCGGCGATCGCGCCCTTGTCGCCGAACAGGGCCGCGTCGACGGCCGGCCACCCGGTGAGGTCCTTGCCGCCGTTCTTCGCGCCGGTCCCCTTCCCGAGGACAGCGCCGAGTTCGTCGATGGTCCACAGTCGCTGCGGCTGCGCCGGGAACAGGTTCGCGGTCTCGGCGGCGATCGCCGGGTCGCTCGCCCGGAAGCCGGATCGCGGGATGGCGCGCTGCGCCTCGGGCGAGAACAGGAAGCCGACGAAGCGGTTCGCGGCATCGAGCGACTGAGCCGTGTTCACGACGGCCACCGGCAGGTCGATCCGGAAGGACTGCGGCGGGATGAAGTACTCGGGCTTGGGCTTGCCGTCCTGCTCGCTCTGCCGCTGCAACAGAACGGCCTCGCTCTCGTAGCTGAGCAGCACGTCACCCTGGCCCGATTCGAACGCGGAGGTCGCATCCCGGCCGGACCCGGGACTCACCGTCGTGTGATCGCGGATGAGCTCCTTGACGAAGGCGAGACCCTTCTCCGGTTCCTGGCCGCCGTTCGACAGCGCGGCGTAGGGCGCGAGCAAGTTCCACTTGGCCGAGCCGGAACTCGCCGGATTCGGGGTCACCACCTCGACGCCGGGCTTGAGCAGGTCCGCCCAGTCACGGATGCCCTTGGGATTGCCGGGCCGCACCACGACGGCCACGAGGGAGGTGAAGGGCACCGACTTGCGCGGGTACGCCTTGTCCCAGTCCTTGTCGATGAGACCGGCCTTGACGATGCGGGTCACGTCGGGCGCGACGGACAGGTTGACGACATCGGCGGGCACGTGCCGCGCGACCTTGCGGGACTGGTCGCCGGAAGCGCCGTAGGACTGCGAGAAGCCCACGTCCGGATTGGTCTCACGGAACAGCGGGATGGCCACGTCGAAGGCGGGCTTGGGCACGGCGAAGGCGACGAGGTTCACCCGCTTGTCGCCGCTGGAGATGTCGACGCCGTGCGGGTCGTCGGTGGAGCCGCCGCCGCACGCCGTGAGGAGAACGGTCAGGGCGAGCGCGACCATGCTCAGGGCACGGCCGCGGAAGCTGGGTCGAATCACGTCTCGCCGTTCTCCTCGGGACAGGGTCAGGCGAGAATCGTACGGAGAATCGTCAGCGGAGCAGCGCCCACGCGACCACGAGGAGCACCAGCAGGGCGATCAACGCGAGCGTCACCTTCGACTTGGGCACCAGTGCCCGCCACCCGCCGCCAGTCTCAGACACTCTCGTCATTCCCTTCTCCGGCACGCTGACCAGTGACGTCGCCGCGACCGGACCGCGCGAGGCGGGCGTCCAGCACGTCGGCGACGCGATCGATGAGGGCGCAGAGGACGCGCACCACCAGCATTGCGATCATTGCGAGCACAACCACGACCAGGCTGACCTGCAGCACATAGGGCAGACCGGTGAGCCACAGCTCCACCGAGTCCCACCACTGCGCTAGTCGATGCACCCGTCCAGCCTAGCGACCGCCGTGCGCGAACCCACCGCCGTGCCTCATCATGGTGTGCATGGCAGCGAAGAACGACGCCCCCGCACCCGACGCTAACGGCCCCGACACGCTCGGTTTGGACGCGCTCGTCACCGATGCTCCGCCGAAGGGTGACGGCGCGTTCCCTCCCATCCACGACTACGCCTTCCTCTCGGACTGCGAGAACACCTGCCTGGTTGCGCGCGACGGCAGCGTCGAGTGGATGTGCATCCCCCGCCCCGACTCCCCCAGCGTCTTCGGCGCGATCCTCGACCGCGGTGCCGGCGCCTTCCGCCTCGGGCCGTACGGGGTGAAGGTTCCGGTCGATCGCCGCTACCTCCCCGGCAGCCTCATGCTGGAGACCACGTGGCAGACCTCGACGGGCTGGCTGATCGTGCGCGACGCCCTCGTGATGGGGCCCTGGCACGACACGAACACCCGATCGCGCACGCACCGTCGGACCCCGACGGACTGGGACGCCGAGCACATCCTGCTCCGCACCGCCCGCTGCGTCTCCGGCACCGTCGAACTGCAGCTCAACTGCGAGCCCGCGTTCGACTACAACCGCGCCGGCGCCGAGTGGAGCTACTCCGCCGACGGCTACGGCGAGGCCGTCGCGCGGGCCCGCACGGACTTCGGGGTGAACCCGGAGCTCAAGCTCACCACGAACATGCGACTGGGGCTGGAGGGCCGGGAGGCGCGCGCACACACCCGGCTCAAGGAGGGCGACGAGGTCTTCGTCGCGCTGTCGTGGAGCAAGCACCCGGTGCCACAGACCTTCCCCGAGGCGACACAGAAGATGTGGGCGACTGCGGAATCGTGGCGGCAGTGGATCAACCGCGGCCAGTTCCCCGACCATCCGTGGCGCACGTACCTGCAGCGCTCGGCGCTCACCCTCAAGGGCCTGACCTACTCCCCCACGGGCGCGCTGCTCGCGGCGTCCACCACCTCGCTCCCGGAGACGCCGGGCGGCGTGCGCAACTGGGACTACCGCTACGCCTGGGTGCGCGACTCCACGTTCGCGCTCTGGGGCCTGTACACGCTGGGCCTCGACCGGGAAGCCGAGGACTTCTTCTCCTTCATCGCCGATGTCTCGGGCGCCAACAACGGCGAGCGGCATCCCCTGCAGGTCATGTACGGGGTCGGCGGGGAACGCACCCTGGTCGAGGAGGAACTCAGTCACCTCTCGGGGTACGACGGTGCGCGGCCCGTCCGAGTCGGCAACGGTGCGTTCGACCAGCGACAGCACGACATCTGGGGCACCATGCTGGACTCGGTGTATCTGAACACCAAGTCCTCCGAGCGCATCCCGGAGACCCTGTGGCCGGTGCTCAAGGAGCAGGTCGAGGAGGCCCTCAAGCACTGGCGCGAACCCGACCGCGGCATCTGGGAGGTCCGCGGGGAGCCGCAGCACTTCACCAGCTCGAAGGTCATGTGCTGGGTCGCGCTCGACCGCGGGGCCAAGCTCGCGGCGCTCCATGGCGAGGACGACTACGCCCGCGAGTGGGCGCAGAAGGCGGAGGTCATCAAGGCCGACATCCTGGAGCACGGCGTGGATTCGCGCGGCGTCTTCGTCCAGCGCTACGGCGCGACCGCGCTCGACGCCTCGCTGCTGCTGGTGCCGCTGCTGCGGTTCCTCCCGTCGGACGATCCGCGCGTGCGGGCGACGGTACTCGCGATCGCCGACGAGCTCACCGAGGACGGGCTCGTGCTCCGCTACCGCGTGGAGGAGACCGACGACGGCCTCCACGGCGAGGAGGGTACGTTCACGATCTGCTCGTTCTGGCTGGTCTCGGCACTGGTGGAGATCGGCGAGACGGCCCGTGCCCGCGCGCTGTGCGAGCGGCTGCTGGCGTACTCGTCGCCGCTCAAGCTGTACGCGGAGGAGATCGACCCGAAGTCGGGCAAACATCTCGGGAACTTCCCGCAAGCGTTCACCCACCTGGCGCTGATCAACGCGGTGGTGCACGTGATCCGGGCCGAGGAAGCCGGGCACGACGCGTCCGCGTTCCTTCCCGCACACCAGGCGCCCTGACGGAAGTACCGTGCAGTCATGCACGACGACCGAAGGCTGACCGAAGAGCGCCTCGACCGGTTCACCCGGGAGTTCCTGAACGGGGCGGTGTACGCGCGCTCCGCCCCGGTCACCGTGTCCGCGTGGGCGGCGCCGGGCGAGCCGGTGCCCTTCGCCGAGGCGGTAGCGCAGGAGTACGCGCCCATCACCCCCGGCACCCCGTGGGGCGCGCCCTGGTCCACGCTGTGGCTCCACGTGACCGGGGCGCCACCGGCGGACTGGACGGAGGCCGACGGTGCCCTCGAGCTCCGCGTGGAGCTCGGCTTCACGGGCGGCCCCGGCTTCAACGCCGAGGGGCTCGCGTACCGGGCGGACGGCACCGTCGTCAAGGGGATCTCGCCCTTCAACGCCTACGTCCCGGTGGAGCCGGGCGAGCCCATCGACCTGTACATCGAGGCCGCCGCCAACCCCGATCTGGGCGGCGATTTCGTCTCGCCCACGCACCTCGGCGACCGGGAGACCGCGGGCGACGGTCCGCTGTACCGGCTCGGCACCATCGATCTGGCGTTGCGCGACCGCACGGTGTGGGAGCTGCAGCAGGACGTGTGGACGCTGAACGGTCTCATGCACGAACTACCCTTCGACCTGCCCCGACGGCACGAGGTACTCCGCGCGCTGGAGCGGATGCTCGACGCCGTGGATCCGCACGACGTGGCCGGCACCGCCGCGGCGGGCCGGGCGGCCCTGGCGTCCGCGCTGGCCTCGCCCGCCTACGGCTCGGCGCACCGGATCACTGCGGTGGGCCACGCACACATCGACTCCGCCTGGTTGTGGCCGGTCCGCGAGACGGCCCGCAAGTGCGCACGAACGTTCGCCAACGTCGTGGACCTCATGGACCGCGATCCGTCCTTCCGCTTCGCGTGCTCCTCGGCGCAGCAGTTCGCGTGGGTCCGCGACCGCTACCCCGACCTCTTCGGGCGGATCAAGGACCACGTCGCGGCGGGACGTTTCGTACCCGTCGGCGGCATGTGGGTCGAGGCCGATACGAACATGCCGGGCGGCGAGGCGATGGCGCGACAGTTCGTCGCCGGCAAGCGGTTCTTCCTGCAGGAGTTCGGGATCGACACCCCGGAGGCCTGGCTCCCCGATTCCTTCGGCTACTCCGCGGCGATGCCGCAGATCGTCGCCGCCGCGGGGTCGCGGTACTTCCTCACGCAGAAGCTGTCGTGGAACCAGACCAACCGGATGCCGCATTCGACATTCCTCTGGGAGGGGATCGACGGCACGGCGTTGTTCACGCACTTCCCGCCCGTCGATAAGTACAACTCGGACCTCTCCGGGGCGGATCTCGCACGGGCGCAGAAGAACTACCGGGAACAGGGCGCGGGCACGCGCTCGCTCGTCCCGTTCGGGTGGGGCGACGGCGGCGGCGGCCCCACCCGGGAGATGCTCGCGGCCGCAGCTCGCACCGCCTCGCTCGAGGGTTCCCCGACCGTCGAGGTCGCCTCGCCCGCGGAGTTCTTCGACGCCGCCGCCGCCGAGCTGCCCACCCCGCCGCGGTGGGTGGGTGAGCTGTACCTCGAGTTCCACCGGGGCACCTACACCTCCCAGGCGAAGACGAAGCAGGGCAACCGCCGCAGCGAGCACCTGTTGCGCGAGGCCGAACTGTGGGCCGCGACCGCCGCCGTGCGTGCCGGATTCACCTACCCGGCCGAGGAACTCGAGGAGATCTGGCACCTGGTGCTGCTGCAGCAGTTCCACGACATCCTCCCCGGCAGCTCCATCGCGTGGGTGCACAAGGACGCGGAGCGCAACTACGCCGCGGTGGCGAAGCGACTGGAACGGATCATCGCTGCGGCCCTGGAGGCGCTCGCGGACCCCGGTCCGGCGCGGACGGTTTCCTCCTCGTCCGGCGGGACCCTCGTGTTCAATGCGGCCCCGCACAGCCGTGACGGGGTGCCGGCGATGGGCGCCGCCGTGATCGCCGCAGCGGGTTCCGTGTCTCCGACGGCCACGGACCAGGGATTCCGTCTCGACAACGGTGTGATCTCCGCGAAGATCGACGCCCGCGGCCTGCTGGTCTCGCTGGTCGACGCCGCCACCGGCCGAGAGGCGATGGCCGCACCGGGGAATCTGCTCCAGCTTCACCGCGACATCCCGAACCACTGGGAGGCCTGGGACATCGACGCCTTCTACCGTCGCGACGTCACCGACCTGGTCGATGCGGATTCCGTCGCCGTCGACGGGGAAGCGGTCGTGGTCCGCCGCAGCTTCGGCGATTCGACGATCACCCAACGGATCAGCCTGCGCTCCGGATCACCCGCCCTCGACATCGCCTGCGACATCGACTGGCACGAGCGGCAGAAGTTGCTCAAGCTGACCTTCCCGTTCGCCGTGCACGCCGACCGCAGCGCCGCGGAGACTCAATTCGGCCATGTCTTCCGGCCGACGCACACCAACACCTCGTGGGACGCCGCGAAGTTCGAGATCTGCGCGCACCGCTGGGTGCACGTGGGCGAGCCCGATTACGGCGTCGCCGTCGCGAACGACTCCACCTACGGCCACGACATCACCCGACTCACCGCGGATTCCCATGCCGAGACCGCGGGCGCCTCCGGCACCGCAACACCGGGCGCCTCCGGCACCGCAACACCGGGCGCCTCCGGCACCGTCGTGCGACTGTCCCTACTCCGCGCGCCCCGGTACCCCGATCCCGAGACGGACCAGGGCGGGCACCGGCTCGCCGTCTCGGTGCGACCGAACGCGACGATCGGCGACGCCGTCGAGGAGGGCTACCGCCGCAATCTCGCGCCGCGCACCGCGACCGGCGCCACAGCGGTCGCCCCGCTGATCTCCGTCGATCATCCCGGCGTCGTCGTCGAGGCGGTCAAGCTGGCGGAGGACGGCTCCGGCGATGTGGTCGTGCGCCTGTACGAATCCCGCGGCACCCGTGCGAGCGCCACGGTGCACGCCGAATTCGAGCACGAAGCCGTGGTCCGCACCGACCTGCTCGAGCGCCCGATCGCCGACCCCGAGCCCGCAGGTGAGATGCGAATCACGCTGCGCCCCTTCCGGCTCGTCACGCTGCGCTTTCAGCGCTGACGTGCTCAGCGTCACCTCGATCGTCCGGAATCACGGTGATAGCTTGATGGTTCATCACTATCGAACGTGACTCTTGAGACCAAGGAGGTCGACATGCTCAGCGTGCTGGCACTGATCACATTCGTAGTCTTCCTCGTCTGGCTGACGAGCGACCGTGACGGCTTGGACTTCCGAGCCCGGGACATCCGTCGCGCTGTCGCCGATCGGGAGGGCCGCACCGACCCGCGAGGCGTGATCGTGTCCTGACGCCACGGAAATCCCGTGGCCCGCGCGGACGCGGTTGCGTCATGATCGGTGGGTGGACACCGTCGACGTAGTGGTCGCTCACAGCTCCCGCGCGACCCTGCGCGTCGGTGACCTCTACCTGAAGGTCGACGGCGACCCGGCGCACGCCCGCAGGGAGATCGAGGCGATGCAGCTCGCGCCCGTGCCGACACCCACTGTGCGCTGGCATGCGCCGCCGGTGCTGGCGATCGAAGCTTTGCGCGGCCACGCGCTCGGCTCGCTCGGCCGGCCGGACACCGCCCCCACATCAGCGTGGGTCGCCGCCGGGACGGCGATCCGAGCGCTCCACGACGCACCGCTTCCACCGTGGCACGGGCCATCGGCCACGCGACTCGGCCGAGAACTCGACGCCGAGTGCGCGTGGCTCCTCGAGCACAGCGCGCTCCCCCAGCGGGTCATCACACAGAACCGCGAGATCGCACGTTCCGTGCTCCGCCCGTGGACGCCGGCGTTCATCCACGGCGACCTTCAGGTGGAGCACGTCTTCGTCGACGACGATACCGTGACCGGCATCATCGACTGGTCAGAGGCGGGTCGCGGCGACCCCCTCCACGACCTGGCGACCCTCACTCTCGGTCATCCCGATCGCCTGGCGGCCGTCGCCACCGGCTACGGGGGCGACGTCGACCGCGCCGTCGTGCGGGGATGGTGGTCGATGCGTTGCCTACTGGTCTCACGCTGGCTCGTCCAGCACGACTACGACCCGTCCGCGCCCGGCTGCGAATTCGACGTCCTGCGCCGACTGGCGGGCTGAAGCCGTCCCGCACCACGACGACGGACACACGCCGAGCCAGGGCGTCCACCCCGAATCCGGTGGCGCGAGCGCTAGGACAGGCGGGATTCGTGGCCGCGCACTGTGCCGATGAGAACAGTGAAGACCTCGTGGGCGATCGCGAGGTCCTCGTCGGAGAAGGTCGCGAGGGCGGAGTGCGTGAGCGCGGCCAGCGGACCGAAGAACTCCTGCGCCACCTGCATGCCGTGATCGTCGTACAACAGGACGGTACTCCGCTGATCGGTCGGGTGGGGCTCGCGACGGATGTGCCCAGACTTGATCAGGCGATCCACGAGGTAGGTCGTTGCCGCAGAAGATATCCGGAGCGAGCGCCCCAGCCGCCCGACAGTCAGTGGTTGCCCGTCACGCTCGGCGACGAGGACGCGCAGCAGGGCCTGAAAATCGTTCGCCGACAGGCTGTGTTGCGTGGCGAACACCCTGCTGAGTTGGTCCGACGCAGCGGAAAGCGCCTGAACGTCGGACGTCAGCGCTGACTCGAGATCCACCCTCATCATGAACCAAGGCTAGTTCGGGGCACTCGCCGGACGCCATTGCGCATTTATCTCAGTTTCTGAGAGACTGTCCTCATGACGGCATGGTGGGACCGGTACGCGAAGCTCGTTTCCGGACAAAGGGCGTGGGTGATCGGCGTCGTACTTCTTCTGCTCGGCGGCGCGATCATAGGCTTCGTCGGCGGCAACTCCTCCGCCGACGAATCGCCGAACACGCTGCCGAACTCGGCACAGTCCGCCCGCATCGACGCTTACCTCGCGCAGTTTCCCGATGCCGAGGTGGGTACCGCGATTCTCGTGGTCGACCGTACGGACGGCGCCCGCCTCACCGACACGGACACCGCCGCGGTGACTGCCGCGCGGGAGCGCATGCTCGCCGTGGATCGATCGACGGCAGCAGAGCCCGCGGGCCCGCCGTTGATAGTGTCACCCGACGGCAAGGCCGCGCTCGTCACCGTCCCCGTGTCCGCGGAGATCAGCGGGTTCCCGCTCCGCGACACCGTGAGTTCGCTCAGGGAGTCCGCGCGTGCGGGTCTGCCGGCGCCCCTGTCCGCGCACGTGACCGGGGGACCTGCGTTCGCCGCCGACATCGCGGACTCGTTCTCCGGCGCGAACGTGACCCTGCTCGCCGTCACTGCGCTCGTGGTGGCTCTGCTGTTGATCGTCACCTACCGTTCGCCGGTGTTGTGGCTTGTGCCATTGGTGATCATCGCGGTCGCCGACCGTGTTGCGATCTCCGTTGGCACCGCGTTGTCGGAAGCCACCGGGCTGACCTTCGACGGATCCACGTCCGGCATCACCAGCGTGCTCGTCTTCGGCGCGGGCACGAATTACGCCCTTCTCATGATCTCCCGATATCGGGATGAGCTACGTCGTCGGGAAGACCACCGAGCGGCCCTGCGGGCAGCGGTGCGGCGTGCAGGACCGGCCATTCTGGCAAGCAATCTCACTGTGGTGCTCGCGTTGACGACACTGTTGTTCGCCGCCTTGCCGAACACGCGCAGCCTCGGAGCAGCGGCCGCGGCAGGGTTACTCCTGGCGATGGTGTTCGCACTGTTCGTACTCCCCCCTGCGCTCGGCATCTTCGGTCGAAAGCTCTTTTGGCCGTTCATCCCCCGCGTCGATCCGTCACTCGACGTCGAGGACGCCGACTTGCACTCCACCGGTCCCTGGCATCGGATAGCCGATGCGGTGGTCGCGAACCCGGCCAGGTCCCTGTTCGCCGCCGCGGCACTGCTCGTCGTCTGCACACTCGGATTGATCGGCACCTCGATCGGGCTCAGCCAAACCGAGCAGTTCCGCGTCGCCGCCGACTCCGTGACCGGATTCGCTGTCGTCGACGAACACTTCCCCGCCGGTGAGGCGGATCCCACAGTGGTCGTCGCTCGAACCTCGGCAGCGGAGGCGGTCCAGAACACGTTGCGCGAGACGCCCGGAGTCGACCGGGTGATACCGAGCGGTACCTCACCCACTGGCTACAGCCGCTGGAGCGTCATCCTCACATCAGCCCCCGCGACCGAGGCCGCCTTCGACACCGTCGCGGGTATGAGAGAACGCCTGGGCGCGATTTCCCAAGCCGACGCCCTGGTGGGAGGTAGCGACGCGCGGGCTCTCGACACCCGAGACGCCGCCGCAGCCGACCGCGCACTCACCATCCCACTGATCCTGGTGGTCGTCCTCCTGGTCCTCTACGCCTTGTTGCGTTCGGCGATAGCTCCGATCCTGCTCGTTCTCGCGACGGTCGCCAGCACGGTGGCGGCGATCGGTCTCGGCACCTTCGTCGGCGAGACCGTCTTCGGATTCCCCGCGCTCGACAACAACACGGTGCTGTTCGCGTTCCTCTTCCTGGTCGCCCTCGGCGTGGACTACACGATCTTTCTCGTCGCGCGGGCACAAGAGGAGAGCGCGCGCCACCCCGTGCCTGAGGCGATGAAACGCGCCGTGTCCGCGACCGGAGCGGTGATCACGAGTGCAGGTGTTGTTCTCGCTGCAGTCTTCGCGGTCCTCGGCGTGCTCCCGCTCATCACCCTCACCCAGCTCGGCATCATCGTCGGCCTCGGTATTCTGCTCGACACCTTCCTCGTCCGCACCATCGTGGTCCCGGCGATGTTCACGCTCGTGGGAGAACGGATCTGGTGGCCCACCCCGCCGAGCCTGCACGGAACAGCACAGGACACGGATAGCCGCCCCTGACCCCGGCACCGGCGGAAACTCCGGTCCTACGTGGTCAGCCCGCGACGCTCCAGGAGGGGTGTGATGTCGGGGTCGGCGCCGCGGAAGTCGCGGTAGGCCTGCGAGGCATCCACGCTGCCACCGCGGGACAGCACTGCAGCACGCAGCTTCTCGCCGTTCTCGCGGGTCGGCCCGTCGTGCGCGGCGAACCAGGCGGAGGCGTCGGCATCCAGCACCTCGGACCAGATGTAGCTGTAGTACCCGGCACTGTATCCGCCCGAGAAGATGTGGTTGAAGAACGGCCCGCGGTACCGCGGCGGCACGCCGGCAACGTCGAGTCCCGCATCGGCCAGCGCTTTCGCCTCGAAGGCGTTCACGTCGGCGACGATCGTACCCGGCTCGATCGTGTGCCAGGCCAGATCGATCACGGCCGCCGACAGGTACTCGACGGTGCCGAATCCCTCGCCGCGCGTCCCGGGCTCGAGCACCGACCGCCGCAGTCCGTCGGGTAGCGGTGCGCCCGTCTCGTGGTGCCGGGCGTAGCCGTCGAGGATCGTCGGCCAGGCGGCGAACATCTCGTTGAACTGCGAGGGGAACTCCACGAAATCGCGCGGGACGCTGGTGCCCGAGAAGTACGGGTAGGTCACGTCCGAGAGCAGTCCGTGGAGCGCATGCCCGAACTCGTGGAAGACCGTGGTCACCTCGTCGCGCGTGAGCAGGGCGGGCCGCCCCGCAGGTGGCCGGACGAAGTTGCAGACGTTGATGATCACGGGCTGCGCGTCCAGCAGACGGGACTGATCGACGAAACTCGTCATCCACGCGCCGCCCCGCTTGCTGGGGCGCGCGAAGTAATCACCGATGAACAGGCCGAGCGGCGCTCCGTCGGACCCCGTGACCTGCCACGCGCGCGCATCCGGGTGATGCAGTGCGAGATCGGTGCGCTCGGCGAAACCGAGCCCGTACATGCGGGACGCGGCCTCGAAGACGCCATTCTCGACCACCGCGTCGAGCGCGAAGAAGTCGCTGAGCTGCGGGCCCTCCGCACCCCCGTCCCCGGCCTGCGCGCGCTGCTCGGCGAGGCGTGCGTAGTACGGCCAGTCCCAGGCCTCGATCGGATGCCCTGCCAGTTCCTCCAGTTCGGCGCGCTCGGCCGCGGCGTTCCGTGCAGCCGGCACCGCGAGGTCCCGCAGCATCCCGAGGGCGGCCTCGGCGGACCCCGCCGTCTGATCTGCGATCTGATACGCCGCGTGATGCGGGTACCCGAAGAGCGCGGCCCGCTCGGCCCGCAGGGCGGCGACGCGGGCGATCAGTTCGCGCGTGTCGTTCGCGTCGCCGCGCGTGTTCCGCTCCGACGATGCCTCGAAGACCTTCCGCCGGGAGTCCCGATCGGTCAACCGGGCGAGGTTCGGCTGATTGAGCGGATATCCGAGGGCCAGGAGGAATCCGTCGCGTCCGGCCTCCTCGGCCGCGGTGCGTGCGGCGGCAACGGTGTCGGCGTCCAGACCGTCGAGCTCCGCCTCCGTCGCGAAATGCACGGCGGAGGCGTTGGTCTCCGCGAGCGTCCGGCGGGAGAACTCCGTGGTGAGCTCAGCGAGCTCAGTGTTGATCGCGCGGAGTCGATCCTGTGCGGCACCGTCGAGGCCGGCGCCCGCGCGGGTGAAGCGCAGGTGGTAGCGCTCCAGGAGCCGAAGCTGCTCGTCGTCGAGGCCGAGCTCGCCACGCCGGGAGTGCAGCTCGTCGATGCGGGCGAACAACGCGGCATCCATCAGGATCGAATCGAAGTGCGCCGACCACCGCGGCGAGATCGCCGCCTGGGCGGCCTCGAGCGCGTCGGTGCGGTCGGTGGAGGTCAGCGAGAAGAACACGGCGGCCACCCGCCCCAGGTCCTGACCAGCACGTTCCATCGCCTCGACGGTGTTCGCGAAGGTGGCGGGCTCGGTGTTCTCGGTTATCGCCGTGACGTCCCGACGGTGCCGGGCGAAGCCCTCGCCGAACGCCGCCTCGTAGTCGGCGTCCGCGAACGCGGCGAAGTCCGGCAGGGCGAAGGGGAGGGCGCTGGGGGCGAGAACGGCGTCGACGGTCACCCCTCGAACCTACCGCTCCCGCCCGGCTCCCCTCGCGGAGAAGGCGGGGAGATCACGGACCGCACCTGAGTAGTTCCACGGATTCCGTGCGGGCGACCTCGCGCGATGCTCATTCCCATGAGCGATCCGATTGCACTCCCCACCCTGATCACGACGGAGCCCGCTCCGCGGACGCGGCGGTCCGCGGCGGCGGACGTCGCTGCAGGCACCGTGCTGTGGATCCTGTTGCTCGTCATCGCGTACCTCGCGGCGATGTTCGCAGGGTTCTACGCGATGGCCGCCGACGGCTGTCCCATCGACGGGCCGTGCGCCGCGGCGGAGGCGGCCGGGCGGGCGATCTATCTCCAGTGGGGAGGGATCGCCGCGATCGTCGTCGGCGCCTTCGTCGGTACCGTGCTCCAGGCCCGCCGCCGCCGGTACTGGTTCTACTGGCCGCTCGTCGGCATCGGCCTCGTCGTGCTCTGCACCGTCCTCACGGCGGGCATGGCGAACGCGGCGATGTCGCTGTGAGCCGGCCCGAGCGGTCGGTCCTCGATCCGATCATCGGAGGGCTGCTCCTCTGCGTGCTGGGCGCCGCGGACCTCTTCGCGATCCTGTGGGCCTCGCTCGGGTTCGCCATGGCTTCCGACCCGTGCGCCTGGAGCGACTGCACGTCGACGGGGTGGCCCGAGCTCGGAATCGCCATCGCCGCCGGCGGCGCAGGGCTCGGCGCGCTCATCGCGCTCGTCGGCTACTGCCGCGCGCTCGACGACGGGAGGACCACCATCGGTTGGCCGTTCGTCGGTCTCGTCTTCACCGTGGTCGGGTGGAAGGTCGGCGCATGGCTCGCCGTACCGATCTGGTGATCGATCAGTCCGTGACGTTAATGCCCAAGTGCGCGGCGAAGACCTCCGCCAGGCCGACCACCTGCAGGTGCGACATGGTGGCCCCCGCGATGCCCTCGACCCCGCGGATCCGCTCGACCTGTAGTCCGCGCAGGTCGACGTGCTGCAGCTTCGCCCGGGAGACGTCGATCTCGCCCGCCGTGCAGTCCTCGAAGGCGACCCGGGTCAACGTCGCGTCGGCGGCGTCGATCCCGTCGAGCATGCAGCCCCTGAAGGCCACGTCGGTGAGGCCGGCGCCCCGCAGGTTCACGAACCCCAGCCGCACATCGGTGAACACCACGGAGCGCAGCGTGGCGTCCATGAGCTCGACGGCGCCGATCCGGGCATCATCGACCTCGACCTGCCGGAACGTGGAGCGGGAGGCGCGGAATCCCGTGGCGAACAGGCCGGTGATCCGGGTCTCGAGGAAGGAGGACTCGGTGAAGACCGCGTCGCGGACCTCCCATCCCGCGAGCTCGCACTCGCTGAACGTGATCCCGCTGAGATCGCGCCCCTTGACGGTGGGTCCGGCGAAACGGCGGCGGTCCTCCGCATCCCCCGGCATCAGTTCATCGGCGAGTCCCTCCTCGAGACCGGCGAGACGCAGCGGAGAGATCTTCGGTACGGCGAGGCCCGCCATCAACCGAGCACCCCTGTGACGGCTCGGAGCCGGGCTTCCGCGTCCGCGGCGATGGACTCGATCACCTCCCGGGCGGGGCGTATCTCGTCGACCAGGCCCGCGGCCTGCCCGGCGTACACGACCCCGACCTCCGGCATCTCACCGTCGTAGGCGGCGCTGACCGCCTCCTCCGAGCCGGACGAGGCCTCAGCGCCGTCCCCGTCGTGCCATCGCGCAGTGAAGTCGTTGGTGAGCGCCCGCCCGAACCATCGCGTGGGCCAGGGCTGGTGCCGGGCCTTGTCGAAGACGTCGGTGTACACGGTGTCCGCGCTCCGCGCCTTGAGCAGCGCCGGAATCGCGTAATCGGGTCCGACGGTCTCGGGCGAAGCGAGCAGGGCGGTGCCGATGAGCGCTCCCTGCGCGCCGGCGGCAAGGACCGCTGCCAGGCCCGCACCGGTTCCGATCCCGCCGGCGGCGAGCACGGGAAGCCCGGTCGCGCGCAGCACCTCCTGGAGCAGGGGCAGCGTCGCGATCCGACCGGTGTGCCCGCCCGCCTCGCCGCCCTGCGCGACGACGGCGTCGACGCCCGCAGCCTCGACCTCGCGCAGGTCCTCCACCGAGTTGACCTGCGAGATCACCACGGCCCCGGCGTCCTGGACCCGCTGGACGAACGGTGCGGGATCGCCGAACGACAAGGAGACCAACGTCGGCTGCGCGGCGAGCACAGAGTCCAGCAGTTCGGGACTGTCCGCGAGCGACCACGTCTGCAAGCCGAAGGCGAGCGGCGCCCCCGCGCCCGCGGCGGCCCGGATCACCCGCGCCTGCTCGTCGATCCACTCGGGCGTGGCGTACCGCGCCGCGCCGATCATGCCCAGCCCGCCCGCGGCCGTCACCTGCCCCGCGAGTTCACCGCCGGCGCGGCCGCCCATGGGTGCGCCGAGGATCGGCAGATCGATGTCCAGGGTGCGTGTCAGCCAGGTGTTCCACACACCGACGAGGCTACGCCCGTGGCAGGATTCCGCCCATGGGCACCGTCGATCCTGAGATCCGCCGCATTCGCGCGCTCCGCCTCCGCGCGCAGGGACTCGTGCCTGGCGTCCGGGACTGGCGCACCGCACCGGACGCCGCCCGCGGCATGCTCGCGATCCAGGCCCAGGACGGCGCCGCGGCGCGGTTCGCGCTCTCGCTCCGCGCGTCCGAGCACCCCGACGATGCGGCGGTCCTCGCCGATCTCGCGGAGCGGAGGATCACCCGCAACCGGCCCGCGCGGGGCACCCTGCAGATCACTGCGCCGGAGGATCTGCACTGGCTCAGCGCCGCGCTCACCGTGCGCTCGCGCGCCGAGGCCGCGAAGCGCCGCCCGCAGCTGGGGATCACCGAGGCGATGATGACGGACGCCGAGCGGATCATCCGTGCGGAACTCGCGGGCGGCGCCGCGCGCACCCGCCCCGAACTCGTCGCCGCCTGCGCGGACGCCGGACTGCCCCTGGACAACGCGCAGACGGGCCACATCCTGCGTGACCTCACCGAACTGATGGCGATCGTCTTCGCGGATCCCGTGCCGACGACGGACGTCTTCGCCCTGGCCGACGACTGGGTCTCCGATCCCCGGGAACCGGAGCACGCCCTCGGCGAGGCGGTCTCCCGGTTCGTCGCCGCCCGGGGCCCCGTGACCCGGCAGGACATCGGGAAGTGGGCGTACCTCCCGATGGGCGCAGTGGACGAGGGCATAGCTGCTGCGGGCGGCGCCGTCGAACAGGTGAGCCTCGCGGGCACCCGTTATCTCGTGACGCCCGGCACCGTCGACCTGACGGACGCGCAGATCGACGAGGCCCTGGCCCGCCCCCTCCTGCTCCCCGGCTTCGACGAGTACATCATCGGATACGGTTCCCGTGCACCGCAGCTCGACGAGGCCCACCTCAACCGGATCGTGCCCGGCCGCAACGCTGTCTTCAAGCCGCTGGTGGTCGTCGATGGCGAGATCGTGGGCGTGTGGAGCAAGAGGACCACGGCGAAGACGGTGACCGTCACCATCGAGCCGTTCACGAGGATCTCCGCGGCGGCGAAGCGCCGCCTCACCGGCCCCGTCCGTGACTACGGACGGTTCCTCGGGAAGGACGCGGTCCTGGCCTAGTCCGGCCGCGTTCGACGGCTCCGCCCCGTGACGGCTCCGTCTCAGTCGAGGCGCCAGGTCTCGTACGCGCGGGGGTCGTCGATCGGCTCGATGTGCACCGTGATCCGCAGGTCGTCGAACACGGCGGACAGGTCGCTCTCGACCTCCTCCGTCACGTCGTGCGCGCGTTGCACGGTCCACTCACCGGGCACGAGCATGTGCAGCTGGACGAAGCGCTCATGCCCGGACTCGCGGGTCCGGATGTCGTGGAAGTCGATGCCCGAGGCCCGGTGACGGTCGAGTACCGCGTCGATCTGCGCCCGTTCCTCGACCGGCAGCGCGGCGTCCATGAGGCCGGCGCCGGATTGCCACACCAGCCGAGCGCCGACCACGAGGATGTTCACCGCCACCGCGATGGCGATCAGCGGGTCCAGCGGCAGCCATCCCGTGAGCGCGACGAGCAGCACGCCCACGATCACGCCGACCGTGGTCCAGACGTCCGTGAGCAGGTGCTTCCCGTCCGCCTCCAGAGCGAGCGAACGATGCCGCCGCCCCACTCTGATGAGGTAGAACCCGACGAGACCGTTGAGCACCGTCGCCGCGACCGAGATCGCGAGACCCAGCCCCACCTGTTCGAGCGCCTGCGGATTGCGTAGCCGGTCGATCGCGGAGACGAGGATGACCACTGCCGCGATCACGATCATCACGCCCTCGAGCACCGCCGAGAAGTACTCCGCCTTGGTGTGCCCGAAGTTGTGATCGTGATCCGCCGGCTTGGCCACCACCTTGAGCGCCACGAACGCGGCGATCGCCGCGACCAGATTCACCGCCGACTCGGCGGCGTCGGAGAGCAGGCCCACGGATCCCGTGAGACGCCAGGCGAGGATCTTCAGTCCGATCACGACCAGCGAGACCACGATCGAGAGCAAAGCGAAGCGGGACAGGTCCTGCCGGGTGCGCGGACCCGCGCCCGGGTTCACCGGGTCTGAAGGTGCGGTCACCAACGGGATATTACTTGCCCTTCGGCTTGTCCGCCGAGGCGTCGGACGACAGCGCGGCGACGAAGGCCTCCTGCGGCACGTCCACCCGGCCGATGGTCTTCATGCGCTTCTTGCCCTCCTTCTGCTTCTCGAGCAGCTTGCGCTTCCGGCTGATGTCGCCGCCGTAGCACTTGGCGAGCACGTCCTTGCGAATGGCGCGGATGTTCTCTCGCGCGATGATCTTCGAACCGATGGCGGCCTGCACCGGCACCTCGAACTGCTGGCGCGGAATGAGCTCCTTGAGCTTGACGGTCATCTTGTTGCCGTAGGCCTGCGCACCGTCGCGGTGCACGATCGCGCTGAAGGCGTCGACGGCCTCGCCCTGCAGCAGGATGTCGACCTTGACCAGATCGGACTGCTGCTCGCCGGCCTCCTCGTAGTCGAGCGAGGCGTAGCCGCGGGTGCGCGACTTCAGCGAATCGAAGAAGTCGAAGATGATCTCCGCCATCGGCAGCGTGTAGCGCAGCTCGACCCGACTCTCGGACAGGTAGTCCATGCCGCCGAGCTCGCCTCGGCGCGCCTGGCACAACTCCATGATGGTGCCGACGAACTCGCTGGGCGCGATGATCGTCGTCTTGGTGATCGGCTCGTAGGTCTCGCGCAGCTTGCCGTCGGGCCAGTCCGACGGGTTGGTGACGGTGAGCTCCTTGCCGTCCTCGCCCACCACGCGGTAGACCACGTTCGGCGCGGTCGAGATCAGGTCCAGTCCGAACTCGCGCTGCAGCCGCTCGCGGGTGATCTCCATGTGCAGCAGCCCGAGGAAGCCGCACCGGAAGCCGAAGCCGAGGGCCACGGACGTCTCCGGCTCGTAGGTCAGCGCGGCGTCGTTGAGCTGCAGCTTGTCGAGCGCCTCACGCAGCGCCGGGTAATCCGAGCCGTCCACGGGGTAGAGACCCGAGTAGACCATCGGCCGCGGCTCCTGATAGCCGGTGAGCGGCGTCTCGGCGCCCTTGCGCGCGGTCGTCACGGTGTCGCCCACCTTCGACTGCCGCACGTCCTTCACGCCGGTGATGAGATAACCGACCTCGCCGACACCGAGCCCCTTGGAGGCCTTCGGCTCGGGCGAGACGATGCCCACCTCGAGGAGCTCGTGGGTGGCACCCGTCGACATCATCTGGATCTTCTCGCGCGGGACGATCTTGCCGTCCACCACACGGATGTAGGTGACGACACCGCGATAGGTGTCGTACACCGAGTCGAAGATCATCGCGCGGGCCGGTGCGTCCGCGTCGCCGACGGGCGGCGGCACCTTCTTCACCACGCGATCGAGCAGGGCGTCGACGCCCTCGCCGGTCTTTCCGGAGACGCGCAACACGTCGCCGGGCTCGCAGCCGATGATGTGCGCGATCTCCTCGGCGTACCGGTCGGGGTCGGCGGCGGGCAGGTCGATCTTGTTCAGGACCGGGATGATCTCCAGGTCCTTGTCCATCGCCAGGTACAGGTTGGCGAGGGTCTGCGCCTCGATGCCCTGCGCGGCGTCGACCAGCAGGATCGCGCCCTCGCACGCCTCGAGCGCGCGGGAGACCTCGTAGGTGAAGTCCACGTGGCCCGGCGTGTCGATCATGTGGAGGACGTAGTCCTCACCCTCCACGGACCAGGGCAACCGCACGTTCTGCGCCTTGATGGTGATGCCGCGCTCGCGCTCGATGTCCATCCGGTCGAGGTACTGCGCCCGCATGGCGCGCGCCTCGACCACCCCCGTGATCTGCAGCATCCGATCGGCCAGGGTCGACTTGCCGTGGTCGATGTGCGCGATGATCGAAAAGTTGCGGATACGCGAGGGGTCGGTGAAGGTCTCGTCGGCGAAGCTGGGAATCGGTCTCACTCCTCGGGCGGCTGGCCGGGTTCCCGGCACACGTCACCCTTCAGTTTCTCATGCCGCGTCGCGCAGTCGTACCGCGGTGACGCAGTCCCGCGACTTCGTCCCCGTTCACCCCCGTCGCGGTAACGTCGAAGGCCATGAGTGATCGCGCATCCTCACGAACAGCGGAACCCGCCGAAGCCACACCGACACCGACGAGCTCCGTGAACCGCCGGGTCTTCGTCGCCGCCGCGGGCTCGGTCCTCGCCCTCGCCCTCTGGGCACTCGCCTCCCCCGAGACCGCGGAGAGCGTGATCAGCGGCGTGGTCGAGGTCATCACCCGCTGGTTCGGCTGGTGGTACTTCCTCCTCGCGACCGCGATCGTCGGCGTCGTCGTCTTCATCGGCCTCAGCCGCTACGGGAACTACCGGCTCGGCCCGGAGGAATCGCGCCCCGAGTACAGCCTCTTCACGTGGACGTCGATGCTGTTCGCCGCCGGGATCGGCATCGACCTCATGTTCTTCTCCGTCGCCGAGCCCGTGAGCCACTACCTCAATCCCCCGGTCGGCGTCGGGGAGACCAACCACGCCGCCCGCGAGGCCGTCACGTGGACCGTCTTCCACTACGGCCTCACCGGCTGGGCGATGTACGC
Organism: Tsukamurella asaccharolytica; assembly: GCF_007858435.1. Lineage (GTDB taxonomy): Bacteria > Actinomycetota > Actinomycetes > Mycobacteriales > Mycobacteriaceae > Tsukamurella > Tsukamurella asaccharolytica. The sequence goes on along the minus strand of NZ_VIGW01000004.1, from coordinate 202,811 downwards.
GCTGATGGGCGGGGCACTGGCCTACTTCGCCTTCCGCCACAACCTCCCGCTCACCATCCGCGCCGCGCTGTATCCCATCCTCGGCAAGCGAGTCCACGGCCGGCTCGGCGACGCGGTCGACGTGGCCGCCGTGCTGGGCACGATCTTCGGAATCGCCACGTCCCTGGGCATCGGCATCGTCCAGCTCAACTACGGCCTGCACGAGCTGTTCGGTATCCCGCAGGGCAAGGCCGCGCAGATCGGCCTCATCGTGCTCTCGGTGATCGTCGCGACGATCTCCGCGACCTCCGGCGTCGACAAGGGCATCCGGCGGCTCAGCGAGCTCAACGTGATCCTGGCGATCCTCCTTCTGGTCTACATCCTGGTGGCGGGCCGGTCCGACTTCCTGCTCAACGGCTTGGTGCAGAACACCGGCGACTACCTTTCGACCTTCCTCGACCGCACCATGGACACGTTCGCGTGGGATCAGGTCAACCCCGAAACAGCGGGCAACGACGCCCGCGGCTGGCTCGACTCGTGGACGTTGTTCTTCTGGGCCTGGTGGGTCGCCTGGGCGCCGTTCGTCGGGCTGTTCCTCGCCCGAATCTCGCGCGGCCGCACCTTGCGCCAATTCGTCCTCGGCGTCCTGGTCGTGCCCTTCAGCTTCATCCTCGTGTGGATCTCGGTGTTCGGGAACAGCGCACTCGAGGTCGCCCGCGGCGACAGGGACTTCGCCGAGGCCACCGCCTCGACCCCGGAGGTGGGCTTCTACTCGCTGCTCGAGAAGTACCCCGGCGCACCGCTGCTGCTCGCCGTCGCGACCATCACGGGCCTGCTGTTCTACGTCACCAGCGCGGACTCCGGCTCCCTGGTGATGGGCAATTTCACCAGTAGGCTGGAGGACCCGATGGCCGATTGCGCGCGCAGCACCCGCGTCTTCTGGTCGTTCGCCATCGGCCTGCTCACCCTCGCGATGCTGTTCGCGGGCAGCGAGGGCTCGATCGCGACTCTGCAGAGGGCCACGATCATCATGGGCCTGCCCTTCTCCTTCGTGCTGGCCCTGGTGGGCCTCGCGCTGCTCCGGGCGTTGCACACCGAGTCCTACAAGCTCGACAGTTACCGCACCTCCCTGCCGAAGTCGCTCGCGGCCGGGCGCGGCAGCGGCGAGCCGGGCGGCTGGCGACGCCGGCTACTCGCGACGGTCCAGTACCCCGGCCGGACTGCCACGCTGAGATTCCTCGAGAACTCGGTGGCGCCCGCGATGCGGGACGTCGCAGCGGAATTCGCCGCCGAAGGCGTGACCGCCACGGTCGACGAATCGGGCCGTAGCGAGACGCTCCCCTCGCCCACACTCAAGGTCGACCTGGCGGGCGAGCCGCATTTCGAGTACTGCGTGTGGCCCGTCTCCGCGCCGGCGCCGAGCTACGCGATCCTCGCGCAGCGCTCCGGCGACCGCTACTTCCGCTGCGAGGTCTACCTCGCCGAGGGCTCACAGGGCTACACGCTGGGCGGGTACACCCGCGAGCAGATCATCGGCGACATCCTCGACCAGTACGAACGGCATCTCGGCTACCTGCACCTGCGCCGCGCCGCCGGCGACCACCACGACGAATCCACCGACCCCCGTACCGATCCCGGCGCCGACGCGTCCACGGAACCCGAAGGGACTCCCGCATGACCGAACCGACCCTGTTCATCGACGGCGCCTGGCGCCACAGCGAGACCGGCGGTACCCGCACCATCGTCTGCCCCGCCGACGGCACCGAGGTCGGCATCGTCGACGAGGCGACCGCCGCCGACACCGAGGCCGCGATCGCCGCGGCGCGCCGCGCCTTCGACACCGGCCCCTGGCCGCACACCCCCGCGGCAGAGCGGGGCGACCTGCTGCTCGCCGTCGCCGACGCGCTCGATCGCCGCCGCGACGAGTTCGCCCGCGCCGAGACCCTCGACACGGGCAAGCGCCTGTACGAGTCCGAGCTCGACATGGCCGACATCGCCGCCTGCTTCCGCTACTTCGGCAAGCTGGCCGGGCAGGACAGCGGCCGCATCGTGGACGCCGGCTCCGCCGACGTCGCCTCGCAGATCGTCTACGAGCCCGTCGGCGTGTGCGGCATGATCACGCCCTGGAACTACCCGCTCCTGCAGGCCGCATGGAAGGTCGCACCTGCCCTCGCGGCCGGGGACACCTTCGTGCTCAAACCCTCCGAGCTCACTCCGCACACCTCGATCCTGCTGATGACGGTGCTCCAGGAGGTCGGACTGCCCGACGGCGTCGCCAACCTCGTGCTCGGCGCGGGAGCACAGGCCGGCGCGCCACTCTCGACCCACGCCGACGTCGATCTGGTCTCCTTCACCGGCGGCCTCGTGACCGGGCGGATCATCGCCGCGAACGCCGCCGCCACCGTGAAGAAGGTCGCGCTCGAACTGGGCGGCAAGAACCCCAACGTGATCTTCGCGGACGCCTGCGCCACCCCCGAGGGACTCGCCGCTGCGGTCGACAACGCGCTCAACGCCGCCTTCCTGCACTCAGGTCAGGTCTGTTCCGCCGGCGCACGCCTGGTGGTCGAAGCGCCGGTGCACGACGTCTTCGTCGACGAACTGGTCCGCCGCGCCGAGGGCATCCGGCAGGGCCTCCCCTACGCCGACGGCACCGAGACCGGGCCCCTGATCTCCGCCGCGCACCGCGACAAGGTGCACGCCTACGTCGAGAAGGCCCGCGAGGACGGGGCGGTGGTCCGCACGGGCGGCGCCTTCGCCACGGGCGATCAGGGTTCGGGTTCCCTGGACCGGGGCTACTTCTACCTTCCGACGGTGCTGGACCAGTGCGACCCGTCGATGGCCTGCGTCCACGACGAGGCCTTCGGACCCACGGTCACCGTCGAGACCTTCACGACCGAGGACGAGGCCGTGGCGATCGCCAACGACACCGAGTACGGCCTCGCAGGTGCGGTGTGGTCCGCCGACGGAGGTCGGGCCAAGCGGGTGGCACGCCGGCTGCGGCACGGCACCGTCTGGATCAACGATTTCGGCCCGTACCTCCCCCAAGCGGAGTGGGGCGGCTTCGGCGCCTCGGGCATCGGACGCGAGCTCGGGCCCACCGGCCTCGGCGAGTACCTCGAAGCCAAGCACGTGTACGAGAACCTGCGGCCGTCCGTGACCGGATGGTTCGCCGAGCGGAAGGACGCGTAAGTGAGCGCTGCGCACACACGGGACGAGGACGTCTTCGACTACGTGGTGGTGGGCGCCGGATCGGCCGGCGCCGCCGTCGCCGCGCGCCTGTCCGAGGACCCGACCGTGACGGTCTGCCTGCTGGAGGCGGGACCGTCGGACGTGGGCGACGAGGCGATCCTGCGGCTCGACCGGTGGATGGAGCTACTGGAATCGGGCTACGACTGGGACTACCCGATCGAGCCCCAGGAGAACGGCAACTCCTTCCTGCGGCACGCCCGGGCGAAGGTGTTGGGCGGCTGCAGCTCCCACAACAGCTGCATCGCCTTCTGGGCGCCGCGCGAGGACCTGGACGCGTGGGAGCGCGATCACGGCGCCGCCGGATGGGGCGCGGATTCGGTGTACCGCCTCTACCCGACGATCGAGACCAACGACGCCCCCGGCGAGCATCACGGACGGACCGGACCGGTGCACATCATGTCGGTGCCGCCGAGGGATCCCTGCGGTGTGGCGCTGCTGGACGCCTGTGAGGCGGTGGGCATCCCGCGGACAGCATTCAACGCGGGCGAGACGGTGATCAACGGCGCCGGTTTCTTCCAGATCAACCGCCGCGCGGACGGGACGCGCGCGTCGTCCTCGGTGAGCTACCTGCACCCGGTGCTGGACCGGCAGAACCTCACGATCCGCACGGGCGCCTGGGCCAAGCGCGTCGTCTTCGACACCACCGGCGAGGTGCCGCGTGCGACGGGCGTCGACGTCACCGACAACGCCTTCGGGCGCACCACGTTCGTGGGCGCGCGCCGCGAGGTGATCGTGAGTGCGGGCGCGATCGACTCGCCGAAACTGCTCATGCTGTCCGGGATCGGCCCCGCGGATCACCTGCGCGAGAACGGCGTCGACGTGCTCGTCGACTCCCCCGGGGTGGGCGCAAACCTGCAGGATCATCCGGAGGGCGTGATCGGCTTCGAGACGAGCCGTCCCATGGTCCGCGAGTCCACGCAGTGGTGGGAGATCGGGATCTTCACCCCCACCGAGTACGGCCTGGACCGGCCGGACCTGATGATGCACTACGGCAGCGTGCCTTTCGACATGCACACGCTGCGGCAGGGCTATCCGACTGCGGAGAACACCTTCTGCCTCACCCCGAACGTCACGCACGCGCGCTCGCGCGGCACCGTCCGGCTGCGGTCGCGGGACTTCCGGGACAAGCCCAAGGTCGACCCGCGGTACTTCACCGACCCCGAGGGGCACGACATGAAGGTGATGATCGCGGGCATCCGTAAGGCGCGCGAGATCGCCGAGGCGGGGCCGCTCAAGGACTGGATCCAGCGGGAGCTGTACCCGGGACCCGGCGCGCAGACCGACGCCGAGCTCGCCGACTACATCCGACGCACCCACAACACCGTGTACCACCCCGCCGGAACGGTGCGGATGGGCGCGGTCGACGACCCGATGTCGCCGCTGGACCCCGAGCTGCGGGTCAAGGGCACCGCGGGGCTGCGCGTGGCGGACGCGTCCGTCTTCCCCGCGCACACCACGGTGAACCCGAACATCACCGTGATGCTGGTGGGCGAGCGGTGCGCGGAGCTCGTCTCGGGCAGCTGACCTTCGGACGCTACAGGCGGGCGGGGAGGCCGAAGGCCTCGAACCGGTCCGCCTGGTCGAGGCACGTGGTCACCCGGGTGATCCGGGCACCGTCGGACTCGAGGACCACGAGGGCGAACGGGCGCATGCCGTCCTCGTCGCCCGGCTCGTACTGCCCGAACGCCGGGGCGCCGTTCGCCGTCGTCGCGACGAGCCGGTGGCCGGCACACGCGTCGCCCGAGCCGAACAGCGCCGCGTAGTCGGCGGCGCCCCGCAGCCAGAACGCGACGGGCGGCATGGAGAAGACCACGTCCTCCGCAAGGAGGGCCGCCAGGCCGGCGACGTCGTGCCGCTCGAAGGCGCGGACGAAACCGTCGAGGAGCCGCTGGTCCACGTCGGGGGCCGGGACGTCCGACGGTGCCGGACCCGCCGCGAGCACCTTCCGCGCGCGCTGCAGCGACGAGTGCGCGGCGGCGGCGCTGATCCCCAGCATCGACGCGGTCTCCGCCGCGCTGTGCCCGTAGACGTCGCGCAGGACCAGCACTGCGCGCTGGGACGGCGTGAGGTGCTGCAGCGCCGCGACGAAGGCCATCCGGATCGTCTCGTGCCGCTCGGCTGCCGCCGCCGGATCGTCGGCGGCGTCCGGGAGGGGCGTGATCCAGCTGCCGGGCCGCAGCTCCGCGGACGCCTGGTCCCCCGCGCCGTTCCGCTCCGACAGGTCCGTCGGGAGGGCCTTGCGCGGAGCGGCGCGCAGCAGGTCGATGCAGTACCGGGACGCGATCGCGTACGCCCAGGTCCGGACGCTCGCACGCGCCGGATCGTAGGTCGCCCGCGCGCGCCACAACCGGAGGAGGACCTCCTGCGCGGCGTCCTCGGCACCCGCACCGTCGCCGATCATCCGGTAGCAGTAGCGAACCAGCTCAGGACGCAGCTCGGCGAGGACATCCTCGCCGAGCACCGCCTCGTCGACCCCCGCCACACCCGCGATCATCCCACGGCGTCCCGCGCCGGAACCGGGTGTCGGCCTGTCGCGATCAGCACGATCGTCAGGGTCGGCAACAGGACGGCCCTCGGACCGTCGCCGAGGACCAGGTCCGAGTCCTCGGCGATCAGGCGCAGGCCCGTGAGATCGACGCCGAAGAACGCGAGGCCCTCCGCGGTCGCTCCCGCCACTGTCGCCGCGAGTACCTCGGGCGCCGGTCCTGGCAAGCCGAGCGGGATCGTGATGTCGAGGCCGTGGATCACCTCGTGCGCGAGGGCGCCCTGTGTCGCCCCGGGGCCGGGCGTCCACCGACTCGCGACGCGGGCCTTCTGGGTCGCGAGCAGCTCTGCGTCGGAGAAGCGGGCGACATCACCGCGGGCGGTCCGGTCGACGGCGAGGTTCACGTCGCCGCCCGCCGCGGTGAGGGCGGCGACGAAGTCCTCCTGCGTCTGGGTGTCGGTCATGTTCAGGTGGGCGACCACCTCGCGGACCCGCCAGCCCGCGCACAGCGAGTCGGCAGCCCACTGATCGGGAGTGAGGGCGTCGAGGAGCTCGGCCATCCGGGCGCGCTCGGCGACGGTGGCGTCGTACAGGTCGGTATCGGTGCGGGTGGTCATGCGTGCTCCTGTGCTCGGAATCGATCGTCACAGGTACATACGAGTGGGGTCGCCAGGATTCGTCGCACGCGGCCGCCGAGGGTGCGGGCCTATCCTGGGGGACATGGCGAACGACTTCACCCGATTCACGGCGGTGGCGGCCAAGCTCGCGCGCGAGCACGGGCCGCGGCTCGCCGCGCAGGTCGTGAACAGTCCTCCGGTCCGCGCGGGGCGCGCGGCGATCACCCAGGTGGTCACGCAGACGGTGAACCAGGCGCTCGGCCTGGAGGCGCCGTCGGAGCCCAAGGAGTTCACGCCCGGCAGGCCCGTGACCCGCACGTCCACGCCCACCGCGCTCATGGCGCGCGGCGTCTTCTACGCGCCGCAGCTCGACGGCCAGGCAGACCCGGGGGAGATCGTGTGGACCTGGGTGGAGTTCGAGGAGACGTCGGGGCCGAACGCGGGCCAGGGGAAGGACAGGCCGGTGCTGGTGGTCGGTCGCTCCGTGAACAGCCTGCTCGGGCTGATGTTGTCCAGCCAGGAGCGGCACCAGGGCGATCCGGAATGGGTCGGCATCGGCTCGGGGCCGTGGGACGCCGAGCAACGTCCCTCCTGGGTGCGGCTCGATCGCGTCCTCGACGTCCCCGAGGACGGGATCCGCCGCGAAGGCGCCGTCCTGGATCGGCGGCGTTTCGACGCCGTCGCGCAACGCCTGCGGGACGACTACGGCTGGACCTGACCTCAGTCCACGACGGCTGCGACGGCCTCCAATTCGACGAGCTGATCGTCGTAGCCGAGCACGGTGACGCCGAGAAGCGTGCTGGGGACGTCGTGGTCGCCGAAGGCGGCGCGCACGACGTCCCACGCCACGACGAGGTCGGACTGCGAGCCTGAAGCGTCACACCGCTATCCGAGCTGCGCCGCGACCTTCTGGGCGGTCTCCTTGGCCGAGCCCGGGTTCTGGCCGGTGACCAGGTTGCCGTCGACGACGGCGTAGGAGACGAACGGGAGCTTGGCCTTCTCGTAGAGCGCGCCCCGCTTCTTCATCTCCTCCTCGGCGTTGTACGGGACCAGCTTGTCGACCCGCGCCAGGACCTCCTCCTGCCAGGCGAAGCCGGTGACCTTCCGGCCGGAGACGAGGTACTCGCCGTTCGAGAGCTTCGTATTGAGCAGGCCGCAGTAGCCGTGGCAGACCGAGGAGACGATGCCGCCGCGCTCGAAGATCTCGCGGCTGATCCGCTGGAGTCCCTCGCTGTCCGGGAAGTCGTACATCACGGCGTGGCCGCCGGTGAAGTAGATCGCGTCGAAGTCCGCCGAGTCGATCTCCTCGGGGTTGCGCGTGTCCTCGAGCAGGGCCATCCGCGCGGGGTCCGCGCGCCACGCCTTGGCGGTCTTGTCGTAGTTGGGGAACTTCAGCGACCGCGGTTCCAGCGGCACCGCGCCACCGTTGGGGCTGACCAGCACTTGGTCGAATCCGGCGTCCTCGAAAACGTGCCAGGCGTGGGTCAGCTCGGAGAGCCACAGGCCCGTCTCGTGCGACGGGTCGTTGTAGTGACCGACGTTGGTGACGACGTTGAGAATGCGCTTCGGCATGACGGTCTCCCGGAGACGACTGCGGTTAACGATGCTTACATTACCGGCTCGCACTCATGTAAGCAATGCACACATCGCAGCTGATGCGCGCGGGTGCGCCATGTCCGGGCGACGTCACGCGAGGCGCGTGATCTCCACGACGACGTCGAGGTCCGAGGCCCCGCCACCGGCGATGACGCCGCGCAGGGGCGGGACGTCGGCGTAGTCGCGGCCCACGCCGACCGAGACGTGCCGCTCGCCGATCGGGACGTCGTTGGTCGGGTCGTAGCCGCGCCATTGCCCCGTCCACGCCTCGATCCAGGCGTGCGACTCCCCCGCCACCGTCGACCCGATCTCCGCGTCGCGCTGCGGGTGCAGATACCCCGAGACGTACCGAGCCGGAATACCGATGCTGCGCAGCAGGAGCAGCGTGAGGTGCGCGTAATCCTGGCACACGCCCTTGCGCTCGTCCCAGGCGTCGATCGCCGACGAGTGCACGCCGGTGGTCCCGGGCACGTAGTCCAGCTCCTCGTGCACCCAGCGACACACCGCGAGTACTGCCTCGTCGGGCTCCAGGTCCTTGACCAGCTTCTTCGCCTGGGCCGTGAGCTTGCGGTGTTTGGGCACGTAGTCCGTGTAGCTGAGGAGCTCGTCGAACCGGTCGCGCACGCGGTCGGTAGCCAGCTCCTCCCACAGGACCACGTCGCCGGCGTCATCGGCCGCCTCGGTCTCGACGACCGAGGCGCCGGTGACCTCGAGCGCGGTGTGCGGGGCGTGCAGGTCGAACGCGGTGACCGCGGTCCCCCAGTAGTCCGTGTAGCGGTAGGCGCGGGTGGCGGGCACCGTCTCCACGCGGTTGAGGATGACGTTCTGCCGCTGGTCGCTGCGCGGCGTCAGGCGGGCCTCGTTGTACGACGAGGTGACCGGTGCGTTGTAGCCGAAACCGGTGGAGTGCACGACTCGAAGACGCCAGCTCACAGCTCCCCCTCCAGGATGGTGTCGATCTCGCCGCGGGCGCGGGCGTCGGTCCAGGCTACGTAGGGCGTCACGTGGAAGTAGCGGGCGGTGACGGCCTCGCCGGCGGCCTGCCCGAGCTCCTGCAGCGCGAGGAGCCGCCGCTGCAGGTCCTCGAGAAGCTCACCGGGGGCGAGGAACTCGAGCTCGCCGCGGGCGCGGCCGAGGAGACGCTGCGCCTCGGTGCGGGTCCCGAGCCGACCCTCGCGCCCGCCTTCGATGGCGTTCAGGCACTCCTCCGCCGTGGTGAGCGCGTGGATCACCGACCGCGGGAACAGCCGGTCGACGAGGATGAACTCCACGACGCGGGTGGCGTCGAGCACGCCGCGATGGGTGCGGAGGTAGGTGTCGTGTGCACCCGTCGCGCGGAGCACCGTGACCCAGGTGGGCGCGTTCGCCCGGTCGCCGGCGCGCGAGAGGAGCAGGCGCACCGCCATGTCCATCCGCTCGATGGACCGCCCCAGGAGCAGGAACCGGTAGCCCTCGTCGCGCGAGAGGGTGGAGTCGGTGAGTCCGGAGAACATCGCGGCGCGGTTCTTGATGTAGTTGAGGAACTCGTGAGGGCCTAGCCGCCGGGCGGCGCGCTCGCGCTCGGCGAGGCCGTTGTAGGTGGCGTTCAGGCACTCCCACATCTCGGAGCTGGTGACCTCGCGTGCGCCGCGGGCGTTCTCGCGGGCCGAGGCGACGGTCGCGGCGATCGACCCGCTGCCCGGGTCGCGGTTGTAGGCGACGACCTCGGTGACCGAGCGCAGGTCCAGCGGCTGGTCGGCGGGCGGCTCGGGGATGCCGAGGACGCGGACCAGCTGCCGGGACACCCGGTCCTCGTCGACGGTGGCGTCCTCGAGGAACTGGTGCACGGTCACGTCGAGCATGCGGGCGGTGTCGTCGGCGCGTTCGGCGTACCGGCCGATCCAGTACAGCGCCTCGGCGTTACGCGCGAGCATCAGGGGCCTCCTCTCGTGCCTGCTGTTGCTGTTGGTCCTGCGAGCTGAGCTCGGGGCCGAGCTCCACCTGCTGCTGTTCGGCGAGATCGCGGCTCGGGACCACCTCCACGCCCTCGAGCTCCGCCTCGGCCACCGAAGAGCGGGCCGCGAGCACCCAGGTGTCCTTGGAGCCGCCGCCCTGGCTGGAATTCACCACGAGGGAGCCCTCGGGCAACGCGACACGGGTGAGGCCGCCGGGCAGCACCCAGACGTCGTCGCCGTCGTTGACGGCGAAGGGCCGCAGGTCGACGTGACGCGGGCGGGCCCGCTCGCCGATCTTGGTCGGCACCGTCGACAGCTGCATGACCGGCTGTGCGATCCAGCCGCGGGGATCCGCGACGACCTTACGGCGGATGGCCGCGAGTTCCTTCTCGCCCGCGTCGGGTCCGAAGACGATGCCGTACCCCCCGGAGCCCTCGACGGGCTTGATGACCAGCTCGTCGATGCGGTCGAGCACCTCCTCGCACTCGTCGTCGAGCCAGCAGCGCAGCGTGTCAACGTTCTGCAGCAGCGGTTTCTCGCCGAGGTAGTAGTCGATGATGTCGGGCACATAGGTGTAAGTGAGCTTGTCGTCGGCCACGCCGTTGCCGACCGCGGAGCTGATCACCACGTTGCCCGCGCGCGCCGCGTTGAGCAGGCCCGCGACTCCGAGCACCGAGTTGGGAAGGAACTGCATCGGGTCGAGGTATTCGTCGTCGATGCGGCGGTAGATGACGTCGACCTGCTGCTCGCCGCTCGTCGTACGCATGTAGACCACGTTGTCGCGGCAGAAGAGGTCCCGGCCCTCGACCAGCTCCACACCCATCTGGCGGGCGAGCAGTGAGTGCTCGAAGTAGGCCGAGTTCGCCATGCCCGGGGTGAGCACGACGACCGTCGGATCGGCCTCGTTGGAGGCCGCGGAGCGGCGCAGGGCCCGCAGCAGGTGCGAGCTGTAGTCGGCGACGGCGCGCACCCGGTGCCGCTGGAACAGGTCGGGGAAGACCTGCGCCATCGTCCGGCGATTCTCCATCACGTAACTCACGCCCGACGGGGACCGCAGGTTGTCCTCCAGCACGCGGAAGGTGCCCTCCGCGTCGCGGATGAGGTCGATGCCGGCGACGTGGATGCGCACGCCGTTCGGCGGGCGGATGCCCGCGGCCTGCCGGTGGAAGTGGGCGCACGAGGTGACCAGACGCTTGGGCACGACACCGTCGCGGAGGATCTCCTGCTCGGAGTAGATGTCGTCGAGGAACATCTCCAGCGCCTGCACGCGCTGCTTGATGCCCTTCTCGAGGCGGTTCCATTCCGCGGCAGCGATGACGCGCGGCACCAGGTCGAGCGGGAAGGGCCGCTCGCGCCCCTCCAGCGAGAAGGTGATGCCCTGGTCGATGAAGGCGGCGCCCAGGGCGTCGACGCGGGCCGCGAGGTCGGACTCGTCGGCCGAGGAGAGAGCGCCGTAGATCCGCTTGTACGGGGTGCGGACGGTGCCGTCGTCCGCGAACATCTCGTCGAACGCTCGCCCGAAAGACGCTGCGTCGTCGTAGCCCGCGAAGAGGGGCGCCTCGTCGGACAGTCGGGGGGCGGCGGCCTGTTTCCGCGTCGCGGACGCTGAGCGTCCCGAGCTGCCGGACTTGGCCTGTTTCTGCGGGGTCACCCGGCCATCGTGCCGCACCGGCACGGTTTCGGCAGCACTCCCGTTCACGGCGTGGCAATGTGGGTGTCGGGCACCGTTCCCGCAGGCGGTACCACGATTTGGGTTGTCTCCGGCCCGCTGGTAACCTGGTGCGTCGGCAGTCAGTACCGGCTTCCCCTTTTCGAGACAAGAGAGTTTGAACGCGTGGCCAACATCAAGTCCCAGATCAAGCGGATCAAGACCAATGAGCGCAACCGCCTGCGCAACCAGTCGGCGAAGTCGTCGCTGCGCACCGCCATCCGCCACTTCCGCGAGGCCGTCGAGGCCGGGGACAAGGCCAAGGCCGGCGAGCTCCTCGTGAGCACCAGCCGCCAGCTCGACAAGGCCGCCAGCGCCGGCGTCATCCACGCCAACCAGGCCGCCAACAAGAAGTCGGCCCTCGCGCTGGCCCTCAACAAGCTCTGATCTTCCGCTAGACGCGCGTATCACCGCGCCGCACCACCCACCGGCACCACGCGGGCCGGCACTGGTGCGGCGCGGTTTTCGCGTATGTCCACTCAGCCCGCGAGCGTGGCGACCTTCCGGACGGCCAGCTCCAACGCGTAGTCGGGGTCGGCCGCCTGGCCCTTGACGTCCGCGTTCGCGGCGGCCACGGCCTGTAGCGCGCCGGCCACGTTCTCGGGGCGCCACCGCCGCGCGACCTGGGTCATCTTCTTGACCTTCCACGGCGCCATGCCCAGCTCCCCCGCGTCCCGGTACTGGTCCGGAGTGCGGCCCAGGCCGCGGATCCGCGCGACGGAGTGCACCGCGTCCGCGAGAGCGTCAGCGATGAGCACGTGCGGCGTGCCACGGTGCTGCGCCCAGCGCAGGGCCTCCAGCGCGGCCGCGACCTGCCCCGCGACGGCCTTGTCGGCGATCTCGAAGCCCGTGACCTCGGCGCGGCCGGCGTAGTAACGGTGCACCGCGGCGAGGTCAACCCGGCCGCCGGTGTCCGCGACGAGTTGGGCGATGGCCGCGGCGAGCTCCCGCAGGTCCTTGCCGACGGAGTCCACCAGCAGATCCACCAGCTCGTCGGAGACGCGCACCTTCTGCGCCCGGAACTCCGACTTCGCGAAGTCGGCCCGGTCGCGCGCGGAGGTGATCGTGGGCACCTCGACGAGCTCGGCGCCCGCCTTCTTCAGCGCCGCGACCATGGACTTCGCCCGGCCGCCGCCGCTGTGCTCGATCACCAGGGTGATGCCGTCCGGGGGGTTCTTCGCCGCCTCGACGATGAGATCCACGGGGGCCTTGCCTGCCTCGGCCGCGGACTCGAGGACGACGATGCGCTCCTCGGCGAACAGCGACGGGCTCAGCAGCTCCACCAGTTCGGACTGATCGACGTCACCGGCGCGGATCCGGGTGACCGGCACTGCGTCACCCGCGCCGCCCGGGAGCCCCATCCCGCCGTCGCCCGCGGTCGCGCGCGCCGACTCGACGATCGCCGAGACCGCCCGCTCCACCAGGAGGCCCTCGGTCCCCACCACCACGTGTACGCGCGCGCTGTCCACCACGGCTCCCATACTTCCAGACCCCACCGACGACGACGCCCGCCACGACGAGCGCCGCCGCGGTGACGGCGCCGCCCGGCACGTCGACCACACCGATCCGAGCGCACCACCGGGCGACGGCGATCACCCACCACAGCTCCGGCCCCGTCGCCCGCACGGCCAGCGCGGCCACGGGCGACGCGATCGGTGCCGCCATCGCTGCGAGCGTCCCCACCACGGTGACGACCGGGATCACCGGCCCCGCCAGCAGGTTCGCCGCTATCCCGCCGAGCGGCACCCGACCCGAGAACGCGATGACGAGCGGCAAGGTCACCACCTGCGCCACGAACGTCACCGCCAGCAGACCCGCCAGCGTGTCCGGAATCCGCGCCGCGACCAGCCGGTCGCGCAGCACGGGCGACCACAGCACCAGCCCCGCCGTCGCCGCCACCGACAGCGCGAAACCGATGTCGCGGGCCAGCGCCGGCCGGACCAGCATGAGCACGACGATCGCAGCGAACAGCGCGACGAGCGGCTGCCTCCCGCGCCGCAGTGCGAGCGCCGCCACGCCCACGAGGCCCATCACCGCGGCCCGCACCACGGATCCGGTGGGCCCCACCAGCCCGACGAAGGCGACGATCGCCACCGTCGTGACCGCGGCCCGCACGGCGAGCGGCAGGCCCACCGCCGCACACAGGCCGAGCACGCACAGCGCGATGATCGCGAAGTTTGCGCCGCTCACGGCCGTGAGGTGCGTCAGACCCGAGTCCTGGAAGTCGCCGCGCACCGTCGGAAGCGTCGAGGACTCGTCGCCGAGCACCAGCGCGGGCAGCAGCCCGGCGGCGTCCACGGGCAGTGCTCCGGCGGACACCGCGGCGAGCGCGCGACGGACCGCGGCGGCGGCCCGGAAGTACGGCGGCGCGCGTCCGAGCACCGTCGGTTCCCCGGACCCGACGAGGACGGCCGCGACGAGCCCCGGCCGCGTGCTCCGCAGCACGGTCGCGCGGATCGCCACCCGCTCGCCCGGGACCAGCGGGCCGAGATCCTGTGTCGCGCCGAGCAGGAGCACTCCGCCGCGCGCCGGCACCGCGACATCGGTCCGCACCACGAGCGCGGTGGCGGGCACGAGCACCCGCGACGCATCGAGATGCCCGCCGGGATCCCCGGACCGCTGCCGCGGCCACTCGTCGACCTCCAGCACCACTTCGACCGGGCCCGCGCCGTCGAATGTGGCGATAGCGGCGCGCTCCCTGTCGTGCACGCGCACGGCGACCGAGGCCGCAACCCCCGCGCCCAATCCCGCCGCGGCAGCCACCACGAGGCACACCGCCTGAGCCAGCGGCCGCGGGTCGCGCCGCCGGAAGGCCACCGCGCCCACCGCGAGCGCCGCCAGCGCGCCGGTGATCCACCACGCGATGGTTGCTGAAGTCAGCGCGAGTGCGGCGGCCGACCAGCAGACGATTCCCGCCGGGAGCAGTCGCAGGTCGAGCCTCTCGTCCACGTCACACCGTGGCCATCGGCTTGATCTTGGCGAGCTTCGCGTCGCCGATGCCGCTGACCTTCCCCAGGTCGTCGACGGTGCGGAAGGGCCCGTTCTTGTCGCGGTACGCGATGATCGCGGCCGCGGTCGCCGCGCCGACGCCGGGGAGCCGGTCGAGCTCGGTCGCGCTCGCGGTGTTGATGTTCACCGCACCGGCCGCGGCGGCCCGGTGCCGGTCGCGGGCCCCGCCGACGTTCCCGCCGTCGCCCCGGCCACTGGGTTTCCCGGACGCACGGAGCTGCGGAGAGTCACGCCGGCCTTCGGATCGACGACGCCGACGACCACCTGATCACCGTCCCGCAACGGCTGCGCCAGATTCAGGCTGGCGGTATCGGCCCCGCCGAGGGCGCCGCGAGCGGCGGTGAGCGCGTCGGCCACCCTCGCGCCCGCCCGCAGGCGGTGCAGTCCGGGCGCGCGCACCAGCCCGACGACCGCCACGACCAGCTCGGACGGTGCCGCGCCCGGCGCGGGCGCAGCGCCGGCCCCCGCCGAGACCGACGCCGGTCTCGCTGACGGCGATGCCGGCCCCGTCGACGAGGACGGCTCCACCGACGACGACGCGCCCGCGAAGTCGACCATCGGGTACTGCCCGCCGCCCTCGCGCGCTGGTCCGAGCACCGCCACCGCCGCGACGACGGCGGCGACCAGCCCCACCACGACGAGAGCGATCGCGGCCCGCGGCGTCGTCCGCACCTTCTCGACCGTCGAGCGCCACCCGGTGGGCTCCTGATCGTCCCAGAAGTCGTCGTCCTCGATGCGCACCCGCCGGGACGGGCCGGGCGCGCGGGCGGCATCGTCGTCCGGCCACCCGCCGTCGCGCCGCTCGGGGCCCTCCACCCGATCCGGCGCGAACTCGTCCAGCCAGGCGGGTCGCGCGAAGACCTGATCGTCCGTTGCGCCGGCCCCGGGCGCCGCTTCTCGTTCGCCGTTCATGCGTCGAACCGTAGGCCCGGGGGCACCGTCGGAACGCCGCCACGGCCCGGGAATCACTGCGCCTGTGGAAAACCCCGAACCTGTGGAGAAACCGCTCCGGCGCGCCGGCACCGTCGTCGCGGTGTGCTAGGCGGAATCCGCCCCGTCGGCCAGCGCCGGCGCGACGGCGACGCCCACCGCGCCGGGGCCGAGGTGCGCGGCGATGGTGCCGCCGAACGGCCCGATCACCAGCTCCACGAGCTGCGGAAACTCGCCGCGGACGAGCTCCGCGACACGCTCCGCGGCCTCGGGGGCCTCGACGTGGTGCACCGCCACCCGGGCGGGCCGGTTTCCCAGGTGCCGTGAGGCGAGCGCGGCGAGCTGGTCCCGCGCGCGGGAGACGGTACGGGTGTTGCGCTCGGAGACGATCCGACCGTCCTGCAGCCGCAGCACGGGCACGATCTGCAACGCGCCGCCCAGCAGCTTCGCCAATGCGCTCACGCGGCCGCCGGCCCGCAGGTGGTCGAGCGTCGCGACGCAGAAGAAGCCCTCCGCACCGTCGAGGACCCGGCGCGCGGCCTCGGCGACCTCGCCCGCGGACGCACCGGCGCGGGCCAGTCGCGCGGCCTCAAGGACGCCGAAGCCCATGGCCATGTCGATGCTGCGCGAGTCGATCACCGTGATGTCCGCGTCGATGAGCGCCGCCTGCGTGACCGCGGTGGAGTACGTCGAGCTCAGCTGCGAACTCATCGTGATCACCACGACCCCGGCGCCGTCGGCCTCGGCGACCGCCGCGGCGAGCACCTCCCGGACCTCGCCCACCGACGGGCCCGAGGTGGTGACGCCCTCCTTGACGAAACGCTCCGCCTGATAGCCGGTGCCGTAGTCGATGTACTCGCTCTCGCCCGACAGGACATGCAGCGGCAGGACGTGGATGCCCAACTCGGCGACGCGCTCGGGGGCGATCGCGGCCGAGGCATCGGTCACCACGACGACGCTCATCGCGCACCCCCTTCCGCACCACGCAGGGCGCGCAGCACCCGCTGCGCCACCCGCTCGTGCATCTCGAACGACCAGTGGATCCCGTCGATGTTATTGATCCCCAGGTCGAACGACCAGTCGCACAGGTCACGCACGGGCGCGGTCGGCACCCCGGCTCCGTCCGACCACGCGCGCATCGCCCGCTGCGTGCGCGCCCACCCCGGGTGCGCGAAGGAGTAGGCCAGCGCACGATGCGTGGGCGGTTCGACGAGCGCGATCGGCGCCTCCGGCCGCAGCGCGCGCAGAGAGTCGTAGGTCTTGCCGAGGTAGTCGATGGTGACCTTCGGCGGCAGCGCCATCGGCCAGCCCACGGGCGCGAACACCTTCTGGATCGTCGCGTAGCCGTCGCGGGCGCGAGCCCGCAGCGACGCGGGCCGCAGGTAGCGGATCTGCTCGCGGATCGCGGTGGGCAGCGGCGAGGGCAGCGAGTCCATGCCGCCGAGCGCCAGCACCGCCGCCTCGACGGTGGGCACGACCGCCCAGACCCGCGGGTCCTGCGTGATGCACCACCAGCCGTCGCGCGTGGTCCAACCGACGCGGGCGAAGAGCTCGCAGCGCAGGCCCAGCTCGGCGGCCACCAGGTTGGGCCAGATCCGCGGGTCGGAGGTCGGCAGCGCACCCTCGGGTCCGTAGAAGCCCAGGGAATCGCTGAGCACCAGGAGCGTGCCGGCCGGGGCGTCGCTCACTGGACCTCGGGAGCCACATCCGACGACGCGTTCCACACGTCGAGCCGCCAGCGCGGCACGTCGCCGTGCCCGGAGAGCTGCACCCAGCTGCAGTTGCCGAGGCCACCGAGGATCGGCCACGACGTGACCGGAAGGTCCAGTAGGCGGGCGGTGAGGGCCGCGACGAGGCCGCCGTGCGCGACGAGCACGACGGGGCGCTCGGAGTCGCCCCACTCGGGCAGCCGCTCGATCAGCTCCTCCACCAGCGGGTACGCGCGAGCCGCGACGTCCACGCGAGCCTCACCGCCGGGTGGCGCCCACTCGGGTGCGTCGCGCCAGCGCAGTCGCGCCCCGGGCATGTAGGCGTCGACCTCGCCGTGAGTCATCCCCTGCCAGTCGCCCAGCATGGTCTCCCGCAACCGGATGTCGGTCTCGACGGTGCCGCCGGTCACCGCGGCGAGCGCGTCCGCGGTGTCCCGCGCGCGCCGCAGGTCGGAGCTGACGATGGCGACGGGGTCGCGGTCGCCGAGCGCGTCGGCGGCCGCCGCGGCCTGGCGCCGCCCCAGGTCGGTGAGGTCGGTGTCGAGCTGGCCCTGCATGCGGCCCTCGGCGTTCGACGCGGTCTGGCCGTGCCGGAGCAGGATGAGCCGGCGCACGGTCGGGGTCAGGCGCTCGATCGACGAGTCGAGACCGTCCTCCACGTGCATCAGGCGTCCTCGCGGTCCCCGTCGGTGCCCGCGGAGCCGTCGGTCGGGGCGTGCTCACCCAGGCCCTCGACCTCGATGCGCGGACAGTCCTTCCACAGCTTCTCGAGCGCGTAGTACTCGCGCTCCTCCTCGTGGAAGACGTGCACGACGATGTCGAGGAAGTCCAGTAGCGCCCAGCGCCCCTCGCGGGCACCCTCGCGTCGGGTGGGCTTGACGCCGGCCTCGCGGAGCTTGTCCTCGACCTCCTCGACGATCGCGTTCACCTGCCGCTCGTTGCTCGCGGACGCGATGACGAAGGCCTCCGTCAGCACGAGCTGCTCGGAGACGTCGAGCACGACGACGTCGCTCGCGAGCTTGTCGTCGGCCGCGCGGGCCGCGACGGTGGCGAGCGTACGGGCCTGATCGGATGCGGTCATGATCCTCCTGGGTTCACGGTCTTGTCCGGCGCCGGGCGGCTCTGGTAGAGAGCGCGCTTGGCGATGTACTGCACCACGCCATCGGGTACCAGGTACCAGACGGGCCGTCCGGCGTCGGCACGCGCGCGACAGTCGGTCGACGAGATGGCCAGCGCGGGCACCTCCACGAGGAACAATCTATCCTTCGGCACGTCCGACAGGTGATCCGCGGCCAGTTGGTAGCCGGGCCGCGAGACGCCGATGAAGGTGGCGAGGCCGAACAGCTCCTCCCAGTCCTGCCAGCTGAGGATCGACGCGAGGGCATCGGCGCCGGTGATGAAGAACAGTTCGGCGTCGGGGTTCTGCCGCCGCAGGTCGCGCAGCGTGTCGACGGTGTAGGTGTCGCCGCCGCGGTCGATGTCCACACGGCTCACGGAGAAACGCGGGTTCGAGGCGGTCGCGATGACCGTCATCAGGTACCGGTCCTCGGCGGGCGTGACCTCGTTCTTCTGCCACGGACGGCCGGTCGGGACGAAGATCACCTCGTCGAGGTCGAACCGGTCCGCCACCTCGCTGGCGGCCACGAGGTGCCCGTGGTGGATCGGGTCGAAGGTCCCACCCATGACGCCGAGGCGACGGCGACCGGCGGTGCTGGACTCACGCATAACCGCCCATTCTATGCGTCCCGCCGACGGATCAGACGGGCAGCAGGCGCCCGATGACGTCGGCCAGCTGCCCCGCGGTGCGGCACTCGTACATGTCGATCAGCCGCCCGTACTTGTCCGCGACCGAGTCGCCGGTCCCCCACGAGGCCCTCCGCTCGGGGTTGAGCCAGAAGGCGTGCCGCGCCCTCTGGACGAGCTCGTCGAGCTCCGCGAGCGCCGGGTCGGTGTGGTTGGACCGGGCGTCGCCGAGGATGAGCAGCGTGCCGCGGTGCGTGACAGCCTCGGGGAAGTCGCGAACGAAGGTCCGCAGCATGTTGCCGTAGTCGGAGCCGCCGAACCGCGCGACGTCGGTCTCCCGGATCACGCGGTCGAACATGTTCACGACGGTGTCCACGGTGAGCGTGCGGGAGGGATCGATGTAGTCGGTGATCTCGTCCACGGAGTCGACGAAGCCGAACACCCGGATCTTGGAGAATTCGGCGCTGAGCGCGTGCGTGAGCAGCAGCGTGAAGTTGGAGAACCCGGCGACCGAGCCCGAGAGATCGCACAGCAGCACGAGTTCGGGCTTGGTGGGCCGGGGCCGACGGTGCGCCAGGTCGATCGGCACGCCGCCGGTCGACATCGACTGCCGCAGCGTGCGCCGCAGGTCGATCGGCCCCCGGCGGGCGCGGCGCCGCCGCACCAGCAGGCGCGTGGACAGTTGCCGGGCCAGAGGCCGCACGGTCTGCTCCATGCGGTGCAGTTCGGTGCGGGTGGCGGCGAAGAAGGCAATGTTCTCCGGCAGCTGCGGTGCGGCGTACTTCGCGACGGCCTCGGGCCCCCGTCGGGCGGCCATGGCGACCGAGGTGAGCTCGGTGACCCGCTCCGTGAGCCCGGCCACGCGCGAGCGGGCCACCCGGCGGGCGGACTCGTACTCGAAGCTGCCGGGCGCGGCGCCGTCCTCGCCCGCGGCGGCGAGGAGGCCGTCGGCGATTGCGGCGATGAGCGTCTGCGGGTTGAGCGCCTTGAGCGCCTGGTACGAGGAGAAGGCGGTGCCGGTGGCGGAGTTGTACTCGCCCAGCTGCTCGACGATCTGGCCGGCGATGCCGTCGTGGTCGCCGCCCGCGACGAGCGCGGCGATTGCCTCCTGGCGCAGCGCCTCGCGGACCGCGTCCGGGTCGGGCGGGGTGCCGGCGGCGGGCATCGTCAGCCGATCGGGGTCCCCGGGCACGCCGGAGCAGCCTTCGCCGCCACTACCGGAGGCGCCCGCGGCACCGTCGGACAGGGTTCCGAAGCCGCCCCGGACGGGGAAGTAGAGGTCGAAGATCACGTCGAAGGTTTTGCGGTGCATCTGCTCCCGCAGCAGGACTGCGGCGAGACCCTCGCGGAGCTGGGCGCGGTCGGAAAGGTCGAGCACCGTCAGCACCTCGGCCGCGGTGATCGCCTCGCCGGGGCCGATCGCCATGCCGCGCTCGCGCAGCGTGCGGACGAAGGCGTGCAGGTGCGCATCCAGCGGCGTGCCGGTGCCCGGACCCTGCACGGAGGTCACGACAGGCCCAGCGCCGCGGCGGCGGTCTCGATGTCGATCTGGTGCTTGAGCACCACCCCGAGCGTCGAGCGGAGCGCCGCCGTGTCGATGGAGCCGCTGGCGCTGCCGGTGATGCCGAGCGCCAGCAGCGTGCGGCACCAGTCCAGCGTCTCCGAGACCGACGGCTTCTTCTTCAGGTCCAGGCCGCGCAGCGTGGAGATGACGCGCAGCAGCTGCTGGGCCACCTCGGTCGGCAGGTCGGGGACGCGACTGCGGATGATCGACAGCTCCAGCTCGGCGTCGGGGAAGTCGATGTGCAAGTAGAGGCAGCGGCGCTTGAGCGCCTCCGACAGCTCGCGGGTGGCGTTGGAGGTGAGGAACACCAGCGGCTTGCGCTCGGCGACGATGGTCCCGAGCTCGGGCACCGTCACCGCGTAGTCGGAGAGGACCTCGAGCAGCAGGCCCTCGAACTCGAGGTCGGCCTTGTCGGCCTCGTCGATGAGCAGAACCGACGGTCCGCCGTCGCGCACGGCCTGCAGGAGGGGGCGCGGCAGGAGGAACTCCTCGGAGAAGACGTCCTGTTTGGTCTCGTCCCAGTCGCCGCCACCGCCGGTCGACTGGATGCGCAGGATCTGCTTCGCGTGGTTCCACTCGTACAGGGCGCGCGCCTCGTCGATGCCCTCGTAGCACTGCAGGCGGACGAACCGGGCGCCGCGGGCCTGCGCGCATGCGCGGGCCAGCTCGGTCTTGCCGACGCCGGCGGGGCCCTCCACCAGGAGCGGCTTGCCCAGCCGGTCGGCGAGGAAGACGGCCGTGGCGGTGGCGACCGACGGGATGTAGCCGGTCTCGCGCAGCGCCGCGGCGACGTCGTCCACGCTGGTGAACAACGCGGTGGGCGCAGGGGTCGTGATGTCGGTGCTCAGGGTGCAGCCTTCCGTTTGAGGGCCTCCTTCACGAAGCCCGTCGACGCGGTCTCTGCACTCAATCTTCACACCCCTGCGGACGACTACACCGGGCGGCGCGTCCTCACGCGGCGGCCTTGCGCTTCAGGACCTCCTTGGTGAGGCCGTTCTTGACGATGTCCATGGCGAGCTTGATGCCCTTCTTCACCACGAATCCGGGGGCCTTGACCTTCGGATCGAGATACATCGTGACCTTGACGTGGGTCTGATCGTCGCCCTTGGGCGCGAGCTCGTAGATGCCGCCCTGGCTGCGCACGGCAGTGCCCTCATTGCGGGTATCCCACTTGCAGCTGACGTCGGTGAAGGCGTAATCGAAGGTCAGGTTGTCGCTGAACATCAGCAGGCCGACGGATGCGTCCACCACGCTGGGGCGGCCGTTCGCGTCGCGCTCGACGACCTTGACGTTGCTGTGCGCCGACGACCAGTCCGGCAGCGCGTCGACGTCCGCGAGCGTGTCGAGGACCAGCGCGACCGGGGCGTCGATGTCGAATTCGAGGGACTCGTTGATTGCCATGTCCGACAACCTACCGGGCAGATCCCCGCTCGTGACCGGGGTCGGAATTACCGGGGCCGTACGTGTCCGTCGCCCCACGCGATCCACTTGGTGGAGGTGAGCTCGGGCAGTCCCATCGGGCCACGGGCGTGCAGTTTCTGGGTCGAGATGCCGATCTCGGCGCCGAACCCGAACTGCTCGCCGTCGGTGAAGGCGGTGGAGGCGTTGACCATGACCGCGGCGGCATCGACGCGGGTGGTGAAGGCGCGGGCGGCCGCGAGATCGCCGGTCACGATCGCCTCGGTGTGCCCGGTGCCATAACGGTCGATGTGCTCGATCGCCGCATCCAACCCGTCGACGAGCTTCACCGCGACGTCGAGGCTGAGGTACTCATCGGCCCAGTCGGTCTCGGTGGCGGGCACCATGCCGGTCTCGTCGCCGTGCACGACCACGCCCTCCGCCTGGAAGGTGCCCAACAGGCGGGGCAGGAAGGTCTCGGCCAGCGCGCGGTCCACGAGCACGGTCTCGACGGTGTTGCAGACGCTGGGCCGGCGGGTCTTGGCGTTGAGCACGATCTCCTCCGCCATGTCGAGGTCGGCAGCGGGATGGACGTAGATGTGACAGTTTCCCGTGCCGGTCTCGATGGTGGGCACGGTCGCGTCGCGCACGACGGCCGCGATGAGCCCGGCGCCGCCGCGCGGGATGACCACGTCGACGAGGCCACGGGCGCGGATCAGCGCGGTGACGCTGGCGCGGGAGTCCGCCGAGAGCAGCGCGACGGCGTCGGGCGTGATCCCGCTTGTCTCCAGGGACTCGCGCAGCACGGCCACCAGGGAGGCGTTCGACGATGCCGCGGAGCTGGAGCCGCGCAGCAGCACGGCGTTGCCCGACTTGAGCGTGAGACCGAAGGCGTCGACGGTGACGTTGGGGCGGGCCTCGTAGACGATGCCGACCACGCCGAGCGGCACGGCGACCTGCCGCAGCTCGAGGCCGTTGGGCAGGGTCGAGCCGCGCAGGACGTTCCCGACGGGGTCCGGCAGGCCGGCGACCTGACGCAGGCCGGAGGCGATGCCGTCGACCCGGGCCGCGGTGAGCGCGAGCCGGTCGATCAGGGACTCCTCGGTGCCGGCGGCGCGGGCCCGCTCGACGTCCTCGGCGTTCGCGCCGAGGATGCGGTCCTTGTTCGCCAGCAGGGCGTCGGCCGCAGCGTGCAGCGCGACGTTCTTCTGCTCCGTGGTCAGCGTGATCAGCTGCTTCGACGCGGCGCGGGCGGCACGGGCAGCCTCCTCGACCGCGGCGATCGCGGCCTGCCGTTCGGCGTCGGTGGCGGTATCGGAGGTGGTGGGCGTGCTCATGGTCCGAGAATACGTGCACGGCCGAACTGTCGGTGGGCGGTGTTACCTTGCGCTCGTGTCCCGCCGGAGAACCGCCCGCAGCCTCTCGCGGCAGGCGTGGATCTCGCTCGTCCTGGTCGTCGCGACGGCGGTTTTCGTCGCCGTCGGCGCCCTCCGCGACCGGTCCTCGGCGGAGCCCGCCCCGGGCCCGTCGCCGTCGGCGCAGGCGCCCGACGGTGCGCCGCTGGCGGGAGTCCGGATCGTCGCGGCCCGGGAGCGCGCGCCGCAGCCCTATCGCCGCGCCGCCTTCGGCCAGGCGTGGACCGACGACCAATCGGCGCCACTCGGGCGCAACGGCTGCGACACCCGCAACGACGTGCTCGACCGGGACCTGAAGGACAAGTCCTACGTGCGCACGTCGAGCTGCCCTCGCGCCGTCGCGACGGGCGTGCTGGCCGATCCCTACGGCGGCGCGACGATCCGGTTCGAACGCGGCGCGAAGACCTCGGCCAAGGTTCAGATCGACCACGTCGTCGCGCTGGCCTACGCCTGGGACATGGGCGCCTGGTCGTGGGACGACGCGAAACGCACCGCCTTCGCCAACGACCCGCGCAACCTCGTCGCGGTCGACGGCCCGGCGAACGAGAACAAGCGCGACTCTCCCCCGGGCCGCTGGATGCCGTCGAACGAGCGCTTCCACTGCCAGTACGTCCGCCAATTCGCTTTCGTCGCCCGCGAATACGGCCTGTCCGTGGATCGCTCGTCAGCGGCCGTCATCGATCAGGCGGCGGAGACCTGCTCCTGACCCGCGACACTGCAAACAAGCATTGCTGCTTGTTTTTTTCGCGTGCGACTGACAGAGTGTGGGCGTGCCCACCCCAGTCCCCGTGTTCGACGCGCTCGAGTCCACCTCGGCCGCCCTCGCCGCCATCGCGGATTCGCTCCCCGACTGGTCGATCTCCACGCCCGCCGAGGGCTGGACCGTCGCCCACCAGGTCGCCCACCTGGCCTGGACCGACGAGGTCTCCCTCGTCGCCGCCACCGACCCCGACGGCTTCGCCGCGATCCTGAAGGACGCGATGGCCGACCCGATGGGCTTCGTCGACGCCGGCGCCGTCGAGCTGGCCGCCGACCCGGACCTGCGGGCCCGGTGGGACCGCGCCCGCGCCGACCTCGCCGACGCGCTTCGCGCAGCCGATCCCGGCGCGCCGCTGCCCTGGTTCGGCCCGCCCATGCGACCCTCCACCATGGCGAACGCGCGCCTCATGGAGACCTGGGCGCACGGGCTGGACATCGCCGACGCGGCCGGCACCGAGCTCGACACCCCCGAGGCCCTACCGCACGTCGCGAAGATCGCCTACAAGACCCGCGATTTCGCGTACACGGTGAACGGCGAGACGCCGCCGGCCGAACCCTTCGACGTCTTTCTCGTCGCCGCCGACGGCGCGGAGGTCACCTTCGGCCCCGGCGACGCAGCGCAACGCGTCACCGGCTCGCTCGAGGACTTCTGCCGGCTCGCGACCCAGCGCATCAACGTCGCCGACACCGATCTGGTGGCCACAGGGGCGGACGCCGGCCACTGGCTCACCATCGCGCAATGCTTCGCGGGCGCACCCGGCGCCGGCCGCGCCCCGCAGGGGGAACGTCGATGAGCCGCACCATCAGCGTCGCCAACATCTCCGGCTTCTACGGCGACCGCGCGGCGGCGATCGGCGAGATGCTCGCCGGTCCCCCCGTGGACTACCTCACCGGCGATTACCTCGCCGAACTCACCATGCTCATCCTCGGCCGCGACCGCCTCAAGGACGCCGACCTCGGCTACGCCAAGACCTTCCTGCGGCACCTCACCCCGCACCTCGACGTCCTCGCCGAGCGCGGCACCAAGGTCGTCGTCAACGCCGGCGGCCTCAACCCTGGGGGACTCGCGGCCGCCGTCGAGAAGGCCGTCGCCGAATCCGGCACCGATCTCAAGGTCGGCTGGGTCGACGGTGACGACCTCCTCGCCCGGTCCGCCGAGCTCGGTGTGCCGAACGCGGTGACCGCCAACGCCTATCTCGGCGCGTTCGGCATCGCCGACTGCCTCACCGCAGGCGCCGACATCGTGATCACGGGCCGGGTCACCGACGCCTCCGTGATCCTGGGACCGGCGATCGCCGAGTTCGGCTGGCAGCGCACCGACTTCGACGAGCTGGCCGGCGCCGTCGCCGCGGGCCACATCATCGAGTGCGGCACCCAGGCCACGGGCGGCAATTACGCCTTCTTCGACCGCCACCCGATCGAGCAGCTCCTGCACCCCGGTTTCCCGATCGCCGAGATCGCCGCCGACGGCTCCTTCACCATCACCAAGCAGCCGGGCACGGGCGGCGTCGTGGAGGTCGGCACGGTCACCGCGCAGTTGCTCTACGAGGTCACGGGCCAGCGGTACGCGAACCCCGACGTGACGCTGCGACTCGATTCCATGACGCTCGCCCAGGACGGGCCGGACCGGGTCACCGTCAGCGGAGTCCGCGGCGAGGCGCCGCCGACCACCACCAAGGTCGCGACCACCACGCTGGGCGGCTTCCGCAACGAGATCGCCTTCCTGCTCACCGGCCTCGAGATCGAGCGCAAGGCCGCGTTGTTGGAGGCGCAGCTCCGCGACGCGCTCGATCGCAGCGGCGGCGCACCATCGGAGCTGCAGTTCCGCCTCGCGCGCACCGATCACCCGGATGCCACCACCCAGGCGGCGGCATCGGCCACGCTGACCGCCGTGGCATGGGACGCGGACCCGAACCGCGTCGGTCGCGCCTTCAGCTCCGCCGCCGTGGAACTCACGCTCGCCACCTACCCCGGCGCTTCCCCCACGGCGCCCCCGTCGCGCGGCGGCCCGTACGGCGTGTACCAGGCGGTGTACGTGCCCAACGAGGAGGTCCCGCACCGCGCCCACCGCCCCGACGGCACCGTCGTCGACATCGCCCCGCCCGAGGTGGTCCAGGAACTCGCCGTCGATCCGCCCCAGCCGGGGGCGGACGCCGCCCGCCCGGCCGGCCCGACGGTCCGCGTCCCGCTCGGCACCGTCTTCGGCGCGCGCAGCGGCGACAAGGGCGGCAGTGCCAACGTCGGCGTCTGGGCGGAATCCGATGCGGCCTACGAATGGCTACGCAGCAATATCACCGAACAGGCTCTGCGCGAACTCCTTCCGGAGACCGCGAACCTGCCTCTCCGTCGCTACGAGCTACCGAACCTCAAGGCGCTCAACTTCGTCATCGAGGACCTGCTCGGCAAGGGCGTAGCCCACGGCTACCGTTTCGACCCGCAGGCCAAGGGCGTCGGCGAGTGGCTCCGCGGCCGCTTCGTCGACCTGCCCGTCGGCCTGGTGCCTGCGGACGACACCACGAAGGAGATGGCATGACGGACCTGTGGGATTCCGAGGAGCGACGCGCGCTACGCGCGACCGTGACCGCATTCACCGAGCGCGAGATCCTCCCCCACCTCGATGAGTGGGAGGCCGGCGGGCTGCTTCCCCGCGAGCTCCACAAGAAGGCGGGCGATCTCGGCCTCCTCGGCGTCTCCTTCCCCGAGGCGGTCGGCGGCGGGGACGGCGACCCCCGCGATGCGCTCATCGTCTGCGAGGCGATGCACGAGGCGGGCGGCTCCGGCGGCCTGTTCGCCTCGCTGTTCACCTGCGGTATCTCCGTGCCGCACATCATCCTCGCCGGGACCGACGAGCAGAAGCAGAAGTGGGTCGCTCCCGTCCTCGCCGGCGAGAAGATCAGCTCGCTCGCCATCACCGAGCCGACCGGCGGCTCCGACGTCGGACACCTGACGACCACCGCCCGGAAGGACGGCGACCACTACGTCGTCAACGGCGCCAAGACGTTCATCACCTCCGGGGTCCGGGCGGACTGGGTGGTCACGGCTGTCCGCACCGGTGGCGAGGGCGCCGGCGGGATCAGCCTGCTGGTGATTCCCAAGGGCCTGGACGGATTCGAGGTGAGCGCACCGCTGAAGAAGCTGGGCTGGCACGCCTCGGACACGGCCGAACTCTCCTTCACCGATGTGCGGGTCCCGGCCGAGAACCTGGTCGGCCCCGAGGGCAGCGGTTTCCTCCTCATCGGCGCGGCATTCGTCACCGAGCGCCTCGCGCTGGCGGTGCAGGCCTACTCCCACGCGCAGCGCTGCCTCGATCTCACGCTCGACTGGGTGCGCGACCGCGAGACCTTCGGCGCCCCGCTCATCACCCGCCAGGCGGTGCAGAACACGGTCACCGAGATGCGGCGGAAGATCGAGGTGGCCCGCGTGTACAGCCGGCACGTCGCCGACCTGTACGCAGAGGCCCTCGAATCCGGCGGCCCCGCCGCGGCTGCGGAGCTCGTGCCGCAGGCGTGCTTCGCGAAGAACACCGCCGTGGAGTGCGGCGAGTGGGTCGCGAACGAGGCGGTGCAGCTCTTCGGCGGCCACGGCTACATGTCCGAGTACGAGGTCTCCCGGCACTACCGCGACGTCCGCATCCTCGGCATCGGCGGCGGCACCACCCAGATCCTCACCACGCTCGCGGCCAACCGCCTCGGCTACAAGTGATTCCCGCACACCGCGCCCCGGGCGCACACGACGGCAAAGGACTCCACCCATGACGGTGCTCCGCAGCACCCCCTCGCCCGATGCGGCCGCGTACCGCGAGACCATGCTCGGCAAACTCGCCGACCTCACCACCGAGTTCGACAAGGCCCTCGCTGGGGGCGGCGAGAAGTACGTCGAGCGGCACCGGGGTCGCGGCAAGCTCACCGCCCGCGAGCGCATCGACAGCGTGCTCGATCCCGCCTCGCCCTTCCTCGAGCTGATGCCGCTCGCCGCGTGGGGCAGCGACTTCCAGGTCGGCGCCTCGGTCGTGGGCGGCATCGGCGTGGTCGAGGGGGTCGAGGTGATGGTGGTCGCCAACGATCCCACCGTGAAGGGCGGCACCTCGAACCCCTGGACGTTGCGCAAGTCGCTGCGCCTCAACGACATCGCGAAGGAGAACCACCTGCCGGTGCTCTCGCTGGTCGAGTCCGGCGGCGCCGATCTGCCCACGCAGAAGGAGGTCTTCGTCCCCGGCGGCGCGATGTTCCGCAACCTCACACAGCTGTCGAAGGCCGGCATCCCCACGATCTCCGTCGTGTACGGCAACTCCACCGCGGGCGGCGCCTACATCCCCGGCATGAGCGATCACGTCGTGATGATCAAGGAGCGCTCCAAGGTCTTCCTCGCCGGTCCTCCCCTGGTGAAGGCCGCGACGGGCGAGATCTCCGACGACGAGACCCTCGGCGGCGCCGAGATGCACTCGCGCACCTCGGGCCTCGGCGACTACTTGGCCAGCGACGAACTCGACGCGGCGCGGATCGCGCGCTCGATCGTCAAGCGGCTCAACTGGCGCAAGCAGGGCACGGCGCCGTCGAGCCTGGTCAAGCCCCCGCGCTACGACGCCGAGGGCCTGCTCGACATCGTCCCGGACGACCTGAAGATCCCCTTCGACCCGCGGGAGATCATCGCCCACATCGTCGACGACTCCGACTACGACGAGTTCAAGCCGCTCTACGGCGGCTCGCTCACCACCGGGTGGGCGGATCTACACGGCTACCCCATCGGCATCCTCGCCAACGCCCGCGGCGTCCTGTTCTCCGAGGAGGCGCAGAAGGCCACACAGTTCATCCAGCTGGCGAACCGCTACGACACACCACTGCTGTTCATTCACAACACCACCGGCTACATGGTGGGCGCCGAGTACGAGCGCGGCGGCATGATCAAGCACGGCTCGATGATGATCAACGCCGTCTCCAACTCGGAGGTGCCGCACCTCTCCCTCATCGCGGGCGCCTCCTACGGCGCCGGCCACTACGGCATGGCGGGCCGCGCCTTCAACCCGCGGTTCCTGTTCTCCTGGCCCAGCGCCCGTTCCGCAGTCATGGGCGCCAAGCAGCTCGCCGACGTGGTCACCGAGGTGGCCGCGGCCTCCGCCGCCTCCCGCGGCCAGGCGATGGACCCCGCGTTCGTCGACGGCATGCGCACCGCGATCGAGACGCAGATCGACAAGGAGTCCCTGCCGGCCTTCATGTCCGGGATGCTCTACGACGACGGCATCATCGACCCGCGCGACACCCGCACCGTTCTCGGCATGGCCCTCTCGGCCATCCACAACGGCCCCGTCCACGGCACCGACGCCTTCGGCGTCTTCCGGATGTGAGGAACTCTATGACGACATTCGACTCCGTCCTCGTCGCGAACCGTGGCGAGATCGCCCGCCGCGTCATCGCCGCGGCCCACGCCCGCGGCCTGCGCGCCGTCGCCGTCTACTCCGATCCGGATGCGAGCGCGCCGCACGTCGCCGAGGCCGACGAGGCCGTGCGCCTTCCCGGCGAGTCCCCCGCCGATACCTACCTGCGGGGCGAGGAGATCATCGCCGCCGCGAAGGCCACCGGTGCGCAGGCGATCCACCCCGGCTACGGTTTCCTCTCGGAGAACGCCGAGTTCGCCGCGGCCGTCCAGGACGCGGGCATCGTCTGGATCGGCCCGTCGCCCGAGGCCATCAGCGCGATGGGCTCGAAGGTCGCCGCGAAGGCGCGGCTGGCCGACGCCGGCGTGCCGATGCTCACCAACCTGACACCGGACCAGGTCTCCGACAGCGACTTCCCGGTACTGGTCAAGGCCTCCGCCGGCGGCGGCGGGCGGGGCATGCGGGTGGTCCGCACCCGCGCCGAGCTCGAGGACGACCTGGCCGCCGCCGAGCGGGAGGCCAAGTCCGCCTTCGGCGACGGCACCGTCTTCTGCGAGCGCTACCTCGAACGCGGGCGGCACATCGAGGTCCAGGTCATGGCCGACTCGCAGGGCACCGTCTGGGCCGTGGGCGAGCGTGAGTGCTCGATCCAGCGCCGCCACCAGAAGGTGCTCGAGGAGGCCCCGTCGCCGCTGGTCGAGCGCCACCCCGCCATGCGGACGGCCCTGTACGAGGCGGCCGCCAACGCCGCGAAGGCCATCGGCTACACCGGCGCGGGCACCGTCGAGTTCCTCGCCACTGACGCCGGCGAGTTCTTCTTCCTCGAGGTCAACACCCGCCTGCAGGTGGAGCACCCCGTCACCGAGGCCACCACCGGCCTCGACCTGGTGGGCCTGCAGTTCGACGTCGCGGCCGGCCTGCCGCTGCCGTCACCCGAGCCGCCCGCCACCCGGGGCTGGGCGATCGAGGCCCGCCTCTACGCCGAGGACCCCGCCAATGATTGGCGCCCCGCCGCCGGAACCGTGCACCGGTTCGAGGTCCCCGGCGTCGTCAGCGAGTTCTCCGGACCGGACCGCCCCGGCATCCGCCTCGACAGCGCGCTCGCTCCGCGTGACAGCGTCGTCGAGGTCTTCTACGACCCGATGCTCGCGAAGGTGATCGGCTACGCCCCCACCCGGGCGCAGGCGCTCGCGATCACCGAGGCCGCGCTGCGTAAGGCGGTGATCCACGGCCTCACCACCAACCGTGACCTTCTGGTGCGGATCCTCGGGGACGCGGACTTCAAGGCGGGCGACTTCGCCACCGACTTCCTCACCGGGGATCGGCTCGCGCGTCTCGCTGCTCCGCTGCTGGGCGAGGACGAGCTGGCCGAGGCCGCGTCCGCCGCCGGTGCCGTCCTGGACCGACGGGGCGCCGCCGCGAGCCCGCTGCCGCACGTCGCGCCGGGATGGCGCAACCTCGGCGCCCGCACCCTGGTGCCGGAGTTCCGCTCGGGCGAGCAGGAGTTCGCGGCCGACGGGTCCGTGGTCGCCTCCGTTGTCGACGACGGCGGGCGGGCCACCGTCGCGATCGAACGGGACGGCCTGCGGCGCACCGTCGCCGTGACCGCCTATCCCGGCGATCAGACGGTGGTCGAAGTGGAGACCGCACGCGGAGCGGCGACGCTCACACTCGTGGATCCGCTGCCCTCCGCCGACGCCGCGGCGGCCGCCGGCTCGCTGCTCGCACCGATGCCCGGCGTGATCACGCGGATCGGCGCGCAGGTCGGCGAGAACGTCACCGCCGGTCAGCCCGTGCTGTGGATGGAGGCCATGAAGATGGAGCACGCCATTTCGGCCCCGGCCGACGGCGTCATCACCGAGATCGCGGTCGCGGTCGGTCAGAACATCGATGCCGGCGCCGTCGTCGCCGTGCTGGAAGATACGGGAGACAACAAGGAATGAGCACCACCAGCATCGCTATGGATGTCATCGAGTCCGCGGAGCGCCAGGCGCTCCGCACGACGGTCTCCGAGCTCGGTAGGAAGTTCGGCCCCGAGTACATGCGGGAGAAGATCGCGGCCGGCGAGGGCCCCACCGAACTCTGGAAGGCCGCGGGCGATCTCGGCCTGATCGGCGTGAACATCGCCGAGCAGTACGGCGGCGGGGGCGCCGGGATGTACGAGCTGGGCATCGTCGGCGAGGAGTTGGCCGCGGTCGGCTCGTCGCTGCTCATGCTGGTGGTCTCCCCCGCGATCAACGGCACCATCATCTCCAAGTTCGGCACCGAGGAGCAGAAGCAGCGCTGGCTGCCGGGTATCGCCTCGGGCGAGACGATCGCCGCCTTCGCGATCACCGAGCCCGACGCCGGCAGCAACAGCCACCGGATCACCACCACGGCCCGCCGCGACGGCTCCGACTGGATCATCTCGGGCCAGAAGACCTTCATCTCCGGTGTCGAGTTGGCCGACGTGATCCTCGTCGTCTCCCGCTCCGAGGACGCCAAGACCGGGAAGCTGCGCCCCGCGCTGTTCCTCATGCCCACCGATTCGCCCGGCCTGCAGAAGACGAAGATCCCCATGGAGGTGGGCCTGCCGGAGTCGCAGTGGACGCTGTTCTTCGACGACGTCCGGCTGCCCGCCGAGGCGCTCGTCGGCGAGCCCGACGCCGCCATCGCGCAGCTCTTCGCCGGGCTCAACCCGGAGCGCATCATGGCCGCGGCGGGTTCCGTGGGCTCCGCCCGGTACGCGATCGACCGTGCCGTGGCGTACGCCAAGGAGCGCACCGTCTTCAAGGTTCCGATCGGCGCGCACCAGGCCATCGCGCATCCGCTCGCCGAGTTGAAGGTGGAGACCGAGTTGGCGAGGCTGATGCTGCAGAAGGCCGCCACGCTGTACGACGCCGGCGAGGAGTTCGCCGCCGCCGAGGCCGCGAACATGGCGAAGTTCGCCGGCGGCGAGGCCGGAGCCAAGGCGGTGGACCGGGCGATCCATTCGCTCGGCGGCAACGGCCTCACCACCGAGTACGGCCTCGCGCAGATGCTGGTGGCCTCGCGCCTGTTCCGTATCGCCCCGGTCAGCCGCGAGATGGTGCTCAACTTCATCTCCGAGCACACCCTCGGCCTGCCCAAGAGCTACTAGTAGGCGACCCATGACCGACGATGCCCTGATCCGGTACGAGACGCGCAACGGCGCCGCGTATCTGACGATCGACAGCCCGCACAACCGGAACGCGATCTCGCAGCGGCTCTTGGCCGACCTGCGCGCAGGTTTGGAGCGAGCGGCCGCGGACGACGCGGCCCGCGCCGTGGTGCTCACGCACACCGGCACGACCTTCTGCGCGGGTGCTGACCTCAAGGAGGCGGCGTCCGGCGCCGGGAGCGGAGCGAGCGGGCCGAACGGTTCCGGCGCCGGGAGCGGAGCGAGCGGGCCGAACGGTTCCGGCGCGAAGTCGCGCACCCTGGCGATGATCGGCGCCATGCGCGGCATCATCGAGTGCCCGAAGCCGGTGATCGCCCAGATCGACGGCCACGTCCGGGCCGGCGGTTTCGGCCTCATCGGCGCGTGCGACTTCGTCTTCGCCGGTCCCGCCGCGTCGTTCGCGGTGACGGAGGCGCGGATCGGCGTCGCACCGGCGATGGTCTCGCTGGTCCTGCTGCCGCACCTGCCCTCCCGGGTCGCCTCCACACTGCTGCTCACGGGCCGCAGGTTCGACGCGGCGGAGGCCGCCGGTCACGGCCTCATCACCGCGGCGGTCGCGGACCCGGCGGCAGCGGTCGCGGAGCAGCTGGCCGAGCTGCGGCTGTGCAGCCCGCAGGGCCTGCGGGAGACCAAGCAGATTCTGTGGCACGACGTGCTGCGCTCCTTCGACGAGCGAGCCGACTCCCTCGGGGAGCAGTCGGCGCGGCTGTTCGGCTCCGCCGAATCCATCGAGGGGATCACCGCGTTCCTGCAGAAGCGCGCGCCGAGCTGGGCCGAACCGCTACCGGCGGAATAGGCTGTTGGCGATGACCTCCCTCCGCCCACCCATCCGCGCACCCCAGCAGTCCCGCAGCCGGGAGACCAGGCAGCGCCTGTTGGAGACCACCATCGCGTCGCTCGCCGCGCGCGGATGGACCGCCACCACCGTGGGTAGCGTGGCGCGGCAGGCGGGCGTCTCGCGCGGCGCCGCGCAGCACCACTTCCCCACGCGCGAGGATTTGATCAGCGCCGCGCTGGAATACATGGGCGAGCAGCGGCTCGATCAGGTGGCGCAGGCCGGCGCGGCGGTGCCCGACGGGCCCGACCGCCCGTTCGGCGTGGCCCGGCTCATCGTCGAGTACTACACCGACGACCTGTTCAAGGCCGCCCTG
The DNA here is from genome assembly GCF_007858435.1 of Tsukamurella asaccharolytica. Taxonomy (GTDB): domain Bacteria; phylum Actinomycetota; class Actinomycetes; order Mycobacteriales; family Mycobacteriaceae; genus Tsukamurella; species Tsukamurella asaccharolytica. The sequence goes on along the minus strand of NZ_VIGW01000004.1, from coordinate 169,016 downwards.
CACGTCTGGACTGCCGCCGCGAGCGACGACGCGCTGCGCGAGCGGATGCTGCCCTTCGAGAACAAGCACTCCCGCGAGGTCTTCGCCCTCGCCATGCGATTGCTCGGCGTGAGCCGAGACGACGAGGAGGCCCGGCGCGCAGTGCAGGCGACGCTGGATCTCGCTCGCGGCCTCGGCCTCGCGGACCTGCTCTCCGACGACGCGGCCCGGCGCGAGCAGGTCGTCGACTTCTGGGGCCGGCAACTCGCCTCGGTAGTCGCGCGCGCTGAGCCGACGCCGGGGCCCTAGGCCTTGTCGAGGTAGTCGCCGCGGTCGCCGCCGAGGATGACCTCGTTCATGGCGCGCAGCGCCGCATGCCGCTCGAGTTCCGGGTCCTCGCGGACGATCTCGAAGGCGAGGTCGCGGGCGGCCTGCAGCACGTCGCCGTCCTGCGCCAGGTCGAGGAAGCTCAGGCGCCGCGCGAGGCCGGACTGGTCGACGCCGAGGATGTCGCCGAAGCCGCGGTGCTCGAGATCGAGCTGGGCGAGGGCGAAGCCGTCGACGGTCTCGGCGACCTTGTGCAGCCGCTCCAGCGTGCGCTCCGACCCGGACGCGGTGATGAGCAGGCACAACCCGGGCAGCCCGCCACGGCCGACGCGGCCGCGCAGCTGGTGCAACTGGCTGATGCCGAACCGGTCGGCGTCGCGCACGACCATCGTGGTGGCGTTCGCGACGTCGACGCCGACCTCGATCACGGTGGTGGCGACCAGCACGTCGATCTCGCCGGCGGCGAAGGCCGCCATGATCTCCGACTTCTCCTCGGCGGGGAGCCGCCCGTGCAGGAGTGCGATCCGGTGCTCGCCGAGGGGCCCGGCGGACAGCTGGTCGTACATCTCGATCGCAGACACGGTCTTCGGCTTGGCCTCCTCCTGTTCAGGATCGTCGCGGGAAGCGCTCCGCGCCTGCGCCTTCGGTGGGGCCGGCGGCGTGTCGAAGACGTAGTCCTCGTCGGTGAAGCCGGCCTTCGCCTGCTCTCCGGTCGCGTCATCGCCGATCCGCGGGCACACCACGTAGACCTGGCGGCCGGCGCGGACCTCCTCGTCGACCCGCGCCCAGGCCCGCGCGACCCACGTCTCCCGGTCCTCGGGCACGACCGAGGTCTGGATCGGCTGCCGACCGCGGGGTAGTTCCCGCAGCACGGACGTGGCCATGTCGCCGAACTGCGCCAGCGCGACGGTGCGCGGGATCGGCGTCGCCGTCATCACGAGCAGGTGGGGCATCGATTCAGCGGCCGTGTCGTCGTCCGAGGAACCGGTGCCCTTGCGCCGCAGCCGGTCGCGCTGCTCCACGCCGAACCGGTGCTGCTCGTCGACCACGACCAGGCCCAGCCGGAAGAATTCGACGGTGTCCTCCAGCAGTGCGTGCGTGCCGATCACGATGCCCGCCTCGCCCGTCACGATGCGCAGGAGAGCCGCTCGGCGCTGCTTGACGGTCATCGAGCCGGTGAGGAGTGTCACCGTGGTGGCGGCGTCGGCGGCGCCGAGCTGTCCGGCCTCGGCGAGATCGCCGAGCATCGTCGTGATCGACAGCAGATGCTGGGTCGCCAGGACCTCCGTCGGGGCCAGGAGAACAGCCTGGTGGCCCGCGTCCACCGCCGCGAGCATCGCCAGCAGCGCGACGAGGGTCTTACCGGAGCCGACCTCGCCCTGCAGGAGCCGGGTCATCGGGTGATCGCGGGCCAGATCGCCGAGGATCTCGGCGAGCACCTCCTCCTGGCCGGCGGTGAGCGAGAACGGAAGCCGCTCGCGCAGTCCGGCCTGCAGCGGACCGTCGGGCGCGTGCAGGGGCGGCGCGCCGACGATGCCCACCTCGTGCGCGCGGCGCGCGAGAGCGGTCTCGATGGCGACGGCCTCGTCGAACGCGAGTCGGCGGCGTGCGCGGTCCGCCTGGGCGCGCCCGTCGGGCTTGTGCGCGGCGCGCACGGCATCGTCGAGGCTCATGAGGGCGTGCAGCGCGAGGAACGCGGGCGGCAGAGATTCCGGCACCGGCGCGAGGCGTTGGAGGACGCTGTCAACGAGTGAGAGGATCAGCCACGTCGGCATGTTCTTGGTGCCGTGGTAGATCGGCACCGTCGGCTGCATCAGCAGGCTCAGGTCGGCGAACTTGAGCCGTTTCGAACCGGCCTTGGTCGAGCCCGCCTCGTTGGCGGCGAGCGCCTCCGCCGAGGTGATCGTGGTGTCCGGGAGGACGAGCCACTCCGGGTGGGTGAGCTGGAGCTTGCCGTTGAACTCGCCGAGCCGGCCGATCAGCAGCAGTTGCCGGTCCGGCTGGATCGGCTTGGGCAGGTAGTTGAAGAAGGTCACCTCGTAGGCCCGGACCTTGTTGACGACCTGCACCCGGAACATCTTCTTGCCGCGGTGATGCGGCTTCGGGGGCGTGATCGCCGTGACGGTACCGATCACCACGATGTCGTCGCCGATGCGCGGCTCGGAGCGCCGGGTCCCGTCGTCCTCGACGGCGCCGCCCTCGTACCGGAACGGGAAGTGCCGCAGCAGGTCGCCGACGGTGACCAGCCCGAGCTCGGCGGTCGCCGCCTCCGCGATCTCGGGGTCGACGGCCTCCGCGAGCGGCGTCTGCAGCGTGAGGGTGCGCGCTGAGGTCATTCGACGCCGATCTCCATCACACTGGCGGTCTGCCCGCCGTGGTAGACGATCACCTCGACCTCCGGGCGGTCCGGGCGCAGTGCGGCGCTCACCCGGTCGGGGAAGTCGCCGTCGCCGGCCTCGCCCAGGAGCACCGTCACCATGTCGCCGCCCGTCGCCAGCAGCAGCTCGGCGAGGGCCTCGCCCGCGGAGTACTGATCCTCCTCGAGCACCACCACCTCGCCGCCGACCATGCCGAGGTAATCGCCGGGGCCGCAGGGCCCGAGGATCGTCAGCGCGTCCTGCGTGACCGCGACGACGGATCCGCAGCGCGCGCCCGCGGCCGCCTCCGCCATCGAATAGGTGTCGTCGGCGGCGTGGCCGCCCGGCTCGTGCACCGCGAGCGCGGCGATCGCCTGCACCATCGAAGAGGTCGGCAGCAGTGTCACCAGCACGCCGGACTCGCGGGAGCGCGCGGCCACGGCGAGCAGCTCGGGGGTGGGCAGCGCGCCGTTGGGCATGAGCAGCACCTCCCGGCCCTCGAACCGGTGTAGCGCGGCGAGCAGCTCGGCGTGCGTCATGCCGGTGTCGCAGCGGATCACCTCCGCGCCCGCAGCGGCGAACAGCTCGGCCGCGCCATCGCCGGAGACCAGTGCCACGATGGCCCGCGGTGCGTCGAGCAGCGCCTGCAGCGGCGTCTCGGCGTGCCCCGCGTCCTGCAGCACGTTGACCGCGATGCTGCGCAGCTTGCCGTGTCGCAGGCCGGCCTGGATCGCCGCCCCGGGCTCGGTGGTGTGGGTGTGGACCGACCAGGTCGCGACAGGATCCGGATCGGCGGCGGCGACCACCACCACCGAGTCACCGAACGCCTGCAGTTCGTCCCGCAGTCGACTCGCGGTGGCCTCGGTCGCGGCGGGCAGGAGGTACATCACCTCGTAGTCGGCGTGCGGGCCGCGCGGCGGATCGCCGGCCGCGCCGTGATCGTGGGTGTGGCCGTGCCCGTCGTCGACGTGCACCTGCACGTGCGGTGCGGGCTGCCGCCCGAAGCGCGGGCGCTCGGTCACCGCGCCGGTGCTCACCTCGACGAGCGCGTCCAGCAGCACGAGCAGGCCACGCCCGCCCGCGTCCACGACGCCCGCGGCGGCGTTGTCGGCGAGCTGCTCCCGGGTGCGCAGGAGGGCGTCGAAGGCGGCGTCCGCAGCGCCGCGGGCGCAGGCCGCGACGTCTCCCCCGCCCGCCAGCGCCGCTCCGGCACCGTCGGCGGCGGCGCGCAGCACGGACAGGATGGTGCCCTCGATCGGCTCCGCCACCGCGGTCGTCACCAGATCGGTCGCGTTCCGCAGACCGGTCGCCAGCCCCTCCGCGGTGAGGTCGCCGTCGGGGCCGAGCTGCGCGGCGACGCCGCGCATGATCTGCGAGACGATGACCCCCGAGTTGCCGCGCGCCCCCGCCACCGCCCCGGCGACTGTGGCTCGGGCGACCGCGTGCGGTCCCTCGGTACGGTCGGCCTCCTCCGCCGAGCGGGACGCGGCCCGAAGGGTGACCAGCATGTTCGTGCCGGTGTCCGCGTCCGCGACCGGGAAGACGTTGAGGGTGTTGATCTCGTCGACGGAGCGCTCGAGTCCGAGGACGGCACGCCGCAGCCAGGCCACCACCACGCGGCCGTCCTCCGCATTCGGTCCCGTCACAGCTGTCAGCCTAGTGGTCGCGCTCACGCCGTACGGGCCCCGGAGCGGTTTGGCTCCGCCGCCGGGCTCGGCTATGCTTGCAGGGTTGCCTCGCGTCCGAGCGTGTCTTGACACGTCTCCGACCGGCGGGGCCGAGCACAGGTTTTCAACGATACGAGGAGTACACGACTATGGCTGCCGTCTGCGACGTCTGCGACAAGGGCCCCGGCTTCGGTAAGTCGGTCTCGCACTCGCATCGGCGTACCAACCGCCGGTGGAACCCGAACATCCAGACCGTGCGCGCCCAGGTCGCGCCCGGCCAGACGCGGCGCCTGAACGTGTGCACCTCGTGCATCAAGGCCGGCAAGGTCGTTCGCGGCTAGTACGCGAGAATTTCCCGGAAGGCCCGTGACCTCGCCGAGGTCACGGGCCTTCGGCGTCAGCGCACTTGCGCGAGGTGCGGCAGCCGCCAGTCCACCGGCTCCGCACCGAGCGCCACGAGCGCGTCGTTAGCCCTCGAGAAGGGCCGGGAGCCGAAGAAGCCCCGCGATGCGGACAGCGGCGACGGATGCACCGACTCGATCCGCGGGACATCGCCCAGCCGCGGGCCGAGCGAAGCGGCGTCGCGGCCCCAGAGGATCGCGACGAGCGGCGCCTCGCGCGCGACGAGCGCGTCGATGGCGCACTCGGTCACCTTCTCCCAGCCCTTTCCCCGGTGCGAGGCGGGCTTGCCGGGGCTCACCGTCAGGACTCGGTTGAGGAGCAGCACGCCCTGCTCGGACCACGGCGCGAGGTCACCGGTGGCCGGCATCGGCAGTCCGAGGTCGTCGCAATACTCACGGTAGATGTTCTGCAGGCTCCGCGGGATCGGCCGCACGGCCGGGTCGACGGAGAAGGACAGGCCCACGGCGTGCCCCGGTGTGGGGTACGGGTCCTGGCCGACGATGAGTACGCGCACATCGGCGAAGGGCTGCCGGAAGGCCCGCAGCACGTCGCCGCCCGCGGGCAGGTAGCCGCGGTCCTCCGCGATCTCGGCGCGGAGGAAGTCCCCCATCGCGGCGATGTCCTGGGCCACGGGGGCGAGGGCCTTCGCCCACCCGGCCTCGACGCTGTCGGTCAACGGTTTCGCCGTCATCGCCCCTGCTCCTCGGTCTCGGTGAAGGTGTTCCAGCCGCCCGCCGCGGGACCCGCGTCGCCGTCGACGGTGACGGTGCCCGCGGCCAGCGCACCCGGCGCGGCCGCGGTACCGATCTCCCGCCACCCGGCGGGGAGCACCGCTCCGGCGGGGAAGGCCGCGAGGAGGGCGTGGTCCTCGCCGCCCGTGCGGACCCAGCCCTCGGCGTCGGCGCCGAGCGCCGCAGCGCAGGCGGCCAGCTCGGCATCCGGGGCGAGCCGCGCGGCGTCGAGCGCGATGGTCACGCCGGAGGCGCGGGCGAGGGCCCGCGCGTCCCGCAGGAGCCCGTCGGAGACGTCGGTGAGCGCCGTCGCGCCCGCGGCGGCCGCCTGCGGCCCGGCGGCGAGCGGCGGCGCCGGGCAGCGGTAGGTCTCGACGAGCCCGTCGAAGCCCTCGTGCCCCGCCAGCAGGACGGCCAGCCCCGCGGCGGACCGCCCGAGCGTGCCGCACACCGCGATCACGTCGCCGGGCCGGGCGCCGGACAGCAGTACCGGCGCCCGCCCCTCCAGGTCGCCGAGCACGGTGACCGCGAGCAGCACCTGCTCGGTGCGCACCACGTCGCCCCCGGCGATCACGCCGCCCGCCTCCGCGGCGCCCCGGGTCGTGCCCCGCGCGATGCCGGCGATCACGTCCTCGCCGGTCTCGGGCGGGCAGCCCAGGGTCACGGTGAAGGCGGTGCACACTGCGCCCATGGCGGCGATGTCCGCCGCGTTCTGCGCGATCGCGCGCCGGCCCACGTGATCGGGCGTCGTGAGGTCGAACCGGAAGTGCCGGCCCTCGACGATCGCGTCGGAGGAGATCACGACCCGTCCGTCGGGGGCGGCGACGACCGCCGCGTCGTCCCCCGGGCCGATCGGCACCCGCGGATCCGGGCGCACACCGCCGGTCGCCAGCGCGATGACGCCGTCCTCCCCCAGCTCCGCCACGGTCCGCACGCGGGGCTGCGCAGGGCTGTCCGGCTCCTTCGATGTCATCGCGGCTACCGTAGCGGACGTGAGCGATGCAGACGACGAGACCACCGCGGCCCCCGAAGCGAAGGAGCGCCGCAGCCCCGCCTTCCTCGCGACGGCGGTGGCGCTGCCGGTGGCGGTGATCGCCTGTTTCATCGCGTTCCTCGTGCTGGCGCAGCAGAAGCAGGGCGACGCTCGCGAAGCGGCGGAGGCCGGGCACGTCAAGTCGATCGCGGCACCGTCGTCCGGCGACGCGGCGTGCTCGACGCTGCTCGGCGCGCTCCCCGCCGACCTCGACGGTTTCCGGCGCACCGACGACACCGCGCCCGCCGGTTTCGCCCGCTGGTCCAGCGAGAAGTCGGGGGCCGTGGAGGTGCGCTGCGGCACCGACAGGCCCGCCGAACTGACCGCGACCGCGAAGCTGCAGATCATCAACGGGGTGCAGTGGCTGCAGGCGGTCCCCGCGGGGGCACCCGCCCCCGATGGCGGCAGCTACTGGACGGCCGTCGACCACCGCCCCTACGTCACGCTCTGGGTGCCCGACGGCGCCGGCACCTCGGCGGTGCAGGCGACATCGGACGCGATCCGCGAGCACCTGCAGGCGGCCTCGCTCGACCTGGGCCGGTAGCCCGGGGTCGGTCGCTACCGCAGGCCGGTGCCCCGCGCGAGCGCGGTGTCGATGAGCAGCGTCAGCAGTTCGCCGTAGTCGACACCGGACTCGGCCCACATCCGGGGGTACATCGACGTCGACGTGAACCCCGGCATGGTGTTGACCTCGTTGATCACGGGGCCGTCGGGGGTCTGGAAGAAGTCGACGCGGGAGAGGCCCTGGCAGTCGAAGGCGTGGAAGGCACGGACCGCGAGGTCGCGGATCGCCGCCGCCTGCTCCTCGGTGAGGTTCGCGGGCACGGTGTACTGCGCGCGATCGTCGAGGTACTTGGTCTCGAAGTCGTAGAAGGAGTGCTCGGCGTCGGCCGCCATCTCGATTTCGGCGATCGCCGACGCCGCGACGGTGCCGTCGGGTCGCTCGAGCACACCGATCTCGACCTCGCGGCCGATCACGGCCGCCTCGATGATGACCTTGGGGTCCCAGGCGCGGGCCGCGGCGATCGCCCCGGGCAGCTCCGTCAGGTCCGTGACCCGCGTGATGCCGATCGACGACCCGCCGCGGGCCGGCTTGACGAACAGTGGCAGCCCCAGCCGGTGCAGCACATCCGCCGGGACCTCGGTGTCGCGCTGGCGGAGCACGTGGAAGTCACCCACGGGCAGGCCGTCCGCGGCGAGCAGCTTCTTCGCGAACTCCTTGTCCATGCCGGCGGCGGAGGCGAGGACGCCCGCGCCCACGTAGGGCACGCCGACCATCTCCAGCAGTCCCTGCAGGGTGCCGTCCTCGCCGTACGGACCGTGCAGGACGGGGAAGACGACGTCGACGCTCCCCAGAACCGAGCCGGCCGCGTCCGCATTCACGGACACCAGTTCGGCGCCGGGCAGGAAGGCGAGGTCCGTCGGGCCCTCGGGGACGCTCGGCAGGCTGCGGTCCGCGAACCGCAGGGCATCGGCGTCACCGTCGGAGAGCACCCACGCGCCCGCCTGGGTGATCCCGACCGGGATCACCTGGAAGCGCTCGGGATCGAGGTGCGCGAGGACGCTGCCCGCCGACACGCACGAGACCGCATGCTCGCTACTGCGCCCGCCGAAGACCACTGCCACCCTGATTCGCTCCGTCACGGTCGCCCACCTTACGGGTCGGCCGTACGGAGGGCCACGCGGTGCGCCGCGCGGCGTTACTCAGCGTCCTCGGGCCGCCACTCGCCGCCGACGTCGCGATTGAGCAGGTCGTCCATGGCGCGGGAGACGGGTACGCCGTCGTAGCAGACCGCGCGCACCGCCTCCGTGAGCGGCATCTCGACTCCCACGCGTCGCGCCAGGTCGGCGATGGAGATGCACGATTTGGCGCCCTCGGCGACCTGGCCGTGCGCCGCGGCCTGCGCCTGCTCGACGGTCATGCCCTGGCCGAGGCGCGCGCCGAAGCTGAAGTTGCGGGACTGGGGCGAGCTGCAGGTGGCGACGAGGTCGCCGACGCCGGCCAGGCCCGCCAGGGTGAGCGGCTGGGCGCCCAGGGCGGTGCCGAGTCGCAGTGTCTCGGCAAGGCCGCGGGTGATGATCGCGGCCCGCGAGTTCTCGCCCAGGTTGATGCCGGAGGCGATGCCGCAGACGAGCGCGATGACGTTCTTGGTGGCGCCGCCGATCTCGCAGCCCACGACGTCGTCGCTGGTGTAGGGCCGGAAGTAATCGGTGCGTACCAGGTACTGGGCGTGGGAGGCGCGGTCCACGTTGTCCGAGGCGATGACGGCGAGGGTGGGCTGGCCCGTGGCGATCTCCCGGGCGAAGTTGGGGCCGGTGAGGACGGCGATCCGGTCCCGGTCGATGCCGGCGGCGTCGACGACGACCTCGCTCATGCGGTCGAGAGTCCCGATCTCGATGCCCTTGGCCAGGTTCACCACGGTCACGTCCGGCGGGATCAGGTGGCCCCAGTCGCGCAGGTTCGCGCGCAGCGACTGCGAGGGGACGGCCAGCACCACGAGCCCGGCGCCGCGCATCGCCTCCTCCGGATCGTGTGTCGCGGAAAGGTTCTCGGGGAGCACGCCCTCGGGCAGGTACTGGGCGTTGATCCTCGTCGCGTTGATCTGGTCGGCGACCTCCTGGCGGCGGCACCACAACCGCACCCGGTGCGGCTCCGGGCGGGTGGCGTCCGCGAAGACCTTCGCCATCGCGGTTCCGAACGAACCCGCCCCCATGACCGCAACGTCGACCATCCGAGCCCTTCCTCGCAGCGCACCCGCCCACCGGATTCGTGGGCACCCGGAAGAGCCTATCGCCCGCCCGGAGACGGCAGGGTCGGTTCAGCACGCCTACATTGGTGGTCATGACCTCACCGCACGGGGCCGACGCGGGCCCCGCCGTCGTTGTGGTGACCGCCGTGAAGTCGCTCGAGGCCGCCAAATCCCGTTTCGCCGCGCCCGGCGACGGACGCCGGGAGGCCGTCCCCGGCCTCGTGCTGGCGATGCTATTGGACACGCTCGCCACGGCTGCCGCGACGCCGGGCGTCGTCGGCGTGCACGTGGTCTCCCCCGATCCCGCGGTCCGTGCCGCGGCGGAGGCGGCCGGTGCGCGCACCGTCGACGAACCGGCACCCGGCGGCCTCAACGCCGCACTCGAGGCGGGGGCGCGCGCCGCGCGCGCCGAGCACGGGCCCGGGGTGGCGGTGCTGGCACTGCAGGCGGACCTGCCCGGGGTGACGCCCGCCGAGCTCACGGCCTTCCTCGCCGCGACGGCCGGTCGGCGGGGATTCGCCCCCGATCACGCCGGCACCGGGACCGCGGCGCTCTACGCGCCCCCGGGGACCGCGTTGCGTGCGGCGTTCGGGCCGGATTCCGCGGCGGCGCACCGAGCCGGCGGGGCCGCGCGGCATGCCGGTCCGTGGCCCGGGCTGCGCACGGACGTCGACACGCCGCAGGACCTCGCAGGAGCCGGGGCCCTGGGTGAGCGCACCGCAGCGGTGCTCGCCGCGGCGGATCGGGAGTTCGCGTCGAAGACACGCGGCCGATACGCCAGAATGGAGCGGTGACGACCGAGCCTCCCGCCCCCTCCGCCGAGTCGACGCCCGCAGCGAGCACCGCGGTCGCCGACACCGAACTGCCGCCCTCGGTCAGGCCGACGGCGATCCCGACGGCGCCGCCCGCCGCGCCGGCGGAGGTACCCAGTGACCTGCCCGCGGACCGATACCTGAACCGGGAGCTGAGCTGGCTCGACTTCAACGCCCGCGTGCTGGCGATGGCGGAGGACGCCTCACTGCCGCTGCTGGAGCGCGCCAAGTTCCTCGCGATCTTCGCATCGAACCTGGACGAGTTCTTCATGGTCCGGGTCGCCGGGCTCAAGCGGCGCGACCAGATGGGCCTGTCGGTCCGCTCGGCGGACGGCCTCTCGCCCCGAGAGCAGCTGCGGCTGATCTCCCAGCGCACCCAGGAACTCTCGCACAAGCACGCCCTGGTCTTCAGCGACGCCGTGCGACCGGAGCTGGCGGCGCAGGGCATCTCGGTCGTCAGCTGGGCGGACCTGAACCCGGCCGAGCGCGAGAACCTCACCGGCTATTTCCACACGCAGGTATTCCCGGTGCTCACGCCGCTCGCGGTGGACCCCGCGCATCCGTTCCCGTACATCTCGGGGCTCTCCCTCAACCTGGCGGTGGCCGTCGTCGACACCAGCACGGGCGGCGAGCATTTCGCGCGCGTCAAGGTGCCGGACAACGTCGCCCGGATGGTCTCGGTGCGCTCCGAGCGGATGGATCACGCGGTGCTCCCACTCGAGGACCTGATCTCGGCGCACCTGGACGTCCTTTTCCCGGGCATGACGGTCTCGGAACACCACGTCTTCCGGATCACGCGCAACGCCGACTTCGAGGTCGAGGAGGACCGCGACGAGGATCTGCTGCAGGCCCTCGAGCGGGAGCTCGCGCGGCGTCGTTTCGGTTCGCCAGTGCGCCTCGAGGTGGCGGAGGACATGTCCGAGCACATGCTGGAGCTGTTGCTGCGCGAGCTGGACGTGGACCCGGCGGACGTCATCACCGTGCCCGGCCTGCTGGACCTGAACTGCCTGTTCGAGCTGTACGGCGTGGACCGGCCGGACCTGAAGGAAAAGCCCTTCGTCCCCGTCACCCACCCTGCGTTCGGCGAGCGGGAGACCCCGAAGAGCGTCTTCGCCACCCTCCGCGAGGGCGACGTGCTGGTGCACCACCCGTACGACTCCTTCTCGACCAGCGTGCAGCGGTTCATCGAGCAGGCGGCCGCGGATCCGCACGTGCTGGCGATCAAGCAGACGCTGTACCGCACCTCGGGCGACTCGCCCATCGTGGACGCGCTGATCGACGCCGCGGAGGCGGGCAAGCAGGTCGTGGCGCTGGTCGAGATCAAGGCCCGGTTCGACGAGCAGGCGAACATCAAGTGGGCTCGCAAGCTCGAGCAAGCGGGCGTCCACGTGGTGTACGGCCTGGTGGGCCTGAAGACGCATTGCAAGACCTGCCTGGTGGTCCGGCGCGAGGGCTCGACGATCCGCCGCTACTGCCACATCGGCACGGGCAACTACAACCCGAAGACGGCGCGCCTGTACGAGGACGTCGGCCTGTTCACCGCCGACCCGGATCTGGGCGCCGACCTGACGGACCTGTTCAACCGGCTCACGGGCTACTCCCGCAAGGAGGAGTACCGCAACCTCATGGTCGCGCCGCACGGCATCCGGTCGGGCATCGTCGAGCGGATCGACCGCGAGATCGAGCTGCAGCGCCAGGGCGAGCCCGCCGGGGTGCAGCTCAAGGCGAACGCCGTGGTGGACGAGCAGATCATCGACGCGCTGTACCGGGCGAGCCAGGCGGGCGTGCGCGTCGAGGTCGTCGTGCGCGGCATCTGCGCCCTGCGGCCGGGAGTCCCCGGGGTGAGCGAGAACATCACCGTCCGATCGATTCTCGGGCAGTTCCTGGAGCACTCCCGGATCCTGCACTTCCGCGGCGCGGACGAGTTCTGGATCGGCAGCGCCGACATGATGCACCGCAACCTCGACCGGCGCGTCGAGGTCATGGCGCAGGTGAAGGATCCGCGGCTCACGCGGCAGCTGGGCGAGATATTCGACTCCGCCCTGGATCCCGCGACCCGGTGCTGGGTGCTCGACGGGGACGGCAACTGGAACGCCTCCCCCGCGCCGGGCGAGGACGTCCGTGACCACCAGCGGGAACTCATGCGCGCACACCGCGCGAGCCAGCGGTGAGCGGCGGGGGCAGGGGCGCGGTCGTCCGCGCCTCCGGTGGCGTGCTCTGGCGCCCCTCGCCGGACGGGCCGGAAGTGGCTGTGGTGCATCGCCCCCGGTACGACGACTGGTCCCTGCCGAAGGGTCATGTGGAGCCCGACGAGAATCCCGTCGTGGCGGGGCTGCGCGAGGTGGTCGAAGAGACGGGATTCTCGGCCCGGTTCGTGCGGGCCGTGGGGCAGGTGTCGTACGACGTGCCGCGGCGCAAGCGGCACGGCCGGGGCGGCGAGACGGCGCGCAAGCGTGTCGGATACTGGTCGGCCTTGGCGGGGCCCGGCGTCTTCGCACCGAACGAGGAAACCGACGAACTCCGCTGGCTGCCGGTGCGGGCGGCGACGGCCCTCCTGAGCTACCCGATCGACCGGCGGATCCTGCGGGCCTTCGGCAAGCAACCGCAGTCCACGGCGACGATGCTGATCGTCCGGCACGCCAAGGCCGGCCGGAAGCAGGGATACCAGGGCGACGACCTCGCGCGACCGTTGGACCGCAACGGACGGGCGCAAGCGGAGGCCCTGGTGGACCTCGTGGGGGTCTTCCGGCCCGGTCGCCTGCTCTCGGCGCCGCCGGTGCGATGCACGCAGACCCTGGAGCCGCTGGCGGCCGAGACGGGCCTGCCGCTGGTGGAGGAGCCCACGATGTCGGAGACCGCCTACGCCCGCGATCCTGCAGCCACGCATCGCCGGGTCCGCGAAATCGCGCGGATGGGCGAGGAATCGGGCACCGTGCCCGTGGTGTGCAGCCAGGGCGGAGTGATCCCGGACCTCACCGCGTGGTGGGCCGGGGCAGACGGCGTGCGCCTGCCCGCGGCCCGCAACCGTAAGGCCAGCGTCTGGGTGCTCACCACCGAGGGCGGACGCCTGCTGACCATGGACCACATCGACAGCCCGCTGCCCCTGGAGCACTGAGGCATCCAGGGGCGGCGGGCCCGACGGGTGGGTCTACTTCTTGGCGGCCTTCTTCGCGGGAGCCTTCTTGGCCGGAGCCTTCTTCGCGGGAGCCTTGGTCGCGGCCTTCTTCGCCGGCGCGGTCTTCGCCGGAGCCTTCTTCGCCGGCGCCTTGGTCGCGGCCTTCTTCGCCGGCGCGGTCTTCGCCGGAGCCTTCTTCGCCGGCGCCTTGGTGGCCGCCTTCTTCGCGGGAGCCTTGGTGGCTGCCTTCTTCGCCGGCGCCGTGGTCGCGGCCTTCTTCGCGGGGGCGGCCTTGGTCGCCTTCGCCGGAGCCTTCTTCGCGGTCGCCTTGGCGGCGGTCGCCTTGGCGGCCTTCGCCGGAGCCTTCTTCGCCGCCGCCTTCTTGGCGGGCGCGGCCGCGGTGGCCGAGCTACGACGGACGGCCGGGCCCGAGGCCGGCAGCTTCGCCGAGCCGGAGATCACAGCCTTGAACTGCGCACCGGGGCGGAACGCGGGGACGGAGGTGGGCTTGACCTTCACGGTCTCGCCGGTGCGCGGGTTGCGGGCCACACGAGCCGCGCGCTTGCGCTGCTCGAAGACGCCGAAGCCCGTGATGGTGACGGACTCACCGGCATGGACGGCCCGGACGATCGTGTCCACGATCGCCTCGACGGCGGCGCCGGCGGTCCGGCGGTCGGTGCCCAGCTTCTCGGTGAGCGCCTCGATCAGTTCTGCCTTGTTCATGGACGATCTTCCCTCTGTGGTCGGAGGCTCACCGCTGAGCCAACTAGGGACACCGTAAACGCACAATTGCATTCAATCCAAGAGCCACGCCAGATTTGATCGAAGGTGTGTCGGAATGACAAGTGGCGGCACCGGTTCGATCCGGTGCCGCCACTGCAGGGTTTTCGCGCTAGAGAGTAACGGGTTTGTATGCGGGCCTTCGGCTTTCGAACTCGGTGATCGCCGAGTCCTGCTGCATGGTGATGCCGATGTCGTCGAGTCCCGCCATCAGACGGTGCCGGACCGGGTCGTCGATCGTGAAGGGGACCACCACGTCCCCGGCGACGACAGTCCGATGCTCCAGGTCGACGGTGACCTCCAGCCCGGGGTTGTTCTCGAGGGCCTTCCAGAGCAGCTCGACGTTCTCCTGCTCGACCAGGGCCGCCACGAGGCCCGCCTTGCCCGAGTTACCGCGGAAGATGTCCGCGAAGCGCGACGAGATGACCACCCGGAAGCCGTAGTCCATGAGCGCCCAGACGGCGTGCTCGCGAGAGCTGCCGGTGCCGAAGTCCGGTCCGGCGACGAGCACGGAGCCCTTGTCGTAGGGCGGGACGTTGAGGATGAAGTCCGGGTCGGCGCGCCACGCCGAGAACAGCCCGTCCTCGAACCCGGTGCGCGTCACGCGCTTGAGGTAGACGGCGGGGATGATCTGGTCGGTATCGACGTTGGTGCGGCGCAGCGGCACACCGATGCCGGTGTGGGTGACGATGGCTTCCATGGTCGTTCTCCTTCGACTGTGGATGGGCGCTAGGCGCCGGGGACGGGGGCCAGATCGGCCGGGGCGGAGAGGGTGCCGCGCACGGCCGTCGCGGCGGCGACCGCCGGCGAGACCAGGTGCGTGCGGCTGCCCTTGCCCTGACGCCCCTCGAAGTTGCGGTTGGACGTGGACGCGGACCGCTCGCCGGGAGCGAGCTGGTCCGGATTCATCCCGAGGCACATCGAGCATCCGGCCTGGCGCCACTCCGCCCCGGCGTCGAGGAAGACCTGCCCCAGGCCCTCCTCCTCGGCCTGGGCACGCACCCGCATCGATCCGGGGACGACGAGCATGCGGACCCCGGCGGCCACCCTGCGGCCGCGCAGGATCTCGGCGACGGCGCGCAGATCCTCGATCCGTCCGTTCGTGCACGATCCGACGAAGACGGCGTCCACGGCGATGTCGCGCAGCGGGGTACCGGCCTGGAGGTCCATGTACTGCAGGGCCTTCGCGGCGGTCTCCTTCTCGCCGTCGGAGCCGAAGGACTCCGGATCGGGCACCGACCCGCTCAGCGGCGCACCCTGGCCGGGGTTGGTGCCCCAGGTGACGAAGGGGGTGATAGCGCTGCCGTCGATATCGACCTCGGCGTCGAAAACCGCGCCCTCGTCGGTGCGGAGGGCGTCCCAGGCCTCGATCGCGGCATCCCATTCGGCACCCTTGGGCGCGTGCTCGCGGCCTTCGATGTAGTCGTAGGTGATCTGATCGGGAGCGATCAGCCCGGCGCGGGCGCCGGCCTCGATCGACATGTTGCAGATGGTCATCCGCGCCTCCATCGACAGCTTCTCGATGGCGCTGCCCCGGTACTCGAGGACATAGCCCTGACCGCCGCCGGTGCCGATCTTGGCGATGATCGCCAGGATGAGGTCCTTGGAGGTCACGCCGGGCTGCAGCTCGCCGGAGACGTTGATGGCCATGGTTTTGAAAGGCTTGAGCGGCAGCGTCTGAGTGGCCAGCACGTGCTCGACTTCGGAGGTGCCGATGCCCATCGCGATGGCCCCGAACGCGCCGTGCGTGGACGTGTGACTATCGCCGCAGACCACGGTCATGCCGGGTTGGGTCAGGCCGAGCTGCGGTCCCATCACGTGGACGATGCCCTGCTCGCCGTCGCCCATGGAGTGCAGCCGGACGCCGAACTCGGCGCAGTTGCGGCGCAGCGTCTCCACCTGCGTCCGTGATACCTCGTCGGCGATGGGCTGGACCAGCGTGTCGGTGGGCACGTTGTGATCCTCGGTGGCGATGGTGAGGTCGGGACGCCGCACCCGCCGACCGGCCAGGCGCAGACCGTCGAACGCCTGTGGGCTGGTGACCTCGTGCACGAGATGCAGGTCGATGTAGATGAGGTCGGGTTCGCGCGAGGCACCCTCGCCCTCCCCCTTGACGACGACGTGCTGGTCCCAGACCTTCTCGGCCATTGTGCGCGGCTGCATGATTCCCACCTGCTCCATGATCTTCGCCCGACAGGTGGACGCGGGCTGCGCGTTGAATCCCACCATGCGAGAGACTAGTATCGAACTATGGGAAAGGATACCGCACTGCCGGACGCCCCCGAAAGTCTGACCACGGTGAGCGGGATCGGCGTGCTCGACAAGTCCGTCGCGGTGCTGCGCGCGGCCGCGGAGGAGCCCGCGAGCCTCGCCGACCTGTGCGGCCGGACCGGCCTACCGCGGGCGACCGCGCACCGTCTGGCCGTAGGGCTGGAGTTGCACGGACTGCTCACCCGGGACGGTGACGGGCTGTGGCGGCCCGGAAACACGCTGCGCGAGCTCGCGGCCAGCACGGCCGACGCTCTGGTCGACACGGCGGCGCTGGTGCTCCCCCGGCTCCGCGAGATCACCGGCGAGTCCGTGCAGCTGTATCGACGGGAGGGCGATCACCGGGTCTGTGTCGCGGCCGCCGAGCCGCCGTCGGGTCTGCGGGACACCGTGCCGGTGGGATCCCGGCTGCCGATGACCGCCGGCTCGGGCGCGAAGGTGCTCGCCGCGTGGGCGGACCCGCGGGCCGACTCCTCCTTCACCGACCGCGCGCTCGCCGAGGTGCGCAAGCGAGGCTGGGCGCAGAGCGCCGGGGAGCGCGAGTCCGGCGTCGCGAGCGTCTCCGCGCCGGTCCGCAATCCGCGGGGCGAGGTGATCGCGGCGATCTCGGTCTCGGGGCCCATCGACCGCATGGGCCGCCGACCCGGGGCTCGCTGGGCCGCGGACCTCCTCCAGGCCGCCGAGGCGCTGCAGCGGCGGATCTGAGCACCTAGCCCGCCGCGTCCACACGGCAGCGCACCGCGCCGTCGTCGACCACGAGGGCAGCGGAGACGCGGCTCGCGGTGTCGGCCATGCGCGCCGCCCGGTGCGTGATCACCGCCTCGGCGACCATCGGCCACACGTCGTGCCGGATCGCCCGGCGCACCGACCGCGCACCGTAGACCGGGTCGAATCCGGTCTCGACGAGGAGTGCGGCCACGGCGTCGTCGACCGTGAGGTCCACACCGCGCTTGCGCGCCCGGTCGGCGAACATCGCCAGCTCGTGGCGCGCCACCTCGACCGCGGTGTCCTGGGAGAGCTCCTCGAAGAGCGTCACCTCGTCGATCCGGTTGAGGAACTCCGGATCGAAGAACCGGGCGATCGACTGCTCGGAGATCCGATCGAGGCGCCCCTCCAGGACCCGGTCCACCCGCTCCCCCGCCGCCGCGGGCAGCAGCCGCGAGACCGAACGCCCGGCGCGGTGCCACGGTCCCTCCTGCTCGGCGCGCAGCTCGCGGCTGCCGAGGTTGGAGGTCATGAACACCAGGCAGTTGCGGAAGTCGTAGCGCTGCTGACCGTTCGCGAGCGTCAGCCGCCCACGGTCGAGGACGTGCAGCAGCGCCCGCAGCACGGTCGTGTGCGCCTTCTCGACCTCGTCGAAGAGCACGATCCCCGGCATCGAGACCGTCCCCTCGATCCGGTCCCGGTCGAAGACGCTCAGCCCCTCCTTGGAGCCCGAGTAACCGGGCGGAGCCCCGGCGAAGGAGGCCGCGTAGTGCTCCTGCGCCATCGCCGACATGTCCACCTGGCAGAAGTCGTCGGGCCCGGTCCGCAGCGCGGACGCGAGCTGCCGCACGATCTCCGTCTTGCCGGTGCCGGTCGGCCCCACCAACAGGTGACTCGCGAGCGGACGGGTCTTGTCGGTGAGGCCGGCCTGCACCACCGAGAGGGTCCTGAAGATCGACTCGATCGCCTGGTCCTGTCCGAAGACGTTGGCACGCAGCTGCGCCAGGATCCGCGCCGCGTCGACCCGCCCGACGGCGGCCTTGGCGAACTCGGCGTCGGTGGGCCGGGATTCGGAGGGGCCGGACGCCCGGCCGCCGACGTCGCCCCCCGCGGCGGCCAGGCGATCGGTGATGAAGGGCACGACTACGCCTCGCGGGTCTTCTCGGTGGGCAGGGTGCCGACGGGGCATTCGGCGACTCCGATCGTGTCCCGCGTGAAGGATTCGACCTGCTCCCGCGCAGCCTCGGCGTCGGTGACCCACAGCTTGTAGAAGTCGAAGGGGCACTCCGCGACGCCCTTGTCGCCCTCACCCGCGGCGTGGATGCCCGTGTAACCGCGGTGAAGGATCTTGAACAGGTGGTTCTGCGACTGGTCGTGCTTGCGGGCGTCGCGGATCGTCGAGACGGAGAGTTGCGCGTACTGGATGCCGTACTCCTCCTCACCGGTCTCACCGAGGGTGCGGCCGTCGAAGCCGATGATCGCGGAGTGCCCGAAATAGGAGTAGACACCGTCGAAACCGGCGGCGTTGGCCACGGCGACGTAGACGTTGTTGGCCCACGCCATCGCCTTCGCCATGATGACCTGCTGGTCCTTCGACGGGTACATGTAGCCCTGGCAGCGAACGACGAGCTCTGCACCCTTCATGGCGCAGTCGCGCCAGATCTCCGGATAGTTGCCGTCGTCGCAGACGATGAGGGAGACCTTGAGGCCCTTGGGACCGTCGACCACATAGGTGGAACTGCCGGGATACCAGCCCTCGATCGGCGCCCACGGGATGATCTTGCGGTACTTCTGGACGATCTCCCCCTGATCGTTGATGAGGATCAGGGTGTTGTACGGCGGCTTGTTCGGGTGGTCCTCGTGCTGCTCGCCGGTGATCGAGAAGACGCCCCAGGTACCGGCCTTGCGGCAGGCGTCGGAGAAGATCTTCGTCTCCTCGCCGGGGATCGCGGCGGCGGTGGCGTACATCTCGTCGGGGTCGTACATGATGCCCTGCGTGGAGTATTCGGGGAAGACGACGAGGTCCATGCCGGGCAGGCCGGCCTTCATCCCGACGATCATCTCGGCGATCTTGTGACAGTTCTCGATGACGCCCGCGCGGTCGTGCAGCCGGGGCATCTTGTAGTTGACGACGGCGACGCCGACCGTGTCCGGGCTGGAGGAGATGTCTCCGTGACGCATGGTGGGACCTTTCGTTGATGTCGTTTGCCGTTCGCAAGTAATTACCGATTCGGCACTATCTCTGATCGGTAATATTAGCGAGCAGTCGAGAACTCGCAGCGCAACCAGCGAGAACGCGAGTGAGAACGGTTACGAGAGGCGCAGGACGAGGGACTCCCAGACCTCGCGACCGGTATCGGACAACGTCAACAGGATGCTGCGCCGATCCGCCGGAGCCGGCCGGCGGTACGCGAGATTGCGCTCGACGAGGCGGTCCACGAGGCGCGTGGTGGACGACGGAGTGGTTCCGGTCCGGGCTGCGATTTCGCCGACGGTGGCGCCGTCGACCGCGGCCAGTAGGCGCAGGGCACGGAAGTGCTCGACGGTGAGGTCGTGCTCCACGAGCGCGGGAGTGAGGACGTTCATGACGAGGTCGTCGGCGCTACAGACGGCCTCGAAAGCCGTGCGCGCGGGCACCTCCCACAGGTGAGCGCTCGCGTCCATCTCCACCCCGATCCTTGTCATCTCAATCCTCCACTACTGTATCGCGTTCCGGAGCCGATGCGAGCGCGCTCCGTGTACGCTCGTCCCGACACAGGTCCGTGATGGAGGGCTTCAGACGAGCGGAGTCCATGAGCGAGTACACCGTCGGATTGTTGTACCCGGGACGTGGCCCCGCGGGGCTGTTCGGGCCGTCCTGCCTGAGCTGCACAACGCTGGCGGCCGACGACATCAACACCCGGGGCGGGCTCCTCGGGCGCGAGTTGGTCGTGCGGCCCATCGATTCGGCGACGGGGGTCGCGAACGTGACCCGCGAGGTCGAAACCCTCCTCGCGGCGGGCGAGATCGACGCCATCGTCGGCTGGCACACCTCCGATGTGCGTCGCGCCCTCTCGGCACGACTGGATCTGCGCGTTCCCTACGTCTATACCGCCCTGTACGAGGGCGGCGAATCAACGGCCGGCGTCTTCCTCACGGGGGAGACGCCGGAGGACCAGATCCGTCCGGCCCTCGGGTGGCTGCGCCGCGAGCGCGGTCTGCGCCGGTGGTGGATCGTGGGGAGCGACTACCTGTGGGCACGCGACAGCGCGAAGGCCTGCGTGCGCTTCGCGCAGAGCCTCGGCGACGACCTCGTCGGTGCACGCTTCGTCCCCGTCGGCACGCAGGACTTCTCGGCCGTGATCACCGACATCGCGCGCTCCGACGCCGACGGCGTCCTGATGCTGCTCCTCGGGCAGGACGCGGTGGAGTTCAACCGGTCCTTCGCGGCGGCGGGCCTCGACGGCGCCTTCGTGCGCTACTCGCCGCTCATGGACGAGCACATGCTCATGGCCTCGGGCCCGGAAGCCACCCGCGACCTGTTCGCCTCGGCCGGTTACTTCGATTCCGTGGTCACGACGGAATCGATGGAGTTCGGCGCCCGCTACTTCGGTCGGTTCGGCCCCGACGCCTGCACACCGACGTCGATGGGCGAATCCTGCTTCGAGGGCATGCTCCTGCTCGAGTCCCTGTTGTCGACGGTGCGCAGCACGGACGTCCGCGACATCATGGCCGGCGCCGGCCGCGTGCAGTACGAGGGGGCTCGCGGCAACATGGCACTCCGCGACGGCCACGCGCACCAGCGGATGTACCTCGCCCGCGCGGAGGGCTGTGATTTCGACGTGATCGATCAGCTCTGACGCCGCGAACGACGAAGGCCCGGATCGCTCGATCCGGGCCTTCCGCTGTACCCCCGATGGGATTCGAACCCACGCTACCGCCGTGAGAGGGCGGCGTCCTAGGCCGCTAGACGACGGGGGCTAGAACTGGTGCCACGACGCCGAGGCGACGCAGCAATTCGATGAAGGTATCACACCAGCATCGAAACGTACCCCCGATGGGATTCGAACCCACGCTACCGCCGTGAGAGGGCGGCGTCCTAGGCCGCTAGACGACGGGGGCTAGGACTGCGCCCTCCGCACGCGGAGGGCGCTGTCACGCTGGCCTACCAGGACTCGAACCTAGAATGGCTGAACCAGAATCAGCTGTGTTGCCAATTACACCATAGGCCAATGACTCTCCCCGAGGTCGTTTCCGACCTCGTTTTGAGCCGCGATCAAGCTTACCCAGCCGCACTGGGAACGCCAAATCGCCAGGTCGTCCCTACTGTGGGGCTGCGTCGTCGGCAGGCACCAGGCTGCGGGCGGCGGCGAGGCGACCCAGGGTGCGTTCGCGGCCGAGCAACTCCAGCGACTCGAACAAGGGCGGGCTGATCGGCGAGCCGGTGACGCCGACGCGGATCGGCGCGTAGGCCTTGCGGGGCTTGAGCTCCAGCTCCTCGATGAGCCGGCCCTTGAGAGCCGCCTCAATGGCCTCGGCGGTCCACTCCGGCACCGCCTCGAGCGCGGCGATGCTCTCGTCGAGCACCTGCGCGGCGTCGGCCTTGATGTTCTTCGCGGCGGCTCCGGGATCGACGGCGAAGTCGGCCTCGTCGACGTAGAGGAACTTCAGCAGGTCCCAGGCGTCCGAGAGGACCACGATGCGGGTCTGCACCAGCTCTGCGGCGGTGCCGAACTCGGGGCCGAGGCGCGCGCCGTCGACGAAGCCCCGCTCGACGAGGAAGTCCCGCAGGCGCGCCTCGAAATCCGCCGGCGCGAGGAGGCGGATGTGCTCGGCGTTGATCGCGTCGGCCTTCTTCTGATCGAACCGCGCCGGGTTCGAGTTCACCCGGTGCACGTCGAAGGCGGCGATCATCTCGTCGAGACTGAAGACGTCGTTGTCCGGCGAGATCCCCCAGCCGAGCAGCGCGAGGTAGTTGAGCAGTCCTTCGGGGAGGAAGCCGCGGTCGCGGTGGTGGAAGAGGTTCGACTCGGGGTCGCGCTTGGACAGCTTCTTGTTGCCCTCCCCCATGACGAAGGGCAGGTGCCCGAACTCGGGGGTGCGCTCGGCGACGCCGATCTTCTCCAGCGCCTCGTACAGCGCGAGCTGTCGCGGCGTGGAGCTGAGCAGATCCTCGCCGCGCAGTACGTGCGTGATCTTCATCGTCGCGTCGTCGACGGGGTTGACGAGGGTGTACAGCGGATCGCCGTTCGCGCGCGTCAGCGCGAAGTCCGGCACGCTGCCCGCGGCGAAGGTGGTCTCGCCACGCACCATGTCGTTCCAGGTGAAGTCGTGATCGGGCATCCGCAGGCGCACGACGGGGCTGCGCCCTTCGGCGCGGAAGGCGGCCTTCTGCTCGTCGGTGAGGTCGCGGTCGAAGTTGTCGTAGCCCAGCTTCGGGTTCCGGCCGGCCGCGACGTGCCGCGCCTCGACCTCCTCCGGCGTCGAGAAGGCCTCGTAGGCGTATCCACCCTCGACGAGGCGGCGCACGACGTCCAGGTGGAGGTCCTTGCGCTCGGACTGGCGGTAGGGACCGTACGGACCGCCCACCTCGGGCCCCTCATCCCAGTCGAGCCCGAGCCAACGCAGCGACTCGAGGATCGCGGCGTAGCTCTCCTCGCTGTCGCGGGCGGCGTCGGTGTCCTCGATGCGGAAGACGAAGGTGCCACCCGTGTGTCGCGCGTGGGCGAAGTTGAACAGCGCGGTGCGCACCATGCCGACGTGCGGGGTACCGGTGGGCGACGGGCAGAAGCGCACGCGCACGGCCCCGGGCGCGGCGGCGTTCGACGGTGCGGCGGAAGACTCGGTCACGGGTCCAGGGTAGTCGCCGGATTCTCTCCGACTGCAGCGCGGAGACCTCGCCGGCGCCCGCGGGGCCCACCGCAGGGCCCAAGGGCCCGACTCAGCGGTCCTCGGCGAGGCTGGTCAGCGTGCCGATCCCCTCGACCGTGACGGCCACCTGCTGGCCCGCAGTGATGGGGCCGACCCCCTCCGGGGTGCCGGTGAGGATCACGTCGCCCGGAAGCAGGGTCATGACCGAGGAGATCCACTCCACGATGTCGCCCACGGAGTGGATCATCAACGAGGTCCGCGAGTCCTGCTTGATCTGTCCATCGAGCTCGGTGTAGATCCGCGCGTCCGACGGGTCGAACTCCGTCTCGATCCAGGGGCCGAGCGGGCAGAAGGTGTCGTAGCCCTTACCGCGCGTCCACTGGCCGTCGTGGCGCTGCTGATCGCGCGCCGTCACGTCGTTCGCCACGGTGTAGCCGAGGATGACGTCCTTCGCCCGCGCGGCGGGCACGTCGCGGCAGGGCTGGCCGATGACGACGGCCAGCTCGCCCTCGTAGTCCACCTGCTCCGAGCTGCGCGGCAGCTTGATCGACGCCAGCGGCCCGATGATCGAGGTGTTGGGCTTGATGAAGATCACGGGTTCCTTGGGCGCCTCGCCGCCCATCTCCGCGGCGTGGGCGGCGTAGTTCTTGCCGATGCAGACCACCTTGCTGGCGAGGATCGGGGCGAGCAGCCGCACGTCGTCGAGCGCCCAGCTGCGGCCGGTGAACTCCGGTGTGCCGAAGGGATGCTCGGAGATCTCACGAGCCCGGGCACCGTCCCCCGGGTCCCCCTCGATGGCCGCGAACGCGACCCCGTCACTGCTGGCGATTCGTGCAAGGCGCATGCGACGAGCCTACCGTTCGACGGCAATACTTCGATCAGCTAGGCTTCATCTCACAATGTAAACTTATCGTTCCACTGATTGGGATTGACATGGAGATGTCGGCCACCCGCCGCTGGTGGATCCTGGTGGTGTCCATGACCGCCGCGATCACCACGACCGCCGCCGTGAACTGCACCGCCTTCCTCATCCCGCAGCTCATCCGCGACGGCCTCTCAGTGCAGAGCGCGGGCCTGTTCGCCGCCGCCGCGCCCGCCGGCCTGCTGCTGACCACCATTTTCTGGGGCGCGATGATCGATCGCTACGGCGAGCGCCGTGTCCTGCTGATCAGCCTGTCGGGCGCGGTCATCGGCCTGGGCGCCACTGTCGGCGCGTTCGCCGCGAACGCCCCCCTCGCCGTGTGCGCCGCCGGCCTGTTCGTCGCGTCGGCAATGGCTGCGAGCGGGAACGGCGCGAGCGGCCGCATCGTCGTCGGCTGGTTCCCCGCCTCCAGCCGCGGCACCGCCATGGGCATCCGACAGACCTCGCAGCCCCTGGGCATCGCGCTGCTGTCGTTGACGATGCCGTTGCTCGCCAACCGCGCCGGGGTGACGGCGGCGATGCTCGTGCCGCTCGCGGTGGCCGTCGTTTCCGTCGTCCTGGTCTGGGCGTTCATCGTCGACCCGCCCCGGCCCGAGGCCGGGCCCGCCGCCACGGAGGCGCGCGCCAACCCCTACCGCGAGGACTCCTTCCTGGTCCGCATCCACGCCGTCTCGCTGCTGCTCGTGCTGCCGCAGGGCGCGATCTGGACCTGGGGAATCACCTGGCTGATCGTCGGGCTGCACTGGGTGCCGGCTACCGCCGGACTGCTGGTGTCGGCGAGCCAGCTCTTCGGCGCTCTCGGCCGGATCGCCGCGGGTGCGTGGTCGGACCGGCTGGGATCGCGCACCGCACCGATCAGGTGGATCGCGCTGGCGGCCGCAGCAGCGATGGGCGCACTGGGTGCGCTCGCCGCGATCGGCTCCCCCATCGCGGTCGTGGTCTTCCTGATCGCTTCGGTGGTCACCGTCGCCGACAACGGTTTGGCGTTCACGGCGATCGCCGAGAAGGCGGGCCCGTTCTACAGCGGCCGCGCACTCGGCATCCAGAACACCGGGCAGTTCGTCGCGACGACCGCCGCCGGCCCGATCCTCGGCGCCCTCATCCACGCGACGAGCTTCGGCGCCGCCTTCGCCATCGTGGGTCTGGCCCCGCTGATCGCCTACCCTCTGGTTCCCTCCGACGCGCAGCGGGCGGACCGGGTGAAGGAAGCACCGTCGCTCCCCCTGAAATGACTTAACAGCGTTAGCCCAGGGCGCTTCCTGGGAAAACGCCTGCTGCTAACGCTGTTAAGTCAGGGATGGGGGCGACGCGACGGTGCCCGCCGTAGGAGCGGCCGACGGGTTATGCGGTAAGGGCGGCGGCGATGCGGTCGCCGACCTCCGTGGTGCGGATCGGGGCGTCGCCGCGGGAGGCGAGGTCCGCGGTGACCGCATCCTCGATGCGCCGCGCGCCCTCCGCGTTGCCGAGATGCCGCAGCAGCATCGCGGCCGACAGGATCGCCGCGGTGGGATCCGCGACACCCTGGCCGACGATGTCGGGGGCGCTGCCGTGCACGGGCTCGAACATCGACGGGTTGGCGCCCGTCGCGTCGATGTTGCCCGACGCGGCGAGGCCGATGCCGCCGGAGATCGCGCCGGCCTCGTCGGTGAGGATGTCGCCGAAGAGGTTGTCGGTGACGATGACGTCGAACCGCGACGGGTCGGTGACCAGGTAGATGGTCGCCGCATCGATGTGGCTGTAATCCACGGAGACGTCCGGGAACTCGGTGGCGACCTCGTCGACGGTGCGCTGCCAGAGCGAGCCGCCGAAGACGAGCACGTTCGTCTTGTGCACCAGCGTCAGCTTCTTCCGGCGGGTGCGCGCCAACTCGAAGGCAAAGCGCACCACGCGCTCCGCGCCGAACCGCGTGTTCACCGACGTCTCGTTGGCGACCTCCTGCGGGGTGCCGACCCGGATCGCGCCGCCGTTGCCGGTGTACGCGCCCTCGGTGCCCTCGCGGACCACGACGAAATCGATCTCGCCGGGATTCTTCAGAGGCGACTCCACGCCCGGGAAGAGCTTCGACGGGCGCAGGTTCACGTGGTGATCGAGGGCGAATCGCATCTTCAGCAGCAGACCGCGCTCGAGCACGCCCGGCGGAACCTTGCGGGGATCGCCGATGGCGCCCAGCAGGATCGCGTCGTGCTCGCGCAGAGATGCCAGATCCTCATCGGTGAGCAGCTCACCGTTGCGCTCATAGCGGCGTGCACCCAGGTCGTAGTCGGTGGTGTCGACCTCGCCGACCACCGCGCGCAGCACCTTGAGCGCCTCCGCCGTCACTTCGGGGCCGATGCCGTCCCCGCCGATCACGGCGAGCTTCACGAGAGGTCCACCTGCGCGACCGTGGTGGCGGCCACCGCATCGGCGATCGACTGCTGGACCTCCGCCGAGACGGGCTGGCTCACGCGCAGCAGCACCGTCGCGCCCGTGCCCTCGGCGTCCTGGCTGAGGGCTGCGGCCTGGATGTCGATGCCGGCGTCGCCGAGCAGGGTGCCGATCTTGCCGAGCGATCCCGGCTGATCGCCGTACGCGATGAAGAGATTCAGGCCCTCGGCGCGCAGGTCGAAGTTGCGGCCGTTGATGTTGGTGACCTTCTCCACGCGGCTCAGGCCCGACAGGGTGCCCGCGACGTTCTGGACGGTGCCGTCGCCGTACACGGCGCGGACGTCGACCAGACTGCGGTGGTTGGGGCTCTCCGAGACCTTCTCCAGCTCGACGGTGACGCCGCGCTCTTCCGCCAGGGCGGGGGCGTTGACGAAGGTCACCGCGTCCTCGATGACGGCCGAGAACAGGCCGCGCAACGCCGAAAGCTGCAGGATGTCGACGTTCTCGCTGGCCAGCTCACCGCGGACGGTGACGCCGATCTTCTCCGGCAGCTGCCCCCCGGGCAGGCCGCCCAGCAGCACGCCCAGCTTGCGGGTGAGCTCGAGCCAGGGCGCGACCTCCTCGTCGACGGCGCCGCCCTTGACGTTGACCGCATCCGGGACGAACTCGCCGGCCAGGGCCAGGCGGACGCTCTTGGCGACGTCGGTGCCGGCGCGGTCCTGGGCCTCCGAGGTGGAGGCACCGAGATGCGGCGTCACGACGACCTGCGGCAGCTCGAACAGCGGGCTGTCGGTGCAGGGCTCGGTCTCGAAGACGTCGAGGCCGGCGCCGAAGACGTGCCCCGAGGTGATGGCGTCCGCGAGGGCCTGCTCGTCGATGAGGCCGCCGCGGGCCGCGTTGACGATGACGACGCCCTTCTTGGTGCGGGCCAGCGCCTCGCGGCCGATCAGACCCTTGGTCTCCGGAGTCTTCGGGAGGTGCACCGAGATGAAGTCGGCCCGCTCGAGCAGCTCGTCCAGGGTGAGCAGCTCGATGCCGAGCTGCGCAGCGCGGGCCGGGCTGACGTAGGGGTCGTACGCCACGATCTTCGTCTCGAACGCCGCGAGGCGCTGCGCGACGAGCTGGCCGATGCGGCCCATGCCGACGACGCCGACGGTCTTGCCGAGGATCTCGACGCCGTTGAACGAGCTGCGCTTCCAGGTGTGCTCGCGGAGGGTCTTGTCCGCCGCGGGGATCTGCCGGGCGGTGGCGAGCATCAGCGCGACGGCGTGCTCGGCGGCCGTGTGGATGTTCGACGTGGGCGCGTTGACCACGAGGACGCCGCGCTCGGTGGCGGCGGGCACGTCCACGTTGTCGAGGCCGACGCCCGCCCGGGCGACGATCTTGAGCTTGGTGGCGGCCGCGAGGACCTCGGCGTCGACGGTGGTCGCGGAGCGCACGAGCAGCGCGTCGGCCTCCGGAACCGCGGCGAGCAGCGCGGGGCGGTCGGGGCCGTCGACCCATTTCACCTCGACGTCGTCACCGAGCGCCTCCACTGTCGACGGTGCCAGCTTGTCGGCGATCAATACCACGGGACGGGTCACTTGCGCTCCTCATTCACGGTGCCGGTTGCACCGTCAGCTTAGTGACCTGGTGCTCGGCCGATCTCCGGCGGGTCGCGCGGCGCCGGGCATCGAGCACCGCGCAGCAGAGACCCGCCACGAACATGGCCAGGCACAGACCCAGCGCGAGAACCAGCCCGCCCGCCTCGTGCGGTCGGGCGAGGTACAAGCCCGACGTGGCGGTGAGCGCCACCGTCGCCGACAGGCGCTGGACCAGTTGGAGGAATCCCGCCGCCACGCCGTTCGCCGCGGGCGGGGCGTACTCCAGGGTCAGGGCGCGGTTGGGGGCGTCGACGAGGCCCGACGCCACACCCGACGCGGTGGACAGGAACGCGACCGCGATCAGCACAGCCGGGGTGCTGAGCAGGTCGACGGCGCTCACGTACGCCACGACGATCACCGCCTCGGCGAACAACGCCCAGACGACGGTCGCGCGACCGAAACGGGCCGCGACCCGCCACCCGATCCCCGAGGACGCCGCCATGGCGAGACCACCTCCCACGAGCACCAGCGCCGCCTGCAGGGCGCTCAGCCCCTGCCGCTCGATCAGATACATCGTGAGTACGGTGTTCGCGGCCAGCGCCGCACCGAAGTAGAATGCCGCCACGCCCGCCCCGAGGGTGAATCCACGCGCGGCCACCAGGTCGGGGACGAGCACCGGGGTGCCGCCGCTGCGCGCGTAGCCGCGCTCCCAGCGCACGAGGAGCACGACGACCGCGCCGGCCGCGACCAGGCAAGCGCCCGTGCCCGCCGCTCCGAGACGGGCGACGAGCGGGACCAGCACCAGCAGGACCGCGGCGGCCAGCAGCACGAGCCCGACGAGGTCGAACCGCGCCGCGCCGCGCCGCGCACCGTCGCGCCGCAGGAACACCGCCGCCCCGATCAACGCGAGCACCCCGAACGGCACGTTGAGCGCCAGCGCCCATCGCCAGCCGGTCTCCTCCCCCGCGAGGGCCAGCACCAGGCCCCCGGACACCGGACCGGCCACGCCCGCCAACCCGATGGCCACGCCGTAGGCGGCGAGCGCGCGGGCGCGCAGGATCCCGGTGAACCGATCGGCGATGATTCCCAGCACCTGCGAGCTGATGACACCGGCAGCGGCGCCCTGCAGCAGGCGCGCGCCGACGACCTGCCACGCGCCGGCCGCGAGGGCGGACACCAATGCGGCGGCGGAGAACACCGCGACACCGCCCAGGAACAGCCTGCGCCGGCCGAGCACGTCGCCGAGCCGTCCGGCCGGCACCAACGCCAGCCCGAAGGCGAGCGAGTAGGCGGCGAGCACCCACTGGGTCTGCCCGGTGGTGGCGCCGAGCTGGGCGCGCAGTGCGGGCAGCGAGATCGCCACCGCGCCCGAGTCGAGCAGCGTCGCGAATCCCGCGAGGCAGCATACGAGCACCTCCCACCGGTCACGGCCCTGCGGCATCGGTGGTGCGGGCGCCCTGGTTCGAGTCATCTCCACGACGAATGCAAAGCCGTGCGGGCCGTGCACATTTCCCCCGGATCGGGATGATCCGAACCGTTGACGCCGGACCCCGGCGGGACGAGCGTGGTGCCGCGGACGACCACCCGGCACGAGAGGGAAACCACATGGCGCAGAACCCGTTCGCCTCCGCGGACCGGCCGACATCGGAGGGGCCGCAACTGCATCTCGGCGTCGCGCTGGACGGCGCCGGATGGCACCCCGCCGCGTGGCGCGAACCTCACGCGCGGCCGCGCGACCTCGGCGCCGGCGGATACTGGACCGACCTCGCGACCGAGGCCGAGTCCGGCCTCCTCGACTTCGTCTCGATCGAGGACAGCCTGCGGGTGCCGTCGCACGACGTCGGCCGGGTCCGCAGCCGCATCGACGCGCACCTGATCGCCGCCCGGATCGCGCCGGCCACCGCGCACATCGGACTGATCCCCACCGTGACGACGACGCACACCGAGCCCTTCCACGTCTCGACGGCGATCGCGACACTCGACTACACGTCGCGCGGTCGCGCCGGCTGGCAGCCGCGGGTCTCCCCCACCGCAGCGGAGGCGGCGCACTTCGGGCGCCGGACAATCGTGGACCCGACCTCGGCGGAGCTCGCGGGAGCGGAGCCCTCGCAGGCATTGGCCGACCTCTTCGAGGAGGCCGCCGACGTCGTCGAGGTGGCCCGCGGGCTCTGGGACAGCTGGGAGGACGACGCCGAGATCCGCGACGTCGCGACGCGGCGCTTCATCGACCGGGACAAGCTGCACCGCACGGACTTCTCCGGCCGCTTCTTCTCGGTTCGCGGTCCGTCGATCACACCCCGACCGCCCCAGGGGCAACCTGTGGTGGCGGCGCTGGGGCACGCGCCGATCCCGTACGAGTTCGCCGCCCGCGCCGCCGATCTGCTGTTCGTGACCCCCACTCTCGCGGATGGACCCGCGCCGGTCCTCGCCCTGGTCGACGAGGCCGTCCGCCGCGTGGGGCGCGACGGAGAGCGGCTGCGGGTGTACGCCGACGTGGTCGTCCTCCTCGACGGCACGACCGAGTCCGGCGCCCAGCGTCTGGCCCGGCTCGACGCGGCCGCCGGATCCCCTTTCAACTCCGACGCGGCGATCTTCACGGGCTCCGTGGACGAGCTCGCCGACCTTCTTCTCGTCTGGTCCGACGCCGGCGTGGACGGGGTGCGCCTGCGCCCCGGTGCGCTCCCCGACGATCTCACCGCGATCACCCGTGGCCTGGTCCCGGCGCTGCAGGCGCGCGGCCGGTTTCGCACCGAGTACCCCGACGGCTCGCTCCGCGCCCTGCTGGGACTGCCGTCGACCGTCCCCAACCGCTACGCGACCGTCTGAGGTAACCCGATGAGCGAGAACAAGAAGCAGGTCATCCTCGGCGCCTACCTGGGCGGGGTGAACCACCACACCGCGTGGTGGCACCCGGACGCGGGCAGCCAGATCGACTTCAGCAGCTTCGAACACACTGCGCGCACCGCCGAGCGGGGCCGATTCGATTTCTTCTTCCTCGCCGAGGGCCTGATCCTGCGCGAGCGCGCCGGGCAGATCTTCGACCAGGACATCATCGGCCGCCCCGACACCTTCACGGTGCTGGCGTCGCTGGCCGCGGTCACCGAGCACCTCGGTCTCGCGGGAACGATCAACGCCACCTTCAACGAGCCCTACGAGCTGGCGCGCCGGTTCGCGAGCCTCGATCACCTCTCCGGCGGCCGCGCCGCGTGGAACGTGGTCACCTCGTTCGACGCCTTCACCGGCCAGAACTTCCGGCGCGGCGGCTACCTGGACCCGGCCGACCGGTACGTGCGGGCCGAGGAGACCCTCAACGCCGTCCGCACGCTGTGGGACAGCTGGGCGGGCGACGAACCCCTGGCGGACAAGGCGGGTGGCCGCTTCGTCTCCGATCCGGACACCGGCGACTTCACCGTCCGCGGCGAGCAGTTCGACATCGAGGGCACGTTCACCGTGCCGCGCAGCCCCCAGGGGCGTCCGGTGGTCCTCCAGGCGGGCGTCTCGCCGCAGGGGCGGCAGTTCGCGGCCGCGAACGCCGACGCGATCTTCTCGCCCTACGGCAAGCTCCCCGAGGCTGCGGACTTCTACCGCGACATCAAGTCCCGCGCCGTGGCAGCGGGCCGCGACGCCGACGACATCAAGATCCTGCCGTCCGCGAGCTTCGTCCTCGGCGACACCCCGGCGGAAGCCGCCGAGAAGCACCGCGAGGTGGTCCACGGCCAGGTCACCGGACAGACGGCGCTGATCCTGTTGGAACAGATCTGGAATCGCGACCTGTCCGGCTACGACCCGGACGGCCCCGTGCCCGCCGTCGATCCCGATCCCGATGCGCCGCCGATCATCCATGGCCGCGCCTTCGTCCATCAGGACCGGTTCGCGACGGCGCAGCGGCTGCGCGAGGTCGGCGAGGCGAAGAAGCTGTCGCTGCGCGAGGTCGTGATCGACCAGTTCGAGCGGGGCCCGCTGATCGGCACACCGGAACAAGTCGCGGCGCAGATCGACGACTTCGTCCAGCAGGACGGATCCGACGGCTTCATCCTCGGCTCGCACCTGGTGCCGACCGGGCTCGACGAGTTCGTCGACCGCGTGGTTCCGCTGCTGCAGGACCGCGGTGTCCTGCGGGCCGAATACGCCGAGCCGAGCACGCTGCGCGGCAACCTGGGGCTCCCGGTGCCGCACCGCCACCTGGAGGCGCGCACCTAAGGTCTCGTGCGGTATCGCCTGCTCAGCGGTCCATGACCGCTCGCCACTCGGCGCCGGGCTAGGCTCGCGGGCATGACCACCGGTACCGTCGTCGGCGGCGGGCCCAACGGCCTCGCCGCCGCGATCACCCTGGCCCGCGCGGGCGTCCAGACCACCCTGCTGGAGGCCGGCGCCACCGTCGGGGGCGGCCTGCGTTCCTTCGAGGCGATCGTGCCGGGGCTGATCCACGATCACTGCGCGGCGATCCATCCGATGGCCGTGGGCTCGCCGTTCCTCGCGACGGTCGGCCTCGCGCGGCACGGGCTACGCTGGCGCTCCGCCGAACTCGACTGCGTCCACCCGCTCGACGACGGCTCGGCGGGGGTACTGCGCCGCGACGTCGCCGACACCGCCGCGGGACTCGGGCGCGACGGTGCCGCCTGGCGGGCAATGTTCGGCCGGCCCGTGCGGAACTTCGACAAGATCGGTCCGTCGATGCTGGGGCCGCTGCTGCGGGTGCCGCGGCACCCGGTGGCGCTGGCGGGCTTCGGGGCGCCCACTCCCCTTCCCGCCGCGGCGCTCGCTCGCGCCTTCCGCACTCCGCAGGCGCGGGGGCTGTGGGGCGGCGTAGCCGCGCACGCCTTCCGGCCGCTGCACGAGCCGATGAGCTCGGCGATCGGCAAGGGCATGCTCACGGCCGGCCACGCCTACGGCTGGCAGGTCGCCGAGGGCGGCTCCGGGGCGCTCGCCGCGGCGTTACTCGCCGAGTTCGAGGATCTGGGCGGCCGGGTGGAGACGGGGGTGCGGGTGTCCGCGGCGAACCTTCCCACGTCCGATGTCACGCTCTTCGACCTCGACCCGCGCCAGGTCGCGGCGGTTCTCGGCGACCGCCTGCCCGTTCGCGTACGGCGCGCCTTCCGACGCTTCCGGTACGGGCCCGGCGCGTTCAAAGTGGACTTCGCCGTGGAGGGCGGCGTCCCCTGGACCAACCCCGACGCGCGGCGCTCCAGCACCGTCCACCTGGGCGGAGATTTCGCGGAGATCGCCGCCACCGAGCGGTCCATCGCCGCGGGGAAGATGCCCGAACGTCCCTTCGTTCTCGTCGGCCAGCAGTACCTCGCGGACCCCTCCCGCAGCGTCGGCGACGTCCACCCCGTCTGGTCCTACGCGCACGTCCCGAGCGGCTACACCGGCGACGCCACCGAAGCGATCATCGCCCAGATCGAGCGATTCGCCCCTGGCTTCCGGGAGCGCGTCGTGGGTACCGCCGTGTGCTCGACGACGGAGCTGTCGCGGTACAACGCGAACTTCGTCGGCGGTGACATCAACACCGGTTCCAAGGACCCGCTTCAGCTCGTCTTCGGCCCACGAGTCACCCTGCAGCCCTACGACCTCGGCTTGCCCGGCATGTACATCTGCTCCGCCGCCACCCCGCCCGGGCCCGCGGCGCACGGCATGTGCGGATTCCACGCCGCGACCCGCGCGCTCGACCGGCTCGGGCGCTGACGCCCTGCCCCGCCCGGTGCAGCGCGCCGCGGCGACGGCCTACTGTGCGGCGTACGCGGGCTCGCTGCGGAACCGGGAGATGCGGCCGTCGATGCCGCAGGCCCGCCACATGAGCTTCGCGAGCGGGTTCATGAGGCCGCACTTCTCGGCCATCATCCGCACGTCACCGAAGACGTCGCGCTTCATCTGCTGCGACTCCTCGGAACGCCAGAAGATGTCCTTCTTGACCGCCCGCGGGATGTCGAAGGTCTCCCAGAACTCCTTGGGCGGCATCATGATCATGGTCACCATGACGCGCATCGTGATCGGCAGCATCAGCGAGAGCACGAGCCGCGGGAGCACCCCGCGCGCGGGGATCCGGTGCTCGAGCAGCTGATGGGCGAAGCCGATGTGCCGGGCTTCCTCCGCCACGTGGATCTGCATGATCGAGCTCATCGCCGGGTGCTGCTCGGAGCCCGAGCGCAGGAACTGCTTCTGCAGGTGGTCGATCGGCTCCTCGCCGCCGAGCACCATCATGTAGAAGTACAGGGGCGTCATGGTCGCGAAGAGCGGCACGATCGGCGAGACGCGGCGCAGGAACCAGTTGCCGCCGGGCACGTCCATACCCACGCGGTTGACGAACTCCTGGAACATCAGCGTGTGCTGGCACTCCTCCTTCGCCTCGTGGGTGGCGTACCGGAACTCCGGCGAATTGTTCGGCAGCGCGGCGGTGTACTGCATGATGCCGCGGATCAGCATCGACTCGAACTGCAGGCCGACCTTGGCCACGTTGGCCTGGCGCCACATGCCGATCTCGATCTGCTTCGCCAGCGGCTGCTCCTGGTACCAGGGGTGGCGGCCGATCGGGTCGAACCGGGAGTCGCACACCCAGCGCGGATCGTCGGGCACGATCGCCAACTCCGGGGCGTCCCAGTCGATGTCGACATAGGGATCGAAATTCCGGCGCACCGAGGCCTCGGAGAGGTCGTTCAGCGTCTGCTCGTACTCCGCCTGGCCGGCGAAGGGCTTCCCCTGCGTGCGTCCCATGTGCGTGAGGGCCAGTCGCATCCACGTCTCGCTTCCGTCCGCAGCCATCGTTCTCGCGATAGCCGTTCGATGGGACTCTATCACTATCAATCAGCAGTGCTGGTTTCTTCGTCGAAGAACTACGCGTAGGACAGGATCAGCACGCCGGCGGCGAAGGCGAGCATGCCGAGACAGTTCACCCAGAACGTCGACCCGAGGAAGCCCGCGCGCACGTGCGCGATCGCGGCGCACACGAAGTAGGCGACGACGCCCGCGTTCGCCGCGACGCCCACGCCGGGGTACTCCAGCCCGGCGAACAGCCCCACGACCGCGACCAGCTTGATCACGACGAGCGTCCACCACCAGTCGCGCGGGAACCGCACCCCGTCGAGGCAGTCCTGAATGAAGACGGGCGGGCGCACCGACAACAACGCGTCGCCCAGCAGGACGACCGCGAGGGCGACGGTGAGCCACGGCCAGTGCGGCGTGTCGATGAAACCGTTGCTCATTGCGGACCTCCTTCTCCCAGGATCTGTGTGATCGCCTCGACGAGGCGCTCCGCTGCGGCCTCCTGCGTGACCGCCCCACCCGAGGTGGCGAACAGCAGGCCGATGTAGACGAAGTACAGGGTGCGGGCCGCAGCGCCGGCATCGGCGCACCCCGCGGCGGCGAAGACCTCCTCGAAGTCGGCCTGCAGCTCACCGGCGAGGTCACCGAAGGTCCGGGAGCGGTGCTTTCCGCGCGCAAGAACGGCCGCGTACTCGCGGGAGAGGTCGCCGTCGGTGTTGAAGTACGTGACGAACGGCCGGACGGTCTCGACGAGCCGGAGGGTCGCCTCGCCCGACGACAGCGGCGACAGGGGGTCTGCGGGCTCGCGCTGCGCGTGCACGGCCGCGATCCAGTCGTCGACGATCGCGATGAGCAGCGCATCCTTGTCGCCGACCGCCATCACGGTGCCGACGCTGACACCGGCGTCGGCGGCGATGCCGCGCACCGTCGTGCCCGCGAAGCCGTGGGCGCGGAAGGATCGGTCCGCGGCGGCGAGTACCCGCGCCCGGGTGCCGGCCTTCGCTTCCGCTCTCGACTGAACACGTTCATTGAACATGTTCAGTATGATAGTGGGCGCTGCCCGGACACGCAAGAGCCCCGTCGGGCGCGGGGTCCGACGGGGCTCTCGAGGTGGTGCGGGGTGGGACCTAGGCGGTCTCGGTGATCGGACGGTCGACCCAGCTCATCAGGTCGCGCAGCTTCTTGCCGGTGACCTCGATCGGATGCTCGGCGTTCTCCTTGCGGAGGGCCTCGAGCTCCTTGTTGCCGCCCTCGACGTTGGCGACGAGGCGCTTGACGAAGGTGCCGTCCTGGATGTCCGTGAGGATGTCCTGCATGCGCTTCTTGGTGTCGGCGTCGATGACGCGCGGGCCCGAGAGGTAGCCGCCGAACTCCGCGGTGTCGGACACCGAGTAGTTCATGCGGGCGATGCCGCCCTCGTACATGAGGTCCACGATGAGCTTGAGCTCGTGGAGGCACTCGAAGTAGGCCATCTCGGGGGCGTAGCCCGCCTCGACGAGCACCTCGAAGCCCACCTTGACGAGCTCCTCGGTGCCGCCGCAGAGCACGGCCTGCTCACCGAAGAGATCCGTCTCGGTCTCCTCCTTGAACGTGGTCTTGATGACGCCGGCGCGGGCGCCGCCGATCGCAGCGGCGTAGCTCAGCGCGAGCGCCTGGCCGTTGCCGGTCGGATCCTGGTCCACGGCGATGAGGGCGGGGACGCCCTTGCCGTCGACGAACTGGCGCCGCACGAGGTGGCCGGGACCCTTGGGGGCGACCATCGCGACGGTGACGTTGGCCGGGGCCTCGATCAGCTTGAAGTGGATGTTCAGGCCGTGGCCGAAGAACAGCGCGTCGCCGTCCTTGAGGTTCGGCTCGATGTCGGCCTTGAAGATCTCGGCCTGCGCGGTGTCGGGCGCGAGCAGCATGATCACGTCGGCCCACTCGGCGACCTCGGCGGGGGTGCCCACGGTGAGGCCCTGCTCCTCGGCCTTGGCGCGCGACTTCGAGCCCTCCTTGAGGCCGATGCGCACGTCGACGCCGGAGTCGCGCAGGCTCAGCGAGTGCGCGTGCCCCTGCGAGCCGTAGCCGATGACGGCGACCTTCTTGCCCTGGATGATGGAGAGGTCGGCGTCCTCGTCGTAGAACAGTTCGATTGCCACTGTGGTTCGGTCCCTTCTCGGTTTTCTGCAGTAGTGAAACTAGCGGGTCGCGGTGATCGACTTCGGACCGCGTCCCAGGGCGATGACGCCGGACTGCGCGATCTCGCGGATCCCGAAGGGATCCAGGACGGCCAGCAGCGCGTCGAGCTTGTCCGGCGTACCGGTGGCCTCGATGGTCACGGAGTCGGGCGAGACGTCCACGATCTTGGCACGGAACAGGTCGACGGTGTCGGTCACCTGGCCCCGCGAGGTGGCGTCCGCCCGCACCTTGATGAGCATCAACTCACGCGCCACGGACGTCGTCGAATCCTGTTCGACGATCTTCAGCACGGAGACCAGCTTGTTCAGCTGCTTGGTGACCTGCTCGAGAGGCAGCTCGTCGACCGTGACCACGATCGTCATGCGACTGACGCCTTTGACCTCGGTGCCGCCCACCGCGAGGGATTCGATGTTGAAACCACGGCGGGAGAAGAGGGACGAGACGCGGGCGAGCACGCCCGGCCGGTCCTCGACCAGAACGCTCAATGTGTGCGTGGTACTCACTTCTGCTCCTCCGAACGCTCCATCACGGCGTGGATCACGGCCGGCTCGTCGGCCGCCTCATCCTCGTCGAACAGCGGACGGATGTCCCGCGCCGCCATGATCTCGTCGTTGCTGGTGCCGGCGGCGACCATCGGCCACACCTGGGCATCGGCGCCCACGATGAAGTCGATGACCACCGGGCGGTCGTTGATCTCCCGCGCCTGCGCGATGATCGCGTCGACGTCCTCGGCGCGCTCGCAGCGGAAGGAGACGCAGCCCATCGCCTCACCGAGCTTGACGAAGTCGGGGATCCGCATCGAGTGCGTGGACAGGTCGGTGCTGGAGTAGCGCTGATCGTAGAACAGGGTCTGCCACTGGCGGACCATGCCGAGGTTGCCGTTGTTGATGACGGCGACCTTGATCGGGGCGCCCTCGATCGCGGCGGTGGCGAGCTCCTGATTGGTCATCTGGAAGCAGCCGTCACCGTCGATCGCCCAGACCTCCTTCTCGGGCGCGCCCATCTTGGCACCGAGGGCCGCGGGGACCGCGTAGCCCATGGTGCCGAGACCGCCCGAGTTCAGCCAAGTGCGCGGCTTCTCGTACTTGACGAACTGCGCCGCCCACATCTGGTGCTGGCCGACACCCGCGCAGTAGATCGCGTCGGGGCCCGCGGCGACGCCGAGGCGCTCGATCACGTACTCCGGGCTCAGCGCACCGTCGGACGGGGTGTTGTAGGCCAGCGGGTAGGTCTCGCGGATGCCGTCGAGGTACGCCCACCAGGCGCTGAGGTCAGGCGCGGCGATAGTGGCGCGGTCCTCGGAGATCGCGGCGATGAGCTCGGTGATGACCTCCTTGCAGTCGCCCACGATCGGGACGTCCGCGAACCGGTTCTTCCCGATCTCCGCGGGGTCGATGTCGGCGTGGATGACCTTCGCGTCGGGCGCGAAGGACTCCAGCTTCCCGGTGACGCGATCGTCGAACCGCGCCCCCAGAGTGACCAGAAGGTCAGAGCGCTGCAGCGCGGCCACCGCGCCGACGGTGCCGTGCATGCCGGGCATGCCCATGTGCTGCTGGTGGCTGTCCGGGAAGGCGCCACGGGCCATCAGAGTCGTCACGACGGGAGCGCCGGTCAGCTCGGCCAGCTTGAGCAGCTCCGCCGAGGCCTCGGCCTTGAGCACGCCGCCGCCGACGTAGAGCACGGGCGACGCGGCCGCGGCGATGAGGCGCGCGGCCTCGCGGATCTGCTTGCCGTGCGGCTTCGTGACGGGGCGGTACCCCGGCAGGTCGATCTGGGGCGGCCAGGAGAAGACGGTGTCCTCCTGCAGCACGTCCTTCGGGATGTCCACGAGCACGGCGCCCGGACGTCCGCTCTGGGCCAGGTAGAAGGCCTCGGCGATGACGCGCGGGATGTCGGCCGCGTCGTAGACGAGGAAGTTGTGCTTGGTGACGGGCATCGTGATGCCCGAGATGTCAGCCTCCTGGAACGCATCGGTACCGATCAGCGACCGGCCGACCTGGCCGGTGATGGCGACGATCGGCACCGAGTCCATCTGGGCGTCCGCGAGCGGCGTCACCAGGTTCGTCGCGCCCGGGCCCGAGGTGGCCATGCACACGCCGACCTTGCCGGTGACCTGCGCGTAACCGGTGGCGGCGTGGCCGGCACCCTGCTCGTGGCGCACCAGGACGTGGCGGACCTTCTTCGAGTCGAGGAGCGGATCGTACACCGGGAGGATGCAACCACCGGGAATGCCGAAGACCGTGTCCACGCCGATCTCCTCGAGCGATCGGACCACCGACTGCGCGCCGGTGACCCGCTCGGGGGCCACGATGCGGGCACCCTCGAGCACGCTGTGTGCGGCGTCGATTGCGACGTTCTGCTTCGAGGCGGCGGAATGCGCGCCGGGGATCCCGGCGCCGGGCTTACGGGCCCCGGGCTTCTGCCCCGGGTGGGGCCGAGCTGTAGGTGCGCTCACGATGTGACCTTCTGGTGCTCTTGCGGTGCTCTGCTCAATGGACATATCGACGTGCGGAGGTCGTCCGAAGCTATCCGGGCAACAAAAAACCCCCGTCAGCGGTAGCTGAGCGAGGGTAGCGCGTCGATGCTGGTGTGAAACGGTGGCAACCGGTTCAGGCGACGACGCGCCGACCGATTACGAGAAGCTGGTTGCTGTGTTTCACACGAGAGAAACTAGGCCCCGACGTGCAGCCGCGTCAAACCAGTGAGCACCGACGTCTCACACAGTGGGATTCTGCTGCCGCATGCGACAATGCATGTTATGAGCGAGCGCACGACGAAGCAGCCGGTCACCACCCGCACCGTGACCACCGACCACAGCGCGGACACGGCCGTGCCGATCGACGCCGGCGACCGCGTCGTCTTCAAGCACCCCCGCATCGCGCTGCTCGGCGTCGCGCTCTTCGCCGTGTGCATCGCCCCCATCGTCGGGCCGTGGACGGTCGGCCGCTCCATCGACGGCAGCGCGGCCGGCACCGGCGCCGCGATCCTCGGCTGGGCGCTGCTGATCGTCCCGGTCCTGCTCGCGCTGTGGGTCCTGCGCGTGCGCACCGTCATCGGGCCCGACGGGGTGCGCTCGGTCCGGGTCATCTCGACCACCACCATCGGGTGGGACGACATGGCAGGCATTAGGATCGGCCGCAACGGTGCGGTGTACGCAGTCCGCACCGACGGTTCCGAGGTGCGACTACCCGCCGTCACCATCAGCCAGCTCCCCCGCGTCGCGGTCGCCTCCGGCGGCCGGATCCCCGACGTCACCGCGGAATAGAACCCGCCGGACAGGCCTTTCCCTGTATCGAGGGAGCGCGTCTCCTCCACCAGCCCGCACGATACGAAGATCCGAGGCGAGAAGCACATGCCACCGCTCCGTTCCCGCACCACCACCGTCGGCCGCAACGCCGCAGGCGCCCGTTCGCTCTGGCGCGCCACCGGCCTCACGGACAGCGACTTCGGCAAGCCGATCGTGGCCATCGCGAATTCCTACACGCAGTTCGTGCCCGGTCATGTGCACCTCAAGGACATGGGCGAGATCGTGGCCGAGTCGGTGCGCGCGGCGGGCGGCGTGGCCCGCGAGTTCCACACCATCGCGGTCGACGATGGCATCGCCATGGGCCACGGCGGCATGCTCTACAGCCTGCCCAGCCGCGAGATCATCGCCGACTCCGTCGAGTACATGGCGAACGCACACACCGCCGACGCGCTGGTGTGCATCTCCAACTGCGACAAGATCACGCCCGGCATGCTCAACGCCGCAATGCGCCTGAACATCCCGACCGTCTTCGTCTCGGGCGGCCCGATGGAGGCCGGCAAGGCCGTCATCGTCGACGGGATCGCCAAGGCCCCGACCGACCTCATCACCGCGATCTCCGCCTCGGCGAACGACGCGATCGACGAGGCCGGGCTCAGCGAGGTGGAGCGATCCGCATGCCCCACCTGTGGATCCTGTTCCGGCATGTTCACCGCCAACTCGATGAACTGCCTCACCGAGGCCCTGGGCCTCGCGCTGCCGGGCAACGGTTCGACTCTCGCCACCCACGCCGCGCGGCGCGCGCTGTTCGAGCGGGCCGGCACCGTCGTGGTCGAGGCCGCGACGCGGTACTACCGCGACGGCGACGAATCCGTCCTCCCCCGCAACGTCGCCACCCCGGCGGCCTTCCGCAACGCCATGGCGCTCGACGTGGCCATGGGCGGCTCCACCAACACCGTCCTGCACACCCTGGCCGCCGCGCAGGAGGGCGAGGTCGACTTCGACCTGTCGACCATCGACGCGATCAGCCGCAAGGTGCCGTGCCTGTCCAAGGTCTCGCCGAACAGCGATTACCACATGGAGGACGTGCACCGCGCCGGCGGCATCCCCGCCATCCTGGGCGAGCTGCGCCGCGCCGGCCTGCTCGAGACCGACGTGCACACCGTGCACGAGCAGTCCTTCGACCAGTGGCTCGACGACTGGGACATCCGCTCCGGCAAGGCCACGGACGAGGCGCTGCAGCTGTTCCACGCGGCCCCTGGCGGGGTGCGCACCACGCAGCCCTTTTCCACCAAGAACGAGTGGGAGAGCCTCGACACCGACCAGGTGAACGGCTGCATCCGCGACGTCGAGCACGCTTACACCGTGGAGGGCGGCCTCTGCGTACTGCGCGGGAACATCGCTCTCGACGGCGCGATCCTCAAGACCGCGGGCATCGACGAGGACCTGTTCACCTTCGAGGGTC
Organism: Tsukamurella asaccharolytica; assembly: GCF_007858435.1. GTDB lineage: Bacteria > Actinomycetota > Actinomycetes > Mycobacteriales > Mycobacteriaceae > Tsukamurella > Tsukamurella asaccharolytica. The sequence continues at coordinate 127,722 of NZ_VIGW01000004.1, read as the reverse complement.
CGGCCGTCGTGGTCGAGTCGCAGGAGGAGGCGGTCTCGAAGATCCTGGGCAAGGAGATCAAGCCGGGCGACGTGGTCGTCGTCCGCTACGAGGGCCCCAAGGGCGGGCCCGGTATGCAGGAGATGCTGCACCCCACCTCGTTCCTCAAGGGGCGTGGATTGGGCAAGGTCTGTGCACTGATCACCGATGGCCGCTTCTCGGGCGGCACGTCGGGCCTGTCCATCGGGCACATCTCCCCCGAGGCAGCCGCCGGCGGCGTCATCGGACTGGTCGAGGACGGCGATCGCATCCGGATCGACGTGCACACCCGCGCACTCGAGCTGCTGGTCGACGACGAGGAGCTGGCGCGCCGCCGCGCCAAGATGGACGCCTCCGAGCGCCCGTGGCAGCCCAAGGAACGGCAACGCACCGTCACCACGGCATTGCGCGCCTACGCCGCCCTGGCCACCTCCGCGGACAAGGGTGCGGTCCGCTACGTCCCGTAAACATCCCCAACGCCGACGCCCGGCACTCCCTCACGGGAGTGCCGGGCGTCTGCGTAGGTGGGCCTTACTGCTTGACCAGCGGGTTGGCGCCGTTGAGCAGGATCCACACAGTGACGGCCGCGGCCACCGCGACGATCAGCCACACGACGGAACCGATGTGCGGCCGCCGCGCCCAGCCCCGGTTGAAGTCGAGGGAGATCTTGCCGGGCCCGGTCAGGATGATCGCCACCGCCGCGAACAGGAGGAGCAGCTCGAACTCGACGCCGTTGTCCTGGGCGAAGAAGACGAAGCCGCTGCCCACAGTGGTCAGCTTGAACAGTGTCGCCGAGAGCATCACGCCCACCGCGCCGGCGGCGGCGATCGGGGTGAGCAGGCCGAGGACGAGCATCGCGCCGCCACCCAGCTCGACGACACCGGTGGCGATCGCGATCACCTTGGTGAACCGCTCGAAACCGAGCGACGGATCGTTCCCGTTCTGCAGGTACGCCGCGAAGCCGTCGATGCCCGGGCCACCCCAGATCCCGAAGAGCTTCTGGATGCCGTGCGCGGCGAGGATCACGCCGACGGCGACCCGCAGCACGAGCAGACCGAGGTCCGTGGTGCCACGGCGCGCGGCCTTGCGCGCCGCCTCCAGTTCGGCGGGAACGTCGGCGACGGGCTTGCCGAACCGGCGCCCGGGCTGCGGCGCGATCTGCTCCGTGGCCGCGCTCTCCAGAGGGATCCCCTCGGCCTCGGCACGGGCCTGCGCGGCCCGCTCGCGCCCCAGTCGGCGGTTGTAGCGCTTGCCGAACTCGTCGCGCTCGTCGCTCGACAGGTCAGCGCGCTCCGTCGCGGCGTCCGGGGAGGTCCCGGAGGTGGAGATCGCCGCGGTGGCTGCGTTCGCCGCCGCGATCGCGGCCGCGAGGTCGCTGGTGTCCGGCACGGAGGCCGCCGGTTCGTTGCCCGCCGTCGAGGGCGTGCTCGACGTCGAGGGCGTGCTCGACGTCGAGGGCATGCTCGACGTCGAGGGCATGCTCGAGGCCGGGGGCGTCGTGCCCGCCGACGCATCTGCCGACGCGCCCGCGGGCTCGTCGCGGTAGCGGGGAAGCGCGGGCCCGATGCCCGTGTCCGAATCGTCGTGGGGGTCCAGGATGAATCCGCCCGTGGGGTGCCGCTCGCCGAACCGGGGCAGCTCGCCCGTGGACCGGAAGTCGTAAGGGGAGTCGGCCGCACCCTTGCTGGTCTCGTTCTCGGTTCCGTCCTTTTCGCTCACGCAATCCACACTAGAGTGCGAACGCGCCGCGGGCCGGGAGCGAACCGCCTTCGGGCCCCGATCGGTAGGGTGGCGGCATGAGTGTGGGGACCCGGCGTGCGCGTTCCGGCGTGCGGCGCGCCGTCGTGGTCGCGACGGCCGCGGCGCTGCTGGCGGGCTGCGCGGACTTCTCCGGCAGCGAGGCCGCGCCCTTCACCGGCCCGCCGACGGGCCAGGCCACCACCACCACCAAGCCGCCCGGCCCCGCCCGGCCGAGCGCGGCGCCGAAGACGCCGGGACCGTGCATCGATCAGGACGCGAACGTGCTCGCCACGTGCCTCACCGAGCCCACCGATCTGATCCCGACCGATGAGTTCGAACACGCCTACGTCGCCGAGCGGGGCGGGGCGATCATGTACACCACTACCGACATGCCGAACCTGGAGGTCCTGCGGATCGGCGTGGACACCGCGGGTGACGGCGGACTCACGGCGATCGCGCTGTCACCGTCGTACAACCAGGACCGCCTGTTCTACGCCTACGTGAGTACGCCCACGGACAATCGCGTGGTGCGGGTGACGCCGGGCGACGACCCGAAGGTGATCCTCGCCGGGATCCCCAAGGGAGCGACGGGCAATGCCGGCTCGCTGCTGTTCTCGGGCCGCGACCTGATCGTCGCCACCGGAAACGCGGGCGATGCGACCGCGGCCCGCGACCCGGGCTCGCTGGCCGGAAAGGTGCTCCTCCTACCCGCGCCCGACACGATCTCCCCTGTCCGCCCCAGAGTGCTCGCCACCGACGGCGGTGTCCGGCAGTCCCTGTGCGGCGCCCCCGGCGGCGGACCGCTGTTCGTCGCCGACCAGGGACTGACGCAGGACCGGCTGCGCGTGCTGACGCCGAACGCGCCCGCGTCCGTGGTGTGGAGCTGGCCCGACCGGCCGGGCCTCTCGGGCTGCGCGGTCGTGCCCGGCGGCGTCTTCGTCAGCGAGTCGCGCGCAGGAAAGGTCGAGATGCTCAGGCTCCCCGACGGACCGACCACGGCGAACGGCGAGCCGATCCAAGTGCTCGACCGCGCGCGGTACGGCATCTTCGGCCGCCTCACGACCGGTCCGCGGGACACGCCGCAGGGCGTCACGACGAACAAGCCGAACCCGCAGGCCCCCACCGACGACCGAGTCGTCCTGATCCCCCTGCCGAGCGGCGAATCCACCGCCACCGACGACTGAGCCGCCGGGCCCCGCAGCTGACCGGGTCAGTCCGACCGGCGGAGCGGCGTCGACCGCGCCGTCACTCGCAGGCGGCGAGGACCAGTTCCCGGACGCGCGCTGCGTCGGCCTGGCCGCGGGTGGCCTTCATGACGTCGCCGACGATCTTGCCCGCGGCCTGGACCTTGCCGGCCTTGATCTTGTCCACGATGTCGGGGTTGGCGGCGAGCGCGTCGTCGACGGCCTTCTGCAGCGCACCGTCGTCGCGCACCACCTCCAGGCCGCGTGCGGCGACGACCTCGTCGGGCTCGCCCTCGCCGTCGAGCACGCCGACGATGACCTGCTGGGCCAGCTTGCTGGTGAGTTTGCCCTCGTCGACCAGGGCGATCACGCGGGCGACCTGGGCCGGTGTGATGGCCAGGGCGTCCAGCTCGACGGAGCGCGTGTTCGCCTGCTGCGGCAGGAAGCTGCCCCACCACGACCGCGCCGCATCCGGGGTGGCCCCGGCGTCGACGGTGGCGATGATCCGGTCGATCGCGCCGAGGTTCACCAGATCGCGCATCACCTCGTCGGACAGCGCCCAGTCGGACTGGATCCGGGCCCGGCGCAGCCACGGCAGCTCGGGAATCGTCGCCCGCAGTTCCTCGACGAGCTCCGCCGGCGGCGCGACGGGGCCGAGGTCGGGGTCCGGGAAGTACCGGTAGTCGTCGGCGGTCTCCTTGGGCCGACCGGCAGTGGTCGTGCCGTCGCCCTCCTGGAAGTGCCGGGTCTCGAGGACCACCTCGCCGCCGCCGTCGAGCACCGCGGCCTGGCGCCGCATCTCGTACCGCACGGCCACCTCGACCGAGCGCAACGAGTTGACGTTCTTGGTCTCGGTGCGGGTGCCGAACTCCGTGGCACCGATCGGCTTGAGCGAGACGTTCGAGTCGCAGCGCATCGAGCCCTGATCCATGCGGACGTCGGAGACGTCGAGCGAGGCGAGCAGGTCGCGCAGCGCGGTCACGTAGGCACGCGCGATCTCGGGTGCACGCTCCCCCGCGCCCTCGATGGGCCGGGAGACGATCTCCACCAGCGGCACGCCCGCGCGGTTGAAATCGAGCAGCGAGTGCGAGGCGCCGTGGATCCGCCCCGTCGCAGAACCCACGTGCGTGGACTTGCCGGTGTCCTCCTCCATGTGCGCGCGCTCGATCTCCACGCGCCACGTCGTGCCGTCCTCGAGCGGGACGTCGAGGTAGCCGTCGTAGGCGATCGGATCCTCGTACTGACTGATCTGGTAGTTCTTCGGCTGATCCGGGTAGAAGTAGTTCTTCCGCGCGAACACCGAGCTCGGCCGGATCGAGCAGTTCAGGGCGAGGCCGATGCGGATGGCCGAGCGCACCGCCTCGCGGTTGGCCACAGGCAGCGCGCCGGGCATGCCGAGGCACGTGGGGCACACCTGGGTATTCGGTTCGGCGCCGAACTCGGTGCGGCAACCGCAGAACATCTTGGTGGCCGTGCCGAGCTCGACGTGGACCTCCATGCCCATGACGGGCTCGTAGCGGGCGACGACGTCCGCGTACTCGGGAAGGTCGATGTCGTGGGGCTCGGCACTCATGCCTCCAGCCTAATGGGCGCCGGTCAGCGCACCGAGACGGCCACCGCGTCGAGGGTCAGCGCGTCGGGGGTCACCCCGGCGTCACGACCCCCGTCTCGTAGGCGTAGACCACCGCCTGCGCCCGGTCCCGCAGGCCGAGCTTCTGCAGGACCTTGCTGACGTGCGTCTTCACGGTCTGGTCGGAGACGAACAGGGCCGCGGCGATCTCGGCGTTGGACCGTCCGGCGGCGACGGCCTCGAGCACCTCGCGCTCACGCGGCGTGAGCGTCGCGAGCTCGGGGGGCGCGGTCCGACGGTGCGCCCGGGCGGCGGTGACCTCGGCGATCATCCGTCGGGTGACCGACGGGGCGAGCAGCGACTGGCCCTCGTGCACCACCCGGACGGCGCGGACCAGCTCCTCGGCGGGCGCGTCCTTGAGCATGAAGCCGGACGCCCCGACGCGCAGCGCCTCGTAGACGTAGTCGTCGATGTCGAAGGTGGTGAGCATCAGCACCCGCACGCCGTCGTGCCGGCGCAGGATCTCGGCGGCGGCCTGCAGCCCGTTCATCTCGGGCATGCGCACGTCCATGAGCACCACGTCGGGCTGCAGCCGCGCGACCTCCGCGACCGCGGCCTTCCCGTCGGGCGCGTCCCCGATCACGGAGATGTCCGGCTGCGCTCCCAGCAGGGCGCCGAAGCCCTGCCGGACCATGGCCTGATCGTCGGCGATGAACACGGTGATGGGCACGGCACCAACCCTAGGCGGTGGCGCCGTCGGGGCGGGCCGGGAGCGCGGCGCGGACCGCGAAGCCCCCGCCCGCGGTCGGCGTCGCCGACAGGGAGCCGCCGACGGTGCGCGCCCGCTTAGCCATGCCGGGGATGCCCTGCCCCAGACCGGGGCCGCCGAGGTCGGCGTCGGAGGTCCGCGGGCCGTTCTCGATGCTCAGGTGGAGCGTTCCCGTGTCGAGCGTGAGGGCGACGGTGATCGCGGCGCCCTGCGCGTGCCGGGTCGCGTTCGCGATGGACTCCTGCACGATGCGGTACGCGACGAGCGCGGTGCTCTCCCCGATCGCGGTCGGGTCGGGCAGCGGCAGATAGTCGACGACGACCCCCGCCGCGCGGGCGCCGTCGATCAGCTCGTCGACGCCGCCGAGGCCGGGCGCCGGGGCGAGATCGGCCGAGGCGTCGTCGAGCCGCAGTACGCCGAGCAGGGCGCGGACCTCGTTGAGGGCCTCGCGGGCGGAGACGGCGATCCCGTCGAACTCGGCGCGGGCCCGCTCGGACACGTCGGGCACGCGGTACTGGGCGGTCTGGGCCTGGACCACGACGAGCGACATCCGGTGCGCGACGATGTCGTGCAGGTCGCGGGCGATGCGGGTGCGCTCCTCCAGGATGGCGCGGCGGCCCCGCTCGAGCTCACTGACCTCGGTCTGCGCCTCGAGCCGGTTGCGGGACTGCAGCGCCAGGCGCAGCAGCAGGATGATCACGAGCGAGACCATGATTCCCGCGACCCAGCCGCCGCCGGTGCCGTCCTGCGCGTTGATCCAGAACAGCACGGACGAGGCCGCGGCGATGACGATCGCGTCGAGCGGCGAACATTTGAGGAAGGCGATCCAGCTGGTGATGAGCATCGCCAGGATCAGCGAGACCTGCCAGTTCCACTGCCAGTCCTGTTTCGCGTCGAACCAGAGCAACGGGAAGACGGCGGCCGTCGCGGCGACGATCCCCCACGCGGCGCGCGGGTGGGACCAGGCGATGGCGATGGGGAGGACGGAGAGGCCGCTGATGATCGGGAGCAGCGCCGCCGGCACCGCGAACTGCTCGTTGAGAGTGGGCCAGGCGACAGCCCACATGATGAGCGCGAGCAGCAGGAACAGCCAGTTGATCTTCCGGGACAGGAAAGTCCCGAGCGGCGTCGCGTGCAGCGCCCCGTCCGGGGCCTTGATGTGCAGCTCGCTCTGCCGGTCCAGGTAGCGGCCTGCGCGCACCGTGGCCCGTCCGAACCGCTCGATCCTCTTCGTGGTCGTCCTCATGGCAGGCAACGCTAGGGCCAGAGGACGCTCGGAGTCCTCATACTTCCGGGTGATATCGAACCCCTCGCGCAGCCGATCCGGAGGCCGGTCCGGCGTTCCTAGCGTCGCTGTCCATGAACCGTCGCATGCTCGCCGCCGCAGCCGTACTCGCCGTCCCCCTGTCGTTCGGGATCTCCCTCCCCGCCGCCGCGGGCGACACCCCCGAGCGCGACGACCCCGCCACCGCGGCCGCGGTCCGCGCCGTCACCGACCCCGCGCTCGACGCCGCCGCCCAGGTCCGCGCGGTGCCGCGCGGCCTGGGGTACGCCGCGGCGGCCGGCCCGGGCTACGCCGTGAACCCGCACGGCGATTGCTCGTCCGTCGTGCGGCTGCCCGCGGATTTCGACGCGCCGTGCAAGGCGCACGACCTGGGCTACGACCTGCTCCGCCACGCCGACGCCGCCGGGCGACCCCTGGGCGGGTGGGCCCGCCTCCGGATCGACGATGCCTTCGCCGACCGACTGGCCGCAGCCTGTGCGGCGCGTCCGGTGGCGCAGCGCCGCCAGTGCACCGAGGTGGCCGGGTTGGCGGTGCTGGCGGTGCGCGCCAACACCTGGCGCCAACACGACGGTCCGCCGCGCGCCGAGTCCGCACGCGAGCTCGTCACGAGCTGGCTCACGGGCGGAGACCGGCTGTGATCGCCCGGCCGCACCTCCGCGGCGGGGTGCTCACCGGCTACGCCGTGGGAGTGGCGTGCGCGCTGTCCCCGAACCAATTGCCGCGCGCCGTCGCGGTCCAATTCGCGGTGAGCCTACTGTTCGGCGCCATCGGGGCGCTGGCCGGTTGGGTGGTCGTGCGCCGGCGGGAGCCGTCCGACGGTGGCGGCCGCCTCGCGATGTACCTGCTGGCGGCGGCGCTGGTGGGGTGGGTGTTGTGGCAGAACCACCTTCGGGTCGCGGCCGGTGCGGAACCGGTGGGGCCGGTTGCCTTCGCCACGCTCGCCGGTGCCGTCATGGCGGCGCCGTTGGCGGGCGGCGCGCTGTGGCCCGTGCGCGCCCGGGCCGCCGTCGCGGTGCTGGCCGGTGTCGCGGTGCTGGCCGGTGTCGCGGTGACGGCCGGGATCGCCTGGCCCGCAACGGCGACCTCGGCGGAGGCCGCGTCGTACGCGGAGCGCTTCGCGGGTATCGAGTCCTCGGCACCGGGCGTGCGGGCGTACGCCTCCCTGACCGACGGCGCCACCCCTTCCGCGCGCGCCGCGGTGGCGGTGGACCGGCTCATCGCCGCGGGCGGCCTCGCGCGGCGGGCGGTGGTGATCGCGGTGCCCACCGGATCCGGCTGGGTGGATCCGCATTTCGTCCGCGGCGTGGAGGAGTCGCTGCACGGCGACAGCGCGATCGTGGCGGTGCAGTACACCGAGATGCCGAGCTGGCAGTCGTTCGTCCTGTATCGCGACGCCGCCGCCGCGAGCACGGCCGCGCTGATCGACGAGCTGCACCGGCGGGCACCGTCGACCCGGGTCCGGGTGTACGGGCAGAGCCTGGGAACGGTGGGGGTGCTCGCGGCGCAGCGGCGCGCGGCCGAGCTCGGCACCCCCGTCGCCGCGACGCTGCAGGTGGGCACGCCCGCTGGCGTGGCGCTTGCGGGGCCCGCCCAGCTCAACGCCTCCGATCCGGTCGGGATCTGGTCGGCGCGGCTGCTGGTCGCACCGCCGGAGCGGGCCGCGTCGGGCTCGGGGCGCGCCACCCCGCGGCCGCCGTGGCTGCCCGTGCTCTCGTTCGTCCAGGCGACCGTCGACCTGCTGGGTGCCACCGCGCCGCCGCCCGGCCTGGGGCACCGCTACGACGAGCGGCAGGGATCTGAGCTGGTCGCGGACCTCGTCGCGCGAGCAGCGGCACCACTCCCAAATATCTGACTTAACAGCGTTAGCCCAGGTCTCCTCCTGGGACTTCTCCTGCATCGGTCGCTAGCTACCCGCAGGTAACCGATCAAGAGGAACCACGACACGGGCTCACGCGTCCAATGAACATGGGGGCTTTCGAGCGCGAGGTGCATCGGTCGGCGGACCTGATCGCCGCCGTGGGACGGTATGCGGCGGAGAAGGACTACCTCTGCGTCACACCCGGCTTCCGGGTTCCGCGCGGAAGCACCGGCGGCGCGGTCGGAGACCTCGCGACGGCGATGATCCGCCAGTACCCCGGATCCGTGCTGTGCGGCTGGACGGCGGCCCGACTGCACCTGCACACGATGGCGAAGTCCCGGGAGTCCGTCGAAATTCTCGGGCCGAAGCAGATCCGCCGACGCGGCGTGATCAGTCGCACCGCCGAATTCGACGCGGGCGACATCGTCGTCCGCTACGGGCTGCCGTGCACCTCACCGCTCCGCACGACGATGGACCTCCTTCGCTACACCGCCGGCGACGAGGGCATCGCCGCCGCGGACCAGTGCCTCCGCGTTTTCGGCAGGCCGGCGACGGCGCACCGTCCGGCCTGGGTGTCGCGCCCGGCGATGGCGACCGCGGCGCAGATCGAGGCCGAGCTCGCGCGACGCGAGTGGTGGCGGGGCACCCGCATCCGGGCCGTTCTCGACGAGGCCGACGGTCGCGCCCAATCGCCGTGGGAGACCTTCTCCCGCTTGACGCTCCATCGCGCCGGACTGACGACCATGATCCCGCAGGTCCCCGTGCTCGACGGCGAGTACTTCCTCGACCTCGCCGACGAGCAGCACAAGGTCGCCGTGGAATACGACGGCGCCTACCATCGCGACGCGAGGCAACACGCCGCCGACGTCGAGCGTTGGAACGTGCTCGAGAAGGACCTCGGCTGGAACCTCATCATCGTCACCTCGGGGCCGCTGACGAACCGCCCGGACGTCCTCCTTCGCCGCGTCCGCCGAGCTCTCGCCGACCACGACTTCCAGCTACCGACAGGTAGCTAGCACCGGGTGCAGACGTTTCCGCAGGAAGCCCTCTGGACTAACGCTGTTAAGTCGGGAAGTGGGAAGAACCCAGTGGTGCCGCGGAGGGCGGGGTCAGGGCGCTGTCAGGCGACGGGGCCGCGGGCGGCCTCGTACGCGGCGCCGACCTTGTAGAGCCGGTCGTCCGCCTGCGCGGGCGCCAGGATCTGCAGGCCGACGGGGAGCCCGTCGTCCGCCGACAGCCCCGAGGGCACCGACATGCCGCAGTGGCCGGCGAGGTTCGTCGGCAGCGTGAACAGGTCGAACAGGTACATCGCCAGCGGATCGCCGACCTTCTCCCCCAGCGTGAACGCCGTGGTGGGGGTGGTGGGCGAGACGATCACATCGACCTGCTCGTAGGCGCGCGCGAAGTCCTCCGCGAGCAGGGTGCGCACCTTCTGCGCACTGCCGTAGTAGGCGTCGTAGTAGCCGGAGCTCAGCGCGTAGGTGCCGATCATGATGCGCCGCTTGACCTCCGGGCCGAAGCCGGCCTCGCGGGTGAGAGCCATGACCTCCTCCGCCGAGTGCGTGCCGTCGTCGCCCGTCCGGAGCCCGTAGCGCATGGCGTCGAACCGGGCGAGGTTCGAGGAGACCTCCGACGGGAGGATCAGGTAGTAGGCGGCGAGCGAGTACTGCAGCGTGGGCAGCGAGACCTCGACCGTCTCGGCGCCCAAGTCGCGCAGCTGCTGCACGGCCTTCTCGAAGGACGCCTGGACGCCGGCCTCGGTGCCGTCGGCGCCGAACTCCTTGACCAGGCCCACGCGGACACCCTTCAGGTCGCCGGAGGCACCCGCGCGCGCGGCGGCCACCACGCCGGGCACGGCGGCGTCGAGCGAGGTGGCATCGCGCGGGTCGTGCCCAGCGATCACTTCGTGCAGGAGCGCGGTGTCGAGGACGGTGCGCGCGCACGGCCCGCCCTGGTCCAGCGACGAGGCGCAGGCGACCAAGCCGTAGCGCGAGACGGCGCCGTACGTCGGCCGCACGCCGACGGTGGCCGTCAGCGACGCGGGCTGCCGGATGGAGCCACCGGTGTCGGTACCGATGGCGAGCGGCGCCTCGTAGGAGGCGAGCGCGGCAGCGCTGCCGCCACCCGAGCCGCCCGGGGTGCGGTCGGCCGCCCACGGGTTGCGGGTGACGCCGTAGGCGGAGTTCTCCGTCGACGACCCCATGGCGAACTCGTCCATATTGGTCTTGCCGAGGATCGGGATGCCCGCGGCGCGCAGCTTCGCGGTGACGGTCGCGTCGTACGGCGCCGTCCAGCCCTCGAGGATCTTCGAGCCGCAGGTGGTGGGCGCGTCGGTCGTGGTGAAGACGTCCTTGAGCGCCAGCGGCACGCCGGCGAGCGCGGACGCGGTCTGCTCGCCGCGGGCGCGGGCCTCGTCGACGGCGCGGGCGGCCGCGAGGGCCTCCTCGCCCGAGACGTGAAGGAACGCGCCCAGCTCGCCGTCGACCTCGGCGATCCGGTCCAGGTGCGCCTGGGTGACCTCAACGGAGCTCAGGTCACCCGAAGCGATCTTCGCGGCCAGGTCGGCGGCGTTCGCGCCGGTGATCTCGTTCGATGCACGCAGATCGGTCACGGTCACTCCTCCCCCAGGATGCGCGGCACGGCGAAGCGGTCGCCCTCGCGGTTCGGGGCGCCCGAGAGCGCCTCCTCCGGCGTCAGGCTCCGGACGGGGCTGTCCGCGCGGTTCACGTTCACGTTGCCCTCCGGGAGGCTGAGCGGCGCGACGTCCGCGTCGCCGACCTCGGTCACCACCTTGACGTGCTCGAGGATCGAATCGAGCTGCGTGGCGAAGACGTCGAGCTCTTCGTCGGTGACGGCGAGGCGCGACAGGCGCGCCAGGTGGGCGACCTCGTCCCGGGAGATGGCAGACATGCCCTAGATCCTAGGCGGCGCGGCCGTCCTCGCGCCCACCACCCGGTAGCGACCGCAGAGGAAGGACTTGTTGCGCGCCCACTCGACGAGCTCGAAGTCGAAGGCGCGCGGGAACAAGGGCCGCCCGGACCCGACGGTGGCGGGTGCGTAGCTGATCACCACCTCGTCGAGCATGCCCGCCTCGGCGAACTGGGCCGCGAGATCACCGCCACCGACCACCCACACGCCCTTCTCCCCCGCGGCCTCCTCGATCGTCCCGCGGAGCTCGGCCGGGGCGCCCGCCACGAAGCGCACCCCGGGGTGGATCGGTTCCAGCTCCCGGTGGGTGAAGACGAACACCGCGTAGTCGCCGTAGTACCACGGCTCGTCGCCGGCCTCGACCCGATCGACCACCCACTGGTAGGTGGTGTAGCCCATCACGATCGCGCCGACTCCGGCCATGTACTCCTCGATGTTCATCGGCCCGCCGTCGTCGATCGGCTGGCTCAGCAGCCAGTCCAGGCTGTCGTTCTCGTCGGCGAGGAAGCCGTCGAGCGTGGACGCGGTGTAGTACGAGTAGGCGGTCATGGTGCTCCTCCGGTGATGCGTCGGTGCCAGATGATGGGATCGGGGTCCAGTTCGGGGGTGTCGAGAGCGACGCCGGCATCGGCCAGCATCCAGCGCGCCAGCAGCCGACGGTGCGCGGAGAAGGTCAGCTCGTGCACCACGATCTGCGAGAGCAGGAAGGACTCGGGCGGATCGCAGAGCGCGTCGATCACCCGATCGCCCCACGCCCCACGGCGTTCGATGTCGCGGATCAGTCCCAGCCACCGCGGCGAGATCCGTTCGTGGTGGGCGCGAAGAACATCGGGAGCGGCGTCGGGATCGCGCCGGGGCTCGGGGTCGCCCGCGATCGTCGCGAGCCACGGCCCGGTGCTGTGCACGAGGTGCCACATCACCTGGGCGAGCGACTCGTCCGGCCCGTCCCAGTGCCGCGGGGTCGATCCGGGGAGCCGCACCCTCCGGTACTCCTCGTCCGGCAGCTCCGCCACCGCATCGAGCAGCGCACCGATGTCGGCGGCGTCGTGCTGGATCTGCAGCGCGAGCACGTCGCCCGTCGATTCCTCCTTCCCGCCCTCGACGTACAGCACCGTCGGCGAGTGGAAGTGCAGGCCGTTCGGCGACGGCAGCCAGTGCCCGACGGTGGCGGGGAGCTGCGAGGGCGAATGCCCGTAGGCGCGGGCGAAAGCACGGATGAAGCCCTCGACGGATTCGTATCCCGCGGCGAAGGCGGCGTCGGTCACCGTCGACCCGCGCTGCAGCTCCCAGGCGGCGCGCTCGAGCAGGACCCGGCGACGCAGCGCGACCGGCGATTCGCCCGCGCGGGCACGTACCTGCCGGGCGAAGTGATGCAGCGAGCTGTGCGCGCCGGTGGCCATCGCGTCGAGGCTGTCGTGCGCATCGGCGAGGACGGACTCGAGGAGTCGGCGCAGCGGGTCGACGGGTTCGGGCATGGGAACCAGTATCGACCGTGGAGCCGCCCCGCCGCTTGACCGTTCTTGCTACTTCGTCAGGTCAGCGAGCGCCGCTCCAGCCACGGCTTGAGTCGTGCCGTGACCCACGGCAGGACCAGGAAGACCATGAGCGGGGTGTTGATCAGTGTCGCGATCACGGTGCGGCCGACGAGGCCCCAGCCGTGCGCGGGCAGGAACGTCAGGTGCGGCAGCACCAGGAAGTTGATCAGCAGCGACAGCGGGAGGAAGCCGAGCCAGATAGCGACGGCCTGCTTCCACCGCGGCGGCACCGCGGTGACCGGGGAAGCCACGGGGCCGGCACCGTCGGCCTGCGGCTCGAACCAGCCCTCGATCCCGGACAGCCGGTGCGTGGCGGTCTCGACGGCGAGGCCCTCGCACCGCTCGAGCCAGTGCTTGCGCACACGGGAGCGCTGCCAGTCGTTCAACTCCTCGTCGGAGGCGAAGCGGTAGATCACGAAGTAGAGCTCGGGGTCGTCCGCGGATCGGACCCACCCGCCGCCCAGGAAGCCGCGATAGGTTCGGGCCAGCGCGATCCCCGCTTCGGTCCAGGCCAGGAATTCGTGCTCGCGGCCGGGAGCGATACGTCGGGCGACGGAGGTCAGCGAGGCCTTGTGAGCCTCTTCTGCCTCCGACCGGGTCTCGGTGTGGGGCATGTGCACCAGTGTCGGGGCCGACGGCCCGTGACACCAACCGTGGCGGTGTGATCTTGCCGACGCCCTGCCGGGGCGCCGGGATTGCCGCACCGAGACCGGGCAGGATCAGCGCGGCGATGGCCCGGGTGCCACAATCGGGGAGTGTCCTATCTCCTGCGCGTTCGCCTCACCGACCGCCCCGGCAGCCTGGGTTCTCTGGCCGTGGCCCTCGGCTCGGTGGGCGCCGACATCCTCTCGCTCGACGTCGTGGAGCGCGGCGACGGCTACGCGGTGGACGACATCGTGGTGGACCTGGGGCCGCAGTCGCTGCCCGACACCCTGATCACCGCCGCGGAGTCCCTGGACGGCATCACCGTCGATTCGATCCGCCCGTACGCCGACGTGCTGGACACCCATCGCGAGCTGGAACTCATCGATCACGTCGCCGCGGCGGGCCGCGACCAGCTGCAACTGCTCGCAGACCAAGTGCCGCGTGTGCTGCGGGTGGGCTGGTGCGCCGTGCTGGGCAATACCTCCGACACGCCCTGGCCGGTCTTCGGCTCCTCCGGCCTGCCGGAGACGCCGCCGGCGCACCTCGACTTCCTGCCGCTCCACGGACCCGTCGTCCTCGATGCCGAGGCCGATTGGGTACCGGAGGCCTGGCAGCAGGTCGACACGAAGCTGGCCGCGGCACCGTTGGGCGCGATCGGCAAGGTCGTGCTCGTCGGCCGGCCCGGCGGCCCGGACTTCCGCCCGTCCGAGGTGGCACGGCTGGGCTACCTCGCAGGCATCGTGGCGACGGTGCTGGTCCGCTAGGTGCAGCGAGGCCGGCATCGGCCGAGACAGTCTTTCGCGTTGGTATAGACAGCGCCGTATCCACCGGGGTGTGACCCGCCGCACTCCGACAGTCGAACTGGAGAAGATCTGATGACCACCGTCACCGTCGGCATCGGCCCCGTCAGCCCCGAGGACGTCCTGCGGGTCGCCCGCGAGGGCGCCGCCGTGGAGCTGTCACAGGAGTCGCTGGACGCGATGGCCGCCACCCGCGCGCACATCCGTGCGCTCGCCGACAGTCCCGATCCCGTGTACGGCGTGTCCACCGGCTTCGGCGCGCTGGCCACCCGGCACATCCCCACCGAACTGCGCAAGCAGTTGCAGCGCAGCCTGATCCGGTCGCACGCCGCCGGCTCCGGGCCGGAGGTCGAGCGCGAGGTGATCCGGGGCCTCATGCTGCTGCGCCTGTCCACCCTCGCGACCGGGCGCACCGGCGTGCGCCCGGAGGTCGCGCAGACCTACGCCGCGTTGCTCACCGCGGGTATCACCCCCGTCGTGCACGAGTACGGCAGTCTGGGCTGCTCGGGCGATCTCGCGCCCCTGGCGCACTGCGCGCTCGCGGTCATCGGCGAGGGCACGGTTCGCACGGCCGACGATGCGCTCGTCCCCGCCGCGCAGGCCCTAGCGGCCGCCGGGATCACCCCCGTGGTGCTGGAGGAGAAGGAGGGACTCGCCCTCATCAACGGCACCGACGGCATGCTCGGCATGCTCGTCATGGCCTGCCACGACCTGCGAGGCCTCCTCACACTCGCGGATATCACCGCGGCGATGACCGTCGAGGGCCTCCTGGGCACCGACCGCGTCTTCGCCGCCGACCTGCAGGCCCTGCGGCCTCAGCCCGGGCAGGCCGTCGCGGCCGCGAACATGGCGCGCCTGCTCGACGGTTCGCCTATCGTCGCGAGCCATCGCAACGACACCGCAGTGGTGCAGGACGCCTACTCGCTGCGCTGCGCCCCGATCGTCGCCGGCGCCGCCCGCGACACCGTCGCGCACGCGGAGGCCGTCGCCGGGTACGAGCTCGCCAGCGCCGTGGACAACCCCGTCATCACGCTCGACGGTCGCGTCGAGTCGAACGGCAACTTCCACGGCGCCCCGGTCGCCTACGTCCTGGACTTCCTCGCCATCGTCGCCGCCGACGTGGCGTCGATGAGCGAGCGGCGCACGGACCGGTTCCTCGACAAGGCGCGCAACCACGGGCTGAACCCGTTCCTCGCGGACGACCCGGGCGTCGACTCGGGCCACATGATCGCGCAGTACACCCAGGCCGCGATCGTCTCCGAGCTCAAGCGGCTCGCGGCACCGTCGTCGGTGGACTCGATCCCCTCCTCCGCGATGCAGGAGGACCACGTGTCGATGGGCTGGTCCGCCGCGCGCAAGCTGCGCCGCGCGATCGACGGCCTGACCCGCGTCCTGGCGATCGAGGCCCTGACCGCGGCCCGCGCGATCGACCTGCGCGCCCCGCTGCACCCTGCTGCGGCGACCGGCGCCGTCCGCGACCTCATCCGCAGCCGCGTCGAGGGCCCCGGCACCGACCGGTACCTCGCCCCCGAGATCGAGGCGGTCGTCGAACTCGCCGCCTCCGGCGCGCTCGTCGGGGCCGCGGAGCGCGTCGCGGGCGACCTGGCCTGATCCCCGGCGTTCATTACGCCTCAGGCTCGTCGGCGGCGGGTAGCCGCACCGCGTCCGGCCCCTCCGCCAGTAATGTGGTGAAGCCGTCCTCGTCGAGGATCGGCACCCCCAGTTGCTCCGCCTTCTCGGCCTTGGAGCCCGGCGCATCGCCGATCACCACGAAGGCCGTCTTCTTCGAGACGCTGCCCGCGGCCTTGCCGCCGCGCACCAGGATCGCCTCCTTGGCTTCGTCGCGCGAGTAGTTCTGCAGTGACCCGGTGACCACGATGGACATGCCCTCGAGGGTGCGCTGCACCGATTCGTCTCGCTCATCCTCGAGGCGCACGCCGGCGGCGCGCCACTTCTCGATGATCTCGCGGTGCCAGTCGACCGTGAACCAGTCGATCACCGCCTCGGCGATCGTGCGGCCCACCCCGTCGACCTCGGCCAGCCGATCGACATCGGCTTCCGCGATGGCGTCGAGGCTGCCGAGCTCCTGCGCGAGCGCGCGCGCGGCCGACGGCCCGACGTGCCGGATCGACAGCCCCACGAGTACCCGCCACAGCGGCTTGTTCTTGGCCACATCGAGATTGGTGAGCAGGCGCTGCGCGTTGGCGGAGAGCCCACCGCCGTCGTTGGTGAACAGCGGGACCTGCAGCAGGTCCTCCGCGGTGAGCGAGAAGACGTCGCCCTCGTTGTGCAGCACCGGTGAGGCGGTGAGCGCGGAGGCCGCCTCGTAGCCCAGGCCCTCGATGTCGAAGCAAGTGCGGCCCGCCAGGTAGAACAGCCGCTCACGGAGCTGCGCGGGGCAGGTCTCCGTATTGGGGCAGCGGATGTCGGCGTCGCCCTCCTTCGACGGGGCGAGCGTCGCGCCGCACTCCGGGCAGGTGACCGGCATGACGAAGGCCCGCTCGCTGCCGTCGCGCAGGTCGACGACCGGGCCCAGTACCTCGGGAATCACGTCGCCCGCCTTGCGAATGGTGACCGTGTCGCCGATGAGGACCCCCTTGCGTTCCACCTCGGAGGCGTTGTGCAGCGTCGCGAATTCCACCGTCGAGCCGGCGACGGTGACCGGCGCCATGTAGGCGTACGGAGTGACGCGGCCCGTACGGCCGACGTTGACCCGGATGTCGAGCAGCTTCGTGGTCACCTCCTCCGGGGGGTACTTGTAGGCGATGGCCCATCGCGGCGCGCGGGAGGTGGCGCCCAGGCGGCGCTGGAGGGAGATCTCGTCGACCTTCACCACCAAGCCGTCGATCTCGTGCTCCGGGTCGTGCCGGTGCTCGCCCCAGTAGAGCACGCGGTCCACCACCGCATCGGCCCCCGTCACCTGCTTGGTGTGGGCCGAGACGGGCAGCCCCCACGCGGCGAGAGCACGGTAGGCGTCGTGCAGCGAGGACGGCGACCACTGGCCCTGGATCCGCCCGAGGCCGTGGCAGATCATCCCGAGCCGGCGGCGCGAGGTGATCTGCGGGTTCTTCTGCCGCAGTGATCCGGCCGCGGAGTTGCGCGGATTGGCGAAGGGCGGCTTGCCCTCCGCGACGAGACCGGCGTTGAGCTCCTCGAAATCGGCGAGGCGGAAGAAGACCTCCCCGCGCACCTCGAGGACCTCCGGGATCGGGAACTCGTCCGACGGGGTGAGCACGTGCGGCACGTCCCGCAGGGTGCGCGCGTTCAGCGTGACGTCCTCGCCGGTGCGGCCGTCACCGCGCGTGGCGCCGCGCACCAGGGAGCCGTTCTCGTACACGAGGTTCAGCGCGACGCCGTCGATCTTGAGCTCGGTGAGCAGGACGACCTCGCCGCCGACGTCCTTCTGCACCCGCGCGATCCAGTCGCGCAGCTCGCCCTCGTCGAAGACGTTGTCCAGCGACATCATCCGCTCGAGGTGATCGACCGCCGTGAACTCGGTGGAGAAGCCGCCGCCCACCAGTTTGGTGGGCGAATCGGCCACCGCGAGCTCCGGGAAAGCCGTCTCCAGGTCCTGCAGGCGGCGCAGCAACGCGTCGAACTCCCCATCGGAGAGCACGGGCGCGTCCTGCACGTAGTACCGGAACTGGTGCCCGCGCACCTCCTCCGCGAGTTCCTGCCACGCACGGCGGTCGTCCTCGGTCAGCTCCTCGGCCATGCCCAGAAGATTAGTCCAGCCGCCTGACAGGAAGCGGTAACGCTCGGCGCCCGCGGCCACGATCACACATGTGAGCGGCATCCAGCCGGCGGTGCTGCGATCGACCCGACGGAAGGATCGCCATGCATGTCACCCGAACCAGCGTGATCGGCGCCGCGTCGACTGCGCTACTCACGGCCGCACTCGCCCCCGCGGCCGGCGCCGATGTGGGCTCGCTCTGCGCAAACGACCCCAACGGTATCGTCGCCTACGCTGCCAACGCGGTGCGTCAGCAGGCGCCCGCGCCGCCCGCGGTGATCCCCGGCGAGATGGGCGTTTCCGTCATCCCGACGCCGTGGAAGGACGCGGACTGGAACGCGAGCCTGCGGTGGCGCAACCTCGACACCGGCGCACAGGGCTCGGTGTCGACGGCCCCGCTGAGTGATGGCCTCGCAATCTTCGACCGCGTGCCCACGCAGCCCGGCACGGTCGTCTTCACCGTGCGGACCGAACGGATCGGCATCGACCCGCCGGCACTGGAGTGTCACAGCTCCGTACGGATCTCCTAGGACACGCTCGCTCCAGCGACCGCGCCGGCGACGCGGCGCAGGTGCTCCGCAGCGGCGCCCTCGTCGGTGTCGACAGCGGGGTACAGGACGTCCGTCACGCCGGCCTCGGCCCAGCGGGCCAGCCGGTCCCGTTCGGGGCTGCCGTCGAGCGCGACGATGCGCGGGGCACCGTCACGCCCGTGCTCCCGCCAAATCGCGGCGAACCGGCGCGCGGCGGCGGCGATCCCCCGGTCCTGCGGGGTCGTGATCCAGCCGTCGGCGTTCTTCGCGATCCAGGAGAAGTTCTTGTCGGTGCCGCCCGCCCCGACGAGGACGGGCACCGCGCGCGACGGCTTGGGCCAGGCCCAGCTCGGGCCGAAGCGGACGAATTCACCCTCGTACTGCGCCTCCTCGTCGCGCCAGAGCGCCCGCATTGCCTCGAGATACTCACGCAGCATCGTCCGGCGGCGCCCCGCGGGCACGCCGTGGTCGGCGAGCTCGTCGAGGTTCCAGCCGAAACCGACGCCGAGGGCGACGCGTCCGCTGGAGAGGTGATCGACGGTGGCGATCGTCTTCGCGAGGGTGATCGGGTCGGCCTGCACCGGCAGCGCGACGGCGGTCGCGAGCTCGATCCGCTCGGTCACCGCCGCGGCCGCCGCGAGCGAGGTCCACGGGTCGAGGGTGCGCAGGTAGCGGTCGTCGGGGAGCTCGGCCGTGCCGGTCCCTGGGTGGGCGGCGTCGCGCCGGGTGGGAATGTGCCCGTGCTCGGGCACGAAGTAGGACGCGAAGCCGGCCGCCTCGATCAGCGGCGCAAGTCGCTGGGGTGGCAGGCCCCGATCGGAGGTGAACTGGACGATGCCGACGCGGGGCCGCTGATCACTCACCCTCGCAGTAGAACATGTTCCACCGGCGAGCGGGTGCGATCCGCCCTAAGGTCTCTGGACATGCCCCATCCGATCATGTTCTCCGACGACGATCCGGTGCTCGCGCAGGTGCGGACGATCGCGCTCGCGTTCCCCGAAGCCACGGAGAAGATCGCCCACGGCCGCCCGACGTTCCGCTGCGGCAAGATGTTCGCGATGTACGGCGGCGGCACGAAGAAGACCGCCACGCGGCCGCACGAGCAGCGCAACACGAGCGTGTTGTTCATCGCGGACCCCGCCGAACGCGCGGCGCTCGAGCAGGACGCGCGGTTCTACCTGCCCGCGTACCTGGCGTCCGCCGGCTGGATCGGACTCGACCTGACGATCGGCACCGTCGACTGGGACGAGGTGCGCGAACTCGTCGACGCGAGCTACCGGCAGATCGCCCCGAAGCGCGCGATCGCCGCGCTCGAGGGGGCGTAGCGGAGCGTCCCGGCCCCTCGCCGGCTAGGCCACCGACGCCTCGGCCACGACCGAACGGATCTCCTTGCACGTGTCGAGAATCGGTCGGATCCCGGGCGAATCGGGCGAACCACATACGGGCGTCACCGTCGCGCGGGCGAGCTCGCGCCGCGGCAGGCCGACCTCGTCGTAGAGCTGCAAGGCCGGGGCGGCCAGTTCCTGCGGAGTCCGGCGGCGCGGGCCCGGCACCGCGGGCGCGAGGCCCAATCCCACGACGGTCCGCGACTCGGCGAGTTCCCCGAAGCCCTCGTAGTCGGCCGCGGAGAGCCGCGTCGCGTCGAGCAGCGCGCCATCGACGGGGACCCGGCGGACGACGCCCCAGTCGATGGGTCCGCACAGGTGCAGCAGGACCGGGGCCCCGTCGTCCTGGAGGGCCTCGACCACGGCACCGAGCAGCTCGGCGGCCTCGGGCGCGGGGACGGCGCGCACCGGGTCCAGCTTGGTGAGCGCGGGGACGGTACCGTGCACGACCGACCACAGCGAGGGCTCGTCGAGCTGCAGCACGACCGCGGCGCCCAGCCGTCGCCGCAGGTCGGCGATGTGCCGGACCAGGCCCTCCGCGAGCGAGGCCGCGATGTCGCGCATCGCTCCGCGGTCGCGGGCCACGCGGTGGCCGTTCGGCAACTCCAGGCCCGCGGCGAGCGTCAACGGGCCCGCGAACTGGGTCTTGACCAGTCCACCGCCCCGGCGACCGGCGAGCTCGTACGCCTCCTCGAAGGCGTCGAGGTCCCGCTCCAGGTAGTCGCCGGTGCGCCGCGCAACGCGGCCGTCGCGCACCCCGATCCGGTAACCAGTGGTGGAGACGTCCAGCCCGATGTCGACGAATAGGCCGGCGGCGCGGCCGATCATGTCGGCGCCGATCCCCCGGTGCGGGAGTTCGGGCAGGAAGGGAACCTCGAGCTCGCCCACGACGGTGGCGGCCGCCTCCCGGGGATCCGTTCCGGGCACCGAGCCGATCCCCGTCACCCCTCCGACCAGCGGCGCGAGGGAATCAGACATGCGCGCCGTCGTGCGCGGTCGAGCGGATCGTGCCCGAGCCCAGTACCAGGTCGCCGCGCTCGGGGTCCGGGGCGTATAGCACCGCGGCCTGCCCGGGGGCCACGCCCCGCAGCGGCGTCGCGAGGTCCATCACGAGGCGATCGCCGTCGGCGCGGACGGTCACCGGGGCGAGGCCGCCGTGCGCGCGCACCTGCACCACCGCCTCGACGGGGCCGGACGGCGCGCTCCCGGAGGTCCAGACGGCACCGTCGGCGACGATGCGGGTGACATCGAGACGCTCGCCGCGCCCGACTGTCACCTCCCCGGTGGCGGCGTCGATGGCGGTGACGTAGCGGGGCTCGCCGTCGCGGGCGGGGCCGGGCAGGCCGAGACCCTTGCGCTGGCCGATCGTGAACTCGTGGACGCCGGCGTGCTCGCCGAGCCGTTCGCCGGTCTCGCCGTCGATGACGGCGCCGGGCCGGACGCCGATGCGGGCGCCGAGGAAGGCCTGCGTGTCACCGGACGGGATGAAGCAGATGTCATGGCTGTCGGGCTTGTCCGCCAGCGCGAGGCCGCGGCGGGCGGCCTCCTCGCGGATCAGCGGCTTCGGCGTGTCGCCGACGGGGAACAGCGCGCGCGAGAGTTGCTCGGCGGTGAGTACGGCGAGCACGTACGACTGGTCCTTGTCGGCGTCGACAGCGCGGCGCAGTCGGCCGCCCTCGAGGCGCGCGTAGTGGCCGGTCGCGACGGCGTCGAAGCCCAGCGCGTACGCCCGCTCGGCGAGCGCGGAGAACTTGATCTTCTCGTTGCAACGCAGGCACGGATTCGGCGTCTCTCCCGCGGCGTAGGCGGCGACGAAGTCGTCGATCACGTCCTCACGGAAGCGGTCGGCGAAATCCCAGACGTAGAAGGGGATACCCAGGACGTCGGCGGCGCGGCGGGCATCGCCGGCGTCCTCCTTGGAGCAGCAGCCCCGCGCGCCGGTCCGCAGGGTTCCCGGCGCCTCGGACAGTGCCAGGTGCACGCCCACCACGTCGTGGCCGGCCTCGACCGCCCGCGCCGCCGCGACGGCGGAGTCCACGCCACCGCTCATCGCGGCCAGCACGCGCATCAGCGGGCCCCGGTGAAGCTGAGCCCGGCGGCGCGGGCCCGGTCGACGACCTGCGCGAGCGCGTCGAGCACCGCGTCGATATCGGCCTCGGTCGTCTCCGGGCCGAAGGAGAAGCGCAGCGAGCCGCGCGCAACACCGGCGTCGGCGCCCATGGCCTCGAGGACGTGACTGACCCGGGCGACGCCGGCGCTGCAGGCGGAGCCGGTGGCGCATTCGATGCCGCGGGCGTCGAGCAGCATGAGCAACGAGTCGCCCTCGCAGCCGGCGAAGGAGACGTGCGCGATGCCCGGCAGCGCCGGGATGCCGTGCGCGGCGCCGCCGTTGATGACGACGCCCTCGAGGCCGCGGACGCCCGCGATCAAGCGGTCACGCAGCGCGGCACGGCGGGGGGACTCCTCGTCCATCCGCCCGACCGCCGCGGTCAGCGCGGCGGCCATGCCGGCGGCGCCGGCGACGTTGGGCGTGCCGGAGCGCAGATCGCGCTCGTGGCCGCCGCCGTGGACCAGCGGCACCAGGGCGACGTTCCGGCCGATGAGCATGGTGCCCACGCCCTGCGGTCCGCCGAACTTGTGCGCGGCGTTGGTGAGCACGGCGAGGCCGCTGGCGTCGAAATCGATGGGCACGTGGCCGGTGGCCTGCGTGGCGTCGGAGTGCATCGGCACGTCGTGGCGGGCGCACTCGGTGGCGAGCTCGGCGATCGGCTGCATCGTGCCGACCTCGTTGTTGGCCCACATGACGCTGACCAGCGCGACGGTGCCGGCCGCCTCCTCGAGCGCGGATCGCAGGTCGGCGGGGTCGACGAGCCCACGGTGATCCACGGGCAACAGCCGCACGACGGCGCCCTCGTGCTCGCCGAGCCACGCGATCGCATCGAGCACGGCGTGGTGCTCGACCGCGGAGGCGATCACCGTCACGGCGTCGGGGTTCGCGGCGCGGCGCGCCCAGTACAGGCCCTTGACGGCGAGGTTCACGGCCTCGGTCCCTCCGCCCGTGAAGACCACCTCGGAGGGACGGGCACCCAACTCACGGGCGATCGACTCGCGCGATTCCTCGAGGATGCGGCGCGCTCGGCGGCCGGAGCCGTGCTGCGAGGAGGCATTGCCCGGTTGCGCGGACGCCTGCGCCATCGCCGCCAGCGCCTCGGGCACCATCGGGGTGTCCGCGGCGTGGTCGAGGTAGACGGTCTTCTCGCGGTCAGGAGTCATCGCGTCCCCAGGATACGCCGGGCTCCCTCCGCGCCGATACCGTCCGGCGGTCAGGCGGCCCGGGCCGCCTCGACAGGGGCCGCCGCGACCGCACCGTCGAACTCTGCGTCGGCGAAGACGGCAGCCTCGGCCCGCGCGGCGAGCGCCCCGCGGCCTGCGGTGACCCACTGGCCGGCGTCGATCACCTCGGTGGCGTGCACGCGGACGGCGACGCCGCGCGCGGCGATGACGCGGGAGAGGGTGCTGATCTCGGTGTCGTCGCCGACGTAGGCCGCGACGGTGCTCTGCCGCGCGCCGCGTGCAGGTCCGGGCAGCCGCATCGAGTAGCGCAACGAGACGGGCACCACGTCGGCGCGGGCGTCGATCGCGGCCTGGAAGAAGGCGGGCCGGAAGTCGCCGCGGTGGACCCCGCAGTACGTGGTGCCCTCGGGGAAGAGCGCGACGGTACCGCCCCGGCGGAGCAGGTCCGCGACGTGATCGACGGTGCCCGGCAGCTCGCGCAGGCGCTCGCGGCGCAGCGGGATCGCGCCGAACGCGCGCATGAGCGTCGCGACCGGGCGGACATCGAAGATGTCGGCCTTGGCGACGAACGCGGCGGGCGCGATCGAGGCGATCGCGACGATGTCCAGTAGCGACTGGTGATTGGCCACGACCAGGGAGCGCAGCGGCACGTTGCCCACCGGCTCGACGCGCATCCCGAGCGAGAACAGCATCGCCCGCGCGCCGCCGCGGATGACGACCCGCCGGGCCGTCGCGCCGCACGGGTAGGCGAGCGCCAGGGCGAGCAGGCCGCACACCAGCACCGTCACGAGCGCCGCCCAGCGCACCGCCCGCAGCCAGGCCGCGGTCTCCTGCGGCTCGCCGTCGGAGCAGGCCCCGTCGCACGGGGAGACCTGTTGCCAGGGGTGCCGGGCCAGTTCCGTGACGGGGATCATGATCAGAGGCTTCCCGCCGCCTGCTGCAGCCGTTCGAGGTAGCGCACATTGAACCGTGTGCGGTCGATGATCATCGGGAAGTCGGCGACGTCGAAGACCGGGTCGAAGCTGGGCGCGCCGAGGATCTCCGCGTTCATCCGGAGATACCCGGTGACCAGCGGCGGGAAGGTGCGGCGGGACGCGGGCTCGGCGGTGATCTCCTCGACCTCGGTCCGCGGGGTCACCACCCACTGGGAGCGGTGCTTGGCGTCGACCAGCTCGCGGACGGCGCGGACCGTCGCGCCGCGGTCGTAGCCCTCGTACTGCATCGGGACGCTGACGGCGCCCATCGCGTACCGGATCCCGCGCAGGTCGCTGTAGGCGAGCAGGCCCGCCCACATGAGGCACAGGACGCCGCCGGTGCGGTGGTCGGCGCGCACGCAGGCCCGCCCCATCTCCAGCGTCTCCGGGCGGATGTGGTCCAGCGCGCCGAGCTCGAACTCCGTGGCCAGGTAGAGGCCCCCGGCGGCGATCGCTCCGGGCGGCGGGAGGATCCGGTAGCAGCCGACGACCGCGTCGCTGGGCTTGTGCCGGATCACGAGGTGGTCGCAGAACTCGTCGAAGCGGTCGGCGTCGCGGCCGTCGACGACCCCCGCCATCGAGGCCTCGAACCCCGGCTCCGAGCCGAAGACCTCGTAGCGCAGCCGCTGCACCGTATCGACGTCGTCGGCACGGGTCGTGAGCACCACCTCGTACTCGGACCCGTGGATCAGGGTTTCGCGCGCGGGGGTCCGGCCGGTGAGCAGTGTTCCCGGTGTACTCATGCCCTCACAGTGGGCCGGTCAGGCGACCTGCCGGTGAACCGCGACCGAGCGCGTCGGTGAATCCTGTGAGAACGCGGGTGAATAGCGGGATACACCCCGGTGCCGCGCCCCTGTCACAGCGCCGGGCGCGGGATGTCCGGCGGAATCGACGCGACGTACTCGTCCGCTTCCGCGAACCGCAGGGAGTCGATGGCGCCACCGAGCGGCAGCTCGGGCTCGACGGATTCGATCACCCGCTCGGCCGCGAGCAGCTCGGCGACGGTGCCGTGGCGGGCCACGGCGCGCAGCTGGGACCAGGTGGGCGGGAGGAGGAAGCAGCGTCCCGCCGACCAGTCCGCGAGCGCCTGCGTCGCGGTCCGCCAGCCGGCCTCCTCGACCTCGCTGGTGCGGTCGTCGGCGTGCTGCCCCTCCGGCAGCGCCGCGAGGAAGAAGCGGGTGTCGTAACGCCGCTTCTCGTTCTTCGGGGTGATCCAGTGCGCGAGCGGGCGCAGCAGGTCGGCGCGCAGCACCAGTCGCTCGTCCCGGAGGAATTGGGCGAGGGAGAGTTCCTTGGCCTCGAGCCTGGCGCGCGCGGGCGCAAGGGAGGCGACATCGGGTGCGCCGCCGTCGGCCTCGGAGACGAGTAGGACGCCGCACTCCTCGAAGGTCTCGCGCACCGCGGCGCAGACGAGCTGGCGCGCGCCGCGCTCGCCGGCTCCGAACCGCTCCGCCCACCAGAGCGCGCCGGGCCCATGCCACGCGAGGTCGACCTCACCGTCGCGGGGGTCCACCCCGCCGCCCGGGAAGACGGTCATGCCGCCGGCGAAGGCCATCTGCTGCACCCGGCGCTGCAGGAAGACCTCGATCCCGTCCGCGCCGTCGCGGACCAGCACGACGGTGGCCGCATCCCGCGGCGGGACCGGGTCCGCGGGAGATTCGATGTTCGAAGGCATCGGCTCACCGTATCGCGACCGGCCCGCGCCGATGTCGGGTTCGGGACCCTCCCGCTCGCCGGACGATTCAGTCGAGCTCGAGCGCCCGGGTGACGGCGGCGGCGCGAAGGTGCGAAGACGCCGGACCGCCGGGGCGTTCACCGGGGGTGCACCGTCGGGGTCGATGGGCGCAGCAACGACGACCGCGAAGTCGTCGAACTGCGCTGGTGCTCTTAGCAGTTCGCGCAGCTCCCTTGACAGTTCGACGTGCACCCTGCCATCGTTCGTAGACGCGGGATGAAGGTCAGGAGTGTCCATGGCTCAGCACTACCCACTCCTCGCCGAGCGCGTGCGATCGCAGGCCGATCTGCTGCCCGAGCTGTACGGCGACGTCGATTTCGATCGCACACCGTACCGACACACCGCGGACCCCGGCGTCGAATCCACCCTGCGCCCGCGGGAAGGTCGCCGGGCGGTGACCCTCGAGGACGAGCGCATCGTCGAATTGATCGCGACCACGACGCTCCTCGGCGATGTCGTGGCCGATCCCTACGCCGCCCTTGAGCCGCGCTTCGGCACGAAGACTCTGGTGGCGATGCTGCGCCGGGCCTGCCGCGACGGTATCGACGCCGTGCCGGACGCCCCGGACGAGCTGCGCGCCTTCCTCGCCGCGATGGAGGAGATCCCCGCGTGGATCAATATGGAGCTCGTCGAGGAAGGCGCCCGGCTCGCACGGGTCGGGTCGGCACTGACCTCGCCGTTCATCACCCGCGGGGTGTTCCTCGCGACCTTCCTCAACACCTACGCCGCCCTGCCGATGGCGCTGACCGGAGCGCTCTCCGGTAAACGCGCCGCGCGACGGATCAACGAGACCGCGCACTTCTTCGCCGTGACGACTCTGCCGGGGGCGTTGGAGCGCCGCCGCGAGGGCTTCGAGGCCGCGGCGATGGTGCGCCTGATGCACTCGACGGTGCGGTTCCACGCCCTGGCCCGGTCCGACGCCTGGGACCGGGACGTCTACGGCATCCCCATCCCCCAGGTCGACCAGATGCCGGCCGGCACCGTCGGCAGCTACCTCCTCGCGATCCGCGCGCGGAAGGAGAAGCGGGACTTCGACGCCCATGAGCGCGCGATCGTCGAGTTCAACCGCTACCGCTGCTTCCTGCTCGGCCTTCCCGAGGAACTACTGCCGACCACCCCGAAGGGCATCATCCAGGTCTTCAACGGCCGGGCGGCGCTGCTCCGCGACGATTTCGACGACGAGACCTGCGGCGCCCTCGTCCGATCGTCCATGGAGGCCTACCTGCGACCGGACCGCAGCCCCTTCGACGAGGTGGCGAGCCGGGTCGAGAAGGCCTGGAGCAAAACCTCGTTCGCAGTGGCCTTCTGCGACGGCCGACCGTCGAAGGCCGCACGGATGGGCGTGGACTTCACCCCCGTCGACGTCGCGCTCGTCGCCATCACCGCGCCGTTCATCGGCGGTCGCACGATCGCCGCCGAGATCGGGGTGAGGACCCCGATCGTGCGCGACGGCGTCGACCTGTACCTGACGAGGCTCATCCGCCGCCGCCTCGCCACCTACGGGCACCCCGAATTCGTAACCGACGGTGCCGACTACGCGAGGACCTGACCGGTACCGGCGGATTCCGCGCGACGCTCAGGACGCGCTGTCACGCACGCGATGCCGCACCAGCGCGGCGACACCGTAGGACCCGGCGACCCCTCCGACGAACATCGCGGCCGCGCCCGGCAGCAGGCCCGCAACGGGCCGACGCACGCCGGCCCGCGCAAGACGCCCCGACGCCCACCACCAGAAGGGCAGCACAGTGATCGGCGTCGTCACGACGCCGGGCGCGTAGCCGCCTGAACCCGCCGCCAGCGCGAGGTGCGAGAAGCCGTGCAGGCCGTAGGCGAGCAGTGTCGCGTGAACCTGTCGTGACGCACCGACGGCACCGGCCGTCAGCGACTGATCGTCGCTGACGGCCGGTGCGCCGGAGTAGGAGCTGGAACGGTTCGGATCCTGGGCCCCGACCCGTCGGCTCCGTCAGGACCGGGGCTCGAGCAGACCCGGAAGGCGCCGCATGACCTCCTCCAGCGGCCCCGTCGTGCGACGACGGAACCACAGCGTTGCGAAGACGAACGCGCCGACTGTGAAGGCGAGCCACATCGCCGTGCCGCGCCAGTCCGTCACCAGCCACGCCTCTTGCTGCGAGTCCTGCACCGTCTGCAGCAGCACGAACACCGCCACGATATGCAGGCAGTACAGCGTCAGCGACATCCGGCCGACTCGCGCCATCGGGGCCAGCAGCCGCGGGGCGGCCCGCCCGACGAGGAGGCAGGCACCGATGAGGACGAGCGCGAAGCCGATGTTGCCGATGATCTCGAGTTGCGTACCGGAGTGCGGCTGCGCGCCGACGAATCGGTAGGCATCACTCCATACCCAGCCCCAGGCATTGCTTTCGGACTCCTCCGGGGCGGGCATCCCACCTGCGGTGATCACACCGCCGAAACCGTCGAACACGGTTCCGGTCGCGGACGAGAGGACCCACGCCGTCGGATACGCCAGCAGCATCGTCGCGCCGAGACCGAGCAATCGCACGGCGGTTGCGCGACGGTCGAGCGCGAGCCGTCCCACCGCGATACCGGCGGCGAGGTAGAAGATCCAGACCAGGACCGGATAGTTGCCGGTAGCGATCAGCTTCGCGAACTCGGCCTCGGGATCTCCGAACCGGGTGATCAGCGCTACTGCGGCGGCGTTCACCACCGGCCCGAACAGCACACCGGTGACCGCGGTCCACAACAGCGCACGGTCGCTCAGGCCGACCAGCGGGAGTGCGAGCCAGAAGAGCACGGCGTAGGTCGCGAGAATGATCGAAATGTGCACGCCGAGAGTGACGAGCACGCCGCCGACGAAGAACAGGAAGACGCCGCGGTAGACGATCTCCCGGCGTCGCGCGGCCAGCCCCTCACCCGTGCGGCCACGGGTCATCAGCCCGAGCCCCAGGCCGGAGAGCAGGACGAACAGGGCGGAGGATCGTCCGACGACGATGCCGTCCCAGGTGGACGGATCAAGAAGGACGAACTCCTGCTTGCGGCCGACGTGTGCGTAGAACATGCCGATGACGGCGAGCGCGCGGGCGACATCGAGGCCGATCACCCGCGCCGCGGGCGTGCGCCGGACCGTCGGTCGCTCGGCGACGTCGGTGTCCGGCGCGCCGGCGGCAGTGGTCGTACTAGTGGTCATGATGGGTCACTTCCTGCGGGCTCCGGCGCCCGCTCGGGGAACGGTCGAGGTACGGGTTTGCGTCAGTGGCCGCCGGCGCGCGGCGATGTCGGGTGATCATGTCCTCAACCTTCGTCCGCTGGGGGGCGTGAGAACTCCGCCCTTGGGATCGGGAAACGGCGATCGGGATTAGCCGGGAGGGGGTTGACACCAAGTCATCGGGCAGCTATGCGTCCGGCTCACGGGTGTCGTCGAGCCCGCCGGTGCCGTACGGTGCTGCCATGTCTCGCACCAGCTGGACCGTCGGAGTGCGCGTCGCTCCCCTCGTGGTGGTGCCCGTTCTGCTCGCCGTCAGCGTGTATCCCGGGCGCTTTCACGCCTCCCCCGGCTACATCGCCGGATCGATGCTCGCCGCGCTGCTCTTCGCCCTCGGCAGTCGCGCCCCGTTCACGGTGTCGCTCGCGCTGTCGGTGCTGTGCGGATGGTTGCTCACGGTGGAGGCGTGGGGGCCGGCCGGGCTCGTCCCCTACCTCGCGGCGCTCGCCCTCGCCGAACTGGCTGCCTCACAGCGTCCGCGGTGGCAGGTCGTCGCGGCGACCGTCGTGTGGGCGGCGTGCTACATCACAGGATCGGTGCTCGACAGCGAACAGCACACCCTGATCCGTGTGCTCGCCGAGACGATCAGCTTCGTCGGGTTACCGGTCGTCGGTGGGCTGTACATGCGCGAGCGGTTCGCTCTGGCCGAGCGCGAACGGCGCGAGCTGGAACGCGAGGCATTGCACGCGCGGCGGGACGAACGCGCCGCCCTGGCGCGGGAATTGCACGACCTGATGGCGCACCACATGTCGGCCATCTCGCTCCGCGTGGGGGTGGCCCGCACCGTCTACGCGGGCATCGATCCCGGTCTCGACGAGGTCCTGTCGGACATCCATGAGACGGCGACGGACTCCCTCGCTGACATCCGACGCCTCCTTGCCGCCTTGCGTGAGCGGGAACCGGTGCAGAACCGGACGATCGACGACGCCGAGAGCGAGATCCGGCGCGCGGTGGCACGGACCACCGACGCCGGCTTCGCGGTGGACGCGCGGATCGACCTGGGCGACGCACCGCCGGCGGCGATCGACGCGCTGACTCTCGTACGGGTGATCCAGGAGGCACTCACCAACGTGATGAAGCACGCGCCCCGGGGCGCCGCGGTCAGCGTGGACGTGGTGCGCGGCGACGGGGCCTGGGAGGCACGGGTGTCCAGCCCGCTCCCCGCACACGCCTCGCGAGGACACGGCTACGGCCTCACTGGAATGGCTGAGCGCGCCGAGCTCGCGGGTGGACGCATCGCAGCCGGACCGCAGGGCGACCGGTGGGTCGTTGCGCTGTCGGTACCGACTCGGCACACGTAGCTCAGTCGCGGAAAGCGAACCGCGCCAACTCGACCCGGGAACCGGCGCCGGTCTTCTGCCGAAGGTTCGCGACGTGCGCCTTCACGGTGGACTCCGCGACGTGCAACCGGCCCGCGATCGCCGCATTGCTCAGCCCCTCGGCGACGAGGGTGAGGACGTCGTTCTCCCGTTCGGTGAGCGGCACCGCGGGTTCCCGCACCGACGGGGCGGGCGACGCCGTCCGGGCGCGGACGGCGTCGCCCAGGACCCGGCGCGCCGGCCCTGGTGACATCGGTACCTCCCCGTCGAGTGCGCGGCGCAAATTGTCCAGCAGCGCGTCGGGAGCGATGTCTTTGACCAGGAAGCCGACGGCGCCGGCCGCGAGGGCGGGATACATGTGTTCGTCGTCGTCGAACGTGGTGAGCACGACGATGCGGGCGGCCGGATCCGCGGCGATGATCTGCTCGATGCCGCGAACCCCGTCGACTCCGGGCATCCGCAGGTCCATGAGCACGACGTCGGGCGCGAGCTCGCGGTACGCACGCGCCGCCTCGTCGCCGTTCGTGGCCTCGCCGGCCACGGTGAAGTCGGGGGCCGCACTGAGCAGCATCTTCAGGCCGTCACGGATCAACCGCTGGTCGTCGACGATCAAGACACTGCTCACCCAGCCGATCCTAGACGCGGAGCGGCCCGACGGTGTCAGCCCTGCCCTTCGCGGACCGCCCGCTCGATCCGCTCCCCGATCTGCGGATCGACGGCGCGCCAGTAGTCGAAGGCCCGCGCCAGGACGGGCTCGCTCACCCCGTCGAGCAGATGCCCGGAGACGTTGGAGACCAGCCGGTCGCGCTGGGCGTCGTCCATCACCTCACGGACCAGGGTGCCCGCCTGCGAGAAGTCGTCGTCCTCGCGGTGCGCGACGTACGCCGCCCGCACGATCTCGCCGTCGGCCGCCCATTGCGGCTCCGGCTGTCCGGGGTAGTCCGCCGCCGGGCCGCCCTTCGAGTTCGGTGCGTACACCGGGTCCCGCACGGGATCGATGCGCATGGCGCCGTCCTTGGAGTAGCTGCGCACCTCGTTGCGGGGCCGGTTCACCGGGATCTGCTTGTAGTTGGCGCCGAGCCGGGCGCGGTGCGCATCGGCGTAGGCGAAGACGCGGCCGAGCAGCATCCGGTCCGGGCTCAGCCCGATACCGGGGACCAGGTTGTTGGGCTCGAACGCCGCCTGCTCGATCTGCGCGTGGTTGTCGGTCGGGTTGGTGTGCAACGTCATCCGGCCGACCTCGCGCAGCGGGTAGTCGGCGTGCGGCCACACCTTCGTCAGGTCGAACGGGTTGAACCGGTAGTCGGCCGCCTCGTCGAACGGCATCAGCTGGACCTTGAGTGTCCAGCTCGGGTGCTCTCCGCCGGCGATGGCGTCGAACAGGTCCCGCACGTGGAAATCGCCGTCCGCGCCCGCCAGCCGGTCCGCCTCGTCCTGGGTGAGCGTCTCGACGCCCTGGTCGGAGATGAAGTGGTACTTGACCCAGTGCTTCACCCCTTCGGCGTTGACCCACAGGTACGTGTGCGAGCTGTAGCCGTTCATGTGGCGCCACGACCTCGGGATACCCCGGTCGCCCATCAACCACGTGACCTGGTGCGCGGACTCGGGCGAGAGCGTCCAGAAGTCCCACTGCATGTCGTGGTCCCGCAGATTGTTGTCGGCGCGGCGCTTCTGCGAGCGGATGAAGTGCTGGAACTTCATCGGGTCCTTGATGAAGAACACGGGCGTGTTGTTACCGACCATGTCGTACACGCCGGCCGGGGTGTAGAACTTCAGCGCGAAGCCGCGCGGATCGCGCCACGTGTCGGGGCTGCCCCGCTCGCCCGCGACCGTCGAGAACCGCGCCATCATCTCCGTTTTCGCTCCGGGCGCGAACACTTCCGCGCACGTGAACGCCGAGACATCCGCCGTCGTCTCGAACGTGCCGAAGGCGCCGCTGCCCTTCGCGTGCGGCTGTCGCTCGGCGATCCGCTCCCGGTTGAACTGCGCCATCTGTTCGATCAGGTGGTGATCATGCAGGACTACGGGACCCCCGGCGCCCACGGTCAACGAGTGCTCGTCGCTGCCCGCCGGGGCGCCGGAGTCGGTCGTGGTGAAGTTCGCGTTCTCGGACATGATTGTTCTCCTCCGCGTATCTGATTGGCATCCAGGGCTGTTCACCTCCGCCGGGCTGACGACGGAGGGAATCGCGGTCCACTTCCCACCGTAGCGAACGCGAGCGAGCCCCGCCCGGAGAAACCGGACGGGGCTCGTTCAGAGAGGAGTTGCGCTCAGCCCTTGTGCGACTTGACGGCCTCAGTGAGCTGCGGGGCGACGTCGAAGAGGTCGCCGACGATCCCGTAGTCGGCGATCTCGAAGATCGGGGCCTCTTCGTCCTTGTTGACGGCCACGATGGTCTTCGAGGTCTGCATGCCGGCGCGGTGCTGGATCGCGCCCGAGATGCCCAGGGCGATGTACAGCTGCGGCGAGACCGTCTTGCCGGTCTGGCCGACCTGGAACTGGCCCGGGTAGTAGCCCGAGTCGACGGCGGCGCGCGAGGCGCCGACGGCGGCACCCAGCGAGTCGGCGAGTTCCTCGACGACCGAGAACTTCTCCGCCGAGCCCACGCCGCGGCCACCGGAGACGACGAT
Organism: Tsukamurella asaccharolytica; assembly: GCF_007858435.1. Classification (GTDB taxonomy): domain Bacteria; phylum Actinomycetota; class Actinomycetes; order Mycobacteriales; family Mycobacteriaceae; genus Tsukamurella; species Tsukamurella asaccharolytica. The sequence continues at coordinate 94,552 of NZ_VIGW01000004.1, read as the reverse complement.
GGACGCCTCGGTGAGCTCCGGGCGGTTGCCGCCCTGGATCGGCTGCTTCGAGATGACCTTCACCGCGTTCTCGGCCTCGGCCGGGACCGCGACGTCGACGATCTCACCCGCGCCGGCGACGCCGTCGGCCTCGATGGCACCGGGACGCAGCGACGCGACAGGGGTGTCGCCACCGGCGGTGGCCTCGACGGTGAACGCGCCACCGAAGATCGAGTGGGTCGCGGTCCCACCGGGGCCGAAGGCGATCGCGTCGGCGATCAGCCCGGAGCCGAGGCGCGCGGCGACGCGGCCGGCCACCTCCTTGCCCTCGAACGTGGCGGCGGTGAGGATCGCGGCGGCACCCTGGCTCTCGGCGAGCTCGGCGAGAACGCCGACCTTCGGGGTCACCAGGTGGGTGTCGGCGTCGGCCGACTCCGCGCGGTAGATCTTGGCGGCGCCTGCGGCCTTGAGCTGCTCGGCGATGGCGTCGGTGGTGCCGGGGGCGCCCACGACGACGGCGGCGGGCTCACCCAGCGCCTTGGCGGCGGTCAGCAGCTCAGCCGTGACCTTCTTCAGATTCCCGTCGACCTGCTCGACGAGGACGAGTACGTCTGCCATAACGGCTTCTCTCCTTAGGAGTGGATTCGAGGGGACTTAGATGATCTTCTGGCCGATGAGGAACTGCGCCACCTTGGTGCCGCCGTCGCCCTCGTCCACGACCTTCTCGCCCGCCTCCTTCGGCGGCTTCGGCGTGACAGCCGTGACGGAAGTGGCAGCGTTGGCGCCGCCGACCTCGTCGAGCTCCACGCCGATCTCCGCGAGGGAGAGCACGGTGATCTCCTTCTTCTTCGCAGCCATGATGCCCTTGAAGGAGGGGAAGCGCGGCTCGTTGATCTTCTCGTTCACCGACACGATGGCGGGAAGCGAGGCCTCGAGCTCGAAGACGCCCTCGTCGGTCTCGCGCTCGCCCTTGAGCGAGTCTCCGTCGATGACGAGCGTGCGCATGTGGGTCAGCTGCGGCAGGCCCAGGTACTCGGCGAGGATGGCCGGGACGGCACCGACGCGACCATCGGTGGCCTCGTTACCTGCGATGACGAGCTCAACGCCCTCGATGGTGCCCAGCGCGCGGGCGAGGACCCAGGAGGTCTGAATCGCGTCGGAGCCGTGCATCGCGTCGTCCTGGACGTGGACGGCCTTGTCAGCGCCCATGGACAGCGCCTTGCGGATCGCATCGGTGGCGCTCGCGGGGCCGACGGTCAGAACGGTGACCTCGCCGCCGTGGGCCTCCTTGATCTGGAGCGCGGCCTCGACGGCGCGCTCGTTGATCTCCTCGAGCCACGGGTCGATCGACCTGTCGACCGTGAAGTCATCGGAGAGCTTGCGCTCGGACCCGGGATCGGGAGCCTGCTTGATCAGTACGACTACGTTCGTCATTGGTCTTCGTCGACCTCCATCGATGATCGGGATACTCGTAAGCCACATTCTCACACTGCCGCGAGGTACGGATGAACGTCCCCGCCGCAGGTTCTGCGAGTAGAACGTAGCACCGCCTCACCACACTGTTTAACGCCAGAGTAAGTTACCGGACGGTAACTGTCCATGTGGGATGGCCCACCCCGCACCGACTAGGCTGAGAAGAATGTGTGACCCGCTGCCCCTGACCGGCGAGCGAACCGTCCCCGGTATCCCCGAGGAGAACTATTGGTTCCGCCGGCACGAGATCGCCTACGTCGCGATCGCCCCGCGATACGCCGGGAAGTCGGTCTTCGAGGCCGGCAGCGGCGAGGGCTACGGCGCCGCCATGTTGGCCGACGGCGGCGCGCGGGTGACGGCACTCGACTACGACGAGTCGGCCGTCGCGCACGTCCGCTCCGCGTACCCGGCGGTGACCATGCTGCACGGCAACCTGGCCGAGTTGCCCCTCGAGGACGGCTCCGTGGACGCGGTCGTGAACTTCCAGGTGATCGAGCACCTGTGGGACCAGCCGCAGTTCCTGCGCGAGGTGGCCCGCATCCTGCGGCCCGGCGGCGAGCTCGCGATCTCGACGCCGAACCGCGTCACCTTCTCCCCCGGCCGCGACACCCCGCTCAACCCCTTCCACACCCGCGAGCTGAACTCGGCCGAGCTCGTCGAGCTACTCGAGGGCGCCGGACTGGAGGTCACCGAGAAGCTCGGCGTCTACCACGGCGCGCGCCTGGCGGAGCTGGATCGCCGCCACGGCGGCAGCTTCATCGATGCGCAGATCGAGCGCTCGCTGGCCGGTGAGCCGTGGCCCGAAGAACTGTCGAACGACGTGGCCGCCGTCGCCGCGCAGGACTTCGACCTGCGCGCCGACGCCCCGGACAGCCTCGACCTGTTCTTCTACGCGAGGAAGCCGTGACCGCCAGGCGCGAGCCCGGGATGATCGCCTTCGTCCTGCACTCCCACCTGCCGTGGCTCGCCCACCACGGCGCGTGGCCCGTCGGCGAGGAGTGGCTGTACCAGTCGTGGGCGGCCTCGTACCTGCCCGTCACGGAAATGCTCGACCGGCTCGCCGCCGAGGGCCGCACCGATCAGCTGACGCTCGGCGTGACGCCTGTGCTGGCCTCGCAGCTCGACGATCCGTACTGCCTCGAGGCCATGCACCACTACCTCGGCAACTGGCAACTCCGCGCCCACGAGGCCGCGCTCTCGGGCCGCCCCGCCGCGGCCGAGCTCGGCGCGCGCGAGCACCGCAACGCGGCGCACGCGCTCGCCTCGTTCGAGACGCGCTGGCGCCACGGCGGCAGCCCCGTGCTGCGCCGGCTCGCGGACGCCGGCACCGTCGAACTGCTCGGCGGCCCGCTCGCGCACCCCTTCCAGCCCCTGCTCCACCCGCGGCTGCGCGAGCTCGCGCTGCGCGAGGGCCTGGCGTACGGCACGGCCCGGCTCGGTTCCCCCGCCCGGACCGGGATCTGGGCGCCGGAGTGCGCGTACAAGCCGGGCATGGAGGCGGGGTACGAGGCCGCCGGGGTCACGCACTTCATGGTCGACGGGCCCACGCTCGGGGGCGACACGGCCCTCGCCCGCCCCGTCGGGGACTCGACGGTGCTCGCCTTCGGCCGCGACCTGCCCGTGAGCTACCGCGTGTGGTCGCCCAAATCCGGCTACCCCGGGCACGCGGCCTACCGCGACTTCTACGCCCACGACCACGCCACGGGCCTCAAGCCCAGCCGGGTGACGGGCAAGAAGGTCGCCGAGGCCGAGAAGGCCCCGTACGACCCCGCGCGGGCCGAGGCCGCGATCGACAAGCACGTCGCCGACTTCGTGGACACCGTGGTCGCGCGGGTGCGGTCGGAGAGCGCGCGGATCGGCCGCGACGCCCTCGTGGTCGCGGCCTTCGACACGGAGCTCTTCGGCCACTGGTGGTACGAGGGCCCGATCTGGCTCGAGCGCGTCCTGCGCGCCCTCCCCGAGGCCGGGGTGCGCGTGGGCACGCTGCGCTCCGCCGCCGAGGCGGGGTATGTCGGCGAGGCCCGCGAGATCCCCGCCAGTTCGTGGGGCTCGGGTAAGGACTGGCACGTCTGGGACGGCCCGCTGGTGCGGGAGTTCGTCGAGCTCAACGAGGAGATCACGACGACGGTGCTGCGGGTCCTGGACAAGCGGGCCGGCCTCACGCGCGACGTGGTCAGCGACCAGGTGCTGCAGGAGGCGCTGCTGTGCCTGCAGTCCGACTGGCCGTTCATGGTCTCCAAGGACACCGCCGCCGCGTACGCCCGCGACCGCGCGTACAAGCACGCGCACGCCCTGCGGGAGATCGCCGAGGCCGCCGAGCGCGGCGACGAGGCCCGCGCCGTCGCCCTGGCCCGCACCTGGCGACGCGCGGACGATCCGTTCCCCGGCCTCGACGCCCGGCGCCTCCCGGCGCCGCTGGGAGGGTCCTGACATGCGCGTTCTGCTCGTCTCCTGGGAGTACCCGCCCGTCGTGGTCGGCGGTCTCGGCCGGCACGTCCACCACCTCGCGCTGCAACTGCGGGACCAGGGCCACGAGGTCGTCGTCGTCTCGCGCCAGCCCACCGGCACGGACCCGCGCAGCCACCCCACATCGGATCTCGTTGCCGACGGGATCCGGGTCATCATGGCCGCCGAGGACCCCCTCGCGCTCGACTTCGGCGCCGACATGATGCCGTGGGTGCTGTCCATGGGGCACTCCATGCTCCGCGCGGGCCTGAGGCTCGCGGGGTACAACCCCACCGCCGGCGAGGACGCGCTGCACGGCGCCGGCACCGTCGGCCGGCCCTGGGTGCCCGACGTGGTGCACGCCCACGACTGGCTGGCCGCGCACGCCGCCGTCGGGCTCGCGGAGGCCTTCGACGCGCCCCTCGTCGCGACCATCCACGCCACCGAGGCGGGCCGGCACAGCGGGTGGGTCTCCGGGCCGGTGAACCGGCAGGTGCACTCGACCGAGTGGTGGCTCGCCAACGAGGCCGACGCGGTGATCACCTGCTCCCGGTCGATGTCCGACGAGGTGAACCGCCTGTTCGGGCCCGGACTCGCGCAGCTGCACACCATCGCGAACGGCATCGATGCCACCGCCTGGCCGTACCGGGATCGGTCCCGCACGGCCGCCCGACGGGGCGCACCCCGCCTGCTGTACGTCGGCCGGCTGGAGTACGAGAAGGGCGTGCAGGACCTCGTCGCCGCGCTCGCACGGGTCCGGCGCACGCACCCCGGGACGACGTTGACGGTGGCCGGCGACGGCACGCAGGCCGGGTGGCTGCGCGAGGTCGCGCGGGAGCACCGGGTGCTGCGGGCCGTCGAGTTCACGGGCGCGCTCGACCACGAAGAGCTGGTCGCGCAGTTGCACTCGGCCGACGCGCTGGTGATCCCGTCGCGGTACGAGCCCTTCGGCATCGTCGCGCTCGAGGGCGCCGCGACCGGCATCCCGGTCATCGCGACCACCGCCGGGGGCCTGGCGGACTTCATCCGCACCGGGGAGACGGGGCTGTCGGTCGAGCCCGCCGACGTCCCCGGTCTCACCGCCGCGATCCGCGCCGTGCTCGATGATCCGGCCGCGTCGAACCGGTGGGCCCGCGCCGCGCGCACCGAGGTCGAGGACCTGACCTGGGAGGCCGTCGCCCGCGAGACCACGCAGGTCTACCTCGCAGCGAAGCGCCGCCCGCGCACCCCTCTCGGCCGCCGGGTGATCGACGAGCGGCCGTTGCCCGAGAGGGACCCGACCAACCCGGTGTAGCGGGTCGACTGACCTGGGAATTATGCATTATCGCGAATTCTGTGGCACCTTCGGTTCATGACCGTACGCCCGATCGACACTCCTCTCCACGAGCGCGAGGAGAGCCGGACGTGCTGATCCGGAACGAGATGCCGGAGGATCGCGCCGCGGTCGCCGGGGTGCACCGCAGCGCGTTCGCCCCCATCACGCCGCCCGGCCGGGCCGAGCCGATCGAGGTCGTGCTCGTCGAGGCGCTGCGGCTCAGCGGGGCGTGGATCGACGAGCTGTCCTTCGTCGCGGAGGACGACGACGGCGGCGTGATCGGCCATGTGTGCCTCACCCGCGCCGCTGTCGGCACGACGCCGGTCCTCGCGGCGGGGCCGCTCGGCGTGCGCTCCGAGGCGCAGGGGCGGGGCACCGGCTCGGCCCTGATCCTCGCGGCGCTCGGCGCCGCCGACGCCCTCGGCGAACGTCTGGTCGCACTACTCGGGCACAAGGACTACTACCCGCGCTTCGGCTTCGCCCCCGGCTCCGAGGTCGGCATCGTGCCCGACGTCGCGGAGTGGTCGGGCGACTCCTTCATGGTGCGCACGCTCGGCGCGTACACCCCGGAGGTGCGGGGCGAGTTCCACTACGCCCGCCCGTTCTACGTGCTGTAGATGCGACCGACTGACCGAGTCGAATCGCCGGTGAGCGCAGCGCGTCGATCACTCGGCGGGGAGCCCGCGGGCGTCGGCCTTCTTCCGCTCGATGTCGGCGAGCGCGCGCTCGAGCTCGGCGCGCTCGGCGATGTTCGCCTCCCACATGTCCTTGCGGTTCTTGACCACCTTCGCGGGCGAGCCGACCGCGATCGAGTACGGCGGGATCTCCCCGCGCACGACGGCGTGCGCGCCGAGGACGGTGCCGTGCCCGATGAGGGTGTTGCGAGTGACGGTGACCTTGGTGCCGACCCAGGTGTCGCCGCCGATGCGGACCGGGCCCTTCACGATGCCCTGATCCTTGATGGGGATGTGGATGTCGTCCATCTTGTGGTCGAAGTCGCAGATGTAGCACCAGTCCGCGACGAGCGACGCGGGGCCGAACTCGATGTCGAGGTAGCAGTTCACGACGTTGTCGCGGCCGAAGACGGACTTGTCGCCGATCCGCAGCGAGCCCTCGTGGCAGCGGATCTTGTTCGAATCGCCGATGTGCACCCAGCGGCCGATCTCCATGCGGCCGAGGCCGGGCGTCGCGTGGATCTCGACGTTCTTGCCGAGGAAGACCATCCCCTTGAGCACGATGTGCGGGTTCGCCAGGCGGAACTTCAGAAGGCGGGCGTACCGCACCAGGTACCAGGGCGTGTACGCCTTGTTCTTGAGGACCCAGCGCAGCGACGCGGGCGTCAGGAATCGCGCCTGCTGATCGGCCTGCCGCGCGTGCCGCCACCGCGATCGGTACGGAGCGTTCCACATGCTCGTCATGCAGGGGAGCCTATCCGGCGGGTGCGCCGCGCCGGTCCGGTACCGGGGCCGCGCTAGTCTGTGGGGCGATCATCGCAGTCGAGAGTCGAGGGAGACACATGCGGTTGGGTAGGCGCGCGCTCACGCTGGGCGCGACGGTGGTCGCCGCCGCAGTGCTCGTCTCGTGCACGCCCGACACCACCTGGGGGTACGCGGACGACTCGGCGGCCTGGCCCGGAATGTACGGCGACTCCCGCAACAGTTCCTACGCCGAGAAGGACGCCGCGGCCTCGCTGGTACCCGCCTGGACCCGCGGCCTCGTCGGACCGAACACGGTACAGCCGGCGATCTCCAACCGCGGCATCGTCTCGGTGACGGCGCGCACCGGGACCGGCTGCAGCACGTTCAACCTCGAACTGACAGTGGGCCGCAAGACCTACTGCCGCCGCGACGCCGCCGGGGCGGACCTGCAGGCCCCCCTCGTCGACCAGTTCGAGTACACCTACCTCGGCGTCCCGGGCTGGCTGTACAGCTTCAACGCCGACAATCAGGTGCGCTGGCGGTATCCCACCGCCGGCACGCCGCTCTGGATCAAGCTCGCCGGCGACAACACTGTGCTCGCCGTGACTCACCTCGGTCAGGTGGTCCTCGTCGACACCCACGCCGGCGATGCGGCGGGCGCCGCGATCGGGCTGTTCCCGCAGGTCTCCGCGAACGCGAACGGCGCCGGTCTTCAGGACTGCGCGACGAACGGCCCGGGCTGCCCTGTCTCCGGGCCGCCGGCCGTCGACACGCAGGCCGAGCGCGCCTTCGTCGTGGTCGGCGCCGGGAGCGGAGCGAGCGGGCCGGATCAGCGGGGCGGACGCGGACCGTCGAAGGTGATGGCCATCGACTACGACAAGAACGGCGGCGACCGGCACGACCTGCGCTACGCCTGGGAGCGCGCCGACCTGCCCGACGGGGCGATCGGCTCGCCCGCGCTGTCGTCGGACCGCTCGACGCTGTACGTGAACCTGCGGGGCCAGAAGCTCGCCGCGCTGGACGCGAAGACCGGCGCCACCAAGTGGACGCACGATCTGGGATACCAGAGCACGCTGCCCCCGTCGGTCTCGCCCGACGGGACCGTCATCCCCGCCGCGCCGGGGCTGCACCGCGCCCCCTTCGTCGCGCTCAAGGACGAGGGCTCGAGCGTGCGCGAGGCCTTCAGGCGCACCGACGTCGCGTTCGTCTCCCCCGCTACGCAGATCCGCGGCGGCGTCGGCTACGCCGTGGGGCGGTCCTGGGCTGCGGTGCAGACGCAGCTCATCGAATTCCGTACGGACACCGGCACCACCTTGCGCACGTTCGACCTGCCGGACTCGGTCACCTCCACCTCGGGCGTCTCGATCGGCCCCGACGGCGAGCTGGTCACCGTCGGGAACGACGGGACGGTTTTCGCGTTCACCTCCGGCCGCCGCACCGGCGACAGCGTCGCCAAGTAGTAGAACGGGAGCACGCCGACGATGATGGAGCTCAAGACCCCCTCCGAGATCGCGAAGATGCGGACCACCGGCATCTTCATCGCCGAGTTGCTCGAGGAGCTCACCGGCATGGCCGAGCCCGGGATGAATCTGATGGAGCTCGAGTACCGCGCACGGACGATGATCGAGGACCGCGGCGCCGTCTCCTGCTACTGGGACTATGCGCCGTCCTTCGGGAGCGGCCCGTTCCGCAACGTGACCTGCCTCGCCGTCAACGACGCCTGCCTGCACGGAAAGCCGCGCGAATACGTCTTCGAGGACGGGGACCTGCTCACCGTGGACATCGCGGTGTCGATCGACGGCTGGGTCGCGGACGCCGCCCGCAGCGTGAGCGTGGGCACCGCGCGCGACGAGGACACGCGCCTCATTCAGGCCACGCGCGACGCACTCGACGCCGCGATCGACCACATGCGCCCGGGCACCAGGCTCGGCACGGTCTCGGCCGCGATCGGCGAGGTCGCGAAGAAGTACGGCTACCCGGTCAACACGCAGTTCGGCGGGCACGGCCTGGGCCGGACGATGCACGAGGACCCGCACGTGCCGAACGCCGGCAAGGCCCGCAAGGGGATGCTCCTGCAGACCGGCACGACCCTCGCCCTGGAACCGTGGTTCTGCGCGACCACGGACAAGATCGTCTTCGACGCCGACGGCTGGACGCTGCGCTCGGCCGACGGCTCCCGCGCCGCGCACAGCGAGCACACCGTCGCCATCACGGAGGACGGCCCGTTCGTCCTCACCGCGCCGGCGTAGCGCCTCCGGCGGCGGCGCGATCCCGGTCGCGGCGCGCGTGCAACGTCAGCGCTGCGCGCCGATGAGCACCCGAGCGGCCTCGCGCGCGCCGTCGACCACGCCGTCGGGCCCGAGGATGGCGGCGGTGGTGAGCGCCCCCTCGGTCAGCAGGCCGATCTGGATCGCGACCCGCTCGGGCAGGCCGGCATCGGCGACCAGCGCGGAGAGCTCGTCCTGGTAGCAGGCCTTGTTGTGCACCGCCGCATCGGCCACGGTCGAGGACGTGGCCCCCAGTTCGCCGTAGCTGTTGATGAAGGAGCAGCCGCGGAAGTCGTTCTCGGTGAACATCTCGTCGAGCCAGTCGAAGACCGCGAGCACCTTCGCCTCCGGCGCCTCCGCCCGGTCGACGTACTTGTGCAGCCCCTCGGTCCACCGACGGTCGCGGATCGCCAAGACCTCGGCGACGAGGGCGTCCTTCGACGGGAAGAGCTTGTAGATCGCCTTGAGCGAGACGCCGGCGGCGGCGCGGATCTCGTCCATACCCACGGCCTGGATCCCTTTGCCGTAGAAGAGATTCTCCGCGGCTTCCAGTACGGCGGTGCGCTGTTGATCTGCATCCATCTTCGACTACCTCTTGACGCGAGAACGATCGTTCCCATACGATAGCACCCAGCAGGAGAACGAACGTTCTCCGCATTGCCGACCTAGGGAGCAGATCATGAGCAAGACCGTCCTCGAGCCCGCCGCCCAGGCCTTCTCCGACGCCACCGCCAACCCGCCGTACCTGTTCGACCTCGGCCCGGTCGAGGGCCGCAAGACGGTCGACGAGGTGCAGTCCGGCGAGGGCGTCGCCTTCCCCGAGGTCGACGAGGAGTGGATCACCGTGTCCGGCGGTCCCACCGGCGAGGTCCGCACTCGCATCGTCCGCCCCCGGGGCGCGACCGGCGTGCTGCCCGTCATCCTCTACGTCCACGGCGCGGGCTGGGTCTTCGGCAACGCCCACACGCACGATCGCCTGGTCCGCGAGTTCGCCGTCGGCACCGGCGCGGCCGTCGTCTTCCCCGAGTACGACCTCTCCCCCGAGGCGCGGTACCCGACCGCCATCGAGCAGAACTACGCCGTGGCCCAGTGGATCGTGAACTCCGGTGCCGAGAAGAACCTCGACGGTACCCGGATCGCCGTCTCCGGCGACTCGGTCGGCGGCGACATGGCCGCCGTGCTCGCGCTGCAGGCCAAGGCCCGCGGCGACGTGCAACTGGCCGGCCAGGTCCTGCTGTACCCGGTGGTGGACGCGAACTTCGAGACCGCCTCGTACCACGAGTTCGCCGAGGGCTACTTCCTGCGCCGCGACGCCATGCAGTGGTTCTGGGACCAGTACACGACCGACGAGGCGCAGCGTGCCGAGATCTTCGCCTCGCCGCTGAACGCGACCGTCGAGCAGCTGCGGGACCTGCCGCCCGCCACCGTCATCACCGCCGAAGCGGACGTCCTGCGCGACGGCGGCGAGGCCTACGCCGCCAAACTCCGCGAGGCCGGCAACGACGTGACGGCCGTGCGCATCGGCGGGGTCATCCACGACTTCATGATGCTCAACGCCCTGCGCGAGACCCACGGCGCCCAGGCCGGTTTCGAGATCGCGATCAGCGCCCTGCGCCGCGCCCTCGCCTGAGTCAGCGCCGGAACACCGGCTCCAGCCGCAGCAGCGCCTCCTCGATCTCCGCGGTCGCGCCCGCGAAGCTGAGGCGGATGAACCGACCACCCCGGGCCGTGTCGAAATCCAGGCCCGGGGTGATCGCCACCCCGGTCTCGTCGAGGACCCGTGCGCACCAGGCCAGGGAGTCGTCGGTGAGGTGGCCGACGTCGGCGTAGGCGTAGAAGGCGCCGTCGGGCGGCGCGACCTCCGTGACGCCGAGCCCCCGCAGCCCGGCGAGCACGATCTCGCGGTTGCGCGCGTATCCCGCGACGTGCGCGTCCAGCTCGGCCCGCGCCTCGTCGGAAAAGGCCGCGACCGCCGCGTACTGACTGATGGCCGGCGGGCAGATGGTCATGTTCGCGGTGAGCCGCTCGACGGGCCGCCTCAGGTACTCGGGCAGCAGCATCCAGCCGAGCCGCCAGCCGGTCATGGCGAAGTACTTCGACACCGAACCCATCACGACCTGCTCGCGGGAGCTCTCCCACGCGCAGGACGTGGGCCGGCCGTAGCTCACACCGTGGTAGATCTCGTCGGAGATGAGCAACGTGCCGTGCGCCTCGCACCAGCGCGCCAGGGCCGCGAGCTCCGACGGTGCCAGGATCGTCCCGGTCGGGTTGGCCGGGCTCGCGACGATGAGCCCCCGGGGCGGCGCGTCGAGCGAGTCCAGCATCGCGACGGTCGGCTGGAACCGGGTCTCCGCGCCGCAGTCGAGCTCGACGACCTCGCAGCCCAGCGCCGTCAGGGTGTTTCGATAGGCGGGGTAGCCGGGCCTGGCCAGGACGACGGTGTCGCCCGCGTCGAAGGCGGCGAGGAACACGAGGGTGAACGCGCCCGACGAGCCGGTGGTGACGGCCACCGCCTCCGGCGAGACGTCCAGGCCGTAGGCGCGCCCGTAGTGCGCCGCGATCGCCGCACGCAGCGGCGCGATGCCCATCGACTCGGTGTAGCCGAGCGGCCCGGCCTCCAGCGCCGCGTGCGCGGCGGCGAGAACGGGCTTCGGCGCTCCCGCACGCGGCTGGCCCGCCGCCAGCGAGATCACATCACCGTGAGTCTCCCTGCGCCGCGCCGCCGCGGCCAGCACGTCCATGACGTGGAACATCTCGACATCGGACCGGCGCGACTCCTGCATGCCGTCCATCGTGTCACCCGGGGCGAGAACGCGAGTCCGCCTGATCACCGCGTCGGGCAAGTCAGATAGGCCATCACCTGGCGGCCGATCCTCGTGATCACCACCGTCATCGACTGTGACCCCTGGAGCCTGAGGCGCTTGCGCAGCGCGTCGGGGTCCACGCCGGCGCCGCGGGTGAGGATCTCGACGGCGCCGACGTCGCGCGCCCGCAGTTCCGCCCGCAGTCCCTTCTCCGAGTACCGCATCTCCTCGAGGATCTCGAAGCCCCGCTCGCCCGCGGGAACCGCGTCGCCGCTGAGATATGCGATGTGCGGATCGAGCTGCCACAGCCCGTGTCGCGCGGCGTAGTGCCGCACGAGCCCGGCGCGGATGACGGCACCGTCGGGCTCGACGAGGTACTTCCCCGCGGGTTCCGGCTCCACCTCGTGCGGATCCGTGGAGAAGACCTCGTAGCCGCCCCGGCCGGAGCCGCGCAGCACCGTCGCCCGGGTGAGGCCCGGGACGGCGACGGGACCGGACCACAGGCACGCCTCGCGGACGCCGCCGTCGAGCGAGACGATCTCGACCTCGCCGCCGAAGCCCGTACGGCGCAGGCCGGCGTGGTCGATGCCGGGCGCGGTCTTCACCGCGAGGGAGCGCCCCGCGTACGCCGCGTGCAGGGCCGAGAGCGCGGGCGAGCACTGCTCGGGATCGACGATGCGCCGCCCGTCCGCCCGGCGCGCCGGGTCGGCGATGACGACGTCGGCGGAGGAGGTGGGGGTCAGCGCGTCGGCCACGTACACGAGCGCGCGCGGCACGTTGTGCGCCGCCATCCGGGCGCGCACCGGGTCCAGGTCGCTGCCGACGACCCGCGGGCAGACCTGCACCAGCGCACGGAGTTCCGCGCCGATGGAACACGTCACATCGTGCACGGACAGCCACGCGAGCCGGCGCGCGCGGTGCTCCGCGACCGCCGTCGGCGTCGCCTGCTGCACGGCCTCGTCGGTGAGCAGCCAGCCGTCGACGTCACCGAGCTTCACGTGCGCCCGGCGGCGGGCCCGCACCTGCTCGATGACGGCCCCCGCGTGCCGCCCGGCGATGCCGCGCACGACCCCGACGTCCGCGAGCAGGGTGTCGTCGGCCAGCGCGAGCCGGTCCGCCACGGCGACGGCGGCAGCGCCGTCGGCGGTGCGGAGGTAGGCGAGATCAGCCCCGTCCAACCCGCGTACCCGGACTATTCGGGCTTGGTGCCCGTGATGGCCAGGTTGTAGAAGAACTTGCGCGGCACGACACGGCGCATCACGGCCTCGTCGAGCGCAGAGAGCTTCTTCCACCCGCCGAAGGCGAACCCGGCCCAGCCGAAGCCGAGCTTCTCGGGCGGCACGGCCGCCTCGAACGTGCGCACCGGCCAGCCGAGGAAGGCTGCGGTGAACTCGTCGGTGGTGGCCTTCACCTCGACGGCGCCGGCGCGGGCCGCCATGGCCTCCATCGCGTCCGGGTCGAAGGTGTGGATGTCGACGACGGCCTCGAGCGCCGCGGCGCGCGAGGACTCGTCGAGTTCGGCCTGCGGTCGACGCCAGTCCGCGAGGAAGGGCAGCTTCGTGGCATTGGTGGTGATGCCCCACGTGATCCGGCCCAACCATCGGGCGTAGAAGTCGCCGATCGTGGTGGGCTCGCCCGCGAAGACGAACCGGCCGCCCGGCTTGAGCACGCGCAGCACCTCGCGCAGCGACTGCTCCACGTCGGGAATGTGGTGCAGCACGGCGTGACCGACGACCAGGTCGAACGTGTCGTCCTCGTACGGGATGGTCTCCGCGTCCGCGACCCGGCCGTCGACGGTGTGGCCGAGGGCCTCGCCGTTGCGCAGCGCGACCTTCACCATGCCGGGCGAGAGGTCGGTGACCGAGCCGGTTTCCGCGACCCCCGCCGACATCAGGTTGAGCAGGAAGAAGCCGGTGCCGCAGCCCAGCTCCAGGGCGCGGCCGTAGGGCTTCTCGTTCTCTCCGCCAGTGGCGGCCTCGAAGCGCTCGCGGGCGTAGTCGATGCACCGCTCGTCGAAGCTGATGTGCCACTTCTCGTCGTACGTCTCGGCCTCCCAGTCGTGGTAGAGCACCTGGGCGAGCTTCGTATCGGAGAATGCGGCCTCAACCTCGTCCGCCGTGGCGTGCGGGTTGGGGGCCGGCTGCTGGTCGGTCATGAAGGCCTTTCGGAAAGATTGTTCCGTCAGGTTACCGCCCGGTCAGATCACCGCCAACCCGCGTGATGGGAACGCGTTCTTGCGCCCCGAAACGGTCCGCCGGGCGGTCCGCGGCTACCTGCCGGTGAACTTCGCCTTGCCCGGACCGTTCTCGATGAACGAGGTCATGCCGATCGCGCGGTCCTCGGTGGCGAAGAGGCCGGCGAACAGGTGCCGCTCGATGGCGAGACCGGTGGACAGGTCGGTGTCGAGGCCCTGATCGATGGCCTGCTTGGCCGCGCGCAGCGCCTGCGAGGCGGCGCCCGAGAACTGCTTCGCCCAGGCCAGCGCGGCGTTGTAGACCTCGTCGGGGGCGACGACCTCGTCGACGAGACCGATCTGCAGGGCCTCCTCGGCGCCGACGAAGCGGCCCGTGAAGACCAGGTCCTTGGCCTTGGACGGGCCCACCAGGCGCGCGAGCCGCTGCGTGCCGCCGCCACCGGGGATCACGCCGAGCAGGATCTCGGGAACGCCCACCTTGGCGTTGTCGCCGACGATGCGGCGGTCGGCGCCGAGGGCCACCTCGAGGCCGCCGCCGAGCGCGTAGCCGGTGACGGCCGCGACGGTGGGCTTGGTGATCGACGCGATGGCCGAGAGGCCGCCCTGCAGGAGCTGAATGGCCTCGCTCATGTCCGTGTAGCCCATCGCCTGCATCTCCTTGATGTCGGCGCCGGCCGCGAAGACCTTCGGACCGCCGTAGACGATCACGGCCTTGATGTCGTCGCGCTTGTTCACCTCGGCGGCGAGGGCGATGAGCTCGTCCTGGACCTGCGAGTTGATCGCGTTCATCGGCGGCCGGTTCAGGCGGATCGTGCCGATGCCCGGGTGCTCGTCGGAGGTCTCGAGGGTCACGAATTCAGTCATGCCCCAGAGGTTACCGGGTACGGAAGATTCAGTTGGACGTCCACGTGAATCCGCCTCGCGGCCCACGTCGGAGGGCTCCGGCCGTCAGTAGATCGTCGACCCCGCGGCGTACTCGGACCACCCCGGGAACCGTCGGTCGTCCCGCGTCATACCGTCGACGAGGGCGACGGGCGTGAGGTCCGCGGCCTCGGCGGCCCACCCCAGTACGTCCTCGACGGTGTCGAAGGGCAGCAGCTGGTGCAGCTGGGAGTAGGTGGGCGCCATGAGCTTGGTGGAGCCCGCGAGCCAGGCGTCGATCACCGCCTGCGGCGCGTGCCAGCCCGCCGACACGGCCTCGGTGGTCACGCACGCCGCGTGCTGGCCTGCGGGCAGCGCGGCCAGGTAGAACATCGTGTCGTAGCGGCGCGGCCGCCCGGGCGGGGTCACCCAGCGCGACAGCGGCACCAGGTCGTCCGGATGCAACCGCACTCCGCACTCCTCGTGCGTCTCCCGCGCCGCGGTCACGCGCAGGTCATCGCCGTCCGACGGCTCGATGCCACCGCCCGGGAAGACCGTCACATCGGGCGCGAACTCCATCCCGCTCGCGCGGAGCTGGACGAAGACCTCCAGGCCCGACGGGGCCGTCCGGAGCAGGACGACGGTCGCCGCGGGCCGGATGGGGACGTCGGGCAGGTCCCGCCGGTGGTCGGCGCCCGCCGCGCGGGGTGCCTCCTCCCCGCTCATGCCTGCAGCCTCCGGCGCCCCGGGCGCGAGGCCCGCCGGGCGAAGTACCGGCCGTCCGCCTCGTCGAGCAGGATGCGCTGGCTGAAGGTCTCCGAGAGCAGCTCGGCGGTGAGCACGTCGCCGACGAGCCCCTGCGCCACGACGCCCCCCTCCTTGAGCAGCAGTGCGTGGGTGAAGCCCGGCGGAACCTCCTCGACGTGGTGGGTCACCAGTACGGTCGCGGGCGCATCGGGGTCGTGCGCGAGGGTGTCGAGCCTGGCGACCAGCTCCTCGCGGCCGCCGAGATCGAGGCCCGCTGCGGGCTCGTCGAGCAGCATCAACTCGGGGTCGGTCATGAGGGCACGGGCGATCAGCACGCGCTTGCGCTCGCCCTCGGAGAGGGTCCCGAAGCGACGGTTCGCCAGATGCTCGGCGCCCATCGACTCGAGCACGTCGACGGCGCGGCCGATGTCCACTTCGTCGTAGCGCTCGCGCCAGCGCCCCAGCACCGCGTAGCCGGCGGAGACCACGAGGTCGGTCACCAACTCGTCGTCCGGCACCCGCGACGCGAGCGCGGCGGAGCACACGCCGATCCGCGCACTGAGGTCCTGCACGACGGTCTTGCCCAACACCTCGCCCAGGATGTGCGCAGAACCACTACTGGGGAAGTCCTGCGCGGAGGCGAGCCGCATCAGCGAGGTCTTGCCCGCGCCGTTGGGGCCGATGACGATCCACCGCTCGTCCAGCTCGACCCGCCAATCGATGGGGCCCACCAGGGTTCGGCCGTCGCGGCGCAGGCTGACCCCGCGGAAATCGATCACCAGGTCCTGGTCGGGTTCGGCGGCGGATTCGGAGGCGGGGGCGCTGGGGGCGGCGACGGGGTCGGACACATGCCCATCCTGCCGCACGGGAGCGGCCGCGGTTGGCAGGATGGTCCCCGTGTCCACAGACCACCGCTCCCCCACCCCTGGCACCGCGCACCCCCTCGGCGCCGACCCGCGCCCCGGCGGCGTGAACTTCGCCGTGCACGCCCCGCGCGCCACCGACGTCTGGGTGTGCCTGATCGAGACCGACGACGACGGGGCACGCCACGAGCAGCGCCTGCGGCTGCCCGCGCAGACGGCCGGCGTGCACCACGGCTTCGTCGCCGGGATCGGCGACGGCACCCGGTACTGTCTGCGCGCCGCGGGCCCCTGGGAGCCCGGGAACGGGCTGCGTTTCAACGACCGCAAGGCGCTCATCGACCCGTACGCGCGCAGGCTCGACGGCGCGCTCGGCGACGGCGTCGCCCTCCTGCCCTACGAGGAGGACGGCGGACCGTCGGAGACGGACTCGCTGCCCGACATCCCGCTGTGCGTCGTCACCGGGGCGCCCCCCGCGCCCGAACCCGGCCCGGGCGTCCCGTGGGACCGGACGGTGATCTGCGAAGTCCACGTCGGCTCGTACACCGCGCGGCACCCGGACGTCCCCGAGGACCTGCGCGGCACGTACCTCGGGCTGGCGCAGCCCGCCGTGATCGAGCACCTGCGGCGGATCGGGGTGACCGCCGTGGAGCTGCTGCCCGTGCAGGCCTGCCTCACGGAGCCCGGCGTCCGCGACCGTGGGATGCGCAACCACTGGGGCTACTCGACGGGCGCCTACTTCGCGCCGGACCCGCGGTACGCGGCGCGCCCCGGCCAGGAGGTCGAGGAGTTCGCGCACCTGGTCTCGGCGATGCACTCCGCCGGCCTCGAGGTGCTCATGGACGTGGTCTACAACCACACCGCGGAGGAATCCGTCGCCGGGCCATCGCTGTCCTGGCGCGGGCTCGACGCTCCCGGCTACTACCTGCTCGAGAACGGCGACGACCTCGACTACACGGGGTGCGGCAACACCGTCGACTGCGCCTCGCCAGCGGCCGTGCGGATGGTGCTCGACAGCCTGCGCTACTTCGCCGGCGAGCTCGGCGTCGACGGGTTCCGGTTCGACCTCGCGAGCGTCCTCGGTCGCGGTCGCACCGCGACAGGGCCGCAGGGCCCGGTGATCCCGTTCGACCACCGCGCACCTCTGCTCACGGCCATCGCCGCCGACCCGATCCTGTCGACGCGCAAGCTCATCGCCGAACCGTGGGACGCCACGGGCGAGGGCTACCGGGTGGGCGGGTTCCCGCCGGTGTGGGCCGAGTGGAACGACCGTTACCGCGACACCGTCCGTGCCTTCTTCGCCGGCGGCGCGACCGTCGGGGAGCTCGCGTCGCGCGTGTCCGGCAGCCAGGACCTGTTCGGCGCGCAGGGCCGCACCCCCTTCTCGTCGATCAACTTCATCACCGCCCACGACGGTTTCACCGCGCGCGATCTGGTGAGCTACGAGCGCAAACACAATGAGGCCAACGGCGAGAACAACCGCGACGGCACCGACAACAACCACTCCGTGAACCACGGCTTCGAGGGGGGCACCACCGACCCTGCGATCCTCGCGACCCGCGGGGCGCACGTGCGGGCGCTCCTGGCCACGCTGCTCCTGTCGACCGGCACGCCGATGCTCCTCGGCGGCGACGAGCTCGGCCACACCCAGTACGGCAACAACAACGCGTACTGCGTGCCCGAGGGCACGCCCGCCGCCGACGCCTTCGCCGTGGACTGGGACGCCGCCGACACCGACCTCTCGGCCTTCGTGGCCCGAGTGGCGTCGGTGCGCCGCGCGGCACCGGTGCTGCGGCAGCACGAGTTCTTCGAAGGCCGGGCGACCCCGAACGGTGAGCCCGACCTCGCCTGGTTCGGCGCCGACGGCACCGAGATGCCCGGCGAGGACTGGCAGTCGCCCGCGGTGCGCACGCTGCAGGCGTGGGTCGACGGCTCGGACGTCCGCGCGCCCGGCCACGACGTGGCCGTCGCGGAGAAGGACGCGCTCATCGTCTGGCACGCCGGCGGCGACGCGACCATCGTGCTGGGCGGGCCCGAGTCGTGCACGCACGACTGGGAGCTCATCGTCGACACCACACTGCCGACGGGTGAACCCGCGGGCCGCACCGTCTACCCGTCGCGCGCGGAGGTCACGGTCTCAGGGCCGACGGTGCTGGCCTTCCAGGAGGCCTGACGCCGCCCGGCCCGCGATCGGCTCAGCTGTCGATCGGCACGCGGCGCACGCTGCCGTCGACGGCGTCGGCGGCCTCGATCTCGTCGCGGGTCACGCCGAGCACGAACAGCACCGCGTCAAGGTAGGGGTACGAGAGCGCCGCGTCGGCGATCTCGCGCAGTGCGGGCTTGGCGTTGAACGCCACCCCCAGCCCGGCCGCGGAGAGCATGTCGATGTCGTTGGCGCCGTCGCCCACCGCGACGGTCTCCTCGACCGGCACGCCGAAGGTGTCGGCGAACTCCTGCAGCGCGCGCGCCTTGCCCGGCCGGTCCACGACCTCGCCGACCACCCGGCCGGTGAGCACGCCGTCGACCACCTCGAGGGTGTTGGCGCGCACGAAGTCCAGCTCCAGGTCCCGCGCGAGCGGCTCGATCACGGCCGTGAAGCCGCCGGAGACCACGCCGCAGCGGTAGCCGAGCCGCTTGAGCGTGCGGATCGTGGTGCGCGCGCCCGGGGTCAGCTGCAGGCCGGCAGCCACGTCGTCGATGACGGACGCGGGCAGGCCGGCGAGGTTCCGCACGCGGGCGTGCAGCGACTGCTCGAAGTCGAGCTCGCCGCGCATCGCCGCCTCGGTGACGGCCGCAACCTCCGCCTCCTTGCCCGCGCGGGCGGCGAGCATCTCGATGACCTCGCCCTGCACCAGGGTGGAGTCGACATCGAAGCAGATGAGCCGCTTGGAGCGCCGCGCGATGCCGGCGCGGGAGGTGGCGATGTCCACGCCCTGCTCCTTGGCGACGGCGGCGAGCTCAGCCCGGAAGGCACCCTCGTCGGCACCGTCGGGCACCGTCACCATGAGCTCGAGGGCGGTGACGGGGTAATCGGCGACGCCGGCGATCGACTCGATGTTGACGGCGCGGCCGGCGAGGGCCGTCGCGAGCGCGGAGAGCGCGCGGGCGCTGACCGGCGCGCCCAGCAGGACCACGGCATGCGTGGGCACGGCCGGACGGGGCGGCTGCTCGGCCGTGATCTCCACGGCGACGTCCATCCCGACGGTCGCCATGGCCTGCTCGACGAGCTCCTGCACGTGCTCGGGGTCGCCGTGGACCGCGGCGAGCACGCCGAGCGTGAGGCGGCCACGGATGACGGTCTGCTCCACGTCGAGGACTCTGACCTCGTTGCGAGCCAGCACTCCGAACAGGACCGAGCTCACGCCCGGTTTGTCGCCGCCGGTCACGGTGATGAGGATCGTGGGATCCGAAGTCGCTTCGCGCACGGGGAAATCGTAGTCGGCGCCCGGGCGAACGCCGAACGGCGCCTCCCGTACGGGAGACGCCGTTCAGATCGGGTCGGGAGGCGAGATCACACCTTGGCGTCGCCGCGCTCCTGCGAGTGCTTATCGCCCAGGCTGGGGCCCGAGTGGGCCTCGGTGCGCATGCGCTCGATCATGTGCGGGTAGTGCAGCTCGAACGCGGGGCGCTCGGAGCGGATGCGCGGCAACTCGGTGAAGTTGTGGCGCGGGGGCGGGCAGCTGGTGGCCCACTCGAGGCTGTTGCCGAAGCCCCACGGGTCGTCGACCGTGACGACCTCGCCGTACCGGTAGCTCTTGAAGACGTTCCACACGAAGGGCAGCGTCGAGGCGCCCAGGATGAACGCACCGACCGTCGAGATCTGGTTCAGCGTCGTGAAGCCGTCGGTGTCGAGGTAGTCGGCGTAGCGACGCGGCATGCCCTCGGCGCCGACCCAGTGCTGCACGAGGAAGGTCATGTGGAAGCCGATGAAGGTGAGCCAGAAGTGCCAGCGGCCCAGGCCCTCGTCGAGCATGCGGCCCGTCATCTTCGGGAACCAGAAGTAGATGCCGGCGTACGTCGCGAAGACGATGGTGCCGAAGAGCACGTAGTGGAAGTGCGCGACGACGAAGTACGTGTCGGACACCGCGAAGTCAAGCGGCGGCGACGCGAGGAGCACACCGGTGAGGCCACCGAAGAGGAAGGTCACGATGAAGCCGATCGAGAACAGCATCGGCGACTCGAACGTTATGTGCCCTCTCCACATGGTGAGGATCCAGTTGAAGAACTTCACACCCGTTGGCACCGCGATGAGGAAGGTCATGAAGCTGAAGAAGGGGAGCAGCACCGCGCCGGTGGCGTACATGTGGTGCGCCCACACCGCGACCGACAGGGCCGCGATGGCCAGGGTGGCCAGGACCAGGCCGCTGTAGCCGAAGATCGGCTTGCGGCTGAACACGGGGAAGATCTCCGAGACGATGCCGAAGAAGGGCAGCGCGATGATGTAGACCTCGGGGTGGCCGAAGAACCAGAACAGGTGCTGCCACAGGATGACGCCGCCGTTGGCGGGGTCGTAGATGTGGGCGCCGAACTGGCGGTCGACCTCGAGGCCCATGAGCGCGGCGGTGAGCAGCGGGAAGGCGAGCAGGATCAGCAGCGAGGTCACCAGGATGTTCCAGGTGAAGATCGGCATGCGGAACATCGTCATGCCGGGGGCGCGCATGCAGACCACGGTGGTGACCATGTTGACAGCGCCGAGGATGGTGCCGAGACCACCGACCGCAAGACCCATGATCCAGAGGTCGGCGCCGGGGCCGGGCGAGTGCAGGGCGTCGGTCAGCGGGGTGTACGCGGTCCAGCCGAAGTCGGCCGCGCCGCCGGGCGTGATGAAGCCGGCGATCACCATGAGGGCGCCGAAGACGAACAGCCAGTAGCCGAAGGCGTTCAGGCGGGGGAAGGCGACGTCGGGCGCGCCGATCTGCAGCGGCAGCACGAAGTTGGCGAAGCCGATGACGATCGGCGTCGCGTACAGCAGCAGCATCACCGTGCCGTGCATGGTGAACAGCTGGTTGAACTGCTCGGTGGAGAGGAACTGCAGGCCCGGGTTGGCCAGCTCGGCACGCATCAGGAGCGCCATCAGGCCACCTATGAGGAAGAACGCGAAGCACGTGACGATGTACATGATGCCCAGCGTCTTGTGATCGGTCGTCGTGACCAGTTTGTAGATGAACGAGCCCTTGGGCCCGGTCCGCTGCGGATACGGACGTGCGGCGGTCACCTCGACTGCCGGACGATGCGCTTGCGCGGTCACAAATCCTCCTGCCCCGGGCCTCTCGATACCTCGGCTGTCGGTACCGGCGTACGGCCACTTCAATCAGGTCATGCGGGCAGCGTTCGCTCACGGCGGACGCCACCCATGTGGGGTAAGCGTAGCCCCTCGCCCCCGGGCTTGTCCTCGCGGTCCTACTCTGCGTCGTACTCGCGTCGCGGACCCGGTCGGCAGGGCCCCTGCTGCTACCGTGGCGCACGGTCGGAACTACAGGTGAGGACAGCTGCCGTGAACAGGGTCGGAACAACCAGGGCGGGCGCCGGGATCGCGCTCGCCGTCGTCGCCGGCTCGGTGCTCACCGCGTGCGGCGGTTCGGAGCCGATCCAGCAGCCCTTCGCCTCGATCTCGACCACCACGACGCGCCTCGCGTCGGCCAACATCATCGGCCTCGACCGCAAGCCCGACGAGGCGTGCGCAGCCCCTGTCGCCGGCACCGCGGCTCCCGCCACGATCGCGGTCGCCGACCCCGCCCTGCTCGACGGCCTCTGCGCCCTCGGGCTGCAGAACCGGGTACGGGCGGTCGGCGGCGACGTCCCGTCCTACCTCGGGGCCACCCTGGGAAAGGTCCCGAAGCTCACCGACGGCGTGCAGGCCGACGTCGCGGTCGGCACGGACCGCTCTCCCGAGGCGAACCGGCGCGCCGGGCGGACGGTGACCGTCCCGGCACCGTCGGTGGACTGGCGGCGCAGCTTCCTGGCTCTGGCCGACGCGGTCCGGATGCCCGCCGAGGCGCGCGCCGTACTCGAGCGGTACCAGCGCGACGCGGCGGAGAAGTCCGTGCGGATCGACGCGGTGCACACCACCGTCTCCCTGGTCCGGTTCACCGCGGACGGCAAGAACCTCGCCCTGGGCACGGCGCCGCTCGCGGCGCAGGTCCTGGCGGACCTGAAGGTGGTACGCCCCGAGCCGCAGCGCACAGCCGAGGCCATCGAGATGCCGGGCGATGACGTCTCCGCCGCCGAGGCCGACCTGATCTACGTGGGCTACGAGGGCGACAAGGGGCGCGAGCACGGCACGGCCGTGATGACCTCGAAGCCCTGGAAGGAGCTCCGCGCGGTGGTCGCCAAGCGACAGTTGCTGGTCGAGGACTCGGCCTGGTTCTCCACGGGCGGGCCCGTCGCGGCCGGCATCGTGCTGCACGACGTCGGCAACACGCTCAGGGCGTCCTCCTAGCCTCGGGAACGCGAACGTTCCCTCGTGACGCCCCTCACATCGGCCGGGTAAAACCGCTGGCCCGAAGCTCTGGTGTACACCTGTTCACGGATTGCCGGCCGGAGACCCTTCATTCATGCTTGTTTCAAGTGATAGCCTGAGGGGGATTCAATCTCATACACGGCTTCTACCTGCACAGACGCCTGTGGGATTTCCCACAGCGCCACGGAAAGACCAGGTGCTAGCCGGTCGAGGTGCCAGGAAAGGATCCATCATGGCCCTGCTGAACATGCCCCGAGTGACCCACATGGCCCGCATGCGCGGCCGCGCGTTCCCCGGCCAGGCCGAGTACGAGCAGACGCTGAACGACCTCTCCGAGGCCTCGGTGCGCCGGAACTTCGATCCCTACGTCGACATCGACTGGGACTCCCCCGAGCTGGCGATCGTGCCCGACGACCCGCGCTGGGTGTGCAACCCCCGGTTCGACCCGATCGGCCGCCACCCCTGGTACCAGGAGCAGCCGCTGGCCAAGCAGATCGAGATCGGCATGTGGCGCCAGGCCAACGTGGCCAAGGTCGGCCTGCAGTTCGAGTCGATCCTGATCCGCGGCATCATGCAGTACACCGCGGTGCAGCCGAACAACTCCCCCGAGTTCCGCTACGCCACCCACGAGGCGAAGGAGGAGTGCCAGCACACGCTGATGTTCCAGGAGTTCGTCAACCGCGTGGGCATGGACGTGCCCGGCGGCGCGTGGTGGTTCCGCCGCCTGTCGCCGATCATCCCGCTGGCGGCCACCACCCTCCCGAACATCTTCTACATGGGCGTGCTGGCCGGCGAGGAGCCGATCGACCACCTGCAGAAGCAGTTCCTGCGCTCGGCCGATACGCAGCACCCCGCGATGACCGCGGTGATGCAGATCCACGTTGCCGAGGAGGCCCGCCACATCTCCTTCGCGCATCAGCTGCTCGAGCACAAGGTGCCGACCCGCGGCCCGATCCCGCGCTTCCTGCTGTCGCTGGCGATGCCGCTGGTGATGCGAATCCTGCTCGGTGCGATCATGGTCCCGCCGAAGCAGTTCTGGGACACCTTTGACATCCCGCGCTCGGTCAAGAAGGACATCTTCTGGCGCTCGCCCGAATCGAAGGCCATGCGCCAGGAGATCTTCGGCGACGTCCGCCTGCTCGCGGAGCGCACGAATCTGATGAACCCGGTCTCCCGCCTGCTGTGGCGCGCGCTGGGCATCCACGGCCGCACCTCGCGGTTCCGCAGCGAGCCGTCCTACACCGCGCAGTAGTCTCGAACCACCCCGATTATCCGGCTCGGCGGTCACCCGCCGAGCCGGACCCGTATCCCGGCCCGGATGCGAACACCCCGGAGGAGCTTCCTCAATGCCCCACGTCATCACCCAGTCCTGCTGCAGCGATGCCTCGTGCACCTTCGCGTGCCCGGTGAACTGCATCCACCCGACGCCTGACGAGCCGGGCTTCGCGACGGCCGAGATGCTGTACGTGGACCCCACCACCTGCGTCGACTGCGGTGCCTGCGTGACGGCCTGCCCCGTCGACGCCATCGGCCCGGCGCACCGTCTGCCCGACGAGCACAAGGTCTACATCGAGCTCAACCGTGCCCTCGCGGCCGCCGACCCGGCCAACTCCTCCCTCGGCGGCCCGAACCCGCAGGAGCGCAGCCGTCCGCCGATGGCGCACACGGTGCCGCCGAAGGTCCTCCCGATCCCGGCCGACACGGTCATCAGCGTCGGCGTGATCGGCAGCGGCCCCGCCGCGATGTACGCGGCCGACGAGCTGCTCCGCTTCCCGGGCGTCACCGTCGACGTCTACGAGAAGCTGTCCACGCCCTACGGCCTGGCCCGCTTCGGCGTCGCCCCCGATCACACCAGCACCCGCAAGGTCTCGGGCCTGTTCGACAAGGTGGCCGCGGACCGGAACTTCCGCATCCACCTGAACACCGAGATCGGGTCCGGCGCCGGGAGCGCAGCAAGCGGGCCGAATCGACAGACCATCAGCTTCGAGGAACTGCGCAAGCGCCACGACGCGATCGTCGTCGCCGTCGGCGCGAGCACCGACAAGAAGCTGGGCATCACCGGCGAGGACCTGCCCAACGTCCGCAGCGCCACCGACTTCGTGGCCTGGTACAACGGCCACCCCGAGCACAAGGGCGACGCGGTCGACCTCACGCACGACCGTATCGTCGTCATCGGCAACGGCAACGTCGCACTCGACGCCGCCCGCATCCTCACGGCCGAGCCGGAGGAGCTCGAGGGCACCACCATCTCCCCCGCCGCACTCGCCGCGCTGCGCGAGTCGAAGGTCGAGGAGGTCGTGATCGTGGCCCGCCGCGGCCCCGAGCACGCCGCCTTCACCCTGCCTGAGGCCCTCGGCCTCGCCGACGAGCGCACCGTCATCGTGCACCCGGACCCCGACGTCGCCGAGACCCTCGTCGCGGGCAGCGATTCCGAGCTGGTCAGCCACAAGCTGCAGCTCCTCGAGTCGCTGGAGACCCACTCGGACGCGCCGCGACGCATCCGCCTGCGCTTCCTCACCACGCCCGAATCGATCGAGGCCACCGACGACGGCCTCGTCCTGCACGCGAAGCACACGGTGACCGGCGAGGCGATCGACCTGCCCGTCGGCATGGTGTTCACCTCCGTCGGTTACCGGGGCGTCCCGGTACCGGGCCTGCCCTTCGACGACCGGCGCGCGGTGCTGCCGAACGAGGCCGGCCGGGTCCTCGGGGACGACGGTGCGCCGCTCCCCGGCGTGTACGTCACGGGCTGGATCAAGCGCGGCCCCAGCGGCTTCATCGGCACGAACAAGACCGACTCGCAGGAGACGGTGGAGAAGTTCGCCGAGGACGTCGTCGCCGGCGTCGTCAAGGGTCGCCCGTCGGGTAAGCGCAAGCGCTCGCTGGGCCGCATCTTCGGCGCGTAGCCCCTCCCGGCCGCGTAATCTCAGCGCCGTGGCCTCCTCCGCGAACGGCGAACCGGTTGAGCTGACCGTCGGCGACCGGGTCGTGCGCGTCTCCAGTCCGGAGCGCGTCTACTTCCCGGAGATCGGCGCGACGAAGCTCGACGTCGTCCGGTACTACGAGGCGGTGGGCCCGGGCATCGTCCGGGCGCTGCGCGACCGCCCGACGATGCTGCACCGCTACCCGAAGGGGGTCGACGGGGCGAAGGTGCACCAGAAGCGGATCCCCGCGGGCGCGCCGGACTGGCTCGAGACGGTGGAGATCTTCTTCCCGCGGTTCGGGCGCACCGCCGATGAGGTCGTGGTGACCGAGCTGGGCTCGGTGATCTGGGCGGCGCAGATGTCGACGGTCGAGTTCCACCCCTGGAACTGCCGCGCCGGCGACCTGGAACACCCCGACGAGTGGCGCATCGACCTCGATCCGATGCCGGACTGCTCGTGGGAGCGCGTGCAGCGGGTGGCCGGCGTGGTGCACGAGGTGTTGGACGAGCTGGGCATCCGCGGCTTCCCCAAGACCTCGGGCGGCTCGGGCCTGCACGTCTACGTGCGGATCGAGCCCCGCTGGACGTTCTCGGAGGTCCGACGGTGCGCCCTCGCCTTCGCCCGGGAGGTGGAGCGCCGGGCACCGTCGGACGTGACGACCGTCTGGTGGCGCAAGGACCGCGACCCGTCTGCGGTCTTCCTGGACTACAACCAGAACGCCCGCGACCACACCATCGCGTGCGCGTACTCGCTGCGCGGCACGCCGATAGCCACCGCGTCGGCGCCGATCACGTGGGACGAGGTGCCGGACGTCCACCCCGACGATTTCACCCTCCGCACCCTGCCCGCGCGCTTCGCCGACCTCGGCGACCTGCACGCGGAGATCGACGACGAGGCCTTCACCCTGGACACCCTGGTCGCGTGGGCCGACCGCGACGGTCTCCCCCTCGCCGATTGACGCAGTGGGAGCGCAATGCTGGGCACACTCGCATGCGGGATCGACCATGGACCCATGACCGTCACCGATGAGCTGCTCGCGAACAACGCCGCCTACGCGGCGGACTTCTCCGGCCCCCTGCCCCTTCCGCCCTCGAAACACGTCGCGGTCGTCGCCTGTATGGACGCGCGCCTCGACGTCTATCGCGTCCTCGGCCTCCAGGAGGGCGAGGCGCACGTCATCCGTAACGCCGGCGGCGTGATCACCGAGGACCAGATCCGCTCGCTGGCGATCAGCCAGCGGCTGCTCGGTACGACCGAGATCATCCTGATCCACCACACCGACTGCGGCATGCTCACGTTCACCGACGACGGCTTCAAGGCCGACATCCTCGCCGAGACCGGCATCAAGCCGGCCTGGGCGGCCGAGGCCTTCGCCGATCTGGACGCCGACGTGCGCCAGTCGCTCAAGCGCGTGGCGTCGAGCCCGTTCATCCCGGCGACCACGTCGTTGCGTGGCTTCGTCTTCGACGTGGCCACCGGCCGGCTGCGCGAGGTAGCGCCGGAGTAGTTCCCTGCAGTTCCGGCGAACGAAACCCCAGGATGTCGCCGCCGAAACCGCTAGGAAGCGCCGATGAAGTCGAGCAGACCGCGGACGGGATCCAGCGTCGTGGTGACGTTCGCATAGGCGAGCACCCCGGCGACGACGGCCGCCACGAGCGTCGCCGCCGCCCACCGTCGACGGCCCTGCCGCCAGGCACGGACGGCGAAGACCACCAGCACGATCGTGAGCACGCCCGCCATCACCACGACGGCCAGGTGGTAGCGGGCGAAGTCGTCGACCAACGCCTGGACCGGCCCGGACGGTGTGCCGCGCAGCTCGGTGCGCAGCAGTGCGAGCGCGCGCCCCGGCTCGCCGCCCCGCAACCGCGCCGGGTCGAGCAGCGAGAACGCGGACGACAGCGGCGCCACGGCGCCTTGGAGGTTCGCGATGAGCAGCACGGCGGGCACCAGCGCGAGCGCGCGGTGTCCGGCGTACAGTGCCAGCGCCACGAGAAGGCCGGCGCACACGGCTTTGATCAGATGGAATCCGGCCCAGTCGTCGACGAGCGACCGCAGCCCCGGGGTGAGCTCCGTTCGCCCGCCCAGCAGCCACGGCGGGAACTCCCGATCGGCCCGCGCCGCGACGTCGGTGCCGTACACCGCCCGCGGTAGCAAGACGAACGCGAGAAGCACAAGACCCGCCCCGGCGAGCCACCACGGCCTCGCTCGCGGACGGGTCTCGCCGACGCCGTCGGGGGTCAGAAGTCCCAGTCCTCGTCCTCGGTGTTGACGGCCTTGCCGATCACGTACGACGACCCGGAACCCGAGAAGAAGTCGTGGTTCTCGTCGGCGTTGGGCGACAGGGCGGAGAGGATCGCGGGGTTCACGTCGGTGGCGTCCTTGGGGAACAGCGCCTCGTAGCCCAGGTTCATCAGGGCCTTGTTGGCGTTGTAGCGCAGGAACTTCTTGACGTCCTCGGTGAGGCCGACCTCGTCGTACAGCGACTCGGTGTAGTCCTCCTCGTTGGAGTACAGCTCCATGAGCAGATCGAAGGTGTAGTCCTTGAGCTCCTCGCGGCGCTCCGGGCTCTGCGTCTCCAGGCCGCGCTGGTACTTGTAGCCGATGTAGTAGCCGTGCACGGCCTCGTCGCGGATGATGAGGCGGATCATATCGGCGGTGTTCGTGAGCTTGGCCCGCGAGGACCAGTACATCGGCAGGTAGAAGCCGCTGTAGAACAGGAAGGACTCGAGCAGGGTCGAGGCGACCTTGCGCTTGAGCGGGTCGTCGCCGCTGTAGTAGCCCATGACGATGTTCGCCTTGGCCTGCAGGTGCTCGTTCTCCTCCGACCAGCGGAAGGCGTCGTCGATCTCGCGCGTGCTGCACAAGGTGGAGAAGATGGAGCTGTAGCTCTTCGCGTGCACCGACTCCATGAACGCGATGTTGGTGTACACCGCCTCCTCGTGCGGGGTGATCGCGTCGGGGATCAGCGAAACGGCGCCGACGGTGCCCTGGATGGTGTCGAGCAGCGTCAGGCCTGTGAAGACCCGCATGGTGAGCTGCTTCTCGTGCTCGCTGAGCGTGCCCCACGACGGGATGTCGTTGCTCACCGGCACCTTCTCGGGCAGCCAGAAGTTGCCCGTCAGCCGGTCCCAGACCTCGGCGTCCTTCTCGTCCGGCACCCGGTTCCAGTTGATCGCCGAGACCCGGCTGACCAGCTTGAGCGGCGCTCCGTCGGCGGGGCTGTGAGCGGCGATTTCAGACATGACACCTCGGTTTTCGCGGACCTGTATTTCAACGCTCATGACACTACCCGTTGGGGCCGACAAGTCCGGGAACCGCAACACCTAGTACATCGCGCCAGTTCGGCGTGTCGTCAGATGACCACGACGTCGAGCAGGCCGTCGAGCACTTCACGCTCGCCGGTCAGGTCGACGGTGCCGGGCTCGGCTCGGCGCCACAGCACCAGGTCCAGGTCCGACGCGGTGCCACGGAGCGTCACGTCCGCGGGGACCGGCTCGTCGAGGACGTCGATGCCGTCGGCGCGCAGCCGTAGCGTCCAGCGGTCGCCGGTGTCGGTGGCCTCGATCGCGATGACCTTCCCGGCGAGCTCGGCGGGCAGGCCCTTCTTGCCGAGGATGAGCGGGATCTGCATCCGGGTCAGCTCGGTGATGCCGTCGGCGGCGGTCCACGCCGGGAGGGGCTCGGCCCCGTCGGGCAGGGCGTTCTGCAGATCCCAGCGATGGATGGACACCTCCTGCGCCATCCGGCGCATCCAGAACGCGGCGGTGGTGCGGCCGATGAAGGCGCGCGCGGGCGCGTCGGGATCGTGCTTGCGGAGCTCCTCGAGCAGAGCGGCGTTGACGTCGGCGTACCACCGGACGACCGCGTCGCCGTCGGGCGCGTCGGAGACGTCGGGGACGAAGCGCTCCTTCGAATCCGGCCCGGCCTGCAGGAAGGCGATGGCCCAGCGGTGCGCGCCGCCGGTGTGGACGATGCCGTCGCGCACCGTCCACCCCGGGCAGCTGGGGACGGGGAGCGCGAGGTGGGCGGGGTCGATGGCAGCGATGCGGGCGCCATCGGCGGCGATGGAATCGAGCCAGAGCTGTGCGGTCATACCCCGACCCTACGAACTCAGGCCAGGCCCGCGAGACGATACAGCACGAGCGAACCGGCAACCGCGACGTTGAGACTCGCGCCCCGTTCGATCATCGGGATCTCGTCGAAGGCCTCGTCGAGCAGGTGCAGGGTGTCGCTGGCCCGCACACGGTGCATGCTGTAGCGGTGACCGAACTGCCGATGTTCCCGCTCGGGGCCGTGCTCCTCCCCGGTGAGGAGCTGCCGCTGCGCGTCTTCGAGCCGCGGTACCGGCAGATGGTGGAGCAGTGCCTGGCGACCGACGGCCGGTTCGGCGTGGTCCTCATCGAGCGCGGGAGCGAGGTGGGCGGCGGAGACGTGCGCACGGACGTCGGGACCGTGGCGCTCATCGACCGGTACGTGCGCCGCCCGGGCGGCGGGTTCACCCTGATCTGTGGGGGCACGGACCGAGTCCGAGTCACGCGGTGGCTGCCCGACGATCCCTACCCCCGCGCCGAGGCGGATCTGTGGCCGGACGAGGTGCAGCCCGCCGTCGACCTGGTCCCCCTGCTGAGCAAGCGCGGCGAGATCGAGAGGCTGGCAGCGCGACTCGCCCGCAGTGAGGGCGGGAAGCCGCGCGCGTGGCCGAAGCTGACGCTCCCGGAGAACCCGGTGGAGCGCAGCTACTACCTCGCCCGCGCGCTGCCGCTGGCCGACGCCGACCGGCAGCGTGCTCTCGCCGCGCCGGGCCCGGCGGATCGGGTACGGGTGCTCACCGAGGCGCTGGACGACGTGGTCGCGACCCTGCGGTTCCGCCTGCAGTAGAACTCCCGCGCACCACGACGACCCACACCGTCCTACAGGACGTCCCGCACGGCGCCCCGTTGGTGCGGTGGAGCTACAGCATGCATGAAACGCAATTCTCCACCTCAGTACCCTGCAACGCCATCTGGCGCAGGCGGATGTAGTAGAGGGTCTTGATTCCCTTGCGCCAGGCGTAGATCTGCGCGCGGTTCACGTCGCGCGTGGTGGCGGTGTCCTTGAAGAACAGCGTCAGCGACAGGCCCTGATCCACGTGCTGCGTGGCGGCGGCGTAGGTGTCGATGATCTTCTCGTAGCCGATCTCGTACGCGTCCTGGTAGTACTCCAGGTTGTCGTTGTCCATGTACGGCGCCGGGTAGTACACGCGGCCGATCTTGCCCTCCTTGCGGATCTCGATCTTCGCCGCGACGGGGTGGATCGAGCTCGTGGAGTGGTTGATGTAGCTGATCGACCCGGTGGGCGGCACCGCCTGCAGGTTCTGGTTGTACAGGCCGTGCGCCTGCACGTCGGCTTTGAGCTCGCGCCAATCGTGCTGGGTGGGCACGTGGATCTCGGCGTCGGCGAAGAGCTGCGCGACCTTGTCGGTGGCCGGCTTCCACTCCTGCTCGGTGTACTTGTCGAAGAACTCGCCCGAGGCGTACTTGCTGTTCTCGAAGCCGCCGAAGGACTGGCCGCGCTCCCGCGCGATGCGGTTCGACGCGCGGATCGCATGGAACAGCACGGTGTAGAAGTAGATGTTCGTGAAGTCGACGCCCTCGTCGGAGCCGTAGAACACCCGCTCGCGGGCCAGGTAGCCGTGCAGGTTCATCTGGCCCAGGCCGATGGCGTGGGAGAGCTTGTTCCCGTACTCGATCGACGGCACGGAGCTGATGTCGGTCTGGTCCGAGACGGCGGTGAGGCCGCGGATCGCGGTCTCGATGGTGGCGCCGAAGTCAGGGCTGTCCATCGTCTTCGCGATGTTCAGCGAGCCCAGGTTGCAGGAGATGTCCTTGCCGACCTCGGCGTACGACAGGTCGTCGTTGTAGGTCGACGGGGTGGAGACCTGCAGGATCTCGCTGCACAGGTTGGAGTGCGTGATCTTGCCCGCGATCGGGTTCGCCCGGTTCACCGTGTCCTCGTACATGATGTACGGGTAGCCGGACTCGAACTGCAGCTCGGCGAGGGTCTGGAAGAACTCGCGGGCGTTGATCTTGGTCTTGCGGATCCGCGAGTCGTCGACCATCTCGTGGTACTTCTCCGAGACGTTGACGTCCGCGAAGGGCACGCCGTACACCCGCTCCACGTCGTACGGGGAGAACAGGTACATGTCGTCGTTGTTCTTGGCGAGCTCGAACGTGATGTCCGGGATCACGACGCCCAGCGAGAGGGTCTTGATGCGGATCTTCTCGTCCGCGTTCTCGCGCTTGGTGTCGAGGAAGCGGTAGATGTCCGGGTGGTGCGCGTGCAGGTACACGGCGCCCGCCCCCTGCCGCGCGCCCAACTGGTTGGCGTAGCTGAACGAGTCCTCGAGCAGCTTCATGATCGGGATGACGCCCGAGCTCTGATTCTCGATCTTCTTGATCGGCGCGCCGTGCTCGCGGATGTTCGACAGCAGCAGCGCGACGCCGCCACCGCGCTTGGACAGCTGCAGTGCCGAGTTGATCGAGCGGCCGATCGACTCCATGTTGTCCTCGATGCGGAGCAGGAAGCAGGAGACGGGCTCGCCGCGCTGCTTCTTGCCCGAGTTGAGGAAGGTGGGGGTCGCGGGCTGGAACCGGCCGGCGATGATCTCGTCCACCAGGTTGACGGCGAGCTTCTCGTCGCCGTCGGCGAGGGTCAGCGCGACCATGCAGACGCGGTCCTCGAAGCGCTCCAGGTAGCGCTTGCCGTCGAAGGTCTTCAGCGTGTAGCTGGTGTAGTACTTGAACGCGCCCAGGAAGGTGGGGAACCGGAACTTCTTGGCGTAGGCGGCGTCGAACAGGCCCCTGACGAACTCGCGGCTGTACTTGTCCAGCACCTCGGGCTCGTAGTAGTTCTCCTCGACGAGGTAGTCCAGCTTCTCGTCCAGGTCGTGGAAGAAGACCGTGTTCTGGTTGACGTGCTGCAGGAAGTACTGCCGCGCCGCCTCCCGGTCCTTGTCGAACTGGATGCGGCCGTCCTTGTCGTACAGGTTCAGCATCGCGTTCAGCGCGTGGAAGTCGAGCTCACCGTGACCGGGGCCCGCATGGACACCCGACTGGCTCGCGGACGGGACGAGGTCTTCCTGAATTGCGGTCATGAGCGCGCGCTTTCCTTGAGATCGTTGCGGGTGAAGAAGTCGACGAGACCGGTGCGGACGCGCTCGACGTCCTCAGTGGTGCCCATCAGCTCGAAGCGGTACAGGTACGGGACCCGGCATTTGCGGGAGATGATGTTCCCCGCGTAGCAGAACTCTTCGCCGAAGTTCGTGTTCCCCGCCGCGACGACGCCGCGGAGCAGGGAGCGGTTGTGCTGGTCGTT
Organism: Tsukamurella asaccharolytica; assembly: GCF_007858435.1. Classification (GTDB taxonomy): domain Bacteria; phylum Actinomycetota; class Actinomycetes; order Mycobacteriales; family Mycobacteriaceae; genus Tsukamurella; species Tsukamurella asaccharolytica. The sequence goes on along the minus strand of NZ_VIGW01000004.1, from coordinate 61,452 downwards.
GAGGAACCGGATCACCTGCTTGGGGACGTATCCCCCGCCGGAGACGGCGGTGGCCTGCTTTCCCCCGCCGTAGGTGGGCGTGATCAGTACGAAGGGCTCGTCGACCGAGAACGGTTCCGCGACTCGCGCCACCGGGATGCGCAGGGCGCGCATCCCGAGCTTCTCGACGAATCGGTGCGTGTTCTCCGACACCGACGAGAAGTAGACGACGAGCGGCGAGACCATTCGCTACGCCGTGGCGGCGACGGCGGCGAGCGCCTTGACCCGGTCCGGGCGGAAGCCCGACCAGTGCGCATCACCGGCGACGACGACGGGAGCCTGCAGGTAGCCGAGCGCCATGACGTAGTCGCGCGCATCGGAATCCTCGGTGATGTCCACCACGCGGTACTCGAGGCCGGCCTTGTCGAGCGCCTTGTACGTTGCGTTGCACTGCACGCACGCGGGCTTGGTGTAGACGGTGATCGCGACCTGGCTCATGGACGGCTCCCCTTCGCTGAACGGTCCCGAAACTGCTCGGAACCCGATTATCGACCTGCGGACTGACAAGTTTTCTCGCCACGTTTACCTGCGTGAACTCGGCCGGACAGCGGACCCCTCAGCGACGCCCTCATACCTCCCGGGCGACCTCTCGGCCCGCCCGCTCTCGCAGTGGACTGAACACTACACCTAGTGGTGGCCCCGAGGAAGCGACACAACCACTTGCGAACCACATTCGTGGAATTACCAGCTCGCAAGACGTCCGTCCGGGCGTTTTTCATCGTGAATCCCCAGGACACGCCGAGGATCGGCGACACGCCGAACCGACACGCCCGGCACCGTCGGACACCCGCCCGCGACGCCCGTGCGGGCGGGTCGGGCCGCCTTACCGGACCGGCGCTACGAGCCGCTCGAGGAGATCACCCGCGCGCTGCGCGACGACCTCGTGCTCCCGCACCGACTTGCCGTCCAGGCCGGAGATGGGGAACTCCTCGACGAGCCCCTCGGGCACCTCGCCGCCGGCGATGGTGACGGCGCGCTCGACGTCGGCCAGGGTGGTGTCCAGGCGGTGCCCCACCCCCGCGAGGGCGACCCGCTTGCCCGACAGCGCGCTCGCCCCGTAGGGCCGCGAGCCCCAGTCGATGACGTTCTTGAGCACGGCGCTCACGGTGCCGTTGTTCGGCGGCGCGAGCAGCAGCAGGGCGTCCGCGGCGGCGATCCGGTCGCGGAGCGCCGCGGCGGTCGCCGGCGCGGCATCGCCGTCGATGTCCTCGTTGTAGAAGGGCACGTCCGCGATACCCTCGGCGATCTCGACCCGCACCCCGTCGGGCGCGTTCGCGACGGCGACCTCGGCCAGTTCACGATTGAGCGAGCTGCTGCGCAGCGATCCGACGACGGCGAGCACGGTGATGTCCGACATAGTCCTCAGTTCTCCTGACGTTCTGTGCGCGGCCCCACCGGACCGCGTTCGTCGACGGTAACGGACTTCGGTCCGTATTTCTTCCCCGGGATCATGGTGAGCCGAAAACCCGCACGGTAGGCTCCATCCGATGACCGGACCACTCCTGCCCCTCGCGCAGTCGCAGAGCGAGCCGCGCCGTGACGCGGCCCGCAACCGCGAGCTGCTGATCGACGCGGCGCAGCGGCTGTTCGCCGAGCACGGCGTCGACGCGGTGAGCATGGACGCGGTGGCCCAGGCGGCGGGCGTGGGCAAGGGCACTGTCTTCCGCCGCTTCGGCTCGCGTGCCGGCCTGCTGCAGGCCCTCCTCGATCACGACGAGACCGAGCTGCAGCACCGCTTCATGTTCGGCCCGCCTCCGCTCGGCCCGGGCGGCGACCCCGTGCATCGGCTCACCGAGTACGGAAAGGCCCGGATGCAGCTCATCGAGCGCCACGGCGATCTGCTCCGGGGTGCGGAGCAGGCGGCCCGTGACCCGTACGACGCCCCGCCCTGGCGGGTGTCGACGATGACCGTGCGCGCGATGCTGGTCGAGGCGGGTCGCGCGGCGCAGGCAGACGTGTGGGCGGCCGCGCTGATGGCGACGCTCAGCCCCGCGTGGGTGCTCCACCAGCTCGCCTCCGGCGTCTCGCAGGGCGAGCTCGAGGCGGTGTGGACGGAGCACGTCCGCCTAGTGACCGCGCTCTGAGATCTTCGCCAGGTACGCGAACCGGTCGTTGGCCACGCGCATCGCGATCTCGTAGGGCAGCGCGAACTTCCTCTTCCAGAAGTAGCCGAAGCGCGTGTCGAACGAGGTGTACACGATGAACCTGTTGTGCAGCACCCCGTCGATGATCGCCTGCGCGGCCTTCTCCGCAGTGACCTTCGGGAAGCCGTCGATCCCCTTGTTCACCTTGGGATTCGACCGATCCACCCCGTTGATCTCGACGGTCTTCACCAGGCCGGTCTCCACGGCCCCCGGCACGACCACCGACACCCCGATGCCGTGCCGACGCAAGTCGTAGCGGAGCACCTCCGAGACGCCGACGAGGCCGAACTTCGCGGCCGAGTAGGCGGCGTGCCACGGCAGCGCGATCAGGCCGGCGGTGGACGAGACGTTCACCAGCTGGCCGCCGCGGCCCGCCGCGATCATCGGCGGGAGGAAGGTCTCGATCACGTGGATCGGCCCCATGAGATTGACGTCGACGGTCTTGCGCCACTGCTCGTGGGTGAGGTTCTCGACGGTGCCCCACACGGCGATGCCCGCGACGTTCATCACCACGTCGAGCGGCCCCACGGCCGCGTGCACCTCGTCGGCGAAGGCCCGCACCGCGTCGTAGTCGGACACGTCGAAGGCCCTGGACGCGAGAACTTTCGCGCCCAGGGCCGTGACGTGGCGAGTGACGGCGTCGAGCTGTTCGGCGTTGATGTCGGTCAACACCAGCTCTGCGTCGTGCGCCGCGAGGAGATTCGCGGTAGCGCGGCCGATCCCGCTGGCGGCGCCGGTGACGAGGACCTTCTTCCCCTTCAGGTCCTTGATCGGCGGGGCCATGTGGACGAGCCGGACGATATCGCGAAGTGCCATATCTACCAGCTTGCCAGATCGGGCCGCGCTACCGCTTTCCGCCGGGGCGTGACGTCCCCGACGGAAGTCGGTGCGGAGTGATCCCTACTTCGGCAGCAGCGCGCCGGCGCTGAGGATCGCCTTGAGGATCTCCTGCGCGGCGGCAGGACCCTGCGCGGACTGCAGGGAGTTGAAGGCCTGCGGGCTGGAGATCAGCGCGTTGACGAGCTGCGACCCCTGCGAGCTGGAGAGGAACTCCGCCGCCTTGGGCCCCATCTCGAACAGTGAGTTCACGCCGAGCGGCTGGGCCTGGCCGGGAATGGTGATCGTCGGGAGCTGCGGCAGCGCCAGCTGCCCCAGGCCCGGGATGTTCACCGAGGTGCCCTGCGGCGCGGTCGCCGCGGGAGCGACGGCCTGCGGCGCCGTGGCGGCGGGCGCGGTCGCACCGCCCTGCAGCAGGGGCACGCCCGGGACGATCGGGGAGGTACCCGTGCCGGTGGTCGGGGTGACGGGCGCGGCCGCAGCGGGGGCGCCCGGCACGGCCGGGACGATCGGGGTCTGCGCCGGCGCCACCGGGGCGGTGGCGGCCGGAGCCGTCGCGGCAGGAGCCGTCGCGGCAGGGGCAGTGGCGGCAGGGGCAGTGGCGGCCGGAGCCGTCGCAGCGGGAGCGGGGGCGGCGGGGGTCACCGGCACCGCGGGATCGACCTGCGGAGCGACGGGCTGCGCCACGACGGGCTGCTCGACGACGCCGCCGGGCGTGACCTTGCCGGTCAGCTGCTGGATGACCCCGTTGGTCAGCACGGAGGCGTACTGGGTCTGCCCCTCGCGGGAGGTGAGCAGCGCCGCATCCTCGGCGTTCGCCAGGTTGCCGAGGTTCGCGTAGACGAGCGGGATGTTCACCAACGACGCCAGGGCGTTGGCGGTCTTCGCGATGCCGTCCTGGCCACCGAGGTACTGGGCCGGCACGAAGCCGCCGGCGCGGGTCGCGTCGCGGATCACGGTGGTCGCGGGGTCGCTGACCGCCTGCTGCGCCGTCACCTTGGAGTCGGTCGCGCCCGGGGCGGCCGTCTCGAGCAGGAAGCCACGCTGCGCCGCGTCCTGGATCGCGCTGTTGATGCTGACCGCGAGGTCGGCGCCGGACTTGTTGGCGGCAGCGGCGCGCTGATCGACGCAACCGCCGAAGCCGGCGTCGTCGGCGCGGGACAGGATGACCTTCGCGCCCTGGGTCTTGAGCGCCGCCTCGACCATCTTGGCCACGGCGAAGTTCACGGAGTGATCGGCGGTGCCGTTGGAGGCGATCGCCACGGGGTTGACGCAGGGCACCTGGCCGCCGCGACCATCGGCCACCTTGCGAGCCTGCTCGACGGCCGACGCGACGGAGGAGCCGGCGTCGAGGAACACGGTCTTGCCGGACAGCGGCTGGGCCGGGGCGGCGGGGGCGGGATCGGCGAACGCGAGGCCGGGCGCGCTGAACAGCGCGACGGCCGCCGCTGCGAGCGAGCCGGCGAGGACACGGGTCTTCTTCATGGGCAGCTGGGCGCCGGGGAAGTGGCGCCGCTCTCCTTCCAAGTCTCTTGTGCAACTTTCGTCACTTCAGTCACACGAGAAACAGTCAACCATCAATTGAGACTTTAGGAAAATCTCATGATCGATCGTTACCGGATCGTTATCTACCGCGCGGCTCGCTCAGTCTTCGAGGATCCACGAATCAGATTGCGCGGCAGCGGAGTACCGCAGCAGGGACAGCACCGCCTGCGGATCCGCGGGAGCGTCCGGGTCCGCCGAGCAGCCCTCGACCCTCGTCCGGACGGCCTCCTCGTCGAGCCCGATACCGAGGAAGACGAGCACCGAGGCCGCGCCGTCCCGGCGTCCGCGCTCCGGCGCCGTCCGCACGTGCCGCCCGACGGCGTGCACCTCGAGCCGGGTGCCGTCCGCCGCGGTGACGAAGCCCTTCGTCCGGTACACGCCTCGCGGCGGATCGGCGAGCAGATCGGCGGTCGCGCGGGCATCCAGCCGCCCGGTCTCGACGGTGACTGCGGCGTAGTCGTCGTGGAGGTGGCCGTGCGGTCCCGTGTGGTCGTGGTCGTGCTCGCGCAGCGCCTCGTCGAGAGTGAGCTGGCGCGGGGAGTCCCGCCGCTGCGCGGCGCGCCGCGCCAGTACGTCCGCGTCGATGAGCAGTTCCACCGGCACGGCGGCGTCGACGGTCCCGATCACCGGGGTGGACGGCGCGTGCGCGCGCACCAGCTCCCGCGCGGCCCCGGGGTCGGCGGCGAGGTCGATCTTGTTGAGCACGACCAGGTCGGCGAGGGCGAGGTGGTGTCGCAGGGAGGGGTGCCGTTCCATGGTGCCGACGAGGTGCGCCGCATCGGCGACGTACACGAGTCCGCCGTAATCGATCCGCGGATCCTGCGCGAGTACCACGCGCCGCACCATCGCCGCCGGTTCGGCGAGCCCGGAGGCCTCGACCACCACGAGGTCGAGATCGCGGGCCGCGGGCGCACCGAGGACGTCCTCGAGTTCGTCGTCGTCGACGGTGCAGCACACGCAGCCGTTGCTCAGCGAGACGGTGCGCACCGCCCCTCCCCCGGACGCACCGGAGACGAGCATCGCGTCGATGTTCACCGCACCGAAGTCGTTGACCACGACGCCGATGCGGGCGTCACCGGCTCCGGACAGGAGGTGGTTGAGCAGCGTCGACTTGCCCGCCCCGAGGTACCCCGCGACCACCACCACGGGCACGGGTCGAACGCTCACGGAGCCACCGCCGGGGCGCAGTCCTCGCACAGCACCGCCAGCTCCCGGTCCTGCGGGGGCGCGAGGTTGGCGACGTTGGAGGTCGGCGCGCCGCACTCCGCGCACCGGCCGATCCGCGTGGTCGCGTCGGAGAAGTCGAGGTGCATGCGGCGGTCGAAGACGTACATCGAGCCCTCCCAGAGCCCGCGGTCGCCGAACCGTTCGCCGTACCGGGCGATCCCGCCGTCGAGCTGGTAGACCTCACCGAAGCCGCGGCGACGCATCACCGCGCTGAGCACCTCGCAACGCACACCGCCGGTGCAGTAGGTGATCACCGGGCGGTCCTTGAGGTGGTCGTACTCCCCCGCGTCGAGCAGGGCGACGAAGTCGCGGGTCGTCTTCGCCGGGGTGACCACAGCGCCGGCGAACCGGCCGATCTCGGCCTCGATGGCGTTGCGACCGTCGAAGAAGACGGCGTCGGGCTTCTCGTCGAGCAGTGCGTGCACCGCGTCGGGGCTCAGACGCACTCCGCCGCCGCGGACGCCGTCCCCGTCGACCTCCACCTCGTCGGGGACGCCGAAGGTGACGATCTCGTCGCGAACCTTGACCGAGAGCTTCGGGAAGTCCTCGGCGGAGCCGTCGGACCACTTCACGTCCGCGTCCTTGAAGGCCGCGTACTCCCGCAGGGCGCGGACGTACCGTTTGACCGCGCGGATCTCGCCGCCGACGGTGGCGTTGATCCCGTGGCGCGACACGATGATCCGGCCGCGGAGGCCGTTCGCCTCACACAGCGCCCGCTGCCACAGCCGGATCGCCTCCGGATCGGCCAGCGGGGCGAACACGTAGAACAGTACGACCTTGCCCATGACGCCCACCATTCTATCGAGGGGCGTATCCCTCCGGGGGACCTCGGGCGCCCGGCCGGCGTCCCGAGCACGACGTGCGCGGAGCGGATTGCGTCCGCGCTGAACGCAACCCTGGCCCCGTCGCTGCCGATCGGGTGAGGTGGACGGACCACGCACGCGACGCACCCGGAGGCAGCCATGACCGCAACGCTCGAGCCCACGACCACCGCGCCCGAGATCAGCGTGACCAAGCTGGGCGAACACATCGGAGCGATCGTGCACGGCGTGCGCCTCGGCGGCGACATCGACGACGCGACCGCGGACGCGATCCTCGACCTGCTCGCCGAGCACGAGGTGATCTTCTTCCGCGACCAGCACCACCTCGACGACGCCGGCCAGCACGCCTTCGCCGGGCGCCTGGGCGTGCAGACCACCCCGCACCCGACGGTCCGCTCGGACTCGGACCTGCTACCCATCGAGGGCGCGGCGAACAGCTGGCACACCGACGTCTCCTTCGTCGACCGTGTGCCCAAGGCCTCGATCCTGCGGCCCATCGAGCTGCCCCCGCACGGCGGGAACACCGCCTGGGCCTCCACGACCCAGGCCTACGACCGACTGCCGGCGCCGCTGAAGGCGCTCGCCGAGAACCTCCGCGCGATCCACACCAACGACTACGACTACGCCGGGCACAACGCCACCTACCAGCGCGCCGAGTACCACCGCGAGTTCGTGCGGAACATCTTCGAGTCCGAGCACCCCGTGGTGCGCGTGCATCCGGAGACCGGCCGGCGCTCGCTCCTGCTCGGGCACTTCGTGAAGTCCTTCGCCGGCCTGAGCACGCAGGACTCGGCACCGATCCTGGCGCTGCTCCAGCGACGGATCGAGAACCCCGACAACACCGTCCGCTGGTCGTGGCAGCTCGGCGACGTCGCGATCTGGGACAACCGCTCGACCCAGCACTTCGGCATCAACGACTACGGCGACAACAAGCGCCTGCTGCGCCGCGTGACGCTCGCCGGCGACCTGCCCGTCGGCGTCGACGGCCGCGAGGGCGTGGCGCTCAAGGGCGACGCCTCGGACTACTCGCCCGTGACCCCCTCGCGCTCGCGCGGCTGACCGAGGTCAGGCGCGGTACTCCCAGCCGGCGGCGACCCAGTCGGCGGACGGCATGCAGTTGCGGCCGTCGAGCAGCACGGGGTTGCGCACCACCGCGCCGACGACGGCGGGGTCCAACTCGCGGAACTGGGCCCACTCGGTGAGGACCAGCACCACATCGGCGCCCGCGCACGCCTCGAGCGCCGTGGTGGCGTAGTCGAGCGTCGGGAAGACGCGGCGCGAGTTGTCCATGGCCTCGGGGTCGTAGACCGAGACCGCAGCGCCCTGCAGCTGGATCTGGCCGGCGATGTTGAGCGCCGGCGAGTCACGCACATCGTCGGAATCCGGCTTGAACGCAGCGCCCAGCACGGCCACCTTGGCGCCGAGCAGCGAGCCTCCGCAGGCCTCGCGGGCCAGATCCACCATCCGGGTGCGGCGGCTCATGTTGATCGCGTCGACCTCGCGGAGCAGCCCGTGCATGTGGCCTGCGCCGAGTTCACCCGAGCGCGCCATGAACGCGCGGATGTCCTTGGGCAGGCAACCGCCGCCGAAGCCGATGCCCGCGCCGAGGAACTTCCGGCCGATGCGGGAGTCGACGCCGATCGCGTCGGCGAGGGCGACGACGTCGGCGCCCGCGGCCTCGCACACCTCGGCGACGGCGTTGATGAAGGAGATCTTCGTGGCCAGGAAGGCGTTCGCGGAGATCTTCACCAACTCGGCGGTCGCGGTGTCGGTGACGAAGAACGGGGTGTCACGGGCCAGGATCTCCGCGTAGACCTCGCGGGCGACCTCCTCGGCGCGGCCACCGGGCTCGACGCCGAGGACGAGGCGGTCGGGCTCGAGGGTGTCCTTGACGGCGTGGCCCTCGCGGAGGAACTCGGGGTTCCAGGCGAACTCGACGGCCACGCCGTCCGGCACCAGTTCGGCGGCGCGGGCGCGGAGCAGGTCGGTGGTGCCGACGGGGACCGTCGACTTGCCCAGGATCACGGCGTCGCGGCGCAGATGCGGCACGAGCGAATCGATCACGGAGTTCACGTACGTCAGGTCCGCCGCGAACTCGCCCTTGCGCTGCGGTGTGCCGACGGCGATGAAGTGCACGTCGCCGAACGCGCCGGCCTCCTCGTAGGAGTCGGTGAAGCGCAGGCGGCCCGCGTCGATGTTGCGCTTGAGCACTGCGGGGAGGCCCGGCTCGTGGAAGGGCACCTTGCCCTCCGACAGCGCGGCGATCTTGCTGAGGTTGACGTCGACACCGAGCACGTCGTGGCCCAGCTCCGCCATGCACGCCGCGTGCGTGGCTCCCAGGTACCCCGTACCCAGCACTGTGATCTTCATGTGCCGAAGGTAGGTCGGCGCAGGGTGGACACGGAAGGCTCGCGCGCCGGAGTTGGGCAAGGGTTACGCGGAGATTCACGAGCGGGCCCGCCGCGATCCCCCGCGTTCGCCTCGGAGTGGCCTCCGATTCGCCTCGGCGTTACTGCGTCGGGTCGGCGGCGCGCGGCTCCCGGCCCTCGCGGCCCTTGAGGATGCGCTTCGGCAGCCGGTTGACCAGGTCACTCATCGGGTTGACGGCGGCGGTCATCAGCGCGACGGCCTCGTTGAGCTCGGCGACGACGTCGGGAAGCTGGGAGACGGCGTCCAGCGTGCCGCCTGGGGCGATGGCGCGTTCGATGGCGCCCTCCTGGCCGAGGAGCTGGTCGACGATGCCGCCGTCGGCGATCGCCCGGTCGATGACCCCGTTGGGCTCGGTGAGTTTGTCGATGAGGCCGTCCTGGCCGGTGAGCTTGTCGAGGACGCCGTCCTTGGCAGCCAGCTTGTCGAGCACGCCGCCCTTCTCCGTGAGCTTGTCCAGCACGCCGTCCTTGGACATCAGCTTCTCGAGCACACCGTCGGGCGCGGTGAGCTTGTCGATCACGCCGCCCTCAGAGGTGAGGCGCTCGAGCACGCCCTCGGACTCCGTGATCTGGTCGACGACGCCGCCGGGGCGGGTCAGCCGGTCCAGGGGGCCGCCCTCGGTGGTCAGGCGGGTGACGGGGCTGTCCTCCTTGGTGGCCTGGTCCAGGAGACCGCCGGGGGCGGTGAGCTTCTCCAGCATGCCGCCGGGCTCGGTGAGCCGGTCGACGACGCCGCCGGGCTTGAGCACCCGGTCGAGCGGACCGCCGCGCGAGAGGATGATGCCGACGGGGCGGTCCGGCTCGAGCAGGGAAGCCAGGCGCTGCAGCAGCTGCATCGGCGTGGCGGAGGACATGCCCGCCTCGACGTGGAGGGCGTTGCTCACCTCCGCATCGACGTTCTGCACGGCGAATCGGGTGACGGCGACGCCGCCCTCGATCGCCGACATCGCGGCGTCCGCGGTCGAGAAGGCGACGCGCAGCGGTGTGGTGACGATGCCCTTGAGGTCCATAGCCGCCCATCGTAGGGCGCGATGAGAGGATCTGAGGTGAATCCACTCGTTGGCCGGGAATCCACGATCGCCGACGCTCACCGAGACCGCACCGCACTCCCATCCGCACCCGTCTGCCATGATCTGCTCGTGACCGAGCGCTCCGTCCTCGCCGACCCCGTCAACTCCTCACTCTCCGGCCCGCACACGCGATTCCGCTTGTCCGCGGGCCGGATTCAGAGGTACCACCCCGACGTCTCCGTGTTCTACGGCCACCCGCGCGAGCTCACCGAGGAGGACTACGCCGACGTCGCCCGCCTGACCGGACCGGACCGGATCGCCTCGCTCCGCGACCGGGCGGCGCCGCTCCCCGCCGGGTGGTCCGTGGTCGAGACGATCGGGCTCGTGCAGTACGACGGCAGCGCCGTGGAGACCGCGCCCGAGCCCGAGGCCGTCCGCCTCACCGCCGCCGACGTGCCCGAGATGACGGCCCTCGTCGAGCGGACCAAGCCCGGGCCGTTCCTGCCGCGCACCATCGAGCTGGGCACCTACCTCGGCATCCGCGGCGCCGACGGGGCCCTCGTCGCGATGGCCGGTGAGCGCATGCACCCACAGGGTTGGACCGAGATCAGCGCGGTGTGCACCGCTCCCGAGGCACGCGGGCGGGGGCTGGCCTCCCGGCTGATCCGGGCCGTCGCCCACGGCATCCGCGAGCGCGGCGACCTCCCGTTCCTGCACACGTCGGACGACAACCCGGCGCAGAAGCTCTACGACGCGATGGGCTTCCACCACACGAGAACGGTGCCGCTCGAGATCGTGCACGTCGGCGCGATCCGGTGAGCGATCCACGTATCGGCCGGCGCGGCCTGCTCGCGCTGGTCGCCGCCGGCGCGCTCGGCGCCATGACGGGCTGCGCCCCCGAGACGACCGCCGCCCCGCAGGAGGAGGCGAGCTCGGGCGCACCGTCGACGGTTCCCCGGATCTTCGGCCCGCCGCCGCCGGGAGTGACGCGCACGCCCATTCCCGCGGCGCCGATCACCCGCCTCCCCGGGCCCGGCAGGCACCTCGCGCTGACGGTCGACGACGGCGCCGACGCCGACGTCGTGGGCGCGTATGCGCGGTTCGCCCACGACACCGGCGCACGCCTGACCTTCTTCGTGACCGGGAGTTACGACGGATGGACCGCGCACCGGGACACCCTGCGCCCACTCGTCGACTCGGGTCAGGTCCAGCTCGGCAATCACACCTGGAGCCATCCGGCGTTGACCTCCCTCTCCTCGCGAGGCGTGGCGAACGAGCTGAAGCGCACGAAGGACTTCCTGTGGCAGACGTTCGGCGTCGACGGCACGCCGTACTACCGCCCACCGTTCGGCTACCGCAACGCCGCGGTGGACGCCGCGGCGGCAGATCTCGGCTACACCGTCCCCACGATGTGGCAGGGCTCCCTCTCGGACTCCGGCCTGATCACCGAGCAGTACCTCCTCGACTGCGCGCGCAAGTACCTCCGGGAACAGGCCATCGTGATCGGGCACGCGAATCATCCGCCCGTGACGCGCGTCTACGGGCAGCTCACCGAGATCATTCGGTCCCGGAACCTGCAGCTCGTGACACTCAACGACGTCCTCGAGGCGCCGCGGAGGTGAAAGCTCGGGCCGCGACCGGCAGCGCGCCGAGGCCGACGGTCCGCCTGCGAGCAGCCGCGGCCCGAAATTGATAGGATGATTCGGCTGCGAACGACGTCGCAGCGACAGCTCCGTGTATCTACCTGGTAGGGCCTCCGGGCATCCAAGGCGGCACGTCGACACGATGCGGCTCGCGCCGCGGAAAGGCCCCACGACGGTGACCGCCACCATGCCCCCCGAGACGTCCCACCGGAATTCCTCCTCCGCACCGACTCTGCTGTCGGTCGCGGGGCGCAGTTACTTCCCCATCGCCTTCGTCGCGCGGCTCCCCTTCGCCATGATGGTGGTCGGCGTGCTCACCCTGGTGGTCGCCGGCCGCGACTCGCTCGCCTTCGGCGGCCTGAGCTCGGCGATGGTCGGCATCGGCTCCGCCGCCGTCGGCCCGCTCGTCGGCGCCGCCGCGGACCGGTTCGGCCAGCGCCGGGCGGTGCTCGCGGCGGGCATCGTGAACAGCCTTGCGCTGCTGCTCATGACGTGGGTCGTCTTCAGCCCGCTCCCCGGCTGGGCGGTGCTCGCGTCGGCGGCGCTGGTCGGCGCGAGCGCCCCGCAGGTCGGGCCGATGTCGCGCAGCCGCCTGGTCACGATGGTCACCACGAAGCTCCCCGAGGGGCGTCGGGTACGGACGCTGCTGTCCGTCATGGCCTACGAATCCGCCGCCGACGAGGTGATCTTCGTCTTCGGCCCGGTGATCGTCGGTCTGCTCGCGACGACGATGTCGCCCGCGGCGCCGATGATCGGCGCCGCAGTGCTGACCGCGATGTTCGTCTCCGCGTTCGCCCTGCACCGCACCGGGCGCGCCGCGGAGCAGAACGCCGACGGCGCGGTCGTCCAGGCGCCGGCGCGGGAGCTCGCCACCCCCTTGCTGTTCACCGTGATCGTCGGCGTCTTCGGCATGGGCCTGTTCTTCGGCTCCACCCTGACCGGCCTGACGGCCTTCATGCGCGACGCGGGCAACGCCGCCTCCGCCGGGTTGTTCTACGGCGTCTTGGGCGTCGGCTCCGCAGCGCTCGCCCTGGGCTCGGCGCTGCTGCCGGAGAAGTTCAGCATCGCGGCGCGGTGGGTGAGCTTCGCGACGGTGCTCGTCCTCGGCGCGGTGCTCATCGCCGCCGCGCCGTCGCTGCCGCTCCTCGTGGCCGGCCTCGCGGTCGCCGGCATCGGGGTGGGCCCGACCCTCGTGACCGAGTTCAGCCTCGGCGCCGAACGCAGCCCGGTGGGCCGCTCCGCCACCGTGATGACGATCCTCGGCAGCAGCCTGATCCTCGGCCAGTCCCTGGCTTCGGCCGTGAACGGCGCGCTGGCGGAGAGCGTCGGCACCGCCGCGGCGCAGTTCGCGCCACTGATCGCCGCCCTCGTCGTGCTGGGCGCGGGCGTGGCGAACGCGGTGCTCGTCCGCCGTCAGCCCGCGGCGTAGCTACGCTCCGGGGCATGACCACGACGAGCGCCGGACTCCTGCTCTTCCGCCGCACCGACGGCGCGGTCGAGGTGCTGCTGGGGCACATGGGCGGCCCGTTCTGGAGCCGCAAGGACGCGCACGCCTGGTCGATCCCCAAGGGCCTGTACACCGACGAGGAGCCCCTGGCCGCCGCCGAGCGCGAGTTCGCGGAGGAGCTGGGCTCCCCCGCCCCGCCCGGCCCGACGGTGCCCCTGGGCTCCGTCCGGCAGTCGGGCGGCAAGACGGTGACCGTCTACGCCCGCGAGGGCGATCTCGACGCGACGGCGATCCGTTCCAACGAGTTCGCGCTGGAGTGGCCGCGCGGCTCGGGCCGGATGCAGACCTTCCCGGAGATCGACCGGGCCGGCTGGTTCACCCCCGAGGAGGCCGCGGAGAAGCTGGTGAAGGCGCAGTCGGCGTTCCTCGACCGGCTGCGGGAGCACCTGTCCGGAGCGTGAGCACGGCGACGCCCAGCGCACAGGCGAGCGAGGCCCGGCGGCGGCGTGTGCCAGGGCCGGGGCGTCAGTTCCGGTAGTCCTCCACCGTCGTCGCCGAACGGACGGCGGCGTCGTCCGGATTCTCGCCGAACTCGCGTCGCGCGCGACGCTGGCGCAGCAGGTCCCAGGCCTGGTCGAGCTGCGTCTCGAGCGCTTGGAGCCGCGCGTGCTCCTCGCTCGCGCTGATCTCGCCCGCGCCGAGCTTGTCTCGCAGCGCGTGCTCCTCCGCGATGAGGGCGTCGATCCGGGTGTGCAGTGCATCGTCGGTCATGACTCGATCCTGCCACCGATACGGCGGAGCAGCCCGTCTCCCGGGCACGCCGTCAGGAGACCGCGGCCGCCTCCGCCGGAACGTCCGTGCGGATGAGGTGATCGAAGGCGCTCAGCGCCGCGGTCGCACCGGCACCGGCGGCGACCACGATCTGCTTGAACGGGACCGTCGTGCAGTCGCCGGCCGCGAAGACGCCGGGAAGCGAGGTGCGCCCGGCCTCGTCGACGACGATCTCGCCACGCGGGCTGAGCTCGAGGGTGCCCTCGAGCCACTCCGTGTTCGGCAGGAGACCGATCTGGACGAAGACCCCGTCCAGGTCGAGCGAGTGCGACTCGTCGGTCGTGCGGCTCGTGTACGTCAGGCCGGTGACCTTGCCGCCGTCGCCGACGACCTCGGTGGTCATCGCGCTGACGAGGACATCGACGTTGGGCAGGCTGCGCAGCTTGCGCTGCAGCACCTGGTCGGCGCGCAGCTCCGCGTCGAACTCGACGAGCGTGACGTGGGAGACGATGCCCGCGAGGTCGATCGCGGCCTCGACGCCCGAGTTGCCGCCGCCGATCACGGCCACGCGCTTGCCCTTGAACAGTGGACCGTCGCAGTGGGGGCAGTAGGTGACGCCCTTGTTGCGGTACTCGGCCTCACCGGGCACGTCCATCGAGCGCCACCGGGCGCCGGTGGAGATCACGACGGTGCGCGACTGCAGCTCGGCGCCGCTCGCCAGCCCCACCGAGATGACACCGGTCTCCTCGTCGCGGTTCAGGGTCGCGCCGCGCTGGGAGTTCATGATGTCGACGTCGTACTGCCGCACCTGGTTCTCGAGCTCGGCCGCGAACTTCGGCCCCTCGGTGTACGAGACCGAGGTGAAGTTCTCGATCGCCATCGTGTCGAGCACCTGGCCGCCGAACCGCTCCGCCACGATGCCGGTGCGGATCCCCTTGCGGGCCGCGTAGACCGAGGCGGTCGCGCCCGACGGGCCGCCGCCGACGACGAGCACGTCGAACCGATCCTTCTCCGACAGCGACGCCGCGGTGCGCTTGGCGGCGCCGGAGTCGAGCTTGCCGACGATCTGCTCGAGGTTCATCCGGCCCGAGTCGAACAGCTCGCCGTTGACGAAGACGGTCGGCACGGCCATCACCTGGCGGCTGTCGACCTCGTCCTGGAACAGCGAACCGTCGATCGCGGTGTGGGTGATCCGCGCGTTGAGGACCGCCATCAGGTTGAGCGCCTGGACCACGTCGGGGCAGTTCTGGCAGGACAGCGAGAAGTAGGTCTCGAAGTGGTAGTCGCCCTCGAGGTCGCGCACCTGCTCGAGCAGATCGGCGGCCTCCTTGGACGGGTGGCCCCCCACCTGGAGGAGCGCGAGCACCAGCGACGAGAACTCGTGCCCCAGCGGGATTCCGGCGAACTGCACCGCGATGTCGGTGCCGGCGCGCCGGATCAGGAACGACGGGGTCCGCGGGTCATCGCCGGTCCGGTCGTGGTGGATGTGCTCGGACATGCCCGCGATCTCGTCGAGCAGCTCCGCGAGTTCGGCGGACTTGGCACCCTCGTCGAGCGTCGAGACGAGCTCGACCGGCATCGTGACGTTGGTGAGCAGGCCCTTGAGTTGGGTGGCGAGCGCAGCTTCGAGCATGGTGATCCGATCCTCTTATCTTCTTCAGCTTCGAGCGAGGTGTGAACGGCAGCGGGGCGGGAGGTGAGTCCCGCCCCGCTCCCCGTCGGAAACCGACTAGATCTTGCCGACGAGCTCCAGCGACGGAGCCAGGGAGTCGGCGCCCTCTTCCCACTTGGCGGGGCAGACCTCGCCCGGGTGCGAGCGCACGTACTGGGCGGCCTTCACCTTGCGGACGAGCTCGGCGGCGTTGCGGCCGATGCCCTCAGCGGTGACCTCGGTGAACTGGACGACGCCGTCGGGATCCACCAGGAAGGTGCCGCGGTCGGCGAGGCCCTGGCCGTCGCGGAGCACCTCGAAATCGGTGCTGATCTGCAGGCTCGGATCGCCGATCATCGCGTACTTGATCTTGGCGATGGTGTCCGACGAGGCGTGCCACGCCTTGTGGGTGAAGTGCGTGTCGGTCGAGACCGAGAACACCTCGACGCCGAGAGCCTGCAGCTCCTCGTAGTGATCGGCGAGATCGCCGAGCTCGGTGGGGCACACGAACGTGAAGTCGGCCGGGTAGAAGTAGAAGACGGCCCACTTGCCCGCGATGTCCTGGTCGGAGACGGTGACGAAGTTGCCGTCCTGGAAAGCCTCCGCGGTGAAGGGCTTGATCTTCTTGTTGATCAGCGACACGTGCGTCCTCGTTTCGTTGTTCGGGGGTACCTGTGGGTCCGTGCTCAAGGTTAGGTCCGACGAATTTATCGGGCCAATCGATTCGACCTGGAACACCCATCGGAAATACCTATTGACGCAGGCCAGAGAGGTGTTGATACCGCAATCACAGGCAGGTGATTCTCATCACGAGCGGCTCCGGTTGACAGCCCGGCGCAGATCAGGCGCGCCGACGACGAAGAACCCCTCCGGCCGATGCCGGAGGGGTTCTTCGCGGGTGGAGCTAAGGGGACTCGAACCCCTGACCCCCACACTGCCAGTTATGTAAATCTCTCTATCCTGGGCTTTCTCCGTTTGTCGGAATCTTTCACCGCTTAGCCCTTGACCTGCACTAAGTCTGTCACAACCTCTCTCGATCTTTCACCGTCTATCGCGGTCTATCTAGATTCCTGCGGTCTCTGTGCGGTCTCGTGCGGTCTGAGCGACGGCGTCAGCGGTAGATCCAGGGGCGCTCGGCGCACCACTCCGTGATCGCTGCTCGGTGGCTCCAGTGCCGGTATCGCCACCCGGCCAGCGGCCCCAGCTCCCCGCGCTCCAGCGGGCGCACCTGGTGCTCGCCGTCGCGCCGGAACGGGTTACCGGCGATGTAGCCGCTCTCGACCTCCTCGAAGCTGAGCGTCGGCCACGAGTCGGCGCACGCCGCGCGCAACTGCACGTCGAACGGCTCCGTGCCGACGATGCCCTTGGGCGCCGCCGGGTGCGGGGCGATCGTCGGTCGGTGCTCCGTGGCCGCTGTCGCCGCCGCTGGTGGGTGCTGCATCTTGCGCGCCATCTCATCGACCCCCGTTGCCCGGCCGACGGCCGCCAGCTCGGGAATGGTGCTCGCGGCGCGGCAGCGCGGACGCGGTGCCGTCGGTACCGGTACTGCGCGGCCCGTATGACCCGCGCGTCTCGAACGGCTTGACGCCACGCACGCCGGGGCGGTCCGCCGGGTCGAGCCCGGCGCTGGCCTCCTCGATCCGCCGGTCGAGCAGCACGACCAGGCGCGCGATCTGCTCGACCTCGGCGCGGCGCGCGCTGAGCGCCGGGTGCACCTTGACGGCACCGGTCGGGCCGGTCTCCGTCACGCCGCTACTCAGGGCCTTGTCCAGCTCGATCACGGCGTCCGTGGCCCGCGCCAGCCGCTCCAGCAGCGCAACGTCCGACGGGTCGAGCTGCACCCCCTCGTCGGCAGCCCACCCGGTGTAGTGCGCAGTCAAGGCCGCTCCGGTCGTGCCCGCTGGGGGCTTCCTCTTGGTCATGATCTCTCCAATCTGAATTACGTTGCGCGGGTGTGCATTTCGTTCGTCTACGTGGCACTGAGGGCCGCTCTACTGGCCGCCTGCGCGTGCCTGGTGGGCCCCAATATGCCCTCCGACCTGCGAAAACAGGATGTTTGCGATTGCTTTAAAGGTGGGACGAATCCGTGGGGGCAGTACGCGGCGGGGTTCCGTGCGATGCCCCAGGAGGGGCCCCTACCCCAGGGGTGCAGCTCGACGTCTGCCTCTCGGCGATGCCGTTGCTGCCCCTGAGCGCCACGCTGAGCGCAGTTCTCCCGTCCGGGCCTACCTCCGCAGGTACTTCCCGAAACCGGTGTCCGTCCGGCCGTCCGGCTTGCCGGTGCTCGGCGGCTTGCTCATGTCCTCGGGCGTCGGTCGCTGGCCGTCCTGGTCCTCGGTCGTGTCGGACCCCTGCCCTCGTGTCCCGGCGATGCCCTTTCGGGACGCGTAGGCGCCGTCCAAATACTTGCCGAAGCCGTTGTCGATGCCCTTGTGCTCGCTCATCACTTCTCCTCCGTGTCGCTCAACTTGATCGCGTCCAGACCGTTCGGACCGACGGCCCACCGCTCCTCCTCGGGCCCGTCGGGGTCGAGGAGCCGCGTGGTGGTGAGCCACGTGCGCAACGTGCTGTGCGCATCCACAGCGACCCCTAGCCCTCGGACCCCTGTGGGTGGCGTGGTCACCCCCATGTCCCGGCCTTCCTGGTAGTGCTCCGGCGGGTACCAGACCACCTGGTCCAACAGGACCCCTGCCTCGACCCCTGCCAGCCGCGCGGCCGCGTCGATCGCGTGCTGCCGTGCATGCGGACCGCTGGGGATACGCGGCGGCGGCACCACTCGGATGTGCCCCGCTCGGTCGAACTCGAAGCCGCGCACGATCGCGGCGCGCCACCACGCGCGGATCTGCTGCACGTCGCGCCACTGCTGCACGGATCTGCGCCACTTGCTCAGGGCCTCGACGGTGCCCTCGACTCCCGCGTCGACCACCTGTTCCAGGTCCGCGTCGACGGTGAGCCCGGCGGCTCCCAGCGCGTCCCGGGCCTCACCCGCGAGAGCGATCGCTGCGCTGGCCGCGTCACAGACCGTCGCGTCGGCGTCGTCGTACGCGCGGCCCATCGCGGCCGGTGCCGCGATGACGGCCTTGGCCTCGATGAACCGCTGGATTCTCTCGAAGTGCCGGTAGGTGAACAGCGCCGCGTCGGCCTGCTCGGTCAGCGCGTCGAAGACGGGGCCGCAGATCGGCGGCACGGCCTCCTTGCGCATCCCCGCGCGGACGGCCTCCGCTGCCACGGCCTCCGCAGCGGCCTCCCAACCGCGCTCACTGTCCTGGGCGTGGCTAAGCCGCTCCTCATCGAGGCGTGCGAGCGCGCGGCTGTAGGCGCCCTCGATCCGCTCCAGCTTCAGCAGTCCCCGGATCGCGTCTCCCAGCTCCCCGGCGGGGAGCTCCGGCGACGGGTGCCGCTCGCCCGGTGCGAGGCCGTCGGTCTTCTGCGCCCCGTACAGGGCCGTGCGCGCCTCCTGGGCCGCGCGGACGCTCTGGTTGGTGCGGGCGACCTCCACAGCCAGCCGCTCGTCGCTCGCGCGCTCCTGTGTGAGCCGGTTCCGCTCCTCCT
The DNA here is from genome assembly GCF_007858435.1 of Tsukamurella asaccharolytica. Classification (GTDB taxonomy): domain Bacteria; phylum Actinomycetota; class Actinomycetes; order Mycobacteriales; family Mycobacteriaceae; genus Tsukamurella; species Tsukamurella asaccharolytica. The sequence continues at coordinate 42,336 of NZ_VIGW01000004.1, read as the reverse complement.
GCTCGACGCGGGCCGACGGGGGCCGGTCAAGGTACAGGCCGGGGGTCTCCTCCAGCGGCCGGACGCGCGGCCCGTCGATCCGGGGGCGGCGGTCGGTGTTGTGGTTGTCGGGGGTGTTCTCGGTCATGGGTCCTCCTACTTGGTGGTGGTCGTGGTGGCCGGTCGGCCGGTGTTCCGCAGCGGCGCGCCACGCTTGTACTGCTTGGCCTGTGCGCGGAGCTGGGCCGCCTGCACGCGGAGTCGCGCGGCTTCCTCCTCGCAGGCCTTCGCGCGGGCGCTGAGGGCGGCGTGGGCCGCTGCGCCGTGGGTGGCGAAGGTGCCGACGTATGAGCGGCTGTGGTTGCGTGGGCCGCTGCCCTGCACGATCCAGCGGACACCGGCGTTGGTCTCGATCCCGCTGCATGCCGGGGTAGAGCTTCTCGCCGCTGACGGCGTCGGTGCGCATCGGCATGGCGTGGGTGGTGGTGCGGGTGGTCATGGGTCCTCTTTTCGGTGGGTTGAGGGTGATTTCTGAGAAAAACCTGTGTAACCGACAGACGTAGCCGTCCCTATAGGTAGAGACGGTGGGACGGTCACAGGTTCCCGTCCACCACCACAGGTCTGACCGACTGGAGCCGACCGGGGGTCGGGACGGCTAGAAAACGTGCCTGGACCTGCACGGATGTGACCGTCCGGGCATGTAACCGTCTGGAGCCGACCGCGAGCCGGACGGCTAGAGCTGTAACCGACAGGCTGACCGACAGGGGGTATGTGCGAATTGACGCTCATGAGGCCGTCTCGACCCTCGAACGGCAGACCTTCGCCCGTCGGCCGCTAGGCCGCCGCTCTTCGTCCTGAGTGATCTGCCCCGCGTCGATGAGGCGGTCCAGGGTGGCGCGTTTGGCGGTGATCCCCAGAGCGGTCTTGGTGTCCTTCAGAAGCTCATCCCGGGCCATGCCGTCGGGGTGCCGCGCGAGGATCTCGTGTAGCTCCTTGGTCAGCTCCGCGACCGGATCGGCGGACGCCGCGAGCTTGCCGACGGGCACCCGCTCATGGCTCAGCGGATTGAGCATCCGCCGGACCCGCACTTCCAGCGGGTGCCCGTCGTGGCCGTTGCGCATCTTGCCTTCGGGCATTTTGGTGGACAGCTCCAGTAGGTGCGGGTCCTCGCCGGGCAGCGTCATGACCACCTCGACGTCCAACTTCGCCTTCTTCGCCGACGCGCCGCGTGCCCGCTGGTTGCTGTGCCCGGTGTGATCGACGTACACGAGCGTGAGGCCCACCTTCTTCAGCTTCAGCGTCACCAGGCGGTCGAACGTCAGCCACGTGTCGTTGTCGATCTCCTCGCCGCCGACGAACGCGCTCAGGGTGTCCAGCACGACGACGTCGATGCCGATCTCCTCGTGCAGCTCCAGCACGAAGCCGACGAACTCAGCGGCGCCATGCTCGGTGCACAGCGCACCCCAGGTCGGCGCCTGGTCATTCAGCGTCACCAGGTGGAAGTCCGGGAGGTCCATCGGCGCCGCGTTGGCGTCCGTGTACTTGTGCCACCAGCGCTCACCCAGCTCGCCGTCGATGTACAGCACGGACAGCGGCCGTGCGAGCGCACGGGGGCGGCCTTCGTCGTCTCGGTCGAGGGCGGAGGAGCCCAGCGACCAGCGGATAGCCATGTCAGCCAACAGCACCGACTTCCCGGTGCCCGACGCGGCCGTGAGCTTGTTCACGGCGTGCAGCTCGAATAGGCCCTCCTCCAGCCACTCACGCGGCGGTAACGGTTGCGCGCGTAGCGCCTTCAGGTCCACCAGCGCGGACCTAGCGGAGCGCGTCTCGCCCTCCTCGGTCGTGTCCGGCGCGGCGATCCCGGCGTACTCACGCCAGTTCGACGGCTCCGGCTTGTCCTCGCTCACGGTGGTCGGTTCCTCGGTCTGCTCGGTGGTCTCGGTCGGGGGCACGTACTTCCCGGCGTGGTCGAAATGGCCGCTGCGGGCCTCCAGCTCGGCAGCGGCCAGACCGACGCTCAGCGTCAGCTTGCGGCTCATGCGGCACCCCCTACCTGCGCAGACGCGCCCAGCTTGGTGATGCCGCCGAACACTGCCCGCTCGATCTCACGGTCCAGCTGCCACTGCTCGCGGACACCGGGCAGACCGCGCCGGGCCCTGCGATCGTTCTCCGCGAGGAAGGCGCCGACCACCTGCCGCAGGGCGAACGTGGCGCCACTGTGCCCCTCGGTCGACAGCATCAGCACGCGCCACGTGACCGCGCTCAGCGTCTCGTGCATCTCGCGCTGCATCCGCCACGCCAGCGTGGCGTAGCCGACGACCTCGGCCATGTCGGCGTCCATCGGCTCATCGGCGCCGGGCACGTCGCCCAGTAGCCGCGCGAGGGCCTCCGGGTCCCGCTCGGGCGCGCTGGCAGCGGCGAAGTCAGCCCAGCTCGACGGCACCGCACGAGGGCCGCTGACCGCGTACGTGGGCCGCGTGAGGTACTCGACCCACCCGGACGGCAACGGCGGCGGCACGGGCCGCTCAGCGTCCGGGAAGTCGAACGGCAGCGGCTCAGGCGATCCACTCATAGCGGCCCCCCTCGAACACGCTCGGCGGCGCCACGACATAGTGCTTGCCCCCGGCGCGAATGTCGATCGTGGGCCCGGCCTTCGCGCGGTAGTCACCCGCCGAGCAGCGAAGCCAGAATTGGAGGCCACCGCGCGCCGTGCGCACCGTCGGCCCGGCGGGCAGCGGCCCGCACTGCTCCTCCAGCCGGATCAAGTCCTCACGGGCGCCTGGCTTGTACAGGTCCGCGTCGATCACGATGAAGCCGACGGGCACCGGCACACCGATGTTCGCGGCCGGTGTCTCGGTCCACCACTGCACGATCCGGTCGAGGTTCCTCGATGCGTCGTGAAAGCCGTGGCTCGTCAGGGGATTCTTCTGCCCTGGGACAAGCGGGAACACGGACCAACCGCGTGCGGCGTACCGCAGAGCGGCGCGGCCAAGGTCGCTGAAGTCCGCAGGAATCGGGAGTTGTCGGCGGGAATTGGTACCCTGGGGCTGTCTCTTTCTAGCGGGTGAGACGGGTGATGAAGTAGGCGGGGCGATGTCGTGCAGGGCATCGCCCCGCTTGGCGTTTGTGGACACGTGTTGTTCCTCTTTCATTGCGCGGTAGTGGATTTCGTCTCGTGCAGAGTCCGCGCCACAGCAACGCGATCGAGCAGACAGTCAGGCCGTGAGCCGTCGGGCGACGTCCTCGGCCTTCTGCACCGACACCCACGCCTCGACGTCCACGCGGTCGAAGAACCGGCGGCCACCGACGCGGTAGCTCGCGGGCCCCTGACCTCGGTGAATCCACCCATAGACGGTTTGTCGGCTCAGGCCGAAGTAGGCCGCCAGCGTGACCGGCGTGAACCGCTCAGGCATCGGGCCGGGGTCAGCGGGCGGCAGGTCGGTGATGTGGTCGGTAACGGTCGACATGGTGTCCTCCTCGTGCAAGTTCGTGGTAACTCGTGACTGACATCAGTAGATCACGAAATCCACTGTGCCCCTTGTGTTTACGTTGACACCAACCGTGACATGCGCAGGTCAGAGGGGGTGCAGCGTTCGCGCGGCATTCCGGCAGCCGCTGCAAGAAACCCCAGGCCAAGGCCGCGAAGGACCGTCGTAAGCATTCGTTATCGAACCGTGACCTATCAGACCGCAGTAGGTTAAGTGGTCACCATGCGGTATCTTGGCGGCATGGCAACACGACGGACCCCGGGCACCCGGAACATCATCGACCGCTGGCACGACCGCGACGGCAACCCGACCGCGCGCGACGGTAAGGGCCTCCAGTACCAGGCTCGATACGTCGACCCGAACGGCCGCGAGGTGGGGAAATCGTTCCCCACGAAGAAGGCCGCGACGGTGTGGCTCAACGCGCAGACAGCGGCAGCGGCGACCGGCGGTTACATCGCCCCGACGAAGGCCGCGATCACGTTCGGCCAGGTAGAGGCGCGGTGGCGCGAAGGGCTCAGCGGCCTACGTCCGTCCACGATCGCGGCCTACAGCGAGCAGATCGACGCGCGAGTCCTGCCGGTGTGGAAAGACACCCCCGTGCAGGCGATCAAGCGGCGCGACGTGGAGCAGTGGCTTCGCGGCCTCCGCAAGAAGCCGACGGCCAGCCAGCGCAAGAACGGCGAACCGGGCGATCCGGTGTCAGCGGCGACGGCGACCCACGCGCTGAAGCTCGTGCGGCAGATCTTCGCGGTGGCCCTCGACCCCTCGGACCCGATCATCACCGTCGACCCGACGTCGGGTGTCAAGGTCGCGAAGGCCACGGCGACGTCCGGCCGTGAGCGGTTCGCCAGCCCGGAGGAAGTGGAGCGGGTCGCGAAGGCCGCCGACTGGCTCGCGTCACAGCCGAAGCGACCGGGGCGCCGTACCGACCGCGAAGCGCCAGCAGATCGCACGGAGACCACGGGCAGCGCACCGGTCGATTGGGCGCGCGAGGACGTGCCGGTGTCGGGCGATGGGCTGTTGATCCGCCTGCTGGGCGCCACGGGGTGCCGGTTCGGCGAAATGGCCGCGCTCCGCGTGGGTCGCCTCGATCTCGACCCGGAGCCGGGCCGCGCACCGTCGCTGTTCGTCCGTGAGGCCGCTGTGGAGGTCAACGGCGTGATGCACGTCGGTCTGCCGAAGACCACGGAGTCGATCCGCCGGGTGCCGTTCCGCCGGTCGCTGGTGGAGCCGCTGCGCACACATCTGGAGCACGCGGGCATCCTCGATGACGATGCTGCCTTCGTGTTCTCCCAGAGCGACGGCGGCGCGCTCCGATTGCGGAACTGGAGCAAGCGGGTGTTTCGCCCGGCCGTGGCGCTCGCGGGTGTGGATCTCAACGTGCACGGCCTGCGCCACAGCGCGGCGACGGCCGCGATCCGTGAGGGAATGACGCCGGTTCAGGTCGCGCGCATCCTCGGGCACTCGAAGCCGTCGATCACGCTCGACATCTACTCCCACGAGTGGCCGGACAACCTGACCGCGATCGGTGAGGACGACTGACCCCGCTGCGCACGTAGCCGCGCGCGGCCTCTGCGGTCCCAGACCGCAGTCGTGCGGCCTGAAACGGGGGCTCTGGGAAATCGTGCGGTCTCTGTGCGGTCTGAAACGAGGAGAGGCGGTCTCCGGTTGACCCGGAAACCGCCTCTGACCTGCTATTTTCTCTGTGGAGCTAAGGGGACTCGAACCCCTGACCCCCACACTGCCAGTGTGGTGCGCTACCAGCTGCGCCATAGCCCCGTATTCGGTTGTTCACCTGCGGTTTCCCGCCCGGAGAACATTACAGGAGGCAGCTCACGTGCACCAAATCGGCTGGTCAGTACCGCTATCACTGAAGGAGCGGCGTCAGCCAATCGCCCTGGACGGTGAGCTTCTCACCGTTGTGCACGACCGTGGGCGTACCGGTGCCACCGATTTCCTGCATCAGCTGACTGCCGGCACCCGCGTTCTGCGCGGACTCGACCGTGTACTTGCCCTCGCTGATCGCGCTGACGACGTCTGCGGGCAGGTCGACGCCCTTGTCCTTGGCCCCGGCGGCGAGCACCGTCGCGATCTCGGCGTTGGTCTTGTCGCCCTGGCCCTCGCTGGGCTGGTTCGCGTACATCGCGGTGTGGGCGCCCATCCAGGCCTTCTGCTTCTGGTCGTCGGGCAGCGAGGACTTCGCGATGGCGAGGAGGCCGCCGGCGGCGCGGTCGGAGTAGTCGCCCGACGGGCTCTGGCGGTTCAGGAAGGAGAGCATGAAGAACTTCACCTGGAGCTTGCCGTCCTCGATCGCCTTGGTGATCTGCTCGCCGTACTGGCGCTCCATGTTGCCGCAGGCGGGGCAGTACGGGTCCTCGAAGAAGGTCAGCTTCGTGGGGGCGTCGGCCTTGCCGAGCACGAAGGCCGGGGTGGCCTTGTCGATGGCCTCCTGTGCCTTGTCGGCCGGAGTGCCCTCCTTGCTGCTCAGTAGCAGCACGCCGCCGATGACGACCACGATGACCACCACCACGGCGATGACGGCCAGCACGTAGGTCATGGTGTTGGACTGCTTCACGGGAACGTACTTCGCGTTCTTACCCTTGCTCACGCGGACCACAATAGCGGCTGCCGATGACTGCGCAGGTCAGGCGGGGTCAGGACCCGAGAACACCGTCGATGAGCGCCTTCGCCTCCGCCTGGACCTGCGCGAGGTGCTCGGCGCCCCGGAACGATTCCGCGTAGATCTTGTACACGTCCTCCGTGCCCGACGGCCGCGCCGCGAACCACGCACTCTCGGTGGTCACCTTGAGGCCACCGATGGGCGCGCCGTTGCCCGGCGCACGGGTGAGTTTGGCGGTGATCGGCTCCCCCGCGAGTTCGTCGGCCGTGACCTGCTCGGGCGAGAGCTTCGCCAGCACGGCCTTCTGCTCGCGCCCGGCGGGGGCGTCGGTGCGGGCGTAGAAGGGCACCCCGTACTGCTCCCCCAGCACGGCGAAATGCTGCGACGGGCTCGTGCCCGTGACGGCGAGGATCTCCGAGGCCAACAGCGCCAGGATGATCCCGTCCTTGTCGGTGGTCCAGACGGAACCGTCGTGGCGCAGGAAGGACGCGCCGGCCGATTCCTCGCCGCCGAACCCCACGCTGCCGTCGAGCAGGCCCGGCACGAACCACTTGAAGCCGACAGGGACCTCGAGGAGCGTGCGCCGCTGCTCCGCCACCACCCGGTCGATCATGGACGAGCTGACCAGCGTCTTGCCGACTGCGGCGTCGTCGCGCCAGCCGCCGCGCGAGGCGAAAAGATAGTCGATGGCGACGGCGAGGTAGTGGTTCGGATTCATCAGCCCGCCGTCGGGGGTGACGATGCCGTGCCGGTCGGAGTCGGCGTCGTTGCCGGTCGCGATGTCGTACTGGTCCCTGTTCGCGATGAGCGAGGCCATCGCGTTCGGCGAACTGCAGTCCATCCGGATGTTGCCATCGGTGTCGAGCGTCATGAACGCGAACTGCGGGTCCACCGTCGGATTGACCACGGTGAGGTCGAGGTTGTACCTATCGCCGATCGCGCCCCAGTAGCCGACGGCGGCGCCGCCGAGCGGGTCCGCGCCGATGCGGATGCCGGCGTCGCGGATCCGGTCGAGGTGCAGGACCGACGGCAGGTCCGCGACGTAGGAATCGAGGAAATCGAAGCGCTGCACCGCGTCCGACGCGAGTGCCCGCGCGAGCGGGATGCGACGCACGTCGCGCAGGCCGCCCTCGAGGATCTCGTTGGCGCGGGCCGCGATCGCCGACGTCGCGTCGGTATCGGCGGGCCCGCCGGTGGGCGGGTTGTACTTGAAGCCGCCGTCCGCGGGCGGGTTGTGCGACGGGGTGACGACGATGCCGTCGGCCTGGACGCCGCCTCCGTGCTGACGGTTGAAGGTGAGGATCGCATGGCTGAGCGCGGGGGTGGGCGTGTACCGGTCGTCGTGGTCGATGAGGGTGTCGACGCCGTTGGCCGCGAGCACCTCGACGGCCGTCTCCCACGCGGGGCCGGACAGCAGATGCGTGTCCTTGGCGAGGTACAGGGGCCCGCGAACACCCTCGGCCGCGCGGTACTCGACGATGGCCTGGGTGGTGGCCGCGATGTGATTGTCGTTGAAGCTGCCGTTGCGCGACGTGCCGCGATGACCCGACGTGCCGAAGGCGACCCGCTGATCCGGATCACCGGGGTCCGGCGCGACCGAATAGTACGCAGCACGAACGGTTTCGACGTCGATCAGGTCCTCGGGAAGAGCCGGCTGGCCGGCACGCGCATGCGCCATGGTGGTCACCTCGTCTGTCCGGAACGGGGCCGCGGATCTCGCGGCCCGGCGTCCAACGTATCGCCGGACCCGACTCTGCGCGGGATAAACCGTCCGAGCGGACGGTTGCTTTCGGAGGCGAAATCTGCGTGATCCGCAGCGGGCGCGCGGGATCCGGGCTCAGAAGTAGGTGGAGATCATGTCGACGATCCGCGGGTCCTCGGCACCGTCGGCGACCACGGGGATCACGCGCCACTTGTCGAAGACGGTGCACGGATGGCTCAGGCCGAGGCGCACGACGTCCCCGACCGCGAGCGGGTCGCCCGGCGGCAGGCGCAGGAAGGCGTGCTGATCGTTGACCGCCGAGATCTCCGCCGGGAGCGGACGCGAAGGTGCCCCGAGCCCCGCCGCGGCGACCTGCGGCTCGGGCAGGCCGTCGTCGAAGGAGACGTCGCGGCGGCCCACGTCGAGTAGGGCGAGGCCGGGCTCGGGGCGCGAGATGACGCGGGCCCAGACGTGCATGGCGGACCGCAGTCGCGGCGCATCGGCCCCGCGGCCGGACGGCGTGATGCCGCGGTAGAAGCCGTCGTCGTGGATGATGTACGCGCCCGAGCGGACCACGACCCGGGCGCCGTCGATGCCGCCCAGGATCGCGGCGACGCGGTCGAAGTACGCGCTGCCGCCGGCGGAGACGACGATGCGCCCCTCCGGGTACAGCGGACGCAGGCGGGCGTGCAGTTCCTTCAGGGTGCGCAGGTAGTCGTCGACGGTGCCGAGGGCCGCCGCCGAGGAGTCGTGCGCGAAGGCGCCCTCGTAGCCGGTGACGCCGCCGAGGCGCAGTCGCGGGGAGGCGGCGATGCGTTCCCCGATCGCGACGGCCTCGTCGACGGTGCGCGCTCCGGTGCGGCCGCCGGGTCCGCCCAGCTCGACGAGCACGGTGGGCTGCCGGTCCGCGGCAGCGAGGCCGCGCTCGAGCGCTTCGACGGTGGCGACCCCGTCGGCCCAGAGGGTGACCTCGAGCCCCGGATCGGCGTCGAGCGCCTCACCGAGCCACCGAATACCGGCCGGATCGGCGATCGCGTTCGCCACGTGCAGGCGCCGGAAGCCGGTGGCGACCGCGGCCTGCAGCTGCGGCAGGTTCGCGACGGTGATCGCCGTGGAACCCGCGTCGAGCTGTTCCTGCCACAGCGCGGGCGCCATCGTGGTCTTCCCGTGCGGCTCGAGGTCGAAGCCGTGCGCGGCGGTCCAGCGCGCGAACTCGGCGACGTTATCGGCGATCGCCGCGCGGTCGAGCACGAGCACCGGCGTCGAGAGGTCCGCCAGGCGCGGCCCGCGGGCGAGGAAGCCGGCCGTCGTCATGCCGTGCGCCCACGCGGGCACCGCCTTGTCGAGCACGCTCAGTACCGCCGGCCGCGCGCCGTTCCCGCCGGCCAACGTGCTGCGCGAGCTACCGGGCGAGGCGGTCATGCAGCCACACCACCGTCTGCATGCCGAACAGGTCGGTGCCCCAGCCGTAGATGTCGGTGATCATCTTGGTCATGCTGCAGTCGGTGGGGCGGTAGGTCACGTCGGTGCCGGAGGCTCGCCACTTGTCGGCCAGCTTGCGCGCGTCCGCGGCCGGCACCAGCGACATGGAGGAATCGTCCTTCGCACAGGACGCGATCAACACCGGTGAGGAGGGACCGGGGCCCTCGCGGCGCAGCAGGTCGTTGTCGTCGAAGGCCCGTTGGAAGGTGGGTTGCTGCGACGGAGGCTTCCCGTTGGCGAACAGCACGCCGAGCGGGACGAGCGGCGTTAGGAAGTAGATGTCCTGGCACTGCGACCGGAAGACGTCGGCCAGCGCACGCCCGGCGGGGTTGAGCTGCTCGTTCACCTTCATCTCGGGGTACTCGGGCTCGAGCCCCAGGAGCGTCGCGAACGCGAACCCGGCACCCAGCGAGCCGGACGACATCTCCATGAACGTGCGCTGATCGACCACCATTCCTTGCAGCACCGTCGCCCTGATGTTCAGCTCGGGTGCGTACTTCTGCGCGGCGAGCGCCGCCGTGGCCGCACCGACGCCGCCGCCGGCGATCCCGAACAGCCCGACCCGCGCGTCCTTCGACAGTCCCGCGTCCCGCAGCGATTGCGCCGCGCGGACCCCGTCGAGGAGCGCGTGCCCGGCGAACTTCCCGGCGAAGACTCCGTGGGGCTTGGGGTCCGCGTCGTTACCCACGTCGCTGATCGCGACGGCATCCCCCTGGCCGAGCATCAGGGCGAGCGGGCCCAGCGCCGACCAGGACGCGCCGTCGAGCGGGTTGCGGCCCGTCCACTGCGTGCTCGGGTGACAGCCCGCGCCCACGGAGTCGTTCGCCTGCTGGTAGCCGATGATCGACTTGTCAGCGGCGCGCGGACCCGTCTCGGGGATCATGACGATGCCGGTCGAGATCTTGCGCGTCGTCCCGTCGATGCCGGTGGTGACGTACATGGTGCGCCAGGCCTGCAGCTTTCCGGGCTTGACGCCCAGGAACATCACGTCGACTTTCATGGCCTTGAGCAGCGTTCCCGGCACGTCCGACGGCCGCAGCGCGGGCTCACGGTAGAACGGGTCGGTCTTGGTGAGCGCCGTGAAGATCTCCTCGGGGCTGCCGAGCCGCGCGGTGGCGAAGGTCCCGAGGACGTAGCCGTTGAAGACCTTGTCCAAGCCGGGCGTGCTGGGCTCCGCAGGCGGGCTCGGCGTGGTGGGCGCGGCCGGCTGGCCGGGCGTCGGCCGGGGCGACGGTGTCGGTACGGCGCGGGCAGGCGTGACGCCCACGGCGGCGATCAGGACCGCCACGAGAGCCGCGAGCAGCGCGCGACGGCCGCGCACCGGCGGCGTCACCTGGATTCGCATGAACATTCTCCCACCAATGAGGGTCCGCGTTGCGGCGCGATAGTAGATAGTAGCCGCCATGACAACCGAAGTATTCACTTCGCGAAAGGCGAAGAATCGCGTGCGACGCCTCGGCGCCGCGGTCGCGCTCGCAGTCGGCATGCTGCTTCCGCAGGCCGCGGCCGCGGGGGCGGCGCCGGCGTACCTCGACCTGACGATGCCCAACCGGGATGCGTCCGTCTCTCCGGGCGGCGTCAACCCGGCACTGCCGACGTCGAGCGCCGCCCTGGGCCGGGCCCTGAACGCCGCACGTGCGAGCGGCGTCGCACCCACCCGGTACGCCGCACTGCTGCAGCAGTACTGGCTGACCCGTGCCACCGAACGCGCGGGCATCGACCTGGCGTCGTGGAACCCCCGCGCCGGCGTCAGCGCCAACTACACCAACCTCAACCGGTCGTACGCGCTGTACCAGAAGCTGCAGCTCGAGCACCGCGAGCTGCGCTGGTCGGGCCAGGGCGGGCTGGTCGGCGCCGACTTCGGCGGTGGCCTCCTCGACTTCGAGCTCGCCGGTCAGGTCTTCGACCTGCCGGGGCTGCAGGCCGCCGTCAACCAGATCGACAAGACGCTGGTGGACCAGCTCGGGCCGCAGGCGATCTCGATGCTGCCCGACGGGCTCGCGGCCGTCCTGCGCGCAGCGCGATCCATCTCCCCGCAGGACATCTCGTGGAGCATCGGCATGATCCTGGTGATGCAGAAGAACATCTTCTCGGACCTCATGCCCATGCACATCGCGTACGTGGACAAGGGAATCGCGGCACTCGAAGAGATGCGTCGGGCCGGGCTCCTCGACGACAAGACCATGAGCGCCTGGCGCGATGTGGCGTCCGGCGACGGGGCGCGGATCACCCGCGGCAACGCCGCCCTGCTCCGGCGGGAGCAGCAGGACAACATCGGCGCGCAGTGGGACCAGGTTCGCAACTACAAGGGCGACATCGGCGAAGCCATCACCTACCTGTCGACGGTGGCCGGGTCACCGTCGGTGGCCGGCGTGATCCCCCTGCGCGAGTTCCGATCCGTCAAGTACACCGTGATCGCCCAGAACGGCCGCACGGCGGTGGTGACGCTGCCGCTCCCGAACTGGAACTGGTCCGTCTTCCCCGAACGCTGGCTGTACATCACCGAGCAGCTGGTGCCGAAGTACGAGTGGGCGGTCGCACACGACTGGCCGTCGTTGGAACGCACCTTCCGCACCCCCTACGAGGTGCAAATGCAGTCGCATCGCCCCCTCGCGTCCCTACCCCAGCTGCTGACCTCCCTGGTCAACGGCCTGAAAGTGGACTACCGGGGGTGAACGGAACGCCGCCGAAGGGTCGGCGAGGAGGACGGCGTCGATGCGTCGGCCCCACGGGTCATTGCCGGTTCCCGGGGTTCGCGGGCATGTGGCGGTCGAACCAGTCGAGCATGCGCGTGCACTGGTCGACCAACGCCGGGAGTCCCTTGATTCCGTGGCCCTCGGTCGGATAGGTCACGCACACCGACGGGACGCCCGCCTCCAGCAGGGCGTTGTGGAACTCCGTCGCCTGCCCCGGCGGCGTGCACCGGTCCTCGAGACCGGTCGTCTGCAGGGTCGGGGTCCGCACGCGGTGGGCGAACATCACCGGGCTGCGCCCGTGGTAGCGGCCGCCCGCAGCGTAGGGGTCGTCGCCGAGGAAGATCCGGTCGAAGAACGGGATGTTCGACGTGAGGTGCTGGGAGTACCAGTTGGTGACCGGGGCCATCGGCACCGCGGCGGCGAACCGCTGGTCCTGGGTGATCAGCCAGGACGAGATGTAGCCGCCGTACGACGCGCCGGTGACGCCGACGCGGTCGGGATCGGCGACTCCGGCCGCGACCAATGCGTCGATGCCACTGAGATAGTCGTGCGTGTCCGAGCCACCCATGTCGCCGAAGACGGCTTCGGCGAATTCCTGCCCACGGCCGCTGCTGCCCCGCGATTCGGGTGCAGTACGGCGTATCCGCGGCTCACCAGCAGCGGGGTGTAGGCGTAGCCCATCGTCCAGCTGTTGCGATAGGACCACACCGGCCCACCGTGCGCGAAAACGACCAGCGGATGCGGTCCCGGCCCGTCGGGCGTGCACACCAGCCCCTGGATCTCCCAGCCGTCGGGCGCCGTCCAGGTCACCGGGGCGATCTCACCGCCGACCTCGCGCAGGTAGTCGGTGCCCGCGTGGCTCAGGCTCGCGACCGGATCGACCTCGCCGTCGCGCAGCCACGCCAGTTCCGGTGGCACGGTGTAGCTGTGGTGCACGACCGCCGCAGAACCGTCGGGCAGGAAGGACGCGACCGGGTAGCGGTCGCCGCAGGTCCCATCGGTGCACCAGGTCTCGGTGGTCTCCCCGGTGTCGACGTCGTGGACCCCGGCGACGGTGTCGAGGCCGCGCCGGCCGAGGAACGCCAGTCGGCTCTCGTCGAGCCAGTGCAGCTGGGTCACATCGACGTCGAGCGTCGCGATCCTCGTCGACTGCTCGGGGACCGGCCCCGGCAGCACCACATCACCGGCCACCACCCAGCGATCGGACGAGCACGCCTGCACGACGGCGATCCGGCGGCCGGATGGGCTGGCGGCGGGCAGGCCGAGCTGGCGGTCGGCGGCGTAGACCAGCTCGGGAAGTGCCGTCCGAAGAGGGATCCGGCGCAGATCGGCGGAGTACCACGCGGCCTCGCCGGGCGAGGGGCTGGTCACCGCGAGGACGGCGTCCGGGCCGCACCAGACGGCCTCCCAGACGTTGAGCTCCCCGACGGCGAGCCGCTCCACCCGGTCGGCGGCGAGGTCGTGGATCCAGACGCTCCGCCAGTCGTCGCGGGCGAAGCCGTCGTCGACCACCGGCATCCACGTGGGCGCGTCGTCCGCGCCGCCGCGCACGATCGGTCCGGAGCCCTGGCCGCCCGCGCGGTCGGCGCCCAAGCCCGCCACGCCGAGGAGGATCCGGGTGCCGTCGGGCGACCAGTGCAGGTACTCGATCGTGCCGTCGACGGTGGGCGCCTGCCGCACCGTGCCGCTGACGACGTCGAGCAGCGCGAGTTGGTGGACGCCGCCGGCCTCGGGGGCGGAGGTGAACGCGATCGTCGCGCCGTCCGGGGAGAACTGCGGGCTCCGCTCGTCGCACGACGACGTGGTGAGCTCGCGCACCCCGTCGCCGTCGGCCAGACACAGGCGGGACCGGGGCGGGGAGTCGAGCGCGGCGACGACCTCGCCGGCGAAGGCGATGGGCCCGCCGTCGGGTGACGCGGAGGGAGTCGTGGCGTGCCGGACCTTCCCGAGGGCGGGTGCGTAGACGCGCTCGAAGTGCTGCGCGACGCGGGCGTGGTCGTCGGTGCCGCGAAGGTCGCGGACGCTGGGGTCCTCAAGCATGGTCGGATCCTTTCGCGAGGGGTGGGGTGGGGTCTGCGTCGGCTCCGTCGCCGAAGAGGCCGGACTGCTGTCCGGGGAAGCACGTGCGCAGGAAGCTGAACCACGACGCCGCCCACCCGGTCGCGTGGGACTCGTCCGCGATGATCTTGGCGCTGAACGCCAGGCCCCGGAGCGGCGTCTGCTGCGCAAGGCGCATGAACTCGACCGAACCGGCCGTCACCGCCGCCTGGTACACCGAGCGGTCGGTGATCTCCGGCGCACCGATCGTCATGTGCAGCATCCGGTCGTGGTGGTCGGCGCCACTGGTCAGCTCGGCCTCGTACGACGCGAACACCGTCGACGCCCCGGCGAGGATGCCCGCGCTGCCGACGCCGATCCGGTTGATCCGGGTCCGCTGCAGCGCGGCGTACGTCGCGAACAGGCCGCCGTAGGAGTAGCCGTGCAGGCCGGTCACACTGTCGTCGACCCGGAACTCCGCGGAGATCAGCGGGTACAGCTCGTCGAGGAGGAAGGCGAGGAACTTCTCGCCCGCCGGGTTGCGCAGATGGTGGAGGTAGAGGTCCGCGCCCTCCTGGTCCAACACACCTGCGGGCACCAGGCTGTTGACGGACTCCTCGTCGACACCGGGGAGCAGCGGCTCGCCCGGCGGCAGCAGATCCCGCGCCCGAACCGCGAGCCAGCGCGCCGCATCGACCCCGCGATAGCCCACGCCCACCTGGATGAACGGCTGGATCGGCGCTACCGGGTGGTCGCGCAGCAGCGCCGTGGCGGGCGCGGTCATCGCGACCGCGGCGTTGCCGTCGGGCTGGAAGATCACCGGATAGACGGCGTCGAGCTCGAGGTCGTACCGGGGCGGCGTGGTCACCCAGATGCCGAACCTGGCGCCGACGATCGCGGAGTCGACCTCGAAGTAGGTGGTGCTCGGCAGCATGGCGGAGAGCTCGGGTGTGGCGGGGTGCAGCATCGCTGTTCTCCTCGTGACGGATGGGCCGCGTCAGCCCAGGACGTTCCCGGCCGAGTCGGCCGGATCCCGCAACCGCGAGTAGGCCCCGAGGCTCACCAGGAGCCCGGTCCGGCTCAGCTTGTGCTCGATCGGCTGGGCGTCGTGGTCGACCCCTGCCTCGGTGCCGGTGACGATCGCGTGCAGGAACGCGCCGACGACCGGAGCGTTCTTGAACTGGTTACCGCTGGTGCCGATCGCGACGTAGTAGCCGTCGAGGCCGGTCTTGTCGTAGATCGGCGTCCAGTCGGTGCTGACGTCGTAGACGCCGACGACGCCGCGGGGCGACGGTGGCACGCCGACGTCGGGCAGGCGCCGCGCGACACGGTAGGTCTGCGACTCGTACACCGCGGTCGTCGCGCGGTCGGCGAAGTCGTCCGGGTCGTCCAGCCAGTGCAGCGGATCGCACTCCGGCTCCACCCCGCCGACGAGCACGTTGCCGGTGGGCGTCGTCCGGAAATAGGAACCGAGGTCGAGGTCCGCGACCAGCGGATAGCTGCGGCCGTCCCCGGGCAGCTCGTGCACTTCCTGGCGCAGCGGACGGGTGGTGATGCGGAACTCCTCGCCGACGCCGGCCAGGTCGTTGACGACGCCGGAGTGCGGGCCCGCCACGTTGATGACCACGTCGCTCGAGTACGTCGTCGCACCCGTTCGGACGCCGACGACGCGACCGCCCCGGGAGTCGATCGCCGTCACGGCCGCTCCGAACCGGAACTCGGCGCCGCGCCGCTTGGCAGCCGCCATCAGGTTGTGCGCCGCGAACGCGGGATCGTCGATGAAGCCCGCGTCCGGCGTCCAGGTGCCGCCGATCTCGCCGCTGGCCGGGGCCCAGAACTCGTCGCTGGTCACGGCCTTCGGCGGGTAGTAGCGGCCAGGGGCGAGCCCCGGTACCCGATCGCGGACGTAGGCCGCGGTCCAGCGCTCGTAGGGCACGCCGGCCTCATCGAACAGGCGGCAGGACCGCTCGACGTCGATGCCGGGCACGTCGAGCAGCAGACCACCGGTGCGGTGGAAGCGTGCGAGGGAACCGTCGTCGGTCCCGCCGAGGTGGTCTTCCCAGTCCACCCAGAGATGCTTCGACTCCCACGCGGCGGCGACGCCGGTGAAGGTCGAGTAGTTGAAGCGGACCACCGCCGACGAGGCGCTGGTCGAGCCCATGCCCGGCCCCTGGGCCCGGTCCAGGACGACGACGCGGCGTCCCGCCTTGGCGAACTCGTAGGCGATCGAGCATCCGATCACCCCGGCGCCGATCACGACGACGTCTCGTGCTGTGCTCATTCGTGCGCCACCTTCGCTCGATCTCCTCGGTTCCGACAACGCTAGATTTCTTCGCGCCGTCGAGTAACCGACGAATGTCGGGACTCCGGCGCTTCGTTCACGACAGTGCGTTCGGCCTCAGCGGCGTCGAGCCGCCTCGCGCACGCCGACGAGCTCGGCGACCTTGAGTCCGATGTGCACTGCGAGCCGGTCGCCGCCGTCCGCCAGATCGACGCCCGCGATCCGCTCGATGCGCTCGAGCCGGGAGTAGACGCTGGCGCGGTGCACGCACAGCTGCTCCGCGGTCTTCTTGATGCTCCCGGCGTTGTCGAGGAAGGCTTCGAGGGTGGCGGTCAGGATGCCGTCACCGGCGTCGGCCTCCAGGAGCCGGGTCAGTCCGGCATGCACGCTGCGCCGGAGCCGGTCGGGGGGCAACTCGGCGAGCAGACCGTAGACCCCCAGGTCCGCGTAGGACACGACCGAGCCCAGGACCCGCACCACACCGGCCACCTCAGCCGCCCGCATCGCCTCCAGGTAGGAGTCGCGGGCCTCGGCGAGCCGGGGCCGCAGGTCGCCGATCCCCACCCGGCACTCGGACGGCTTCCCATCGCTTCCGGCGCAGACCTCTCGATGGATGGCGTCCGCCACCGAGGACACCTCCTTGCGCGCGTCGGCGCGGACCAGCACCAGCACGCCGTGGTCGGGGCGCGCGAGGTGGATCGCGCTGCGCGGCGGCAGGGTGTGCCGGACCCGTTCCAGACCCGTCGCCAACGCCAGCCGGTCCCGCTCCTGCAGCGGAGTATCGTCGTCGGCCGTCAGCGTCACCGCGATCGCGACGACGCGGCCGGCGCAGAGCAGGTCCTCCTCGATCAACCGCTCCGCGGCGTCGTGGTGCAGCCGGGGCTCCTCGGCGATCAGGTCGCGCAGCAGCTCGCGCTCCCGGCCGCGGGCCAGTTCCCCGACCAGGTGGTCACGGTGCAGGATCTCGGCCGCGGTGTCGGCGGCCCGCGTCGCCGCGTCGGCCTGCTCCGCAGTGACGGGGCCGTCGGACGCCAGCAGCCACAGGAAACCGAGAAGGGCGCCCCGGTAGCGGATCGGCACCCCGACCCGGTCGACCGTGAGGCCCAGGTCCGGGCGGGCGGGGAGCGTGAACACCTCGTCCGGCTTCGCCATCGCGATGCTCTGGATGTAGCGCACCATCTCGTGCGGGACGCTGCGGCGCAGGATCGACTCGACCCGGGCATCGTCCACGCCGTCCAGGTGCGCGTTGTAGGCGAGCAATCTGATGTTGCGGTCGTCGATCGCGACCGATCGGTCGAGCCTACGGCCCAGTCCGTCGACGAGCCGCTGCAGTTCGGACTCCATCCCCGCAGCATAGGAGCAAGAGATCCGTTGGGGGGCGCGACGATCGTCGCCAGGAGGACTCCTGCTGGTTGACGATCGTCGATTCTCGACGCCCGGTCGCGCAGTTAGGTTCGTCACCACCAGCAGCTGACCAGAGGAGACCCATGTCACATCTCGTTCCCGATCGACGTACCGCCCCCACGACGTACGCCACGCCCGACGGCTTCGGTCGTGTGGGCCCGAAGGCCCCCGCATCGGGCACCTCGGCGGTCGCCTCGAGTCAGCACCCGATCGTCACGGACACGATGCTCGCCGTGATGCGGGACCGCGGCAACGCGGCCGACGCGGCCGTCGCCGGGGCCCTGGTGCAGGCCGTGGTCCAGCAGGACATGACGAACCACACCGGCACGGTGACCGCGCTCTTCTACGAATCCGCTACCGGACAGGTGCACGAGCTCAACAGCGGCGGAACGATCGTCCCGGACCTGCCGCCGTTCTCGCCCGTCCCGCAGGGCAAGGGCCTGTTCAGCCTGGTCCCGCCGATCGCGGTGATCCCGGGCTTCATGCCGGGACTGAAGGCACTCCACGAGCGCTTCGGCACTCTGCCGTGGAGCCGGCTGTGCGAGCCCGCCGTCCAGTGGGCTGAGGAGGGGCATATCGTCTCCCCCTTCGAACAGGCGGTACTCGGGGAGGTGGCCCCGTTCTTCCTCTCCACGGCCTCGGGGCGCGAGCATTTCGCGCCGGACGGCCACCTCCCCCAGGCCGGCGACCGGTGGCGCCGGCCGGTCCTGGCCGAGACGATGCGGCAGCTCTCCGCGGAGGGCCCGGACCACTTCATCTCCGGCAACTGGGCGCGGCAGTTCATCGAGCGCGCCACCATGCTCGGCTGGCAGATCGAGCCGCACCACATGACCGACATCCCACCGCGCTGGGGCAACGGATTCCGCTGGCGGCACGGCGACGACGAGATCGTGCAGCTCTCGCCGCCGGAGCGGCAGGGCGTCTATTGTGCGATCGTCCTCGGCATCCTCGACGAGCTCGACATCACCTCCGTCGGGCACTGGTCCGAGTCCGCGGAGGGGCTCTACTACCTGGCGCACGCGCTGCGTCGCGCCCACCTCGAGTGCGGCTTCATCAATGACCCCGAGGTCTTCGCCGATCCGTCGGCGCTGCTGGTGTCGCGCGAGCAGATCGCCGGCTTCGCCCGCACCCTCCGGGCGAGCCGACCGCACCGCGACCTCAGTAACCACGTGCTGCTCACCAAGGGCCGCTTGGCGGTCGCGGCGTCCGGCGCGTCGATGCAGCCGTCGGGGAGCTGCGAACTCAGCGTCGTCGACCCCGACGGCAACTGGATCCAGCTGATGAACACGCTGCAGGGCGGCGGCATCCCGGGCGAGGTCGTGGCCGGCATTCCGATGGTCGGCAGCCACGCGACGCCCGATCTGCAGGCCTCGATCTCCGGTTGGCACACCGGCGGCGGTCGGGTCCGCTCAGTCATTGGCAACACTGTGGTGCTGCGCGACGGCCGACCGTGGCTCGCCCTCGGCTCACCGGGCAACGTCCACTGCACGGTGCCCCAGGTACTCTCCAACATCCTCGACTTCGGGATGGACCCCTACGAGGCCGAGGATGCGCCCCGCTGCCTCCCCTATCAGGACGACCACGTGATCTCGGTCGAGAGCCGAGTCCCCGCGGCCGTGGTGGACGGCCTCGCCCGGATGGGCGTGCTCGTCAACCCGCTGCCCGCCTACGACATGCACATGGGAAGTTTCCAGACCAGCTGGCGTGATGCCGCAGGAGGGCTGCACGCCTCGGTCGGCCCTCGTCGCGAAGGAAAGGCCGCCGGCTTCTGACCGGTGGGTCCCCTTCGCGCCGGGACTGTAGGACAGACTATCGATGACCTCCGCTGCAGCGGAGGTCATCGATGGTCTGCAGCGCAACCGAGGTGGGTGCTCCGTGCTCGCCGCGAGATCAGCGGCTGGCCGCGGTGCCGCCCTCCGTCGCTCGCTCCGCCGGCCGAGCGTCGAGCGAGTCCCCGAATCCGGCGCCCTGCACCAGATCGGCGCCCCGCGTCTCCGGGATCCAGCGCCACAGCACCAGCAGGCCGACCAGTCCGATGCCCGCACCGTAGAACGCTGGGCACAATTGATTGCCGGTCCACGTTACGAGAGACTCGCTGACCAGGGGCGCCGTGCCTGCGAAGACGGCATAGGTAACGTTGTACGGGATCGCGATCCCGGAGTACCGTACCCGCGCCGGCAGGATTTCGAGGATCGCGAGGGCGCCCGAACCGAGCAGTCCCATCGGGATCATGAACCCCAGGAGGCCGATCCCCATCAGTATCGGGTGCCCGGTGCCGACGAGGAGGTACGCGGGGACCATGAGAACCACGACGCCGGCGAGCCCGAGTCTGAGCAATGGCCTGCGTCCGATTCGATCGGTCAACGTGCCCGTGATGGGTGTCAGAGCCATTCCGATGATCGACAGCACAGTCATGATCGCGAGCGCCTCCTGCATTCCGACTCCGCCTACAGTCGTCATGTACGTCGGGATATAACCCAGGAACATGTGAGCGATCACGCCGACCGTGGCGAAATACACGGCGACCACGACAATCGGACGCCAATAGAGGCGCAGCAGCTCGCCGAGCGACCCACGGTTCGACACGGGCTCCTCTGCCTGCGCCTTCTGGAATACGGGAGATTCCTCCACCCCGCGGCGGAGGAACAGTCCAATGATCGCAATCACGCCGCCCAGAAGAAAGGGAAGGCGCCACCCCCAATCGGCGTAGGCGTCCCCGGAAATGCTCTTTGCACCGAGAATCACCATCGTGGCCGCTGTCGGTCCGGCCAGCGTCGACATACCGAGCAACCCGAGCCAGAGCCCGCGCCGTCGCTCCGGTGCGTGCTCGACCACGAACGTGACCGCTCCGGAATACTCCCCGCCCGCGGAGAACCCCTGCATCAAGCGACACAGCACGAGGAGCGCGGGCGCCGCAACCCCGACCGTGGCCCATCCCGGCAACAGCCCGATCGCTGCGGTCGACGCTCCCATGATGATGATCGACAGGCTCAACGCCGCCCGTCGCCCGAGCCTATCGCCGATGCGACCGAAGAAGACGGCACCGGCCGGCCTCGCAAGGAAGGCGACGCCATAGACCGCGAAGACGCCGAGCAGGCCCGTGCTCTCCGAGCCCGGCGCGAAGAACACCGTGGCCAGAGTGGCGGCAGCGAGCCCGTAAATACTGAAGTCGAACCATTCGACGAAATTGCCCGCCGCCGATGCGACGATCACTCGGCGGGCGTTCTTTCCCGTCGTTTCGGTTGGGGTGGTCACGTAGCCTCCTTTGAGTGCGCTTCCGAAGGTCAGGCGCATACTCAGCAATCTTTCGCCGCAAGGGCTCTGTGATGCATTTCACAGATGCCTGCTTCTGCGGGTGAGGTACGAGACATATGTCGGGTGCGGGTCGCCGCAGGAGACCGTTACTCGATGCGGACAAGAATCCTGGATGGCGCTTTAACAGGGATTACGCCGCCCTATGACGCGCTACGTGGCCCTACGGGCCCCACTGTTCGTGTCCAAGCCGTGTCCACAGGTCGGTCACTGGAAAGGTTCCGGGCGCGCCTGCTTACCCCTGGGTCGCCGGTGACGCTGGACTCCATGAACGACCAGCAGGCTGACCTCGACTTGGTGGTTGCCCGCGCGAGCGAGATCTGGGCACCCCAGGTGATCCAGGCCTGGCTCACTGGCTCCAGCAGCTAGCTCGGAGGTGCCGGCCCATGGACGTGCTCCGTATCCATGGACCGGACGAGGTGCTTGCGGCGCTCAACGCCGCAAGCGCTGGGGTGATCGGGTAGCTCAGTCGCTCCGCTGATGTCGAGATGCGTCGTGTGCTGGTGCAGCGTCCATGTGCGGCCTCCGGGCTGGCCGTCCCCTCCTCGCGGGACCTCCGGCCCTGTTGACCTCGATCTGTTGCAGGAGGTCCGGACTGTCAACGAGTGCCGCCTCGACACGCTCCTGTAGCTCCTCTGGTGTCGACTCGTCCATGATCCCGATTGTGCCAGCTCAAGACCCGCGAAAGGCCCTCCGGTCCACACTTGACCTGGAATTCGAACCCTGGCGCTGCTGAGGCCACGATCTACCCCGTCAGTCGCCGCCGGCTTTGTGCCGCTCTCCGCGACTGCGACGTGACTCAGGTTGGATACAGTGCGTCGACTTCTTCCCACGTGCGCACAAATCCGAGGTAGTAGCTACAGGCAATCGCCAGCGCTGAGTACCGGCCGTAGGTCTTCTCAGTCAGGACACCTCCCACTACATCAAACACCTGAGGGGCATCAAGATTTATCAGAATACTCGCTGCAGAACGTTCCGCACTCCAAGTACTTACGAGACGGTTCGGATCGGCCAAGGGTTGCGACTCGTCCAACCATCCGAACTGAAGATCACTTGTATGCACCTGACCGCATTCTTGTGCCCACGTCTCGAACTTGCAAGCTGGGACCAAACCCGGCCCCGACATGCCCTCGTAGGGCTCGACCACCAATCCGTTGTGGACCGTGGAATAAAACTGCACGAAGTCCTCCGGCAAGAGATCACTGTACGGAAGCGAGCGAATCTCCAGCGAAGGCGGATGCCCAACAAAAATTCTCGGCTCACCATCTGAATTCAGGATCACATAAGCGAGCCCGATCTTCGTCGACAAGGGATCACCAGCCTGCAACCGAACCAGAGCTACGCCTGCAGATTCTTCCAAGACTGCGACCAGATTACTCAACGAGTCACCTGGAACGCGCCTCCACGACTCAAGCGCGGCCTCGACGCGTTCAGCGGGTTCCATCTCGGGAAACGACAACCATGCCACTGGCACCGCGAACTCTTCACCGGCCGGGTTGACCCGAAACACGTCGACGTCTTTCATAATTGGCGAAGCCTGAATAGCGCTAGCAATCTGCTCGTTGGATAGCACGAGATCACCCTTCCTCCCTACCGGTTCGCGACAATGTTAACCTCTTCGGAAAATAAGCGCTGTACGAACAGCCTTGACTTCCACTCCACCGAGCGTTGCCGGGCTTATTCGCAGGCGTACTCAGAACGACACGTCCATCGGGAAACTCCATTGTCCCGTGGCGATGGGACGCCGATCATGCCGCCGACAACCACGCACTGGTTCACCAGGGCGGTCGAGAGATGCCTCGAGGCATCGATCCCCCCGCGACGAGAACGACGAGCCCACCGGGCCCGCCACCGTCCCTCGGATCAGCGCGCATCAGCTCCGGCACACCGCCGCGTCCCTGATGATCGCGTCCGGTGCACACGTCAAGACCGTCCAGCGGCAGCTCGGCAATAAGAGCGCGTCTATGACTCTCGACCAGTACGGACACCTGTTCCCCAATGACCTCGGTGACCTGGCCTCGCGGATGGGCGACGCGTTCGACGTCACCCCTGAGGGCGGCGAGTGGGACGCCCTCAACGACATCTGGGTCGAGCGCATGGACAACCCCGACCACTACTTCGACGGAGTAGCCAACGTCGAACTCCCAGTTACGTCACCTCAGACAAACATCATCCTCTGCCACTCAGGATGGGGAGACGGCTTCTACCCGATCATCGAATCCTACGACGCCGACGGAAATGTCAACGGAATCCACATCGACCTACAGGTGCTCGGTGACAAGCCCGACGAGGAGAAGTAGCCCCCTCCAAGGGCGTCCCACCCCACGCGCCGCTGGGATATGACACCTCCGCGCGTGACACCAGGTGCGACACCCGACCAGCTGCATCGACCGCCGCGCGGAATTGGACATCAGGGCGGGTGTCCGATGTACAGAAGTGAGAGCGGATGACTGTTCGACTTCGAACTGCTTCGCCTTCGATCCGCGACCTCAATGGGGCAACCTGCGACGACTGCCCCGTACGAGGGCGATGGGTCACCTGGTGTCCATGTCTGCGAACGACCATGCCACGCGAGCAACGACATGTGGCGAGGCGAAATGCGTCACGGCTCGGCAATCATCCCGTGCGCAGGTGGGTCAGTTCGGCCCCGCTGCCTTGAGGATCAGGTACTCCGCGCTGGCCGCCTGCATGACTCGCTGCAACGTGGTGCCGACGGTGTAGGCGACGTAACGTCCGTGCACCGCGCACGTATGCACTACACGATCCCGCGTCGAGCCGCTGTAGCACCTCGCCAGCGACGAGTTGATCCCAGGCACTGTTGCGAACGGGTTGCCTGGTGACGGGTTCAGCGCGTCCGTTTGGATGTATTCACCCGCCTTCTGCTCGTTCGGTAGGCGGAGCACGGAGACGAAGCTGGTGCGCCCCACGAGGTCAACGCCCCATCGCGTGTCTACCCCACGGTTCTGGACTAGAAGCCGCGCGAAAGTACCAGCAGTCGAGTACCCGTCAGTCCAGTTGAATTCAGGAGACAACGCGTTGTTGTAGTCCGAGCCAGGGCGCGAAGCCAACGTCCGAGACATGATCCCGTCACGGTCCATCGGCACGTTCGGCATAGCGCCAGATGATGGCGAAGGCTTGTACTCGTCGATCTTCGGAGTCTGTAGTTGCACGGCTTTCGTCAGGATTGCTTTCGTCGCGTCTACATTCGTGGTGGCGCTGGTCAGGCTGAGCAAGGCGAGCATCGCGCCCTTCGCGATGCCGACCGTCACGGTGTCCCCGCCTGATGTGCCTGTGACCATGAGAGTTACCGCGCCAGGAACCAAATTCTGCGTGCCAGGTGTCGGGTTCTTCGCAACAGCGGCGTCCACGACCGTGCGCACAGCGTCGGCGCTCGGGTAGCGGAACAGAGCCGCGCGGAACACCTTCGTCTTGTCTGCGTTCTGCGCGGCTGCGACGAACCCCGCCTGGAACGGGCTGGACTTGAACGCGTCCAACATCTCGGTCGTCATCGGCAGCGCGAGACCATTCGCACCGAGCTGAGCGGGCATCCACACGGGACCCACAAGCTCGCCACCCTCCCCAACGGTTGTGCCAGTCAACGACGAGTCCACGTCCCACGGCGAAATAACGGAGTCGCCGATTCGGAACCCCTCTTGCTGCCATGCATCGGCGGGAGTTACCGCTTTCACCACTCGCGGCGTCGTCGGGTAGTTGCCTGTGTCGAGCTTGAACGCAGCCTCCACCGATGGGTCCGCGACGGGTATCCCCTCGACCGTCGAGCACCCCGCGAGCACGGCACACAGCGCAGCGGCGGTCACCGCGAAAGGTGTCCTTCTTCTCCCCATGACTAGGCACGCTAACAGGGGAGCGTCCCGCTCGTGAGCGGGTGCAAGTGCTCGCCAAGCGACCGTTTGGCGCGGACGATTGCGCGGTCATGGTCACTCTGCGCTGATGCCACCTCAGTGGACGCCGCACCACTGCCAGTCCCCACAAGCACAGCGGTTCCAGCGATGGTGGTCGAGCAGCCTGCCAAGACTGCGGACCCGCTGTCGACCGCGAAGGGGAGAAGACTCCGTCGCCGATTCCTCATTGCTACTTCACCTTTCCCTTCCCGATGAGCCAGTCCACGCAGTTGTCCAGGGTGAGATTCTTCGACTCGCTCTGGTCACACGTCCCGTATTTCTCGAACACAGAGAGCTTGCAGAGCCTCGTCTCCAACGCGTCGAAGTGGTAGTTGCCCTCAGCAGGATCGGGACCGCACTTGGCACGCTCCCGCGCCGCCTCGGCGATCTCCGCAGGGGCAGCAGCGCGCGCTCGATCCCTCAGTGCCGCCGCAGCAACCGCTGACGATGCTGCCGCTGCTGATGAGCTGGCGGCAGCAGCGGACGACCTTGCAGCAGCATCCGTCGCCTCCGCCTGGACGTTGAAGTAGATCAGACCACCCCTTCCCGTACGGTGTCGCCTCGGACGATAGCGGCAAACTTGACACCCTTTAACAGAAGGGGCTCGATACTCCAATCGACAGGCGTCGAGGACCATTGTTGACCTCCGTTTCATTAAAGGTGTTAATACTTTTCGAGACCTGATCGTTGCCATTCTCGCTAGCTTCCATCATCGCCCCGATGCTTCAATCGGAGGCGGCGGAGGATGTCACGTCCCCGACCCTGGGGAGGGTCCGCCGCTACGGGAGGAGATCAAGACATGAGCAAGATCAAGAGAGTGACTGCTGGCGTGATCGCGGGCGCGGCGGTGCTGGCGGGACTCGGCACGGTCGCTGCGGGGGCGGCGAACGCGGAGACGTGCCAGTACCACTCGCGAGTCATGTTCGGGAACTACATCTTCGACGGGTACGGCGGCGGACCGCAGCAGGCGACGCAGGACGCGTGGCGCAAGGCGAAGGCGCAGGGGCGGACTGGTGCGCCGTACAAGCTGATGTGGACGCAGTTCGAGTGCCGCTGATCTGACGGCAACGCACAGAGCCCAGCTCCCCTGGTCGGGAGCTGGGCTCGGTCTCGCCGGATGACTTCTCGACCAGTGAATTCACGATCACCGGAATGGAAGCCGACCACGGCGACAGCGGTACGGCGATCTACGCCGGATCGGTGCTCGTGGGCATCCTCCTCGCGGAGAGGACCACCACGGGTCAGATTGTCGCGGAGCCTGTGAGCGGTGTCCTGGCTGCCGCCAAGAGCATGGGATACAACTTGACGGTTCTCACGAGCTAGCCGACGCCCCCACAGACCCCCGTTCAGACAAACGCTGAGCGGGGGTTTTCTTGTGCCCAGACATGGGGACACCTTTCGCCGGCTCGGCGCACAGTGGGTGCCTGGACCCACGGGTAGCGTACGTTCAGTACGACCGCGTGAACCCCCAATGAGAGGATCGAGGATGTCCAGGGAGTCTGAGCTGACGAAGGACTCGCCAGAGCCGCGTAGGCACGAGGAATCGAAGTCCGATAACCCCGGGTGGGTTCTCATCGAGCTGCTGCTCTCCACCGCCGTCCCGCCGCACCTCCGGGACTCAAAGACGAAGGCTGCGTTCTGGATTCTCGCCCCCGTCGTCACCGTGGTGGTTTTCGGCGGCGCGGCGCTCGCGGCGAGCGGCAAGCCATCGACGGTCTCGACTCTGATTTACGTGCTCGCAGCGGTGATCTATGTCGCGTACTTGGTCGCAGGGGCGTATCTGGTTCGACGCAAACGCCCGAAGTGCTAGTCCCGTCCAGGCGCGCCCAGAATCGCCTGTAGACCGGCGCGTGACCCATCTGAGGCTGGCGCTGCGGTACACAGCGCATCCTGTACGACCGCTTAGACCGTGCTCACGAATAAACGCAGCGGCGGCTGGGTCGCGTAGTAGAACGCGCCTGCCCCGTTGTCTGGGTTCTGGAAGTGGTCCATCAAGTCCTGCTCGATAACCCCCGCCGAGGGGATTATTCCAGCGACCTCCGGTGGGATCGCATCCCGCGCCTCCCGAGCGGTATCGCTCAGCCCTACAGCCCCCCTCCCGGAGAGTCTCCCCCGATGAGTTGTTATCCCAGACGAACCTGTACCGCTGTGTCATGCCGTCGAGGGTGCCCGCCCGCACCGCTGTCATCATGACACCGAATCCCGCTGACTTGTCATGAGGTTGTCATGATGCCTGCTGACACCCTGCTCATGACAGAGAAAAACCCCCGCCCACCTGGCGTTTCAGGTGAACGGGGGTCCGTGGAGCCGCCGGGAATTGAACCCGGGTCCTCCGTCATTTCTACGGGGCTTCTCCGTGCGCAGTCCGCTGTGCCTCTACTCGGATCTCCCGGTCTCACGGACGAGCCAGGATGACGATCCCAGTCGCTGTTGGATGTCCCCCGCGATGCCGCGACCGCACCGCGGGGTGAATCCCTCTAGCTGATGCCAGTACCCGGGCCGAGGGCGAACCCGGACTGACAGACTCGCCTGGCTGCTTAGGCAGCGAGAGCGAAGTCGCGCTGATTGGAATCGGCGCTTATAGGGTTGCTGCGACGCTTACGGTGGTCTCCAGCCTGCACCGGCACGCTTCCCCCGCGTCAACAAACGAAGTCGAAACCGATCGGCCCCTCATCGTCCGCCTCAGCGGAAGCCCACCCCTTGCGGGGTGGAAGTTCCATACTACCGCACCGGCATCGGCCTCTGTCCAGCGATTATCCGACGGCGCGCAGACGCACGCCGGCCGCGGAGGCGTTCATGTTCATCAGCACGGTGAGCAGCACCCCACCCACGCGCTGTGCCAGCGAAACGACCTTGGCCCGGTTCTCGACGCTCATGGATTCGCTCCTCACTTGAGTCTCACAAGTCACACCAGTAACTCGTGCCTCAAGTGAACGCCCGCGAAGATCGGAACTCAACGCGCCACGCCGGGCACCGTCGGAAAGACGTCAGCCGCGCATGCCCTTGACGCGCCGGCCCAGCTCCCGGACCAGCTCGCGCTCGGCGGTGCGGCGGGCGATGTCGTGCCGCTTGTCGTAGTCCTGCTTGCCCTTGGCGAGCGCCAGCTCGACCTTCACGCGGCCCTCGTTGAAGTACATCGACAGCGGCACGAGCGTCTGGTTGCCCTCACGGATCTTGCCGGTCAGCGAGTCGATCTCCCGCCTATGCATGAGCAGCTTGCGGGTGCGGCGCGGCGTGTGGTTGATCCACGAGCCGTTGCCGTACTCGGGGATGTGCAGGCCGCGCAGCCAGACCTCACCGTCGTCGATGGTCGCGTAGGCGTCGACCAGGGAGGCCTTGCCCTCGCGGAGCGCCTTCACCTCGGTCCCCACCAGCACGACCCCGGCCTCGAAGGTGTCGAGGATGGCGTAGTTGTGGCGCGCCTTGCGGTTGCTCGCGATCACCGAGCGCCCCTTCTCCTTCGCCATCGTCCCCATCCCTTCCGTACGCCGCGACCGAGTGCCGGTCACGCTGGGCAACCTCTCCATCCTACGGGGATGCGACGGTGCGCGGAAAGCGACTTATCGGTGCGCTACTCCCGCACGTAGAAGCGCAGGGTCACGTACGCGGTGATGGCGGCGAAGCCGGCGCCCACGAGGATCAGCCACGGTGAGACCAGGAGCACGTCGGTGTTGGTGATCCGCGCCAGGATGTTCACCCCGTACATCTCGCGCAGGGCCCGGTCGAAGAACAGGGCCTTGCCCGCGAACAGGCCCGCGATCGCGAGCCCCGCGCCGATCACCGCGCCGATCACAGCCTCCAGGAGGAAGGGCAACTGGGTGTACCAGCGGGAGGCGCCCACGAGCCGCATGATCGAGACCTCGGTGCGCCGCGTGTACGCGGCCACCTGAACCATGTTCGCGATCAGTAGGACCGCCGCGACCGCCTGGATCAGCGCGACGAAGAAGGCGGCGTTCCGCGCGCCGTTGAGCACGGAGAAGACGCGTTCCACCAGCTCGCGCTGGTCCTGCACCCCGGCGACGCCGGGCTGCCCCTTCACGGCGTCGATCACCGCGGCGAACCTGTTCTCGTCGCCGACGCGCACTTTGAAGGACGCGGGCAGCACGCCGGGACGCACCAGGTCGGCGAGCTCGGGCTGCCCGGCGAAGGTCTTGGTCTTGGCGGTCTCGAGCGCCTGCTCCTGGGAGATGTAGTCGATGGAGTCGACGCCGGGCTGGGCCTTGATCTTCGATTCGAGCGCCTGGCACACGGACTTCTGGCAGTCCGGATCGTCGGCGGCGACCTTGTCGTCGACGAAGACCTGGATCTCGACGCGCTGCAGGAAGATGTCCTGGCTCTTGTCGGCCATCCGCACCACGAGCAGACCACCGCCGAAGAGGCCGAGCGAGATCGCGGTGGTCAGGATCATGGCGATCGTCATGCTCACGTTCCGGCGCAGGCCCGTGAAGACCTCGCTGGTGATGAAACTGGCTCGCACTGGGAATTCAGTCCTTCGGTTCGTCGTCGTCGGCGTCGGGCGCGGCGGGCGCCGTCAGCGGCCCAGCCCGTACACGCCGGTGGCGTCGTCGCGCACCATCTCGCCCATGCGGAACTCGATGACACGGCGGCGCATCGAATCCACGATGTGCCGGTCGTGCGTGGCCATGACCACGGTGGTCCCGGCCCGGTTGATCCGGTCGAGCACGTCCACGATCTCGGCCGACGTGTCGGGGTCGAGGTTGCCTGTCGGCTCGTCGGCGAGCAGCAGCAGCGGCCGGTTCGCGATGGCGCGGGCGATCGCAACGCGCTGCTTCTCACCGCCCGACAGCTCGCTCGGCATGCGGTTCGCCTTGCCGCCGAGCCCCACGTAGTCGAGCACCTGCGGAACGGTCCGGTCGATGACGGTGCGCGGCTTGCCGATGACCTCGAGCGCGAAGGCCACGTTCTCGGCCACCGTCTTCTGCTGCAGCAGCCGGAAGTCCTGGAAGACGCATCCCAGCGACTGCCGCAACTGCGGGACGCGCCGCCCGGAGAGCTTGTTCACGTGGTAGTCGCCCACGTAGACGTCGCCGCTGGTCGGCTTGTCCTCCTTGAGCAACAGCCGGAAGAACGTCGACTTCCCGGAACCCGAGGGCCCGATCAGGAAGGCGAACTCACCCTTGCCGATCTCGAGCGACAGGTCATGGAGCGCCGGCCGGGCCGACGCCTTGTACATCATCGTGACGTTCTGGAGCGTGATCACGAGCGCCCAGTCTACTGACGCCGGGGACTAGCCCGCCGGAACCGTCGTCGTCGGTGCGCCGCCGGAGGTGGGCGGCTCCGTGGTCCCGCCCGGCAGCGTCGCACCGCCAGGCAGCACGATCCCGCCCGGCGCGGAGGTGGTCGTCGCCGTGCGCGCGGGCGCGGTGGTCGGCTCACCCGAGCTGCCCGGCACCGTCGACGAGGGTGCGCCGGACTCCCCCACCTCGCCGCGGGACGGGACCGCGCTCGACGGGGTCGGGGACGGCGTCGTGGTCGGCCCGTCGTAGGTGGGTGCCTCCCGGGCGGGCGCGGTCGTGGTCGCGACGGGCGTCTGCCCCGTGCGTCGCTGTTCCTCGGGGACGAACTGCGCGTACAGGTCGAGGTACCACCACATCAGCCCGAGGAACAGCAGCACCAGAACGACGGTGCTGGTGCGCGCCCGGGTGTGCGGGATGGTCTTCGGGACGCGCTGCCAGGCGGACGGGCGCGGCCGCGTGGACTCCGACGGTGCGGCAGCCGGCTCGGGCGCCGTCCGGGCGGGGAGCTCGGTGGTGGCCTCGGCGTCGGGCTCGTCGCCCTGCGGCCGCTTCGGGTCGTCCGTCACTGCGGCTTCACCTCCTCCTCGTCCTCGACGGTGTCGGTGACCGGCGCGACGTCGATGCCGGCCGTCGCGAGGCTGCGCACGATGCGCTCGCGAAGATTGCGCCCCACCTCGAACTGCTTGCCGGGGAGCGTGCGCGCGACCATCCGCAGGTTCACCTGGTCCAGGTCGATGGACTCGACGCCCATGAGCGTCGGCTCATCGAGCAACAGCGTCGACATCTTCGGGTCGTGGTAGGCCCGTTCGCCGACCCGGTGCAGCAGCGAGTTGACCTTGCCCATGTCGACTGTCTTCGGCAGCGGGATGTCGACGACGGCGCGGGCCCAGTCCTTCGACAGGTTGGTGGCCTTGACGATCTGTCCGTTCGGGACGGTGATGACCTCACCGTCGGTGTTACGCAGCTTCGTCACCCGCAGCGTGACGTCGGAGACGGTGCCCTCGGCCGTCGACCCGCCGGTGAGCGCGAGATCCACCACGTCGCCGAAACCGTACTGCCGTTCGGTGATGAGGAAGAAGCCCGCCAGGAGGTCCTGCACGATGCGCTGCGCGCCGAAGCCGAGCGCCGCACCGATGACGGTGGCGGGCGCGACGAGGGCGGTGATCGGCACACCGAGCGTCTTGACCACCTGGTAGGCGGCGAACAGATAGATCGCGGCGATCGCGACCCAGCTGATCACCTGGATCAGGGCGTGCTGGTGCTTGGCGGACTCCGAGCGGACGAGTGAGTCGCTGTTCTTGAACTGTGCGTCGATCCGCATCGTGACGCGCACGGAGAACCAGTTCACGAACCGGTTCGCCAGGACCGCGGCGAGGGTCCAGAGCGCGATGGGCAGCACCCGCTCGAACATGAGGAGCCGCCACCCCGTGACATCGGGGAGGATCGAGGTCGCGAGCAGCGTGCTACTCGTCATCGCCACGCATCCGCCAGCGGATGCCGGCCTCGATGAAGCCGTCCAGGTCGCCGTCGAGCACCGCCGACGGGTTGTTCACCTCGTACTCGGTCCGCAGGTCCTTGACCATCTGGTACGGGTGCAGCACGTAGGACCGCATCTGATTGCCCCACGACGCACCCTCGTTGGTCTTGAGGGCGTCCATCTGCGCGCGCTCCTCCTGCCGCTTGCGCTCGAGCAGCTTGGCCTGCAGGACCTTCATCGCCGAGACTTTGTTCTGGAGCTGGCTCTTCTCGTTCTGGCAGGTGACGACGATGCCGGTGGGGATGTGCGTGAGCCGCACCGCGGAGTCGGTGGTGTTGACCGACTGCCCGCCCGGGCCCGACGAGCGGTACACGTCCACGCGCACCTCGTTCTCGTCGACGTCGATGTGGTCGGTGGTCTCCACCACGGGCAGCACCTCGACCTCGGCGAAGGAGGTCTGGCGGCGGCCCTGATTGTCGAACGGGCTGATCCGCACGAGCCGGTGGGTGCCCATCTCGACGGAGAGGGTGCCGTACGCGTAGTCGGTCTTCACCGCGAAGGTGGCGGACTTCAGGCCGGCCTCCTCGGCGTAGCTGGTGTCGTAGACCTCCACGCCGTAGCCGTGCTTCTCGGCCCAGCGGACGTACATGCGCATGAGCATCTCGGCCCAGTCCGCGGCGTCGACGCCACCGGCGCCGGCGCGGATGTTGACCAGCGCGTCGCGGGCGTCGTACTCGCCCGAAAGCATGGTCTTGACCTCCATGGCCTCGATCTCGGTGCGCAACTGGGCACGGTCGCCGTCGGCGTCCTCGAGCGCGGCGGCCCGGTCGTCGCCCTCCTCGGCGTCGGCGAGCTCGTACAGAACGGGCAGGTCGTCGAGGCGCTGGCGCAGATCGGTGACGCGGCGCAGCTCCGCCTGGGCGTGCGACAACTCGCTGGTGACCTGCTGCGCGTTGGCCTGGTCGTTCCAGAGCTCGGGGTCGGACGCCTTGTGTTCCAGTTCATCGACGCGCCGGCGCAACTCGTCGAGATCGATCACCTTCTCCACCGTCTGCAGGGTGGTGTCGAGGCTCTCGATGTCAGCGGCTACGTCAGGATGCACAGTCACCCAGGATACTGGCCCGGCCCGCCGTACGGATCCGGTGGCGGGGTGAGGCTGCCGAGCTGCCACGAGCTGTCGACCTTGCCCACCTTGTAGAACACGGGCAGCCGGTCCCCGACTTCCGGCCAGCGCTCCGCGAAGTCCACGATCAGCCGTCGGTAGACGTGCGTGGGCGGCGTCGTCGGGCCCTCGACGGTGCCGGAGACGGTCACGAAGGCCTGGCCCTTCTGGTCGGGTTCGACGGGGCGCGGGCTCACGCCGCTGAGCGTGAGAGTCCCGTCCTCCATGCCGGGGCCCGCGGGCGCGGTGCCGAGCGTGCCGCGCTTGGAGCGCTGCCACATGACGACCAGCGCACCCAGCATGGCGGCGAGCAAGAGCACCCAGATCCATTCCATATGCCCAGATTACCGACAGGGACCGCCCCGCGCCCGTGTCCGGCCTCCGCTACCGTTCTCGCATGTCGAGCGCACCGTCGAACCCCCCGCACCCCGATCTCACCCTGGCCCTCGCCCTCGCGGACGCGGCCGACGAGCTGACCATGGCACGGTTCGGCGCCCTGGACCTCAGGGTCGACGCGAAGCCCGACCTCACGCCCGTCTCCGACGCGGACCTCGCCACCGAGACCCTGATCCGCGAGCGGCTCGCCGCGGAGCGCCCCGGCGATGCGGTGCTCGGCGAGGAGTTCGGCGGCGAGGCCGTCTTCGCGGGCCGGCAGTGGGTGCTCGACCCGATCGACGGCACGAAGAACTACGTGCGCGCCGTCCCGGTCTGGTCCACCTTGATCGCACTGCTCGAGGACGGCGTGCCCGTGGTCGGGGTGGTCTCGGCGCCCGCGCTGCGGCGCCGGTGGTTCGCCTCCACGGGAGCCGGCGCCTACACGCAGTTCGACGGTGGCGAGCCGCGCCGGATCTCGGTTTCCGGGGTCGGCGAGATCGGGGACGCCAGCATCTCCTTCTCGGACCTGTCCTACTTCGCCGACCGGGCGGGCCGCGACCGATTCCTCGCGCTGGCCGAGGACGCCTGGCGCCTGCGCGGCTACGGCGACTTCTGGAGCTACTGCTTGGTCGCGGAGGGCGCGGTGGACATCGCGGTGGAACCGGAGGTCTCGCTCTGGGACCTGGCCGCCGTCGAGATCGTGGTGCGCGAGGCCGGGGGGCTGTTCACGGGCACGGACGGGACGCCTGGCCCGCACGCGGGCTCGGCGGTCGCGGCGAACCCGATTCTGCACCCGCAGGTGCTGCGACGTCTGACTCCCTGATACGCCGAAGGATGATTCATCCCATCTCTTGGCACCGATCTTACCGAGGAGTAAGGTCCCATCTGACTGATGAGTAAGTTGACGGCGCGGGGTCAGGGACCAGCCCACGACCTGCGCCGCCACGACGACGAGATGGTGGAGATGAGCACGTCAACCGATCCCCGGGACACCAGCGCCATCGGGAAGAACCCGATCCGGCGGAACCCGACCGGCCAGCTGATCCGCGCCCTGATGGCCGTGGTGCAGACCCCCTTCGTGCAGAACCGCGGCCTGCAGGACGTGGTGAACCGCGTCGCCTACGAGGGCACCAAACACGGCTTCAAGGCGCTCGGCGCCGCGAACCGCACGTTCAAGGCCGTCTCCGGCACCGGTAAGCCCCAGCGGCTGACCTCGAGCACGAAGTCGAACTACGACCTCACTCCGGACGACGAGCAGCAGATGATCGTCGACACCGTGCGGGACTTCGCCGCCGAGATCGTCCGCCCGGCTGCCGCCGAGGCCGACGCGGCGACGGCGGCCCCGGCCTCGCTGCTCGAGCGCGCCACGGAGCTCGGCATCACGATGATCAACGTGCCCGAGGAGCTCGACGGTGCGGGCAGCGACCGCGGCGCGGTGACCAACGCCCTCGTGGCCGCGGCGCTCGCCCACGGCGACATGGGCCTGGCGCTGCCGATCCTCGCCCCGAGCGGCGTCGCGGTCACGCTCGCGCAGTTCGGCTCCGACGGCCAGCAGCAGACCTACCTCAAGGAGTACGCGGGCGAGTCCGTGCCGCAGTCCTCCGTGGTGATCGCCGAGCCCGGCGCGCTGTTCAACCCGTTCGCGCTGTCCACCAAGGCCACCCGCACCGCGGAGGGGTTCGTGCTCAACGGCGTGAAGTCGATGGTGCCGCAAGCCGGCTCGGCAGAGCTGTTCGTGGTCGGCGCCGAGCTGGAGGGCAAGCCCGCGCTGTTCATCGTCGAATCGGGCACCGACGGCGTGATCGTCGAGGGCGACCCGAGCATGGGCCTGCGTGCCGCCTCTCTGGGCCGCCTGAACCTCGACGACGTGAAGGTCCCCGGGACCGCGCTGCTGGGCGAGGTCGACCTGGACACCGCCGCCCAGAACTACACCGACGTGGTGCGACTGGCCCGCCTCGGCTGGTCGGCGCTCGCACTCGGCACGGCACGCGCCGTGCTCGACTACGTGACCCCGTACGTCAAGGAGCGTGAGGCCTTCGGCGAGCCGATCGCGCATCGCCAGGCCGTGGCCTTCGCCGTGGCCGACATGGCGACTGAGGTCGACGGCCTGGAGCTGCTCGTGTGGCGCGGCGCCTCGCGCGCGGAGCAGGGCCTGTCCTTCGGCCGCGAGGCCGCGCTCGCACGGAAGTTCGCCACCGACAAGGGCATGCGGATCGGGCTGGACGGCGTCCAGCTCCTCGGCGGGCACGGGTTCACCAAGGAGCACCCCGTGGAGCGCTGGTACCGCGACCTGCGCGCCGTCGGCATCGCCGAGGGCGTCGTCGTCCTCTAGGCCCCTTCGACTTCAGAGCAGAAGAAAGAACCCTCATGGCAATCAATCTGGAACTCCCCAAGAAGCTGAAGGCGTCGGCCGAGATGTCGCACCAGGGCGCGGCCGAGATCTTCCGCCCCATCTCGCGCAAGTACGACCTCGCCGAGCACGAGTACCCCAAGGAGCTCGACACCATCGCCGCCCTCTACGACGGGCTGGCCGATGCGGGCCAGGCGCCGTCGGCCGCGTCGGGCGACCGGAAGAAGAGCGAGGGCGAGGAGAAGCCCAAGCCCACGCCGCCCGACGTCACGGCGGGCAGCCGCAACGGCGGCACCATGGAGTCGATCATCAACGCGATCGAGATGTGCTGGGGCGACACCGGCCTCATGCTCGCCTTCCCCTACCAGGGGCTCGGCAACGCTGCCATCGCCGCGGTCGCGACCGACGAGCAGCTCGAGCGCTTCGGCAAGGTCTGGGCCTCGATGGCGATCACCGAGCCCTCGTTCGGCTCGGACTCGGCCGCAGTCAGCGCCACGGCGACCCGCGATGGTGACGAGTGGGTGCTCAACGGCACCAAGATCTTCGTGACCTCGGGCGCGCGCGCCGACCACATCGTCGTGTGGGCGACCGTCGACAAGAGCGCCGGCCGCGCCGCGATCAAGTCCTTCGTGGTGCCCCGCGAGCATCCCGGCGTCACGGTGGCCCGGCTCGAGCACAAGCTCGGCATCCGCGCCTCCGACACCGCGGAGATCCGGTTCGAGGACTGCCGCATCCCGTTCGAGAACATCCTCGGCAGCCCCGAGGTGAACGTGGAGAAGGGTTTCGCCGGGGTCATGCAGACCTTCGACAACACCCGCCCGTTGGTGGCCGCCATGGCCATCGGCTGCGCCCGCGCCTCGCTCGAGGAGCTGCGCACCGTGCTGGAGGATGCCGGGATCGTCATCGACTACGACGCGCCGGTGAACACACTGCCGCACGCCGCAGCGGAGTTCATCCGGCTCGAGTCGGACTGGGAGGCCGCGTACCAGCTGACGCTGAAGTCGGGCTGGATGGCGGACAACAAGATTCCCAACTCGATGAACGCGTCGATGGCGAAGGCCAAGGCCGGTCGGGTCGGCTCCGATGTGACCCTCAAGGCCGTCGAACTCGCGGGGGCGCTCGGCTACTCGGAGCGCACCCTGCTCGAGAAGTGGGCCCGCGACTCGAAGATCCTCGACATCTTCGAGGGCACGCAGCAGATCCAGCAGCTGATCATCGCGCGCCGACACCTCAACCTCAACAGCTCACAGCTGAAGTAGGACCGTCGACCCAGGTCGAGCGGGGCGTCGCCGTCTGGCGGCGCCCCGCTCGGCGTCTGTAGCGTTGCGGGCATGACCGTGATCTGGTGGGCGCGGCGCGATCTGCGCCTGGGCGACAATCCCGCACTGTGCGCAGCAGCGGCGGACGGCGACGTGCTGCCGCTGATGGTCCTCGATCCGGCACTGCTGCGCGACGGCCCGCGCGGATCCTGGTTCGCCGCCAACGTGCTCGCGCTCGACGCGCAGCTCGACGGCGGACTCGAAGTGCGCACGGGTTCTCCCGCCGAGGAGGTGCTCGCGGCCGCGCGCGCCGTGGGAGCGACCGCCGTCCACGTGAGCCGGGAGACCACACCCTTCGGCAGGCGTCGCGATGATGTCGTACGAGAAATCCTCGCCGAGAACGACATCGAGTGGGTGGAGACGGGTTCTCCCTACGCCGTAACCCCCGGTCGGATCACGAAGGCCGACGGTACGCCGTACCGCGTCTTCAGCGCCTTCCAGCGCGCGTGGCGCGAGCACCGGTGGCCCGGGCCCGCCCGCCTGTCCGATCCGGTGCAGTGGTGCCCCCCTTCGACGCCGGGGGATGCCGCGCGCACCTCGCTGAAGAACCTCCACGGCTCGAGCCCCGTCGAACTTCCGCCGGCGGGCGAGGAGGAGGCGCTCGCGCGGTGGCAGCGGTTCCGCTCCGACGACCTGCCGCGCTACGCACAGGAGCGCGACCGGCCGGATCTCGACGCCTCGTCCCGCCTGTCCCCCTACCTCAAGGTGGGCGCCGTCCATCCGCGCACCCTCCTCGCGGACCTCGGTGCCGGCGAGGGCGCGCTGAAGTTCTCCTCAGAGCTGTGCTGGCGCGACTTCTACGCCGACGTCCTCCATCACAACCCGGGCTCGCTGCACACGGATCTG
This sequence comes from Tsukamurella asaccharolytica, assembly GCF_007858435.1. GTDB lineage: Bacteria > Actinomycetota > Actinomycetes > Mycobacteriales > Mycobacteriaceae > Tsukamurella > Tsukamurella asaccharolytica. Next base: position 4,646 of record NZ_VIGW01000004.1, on the reverse strand, counting down.
ACGGACGCCCTCGCCGGACTCGAATACACGGACCCCGGCGAGGATTTCACGGCCTGGCAGCGCGGGGAGACCGGCTTCCCCCTGGTCGACGCGGGCATGCGACAGCTCCTCTCGGAGGGCTGGATGCACAACCGGGTGCGCATGGTGGTCGCGAGTTTCCTCTCCAAGGACCTGCACGTCTGGTGGCCGCACGGCGCCGCGCACTTCCTGGACCTCCTGATCGACGGCGACGCGGCGTCGAACGCTCACGGGTGGCAGTGGGTCGCGGGGACGGGGACCGACGCGGCACCTTACTTCCGGGTGTTCAACCCCACTGCCCAGGCTGAGAAATTCGACCCGCAGGGCGATTACGTCCGCAGATACATCCCCGAGCTCCGTCACCTCGACGGTGCGGCAGCCCTCACGCCGTGGAAGCACGAGGACGGCTACGCACACGGCTATCCGGCTCGGATTGTCGACCACGCGCACGAGCGCGAGGTCACTCTGGCGCGATACCGCACCGCGCGCACCGCCTGATCCTGGTCCGACTTGACCGTTTCGTGATCCAGCGTTTCGGTGACCGGAGCCACAATTTTCGTGTGATTGCCGTCACTTTCCGCAGGTCATTGCCCATGCGAGCTATTGCTAGCATTCTTCTGCGTGACCTGGCATAACCGGGTTCGCGCCGCGCCGTGACCGAAGCGTTATCAAACCGCGACCGTTCCGAAGCGGGGATGACACCGGCTTGTAAGACCCCTAGTGTTGCCCTCGACCCGATCACGGGAACACAACTGAATCCACGAACCACAGCGTATGTGTGGGCCCCGCCGCCGAAACGAGAGCATCTTCCCTCGGGCGCCGGACCGCTTTCGGGAGCGACGCACCACGTCGCCGAAGCGGGTGAGCGATCTGACTCAGTCCACTGCCGTGCCCGACAGAGAAGGCACGGCCCATATCTTCCCAGCACCTCGGCCCCCATCGGGCTGTGCACTGGCATGCGCAACGGCGAAAGGAACCCCTTGAAGAACATCCGTAAGACCCTGGGCATGATGGCCGTCACCGGTGCGATCGTCGCCGCTCCCGTTGCCTTCGGCACCGGCGCTGCGAACGCCTCCAGCGTGAACTGGGACGCCATCGCGGCCTGCGAGTCGGGTGGCAACTGGAGCATCAACACCGGCAACGGCTACTACGGCGGCCTGCAGTTCAGCCCGTCGACCTGGCGCGCCAACGGCGGCTCGGGCCTGCCCCACAACGCCTCGCGTGCCGAGCAGATCCGCGTCGCGGAGAACGTCCTCGCTTCGCAGGGCATCGGCGCATGGCCGAGCTGCGGTGGCCGCGGCTAAGTCGCACCCAGCGCGTTAAGACTGACGCCGGTGGCGGTCGATTCCTTGTGAATCGGCCGCCACCGGCGTCTTTCCGTCCCGCCTCCCGCGCCCTGACCGCGCCTCGCCTCGCGCGGACTGTCAGAATCGCGGGGTGCCACTGCGCGTTTTCGTCCTCCTGACAGGGCTGTACTTCGCCCAGGGGCTCCCCTTCGGCTTCTTCACCCAGGCGATCCCCGTGCTACTGCGCGACGCGGGCCTGTCCCTGACAGCGATCAGCCTCACCTCCCTGCTCTACCTGCCCTGGGGCCTGAAATTCCTGTGGGCGCCCGCCGTCGACCGGATCGGCACCCGACGGCAATGGTTGCTCGCCACCCAGCTCGGCTCCGCGGGCGTGGTCTTCGCCCTGGCCGCGACCGACCTCGCCGGCTCGCTGCGGTGGCTGTTCGTCGCCATCGCCGCCATCAACCTGCTCTCGGCCACCCAGGACGTCGCCACCGACGGCCTCGCGGTCCGCCTCCTCGGCCCGCGCGAACGAGGAGTCGGCAACGGCATCCAGACGGGCGCCTACCGGCTCGGCATGATCGCCGGGGGCGGCGGGCTGCTGTGGATCTACGCGGAGAGCGGCTGGCGCGTGCTGCTGCTCACCCTGGGCGGGCTCATCCTCCTGTGCACGGTCCCCGTGGTCCTACTGGCACGCGACGAGCCGTCCGGCGAGGTGCAGCGGTCCAGCAGGGGGCAGGACCGTCGCGGCCGCCTGGGCACGGCATGGTGGCGCCGACTCCGCCGGCCCGGGGTGATCACCCTGATCGGCCTCCTCGTGGCCTACAAGTTCGGCAACTCCATGGCGTCGTCGATCGCCGGCCCGTTCCTGCACGACGCCGGGCTGACGCTGCAGCAGATCGCCCTGGTGAGCGGCGCCCTGAGCTCGGCGGGCGCCCTCGCCGGATCGGCGCTCGGCGGCTGGCTCGCGTACCGCTACGGGCGGCGACCGGCCCTGCTGTTCGGCGGCGTCAGCCAGACGCTCGCGGTCGGACTGTTCGTCGCGGCGGCGCTCGGGATCGGCGGAAGCGCCATGGTGATCTCGGCGACGGTGCTCGAGCACGTCTTCGGCGGCGCCGCGCTCGTCGCGCTGTTCACGCTGATGATGGACGCGTGCGAGCGCGACGATGCCGGCGCGGATTACACGTTGCTCGCGAGCGCCGTGGTCGCGGCCCAGGGGCTCGCCGGATTCGCCGGCGCCATCGTGGGCGACACGCTCGGTTACCCGGCGGCCTTCGCGACCGGGATGGTGCTCTCCGGTATCGGTTGCGCAGTGCTGGTGCGGGGCCTCGACCGCGGCCGCGGGCCCGCGGCGATCACCACGTGGACGCGGGGCCGGGTTCCCACACCATGAGTTCCACGAGACCATCGGCCTGCGGATGCGTGGATGACGTGGCGCGGAATCAGGCGGGCGCGGTCGCCTTCTCCTCACCGGCGGCGGTCGCGTTGCGGGCTGCCAGATCGCTGATGGAGTCGGCGGACTCGAGTGCGGAGTCGCGGCGGTACTGAACGAAGGAGTACGCGAAGGCGGCGATCCAGCCCGCGACGATCAGGATGTAGACGACGCGCTGAGTGCCGGGGTCGAGGGCGAGGGCGTCTTTGCCCATGAGCGTCCTGGCGTTGGTGAGGATGATCAGGCCGCCCACCGAAGCGCCGAGCAGTCGCGGCGGGAAGTGCCGCACAAGCCATGCCGCGAACGGCGCCGCGATGACGCCGCCCAGCAGGATCGCCCCGGCGTACGCGAAGTTCACACCCTCGCCCCCCAGGTTCGCCAGGAACCCGAGCGAAGCCGCCAGGGCGATGAGGAACTCGCTGGTGTCGATCGTGCCGACCACCTTGCGCGGCTCCATCCGGCCCGAAGCCAGCAGCGCCGGAGTGCCGACGGGGCCCCAGCCGCCACCGCCCGTGGCGTCGACGAAGCCACCGAAAAGGCCGAGCGGAGCGAGAAAGCGTGACCGCAGCGGCTTGCCCAGGTTCTTGGTGTCGATACCGCGGAACGTGAAGCGCAGCAGCACGTACAGGCCGAGCAGCAGGAGGATCGAGGACATCAACGGCTTGGCGACCTCGGTGGAGAGATTCGAGAGCACCGTCGCCCCGGCGAAGGCGCCGATCGCCCCGGGGATTCCGATGCGACGCACGACCTTCCAGTCGACGTTTCCGAACCGCCAGTGCGAAGCGCCGGACACGGCGCTCGTGCCGATCTCGGCGAGGTGGATCGTCGCGCTGATGGCGGCGGGCGAGAGCGTGGTGAGCGCGACGAGGAAGGTCGTCGCGGTCACACCGAAGGCCATCCCGAGACTCCCGTCCACGAGTTGCCCGAGCAGACCGACGAACGCGACGATGACGAGGGTACTCATGCTGAACTCCTGCGGCTGGGGCGGACGAGCGGACTCGTCCGGTGTGCGAGGACACTCTGCCGAGTACGCCACGGTGTCGGAACCGTCCCGCTCAGCGTGGTCCGAATCCAGGACCGGTGCGCGCGTGCGCGCAGGCGACTATTCGACGGGGAGCGAGCGCACGACGCGGCACGGGTTGCCGACGGCGACGACGTGGTCCGGGACGTCGCGGGTCACCACGCTGCCGGCGCCGATCACGGCGTTCCGCCCGATCGTGACGCCGGGGCACACGATGACGCCGCCGCCGAACCAGACGTTGTCGCCGATCGTGATCGGCTCCGCCGTCTCCCACCGCGCCCGGCGCGCCGCGTGGTCCTCGACGGGGTGCAGCGCCGTGAGCAGCTGCACCCGTGGCCCGATCGAGCAGTCGTCGCCGATCGTGATGGGAGCGCAGTCCATGAGGATCGCGTCGTAGTTGAGGAAACTGTTGGCACCGATGGTGATGTGCGCCCCGTAGTCGCACTGGAAGCGCGGCACGACCCACGAGCCGTCGCCGATGCCGCCGAGGAGTGCGTGGAGGATCTGAGAGCGCTCCGCGTCGTCGTCCGCGACGGTGGCGTTGAACCGGTCGAGCAACCGTCCGCACGACTTCCGCATCGCGACGAGCGCGGGATCGCTGTCGCGGTACCGCTCGCCGGTGAGCATCCGCTGGAGTTCCGTGGGCACGCCCCACGGTACCTACCGGGTGGAAGGCCGGGAGGTACGGTTGTCGCGTACGCGTCCAACCCAGAACGACACGGTGGCCCGCAGTCACGTCGGGCGCCGCGCTCGCCCTCTAGATGTGATGTCCAGGGAGGTTGGTCAGCCTGGTGATGGGTGGGCGGCCTCCGATGGCGGAGTGGGGTCGGTGGTGATTGTAGAAGTGCAGCCATCCGGGTAGTTCGTTTCGGCGTTCGGTTTCGGATTG
>NZ_VIGW01000048.1 GCF_007858435.1 Tsukamurella asaccharolytica | reverse complement strand
CTTGCCAGAGTTAACCGCCGCATAGGCGGCTTAGAAATTTTTGTGCAGCTGCTTCTGCGCTCTTAATAAGTTAACCGCCGCGTAGGCGGCTTAGAAAAAATCGATTGCGGATATGCTCCATAGGTGAGCGTTAACCGCCGCATAGGCGGCTTAGAAATATTTCATACACGAGAACTATAAATAGAGGTGGTTAACCGCCGCATAGGCGGCTTAGAAAGCAACTGTCTTCCCGCCGATCTGCTGCAAAGAGTTAACCGCCGCATAGGCGGCTTAGAAATTGATGCTCTCTGACTTAGCTTGGTGATCTGTGTTAACCGCCGCATAGGCGGCTTAGAAATTAAGGTAGGCCAGAAAACCTCTTATAGTATCGTTAACCGCCGCATAGGCGGCTTAGAAAGGTGCATCTTTCGCTATCAACATATAACGAATGTTAACCGCCGCATAGGCGGCTTAGAAATAAAGCTGATGAGATCTGGATAGTGGAAGGAAGTTAACCGCCGCATAGGCGGCTTAGAAATCTTCGCTTTCGAAGATTGTGCGTAATCTATGGTTAACCGCCGCATAGGCGGCTTAGAAATATCCTATGTTAGAAGCAATCAAAGCGGAGCTGTTAACCGCCGCATAGGC
>NZ_VIGW01000047.1 GCF_007858435.1 Tsukamurella asaccharolytica | reverse complement strand
ACAGGCAGATGAGAGTGATGCTATATACCGAAGTGATTTTGATACAGATATGGCGACAGATCTTGATCACTCAGCAGAAGAATCTGAAAATCAGATGTCTTCCTATCAAAATGGGAGTAATCCACTAGCGATTACGCCTTTACAATTTGCCATTACCGACCCCACAATAGCGCAAGATGAGACAGATCATCCGTCAGCGCAGACTAAGACCGAAATTGAGCCCCTTGATCTCACCTTTGGTGATTTTGAGGAGGAGCAGAATATAGATGAAGAAGATGAGGAAGAATTAGTCGAGGTAATCACCCCGGCATTTGAGACTCAAAATGAAGCCTCGCCAGTAGCTGAAAGCAATAAAGCGCGCTATATCGGTCATGAGATCGATCCGAAAAGTGGAATGCCGATTCCGGTTAAAGCGCCTAAAGAGTTCCCGATGGCAGGTCGTCTACCGGGATTAGATCTTTTAGGTAATCCCCCTCCTGTGACCGAAAGTTATGATGAAGCGGAGCTTGCAGAACTTGCCTCACTCATTGAGGAGCAGTTTAAGCACTTCAATATTGAGGTCTCTGTTGTCAATATTGAACCCGGTCCGGTAATTACTCGATTTGAACTCGATCTTGCACCTGGCGTG
>NZ_VIGW01000046.1 GCF_007858435.1 Tsukamurella asaccharolytica | reverse complement strand
GTAATTAAACGCAACGCTTAAGATGACTTCAATATAGCTTCAATATGGTCTTAATGTGATCTCAATATGGTATTCAATGGTTATCATGGTGTTCATGGTGTTCAATGATTTTCAATATGAACTTCAATAACATTTGAATACCACTTCAATACCATTATTGGGTCATAAATTGAGGCAGATGATGCAAATAATGACTAGTCAAAAGTGGCAAACAATGGTGTGAGCCACTTCCAGTAAAATTTCATTTAATTGCGTAGAAGTTTTAAGCGTTTGCAATAATATAGTGTTAGAATGATCAACTATTCATTTTCACACTGACATTATTTATGTGATAAATTTTATTGAGATTTTATCGTTTAGCGAAGTTTTATCGGAGCATTAGATAATGCTTTATCTAAAGCCCATCTAAAACTTATTTAAAACTTATCTGAATCTTATTTAAAATTTACTCATTTCGAATCATATAATTTATATAAATCATACTTTATGGGAGCATTTATGAAGCGTTTACTGATTGCTTTAACTGCCTTAGTTTCTCCAGCCTTTGCACAAGCGCAAGAGCAAAGCATTTTTCCAACTTTAATTCTGTTTGGCGGAATGTTTGTTGTGATGTATTTCTTAATGATCCGTCCACAACAAAA
>NZ_VIGW01000045.1 GCF_007858435.1 Tsukamurella asaccharolytica | reverse complement strand
ATCACCTCCATTCTCTCACAAGAACATGAAGTTTTAGCCACAGAGAGCAACTACAACAATCATGTCGGTTGCCCTTTGATGCTCTTACGACTCAATAAGCATCATACCCATGCGGTAATTGAGATGGGGGCGAATCATCCTCATGAAATTGAGTATTTAACCAAAATTGTTCAACCCGATATCGCTATTCTCAATAATGCCGGCGCCTGCCATCTAGAGGGATTTGGTTCTCTTGAAGGGGTCGCTGAGGCAAAAGCGGAGATCTTTTTAGGATTGGCAAAAACGGGAACAGCCATTATCAATGCCGATGATGCCTTTGCGAAGAAGTGGCTTAAAGATGTTGCCGACTTTAAACACCTGACCTTCGGGATTAAATCTGCCTCCGATGTGATGGCGCATCAGATTGAAGGACGATCTTTTGAGTTAGAGCTAAAACCCTTAAAAGAGCGACGCAAGATCGAATTAAAATTGTTAGGGCGCCACAATATTCTCAATGCCTTAGCCGCCTCTGCCGCTGCAGTTGCCGCCGGCGAGTCGATCACCACGATTCAGAAAGGGCTTGAGCGCTTAGAAGCTGTTCAAGGGCGATTACAAGTTGTGAAGCTCAAAGAGAATGTGCAACTAGTCAACGATGCCTACAATGCAAATCCT
>NZ_VIGW01000044.1 GCF_007858435.1 Tsukamurella asaccharolytica | reverse complement strand
GGTCTACCTTAAAGAGAATGGGGCATTTAGAGTAAAAGAGGGGCGCGGTGGTGCTGCTTTAGCTTCAACAATGATGGCATGTGAGCCAGAGCTTCAAAAACTGGATGAGCGAATTTCACAATTTATTATCGCAACCCCTAAGATGGTAAGAGAGGGTGATGCGCTCTATTTAGTAGGAACAGTCCCGGGAGAAAAAGTCTCTCATTATCTACCTGTAGAGTTAGATCAGGGGGAGTATCTCGATATTAAAGCGAAGCCTTATGAGCGTGTCTTCTACTATATCTCGGCAGAGCGAATCCTTTGTGAAGAGCAGGCGGCAGGATGTTTGCAGGTCAGGGAAGATAAAAATAGTGACTGGGAGACCTATACCGGAGAGATTGAAGGGTTTGTGCCGGCAGAGAATTATGAGTACCGCCTCGTCTAAAAGAGTATGAAGCTGAAGAGGGCGCTGTGAAGCATGTCTTAGATATGATTGTAGAGCAGGGAGAAGTTATTCCGGTAGGGGCATTATCTGAAGGTGATTCTCAGTAAAATTAGTTTGAAGCAGATGCCATTGATTGAATGATTTTGAGAGTCTACGCTTCATTGCTGCAGACATTGTCAGGCATTGTCAGGCATTGTTAATAGGGATGATCTTAAATAAGTATCTTTAGAAAAG
>NZ_VIGW01000043.1 GCF_007858435.1 Tsukamurella asaccharolytica | reverse complement strand
ATAAATCTCGTGATGGCGCCTATGTGCGTGAGCATTTCTTCAACAGTCCAGAGCTTAAAGCGATGGTGGCACATATGTCTGATAATGATGTATGGCGCTTGAATCGTGGTGGGCATGATGAGAATAAGGTCTATGCTGCTTATGATGCGGCTGTGAAGACGGAAGGAAAACCAACCGTTATTTTAGTTAAAACAATTAAAGGCTATGGAATGGGGCAAGATGGGGAAGCGCAAAACGTTGCCCATCAACAAAAATCAATTAGCCTTGAGTCATTGCGTCGTTTCCGTGACCGATTTGAAGTGCCGATCTCAGATGAGGATCTTGAAGCGCTCAACTTTATTAGACCTCCTGAAGGAAGTCCAGAGCTTGAGTATCTCCATGAGCGTCGCCGTGCATTAGGTGGTTATGTTCCTTCGCGTCGCGTTCAAGCCAAAGAGAAATTGACGGTGCCGAAGTTAGAGGCATTTAAGGCGCAATTAGAGGCGACGGCTGAGGGGCGTGAAATCTCCACAACGATGAGTTTCGTTCGTATCCTCAATACCATTGTGAAAGATAAAGTGATTGGGAAGCGTGTGGTTCCTATTCTTGTGGATGAATCACGAACTTTCGGTATGGAAGGGATGTTCCGTCAATTAGGAATCTGGTCACAAGCAGGGCAGCAATA
>NZ_VIGW01000042.1 GCF_007858435.1 Tsukamurella asaccharolytica | reverse complement strand
GATTAGCCTTTCACTCCGACCCACAGCTCATCCCCATCTATTGCAACAGATGTGGGTGCGGCCCTCCAGTCAGTGTTACCTAACTTTCAGCCTGGCCATGGGTAGATCGCCTGGTTTCGGGTCTATACCCTGCGACTAGACGCCCTATTAAGACTCGGTTTCCCTACGCCTCCCCTATTCGGTTAAGCTTGCCACAGAATATAAGTCGCTGACCCATTATGCAAAAGGTACGCAGTCACCCTAAAAAGGGCTCCCACTGCTTGTACGTACACGGTTTCAGATTCTATTTCACTCCCCTCACAGGGGTTCTTTTCACCTTTCCCTCACGGTACTTGTTCACTATCGGTCGATTACGAGTATTTAGCCTTGGAGGATGGTCCCCCCATGTTCAGACAGGATTTCTCGTGTCCCGCCCTACTTGTTGATATGCCTAGTACCACTTACTGTATTTAAAATACGGGGCTATCACCCACTACGGCTCATCTTTCCAGATGATTCTTCTATACAATAAGTTATCACATATCGGCTCTTCCCGGGTCGCTCGCCACTACTGCGGGAATCTCAATTGATTTCTTTTCCTCTGGTTACTTAGATGTTTCAGTTCACCAGGTTCGCTTCCTTAAACCTATAGATTCAGTAAAAGGATGACAGGGTTTTAAGCCTGT
>NZ_VIGW01000041.1 GCF_007858435.1 Tsukamurella asaccharolytica | reverse complement strand
AAAAAGAGCATACCACCATTAAAAAGCAGAGAGAGAAAGAACGCCATTGCAACCATCATCCGTCGCATCTGCTCTCTCCTTTAATAAAAGAGAGATTGAAATAGCTGATAATCTTGTAGATACCGTATTCCGCTCTCAATTTGAAAAGTTTGGTAAGTTAAATAACCCCAAACCAATAGACTCAATAGCCACCATAATAGCGCAAGGAGAAAAAAGAGATAGTGGATCATCTTCCCACAAAGCGCAAAGAATCCTCTCGTAAAAATCGGTCGCCAGCGCTCCTGAGGAGAATCGATAGTAGGTAGAAGAAGTGGGAAGATGAGCATCAAAAGATGTAAAGTAGCGAGAAGCTGAAAACGCCAGGCACCTTTCTCTAATAGTAGAATCCAATTAGCCGGCACAATATGTGCAAAGTGATCCCCATTGGGTGACTCAGAGAAACGCTTGATCGCAGCTATCATCTGTAAAAAATTAGTCTCTACGATCGTATTAGTCAGCGTTAAGATCAATTCCATAGCTGCAAGGTAGAAGAGAATGAGAGGAAGAAGCGAAAGCCGCCTCAATGTAGCGGAGAGATTGCTCCCCCGAACTCGTAAAAGATAGAGATAGCCAAAACTTAAGAAAAAGAGCATCACAACGACTAAGTAGAAGTTTCGCTCTAATATCAG
>NZ_VIGW01000040.1 GCF_007858435.1 Tsukamurella asaccharolytica | reverse complement strand
GCCTTTCAGGTGGCAAAGACTCTTATACGCTATTAGATCTACTCTTAATTTTGCAGAAGCATGCGCCTATCTCTTTTGAGATATTAGCGGTCAATCTTGATCAGAAACAACCCGGTTTTCCAGAAGAGATATTACCCCAATATTTAGAGAGTATAGGCGTTCCTTACCACATTATTGAGCAGGATACCTATTCTATCGTGACAGAGAAGATCGCCCCTGATAAGACGATGTGTAGTCTCTGTTCCCGTTTACGTCGAGGCTCCCTTTATACCTTTGCTAAGGAGCATGGCTACAATAAAATTGCTCTAGGTCACCATCGTGATGATATTGTTGAGACTCTCTTTATGAATATGTTTTTTGGAGGAACTATGAAAGCAATGCCTCCTAAATTACGTAGTGATGATGCCGATAATATTGTAATTCGGCCATTAAGCTACTGTAGTGAGACGGATATTGCGACCTATGCCGCGATGCGAGAGTTTCCGATTATTCCTTGTAATCTCTGTGGTTCACAAGAAGGATTGCAGCGACAAGAGGTGAAGCGATTGTTGCAACAGTGGGAGCAAGAGGCACCAGGAAGAATTGAGAATATCTTTAGAGCTACTAAAAATATACGTCTCTCCCAATTGTGTGATGCTAATCTATTTGATTTTGCAGAATTTTCTACGAATAGTGAATATGTGAGATCATAAA
>NZ_VIGW01000039.1 GCF_007858435.1 Tsukamurella asaccharolytica | reverse complement strand
CCAATATCCATTCTCATCAACAGTAACCTTAACCTCAAAGTACTGTGGATACCCTAAAGAATCCATTTCGCTATCATCTGCAGCATGTTGCTTATTAATATAGATGCGAACAGTCTCTACCCCTTTTGCTGCTCTTCCCTCAATCTCACCTAATGAGTCATTACTATAGATCACAAACTCATTACCATCACTTTCGACAAGTTCCGGCTCATCTAATAGAGATGCGGTAGTCGCTGAAATTGCAACAACTTTCCCTTCTTCTAAACGATTATCATTAATTGAGACTTTAACTTCATAACGCTTACCTGAGTCATCTTGGAACTGGAAGATTTCAGTTAAAGGCCCTCTTGAAGCAATAAGCGCTTCAGATACAGCCGCATCACTATTGAGTTTATAGGTCCACTCCCCATCACTACTCAATGTAAAGAGGCCATATTGCCCTTCAGTCTCAATCGATCCTTCAAACTTTTGCCCGTCAAGTGCAACAAAAGATGAACCTTCAGAGAAAGCTAGCTCTGTAGAAGCCTTACTTGAGATCTCTATCCCCTCAGCCACACGTCCTACATCTGTAACTGTATTTTGCACACTCTCAATATCATCATAGTAACCGGTGACATTCGCAGTAGGTGCATCAACACTATACGATTTTTCAGCAGGTTCACTCTCATTCCCTGCGCGATCTTTCACGACAGCAGATACTGAAC
>NZ_VIGW01000003.1 GCF_007858435.1 Tsukamurella asaccharolytica | reverse complement strand
CCTCCGCAGGCGCAGCGGCGTCCGAGCGCGCCCCTGCAGCGCCCGAGCGGGCCGATCCAGCGCCCGAGCGGGCAGGTGCCGCGGCCGAGCGGGCCCGTGCAGCGCCCGACTCCGCCGGGGCACCAGGCCGGTCACGGTCAGGGTGTCCCGATCCGGCCGATGCCGCGGCCGAGCGGTGCGATCGGGCGGCCCGTCCAGCAGGCACCGCGCCCGAGCGGGCCGGTCCAGCGTCCGAGCGGGCCGGTCCAGCGTCCGCCCGCAGCGCCCCCGCAGCAGGCGGCACCGTCGAACGGCGGCCGGCACTCCGTGCCCGAGCCCGACCCGATGCACCGCCCCGAGGTCTCGCCGCAGGCCGAGCGCGTGAGCCGCGCGCGGCGCCACCGCCTCGACGAGGACTGACCGTCACCCCGCCGTGACGATCGTGACCTCGGTGGGGGAGGAGAGCTCCGCGCGCAGGCCGGCCTTGCCGGCGACCTTGACCACGGCCCGCGCGTCCGCCGGCTCGGCGCGGCTGATCACCAGCGCCCGGGCCAGCAGGCCCTTGTGATGCTTGTTGAAGTGCGAGACGACGGCGCGTGAGCCGTCGGGCTTCTCGGTCACGACGGTGGCGGTGACCGCCCCCGGAACCCTGCCGAGCGCCGCGTAGCCGCCGGATCGCAGGTCCACGACGAGGCCGCGCTCCGCACCGGCGAGGGCCTCGGCCAGCGCGGGCTTCCACTCGGCGGCGAGCGTGCCCAGGCCCGGCAGCTTCGACCCCGACGAGAGCCGGTACGCCGGGATCGGATCGACGGCGCCGACGGCCCCGAACAGCGCCGACCCCACGGCCAGGCGGGCGTCGGCCTTCGCCCGCTGCGCCTTCGTCAGCCCGCGCACGTCGAGGGCGTCGTAGAGCACGCCCGTGTACTGCTCGATCGCGGGCCGCGTGGGCGCGGAGCGCAGCGCCCGGTTCCGTTCCAGCTCGTCCGTCTGCCCCTCCGACAGCCCCAGCGCGGCGCGGGCGCGCTCGTCGTCCTGGGAGAGCGCGACGAGCGCGTCGAGGAGACGCTCGCGGGTCGGCGTGAGCGACGGGAAGGTCAGCGCCCCGAGATCGAGGGGCGCGCCCGCGCCGCCGCCGGCTTTGGTTTCCGATGGGGGAAGCAGGATCAGCACACCGGACACACTAAGCTGTGGCCTCGTGATCACCCGATTCTCCCAGCTGTTCCTGCGCACGCTCCGCGACGACCCGGCGGACGCGGAGGTCCCCAGCCACAAGCTGCTCGTCCGCGCCGGCTACGTGCGGCGCATCGCGCCGGGCGTCTACTCCTGGCTGCCGCTGGGCCTGCGGGTGCTGCGCAACGTCGAGCAGGTGGTGCGCGAGGAGATGAACGCCATCGGCGGCCAGGAGATCCTGCTGCCCGCGCTGCTCCCGCGCGAGCCCTACGAGGCCACCAACCGGTGGACCGAGTACGGCGACAGCCTCTTCCGCCTGCAGGACCGCAAGGGCGCCGACATGCTGCTCGGCCCCACGCACGAGGAGATCTTCGCCCTCACCGTGAAGGGCGAGTACAACTCGTACAAGGACCTGCCGGTCATCCTGTACCAGATCCAAACGAAGTACCGCGACGAGGAGCGCCCCCGCGCGGGCATCCTCCGCGGCCGCGAGTTCGTCATGAAGGACAGCTACAGCTTCGACACCTCCGACGAGGGTCTGTCCGAGGCCTACGCCAAGCACCGCGCCGCGTACCAGCGCATCTTCGCGCGGCTGGCCATAGAGCACGTCATCGTCTCGGCCACGTCGGGCGCCATGGGCGGCAGCGCCTCCGAGGAGTTCCTCGCGGTGAGCCCCGTCGGCGAGGACACCTACGTGCACTCGACCGAGTCGGACTACGCCGCGAACGTCGAGGCCGTGACCACGCCCGCGCCGCCCGCGATCCCGCTCGACGGGTTGCCCGCCGCGCAGGTGTACGACACCCCGGACGCGCCCACGATCGACACGCTCGTGGCCTGGGCCAACGGGGGCGCCGACGGTGCCTCCGTGCTCGGCCGCGAGGTCGTCGCCGGCGACACCCTGAAGAACGTCATGGTCAAGACGCGGGCGCCCGGCGGCGACTGGGAGCTCCTCGGCATCGGCGTGCCCGGTGACCGCGAGGTGGACTTCAAGCGGCTCGAGGCGTCGCTGGAGCCCACCGAGGTGGCGCTGGTCGAGGCGGAGGACTTCGCGAAGTACCCGTTCCTCGTGAAGGGGTACATCGGCCCGAAGGCGCTGCTGGAGAACGAGGTCCGCTACCTCGTCGATCCACGCGTGGTGACCGGCACCGCCTGGATCACCGGCGCCGACGCGCCCGGGCAGCACGTGGTGAACCTCACCGCCGGCCGCGACTTCACTCCCGACGGCACCATCGAGGCCGCCGAGGTCCGCGACGGCGACGCCTCGCCCGACGGCAGGGGCGTGCTGAAGTCCGCCCGTGGCATCGAGATCGGCCACATCTTCCAGCTGGGCCGCAAGTACACCGACGCCTTCGAGATCGACGTACTGGGGGAGAACGGCAAGCCCGTGCGCCTCACCCAGGGCTCGTACGGCGTCGGCGTCTCCCGGCTGGTCGCCGTCATCGCCGAGCAACAGCACGACGAGAAGGGCCTGCGCTGGCCCAAGGGCATCGCCCCGTTCGACGTGCACGTCGTGATCGCGAACAAGGACGAGGGCGCCTGGACGGGCGCCGAGTCGCTGGCCGCCGAGGTGGACGCGGCCGGCCTGGAGGTGCTGCTCGACGACCGCAAGGCCTCGCCCGGCATCAAGTTCAAGGACTCCGAGCTGGTGGGCGTGCCCACCGTCGTCGTGGTCGGCCGGGGCTGGGCCGACGGTGTCGTCGAGCTCCGTGACCGCCTCACCGGCGAGTCCCGCGAGATCCCCGTCGCCGACGCCGCCGCGGAGATCATCGCCGCCGCGAAGTAGTCAGGAGAACACGAGGGGCCCGCACCGGATCGGTGCGGGCCCCTCGTTCGGCCGTACGTTCAGGCGAGCGGGGTGAGCACGAAGTTCGTGTCCAAGCCCCCGGACGCGAGCACGCCGATGCCGACGATCACGAGGATGACGACGAGCGCGAGCACGACGCCACCCAGGATGGTTCCGGCGAGCGCCATGCCGTGGCCCTGCTGGCCGGTCTGCTTGGTCTGCTTCATGGCCATCACACCCGTGATGATCGCGGCGATGGGCAGCGGGATGCTGAACAGGCCGATGAGGCACGCCAGCGGTATCGCCAGAAGTCCGCAGACGAGCGAGGCGATCGCGAGTCCGTTCGTGCCGGACTTCGGCTGCTGGCCCGGATAGCCGGGGTAGCCCGGGTATGCGGGGTATCCCGGTTGGCCCGGGTACTGCGGCGGCGCCCCGTAGGGATTCTGCTGTGCGGCGTAGGGATCCGCGGGCGCGCCGTACGGGTTCTGCTGTGCGGCGTAGGGATCCGCCGGTGTGCCGTACGGGTTCTGCGTGCCGTACGGGTTCTGCGCGCCGTACGGGTTCGGCTGCGCGGCGTACGGATCGGCCGGCGCAGCGTAGGGGTCCGCCGACGGCGGGTACGGCGTGGCGTAGGGATCGGGCTGCGCGGTCGGGTGCACCGTGGTCGCGGCGTCGGGATCGCCGCCGTCCTGTCCGGTGGGGGGTGCGGCGGCGTCGCGCTTCGTCAGGTCGGGCGCGGAGGGCTTCGGCTCGGCCGGACGCACCACCGTCGGGTCGTAGGTCCCGTCGCCGGGCTGCTGCGGATCGCTGGACGTCATCCCCCGAGTGTAGAGGCGTCAGGTACCGCTGCCGGGGAACGGCGTGGTCACGGGGGAGACGCCGAGCGCCGCGCGCCACCGCGCGCCGCGAACCGCGGCGCCGCCGAGGCCCGCCACCCCGAGGTGCCGGACACCGTCACCGTCGGCCTGGGAGAGAACGTTGCGGTGCGCGGCCGCGGCGTCGTCCTCGACCGCGGCGGCCACCTTCGCGGCGCTCGCGGGATCGGTGACCGGCTCGGGCGGGGCGTAGGCGGGCGCCGCGACGGGCACCTCGGCCCCGGCGGCACTGAGCACGCGGGCGAGGGCGTCGCGCTGCGCGCGGTGCTCCGCGGCGTAGGTCGCGATCTCGGCTTTGCGGGTCGGCGCGGCGTAGGCCTCGATGAGTCCGTACAGGTAGACGGCGGCGTACTCGGACTTCAGCGCGGCGGCCACGGCGTCCTGCGTGGGGGTCATGCGAGCACCACCTCCGCGTGCACGCGGGTCGCGGCGGCGACGGAACCGAGCAGTGCGGCCTGGTACCCGGACGCGGCGACCGCCGCGTCGCCGGCGTCCTTCGCCGAGCGGGTGAGTTGGGCGTGCAGCGCCTGCCGGCTCACCGGCGACGGGGCCACCGGCGTCGACGACGGTGCGGCGGTCACGGAGGTGGGCCGCTCGACGTACCGGGACAACTCGTCGGCCAGCGCTGACGCGTGCCGGCTGCGCTGATCGGCGATGATCCGCAGCTGCGGGCCCGCGGCCCCGTCGAGTACCGAGAGGCCGCGCGCGGCCTCCGCGTCGGCCTGGGCCTGGGCGGCGGCGGCCTGGAGCCGCACGGCCTGCGGATCATCGGCGCGGTCCTCGGCGGTGGTGCATCCCGCCAGCGCGGCCCCGCCCGCGAGGGCGCCGCCCGCGAGGAGGACGGAGGTGAGGACGGTGCGTCTGTCGATGCCGGAGCGCGACTGCGATTCGTCGCCGCGGCGCGGGGGTGGGGCGATCACGGGGCGAGTCTAGCGGCGCGCCCGGGTACACTGGCTGCAGCGTTCGACACCGGGCACGTCCGGTGACAATTTCACAGGGAGGCGCGTATGGCTTACGACGAAGCGGCGGTGACGGCCGTCATCGCGCCCCACCTGGACGCCGCCGGGCTCGATCTGGAGCAGGTGAAGATCAATAACGCGGGACCGAAGTCCTCCATCGCGGTCGTCGTGGACAGCGACGCGGGCCCCACGCTCGACGAACTGGCCGAGGTCGCCCGCACGTTGTCCGCCGCGGTCGACGATGCTGACGCGGTCTTCGGCGCCCAGGCGTTCACCCTCGAGGTCACCACGCCCGGCGCGGAGCGTCCGCTCACCGAACCCCGGCACTGGCGCCGCGCCCGCGGCCGGCAGGCGGCGATCGAGCTGACGGACGGGACGAACCTGCTGGCCCGGATCGGGCCGCTGACAGAGGCGGAGGCCGGACCGGGAGCTCCTACCGGGACCACGGTCACCGTCGTGCTGCCCGGGGCGAAGGGGGCTGCCCCGACGACCCGCGATCTCGACCTCGCGGAGGTGGCCTCGGCCGCCGTCCGCGTCGAGTTCCGCAGGCCGAACCCCCAGGAGATGAAGCTCTCGGGCATCACGCCCGGGCGCGTGGAGTCGGGTGCCGAACCGGAGGACCTGACGGGCGAGGACGCCGGTACGGCGCCGAGGAATGAGGACTAGATGAACATCGACATGGCAACGCTGCGGGCGATCGAGGCGGAGAAGGACATCTCCGTCGAGACCGTGATCGAGGCGATCCAGGTGGCCCTCCTCACCGCGTACAAGCACACCGACGGACACGAGCCGCACGCGCGGATCGACGTCAACCGCCGCACCGGCGAGGTGAAGGTGCTCGCGCAGGAACTCGACGCCGACGGCAACATCATCACCGAGTGGGACGACACCCCCGAGGGCTTCGGCCGCATCGCCGCGGACTCGGCCCGGCAGCTCATCACGCAGCGCCTCCGCGACGCCGAGAACGACCGCACGTTCGGCGAGTTCGCGGTCTACGAGGGCGAGGTCGTCTCCGGTGTGGTGCAGGCCGACGCCCGTGCCGCGGCCCGCGGCTTCGTCGTGGTCCGGATCGGCGGCGAGCGCGAGGGCCACGAGGGCCTGCTGCCGCCCGCCGAGCAGGTGCCGGGGGAGACCTACGAGCACGGCGACCGCATGAAGTTCTACGTGGTCGGCGTCAGTCGCGGCCAGCGGGGCACCCAGATCACCCTCTCGCGCACACACCCGAACCTCGTGAAGAAGCTCTTCGCGCTCGAGGTCCCGGAGATCGCCGACGGCAGCGTCGAGATCACCTCCGTGGCCCGCGAGGCCGGCCACCGCTCGAAGATCGCGGTGCGCACCTCCGTGGCGGGCCTCAACGCCAAGGGCGCGTGCATCGGCCCGATGGGGCAGCGCGTGCGGAACGTGATGAGCGACCTCGAGGGCGAGAAGATCGACATCATCTCGTACGACGACGATCCAGCGGTCTTCGTCGGCAACGCCCTGTCGCCGTCGTCGGTGGTGTCGGTCACCATCGTCGACGCCAAGGAGAAGGCCGCCCGCGTGGTGGTCCCCGACTTCAAGCTCTCGCTGGCCATCGGCAAGGAGGGGCAGAACGCCCGTCTCGCCGCCCGGCTCACCGGCTGGCGGATCGACATCCGCTCGGATGCGGAGAGCACCGACCCGCGGTGAGCGAGCCGGTCCGCACCTGCATCGGGTGCCGGCGCCGGGCACCCGCGAGTGCGTTGATCCGGGTGGTCGCCACCACCGCGGTCGACGGTGCGCGCACCGTCGTCGTGGACGCGCGGCGCCGGCTGCCGGGCCGGGGCGCTTGGCTGCACGACGATCCCGGATGTCGGGAGCAGGCCCGCAAGCGGAACGCCTTCCGCCGGGCACTGCGGGTGTCGGGCCCGCTCGACGACTCCCTCGCGTAAACCGGTTTGCCAGGACGCGCTATGATGATGAGCGGTCTGAAGACGGTCGGCCTTTCCCATGGCCGACGCACTCGGAGATGAAGGAATCGAGCTGAAGACATGAGCACACCGTGAAGCACGAGCGATGAACGGCAATCGGAGTAACTAACCGAGGTCGGCGGGACCAGTGATGCCCTCGACCTCACATTTGAGGAGAAGAGTGGCAGGCAAGGCCCGCGTGCACGAGTTGGCTAAAGAGCTCGGTGTCACCAGCAAGGAAGTTCTCGCACGGCTCAGTGAGCAGGGCGAGTTCGTGAAGTCCGCGTCGTCGACGGTGGAAGCACCCGTCGCGCGACGCCTGCGCGAATCGTACGGATCCAAGTCCGACGGTGGCGCGAAGCCGGGCCCCGCCCCGGCCCGCAAGCCCCGCCCCGCGTCCGCGAGCAGCCCGGCAGCCCAGGCGCCCGCGACGAAGGCCCCCCGACCGTCCTCGGCACGTCCCGGACCGCGTCCTGCGGCGCCGGCCGCCCCCGAGCCGACCCCGGAGCCCGCCGCGCCGGCGGCTCCTGCCGCCAGCGCCGCCCCGTCGGCGCCCGAGGCATCCGCGCCCGCCGCCCCCTCGTCGGCCCGCCCGGGACCGCGTCCCGCCGGCCCCAAGCCCGGCCCGCGTACCCCCAAGGTCGGGAACAACCCGTTCTCCTCGCAGGCCCCGGTCGAGCGTGCGCCGCGTCCGCAGCCGGGCCCCGGTGGCCCCCGTCCGCAGGGCGGTGCCCGTCCGGCTCCCGGCCAGGGCGGTCCTCGCCCGCAGGGCGGTGCCCGTCCGGCTCCCGGCCAGGGTGGACCCCGCCCCCAGGGCGGACCCCGTCCCCAGGGCGGTCGCCCCGCGGCCGGCCCCGGCGGCCCGCGTCCGACCCCGGGCAGCATGCCCCCGCGCCCGAACCCCGGTGCCATGCCCTCGCGCGCTGCGCGTCCGGCGGCACAGGGCCGTCCCGGCCCCGGCGGCCGGGGTGGGCCCGGCGGCCGTCCCGGTGGCGGCGGCGGTGGCTACCGCGGTGGGCCCGGCGGCGGCACCGGTACCGGCGCACCCGCGGGCGGTTTCCGCGGTCGTCCCGGTGGCGGCGGCGGTCGTGGCCGTCCCGGCGGCACCGCGGGCGCGTTCGGTCGTCCCGGTGGCGCTCCGCGTCGTGGCCGCAAGTCGAAGCGGGCGAAACGCGCCGAGTACGAGAACATGCAGGCGCCGATCGCCGGTGGCGTCCGGTTGCCCCGTGGCCAGGGTGAGACGATCCGCCTCGCCCGTGGCGCCTCGCTGAGCGATTTCGCGGAGAAGATCGACGCCAACCCGGCGTCGCTGGTCCAGGCGCTGTTCAACCTGGGCGAGATGGTCACCGCCACCCAGTCGGTGAACGAGGAGACCCTCGTGCTGCTGGGCGAGGAGATGAACTACGTCGTCCAGGTCGTCAGCCCCGAGGACGAGGACCGCGAGCTGCTCGACAGCTTCGACCTCACCTACGGCGAGGACGAGGGCGGCGAGGACGACCTCGAGCAGCGCCCGCCGGTGGTCACCGTCATGGGCCACGTCGATCACGGTAAGACCCGACTGCTCGACACGATCCGCAAGGCCAACGTCCGCGAGGGCGAGGCCGGCGGCATCACGCAGCACATCGGTGCCTACCAGGTGCTCACCGAGCTCGACGGCAGCGAGCGGCTCATCACCTTCATCGACACCCCCGGTCACGAGGCGTTCACCGCCATGCGTGCCCGTGGTGCGAAGGCCACCGACCTCGCGATCCTCGTGGTCGCGGCGGACGACGGCGTCATGCCGCAGACGGTGGAGGCCATCAACCACGCGCAGGCGGCCGACGTGCCGATCGTCGTGGCGGTGAACAAGATCGACAAGGAGGGCGCGCAGCCGGAGAAGATCCGCGGCCAGCTCACCGAGTACGGCCTGATCCCCGAGGAGTACGGCGGCGACACGATGTTCGTCGACATCTCCGCCAAGCAGGGCACCAACGTCGAGGCGCTGCTCGAGGCCGTGCTGCTGACCGCGGACGCTTCGCTCGACCTGCGGGCCAACCCCGACATGGACGCGCAGGGCGTCGCGATCGAGGCGCACCTCGACCGCGGCCGTGGCCCGGTGGCCACCGTGCTCATCCAGCGCGGCACCCTGCGGGTCGGCGACTCGATCGTGGCCGGCGACGCCTACGGGCGCGTCCGGCGCATGGTCGACGAGAACGGCGACGACATCACGGAGGCGACCCCGTCGCGTCCGGCACAGGTCATCGGCTTCACCTCGGTGCCCGGCGCAGGCGACAACCTGCTCGTGGTCGACGAGGACCGGATCGCTCGGCAGATCGCCGACCGGCGCGCGGCGCGCAAGCGCAACGCCCTGGCCGCGCGCTCCCGCAAGCGGGTCTCGCTCGAGGACCTGGATGCCGCGCTCAAGGAGACCAGTCAGCTCAACCTCATCCTCAAGGGCGACAACTCGGGCACCGTGGAGGCGCTCGAGGAGGCCCTGCTGGGGATCGAGATCGACGACGAGGTGCAGCTGCGCGTCATCG
Source organism: Tsukamurella asaccharolytica (assembly GCF_007858435.1). Lineage (GTDB taxonomy): Bacteria > Actinomycetota > Actinomycetes > Mycobacteriales > Mycobacteriaceae > Tsukamurella > Tsukamurella asaccharolytica. Next base: position 588,084 of record NZ_VIGW01000003.1, on the reverse strand, counting down.
ACCGCGGCGTCGGCGGCGTCACCGAGACCAACATCAACCTGGCGTCCGCGTCGAACGCGATCATCATCGCCTTCAACGTGCGCGCCGAGGGCAAGGCCACCGAGCTCGCCAACCGCGAGGGCGTCGAGATCCGGTACTACTCGGTGATCTACCAGGCCATCGACGAGGTCGAGGCCGCGCTCAAGGGCATGCTCAAGCCGGTCTACGAGGAGAAGGAGCTCGGCCAGGCCGAGATCCGCGCGATCTTCAAGTCGTCCAAGGTGGGCAACATCGCGGGTTGCCTGGTCCAGTCCGGCATCATGCGCCGCAACGCGAAGGCGCGCCTGCTCCGGGACTCGACGGTCGTGGCCGAGAACCTCACGATCACCTCGCTCAAGCGGGAGAAGGACGACGCGACCGAGGTCCGCGAGGGCTACGAATGCGGTCTGACGCTCTCGTACTCCGATATCAAGGTCGGCGATGTGATCGAGACCTACGAGCTGGTCGAGAAGCCGCGCGACTGATGTTCCTCCGGTCGGGTGCGGCCGGCGCGTTGTGCGCCGGCCGCACCCGAACCACTATCCCCGGGGCCGGGTGGCCCGATTCATGTTCACAGGTGTCATCGAGATAGATCTGCTCCTGGGCGATGTGCACTCGCTCAAGCACAAGCGTTCCGTCGTCCGGCCGATCCTGGCCGAGCTGCGCCGGTTCTCCGTCAGTGCCGCCGAGGTGGGGCACCAGGACCTGCACCGCCGCGCGCTTCTGGGCGTCGGCGTCGTCGGTCCGGACGCGGGCCACGTGATCGACGTCCTCGATCACTGCGAACGCGCCGCCGTCGGCCACCCCGAGGTGGAAGTGTTATCGGTGCGGCGGCGCCTGTGGGGCCCGGAGGACTGACCCGGCGACCGCCGGTCCGATGCGGGATTGAGCGTGGTGGACGCAGGTGCCGACCCCGCAGTGCCGCACCGGGATATGCTCTTTGTTCCATCGGTTGATCCACACCGTTTCACCGATTGATCGTTTCGACGTGTAAGGGAGGACAGGCCATGGCTGACCCCGCACGGGCCGCTCGGCTCGCCAAACGGATCGGGACCATCGTCGCGACCGCGATCGAGCACGACATCAAGGACCCGCGGCTCGACTACGTCACCGTCACCGATACCCGCGTGACCAACGACCTGCACGATGCGACGGTCTTCTACACCGTCATGGGCCCGACGCTCGACGCCGAACCCGACTACGAGGCGGCCGCCGCCGGCCTGGAGAAGGCCCGCGGCCAGCTCCGCAGCAAGGTCGGCGCTGGCACGGGCGTGCGGTTCACGCCGACCCTGCGGTTCGAGCTCGACGGGGTGCCCGCGGCCGTCGCGAACATGGAGGCACTGCTCGCCAAGGCGCGCGAGCAGGACGAGCGGGTCGCCGCCGTCGCCGCCACGGCGAAGCCCGCCGGCGAAGCCGACCCCTACAAGCACGACGACGAGGACCAGGACGCCGAACCGGACGGGGACGAGCGGTGACAGCTGCCGCAGCGGCGGCTGCGGCGGCACTGGACGGGGCGCGCAGTGTGGCGGTGTACTGCCACGTGCGCCCCGACGCCGACACTCTCGGCTCGGGACTGGCGCTCGCGCGGGTGCTCCGCGCGCAGGGCGCCCGCGTCACGGTGAGTCACCCCGGTCCGGACCTGCCGTCCGGCATCGGCCTGCTTCCCGGTGTCGACGGCTTCACCGCGCCGTCGGCCGACGCGGAGGTCGGCGTGGCCGTCGACTGCGCGAGCTCGGAGCGGCTCGCGGGACTCGAGGAGTCCTTCCAGGGCCACCCGGTGCGGGTGGTCATCGACCACCACGCCACGAACACCGGATTCGGCACCGCCGATCTGATCGACCCGGACGCGAACTGCACGACCGAGCTGGTGCTGGCAGTGATCGACGGGCTCGGCGCCGAGCTCGACGCGGGCACGGCCGACTGTCTCTACGCGGGGCTGATCACGGACACCGGATCGTTCCGGTGGGCCTCGCCCTCCGGGCACGTCATGGCCAGCCGGCTGCTCGCCGCGGGGGCCCGGGGGCGCGAGCTCGCGCGCGACCTGCTCGACAGCCACCCGCGCGCCTGGTTCAGCATGGTCGCCGCGGTGCTGGGATCCGCCACGGCGGTGCCCGAGGCCTTCGGCGGCCGCGGTGCCGTGTACGCCGTCTGCCGCGCGGAGGACCGCGGCCCGCTCGGATGGGACGCCGCGGAGTCGCTGATCGACCTGCTGCGCACCGCCGAGGACTGCGAGGTCGCAGCCCTGTTCAAGGAGAGTGACAGTGGCGAGTGGTCCGTCTCGCTCCGTGCGCGCACCGATCTGGACGTCTCCGAGGTCGCCCGCGGTTTCGGCGGCGGCGGCCACCGGCTCGCCGCGGGGTACTCCGCCACCGGCGCGGGCGACGACGTGGTCGCCGACTTCCTCGCGCGGATCTGATCGTCGGATCGTGACCCGCACCGCGTGAGCGAGACCCCCGACGTGCCCGCCGGGCTCGGCAGACGCATCGTGGGTCAGGCCCTGCCCGCGCTCGGGGTGCTTGCGGCGGAGCCCCTGTACCTACTGTGGGACACCGCCGTCATCGGTCGCCTGGGAGCGCTGCCGCTCGCGGGACTCGCGGTCGGCGGGCTGATCCTGGCGACCGTCTCGACCCAGCTGACCTTCCTCTCGTACGGCACCACCGCGCGGTCGGCCCGCCGCTACGGCGCGGGCGATCCGGGCGGCGCGGTCGTCGAGGGAGTGCAGGCCACATGGATCGCCCTGGCCGTGGGCGGCGTTCTGCTGGCCCTCGTGCAGGGCTTCGCCGGGCCGGTCACCCGCGCGATCGCGGGCCGCGAGGAGATCGCCGCGGCCGCCGAATCCTGGCTGCGGGTGGCCTCGTTCGGGATCCCGCTGATCCTCATCACCATGGCAGGTAACGGCTGGCTCCGGGGCGTCCATCGGCCCCGCGCGCCCCTGGTCTTCGTGCTCCTCGGCCTCGGCCTGTCGACGGTGCTCTGCCCCACTCTGGTCTACGGCTGGGCCGGCGCCCCCGCACTGGGCCTCGTCGGCTCCGCGTGGGCGAACCTGGCCGGGCAGCTCGTGAGCGGGGCGCTCTTCCTCGGTGCCCTGGTGCGCGCCGCCACCGAGGGCGGGAGCGGCGGCTTCTCAGCCCTGCGGCCGCGGCCCGACCTGGTGCGCGCGCAGCTGGTGCTGGGCCGCGACCTGATCGTGCGCAGCCTCTCCTTCCAGGTCTGTTTCGTCTCCGCCGGCGCGGTGGCCGCGCGGGCGGGCGCGCAGTACGTGGGTGCGCATCAGGTCGCGATGCAGCTGTGGAACTTCGTCGCGCTCGTGCTGGACTCCCTCGCCATCGCCGCGCAGACGCTGGTGGGTGCCGCTCTCGGGGCCGGCAAGACGGGCGCCGCACGGACTCTGGGGCGCCGCGTGACCGCGTGGTCGGCGGTCTTCGCGCTGGCCATCGCCGCGGCGCTCGCCGCGCTGCAGGGGATCCTGCCGCGCCTGTTCACCTCCGATGCCGTGGTACTCGACGCCATCACCGTGCCGTGGTGGTTCCTCGTCGGGATGATCCCGATCGCCGGCGTGGTCTTCGCGCTCGACGGGGTGCTCCTGGGCGCCGCGGACGCCGCGTACCTGCGGACCGCGACGCTGGCGGCCGCCCTCGTCGGCTTCCTGCCGCTGATCTGGCTGTCCTACGCCTTCGGGTGGGGCTTGGCCGGGATCTGGTCCGGTCTGGCGGCCTTCATGGTGCTGCGGTGCGCCGCCGTGGTGGTGCGGTTCGCGGGGCACCGGTGGGAGCGGGTGGGCACCGCACCGGGGTGAACGGCTTGCAATGTGGCCCCGAATACGATCATATGTTGCATATGTCATTCACTGTGATCACGAGCACGGTCGCGTTCCGTCGGACCCTCGCCGGCGCGGCGGTCGTCGCGGTGTGCGGCGCGGCAATGGCCTGCGCCCCGTCGCGGCCCGAGTCGGTGCCGTCCTTCACCGTGAACCCCTCGGCGGCGCAGAGTGCGCCCGCGAGTCCGTCCTCCGCGTCCGCGACTCCGTCCTCGGCGCCGGTCACGACGACGGTCCCGGCGCCGGCACCGGCGGTCACCGAGCAGCAGCCCGGCGGCGGGCAGTACGTCGCGCCGACCACGACCTACCCGGCGGCGGGGACCACCACGGCCGCGCCGACCGCCACGCAGCAGCCGTACCCCACTACCGTGGTGATTCCGCCCGTCGTCCAGCTGCCGCCGGGTGCGCCGCGCACCATCACGATCCCGCCCGGCCTGCCGATCCCGTACTGATCCGTCGGTGCCGGACCGAGTCGGGCACGCGGGATCAGCGCGCGGCGCGCGGTGCCCCCTGACCCGGATCGATCCGGGTCGGTCCGTCCTTGCCGGGCGTGACGTCGAAGTCGAAGATCGACGTCGGGATGTACACCGTGGCACAGGAGTTCGGGATGTCGACCACACCCGAGAGGCGACCCTCGATCGGCGCGGCGCCGAGCAGCAGGTACGCCTGCTCCGGGGTGTAGCCGAACGTGGTGAGGTAGTCGATGGCGTGCAGGCACGCCCGCTGGTACGCGAGGTGGCTGTCCAAGTAGCGCTGTTCGTCGTCGAGGGTCACCGAGGTGCCTGAGAACGCGAGGAACTGCTCGTACCGCGGGCCCACATCGCCGCCGGGCAGGAAGATCGCGTTCTCGCTGACGCCGTAGGTCTCCATGCCGCCCGAGATGATGTCGACGTGCAGGTCGATGAATCCGCCCATCTCGATGGCGCCGCAGAAGGTGATCTCGCCGTCGCCCTGGCTGAAGTGCAGATCACCCACCGAGAGGTTGGCGCCGTCCACGAACACCGGGTAGAAGACGCGAGTGCCCCGGGTGAGGTTCTTGATGTCCTGGTTGCCGCCGTTCTCGCGCGGCGGGGCGGTGCGGGCGGCCTCCGCGGCGGCCGCGGCGAAGGCGTCGCCGGTGAGGCTACCGAGGATGGCGTCGTTCGGCTCGGGAGGGAGCGCCAGCGGCGGCACCCGATCGGGGTCGGTCGCGATGAGCGCCGCCTCGCGGGCGTTCCACCGGGCCAGCAGGTCCTTCGACGGCGCCGTGCCCATGAGTCCCGGGTGGACGATCCCGGTGAAGCTGACGTGCGGCACGTGCCGCGAGGTGGCGGTGTGGCCGGTGAAGTCCCAGATCGCCTTGTAGGCGTCGGGGAACTGGTCGGTGAGGAAGCCGCCGCCGTTCTCCTTGGCGAAGATGCCCGTGTAGCCCCAGCCCTGGCCGGCCAGCGGCCCGCTGTCCTCCTGCGGGATCGGGCCCACGTCCACGATGTCCACGATGAGCAGGTCGCCCGGCTTCGCGCCCTCCACCGCGATCGGGCCCGAGAGGGTGTGCACCGTGGTCAGCGGTGCGTGGAGGATGTCCTCCGCCGAGTCGTCGTTGTGGATGGCACCGTCGAACCACTCGCGGCAGTGCACCCGGAAGGTGTCGCCGGGCTTGACGGTGACGGCCGGCGGGATGGCGTAGTGCCACCGGTTGTGGCCGATCTTCTCCTGGTCGGTGAATTTCCTACTGGAATCGAGTGGAAAGACGACGTCGGGCATGGAGCAGGCCTTTCTTCAGGTCTTCGTACGGTTTCAGGGCCGGGGCAGGCGTGCGTGCAGCGGGTTCGACGGTGCCGGCGCGCCCGCGTGGCGGGCTCGGCCCGCGGGCGCGCCGACCACCGCCGGCCGCTCGGCGGTCGCCCGGGTGGCGTCGAGCAGCTTCATCGCGCTGGACGCACCGCTGCCGAGCCGGGGCGCGGTGATGCCGCGACGCGCCGGGGATCCGCAGCGACATGCCGTGGCCGCGGGGACCTCGCGCATACTGAAGACGGCGTCGAAGGGTCCGCAACTGCTGCAGCGGAATTCGTAGGTGGGCATGACTGGACGGTATTCCTTTCGCCGGGTTCCCGAGGGGAAACTACCGAATCGGTATCGCTTGTGCTGAGTACCCGCTGAGTACCGTGGGACCGTGCCGCCGAAGTCCACTCCGCCCCGCGCGCAGACCCGCAAGGCCCGGATCGCCCGCCGCAGGGCGAAGCGCGTGGCCGCCGCCGACAATGACCTCACGGCGCCGCAGTGGGACGAGCTGCTCGCGCTGTGGGGCGCCTGCGCCTACTGCGGGGGAGCGGGCCCCTTCCAGAAGGATTGCGTCCTCCCGATCTCGCGCGGCGGCCGCTACACCCAGCAGAACGTGGTGCCCGCCTGTCGCGCGTGCAACGCGAGCAAATGCAACTCCGAGGTCACGGGATGGATGCGCCGCAAGAAGCTCGACGAGCGGGCCTTCCTGCAGGGGCACGCGGAGATCCTCCTCCACCTGCGTGCGCGCAGCACCGACGACGGTGCGCCGGCCCCCGCGGAGGAGGTCGGCGCACCGTCGGACACCTGAGGCGGGAGGCACGCCCCCTACTTCACCGGCGGATCGGCGGGCAGCACGTGCTCGCCCGACTTGTCCGTCGACAGCGCCAGCGAGCTGATGTACTGCTTCTCGCCGCCAGGGCCGGGGACTGCGGAGGCGACCATGTCGGGGCGCTCGAACTCGATTCCGGTGACGCAGCACAGGAGCCTCTCGCCCGATGGGTTGCCGTCGGCGTCGAACATCGGCAGGTCGATCCCGTCATCGCCGCGCCGCAGGTAGTACTTGCCGCGGGTGGCGATCGCGAGCACCGGCGGGAGCACCAGGGCGAGCACCAGGGCCACCAGCGGCGAGTAGGGCTGCAGGCCGGCGCCGAGGAGCCCGAAGAAGGTCGCGATCGACAATCCGCCGGCGACGATCAGGGTGACGACGCCGACCGGGTTGACGTTGTAGAGCATGCCGCGGCGGAACTCGGGGTCCTTGGGCGAGATCTTCAGCAGGTACTTGTTGATGGCGATGTCGCTGGCGACGGCCACGATCCAGGCGATGGCCAGATTGGCGTAGAAGCCGAGGATCGAATTGAGGAAGCTGAACATGTCGGCCTCCATGAGCACCAGGGCGATCGCGACGTTGAGCACCAGGAAGACGAGGCGGCCCGGATACGTCTTGGTGACCCGGGTGAAGCTGTTGGTCCACGCGAGGGAGCCGGAGTAGGCGTTGGTCACGTTGATCTTGATCTGGCTGATGACCACGAGGATCACGGCGAGGGTGATGGCGAGCCAGCCGGGCAGGAAGTCGGAGTAGATCTCGACGAACTGGTGCACGGGCTCGTTGGCGATGCCGGCGTTGTCGGCGGTCTGCGCGATCAGGTAGACGGCGAGGAACAGGCCCACGACCTGCTTGATGGCACCGAAGACCACCCAGCCCGGGCCGGCGGTCAGCATCGCGGTCCACCAGGCCCGCCGGTTCGCCGCGGTCTTGGGCGGCATGAACCGCAGGTAGTCGATCTGCTCGGCGATCTGCGCGATGAGCGAGAGGCACACGCCGGCGGCGAGCATGGTGCCGGCCAGGCTCACGCCGTGGCCGGCGGGCGTGGCGGACACGACGTTCCCGGCACCGTCGCGCACGATGTCCGTGCCCGAGTACGCGAAGAAGTCGCCGATCGCGCCCGGATGACTGAACAGCAGGTACGCGAACGGCAGCACCATCATCACGAGCCAGATGGGAGTCGTCCACACCTGCAGCTTGGCGAGAGTGTTCATTCCGTAGATCACCAGCGGGATCACGATCACCGAGCTCAAGAGGTACCCGACCGGGAGGGGGATCCCGAGGCCCAGCTTGAGGCCCTGCGCCATGATCGCGCCCTCGAGCGCGAAGAAGATGAACGTGAACGAGGCGAAGATGACGTTGGTCAGCACCGAGCCGTAGTATCCGAAACCGCTGCCGCGGGTGATGAGGTCGAGGTCGATGTTGTACCGCGCCGCGTAGTAGGACAGCGGCAGGCCCGTGGCCATGATGACGATCGCGAAGAATCCGATGCCCAGCAGCGCGTTACCCGTGCCGCCCGCGATGCCGATGTTGGCGCCGATCGCGAAATCGGCGAGGTAGGCGATGCCGCCGAGCGCCGACGTGGCGACCACAGCGGGTCCCCACTTGCGGTAGCTGCGCGGCGCGAACCGGAGCGTGTAGTCCTCGAGCGTCTCGCGGACGGCGGCGTCGCGGAGCGCGTTCGACGGTGCGCCGTCGGCCTCCGCGGGTTGCAATGCGGTCACGGTTTTCCCTTCCGGCCCGCGCCGTGCGACGCGGGGTTGGGGAGAATGGTGCGGGCGCGGCGTTCGCCGGGAGTGACTGCGCGGTAACGGCCCGGTTACGGGTTCGGGTGCCGTGTAATGACCGTGTTGCCCGGCTTCGCCATCTCGGCGACCTCCTTGCGCTGCACGGAATCGCGGATCTGGTCGATGTTTTCGCGCAGCATGTCGGCGACCAGTTCGTCGGTGCGCTCGTCGGCGAGCACCTGCAGCACCATCCGGAAAGTCGTGTCCACGATCAGCTGGATGATCTCGTCGTGGAACGGGATGTACTTGACGCGCCTGGTCTGCGGGTCGTTCTTGATGGTCTCGAGAATCATGCCGCTCATCTCGGCCTTGTTCTCCTCGAGCGCGGCGGCGATGTTCTTGGTGTAGTGGCCCGATTTGAGCACCTCGGTCACCTCGTCGAGGACGGCCACGGTGATCGGGCGCTTGACGGCGTCGACGACCGTGTCCGTTGCGCGGTTGACGACGGCCGCGGTGATCCGATCGCCGTACAGCCGGTCGATCGCCCGCGCCAGGCGCGCGAGGGCCACCACGATCCGGATCAGGCGGAACAGCCGGGGAGCCGGGCTCGGCACGATCGCCGCGGGAATCATGCCGAGGATCTCGTACCAGTTCATCAGGAGGAATCGACGGTGCCAGCCCACCTGCCGCCAACGCCAGAGGAACTCGGCGGCGAAGATCGCGCAGATCACCGCATCGACGATCAGCACCGTGCGCAGCGTCGTGGGCGAGACCGTGAAGAACGTGATCCACACGATGAGGCCGACGGAGACGAAGGCGAGCGCGACCATCGCCCAGTCGGTCCACAGGACGGGCGGTTTGCGCGGGTACGGAGCATGCGGTGCATCGGTCGAGTGGTTCATCGGATCCGACATTACTGAGCCGTCGCCGCCGCCGAGGACGGTCCGCGGGGAGCGCCTTCCGGGGCGCGTCAGGTCCCGCCGCGACGCCGCCCGGTAGCGTGGAGGGGTGTCGAACCTCTGGGCGATCAGCGACCTGCACGTCGGGCACCGCGGTAACGAGGGCATCGTCGACATGGTGCGGCCGCCCTCGCCGGATGACTGGCTGATTCTCGCGGGGGACCTGTGTGAGCGCACCGACCAGCTCGACGAGGTGCTCGCGGCCCTCGTGCCGCGGTTCGCGACGGTGATCTGGGTCCCGGGCAACCACGAGCTCTACACCACCTCGAAGGACCCGATGCAGGTCTTCGGCGAGGCCCGGTACGACCACCTGGTGGAGATCTGCCGGCACCACGGCGTGCTGACCCCGGAGGACCCATTCCCGGTCTTCGACGACCCGGAATCGGGTCCGGTCACCGTCGTTCCGATGTTCCTGCTCTACGACTACAGCTTCCGCGACGAGGGCGTGACCGCGCTGCAGGCGCTCGCGCGTGCGAAGGAGAACAGCGTCGTCGCCACCGACGAGTTCCTGCTCTCGCCCGAGCCCTACGCCACGCGTGACGCATGGTGCCGGGCCAGGCTGGAGTACACCCGGCGCCGGCTCGCGGCCCTGCCCACCGGCACGCGCACCGTGCTCGTGAACCATTGGCCACTGCGGCGCGAGCCCACCGACGTGCTGTTCTACCCGGATTTCGCCCTGTGGTGCGGCACCACCTCGACGCGGGACTGGCATGTGCGGTACGACGCCGAGGCAGTCGTATACGGGCATCTGCACATCCCGCGCACCACGTGGTACGACGGCGTGCGATTCGAAGAGGTCTCCGTGGGCTACCCGAGGGAGTGGCAGAAGCGCGGACTGCCCGAGCCGCTGCTGCGGCGGATCCTCCCCGCACCCGAGTACACGGAGAAGTCGCTGGGCCACTACGGCGTCCATTTCGACATCGACCCGGAGTACCGGGACGACCCGGAGAGGTTCGCCGCTGAGCGCGCGGCGGCGCAGGAGCGCCTGAGCGACCGCCGCGTCGCTGCGCGGGAACGGATCGCGGAGCGCCGGGCGGCGCGCGCGAAGGAGGGGGAGAAGTGATTCTGCAGTCGATGCTGCCGCGGGGCGTGATCGCGCGGGAGGCGCAGGCCGACGTCGACGCGCCCCTGCATCCCCGGGAGGCCGCGCAGATCGCGAAAGCCGTGCCCAAACGTCAGGCCGAGTACACGACGGTGCGCCATCTCGCCCGGGAGGCGCTGGGCGAGTTGGGCATTGGCGATGCGGTGCTCGTCAAGGGCGAGCGCGGCGGCGTGGACTGGCCGCGCAACGTCGTGGGCGCCCTCACGCACTGCGAGGGCTATCGCGGCGCGGTGGTGGGCTACCGCATGGGGGTGCGCACCATCGGTATCGACGCCGAGCCGCACCTCGCGCTGCCCGACAAGGTGCTGCCGACGGTCTCCGTGGAATCCGAGCGGGACGTGCTCGCCGCGCGCCCCGACGACGGGCTGCACTGGGACCGGCTCCTGTTCTGCGCGAAGGAGGCCACGTACAAGGCGTGGAACCCGATCACCGGGCGTTGGCTGGGGTTCGAGGACGCGGAGATCACGTTCGATCTCACCGAGCGCACGGACGACGCGGCGGCGGGCACGTTCCGGTCCCGGATCCTCATCGACGGGCGCACGATCGACGGCGGCCCTCCCGTGTCCTCCTTCGACGGCCGATGGAGGATCACCGATGGCCTTATCGTGACCGCGATCGCAGTGGTGTGAGATGACCACCGACAGGGGGTTCCTCGAACCCGACGGCGCGGGACTCGTCATCGTCGACAAGGCCGCGGGCCTGACCAGCCACGACGTGGTCGCGCGTTGCCGGCGCGCCATGAGCACTCGCAAGGTCGGCCACGCCGGCACCCTGGACCCGATGGCGACCGGCGTTCTGGTGATCGGCGTCGAGCGCGCGACGAAGCTCCTGGGCCATCTGGCGCTGACGACGAAGGCCTATACCGCCACGGTCCGGCTCGGCGCCTCGACGTCGACGGACGACGCCGAGGGCGAGGTCACGGGTGGCGCCTCCGCCGCCGGTCTGGACGAGGACGCGGTGCGCGCCGCGATGGCGCCCCTGACGGGCGACATCGAGCAGGTCCCGAGCAGCGTGAGCGCGATCAAGGTCGACGGCAAGCGGGCGCATCAGCTCGTCCGCGAGGGCGCGGACGTGCAGCTCAAGGCCCGGCCGGTCACTGTCGGCGAGTTCGCCGCGCACGGCTTCCGTCGCGATGGCGACTTCCTCGACGTCGACGTGACCGTCGAGTGCTCCTCCGGCACGTACGTCCGGGCGCTCGCCCGCGACCTGGGCGCCGCGCTCGGGGTGGGCGGCCACCTGACCGCGCTGCGCCGAACCCGCGTCGGGCCCTACGGTCTCGAGCACGCGATCACCCTCGACGAACTCTTCGAGGCGCCGAGGCTGTCGTACGGCATCGATGAGGCGATCGCCGCGGGCTTCGCGACCCGGGAGATCACCGCGGAGCAGGCCGTTGATCTCGCGCTGGGCCGGTGGCTCGATCCGATCGGCCGTCCCGGCGTGTACGCCGCGGTGACCACGGACGGCCGTGCCATCGCGCTGCTGCAGGAGTCGGGGAAGCGGGCGAGCTCGGTGTTCGTGGTGCGCCCCTCCGCCTGACCGCGTTACCCGTCGGGCCGGAGCCGGGTCCACGATTCGCGCGGCATGTCCAGATCCCCGAGCGTCGGCAGGGTCGGCCCCTCTGAGGAGAAACCGATCGCGGCGAGGGCGTCCCGGGCCCGGTCGTGCCGGTCGGCGAGTGCCACCGTGAGGCGCCGGGTGGCCTGGAGCTCCGCGGCGGCGCGGCACGCCGTGACGACGGCCGCCGCCCCGATCGCCGCCGGTGTATCGGCGTGCAGCCAGTCGATGATGGTGGTCGTCGAACTTCCTTCGTCGATGTGTATCTGCAGGGCGCCGATCGATTCTCCGTCGGCGGACACCGGATGGCGGCCGTGGGGGTCGGCTCCGAAGGTGATATCGATTCCGTCATCGGTGCGCGCCCGCTCCGGGAACGCTCTGACGGACGTGGCGCCGCGCGCACCGCGCCGTGCGCGTACGCGCCGCACCGAGATGCGCGCCAGGTCGATCGCGGAACGGGCGGGCGGCGGTGGGAGGCGACGGGCGGGCATCGCCTCGGGCGTCACCGAAGCGATGACGTCCTTCAGCCCGCGGCGCGACTCGGGGGTGTTGTGCATGACGTACACGGTGTGATCGGTGGGTTCGCCTGCGTACTCCCGGAGTGCTCGCGCGGTCTGCAGATACGTGAAACCGAGAGCCTTGGCCAGCATGAGTGAGCCGCGATTCTCCACCGGTTGCACCGCCAGCAACGCCGAGACCTGGGGATTCTGCACGAACGTGTCCAGGAGGTTCACCGCCGACATCCAGAGGGTGACCGGCTTCGAGGCGGGTAGGCCTGCGACCCAGGTGAGCGACTCGGCGTGGCCCGTCCGCGGATCGGGACCGCGCATCGACTGTTGGCCGACCACCCGCTGCTCGGCCCCGTCGTCGACGGTGAGAACGCGGGAGAGTAGGACGTCCTTCCCGTTCCGAGCGTCCCACCACTCCTCCGCCCAGGCTGCGGTGGAGCGCCGGGTGTTCCAGTCGGTGCCCGGGTCACCGAACGCCGGCCGCAGCCATTCCTCGTGGTCGAGATTCGTCTTGCGCCAGGACGCGGCGTCGGCGAGTCGCAGGGAGCGCAGGTCGACGATGTGGCCGCCGATACGGTATCGGCCTGCATAAGAAGGGAACGTCACGGCGGGTATGCTACTGCAAATGTTCACCGATGTAGCGAGCTGACGGGCGGATGATCTTGCCCTGCCGGACCTGCTCGAGCACGTTGGCGGTCCAGCCGACGACGCGAGCCACGCCGAAGGTGGGGGTGAACATCGAGGGCGGCAGGCCCACCTCGCTCATCAGGACGCCGGCGTAGAACTCGACGTTGGCATACAGCTGCCGGCCGGGCTTGAGCTCGTTGATCCCGGCCTCGATCTCCGCCTCGATGGCGCGGGCCTGGCGTACCAGCGGGGTGTCGAAGCGGCTCACGACGCCCTTGAGCAGTTCGGACCGCGGGTCGTGCGTGCGGTACACGGCGTGCCCGAAGCCCATGACCTTCTCGTCGCGGGCGATCTTCCCGCGCACCCAGTCGCGAGTGTTCGCGGGGTCGCCGATCTCGTCGAGCGCCGCGAGTGCCCGGCTCGGCGCGCCGCCGTGCAGGGGGCCGAGGAAGGCGCCGAGCGCGCCGAGCAGGCACGAGGCCATGTCCGATCCCGTCGATGCGATCACCCGGCCGGCGAAGGTCGAGGCGTTGAAGCCGTGGTCGATCGTTGCGACCAGGTAGGTCTGTAGCGCCGCGGCGTCCCCGTCGGACGCCGATCCGGTGGCCATCCGCAGGTAGTCCGCGGCGTGGCCGGCGCCCGGATCGGCCTCCACCGGCGCTTCGCCCCGCGCCAGACGGTGCGCCGCCGCGAGGATCGTGGGGGTCACCGCGGCGTACCGCAGTGCGGCGTCGACCCGCTCCTCCTCGCGGAGATCCATCAGGGGCCGGTCGCCGAGGCCGAGCGCCGCGAGCGCGACGCGCAGCGCGTGCATCGGCTCGGTCTCGGGCCCGACGGTGGCTCGCAGCAGGTCGAGCACTTCGCCGGGGAGCGGCCGGAGGGCGCCGACACGGCGTGCGAAGGCGGCACCGTCGGACGGGCCGGGCAGGGTGCCGAACAGGACGAGGTGCCAGGCGTCCTCGAAGGAGGCCTCGGCCGCGAGGCGCGTGGCGTCGTGGCCGCGGTAGTGGAAGTAGCCCTCCTCGCCGCGGACATCGCCGATCTCCGTGTCGGTCACGATGACGTTCTTGAGCCCCGCTGGGGCGATGAGCGGTGTGGTCATGGCTCGAGTGTGGCGATGTTGATCAATACCCGCAATGTTGATTCAATCAATTCGTGGACCGATGGATCACGACCTCGGAGGCCGCCGAGCGGCTCGGCGTCAAACGCGGCACGCTCTACTCGTATGTGAGCCGCGGAGTGCTCCATTCGCGGCGCATGCCCGGTCGTGCGGAGTCGCTCTTCGACCGCACCGAGATCGATTCGCTCGCCGCGGTCAAGCACGACGGCCGGCGCGAGGCCGACCGCCTGCTGCGCTTCCGCGCCGTGACCACCCGGGTCTCCGCGCTCCGGGGCGACGCGCTGCACCTGCGCGGGCGACCCATCGCTCGGATCTGCGCCGAGCTGGACTTCGCGGCGGCCGCCCGATTCGTTCTGGAGACGGACGGGTCCGCGCCACCGCCCGCGGTCGACCTGGCACTCGCGCGCACGGTGGCCCTCGAGCGCCGGATCCCGCTCGCCGTCGCGCTGCTCGCCGCGCAGGACCCGGTGCGGGCGGACCGGTCCCACATCGCCGAGCGCGCACTGGGCCTGCTGCCGATCCTCGCCGAGCTCGTTCCGGAGGTCCGCCTCGACCACCCCTGGGTCGATGCGCTCGCCACCTGCCTCATCGACAACGGACTGGCCGCGTCGACCACGGCTGCGCGGGTCGCCGCCTCCGCGCGGGCGGGCTTCTACGACGCGCTGCTCTCCGGGTACGGGGCGATGGCGGGTGTGCTGCACGGCGGCGCCCCGGCGGCCGCGTACGCGATGCTCGGGCGGGTCCTCGGCGGGGACGATGTGGACGCGGCGATCGCGGACGCCGCCTGGGGCGGGCACCTCGCGGGCTTCGGGCACATCGTCTACACCGGTGAGGACCCGCGGGCCACCGTCGTGCTGGGCCTGATGCGCGCGGACCGGCCCGACGCGCCAGCGCTGCGGGCCGTCGCCGACCTCGCGGAGCGCACCGGCCGGGCGGTCAACATCGACCTCGCCGGCGCCGCGGTCGCGCACTCGCTGGGGCTCCCGGCCCGGGCGACGGAGGTGCTGTTCCAGTACGGGCGGACCGTCGGGATGGCGGCGCACATCGCGGAGGAGTACGAGGAGGCGCCGCTGCGGTGGCGCGGCACGAACACGGGGGGCGTGCGGTGACGGCGCGCGTAGCATCGCGCGCGTGATGACGAGGTGAAACTGGTCGATCGGATCCGCGCCGAGCTGCGCGCGGCGGCGGACGCCGAGCGCGCGCCGAAGATGCAGGCGTACATGAAGTCCGCGATGCCCTTCCTCGGCGTCCCGGCGCCGCAGGTCCGCGCGATCACCGCCGCCGCGCGGCGCGATCACCCGCCCGCCGGCCTCGACGAGCTGCGGGCCGTCGTGCTCGCGCTGTGGGACGGCGCGCAGTACCGCGAGGAGCGGTACGCCGCGCAGAACCTGCTGCGCTACCGGTTGGGCCGGGGCGATCCCGCGCTGCTGCCGCTGCACGAGCACATCGCGGTGACCGGAGCCTGGTGGGACCACGTCGACGAGACCGCCCGGCACATCGCCGCCCTGCTCGACGCGCACCCCGAGGACACCGCGGCCGTCGTCCGCGCCTGGAGCCGCGGCGACGATCTGTGGCTGCGGCGGCTGGCGATCCTCGCGCAGCTCGGCCGGCGGGACCGGCTCGACACCGACCTCCTCGAGGATGCGATCGCGCCGGCCCTACCCGAGGCGGAGTTCTTCCTCCGCAAGGCGATCGGCTGGGCGCTGCGCGAGCACGCCAAGACCGATCCGGCGTGGGTCCGCGCCTACGTCACCGCGCACGAGGCCGAGCTCAGCGGTCTGTCCCGCCGCGAGGCGCTCAAGAATCTGCGCTCCTGACCCAGATCGCGTGCGCGGCCACGTCGCCCAGGTCCAGCGCGGCACGACCGTCGACGGTGACCGCGATGGTGCCGAGGAACTTCCGCAGCTCCACGACCTCGATCCGCGCGTCCGGCGCGATGCCGACCTCCTGGAAGTAGCGCAGCATCTCGGGGTCGGAATCGGAGATCCGGGCGACGGTGCCCGACTGACCGGCTGCGAGCTCGGAGAGGAGGCACGCGTCGGGGGTGGGCACGCTGCCGTCGGGCTGGGGTATCGGATCGCCGTGCGGGTCCCGGTCGGGGTGACCGAGCCGCTCGTCGAGGCGCGCGAGAAAGCGCTCGGAGACGGCGTGTTCGAGGACCTCCGCCTCGTCGTGCACCTCGTCCCAGCCGTAGCCGAGCTCCGAGACCAGGAAGGTCTCGAGGAGCCGGTGCCGGCGCACCATCGCCGTCGCGACGGCGCGGCCGTCGTCCGTGAGTGTGACCGCCCCGTACTTCTCGTGGTCGACCAGCCCCTGGTCGGCGAGTTTGCGGATGGCTTCGGAGGCGGTGGAGGCGGAGACGCCGAGCGCATCGGCGAGCGACTTGGTGGTGACCTTCACATCGGACCACTCCTGGGCGGTCCAGATCTGCTTGAGGTAGTCCTGGGTGACCGCGGACAGTTCACCGACGGGGCGCGGCGAATCGGGCAGGGGAGGCTTGGGCACGCACCCACCATAGGCCGTCGGATAAGGTGAGTGCGTGCTTCGCTGGCGAGGGCTCGATGACGTTCCCGCGGACTGGGGACGCTGTGTCGTAACGATCGGCGTGTTCGACGGTGTACACCGTGGACACGCCCAGTTGATCGCACGGGCGACCGCGGAGGCCCGCCGACGTGGCCTCCCCGCGGTCCTCATGACGTTCGATCCGCATCCCGCGGAGGTGGTGCGGCCCGGATCTCATCCGCCGCAACTGACCACACTGACCCGGCGGGCCGAGCTCGCCGAGGAACTCGGCATCGACGTCTTCTGTGTGATGCCCTTCACCGCCACCGTCATGGCCCAGCCGGCCGAGGACTTCGTGCACTCCGTGTTGGTGGAGCGGCTGCACGCCGCCGCGGTCGTCGTGGGCGACAACTTCACCTTCGGGCACCGGGCGCTCGGCAACGTCGAGATGCTCGGGCGGCTCGGCAACAAGTTCGGCTTCTCGGTGGACCCCGTCCCGCTGCTCACCGAACACTCGGTGACCTATTCCTCGACGTACATCCGCTCCTGCGTGGACGCGGGCGACGTCAAGGCCGCCGCCGAGGCGTTGGGGCGCCCGCACCGCGTCGAGGGTGTCGTCGTCCGCGGTGACGGACGCGGTCGTGAGCTGGGCTTCCCGACGGCGAACGTCGCGCCACCGATGTTCGCGGCGATCCCCGCCGACGGTGTCTACGCCGCGTGGTTCACCGTGCTGGGCGTGGGGCCGGTGGTGGGGCAGGTGACGCCGGGCGAGCGGTACCCGGCCGCCGTCTCCGTCGGCAGCAACCCGACGTTCTCCGGACGAACGCGCACCGTCGAGGCCTTCGTGCTGGACACCTCCGCCGACCTGTACGGCCAGCACGTGGCCGTCGACTTCGTCGACCGGCTGCGCGGCATGGCGCGGTTCGACTCCATCGAGTCCCTGCTCGAGGCGATGGGCGGCGATGTCGACAGGACCCGCGCGATTCTGGGAATAGCCTGATCCCTGGTAACGTGGTCGCTTGTGCCTGCTGCAGTTCGCGGCGGCGGCACGGAATTCTGACGACGCGATACTGGAACAAGGAGCCTCGCATGGCGCTGACCACCGAGCAGAAGAAGAGCATCCTGGCCGAGTACGGCTTGCACGAGACCGACACGGGTTCGCCCGAGGCGCAGGTCGCGATGCTGACCAAGCGCATCACCGACCTGACCGAGCACCTCAAGGAGCACAAGCACGATCACCACAGCCGCCGCGGTCTGCTGCTGCTCGTCGGCCGTCGTCGTCGCCTCCTGAAGTACGTCGCCACGGTCGACATCAACCGCTACCGTGCGCTCATCGAGCGCCTCGGCCTGCGCCGCTAAGAGCCTTCCCCTGAACGGCCCGCTCCCGGATCCCGGGGCGGGCCGTTCGGCGTTTCCGGCTCCGCCGGTCGCGGGGCGTCAGCCGCCGTCGCCTCGCGTGCCGCAAGTGAGCCGTGGATTCACAGCGGTAATGGGACGGACTGCGGCTGATCGGGTGCCGGCTCACCGCCGGCGGGCGAAGGTGCGGCTCCGTACCAGCGCCGCCACCCCGTCCTCGGTCGCGAACGCGTTCACCGGGGGCGTCAGCGCTCCTGGGGCTTGACGAACGGGAAGGCCAGTGTGGAGCGGATGTTCACGCCCGCCAGCAGCATGACGATGCGATCCACGCCGATGCCCAGGCCGCCGGTCGGCGGCATGGCGTAGGAGAGGGCGTCGAGGAAGGACTCGTCCAGCTCCATCGCCTCCGGATCTCCCGCGGCCGCGGCCATGGACTGCGTCGTGAGCCGCTCGCGCTGATCGATCGGGTCGGTGAGCTCGGTGTAGGCGGTGCCGAGCTCGGCGCCGAAGCCGACGAGGTCCCACTGCTCGGTGAGGCGCGGATCGTCGCGGTGCCTGCGTGCCAGCGGGGAGACCTCGATCGGGAAGTCGCAGTAGAACGTCGGGAACTCAGTCTGCTTCTCGACCAGCGCCTCGTACAGCTCCATCACGAGCTTGCCCGCGGTCGCGCCGCGCGGCACGGCCACGTGGTGGCGTGCGCACACGGCGGCCACCTCCTCGAGCGTCGACGTCGAGGTCAACGTCGTCCCCGCCGCATTCGACACCGCGGAGTGCACCGTGACGACGGGCCACTCGGCCGTCAGGTCCACCTCGCGCGTACCCCCGGCACCGTCGGGCCGCACGGCGACGGGCTTCCCGTTCACGGCGATCGCGGCGGCGAGGATCACCTCCCGCGTGAGCGTCCGCATCGTCGTGTAGTCGCCGTACGCCTCGTAGGCCTCGAGCGCGGTGAACTCCGGGTTGTGCGTCGCATCCGCGCCCTCGTTGCGGAAGTTGCGGTTCACCTCGAAGATCCGGCCCATGCCGCCCACCGCCAGCCGCTTGAGGTAGAGCTCCGGGGCGATTCGCAGGTACAGCCCCATGTCGTACGCGTTGATATGGGTGGTGAACGGTCGTGCGGCGGCGCCGCCGTGGACCGACTGCAGCATCGGCGTCTCCACCTCGGTGAATCCGCGGTCCACGAAGACGGCGCGCATCGCCGCGACGGCGCGTGAGCGGCGGTACAGCATGTCGACGGCGGCCTCGTCGGTGATGAGCTCCAGGGGGCGATTACGCGCCCGGGTCTCGTCGCCCAGCCGCGCCCGTGTCTTGGGGACTGGGGAGAGGCACTTGCCGGCCATGGCCCAGGAGGTGAGGAGCACCGACGGCTCGCCCGTGCGGGACCGGATCACTTCGCCGGTCACGGAGACCAGGTCGCCCATGTCGATCGACCTGCGCCACAGCGCCCGCACGTCGTCCGGGGTGCGGCCGTGCTCCGCGATCACCTGCAGCCGGTCGCCGTCCTCGTGGAGGTCCACGAAGGTGACACCACCGTAATCGCGCGCTGCCCGCACCCGCCCCGTCACGGAGACGACGGTGCCGGACGTGCCGCCGGGCTCGAGGCCGGAGGCCGCGGTCCGTGCCGCGGCGAGGTCGGACGTGCGCGGCACCGACGGCGGATAGGCGGGCATCCCCGCTTCCTCGAGCGCCAGCAGCTTGCGCCGCCGCACGCGCTGTTGCTCGGAGAGCCGCACGGGCGGCGCCTCGCGGCGCAGTAGCCGCTCCTCCTCGGCCAGCAGGCGGTCGACGAACTCCCGGTCGCGCGGAACCTCGTCGGGGATCGACGGTCCCGCCAGGAACTTCGGCCCGATCTGCGGCAGGAAGCCCTCCGCGGTGCCGACGGCGATGCCGGCGCGGACGGCGCTGAGCGCCGGGTCGTAGCAGAGGACCCGGGGCACCCAGTCCGGGCGGTACTTGTCGTTGGAGCGATACAGGGACTCGAGCTGATAGAACTTCGAGGCGAAGCTCAGAACCGAGTCGACCATCCGGGTGACGGGCCCCGCGCCCACCCGGTCCGCCTCGGAGAACACCGATCGGAACACCGCGAAGTTCAGGGAGATCCGTCGGATCCCGATCTCTCCGCAGTGCTCGATGAGCTTGGCGACCATGAACTCGTTGAGGCCGTTCTCGGCATCGCGATCGCGGCGCATCAGGTCGAGCGAGAGGCCGCGCGTACCCCACGGCACGAAGCTGAGCAGCCCCCGCACCGCCCCGTCGGCACTGTGCGCGGAGACGAGCACGCAGCGACCGTCCACCGGGTCGCCGATCCGGTTCAGCGCCATCGAGAAACCGCGCTCCGTCTCCTCGCCGCGCCACTCCTCCGCCAACGCGGCCACTTCGGTCAGCTCGGCGGCGGACAGATCGCCGTGCCGCCGCACCTGGAGCGTGTACCCCGCGCCGGCGACCCGGGTCACCGCCTGGCGGACGGCGCGCATCTCGCGGCCTTTGAGGGTGAACGTATCGACGTGGATGATCGCTTCGTCGCCGATCGTCAGGGTGCGCAAGCCGGCGTCCTTGTAGACGGCGGCGCCGTCGGCGCTCGCCGCCAGGACGGCGGGATAGAGGCTGTGCGACCGGCAGTCCTCGATCCATGCCGCTACTGCGGCGGGCCACGAGTCGCGGTGGCCGATGGGATCGGCGCTGGCCATCGACACCGGCCCGACGGCGCGGCAGGTCACCACCGCGCGCCGGTCCGGGGAGGCGATGACCGCCTTGTCGCGGCGGGTGGCGAAGTAGCCCAGGGAATCGTCCTCGCCGTACTCGAGGAGCAGCCGCCGGACCTCCAGCTCCTCCGGCTCGGTCATGAGCTCGTCGCCACGCCCGGCCCGCCAGAACGCCATGAGCGCGAGGATCAGTACGGACGCCGACAGCACGCCCGCGAGGGAGTAGAGCCACATCGGTCCGGAGTGCCCGTTGAGCATCACGTCGATCCGTCGCGGCACGGCCACGCCGAACGTGGATCGCAGGGACCACAGCAGGATCTCGACGGTGCCGTTCAGGCGATTCGAGCCCCGGCCCGGGAAGGTGAACGCGAGGCCGACCACCACGAGGTAGACGGTGACGAAGCCGCCGGCGAGGACGCCGAAGGCGGCGCGCCGGGAACCGCGCGCGAGTCTCGCGGGGTACTGCGGGCGGGCTGCGACGACGAAGGCCAGACACACCGCGCTGATGGCCGCGGTCAGGGCGGCGCCCGGCAGGGAGAAGCGCACGGATACGTACGCCACGATGAAGGACGGCAGGTGGCGTGTATCGCCGGGGTCGAGTTGATCCGTCGCGACGATCACCAGGGTCCCGATGTTCACCAGCACCTGGAGCGACATCATGATCACCGCGACGGTGTGCGCGGCACGGAGGCGTCGTCGCAGGGCGCCGAGGAGGACGGTGAGTGCCGCGACGGCCAGCAGGCTCGGGTGCGAGGGGATCCCGACGATGCCGAGGAGATCCGCTACGAGGGGGAGTACCCGCTCGCTCCGGATGACCACGCTGAGGAGCGAGACGATCCCCGCGGCCGTGATCATGTGCGCGAGCCACGTCGCCGTCAACTCCTGCACGCGCTCCCGGCTGCTCTGCGACACGGAAAATCCTCCTCGGGGCGGTGTGTACGGCGTGTGCGAATCACGCGGAAAAGACTCCCGATGATAGCCTTGTTGCAGGTCCGTCCGATGTCGGTGCCGGTAGAACCGGCTCCCGATTTCTGCGGTGCGCCGTCACGGTGTCATTCCCCGCGGGGTGGTCCTCGGTAGTGGTTGCCGGAAGCGCCGTCGTCACCGACGGGCGGGTCCGGCGGCTTCGATCGATGACCGCGCCCACGTCGCCCCGCCGCCATGTCGAACGACTCCGGCCGCGCGCAGCATGCGCGCCGCCAGGTGGGGACGGACCGCGCGAGGAAAGGTTTTCCCCTACTTCATGTCGGACAACACTCAGGTCGAATTCGACGACGACATCACCGAAGCGGTCGCCGTCATCGACAACGGTTCCTTCGGCACGCGCACCATCCGGTTCGAGACCGGCCGGTTCGCGCAGCAGGCCGCCGGCTCGGTGGCCGCGTACCTCGACGACGAGACGATGCTGCTCTCGGCCACGTCGCACAGCAAGCACCCGAAGGAGCACTTCGACTTCTTCCCGCTGACCGTCGACGTCGAGGAGCGCATGTACGCCGCGGGTCGCATCCCCGGCTCGTTCTTCCGTCGCGAGGGTCGCCCGTCGACCGACGCGATCCTCACCTGCCGCCTGATCGACCGGCCGTTGCGTCCGTCGTTCGTCGACGGGCTCCGCAACGAGATCCAGGTCGTCGTGACCGTCATGTCGCTCGACCCGCAGGATCTGTACGACGTGGTCGCGATCAACGCCGCTTCGGCGTCGACCCAGATCGCGGGCCTGCCCTTCTCGGGCCCCGTCGGCGGCGTGCGCGTCGCGCTCATCGACGGCCAATGGGTCGCCTTCCCGACCGTCGAGCAGCTCGAGCGCGCCGTCTTCGACATGGTCGTCGCCGGCCGCATCGTCTCGGGCTCCGGCAAGGACGCCGACGTCGCGATCATGATGGTCGAGGCCGAGGCCACCGAGAACGTCATCGAGCTCATCGCGGGCGGCGCCACCGCGCCCACCGAGGCCGTCGTGGCCGAGGGCCTCGAGGCCGCCAAGCCCTTCATCGCCGTGCTGTGCGAGGCGCAGAAGCAGCTGGCTGCCGGCGCCGCCAAGCCGACCGGCGAGTTCCCGCTCTTCCCGGCGTACCAGGACGACGTCTTCGCCGCCGTCGAGGCCGCGGGCGCCGCGAAGCTGAGCGACGCGCTGTCGATCGCCGGCAAGCAGGAGCGCGACAACGCCACCGACGTCGTCAAGACAGAGGTGCTCGAGGCCGTGGGCCCGCAGTTCGAGGGCCGCGAGGGCGAGATCGGCGCGGCCTTCCGCTCGCTGACCAAGAAGCTCGTGCGCCAGCGCATCCTCACCGACCATTTCCGCATCGACGGCCGGGGCATCACCGACATCCGCTCGCTCAGCGCCGAGATCGCCGTGATCCCGCGCGCCCACGGCAGCGCGCTGTTCGAGCGCGGTGAGACCCAGATCCTGGGCGTCACCACGCTGGACATGGTGAAGCTGGCGCAGCAGATCGACTCGCTGGGACCCGAGACCAGCAAGCGCTACATGCATCACTACAACTTCCCGCCGTACTCGACCGGTGAGACCGGCCGCGTCGGCTCGCCGAAGCGTCGCGAGATCGGCCACGGCGCGCTCGCCGAGCGTGCCCTCGTGCCGGTGCTGCCCTCGGTGGAGGAGTTCCCCTACGCCATCCGCCAGGTCTCGGAGGCGCTGAGCTCCAACGGCTCCACGTCGATGGGCTCGGTCTGCGCCTCGACGATGTCGCTGCTCAACGCCGGCGTGCCGCTCAAGGCCCCGGTTGCGGGCATCGCCATGGGCCTGGTGTCCGACAAGGTCGACGGCCAGGCCCGCTACGTGGCCCTGACCGACATCCTCGGTGCCGAGGACGCCTTCGGCGACATGGACTTCAAGGTCGCCGGCACGTCCGACTTCGTCACCGCCCTGCAGCTGGACACCAAGCTGGACGGGATCCCGTCGCAGGTGCTGGCCGGCGCGCTGGGCCAGGCGAAGGACGCGCGCACCACGATCCTCGAGGTCATGGCCGAGGCGATCGACGCCCCCGACGAGATGAGCCCGTACGCCCCGCGGATCACCACGATCAAGGTGCCGATCGACAAGATCGGCGAGGTCATCGGCCCCAAGGGCAAGACGATCAACTCCATCACCGAGGAGACCGGCGCGAACATCTCGATCGAGGATGACGGCACCGTCTTCGTCGGTGCCTCCGACGGCCTGTCGGCGCAGGCGGCGATCGATCGCATCAACGCGATCGCGAACCCGCAGCTGCCCAAGGTGGGCGAGCGCTTCCTGGGCACCGTGGTCAAGACCACGGCCTTCGGCGCCTTCGTCTCGCTGGTCCCCGGCCGTGACGGACTGGTCCACATCAGCAAGCTGGGCAACGGCAAGCGGGTGAACAAGGTCGAGGACGTGGTCAACGTCGGCAGCAAGCTGCAGGTCGAGATCGCCGACATCGACGAGCGCGGCAAGATCAGCCTGATCCCCGTTGTTGATGAGAAGGCGGAGGAGTCGGCCGAAGCCGCCGCTCCCACGGGCGAGGAGTAGGAACTGAGCAGCCTGACATCACGGGCTGCGCGGACGGGGGTATCCGGATCGGGTGCCCCCGTTCGTCGTAGCGTTCTGCCCGGCGGCCTGCGGGTGGTCACGGAGACGGTGCCGGGGTCCCGGTCCGCCGCCGTCGGCCTCTGGGTCGCGGTCGGCTCGCGCGACGAGCACCCTGCCTCCGCCGGCTCCGCGCACTTCCTGGAGCACCTGCTGTTCAAGGCGACGCCGCACCGCGACGCCGCGTCCCTGGCCGCCGAGGTGGACGCCGTGGGCGGCGAGATCAACGCCTTCACCTCGAAGGAGCACACCTGCTACTACGCGCACGTGCTCGACACCGACCTCGAGCTCGCGGTGGACGTGGTGACCGACGTCGTCCTCGGCGGCCTGTGCCGCCCCGCGGACGTCGACGTGGAGCGCGAGGTGGTGCTCGAGGAGCTCGCCATGCGCGACGACGACTCCGAGGACCTGGTCAACGAGGCGGCGACCGCAGCCCTGTTCGGCGATCACCCGCTGGCCCGGCCCGTGCTGGGCACCGAGGAGTCGGTGTCGGCGATGACCGCTGCGCGGCTGCGTGGCTTCCACCGTCGGCGCTACACGCCCGAGCGGATGGTGCTTTCGGTCGCGGGCAACGTCACGCATGCGCAGGTGGTCAAGCTGGCGCGGAGGGCCTTCGCGGGCCGGCTCGACGGTGCCGCCGACTCCGCCCCGGTGCGCACGGGTGTCCGCCGCCGACCGGGCGTGCCGACGCTCGAGGTGGTGAACCGCGACGGGGAGCAGTCGCACCTCGTCGCGGGCACGCGGGCCTACGGCCGGTTCCACCCGGACCGGTGGGCGCTGTCGGTGCTCAACACCGCGATCGGCGGCGGCCTGAGTTCGCGCTTGTTCCAGGAGATTCGGGAGCAGCGCGGTCTCGCCTACACGGTGTACTCGGCCGTCGACACGTACGCCGACACCGGGCTGTTCTCCGTGTACGCGGGGTGCTCTCCGGACCGCCTGGGCGAGGTGGCGACGGTCGCGCGGAAGGTCCTCGAGGACGTCCGCGACGACGGCCTCACCGCCGAGGAGCTGGCCCGGGCCAAGGGCTCGCTCCGCGGCGGGCTCGTGCTGGGGCTGGAGGACGCACAGTCCCGCATGCACCGCATCGGCCGCAGCGAGATCAACTACCAGAACCAGCGCACCGTCGCGCGGACGCTGGCGGCGATCGACAAGGTCTCGGCGGCGGACGTGAACCGCGTCGCGCGGGACCTGCTCTCGCAGCGCTTCGGCGGTGCCGTCCTCGGCCCGCACCGCGGGAAGCGCGGGGTCCCATCGCCCGTCCGGAACTGGCTGGGCTGAGAGAGCCCCGCGCGGCGGGACTGACGCCGCCCGCCGGGGCTACTTCGCGAACGCCCGGGGGAGCGGCTTACCCTCCGCGGCGAGCACGCCGCGCAGGCGCGTGGGGTAGTCGGTGATGATGCCGTCGACGCCGAGGGCGAGCTGGGCCCGCATGTCCTTCTCCTCGTTGACCGTCCACGGGATGATCTTCAGGCCCGCGGCGTGCGCGGCGGCGACGGTCTTGGCGTCCGACAGCTCGTAGTCGGGGGAGAGCACGTCGAAGCCCGCCGACTTCACCGCCCGCACCACGTCGCCGCCGGACTGCTCGTAGCTGACCGGGCCGAGCCAGGCCGAGCCCTTCTTCCACGTCGTCGCGTCGTAGAGCGCGACCAGCGGCACCGACGGCGCCTGCGCGCGCACCAGCGGCAGCGATCGCCAGTCGAAGCTCTGGACCGTGATCCGGTCGAGTACGCCCGCGCGCCGGGCCGCGCCGAGGATCTGCGCGACGAAGGCGGCCGGCTCCGCCGACTTCGAGCGCTCCTCGGCCTCGATCTTGGTCTCGATGTTGAACCGAACGGTGTTGCCCTTGTACTGCGCGGCCAGGTCGAAGAGCTGCGGCAGCGTGGCGATCCGATTCCCTTCGACGACCTTCGCCGCGGGGAAGTTCGCCAGCTTCTTCGCGCAGACCACTGTCTGCACCTGCGCGTAGGTGAGATCGTGGATCGTCTTGCCCACGTACGGGAATTGCGGGTCACCGGGCTTCGCGGGTGCCGTGTCGGTGCACTTGTCCGCCTGCACCGTCGGATCGTGCCAGACGAGGGGGACCTGGTCCTTGGTGAGCACGATGTCCAGCTCCAGAGTGGTCACCCCGAGCTCGAGCGACCGCGCGAAACCGTACAGCGATTCCTCGGTGTGCTCGCCCCGCCCGCCGCGGTGCGACTGCAGGTCGAAGGAGCCCGACGGTGCCGCCCAGACCGGGGCGGCGAGCGCCCCGCCGCCCAGCGCGACGGTGACGGCGGCCGCGAGGGCGGCGGCGCGGGACAGGATGCGGGAGCGGGTGGTCATGGCGGCAACGTAATCGCACACGATGAATCGCGGGTGAACGACGCGGAAGCTCCGGGCGGGACTACTTCTTGGGCGCGTCCTTGAGTGACCAGGTCGGCGCGAGATCGCCGCCCGTGTGCTCGAGCACCTTCGGCTTCACGGCGATCCAGCCGATCGCCAGGATCGCGACGAAGGCGGGGATGCCCAGGACGACGACGATGAGGTTCGTCTTGTCCCAGAAGCCACCGTCGGACTTGTAGCCCGAGTACGCCATACCGACGAGGACGAGCACCAGGAAGACCAGCCCGACGTAGCTCATGAACGGCGCCAGCGGGGCGCGGAACGGGCTCTTGGCCACCACGCCCGCGTCGGAGAGCTTCCGGTAGCGAATGTGGCACAGGAAGATCAGGCTCCACACGCCGACCACCGCGATGGCCGACGCCTCCAGTGCGATGTCGAATGCGTGGCCCGGGACGAGCGCGTTGAGGACGGCGCCGAGCACGTAGAAGATCGAGGTCACGACGATGCCGGTGGCGGGAACGCCCGACTTGCTCATCTTCATGAACATGCTGGGGGCCTCGCGGCTGGCGGCGAGGCTGCGCAGCATGCGGCCGGTGGTGTAGAGGCCGGCGTTGAGCGAGCTCATGGCGGCGACGATGAGCACACCGTTGATGAGGGCGGCCATCCAGCTGATGCCCATGCGCTCGAAGACGGTCACGAAGGGCGACTCGAGATCGCCCTCGGCGTTGCGGGTGCCGTACTGGCTGGTCGGCAGGATGCACACGAGCAGGAAGATCGAGCCGCAGTAGAAGACCGCGATCCGAAGGATCACCGAGTTGACGGCCTTGGGCACCTCGCGCTGCGGGTTCTGCATCTCGCCCGCGGCGATGCCGACCATCTCGATCGCGGCGTAGGCGAAGACGACGCCGGACATCACCACGATCGGCGCTATCCATCCGAAGGTGTCGCTGTGCGGCCAGAATCCGCCCGGATTCGACCAGAGGTTGGAGATGCCGGCCTTGTGTGCCTGATCGCCCTCTCCCACGGTGATCTGGCCGACCACGATGACGAGGCCGACGACGAGAAAGACGACGATCGCGGCGACCTTGAGCACCGATGCCCAGAACTCGAACTCGCCGAAGGCCCGGGCCGACAACAGGTTGATCACCAGGACCACCGCGAGCGCGATGATCACCGAGATCCAGTTCGGCAGTTCCCACCACTTCCTGATGTACACCGCCACGGCCGAGAGCTCGGCCACGCCGGTGAGCGCCCAGAAGATCCAGTACAGCCACCCCGCGGCGTACGCCGCCGCCTCGCCGAAGAACTCACGGGCGTAGGAGACGAAGGCGCCCGAGCTCTGGCGGTACAACACCAGCTCGCCGAGAGCCCGCATCAGGAAGAAGGCGATCACGCCCACGAAGGCGTAGCTGAACAGCAGGGCCGGGCCCGTGCTGTTGAGGCGGCTGGCGGAGCCGAGGAACAGGCCCGTGCCGATGGCGCCGCCGATGGCGATCATCTGCACGTGTCGCCGACCGAGGGTCTGCTTGTAGCCCTCCTGCTCGGCCGCGAACTTATCGACGGAACGCGTCATGGATGAGTCTTTCTCCTCGACGTATCGGTGCGCATGGGGTTGTGCGCTCGATGGGAATGTAGACCTCGCAACGCTTCCGCGGACGCGTTACCGAGAGATGACTTCGGTATGTCGTTCGATCTCGGCGTGTAAACATAGGTCCATGACCGACTTCTCGGACCTCGGGGAGCTGTTCGCGTTCCTCTCCGGGCACACTCCGTTCGACGGGCTGCCCGACGACGTTCGCGCACGTCTGGCCGCTGAATCGTCGATCAGCGAATTCCCCGAGGGCGCGACGATTCTCGACGGTTTGTCCGCTTCGCCCGATCACGCCTTCGTGGTCCTCGCGGGCCGGGTCGGAGTCTGGAACTTTCCGGCAACCTCGCTGACAGAGGTGAGCGACGTCGACGAGGTGGTCGGCCCCGGTGGCGTTTTCGGCTACGTAGTGATCCTGGTGGGAGCCAAGGGCGGGCCGCGCGCGGTCGCGCTCTCCGACGTCGTCCTGCTCCGACTGCCCGCCTGGGCGGTGGCCGACATGTTCTCCACGCCGGCCGGTGCGGCCTTCCTCGCCACTGAACTCGCCAGGCCCACTGCCCCGGTCGCCGCGGACGAGGCCCGCGAGCGGACGGCGGGGGAGATCGTGCGGCGCCCACCGGTCGTCTGCCCGCCGACTGTCAGCGTGCAGGAGGCCGCCACCGCGATGACCGCGGCCAAGTCCGGGTACATCGTGGTGGAGAACGCAGCCCGGGAGCCCCTCGGCATCGTCACAGACCACGACCTGCGCGCCCGCGTGATCTCCGTGGGGCGCCCCGTGACCGACCCCGTGACTGCAGTGATGACGGCGCCATTGGCGGCCGTCCCGGAGTCCGCGCTCTCCTCCGACGTGCTCATCGAGATGCTCGACCGGAAGCTGCATTACATGGCGGTGCTCGACGAGCAGGCCGCGGTGCGCGGAGTAGTGCAAGACGTGGACTTCTTGACGGTGCCCACCACCTCGACGTTCGCGCTGCAGCGCCGGATCGAGCGCGCCGAGGCGGCGGAGCTGCCCGAGATCGGCGCGACGATCCGGAAGATCTTCCCCGTGCTCTGGGGCCAGCAGGCACCGGTCCGGCACATCTCCGGCGTCGCCGCGGTCGCGATCGAGGCGATGGTGCGCCGCTGCATCGAGCTCGAGCTGCCGGTGCACCCCGAGCTGAAGACGAGCGATTTCACCTGGCTCTCGCTGGGCAGCGTCTCGCGTCGCGAGGTCGTGCCCAGCTCGGACGTCGACAGCGCGATCATCCTCAAGGACCTCCCCGGTGAGTCCGCCGTGGAGATCGAGGTGCGACGGTCCGCCGCCCTCGCCCTGGCCGCAGCCGTGCACGCGCGGCTCGAGGAGTGCGGAATCCCGTCGGACACCAACGGGGCCGTCGCCGCGCAGGCCCGCTTCTGCCGGACCGAGTCGGAATGGCTGTTCGCCGCCGGCGAATGGATCGATGCGCCGCTGTCGAACAACGCGATGATGATGGCGTCGCTGCTGGTGGACGGGCGGCCCGTCTGGGGCGATCTGACCCTGCAGCCCGTGGCCGGTGTCTACCAGCACCTTTCGGAACATCCCCGTGCCTTCATGCTGATGCTCCGCGAGGCCCTGACGGCGAAGGCTCGGCTGCGGTCCGTCCGCGACGTGATCTCGCTGCGCGGCGGCACCTTCGATATCAAGACGCACGCGTTGGTGCCGGTGGTGAACATCGCCCGGTGGGCGGCGCTGAGTCGAGGCTCGACGAAGCTGCAAACCCGCAACCGGCTGGCGGCGGGCGCCGATTCGCCGGTGCTGCCCGACGACTCCGCGGAGGTGCTGCGCGAGGCCTTCTCGATTCTCGAGCGGCTGCGGATGGAGCACCAGGTGCAGCAGATGGCGGAGGGTCGTACACCGGGCGACGTCCTGTCCATCCGGCGTCTGCCCTCTCTGGACCGCGGACTCCTCGAGCATTGTGTGCGCGAGGTGGCCGCGGTGCAGCGTCGCATGGCGAACCTCGCACAGTACTTCGACGCCGGCGAATGGTGAACCGTCGCCGGTGAGGCCGGCCTCAGGCGAGAACGGTCTCGGGCGCCGTCGATGCGATGTCCAGAGCCGCTCCGACCTCCGCGTTGAGGAGCGCCCCGTCGTGCGTGGACAGGCCCGCGGCGAGCGCCGGGTCCGCGGCGCACGCCGTCTTCCATCCCTGGTCCGCGATGCGCAGTACGTAGGGCAGGGTGGCTCCGGTGAGCGCGAACGTGGACGTGCGGGGCACCGCGCCCGGCATGTTGGCGACGCAGTAGAAGACGGTCTCGCCCACGGTGAAGGTCGGGTCGTCGTGCGTGGTGGGGCGCGAGTCGGCGAAGCAGCCGCCCTGATCGATCGCGATGTCGACGAGCACGGCGCCGGGGCGCATGCGGTGCACCAGCTCGGTGGAGACGAGCTTCGGCGCGGCGGCGCCGGGGATCAGGACGGCGCCGATCACCAGATCCGACGCGACGACGGCCTCCTCGAGTGCGAGCGACGTCGAGTAGCTGGTGTGCACGCGGCCGCCGAACTGGGCGTCGACGGCGCGCAGCTTGCGAACGTCCAGATCGAAGACCGTCACGTCGGCGCCCATGCCCGCCGCGATCTGGGCGGCGTTGACACCGGCGACGCCGCCGCCGATCACGGTGACCGTCGCGGGCGCGGTGCCGGGGACACCGCCCATGAGGACGCCCCGGCCCCCCTCCGAGCGCATCAGGTGGTAGCTGCCGACCTGCGGCGCGAGCCGGCCCGCGACCTCGGACATCGGGGCGAGCAGGGGGAGCGAGCCGTCGGGCAGCTGGACCGTCTCGTAGGCGATCGACGTGGTCTTCGAGGACAGGAGAGCGTCGGTGCACGGGCGCGAGGCCGCCAGGTGCAGGTAGGTGAAGATCGTCTGATCGGCGCGCATCCGCGCGTACTCGGGGGCGATCGGCTCCTTGACCTTGAGCAGGAGGTCGGCCTCGCCCCAGACATCGTCGGCCGTGGGGACGATCCGCGCCCCTGCCGCGACGAAGTCCTCGTTGGGGATCGCCGAGCCGAGGCCCGCGCCGTCCTCGATCAGGACGTCGTGGCCGCGGCGGGCGAGCTCGGCGACACCGCCGGGCGTGATCGCGACGCGGTACTCGTTGTTCTTGATCTCGGTGGGGATTCCGACGCGCATCGTGTGCTCCTGTCAGGCGATAGGTGGCTTATGTCACATAGTCTGAAGAAACACCGAGGAGCTAGCAAGGCAGCGGAAGATAATTCCGGAAGGTCGGAAGATGAGTGAAGGATATTCCCCCAGGGCGGCGAATCGCGCGCCGTCCTCGAACGATCGTCGAGCACTGCTCGACGATGCCGATCGGCGGATCCTGCTGGTGTTGCAGCGCGACGGCCGGGTCTCCAACGCCGCGCTCGCCGAGGAGGTCGGCCTCGCCCCGTCCACCGTGCACGCTCGGGTGCGGCGCCTCTCCGACGCGGGCGTCATCCGCGGCTTCTACGCCGACGTCGATCCCGCGGCCGTGGGTCGCCCGCTGCGCGCGATGATCGCGGTGACCCTGCGCTCGACCGCCCGGAACCGGATCCGGGAGTTCGTGGAGTCCGTGATCGATCTCCCGCCCGTGATCGACGCCTACTTCCTCGCCGGCGGCGACGACTACCTGCTGCACATCGCCGCCGTCGACACCGATGACCTGCGCCGCCTGGTCGAGTACCTCAGCGCCCGCGAAGAGGTCGCCGGCACCAACACTTCGCTGGTCTTCGAGCACGTCCGCGGTTCGGCACCGCTGTAGGCGGCCTAGGGTGGCGGGGTGAGCGCGAGCAGGATCGTCCCGGCCGCCGATCGCACGCATTGGCGCGGCGACGGCCTGTACACGCGGCAATCGATGCCGTTCACCGGCAAGTTCGACCTGGCGGCGAATGCTCATGGTCAGTTGCTCGTGCACAACGACGACCTCGTCGACCCCGGTTCGGGCGTCGACCGGCACTTCCACCGCGACGCGGAGATCGTCACCTGGGTGGTCACGGGCGAGGTGCACCACGACGACGACTCCGGTGCTGCGGGGGTGGTCCGCGCTGGCCAGGTGCAGGCGATGAGCGCGGGGACCGGAGTGAACCACCGCGAGCAGAATCCGCGCTCCACCGGGGTCGTGGCTCGGGTGATCCAGATGTGGCTGCCGCCCGATGCGCCCGGCGGTCAGCCGGAGTACCGCACCGCCGACGTCCCGCTCGCCGGGCGTGGCCTGGTCCTTGTGGCCTCCGGTATCGCGGGGCACTCACCGGCGGTGTCGATCGGCAACGACGCCGCGGCCCTGTACGCGGCCCGGCTGGCGGCGGGGGAATCCGTCGCGCTGCCGCCCGCGCCCTACGGGCATCTCTTCGTGGTGTCGGGTGCCGTCGACGTCGGCGACGACCGACTCGCGGAGGGCGACGCACTGCGCACCGTCGGTTCGGGGGAACTGCCCCTGCGCGCCGTGCAGGACGAAACCGAGATCCTGTTCTGGGAGATGCGCGCGCAGGCGGCGTCGGCGCTGTGACCGTTCACCGGACCCGTTCGGCTTCGACGCGGTCCACCTCCTGCGGCACGGTGCCCGGTGTAGGACGATTCTCTTGTGCAGAACACCGAGTCCACGGCCGAACACCGCCGCCTGGCCGAGAGCCCGGGCCCCGACGGGCCGTGGCGCCTGTGGGGCCCGTACCTCGCGGGGCGCCAATGGGGCACCGTGCGGGAGGACTACAGCAGTAGCGGCGACGCCTGGGGGAGCTTCGGCTTCGACCAGGCGCACCGCCGCGCCTACCGGTGGGGCGAGGACGGGCTCGGCGGCATCTGCGATCGCTACGGCTTCCTCAACCTGGCCGTCGGCCTGTGGAACCACAACGACCCGATCCTCAAGGAGCGCCTGTTCGGCCTCACCAACGCGCAGGGCAACCACGGCGAGGACGTCAAGGAGTACTGGTGGCCCATCGACGGGACGCCGACGCACAGCTGGATGCACTGGATGTACCGGTACCCGCAGGCCGAGTACCCGTATCAGCAGCTGCGCGACGGCAACGCCGCTCGTGGCCGCACCGAGCGGGAGTACGAGCTCGCCGACACGGGGGTGCTCGCGGACAATCGCTTCTTCGACGTGCACGTGCGCTACGCCAAGGCCGCGCCCGACGACATCTGCGTGGAGATCGAGGCCGTCAACCACGGCCCGTCGCCCGCGCCGCTGGACCTCGTGCCCCAGCTGTGGCTGCGCAACACCTGGGCGTGGGGCCACGACGAGCGCCGCGGCGAGATCACCCGCGTGTCGGCGCCGCAGGCGGGCGGGCTCGTGGCCGCCCACGTGACGCACCAGTGGCTCGGCGACTACCACCTCGCGGCGGAGGGCGGACCGCAGTTGCTGTTCTGCGACAACGAGACCGACGCGGTCGAGCTCTTCGGCGTCGCGGCCAACGCATCGCCCTACCCGAAGGACGCGATCACCAAGCGGGTGGTGCAGGGCGACGAGTCGGCGGTCAATCCGGAGCAGCGCGGCACGAAGGCGGCGTTCTGGTACCGCTTCGCCTCCGTTCCCGCGGGGGAGAGCGTGACCGTGCGGCTGCGGCTCTCGCGGCCCGCGCCCTCGCTGGACACCTTCGGCCCCGGCTTCGCCGCCGTCTTCGCCGATCGCCGTGAGGAGGCGGACGAGTTCTACGGGGCCGTGATCGATGAGGACGTGCAGGGCGAGGACCGCGTCGTCGCGCGCCGCGCCTATGCGGGCATGCTGTGGAACAAACAGCTCTACCGCTATGACGTGGAGTCCTGGCTGGAGGGCGATCCGGCGGTGGACCCGTCGCCGCGCGAGCGTGCCGACCAGGGGCGCCGGAACACCACGTGGAAGCACTTCTCCCTGGCCGACGTGATCTCCATGCCCGACGAGTGGGAGTACCCCTGGTTCGCCGCGTGGGATCTGGCCTTCCACTGCATTCCGCTGGCACACGTGGACCCGGAGTTCGCCAAGGAGCAACTTGTCCTGATGTGCCGCGAGTGGGCCATGCACCCGAACGGCCAACTGCCGGCGTACGAGTGGGAGTTCGGCGATGTCAACCCGCCCGTGCACGCATGGGCCGCCTGGCACGTCTACCGCATCGACGGCTGGCGCGACCAGGACTTCCTCGTGCGGGTGTTCACCAAATTGCTGCTCAACTTCTCCTGGTGGGTCAACCGTAAGGGGTCCGACGACGCCGGTGTCTTCGAGGGCGGCTTCCTCGGCATGGACAACATCGGCTTCTTCAACCGCTCCGCACCCCTGCCGCCCGGCTATCGGCTCGAGCAGTCCGACGCCACCAGCTGGATGGCCTTCTACTGCCAGCAGATGTTCAAGATCGCCATCGAGCTCTCCCGGCACGACCCGGTGTGGCAGGACTGCGCGACCAAGTTCCTCGAGCACTTCCTGCAGATCTCCAAGGCCACCTACAACTTCGGCTCGCACAGCCTCTCGCTGTGGGACGAGGAGGACGGCTTCTTCTACGACGTCCTCGTCCGGCCCGATGGCAGCGCGCTGCCGATGCGGGTGCGCTCGATGGTCGGCCTGCTTCCGGTGCTGGGCGCCACCGAGGTCCCGGCGTGGGTGGCGCAGGAGTGCCCCGACGTCACGGCGCGCCTGAACTGGCTGCGCTCGCGGCGCCCCGAGCTCGTGGAGCCGGTGCTCTCGGGCGTTGCGGCCGACGGGGCCGGTGACGGCCGGATGCTGCTCTCGCTGGTCGGCCCCGACCGGTTGCGCAGGGTGCTCGAGCGCATGTTCGACTCGGCGGAATTCCTGGCGCCCTATGGGATCCGGTCGTTGTCGAAGGCGGAGCAGCATGTGACCGAGGACGTCGACGGGAACACCGTCTCCATTCAATACGAGCCCGGTGAGTCGACCACGGGCATGTTCGGCGGCAATTCGAACTGGCGCGGGCCCGTCTGGTTCCCGGTGAACGTCCTGCTCGCCGACAAGCTACGGACCTACGGCAGACACTTCGGCGACGACTTCACCATCGCCATCCCCACCGGTTCGGACAACCTGTGCACACTGGAGGAGGCGGCCGACGTCATCGACGAGGGGCTCGTCGGCCTCTTCCGGCCCGTAGCGCGAGCCGACGGTGGCGGCGCCCGCCGCCCAGCCGATGCCGGGCGGATCGAGGGAAGTGACAACCCGCTGTGGGCCCAGCATCCCACGTTCTACGAGTACTTCGACGGCGACACCGGCGAGGGGCTCGGCGCGACTCATCAAACCGGCTGGACGGGCCTCGTCGCGCACCTGCACAATCCACGGCACCGGCGGTAGCCGCCAACCGTCCCGCGAGTCGGAGGCCCGCGAAGTCGGTGTAGTGCGCGGCCCGAACGATCTGTCCTCAAGTACGGTGTACAGGATCTTTCCAGGGATACGATCCGTCGAGGCGGATGCCCCAGCCACCGCCCCGGCTCCTTGGGAAGGGTGTGATCGTACGACGAACGCCAGAGACGACCACGACGTGGTCGACGTACTCGGCGTCGGATTCGGGCCCGCCAATCTGGCGCTGGCGATCGCCTTGGCGGAGTCGCCCGGCCGGATCGGCTCCGTGCGGTTCTTGGAACGCCGCGAGTCCTTCGCGTGGCACCCGGGAATGCTGCTCCCGGGCACGTCGATGCAGATCAGCTTCCTCAAAGACCTGGTGACGCTGCGCAATCAGGCCAGCCCGTTCTCCTTCGTCGCGTATCTCGGCGCGCGGGGCCGACTCGTCGACTTCGTGAACCGCGGCGTCCTCACCCCCGAGCGCGCGGAATTCGCCGACTACCTGGCCTGGGCGGCAACGCCCTTCGCCGATCAGGTGCGGTACGGCCGTACGGTGACCGGGCTGCGCCGCTGTTCGGACGGTCCGCGGTTCGCCGTCACCCACCGTGGCGCCGGCGGCGACGAGCAGGTGACCCGCGCCCGGTCCGTGATCGTGGCGCCCGGCCTGCGGCCCGTCCTGCCCGCGTGGGCGACCGGACTCGACCCGCGCCGCGTCTTCCACAACATCGACCTCGTTCCGCGGCTCGGCGCGCTGGAGCGTGACCTGCCTTCCGGGGTCGCGGATGCGCGCTTCCTGGTGGTGGGGGGTGGCCAGTCCGCTGCCGAGGTGGCGCTGCACCTGCACGACACCGGCGCCCGCGTCGACCTCGTCTTCCACGGCTTCGGCATGGCGGACGTCGACGAGAGCCCGTTCGTCAACCAAGTCTTCGACCCGGACGTGGTCGACGAGTTCGCCACCGCGACGCCGGAGGTGCGTGACGCGCTCCTGCACCGTCATGGCAACACCAACTACGCGGCGGTGGAACACGGACTGACTCGAGAGCTGTACGACCGGTGGTATCGCCAGAAGGTGATCGGCTCAGGTCGGTTGGGAGTGCACCGCACCAGCGATGTCGTCTCCGCGGCGGTGGCGGCGGGCGGTGGGGTCGAGACGATCGTGCGACGCCTCACCACCGGTGAGACGACGGCGATGACCGTCGACGCCGTGGTCTGCGCGACGGGGTTCCACCCCGGCGGGCTCACCGGGTTCGAGGGCGTCGCCCCGCCGGACGCCGACGTGCACATCGCCCGCTCGCACCGCGCCGTGATCGACGGGGCGGAGGTCCCCGGCCTGTTCGTGCAGGGTGCCGACCTCCCTGGACACGGGCTCGGGACCACGCTGTTGTCCAACGTCGCCGTCCGCGCGGGCGAGATCGCCCGCGCACTGGAACACGAGGAGTCGCCATGACCACGCGCACACCGGCGGGAACCGTGCTCTTCGCCGCGACGGACCGCACCCCGTACACGGTGTTCGTCGCGGAGGATCCGCGTGATATCGAACGCGCGCAAGCCCTGCGGTACGAAGCCTTCTCCACCGAGCTCGGCGCGCCGCTCCCGGGGGCGGTGATCAGCGAGCGTCTCGGCCGGCCCATCGACGTGGACCGGTTCGACGATCACAGCGCCCACATCCTCGTCCGGCACGACCCGACCGACGAGATCGTGGGCTGCTACCGCGTCATACTTCCTGCACCCCGCGGACAGCGGGAGGTGTTCACGACCAGCATGTTCCGCCTCAGCCCCGCGTTCGACGCGATGGCGGACGGGGTCGCCGAGTGGGGCCGGGCGACGATCGCCACGGCGTACCGGGGCGGCGTCGTGTCGGTCCTCTTGCGGATCGCCCTGCTGCTCTTCTACGAACGCTCCGGATTCCGGTACGCGATGGGCTGCATGTCCGTCCGCATGGAGGACGGTGTGCACCCCCGGGCCGCTCTCGTGCGCGCCGCCCTGGGCTTCCTGACCGACAACGAGGCACTCGCGAGCGGTGAGGTCCGGGTCGATCCGATCCGCCCGGTCTCCGTCGACGGAGTGCCGATCGAGGATCTGCCGCGGCCCGACGGCGCGGACGAGGAGCTGGTGCCGCCGACGATCCGGCTGGCCACCCGGTACGGCGGCGTGATCTGCGGTATGCCCTCGTACGATCCCGATTTCGAGATGGCCGACTTCCTCGTGCTGTTCGACGCGGAGCGGATGCGCCGGGCCGGCACGCTCCAGGAGATCCGCTCGTTCCTCGCGGCACTGTGATCACCCGCCTCACCCGCGCCGTCGCCGCGCGACCCCGCACCGTGCTCGCGGCGTCGCTACTCCTGCTCGTGGTGCTGGGGTGGCTCGGAGCGGGCGTCGGCGACGCGCTACGCAGCGGCGGCAGCACCGACCCGGCCGCCGAATCCGCGCGGGCGCAGCAGAGCCTGGAGGACGACTTCCGGCGCGGCGGCTCCTCGCTCGTCCTCACGGTGCGCGCGCAGAACCCCGAGGCGGCGTCCGCCGCCGCCGAGTACGGACGTGCGGTCACGGATGGCCTCCGGCGCACGCCGACGGTGCAATCCGCCGTTTCGCCCTGGTCCGACCCCGCGGCCGCCGCGCGCCTGACCTCGGCGGACGGCCGCACAGGGCTCGTCGTGGCGAGCCTGATCGGGGGTACGGGGGAGGCTCCAGACCACGCCCGCGCGATCGTGGACGGAATGCCGAGCCCGCCCGACGGGGTGCGTGTCGAGGCGGGCGGCGAGTCGATGACCTACCTGCAGATCAACGAGCAGTCGGGCGAGGACCTGGTCCGCGCGGAACTGATCGCCCTGCCGCTCACCTTCCTGGTGCTCGTGTGGGCCTTCGGCGGGCTCGTCGCCGCCGCGGTGCCCGTCGTCGTGGGGATCGCCGCCATCATCGCGACCTCGGGGTTGCTCCGGCTCGTGGCCGAGGCCACCGACGTCTCGGTGTTCGCGCTCAACCTCATCACAGCGATGAGCCTGGCTCTCGCCATCGATTACACCCTGCTGGTGGTGAGCCGGTACCGGGAGGAGGTGCCGGGCCGCGGCCGGGAAGAGGCCCTCGTCACTGCGATGGCGACCGCCGGGCGCACCGTGCTGTTCTCCGCCGTGACGGTGGGGCTCAGTCTGGCGTCGATGGTGCTGTTCCCGATGTACTTCCTGCGTTCCTTCGCCTACGCGGGCCTGGTGGTCGTCGCCTTCACGGCCTTCGCCACGCTGGTGGTGACGCCCGCGATCCTGACCCTGCTGGGCAATCGGATCGACCGGCTCCGCGTGGGCCGCGGCCCCCGTCCCACGGACGAGTCCCGGTGGTACCGGGCGGTGCGCGCCGTGCAGCGCCGTGCGGTCCTGCTCGGTCTCGCCGTCGTGGTGCTGCTGCTCGCGCTCGGTGCGCCCTTCTTCGGCGCCAAGCTGGGCTACCCCGACGACCGAGCGCTGCCGACCGCGGCGTCGTCGCACGTGGTCGGCGACGAGCTGCGTGAAGGATTCCGGCCGAATCCGGCCGCCGACGTGCTGATTCTGCTGCCCGAGGGCGCACCGTCGGGCACCGAGGACTACGCCCGAGACCTGTCGCGGACCGCGGGCACCGGGCCGGTCACCGGACCCGACGGGACGTGGCTGCGCGGCACCCGCGTCGCCGACGGCGATCCGACGGCACGGTCGGGGTTCGCACGCCTGGTGACGGTGGCGAGCGAGCACGACCCGCGGTCGGAGGAGGGTCGCGCCCAATTGGACGCGCTGCGGGCGGTGCCGGCGCCGGCCCCGACGCTGTTCGCCGGTGCGGCGCAGGCGGACCGGGACGCCGTGGACTCGATCCTCGGGGCGGTGCCGCGGGTGCTCGCGGCGATCGCGGTGACCACCTTCCTGCTGCTGTTCCTGCTCACGGGGAGCGTGCTGCTGCCGCTGAAAGCCCTGGTGCTCAATGTGCTCTCGTTGACGGCGACCTTCGGAGCGATGGTCTGGATCTTCCAGGAGGGGAACCTCGGCGGGCTCGGGACGACGGTCACCGGGTACCTCATCGCGGACATGCCCGTGCTGATGTTCTGCATCGCCTTCGGCTTGTCGATGGACTACGAGGTGTTCCTGCTCTCCCGGATCCGCGAGGAGTGGAAGCGCCTGCCCGGCCGGGACCGCGCCGCCAACGACGAGGCCGTGGCCCGCGGCATCGCGAGCACGGCGCGGGTGGTCACGGCCGCCGCGCTGCTCATGGCCGTGGTCTTCGCGGCGATCGGCTTCTCCGAGGTCTCGTTCATGCGGATGCTCGGGGTGGGGCTCGCCATCGCCGTGCTGCTCGACGCGACCCTGGTGCGGCTCGTGCTGCTGCCCGCGTTCATGCGGATCGCGGGCACGGCCAACTGGTGGCCGCGCGGGCATGTTTCAGGAGTTGAGGGACCAGACCGCGTAGTTGAGCGCGGTGGCGAACAGGATCCAGCCGAGGTAGGGGAGCAACAACACCGCGGCTGAGCGGCGGACCCGCCAGAACAGCACGATCGTCACCACGACGAGGACGTCGAGGAGCAGGATCACGGCGAGGGCCACGCCGCGCAGCTCCAGACCGAAGAACAGCGGCGACCAGGACAGGTTCACCAGCAACTGCAGCGCGTACACCTGGATAGCGCGGTTTCGCGGTGACGGATCGACTCGCCACACCAGCCACGCCGCGACGGCCATGAGCAGGTACAGCGCGCTCCACGCGGGGCCGAAGAGCCAGCTCGGCGGTGCCCACGAGGGCTGGGCGAGCTGCGCGTAGTCCGCTGCCGCGTCCGCCGAGGCGAGCCCGCCCAGCAGCGCCACCACCGCGACCGCGGCGAGCGAGACGAGCAGGGCGAGAGGGTGGAAGGACGGGCGGGAAACGGGCGAACCGGCCATGCGAAGAGCTTAGAGGTTGCGACGGCTCGGCCGCCGGTCGAGGGTCAGAGCCAGCCGCGGCGCTTGAACGCCGCGTAGAGCCCCCCGGCCAGGGCGAGCATCGTCAGCAGGCTCAGCCAGAAACCCCACTCCTTGCCGAATCCCGGATACGGCACGTTCTGGCCGAAGTAGCCGGTGATCGCGGTGGGGACAGCGATGATCGCGGCCCAGCTGGTGAGCTTCTTCATCACGGTGTTGAGCTGGTTGTCCACCAGCGCCAGGTTGGTCGAGCGGACCGATTCCACGGCGTCGCGCAGGCCCTCGGTCCAGTCCGCTGCGCGCATCGTGTGGTCGTAGACGTCCTCGGCGTAGGGCAGCAACTCGCGCAGGTCGGGCGCCACGGACACCCGTCGCAGGACCGAGCCCACGACGTCGCGCATCGGCAGCACGATGCGGCGCAGGGCGCCCACCTGCTTGTGCAGGTCGAAGGTGACCTGAGAGACGCGGTCGCTGGAGCGGCCGTCGAACAGGAAGGTCTCCACGTCGTCGAGACGTTCGTCCACCGCCGTGATTCGGGCCGTGTAGCCGTCGACGACCGCATCCAACAGCATCAGCTCCAGGGACTTCGGTCCGTACTGCAGCAGATCCGCGTTGTCCGAGATGGTGGCCGCGACCTCCTCGACGGGGAAGCCGTGGCCCAGGCGCACCGTCAGGACCCCGTGCTCGAAGAGGAACAGCGAGAGCCGGCTGGTGGTGCCGTCCTCGGTGATCGTGTAGACCGTGACGAACATGATCTCGCCGTAGCGCAGGGACTTCGGGCGCTCGTGCACGGTGAGAGCGTCCTCCACCGCCAGCTTGTCCAGCCCCATCGTCGCGACGAAGGGGGCGAACTCCTCCTCGGTCGGGTCGAGCACGTCCACCCAGACCAGGCCCGACCGTGCTGCCAGCGCCCGCGTGGCGGCGTCCGTCGCGGCGTGGTGGACGACGTCGAAGCAGGCGTCCGCGTCGCCGACGAAGGTCCGGATGG
Source organism: Tsukamurella asaccharolytica (assembly GCF_007858435.1). Lineage (GTDB taxonomy): Bacteria > Actinomycetota > Actinomycetes > Mycobacteriales > Mycobacteriaceae > Tsukamurella > Tsukamurella asaccharolytica. The sequence goes on along the minus strand of NZ_VIGW01000003.1, from coordinate 546,904 downwards.
TCACGTCCATGCGCGCAACACTAGGGCCCGTCGGTCTCCGGACGCTCGACCAGCGCCGCCAGCGCGGCCGGCGCCTGCACGCAGTAGGAGTCGGTGAGCAGTTCGGCGACCTCGTCCCAGTCGGTGGCATGTCGACGAGGATCCCGACGGTGCTCTCGCCCCAGTTCACCCGGAAGTAGGGATCCCCGAGGTTCTCGAACGCCGGGACCTCGCCGTGCTCGGCCCGGAAGACGAGCCGGAACTGCTGATCCTCCCCACCGAAGACGTGGGCCACCGTCGCACCCCGGACCCGCCAGCGCGTGCCCACCCAGGCCCGGTCGGCCACGCATTCCGGGAAGGCCTCGAGGATACCGGCGAGGCGGTCGATCCATTCGTCGGGAACGTCTGGTCGGGCGGTCACGGTGCAAGGGTATCGTCGGGCGCATGCTGAACGTGGGTGTCCTGGGATCCGGCGGCAAGGTGGGCCGCGCCATGGTCGATGCCGTGGAGGCGGCCGACGATCTGACGCTGAGTGCGGCGGTGGACGCGGGTGACATGCTCACCGGCCTCCTCGACTCGAACACGCAGGTGGTGATCGACTTCACCCACCCCGACGTGGTGATGGAAAACCTGAAGTTCCTCATCGACAACGGGATTCACGCCGTCATCGGTACCACCGGCTTCACCGACGACCGCCTCGACACCGTGCGTGAGTGGCTCGCGGAGAAGCCCGAGGTGGGCGTGCTCATCGCCCCGAACTTCGCTATCGGCGCCGTTCTCACCATGCGCTTCGCCGCGCAGGCCGCGAAGTTCTTCGACTCCGTCGAGATCATCGAGCTGCACCACCCCTACAAGGCCGACGCACCGTCCGGCACGGCCAACCGCACCGCTGAACTCATCGCCGAGGCTCGGGAGGAAGCCGGGCGCGGCGCGATGCCCGACGCCACCTCCGCCGAGTTCGACCGCGCCCGCGGCGCCCGCGTCGACGGAGTCCGGGTCCACTCCGTGCGCGTCGCGGGCCTCGTCGCGCACCAGGAGGTCCTGCTGGGCACCCAGGGCGAGACGCTGACCATCCGGCACGATTCGCTCGACCGCAGCTCCTTCGTCCCGGGCGTGCTGCTCGGCGTGCGCGGCATCTCCTCGCGACCCGGCCTCACGGTGGGTATCGAGCCCTTCATGGACCTGTGAACGCCGTGGAACGCCGCGATCGGGGCAATCTGGGGCAGCTGCTGGTCATCGGGTTCCTCGCGGTCGCGATGCTCACGTACATCGGCCTGATCGGCGTGTGGGCGTGGATGATCGCGCGGCGGGGCGGGGGAGCGAACCTCGGCCTGGCCTTCGGCATGCTGCTGGTCGGCGTAGTGGGGCTGTGGATCCTGTGGTCCGTGCTTCGCAACGGCTACGCGCACCAGAAGCTGGCGGCGTCGGCGAAGGCGCTCGGCCGGGACCTCGACGTCTCGGATCTGCCGACGATGCCGTCCGGCCGCGTCCAGCGCGACGCCGCGGATGCGCTGTTCGCACAGGTCAAGGCCGAGTACGAAGCCGATCCGGAGTCGTGGGTGAATGCCTACCGGCTCGCCCGCGCGTACGACTACGCCGGCGATCGCTCCCGCGCCCGCGACTGGATGACCCGCGCCGTGTCGATGGAGAAGAAGTCCCGCTGATGGCCGTGCTCCTCGTGATCCACCACACGCCGTCTCCGCATTGCCAGGAGATGTTCGAGGCGGTGATCGCGGGAGCCACCGATCCGGACATCGAGGGCGTGGAGGTGGTGCGCCGCGCAGCATTGGCGGTCACCGCCTCGGATGTGCTGGCCGCCGACGGCTACGTGCTCGGCTCGCCCGCGAACCTCGGCTACATCTCCGGTGCGCTCAAGCACTTCAATGTCAAATACCCCTGTAATAGGGGGTCTGCCGATGTCAGCGCCTGATTCCGCCGCCCCGCACCGTCTCCTGATCGTGCACCACACGCCTTCGCCCCACTGCCAGGAGATGTTCGAGGCCGTGGTGGCGGGGGCGACCGATCCTGACATCGAGGGCGTGGAAGTCGTGCGGCGTGCTGCGCTCACGCTGTCGCCCGCCGACGTGCTGGAGGCCGACGGCTACGTGCTCGGCACCCCGGCGAACCTCGGGTACCTCAGCGGCGCGCTCAAGCACGGGCTCGACAACATCTACTACCCGTGCCTCGACTCCACGCGGGGGCGGCCGTGGGGCTTCTACGTCCACGGCAACGAGGGCACCGAGGGGGCCGAGCGGGCGGCCGATTCGATCACCGGCGGCCTCGGCTGGGAGAAGGTCACGCCCAACGTGGTCGTGTCTGGCAAGCCGTCGAAGGCCGACCTGGAGGCGTGCTGGAACCTCGGCGCGACGGTCGCCGCTCAGCTCATGTAGGGGTAGGACGGAATGACAACACGAACAGAGGCGCTTCGACGCCTACGTCGAAGGGCTGACTTTGGACTTACGTGACGGCGACGCTGCCGCCCCTGGGGGTGAGGCGCGGGCGAAGCGGTCTCTGGTGTGGGAGAAGCTTGCGAGAGTTGCCGAGTTGGTCCTGTACCTTCTCGGAGCCGCCGCGCTGGTGATCTGGCTGCTCAAGTTGGGTGAGGTATTGGATAACGGGCTGGACGCACTGGGCGTTCTGTCGCTGGGAATCACGGCGCTGGGCGCGGGTCTCGCGGTGACGATTTACCAGGCCCAGAAGCGTCAAGGAGAGCGCGAGAACAGACGGCAGAGGACCCTTCTTGACGCAATCTCGCGACGTACGACTGAGTCGGCGGTACTACTGCAGGAGATGCAGGGGGCTTTCGCCGCGTCTCAAGCCCCCGGTCCGGACGAGGCGCGTGACGGGAATGAGCAAGATTCTGCCGTCGATGATCTTGAAGTAGACGATGCAGATTCGACCGGCATCATCGAGATCGAAGAGCAGGGGGAGTACAGACTGCCGTCGGCGGTACCGCTGAAGGTCCTCGCGGATGTGGTGAATTGGTGGCGCGACGGCAACGCTAGCGGGTCCTGGACGGTCGGCAATCTTGTCGGGTCATTTCGGCCGTACAACAAGTCGGGCGGGTTGCAGGGCGTTCCGTGGATTCTGACTTTCAGGAGAACAAGCGGAGACCCCGCTGAATACCGGGTTTCCTACAGTGGGCGCAAGAAGGCCGGTGAGAGTACGCGAAAGCCGACTGTGTCCCTCTACTCCGCACAGGACCAGCGGTGGACTGACGGTAGGCCAGCGGGCAGTGAGATTGATATTGCGGCCAAGGGCAACGAGCCCGGCGTGGAAGGGTAGCGCCAGGGTAAGACTCGTGGCTCGTCGGTGACGCGCGACTAGGCCCAGAACTTCCACCACCTCCGTGCAGCCACGGATGGTTCGTCAGAGCCGTTCTCGGCGGGCGGTGTGTCGTCGTGAATCTGTTGAGGCATGGTCTCGTCAGTGCGCATCCAGCGGTACCCCGCCTCGTCCGTGAACTGGATGAGGACCCCCAGATCGACTACCCCCGCTGCTGCCTCGAAGGTCATGATCGCGGGCTGTTCGGGAATCAGGGTCCGGGGCCACACAGAGACCATTGACCCGGTCACCGCTTCGCGTACCCGAGCGGACATCTGCGGAGCCGCCGCGTTCGCCGCTTGGTCTGCCCGTGCTCCCATCGCTGCAGCGATAGGCCCCGATAGTCCGGGGCCAGACATTTGAATCGAACCCATGCCTGCGTTCATCGCGGACCGGATGATGGGCCGCACCATGCGCTCAATCGCTTGGTCCAAGCCAACTGCACTACTCTTTGTCAGGCCGTTTTCGACTTCCTTCCCGTCGGCGTCGAACGCGACCACCTGCACGCCCAGCTCTGTGATTGGTGCGCTGCTGCTGTTGACGACGCGCACCGTCCAGACGTTGGGGCCGAACATCTCCGCCGGGAAGACGGTGGGGACGATTCGGCGAGCCTGGGCCTCGATACGGTCGCGCTCAGCGCGCTGTAGCGTCGCGAGCTGCGTCTCGTACCGATCTCGGTCCTCACGCGCCCGTTCGTCGTCGCGCTTGCGGTCTTGGCGCATCTTGACATAGGTCAGGACTGCCACGGCCAGGGCGATCAACACGCCGATGGTCGTCGCGACCGATTGGGTGATCAGCAGCTCGACGGGTACCTGTGGTGCCTGCTGCGGCACGGGAACAGTAGTCGGGTCTCCCATGTTGACATCCTCGATCCGGGGCACCCGGCGGGCGCGCCTAGCGCGGAGTCTAGAGCTGCGCACTGACAAAACTTCTCGTCGGAAAAATCCAGAAATGCGGAGCCGCCCGCGTGCGTTCGCGCCGCGCGGTCAGCCTTCGTCGCGCAGCAGCACCAGCGGATCGAGCTGGAGGGTGTCGGCGATCTTCTCGACCGACCGCAACGTCAGGTTGCGCTCGCCGCGTTCCAGCCCGCCCATGTAGGTGCGGTGGACGCCGAGCACGTCTGCGAAGGCTTCTTGGCTCAGCGCCCGCTCGGCCCGATACGCACGCAAGTTGCGCCCGAGGGTGCGCTGTAGGTCGCCTTCCATAGCGCCATCGACTCTGCCGACCTGCTACTTGTAGGTCTACAGACTGATAAGTAGCATTCCGGCATGATCAAGAATCCGGTCTTGTCGGCGGTCGGCGGCTCGTTCCGAGGTGATGCCCGGTGAGCGAAGAGGTCCAGATTGATGCCGACGGTCGGCTTCGCTGTTGGAAGTGCGGCAGCATCAACCTGAGCGCGGGGCGATCCGGCGCGGGGATGATCGGCAAGGCCGCAATCGGTGCTGTGCTGGTCGGTCCCGTCGGCCTGATCGGTGCAGCGGCCGCGCGGCGCAAGCTCCGCTGCTCCGGCTGCGGGTCGGTGAACAAGCCGACCGATAGCCCGAAGCTGTGGGGGCCGCCGAGCGCACCGTCAGCGCAGGCACCGGTAGCGCAAACGCCACAGGCGCAGCAGCCCGCGAAACCTACCTCCCGCGCCCTTGTGCAGGAAAGCATGGAGCGCAAGGCGGAAGAGGCGCGAAACATCTCCGGTATGACGCCGGAGCAGGCGCGCGACTATGCCGAGGAGCTTCGAGAACAACGGGCCGCGCACAAGGCATCCCGAAATCGTTGGGCCGGTACGGCGGAGATTCGAGCGTGGCAGGACCGAGATCGAGAGCTCAAGCACGCGATCAAGCTGGCCGACAAGAAGGCTGAGACCGCGACCCCGATTGAAGTGGGAGCCCAGGACCAAGCCGAGGCCGTGCCAGCGTCACCGCCGCTTCCGCCGACGCTGCCACCCGCTGGTTGGCACGCGGACCCCCACGGCACGCCGGGGCTGCTGCGTTACTGGGACGGGACGCAGTGGACCGAGCACACCGCGCCGATTCCCCCGCCGCCGGGCGTGTAGGCCGTCGCTACAGCTTCCAGTCGGTCAGGCGTGGTGAGGTGACCTCGAACGTGCCCGGTACCGACCCCGCACGTATGGCGGCGAGGGCGTGCTCGCGCGCCTCGGGGTTGCGCTCACCGTCGGGGAGACCCAGCGCGGCGTCCACGTCGGCCTGGCTGATGGTCATCTCGCGGTAGAGCAGGCGGGCGAGCCCGTCGATGGCCTGCCACGTCGTCGCCACGATCCTCGGTACCTCGGCGGGGCGCGGGTCACCGGCGGCCACGAGGCTGGCGTGGTCCTGGTGGTTGCGGAGCAGCGTGTCGCGCACCTTGCGCGCGGTGGGCGGGCCACCGACTGCGGCGTAGGTCTCCGCGTACGGCCCCGCGTAGGTGATGGCGGGGTCATGCGCGGCTGGTAGGTCGTCGTACGAGCAGTGCCCCGCCGTGGCAGGATCGTCGGGCGTCAGGACAGCACGGTGGATGCGACCACCGAGCACGGTGGCGACCACCGCGTGGCCGACCTCATGGAATGCAGCCGCCCGTAGCCGGGGATCGACTCGCGCGACGGTGGGCGTAGGCACCCCGCCTCTGTACCGGCGCGCACTCGCGCCCGCCGCAGGTGCCACGTTGCGGCGCGTACGGTCCGCGCCGGGGCTGGTGCTCGCCCCCGCCTCGCTGGCGCGCGCGGTGGCGCTACGGGCAGGCGCGGCAGGCGTACGCGGCGGGGTTGCCACCGCGCGGTACTCGGGTCCGCTCGTGAACTGCATGGTCTTGCCTCCTGATCGGGGGTGGGGTGCAGGCGCGGGAGCAGGCGGCCGGTCCGAAACCAGCGCCGCCGGTTGTGAGACCGCGACCCCCGCGCCTGCTTCTCGCCGGGCGCGCTGCGTTGGCGACGGGCGGCCCGCCCAAAGGCCGCCCGCCCGTACGCGCGCTGCGCCGACAAGTTCTTGCGCCGCGCTACGCGGCGGTGACCGCGCCGAGGTTGGCCTCGTAGCCGACGACCACCGAGCGTTCCGCGATGACGGCGTACTCGCCCTCGCGGGGCTCCAGCGCCTCGCGGGTGACCGGCTGGTCGCGCCACCCGAACGTCTGCGAGGTGGCCACGAGGGTGCGGCCGAGACCGGCGACGTAGCCACCGCCCAGGACGTACGTGTGTCCGGCCGGGGACTTGGCGAAGCCGGAGCCGTCGCGCACCACGAGGTTCAGGTGCGCCAGCTCCGCGAGCAGCTCGGGGTTCAGGTGGATCAGGCCCAGGGTGTTCGTCTTGGCGAACAGGCCCTCCAGGTGCCCGATGGCGCGCACGAGGTCCGGCGCTGCCACCGGGGTGCCCGCGTCGATGAGCAGCCGGGCGGCGAACTCGCGCTCGACCAACGTCGGCTCGATGAGCCGGAGGTTCTGGAGTGCGCGGGCTTCGACCACCGACCGCTCGGGCTCGGTCATATCGCAGGCGTCCGCGTACGCCCAGACGGTCGCGGGCGTGAACGGGTCCAACAGGCCCGGTCGCTCGCCCTCCTTGCGCTGGGTGGGCGTCGTGTCGCACCACGGCGCATCCCAGATGCCCACGGACTCGCCTCCGCCGTAGTTGCCGATGCGCGGGCGCACCAGCACGCCGGACGCGAGCCAACGCGGCACCTCGGTGGTGCTGTCGGAGACGAACCTCGTCGCGGCGTAGAGGCCACCGGGCGCGGGGTTGAGCAACGGCGGGTCGAACTCGATGGGGAGCAGCGCCTGCGGCTGCGTGGGGGCGGTCATGGTGCGTTTTCCTCTCAGTGCGGCAGTGCCGCGTACGTGATTCTCGGGGTTCCTGCGGCGTCAGGCGGTGAGGTCTCGGTGGGCGATGCCGAGGCGGTCAAGTTCCGCGATCACGCCGGACATGTCTCGCTTGGGTGCGGGCTCGCGGCTGGGCAGGCTGGACCGCCAGGCTCGGGCGGTGTCGATGCTGCGCTCCAGCGTCCGCACCTCCCTGTCCACCGCCCGCAGCGCGTCGATCACAGCGTCCGACTCGACCGGTACCCGGGTGCGGTCGAGGGCGGCAGCGCCGAGAATCTGGGCCAGCGGTGTGCCCAGGGGTGCGACGAACTCGGCCAGCGACCCCGCCCAGGAACCGTCGCGCAGCTCGTCGTCGGAGACGACAGGGACGGGACGGCGCACCAGCTCACGGACGGCGCTGCGGGCAGCACCTCGGTTACCGACCGTTGCGGCGCGGCTACGGTGATCGGCAACCATGTCGCCCACCTCGCGTGCGAGCTGGTCCACGGCGGCGGCGATGGTCTCCACCGCCTCGCGCGCTGCGCCGCTGGTGGGGCGGGGCTCGCTGGCGAGGGCAGCGGCGACCGGCCCCACGACGGCGGTCACCTCGTCAGCGAGGTCGAACGCGCCGTCGAGGGTGTGCAACTGGTGGGTGCGCCGACGGTGGCGCTGCTGGTCTTGCGTGAGCGCGGCCGGTCGAACTTCCAGTGCCATCGGGCGTCGGCGGCTGCCGCGAATGACCTTCATGGTGGTTCCTTCTCTCGGATGATCGGTGGGCTTAGGCCACCAGGTAGGGGCGGACGCGGGGCTCATCGCGCGGCGGGATGAGCGAGTCGCCTATCAGCAGCGTTCGGGTGCCGACGTGAACGACGCTGGCGCGGTCGGTGCAGTGCAGGAACCAGATCGCGGCGCAGAGGGGCGCGACCCCACCCGGCGTACGGGATCGGTGAGGCGGCCGGGGAGCGTGCGGGCGAGGTAGGCGCGGTCGATCACCGCGTCGGGCGAGGCAGCGAGCGCGGTGAGGACGGCGGCCTTCGCCTCCGCGACCAGCTCGGGGGCGGGGTCGCTCGGGAACAGCGACGTGTCGATGTCGGTGGACGGGCTGCTGGCCGTGGTGCGGTGGTTCGTCGTGCTGGTCATGTCGTGGTGCGTCTTTCCCCGAGGCCCGAGGAGGTTGGCGGGGTGGAACAGGTGGAGCCACGACGTGCGAGGAGCGAGCAACGTGATCATGCGCGCCCCCGCGCGTCCGTGAGCAGCGCGTCGAGGTCGGCGCGTCGAAAGCGGAGCTGACCCCGCTTGGACGAACCGATGCGGTACCCGCGAAGGGCGCCCTCGCCCGCGTATCGTCGGATCGTCCACACGGAAGTTCCGAGGTACGCCGCCGCGTCGGCGGTCGAGTAGCGGGGGCTGTCGTCGTCGGTGGTCCCGTCGTCCGTCGTGTGCGGTGCTCGTTCCGTGCTCACGGTGCATCACGTTGCCACACTGATGGCCGTTCACACTACGGGCAAGAGTCGGTATTGTGCTGTGGCCGTGGGTAATTCACCGACACCGGTAGGGCATGTCTGTTTCACGTGAAGCGGTTGCGCGGCCCCGTCGGCGTGTGGGTGGTGTACCCCGCCCTAGCCGATCCGGCGGGCCAGCAGCCGGAGCGCGGCGGGGCCACTCGGTAGGCCGAGCGTCATGCCGCGCGCGGGCGCGAGCACGTCGTGCGCGATCACGGCAGCGGCGAGGCTATCGGGCTGGTGCTGCCCCCGCTGCCAGCGCAGCGCCTGTTGCTCGAACCGGGGCAGGTGCCCGGCGATCCGTAGCGTGCCGACCTCGAACGCCTGCAACATCGCACCGCTGCGGGCGAGCGCGTCGCCCATCGCGCCTCGACCCCGCTCAGGCCACATCGTGACCCGGATGGGTGCGGTGTCGGGGTGCCTGCGACGGTGCCGGTCGATGGCTTCCGACATGACGCGCCGGTACGTCTCTCGCGCCGAGAACGCCTCGACCGCGACCTCCGATGCGCCGACCTCCACCGCCAGCTCCAGCGCGGTCCTGGCCCAGGCGTCCGAGGTCATGGGTGCCGACCGGTCAGCGATGAGCGCGACCACGCCTTCGCCGGTCACGGACGCGGCCACGATGCCCGCGCTGTCGCCGGAGCCGCTGTCGCTGGGATCGACGGCCACGACGGTGCGGACAGGGTTCGACGGGGCGGCGGCGAGACGCCACGAGTCGAACCACGAACGCTGGACCAGGCCGCCCTCGGGCGCGGTAGGTACGCCCTCGTACAGGCTCCACCAGACGCGCTCGCCAGCGGTGCGGCGGGCGCTCGCGAAGTGCTCGGCGTCGAATCCCAGCGCGCTGGTGAGCGCCTGGCTGGGCGCGCGGCCGAGGGCGTCGGGTACGCCCGTCTCGGCCACGGCGGGGATGTTCGTGTGCCGCCACGCGCCCGGCTCGTCGGTGAGCAGCGAGCCGATGAGGTCGTGTTCATGCCACCTGGTGCCAACCACCAACGTGGACGCCCCCGCGTGCAGGCGCGTACTCAGCGTGGACCGGTACTCGCGGAGCACGCGGGTTCGGTGGGCCTCGGACTCGGCCTCGGCGGCGTCCTTGGTCACGTCGTCCAGCACGAGCATGTCCGCGCCGAAGCCGGTCACGCCCGAGTTGATGCCGGTGGCGAGCAGGCCCCCGCGCGCGCCCTCGATGCGCCAGCGACCGGCGGCGCTCTTGTCGGAGGCGACGGCGATGCCCAGCTCGGTGCTGTGCTCGGTGATGAGCTGGCGGGCCTCCCGGCCGTGGGCGGTTGCAAGTTCATCGCTGTAAGAGACCAGCACGACCTCGCGGTCGTGGTCGTCGGCCAGTGCCCAGACGGTGGTCCACACCGCCAGCAGCCGGGACTTGCCGGACCTCGGCGGGGTGCTCACGATGTCGCGCTGCGACCGCTCACGCACCGACCGCACGGCGAGGTCGGACAGCATCGCGATGGTGGGCGTGATGACGTACGAGGGATCGAGGCGGCGGGCGAGCTGCGCCGGTCCCGGTGCGGGCACGCGACGGCGTGCCGCTCGGAGCGCACGGGCGGCGATCAGGGCTCGGGTCCGGTCGATGGTCCGTGCGCTCATGAGTTACCCCGCTCGGTAGTTGTAGACGGTCTGACGTGCGACGTTGTACTCGCGAGCCAGCGCGGCGGGGGACTCGCCGCCAGCCAGACGAGCGCGCAGCTCGGTGGCCTGCTCGTCGGTGAGCTTGGGCGTGCGCCCCTTGTATGCGCCCCGAGCCTTAGCTACGGCAATGCCCTCCCGCTGGCGCTCCAGGATCAGCGACCGCTCGAACTCGGCCACCGCGCCGAGCATCGTCAGCATGAGGTTGTTCATCGGGGAGTCCTCGCCCGTGAAGGTCATTGCCTCCTTGACGAACTCGACGCGCACCCCGCGCTCGGTCAGCTCGCGCACGATGCGCCGGAGGTCTTCGACGTTGCGAGCCAGCCGGTCCATGCTGTGCACCACGAGGGTGTCGCCCTCACGAACGAAGCCCAGTGCCTCGGTGAGCGCGGGCCGGTCAGCGGTCTTGCCGCTGGCCTTGTCGGTGAACGTGCGCTCTACCTCGATGCCGTCGAGCTGGCGCTCGGTGTTCTGGTCGATGGTCGAGACTCGTTGGTAGCCAACGCGCATGGGTGCCTCCAGGTGCCGATGTGTACACCTAGAATCTATAGGGTTGCTGGACATGTGTCAATCAACCCCGATATGGACTTCATTTGTACGCCTCGACCGGGACCGGCTGGCGTCGAGTATGGGTGTACTCAAACTGGACGTGCGGCTGGCGGTCATCACGGCTCCCGGCCGAACAGCACTTCATCGACACCGAGGTGCCGGGCGGCGCGCGCCCGCGCCCCGCCTCGGCCCTCGAGCGTCCACTGCACGCGGCCCGAGCCGGTCGGCAAGTACCTCGTCGTGGTCTCGGCGTACTCGGAACTGGGAGCCGAAGTGGTGCTCGGCCAGTGGGTCGGCATCGCGTACGTCGGACGGCACCGCGTCCGGTGTGGGCGCGGGGTGAGCGTTGGACACCCCGCCCTGGCGCTGTGCGGGCCGCTGCGGCGTCGGAACGGCGTCGAGGTGCTCAGGCGCGGGTCGAGCGGTTCGGGACCGTAGGCGGCGCAACAGGCTCATTCGGTCACCCCGCTCAGTCCGGCGCGATACCGGTCGATGACAGCCTGAGCCGCCGCCTCGGCGTCGGCCAGCACGGACTCGGGAAGGTCGCCCAGGTCGTCGTCGGGTTCCGGCGCGGGCTCCACGACGCCGAGCAGTGCAACCGGCGCGGCCTCGTCTGGCTCGGTCGTCGGCGTCGAGCCCTCGGGTAGCTCCCCGCCGTTCTCGGCCCGCAGGCGCACGCTCAGCCACTCGCGCAGCTCGCCCGAGGTCAGGCCACCGGCGGCGATGAACTGGCGCGCCACGTCCAGGTGGAGCGACCAGAGCGGGTCGCCAGGTCCAGCTCCCACGGTGCCGAACTGGGACCGCATCGTCTCGAGCAGCTCGCGCTCCAGCGTGGCGGCGCTCAGCGTGCCCGCCGTCATCTCCGCTTGCACGTCGAACGCGGCGTTGACCACATCGGCGTCGTTCATCATTCGACTACCTCGGCTTCCAGGGGCTCAGGTTCGATGGCGGGGGCCGCGACCGCGATGCCCCCGCTCAGTGGGCGTCGGGCTTCCAGGGCCGCGAGCGCGGCATCACGTGCGGCGGCGAGTGCTTCATCCGGCGACCTACCGAGGGTCACGTCGTGCTTGTGGGTCTCAGGCACGGCGGTGCCGTTGAGCTTCGAGTGCTGGCCGTCGAGGGCTCGCAGCTCTTTGGCGTACCGGAGCACCATGTCGTCGTCGCCGTTCGCCACGGCGGCCACGAACCGAGTGGACAGCGTGGACTTGAGCACGCGCAGCATCTCGGTGGACGTGGCTCGGTCTTCTTCGAGGTTGACCGGACCCCGCGCCTTGATGAGCCGGGTCACCGCCTGCTCGGCCCCGCTCCGGGAACGGAACCCCAACGTGTCCGCGATCTCCTGCCAGGTCCGCCCCATCGAGCGCAGGCGCAGCGCCTTCTCGGCGCGGGCTCGGCTGCTGGCGTGACTGCCGTGAGGGCCAGGCTTGCCGGGTGGGTTGACCATGCTCAAATTCTGCACAGATTCTCTCGGCCTGTCCATATCGCCGACAGTGGTAGGCGTTGTACTACAACGGGTTCCGTGCGCTACACCGCCACCGCCACGCACACCGCTGCCTACCCCGCCTCGGCCGTGCGAAGCCGCGTCGCGGTCGATGCCCCCGCCCCCGTTGCTGACCCCGCCTCGGTCGCCCTGTCACCGTTCCCAGCCTCCGAGTGGGGGGGATCGCGATCACCTCCCCGTCGCTGTTCTGCACCACTTCGAGGCTCGTGGTCGCCGGGACGTTCGAGGTTCGTGGGGCCATAGGCCCCCCACGAACTCCACGAACTTGGTCCAGCGGTTCGTGGCGAACTTCCACGAACTCCACGAACTTCATTCCGGTGACGTTCATCATCCCAGGTAGAGGGTGATTTTCAGTTCGTGGACGACTTCCACGAACTTCCACGAACCGGCCTCGATCAGTTCGTGGAAACCGTCCACGAACTACCTCGAAATAGGGGGGCTTTCCACGAACCTCACGGCCCGGGTTTTTCGGGCGTCGGCCAGGGTTGAGACAGCTCTCCGAGGCGGGGTGGTACAACACCGACTCTGGTAGGAAATGTATGTGGTGCAACGCTATTCGGCGCATCGGTGCTTGTCGCTTCACCGAGTCTGATGTATGTTTGCCGTAGGTTGCCAGGCTTCGTCCGGCATAGGGCCGCACCACGCGACCCGGTTCCCGACCTCTCCACGCCACCGCTCCCGCCCACGTAGCCGCCCCGCGCCCGCTTCGAGGAACTCGTTTCCACCCGAGAGCGATTCATCGTGAGTTCCACTCCCACCACCCCAGCGGTGTCCGTCGAGCCCGTCAAGGACGACGACCAGCCCGGCCGATTCCTGTCCCTTGCGGAGGCGAAGGCGCGCATCGACGCCAGCCGCGACTTCATCATGGCGCGCGTTGCCGACGGCTCCCTGCCCGCCTACCGGCTCGGGCCGCCCCCTCGGGGGAAGCTCCGATTCCGGCCCGAGGACGTAGACGCGACTCTGACCCGAGTCGATCCCGCGTCCTTGAAGTCGTACCGCCCGAAGCAGGACGGCGAGCAGTGAGCGCGCCCGAGGCGGGGTCTACCCCGCTCGCTGTCAGCGCCCGCGCCGGTTCCGCAGTGCGAGCGGGGGAGACCGGATCGCGTGAGTGGCTGGCGGCCACCATGTCGGCGTTCACCGACGACGAGCTGCGCCGGGCCGGAGAGTTGTTCCGCAGTCTCACGCGCCGGTCTGACGGGGTGGGCGGCTGAGGCCCGTCCACGGCCCTCGCTCGCCCATCACCGTGCCGCACAACGCCGTTGGGTGTCGTCGCCGTGGCGCTGGCCCGAAACGCAGCAACGCCCCGTTCTCGGGGAACGGGGCGCTGCATCGGGGTTTCCAGCCTCCGCGACCATGCCTCCACCACAAAGGATGATCGTGACTCAGAATACCAGTTCCACCTCGGCAGACCGGGCCAGCGAGCCCGCCGAGGGCGCGGACGAGCCCAACCCGTTCGACAACCCCGAGACGGCGGAACAGCGAGAGGACCGCGAGCAGCGTGAGCGCGCCGCCGACGAGCGCGCCGCGCTGCGCGGCGCGTACGGCGATCTGTTGTCGCCGGTGGGCGCGGTGGACGACCCCGATGTGAAGGAAACGCTGGGGGACACGGCGTTCAAGGCGCTCACGGCGGTGTTGATCTACCACGCCAAGAAGGCACGGAAGGCCGGTAAGCCCGTCCCGGACGTGTTCCCTCTCTCCTATCTGTTCGACGCGGGCAAGAACGGCCACTACCGGCTGAGCGACAAGCAGATCATGGACGGCACCGCCGAGAAGGTGGTGGCGATGCTGCCCACCCTGTCCGCCTCGGAGTGGGAGGCCCGCGAGGCTGCGCGCGACTACGAGTTCCAGGTGTCTGAGCGGGTGCGGAGTAAGCGCGTCGACCGGGATGCACTGCGCCGACTTGCAGCGGAAGACGCCGCTGTCGCCGGTGATCCGCTGGAGTTCACCAGCCTGACCGACATGCTGCGAGAGCCCGACGTGGACGAGCCGTACGTCATCGACCAGCTCCTCAGCCAGAGCGGCAAGGTGCTGCTCGCGGCGCAGTACAAGGCGGGGAAGACGACGATGGTTGCGAACCTGCTGCGGTCGCTGGCGGACGGTACGCCGTTCCTCGGGCGGTTCGCCGTCGCTCCTGGGCCGCGCCGAATCGCCCTGATCGACAACGAGATGTCACGCCCGATGCTCGGCCGGTGGCTTCGTCGGCAGGGCATCGTGAACACCGACTCCATCCACCCCGTGACCATGCGCGGCCGCGCGGGCGAGTTCGATTTGCTCACGCCGCACGGGCGGGCCGAGTGGGCCGAGCGTCTACGCGGGTTCGACGTGGTGATCTTCGACTGCCTGCGGCCGGTGCTCGACGCGCTCGGGCTGTCCGAGGACAAGGACGCGGGCCGGTTCCTGGTGCAGTTCGACGCGACGATGCACGCGGCGGGGGTGAGGCAATCCATCGTGGTGCACCACATGGGGCACAGCGGGGACCGGGCGCGCGGCGACTCCGCGCTCCTGGGTTGGTCGGAGACCAATTGGCGGCTCATCCGGCGCGGCGACGAGAGCGACGGCGACCGCCTGTTCACGGCGTTCGGCCGCGATTCCGAGGTGCCGCCAGGCCTGCTGCGGCTCGACCCCGATACGGGGCACCTGGTGTACCTGGACGAGGCGACCAGGGCCGCCGAGACCGACCCCGCCGAGCGCGAGGCGCTGGCAGCGATGGTGCGCCACGTCCGCGAGCGCCACGCGGCGGGGGCACCGGCGAACAAGTCGCAGTGCGAGCTGTTCCTCCGCACCAACGGCCTCGCGATGGAGAAGGCTCGCGCGCTGCTGGAGCGCGCGGTCAGCGACGGCGCGCTCGTCACCACAGGCGGCGGCGGTCGGGGCAAGCAGACCCTCTATCACCCGCCGACCGACCCGCACGCGCCGCCGGAGGTCCAGGCATTCGAGTACCCCGCCGCGCTGGAGGAGAAGGTCGAGCGGCAGCAGATCGACCACGCCACGGAGGTCCAGCAGAAGCGCCGCGAAGCCAACCAGGCGCGGATCGCGGCCGAGGACGAGGCACAGATCGAGAAGGCCACCGCGATCCTGCGGGAGGTCGGGATGGACGGTCTCACGCTGACGGCGGCCAGGCGGAAGGTGCGCGGCCGTGACACCCGGCTCAAGTACAAGAACATCGAGGCAGCCTTCGAGCGTGCTAGCGACACCGGTCTCTGATTCGCCAATCACACACCAACACAAGGAGGTTCACCTGTCCGAGACCTGGCTGACTCGCTGGCCGGGGGGCGATACGCACCGACGCCGCCCACCTCGCGCCCTGAGCGGCCCGCTGCGCTGCGAACACCACGTCCCCCTCACTCGTACCGGGAGAGGGGGCCGTTCGGCGCTGTACGGCCGAGCTGGCCGCCGCGCTCACCGACGCCGGGGCTCGACGGTGATCCCCGCGCGCTTGTCGTGCCACCGGCCGCGCCCGATCCGCTCGATGCGGATGTGCAGGGTCGCCTTGATGAACTCGCGCTGGTCCGCCAGCGGCATACCGCGCCACTCGGCAACCGGGTCGGCGGCGGTGGCGAGGCTGCGCACGGCCGGGTCCGTGAACACCGGAGCTGCCGCCGCCTCGGCCTCCGCGATCAACGCCTCCAGCCGGGTGGCCGCGCGCGCTCCAGTGGACGCGGGCATCCGGCCCTCGATGATCTCGGTTTCCACCGCGTCGAGCCGCTCGCGTAGCTCGGCCAGCCGAGCGGGGGCGGTGGTGTCGGCCTCGGGCGTCTCGGCCAGCGCGGCCAGGGCGGCGGGGGAGGTCAGAATCTCCTCGACCACCTCGTGCACAGCCTCGTCCACCAGGTCCAGACGCCGGGCGGCGTGACGGCCGGGCCTGCACGTGTAGACCTCATAGCGGCTGCCGTCCTTCTTGGTGCCGCCTCGGCCCCGCCACACCTTCTCGCCGCAGACCCCGCACTCAGCGATGCCGGACACCAGGTACTTGACAGGCACCCCGCGCGGGCCGCTTTGCCGGGCGGCGAACAGCGCCACCAGGTCGTTGTGCTGGTCCTCGGTGAGAATCGGCTCCCAGGTGCCCCGGCCGTGGATCATGCGAGGCCCCCGCACGCCGTCCTTGACCTCCGTGTGCACGCGGAACCCCGCCAGCGTGGGGTTGATGAGCAGACGGCGCAGCTTGGCCGCGTCCCAGCGCAACGAGTCGTCCTGCTTCGCGATCCATCGGACGACCGATGCGAACGACTCGCCCGCCAGTACGCGCCGGGCCGCCTCCGCGATGAGCGGGGCCTGGCCGGGGTGCGGTTCGCGGCGCACGGGCTTGCCGGTCTCGGGGTCGCGGACGATGCGGTACCCGTACGGCACGCGGCCGTGCGGCTTGCCGTCGGCCAGGTTGGCACGGTGCGCACGCAGGATGCGGGTACGGGTCTGCTCGGCCTCTTTCTCGGCCAGCAGGGCGTCCAGACCGGTGGAGAACCGATCGTCGCCGTCGCTGAGGTCGTAGAGGCGTCCCGAGTACGACCACCGGACTCCGCGACGGGCGCACAGATCGCGCAGTTCCACGTAACGCTTGAGGTCGCGTTGCGCGCGGCTCGCCTCCCACATCACGAGCACGTCGCCGGGCTGGAGCAGCGCCTGGAGCCGGGCGTACTCGGGCCGGTCCTTGGTGGCGTACCGACTGGCGGATACGTCGTTGTCCACGAGCACGTCAGCGACCGGCCAGGCGTGCCGCTCGCACTCGGTCCGGCACTCGGAGACCTGCTCCTCGACGGAGCGCCCACCGGCGCGATCCGACGAGACGCGGGCGTAGATGACCGCCCGACCAGGGGCGGAGGCTGGAGTGCTCATAGTAGGGGAGTTTACGCCGAAATAACACGCCTTCGACACGATCTACTACCCGTGTCTGGACTCCACCCGCGACCGGCCGTTCGGGCTGTACCTGCACGCGAACGAGGGCGGCGAGGGCGCTGTGCGCGCAGTCGATTCGATCACTGCGGGACTGGGATGGCGGAAGGTGACACCGCACGTCGTGGTGTCCGGCAAGCCCTCGAAGGCCGACTTGGAGGCGTGCTGGAACCTCGGCGCGACGGCCGGCGCACAGCTCATGGGCTGAACCGGATGCTCGTGGGCGATGAGCGGTCGGCCACCCCGTGGGCGAAGGAGCGGGCGATGGTGTGCCTCCGGCTCGAAAACTTGTCGGTGGGCCGGCGTAGCGTCGGGTTATGGACGAAGACGCTGGTGTGGACGACGATCAACCACCCGATCCGGGGTCTGGCGACGGCGCGGCCGAGCGGCTGCGTTCGATGGAACGTCAACGCTGCCGGACGGTGTTCGAGCAGTACCGGTTGGCGGTGGAGCTGCTGCGGGAGCGGGTCTGCGAGCGGATCGCCGCCGGGTTGCCGCAGGACCGCTGGCAGCAGGGCGTCGCCGCGGAGGTCGGGCTGGCCTTGCACCTGTCGCCGCACACGGGCGCGAAGTTCCTGGCGCGGGCGGTGGATTTGGACAAGCACCTGCCGCACACCCTTGCCCGGCTGCGCGAGGGTGATCTGTCGCCGGAGGCCGTCCCGGTGATCGTGTCGGGGCTGTCGCATCTGGACGTGGCGGATCGGCGTCGCGCGGATGAGCAGTTGTGTGCCGATCCGGCGACGTTGGCGGGGATGGGGCTCACGCAGCTCGCCGCGAAGGTGAAGCAGGTCGCGTACGCGTTGGACGGGCGGGGCACCGTCGATCGGGACGCGTGGGCGGAGAAGGACCGGACGGTGACCATCCGCCCGCTGCCCGAGGGCATGGCGCGGGTGTCGCTGCTGCTGCCGGTGGCGCAGGGCGTCGGCGTGTACGCGGCGCTGCGCCGGCACGCGGACACCCTGATCGGGGTCGCCGGGGACCTGCGCACCCGAGGACAGGTCATGGCCGATACCGCGTTCGCCCGGCTCACCGGCCGGGCCGCTGCGGAAGGGCAGCCGGTGCTGGTGAACCTGACGATGCCCGCGACGGTGCTGCTCGGTGATCAGCCGGGGACGGCGCACCTGGACGGCGGCGGGACGGTCCCGGCGGAGATCGCCCGCAACCTCATCGGCCGCGCCACCGCTGCGGGGGTCGCGTGGGTCAAGCGCCTCTACCTCGCACCCGAGTCGGGTGCGGTCGTCGGGATGGACTCGCGGCAGCGGTGCTTCCCGCCCGGGCTCGCGGAGATGATCCGAGCCCGCGACCGGTACTGCCGCACCCCGTACTGCGACGCACCGATCAGCCACATCGACCACGTCGTGCCAGACGCGAAAGGCGGCCCCACTGAGTTCGCGAACGGGCAGGGCCTGTGCGCGGCATGCAACTACGCCAAGGAAGCCGCCGGCTGGCACAGCCGAGTCGTCGACGACCCGAGCGGACGGCACACCGTCGAAACAGTAACCCCCACAAGACATAAGCACCGATCCACGGCGCCGCGACAGGCGGCCTGAGCGCCGAGGCAATAGGGTCTGGGGGTGGCTGAATCACGGCTCGACCTTCTGCGCTGGCAGTTCGATCTGACCTGGGCGCTCGGCGAGGTGCACCTCGCCGAGCTGACGGCCGACGACTTCCGATGGGAGCCCGCGCGACCGTGTTGGACGATGCGCCGCAGCGAAGACGGCGCGTGGATCGCCGACTGGGCGGACGCCGAACCGGACCCGATCCCGGTCCCGACGATGGCCTGGCTGAGCTGGCACATCGGCTGGTGGTGGAGCACCGCCATGGACCACCTTCTCGAGCGGCCGGTACGGGAGCGCGAGTCGGTGCGCTGGCCCGGACCCGACGGCGCCGTCGCATGGCTCACGGCACTGCGCGACGAATGGTTGACAGTGCTCGACGGGCTCACCGACGGGCGTCTCGACGAGCCGTCTGCGTACCCGTGGCCCGAGGATGCGGGCCTGACCGTCGGCCACCAGGTGGCGTGGGTCAACGCCGAGCTGATGAAGAACCTCGCCGAAATCGGCCAGCAGCGGCTCGCACGCGCCGCCGCGCTCGCAGGCTGACCGGCCCGTGGCCTTCGCCGCGCCGTGAACAATCGTGTCAGTGGGCCGCTCTAGACTGAGCCTGTGATCGCGACGCCCTACGAAGACCTGCTCCGCGACGTGATGGAGAACGGTACGCACCGGCCGGACCGCACCGGCACCGGTACGCGCAGCGTCTTCGGGCGCCAGCTCCGATACGACCTGTCGCAGGGCTTCCCGCTCATCACCACCAAGCGGGTGCACATGAAGTCGATCGCGTACGAGCTGCTGTGGTTCCTGCGCGGCGACTCGAACGTCAAGTGGCTCCAGGACAACGGCGTCACCATCTGGGACGAGTGGGCGGCGCCGGACGGCGAGCTCGGCCCCGTCTACGGCGTGCAGTGGCGCAGCTGGCCCACCCCGAACGGCGAGCACATCGACCAGATCAGCAAGGCCGTCGAGACGCTGCGCACCAATCCGTCCAGCCGGCGCAACATCGTCTCCGCGTGGAACGTCGCCGAGATCGAGAACATGGCGCTGCCGCCCTGCCACGCGTTCTTCCAGTTCTACGCGGCCGACGGCCGGCTCAGCTGCCAGCTGTACCAGCGCAGCGCCGACCTCTTCCTCGGCGTCCCGTTCAACATCGCCAGCTACGCGCTGCTCACGCACATGGTCGCCGCGCAGGTGGGCCTCGAGCCCGGCGATTTCGTGTGGACCGGCGGCGACTGCCACATCTACGACAACCACGTCGCACAGGTCACCGAGCAACTCGGCCGCGAGCCGTACCCGTACCCGCGGCTCGAGCTCGCCGAGCGCCCCAGCATCTTCGACTACGAGTACGGCGACATCACCGTCCACGACTACGTGCACCACCCCGCGATCAAGGCCCCGGTGGCGGTCTAGTGATCGGCCTCATCTGGGCGCAGGCCCGCGGGGGAGTGATCGGCGCCGAGGGCGGCATCCCCTGGCACATCCCGGAGGACATGAGGTTCTTCCGCGAGACCACTGCGGGCGCCACGGTCCTCATGGGGCGTCGCACGTGGGACTCGCTCCCGCCACGGTTCCGTCCCCTCCCGGGGCGCACGAACATCGTGGTCACCCGGGACCGGTCGTGGCGGGCCGACGGCGCGGTGGTGCAGCACGACCTCACCCTGCCCGAGGGGGACCTCTGGGTCATTGGGGGTGGCGAGATCTACGCGGCGGCACTGCCGTTCGCGGACGTCCTCGCGGTCACGGAGGTCGACGCCGACATCGAGGGCGATACCGTGGCACCGTTGATTCCGAACGGCTTCGCGCTCGAGGACGACGCGGCCTGGCGCGAATCCTCGTCGGGCCTGCGCTACCGGCACCTGACCTACCGGCGTGAGCGATAGGCGTTCCGCGATCCGATAGGAACGATTGCGGAACGGGTGGGTAGCCTTAGCGCTTATGAGTGCGACCCCGGCGACCACAACGCCCACCACCCCCTTCGGCGCGATCTCCGTGGCAATGGTGACCCCGTTCAAGGCGGACGGCACGCTGGACCTCGAAGCCGGGCAGAAGCTCGCCGCACACCTCGCCGACCAGGGCTGCGACGGACTCGTCGTCGCCGGCACCACGGGCGAATCGCCCACCACCCAGCCGTGGGAGAAGATCCAGTTCCTCAAGGCCATCATCGAGGCCGTCGGCGACCGCGTGAAGATCACCGCGGGCGTCGGCACCTACGACACCGACGAGTCCGCCGTATTCGCGCGCGACGCTGCGGAGGCCGGCGCACACGGCCTGCTCGTCGTGACCCCGTACTACTCGCGGCCGCCGCAGGCCGGCCTGCTCGCGCACTTCACGACCGTCGCCGACGCCACCGACCTGCCCGTGCTGCTCTACGACATCCCGCCGCGCTCGGTGGTCGCGATCGAGACGGCCACGCTGCGCACGCTGGCCGAGCACAAGAACATCGTCGGTGTGAAGGACGCGAAGGGCGACCTCGGCGCCGGCGCCCGGCTCATCGCCGAGACCGACCTGCAGTTCCTCTCCGGCGACGACCCGCTGAACCTGCCCTGGCTCTCCGTGGGCGCGGTCGGTTTCGTCTCGGTCATCGGGCACGTCGTCGCGCCGCAGCTGCGCGCGATGCGCGACGCCCACTTCGCGGGCGATCATGCCCGCGCCAAGGACATCAACGCCTCCCTCGGGCCCGTCTACGAGGCCATGTCCGGCCTCGGCGGCGTGACCTTCTCGAAGGCGGCACTGGCCCTGCAGGGCCTCGATATGGGCGCACCGCGGC
This sequence comes from Tsukamurella asaccharolytica, assembly GCF_007858435.1. Taxonomy (GTDB): domain Bacteria; phylum Actinomycetota; class Actinomycetes; order Mycobacteriales; family Mycobacteriaceae; genus Tsukamurella; species Tsukamurella asaccharolytica. The sequence goes on along the minus strand of NZ_VIGW01000003.1, from coordinate 525,424 downwards.
TTCCGCAGGTGCCGCCCACCGGTGAACAGCGCGACCGGCTCGCAGCGCTACTGACCCAAGCGGGGGTGCTCTAAACAATGACCGACGGTGCAGCAGGCGGTGCCCGACGGAGCCGGAAGGCCACCCGGCAGGCGGGACCGCCCGCCGAACCCAAGCCGGTGATCTCGACCTCGGCGGCGCGGGTCGTCGTGGAGGACAAGGCCCCGGCCGCGCAGGCTCCGGCGGCGGAGCAGTCGGCGCCGAAGGCCGAGGCGCAGCCCCAGAAGTCCGCGTCGAAGGGCGGCGGGAACCGCCGCGGCGGTGGGCGCCGCGGCGGTGGGCAGAAGGCACCGTCGGCCGCGGTGGAGCGGCTGGGCGCCCCGCCGAAGCTGCCCAAGGGCGGCATGCGCGTGGTCGCGCTGGGCGGCATCAAGGAGATCGGTCGCAACATGACCGTCTTCGAGTACGACGGCAAGCTGCTCATCGTCGACTGCGGCGTGCTCTTCCCCGAGGACCAGCAGCCCGGCGTCGACCTGATCCTCCCGGATTTCCGGTACATCGAGGACCGCATCAAGGACGTCGAGGCCATCGTGCTCACGCACGGGCACGAGGACCACATCGGGGCGGTGCCCTTCCTGCTGCGCCTGCGGCCCGACATCCCCGTCGTGGGTGCCACGTTCACGCTGGCGCTGGTCAAGGCCAAGTGCGACGAGCACCGGCTGCGGCCCAAGCTGGTCGAGGTCCGCGAGGGCGAATCGACCAGCCACGGCCCGTTCGAGTGCGAGTACTTCGCCGTGAACCACTCCATCCCCGACGCGATCGCGGTCGCGATCCACGCCGGTGGCCAGGTGGCCCTGCACACCGGCGACATCAAGCTCGACCAGCTCCCGCTCGACGGCCGGCTCACCGACCTCGCGGGCTTCTCGCGCCTCGGCGACGCGGGCGTGGACCTGTTCCTCGTGGACTCGACCAACGCCGAGGTCCCCGGCTTCGTGACCCCCGAGCGCGAGATCGGCCCGGTCCTCGACAACGTGATCGGGCGGGCCAAGGGTCGCGTGATCGTCGCATCCTTCGCCTCCCACGTGCACCGGATCCAGCAGATCGCCGAGGTGGCGATGGCGCACAACCGCCGGATCACCTTCGTCGGCCGGTCGATGGTGCGGAACATGGCGCTCGCGCAGGAGCTCGGCTACATGCACCTGCCCGAGGGCGTGGAGGTCGACCTCGACACCGCGGCCTCGCTGCCCGACCACCGCGTGGTACTCATCTCGACCGGCTCGCAGGGCGAGCCCCTGGCCGCGCTCTCGCGCATGGCCCGCGGCGAGCACCGCAACATCACCATCTCGCCGAACGACCTCGTCGTGCTCGCCAGCTCGCTCATCCCGGGCAACGAGAACTCGGTCTTCGCGGTGGTCAACGGGCTGTCCAAGCTGGGTGCGACGGTGATCACGCAGCAGAGCGCCAAGGTCCACGTCTCCGGGCACGCCAGCGCCGGCGAGCTGCTGTACCTGTACAACGCGGTGCGCCCGCGCAACGCGATGCCCGTCCACGGCGAGTGGCGCCACCTGCGCGCCAACGCCGCGCTGGCCGAGGCCACCGGCGTGCCGAAGGACCGCATCATGCTCGCCGAGGACGGCGTCGTGGTCGACCTGGTCGGCGGCGTCGCGAAGATCGTCGGACAGGTCCCCGTCGGCCACGTGTACGTGGACGGCAGCTCCGTCGGCGACGTCGGCGAGTCGACGCTGTCGGATCGCCTGGTCCTGGGCGAGGGCGGCTTCATCGCCATCACCGTCGCCATCGACGAGGAGGGCAACGCCGTCAGTAAGCCCGAGGTCTCGGGCCGCGGCTTCTCCGACGATCCGACCGCGCTCAAGGAGGCGGAGCAGATCGTCGAGGACGTGATCGCCGACCTGGCCGCCGAGGGGGTTAAGGAAGCGCACCGCATCGCGCAGGGTGTTCGACGGGCCGTGGGCCGCTGGGTCGACAAGGCCTACCGGCGCCGGCCGATGATCGTCCCCACCGTCATCGTGGTGGGGGAGTAGCCCACCGCCGTCGGGCTTCGCCGGGCACGCGGATCAGCGCGCGGTCTCGACCTTCTGGATCTGTGCGCGGAGGACCTGCCAGAAGCGGTCGGCGTTCGCCGGCGTCTCGCTCAGTCCGCGGACGAAGACGTTGACGGTGTAGCCGTCGACGTCGGCGGCGCCCTCGATCGCCGTGGCACCCTCCGCCGCGCCGTACGTGATGATCGCGGGGTTGTACCGCGCGAGGTCGCCGGGGACCGCGAGCTCGGCGACTCGACCCGAGCACGCCTGCGCCAGGCCCCGCCAGAGCCCGCCCTGGGCGGGGGAGAGGATGCCGGCCGTCATGAACGAGTAGCCGTTGCGTGCCGAGGCGGCGGCGGACTGCGCGTTCGCGGTGGCGCCGTTCAGTCGGTTCGCGGCGTCCTTGCACGGCTGGGGCGCGCTCGGCTTGAGCGAGATCGCACTGCCGCTCAGCTGGCCGGTGCGGTAGTCGACGGAACCCGCGGGGAACTGTGCCTGCGTCAGGACGAGCGACTTGTTCACCGGCGCTGCGGAGGCGGCGGGGGCGAAGGTCGTGCCGCCGGCCGCGAGGGCGGCGAGGAGAGCGGCGCCCGAGGCGAGGCGCGTACGGCGGGACGTCGACATTGAGTTCGCAATCATGCAATGAAGCATAGAACACTTCAGCGTGATCTCAGCACACGGTAAGGGACTGTGAGCGCGCCCTGCGGCGCACCCCGGGACGGGTCTAGGGTGGCCCGTGTGAAGCCTGCACGCAGTGAACGCGCCGCCCTCGTCGAGGCGGCGCGCGCCGCCGGACCCGACGCCCCCACGCTCTGCGGCGACTGGACCGTGCGCGAGCTGCTCGCTCACCTCATCCTCCGCGAGGGACGCCCCGACGCAATGATGGGCATTCTCGTCCGGCCTCTCGCCGGGTACACCGAGCGCGTCCAGGCGGGCATCGCCGCTCGCCCGTTCGAGGACCTGCTGGACACGGTGGCGGGTGGCCCGCCCCGCCTGTCGCCCCTGCGCCTGTTCGACGAGCAGGCGAACCTCGGCGAATACTTCGTGCACACCGAGGACATTCGCAGGGCCGCGGCGGGATGGACTCCGCGCGCTCTCGACCGGCGGGTGGAACGCGGCCTGCACGACGTGGTGGCACGGATCGCACGACTCACGCTGCGGGGCGCGCCCCTGCGGGTGAGCCTGACCACCGAATCCGGCACCGTCGTGACCGCCGGCCGCGGCCCCGACGTGGCGGTGATCGGCGCGATCAGCGAGGTCACCATGTGGGCCTTCGGTCGCGATGAGGCGCTGGTCACGTTCGAGGGGGCCGACCGCGACATCGATCTGCTCGGCTCGGTGGTCCGATCGCTGTAACGACCCGCCGCAGGTCCTGCTGTTACATGTGTGGCACTTGATACGGATGGGGTTAGTGTCGATAGACTGCCCCCATGGCATCGAAGACCACCACCCGCGCGCGCGGGTCCGCGAACTCCCGGTCCGGGGGCGCGCGCACCAGCCGCGCCGCGAGCCCGACGCGCAGCCGCCAGGCCGCTCCGCGCTCCCGCGGTAAGCAGGGCGCCGCGGCACCCCGGGCCGCCTCGGCCGCCGGTGGGGGAGTGGCGCGCGGCCTCGGTGCCGGATGGAAGTTGCTGGCCAAGGGGGTCGGGAGCGCCGTGCGCACCGGCAGTCGACCCGACGACGCCGATGCGACCGGCGCGACCGCCGAGGCCGTCGTATCGAAGCCGACGCACTCGCGGGACGGCCTCGCGCTCGTCCTGTTCGCCGTCGCGATCATTCTCGGTGCGGCCGTCTACTTCGACGCCGGCGGGCCCGTGGGCTCCTTCTTCTCGACGGGCGTCCGTGCGGTCGTCGGCTGGTTCACCGTGCTCGTCCCGCCGCTGGCCATCGTCCTCGGCGTGATCATGATGCGCCGCCCCGATAATCCGTCGGCCCGTGTGCGGCACCGCGTCGGCGCTGCGCTCATCGTGCTGCCCTTCCTGGGGCTGCTGCACATCGCTTCCGGCGGACCGTCGACCTTCGACGACCGCGCCGCGGCCGGCGGCTACCTCGGATACGTCGTCGGCGGGCCGCTCACCGACGGCTTCACGGCGTGGATCTCGGTGCCGCTGCTCGTCCTGGTCGCGCTGTTCGGCCTGCTCCTGGTGAGCGGGATGACGGTGCGCGAGATCGTCGACCGCCTCAAGTTCTACTTCGGCGTCGACATGAAGGAGCAGTACGGCGAGGCCGGCGAGGATCAGTACGACGACGCCGACGAGCTCGACTCGCCGTTCGCCGCCTTCGATTCCGGCCGCGCCGATGGCGCGACCCGCGCACTGACCCCCTACGGCGACCCGTACGAGAACTACCCGGCCGATCCCGAGCCGCCGAAGCGCGGACGCCGCCGCAAGGCCGCCGACGAGGACGAGCCGGCATCGTCGGACCAGGTGACCGCACCGATCACGCCCGAGCCGGCCCCGTCGGAGGAGCCGACCGTCGAGGTGCCGCCGGCACCGAAGCCGCGCCGCGCGGCGGTGGTCAAGGACCACACCCCGCCGCCCGCGCCGAAGGCGGCCGAGTTCACCGTCGCGCGGACCATCGACAGTGAGGACTACGTCCTGCCGCCCGCCGATCTGCTCATCGAGGGCGAGCCGGCCAAGGCGGGGACCAGTGCCAACGACGCCATGATCGACGCGATCAGCGGGGTGATGGAGCAGTTCAAGATCGACGCCGCCGTCACCGGCTACACCCGCGGCCCGACGGTCACGCGGTACGAGCTCGAGCTCGGCCCCGGGGTGAAGGTCGAGAAGGTCACCCAGTTGCACCGCAACATCTCGTACGCGGTGGCGACGGACAACGTGCGACTGCTGGCGCCGATCCCCGGTAAGTCCGCGGTGGGCATCGAGGTGCCCAACACCGACCGCGAAATGGTGCGCCTCGCCGACGTGCTGGCCGCCGACAACACGCGCAAGGACACGCACCCGCTGGTCATCGGCCTCGGCAAGGACATCGAGGGCGAGATGGTCAACGCGAACCTCGCCAAGATGCCCCACCTCCTCGTCGCGGGTTCGACGGGCTCCGGCAAGTCCAGCTTCGTCAACTCGATGCTGGTCTCGCTGCTGGCCCGGGCCACCCCGGACGAGGTGCGGATGATCCTGATCGACCCGAAGATGGTGGAGCTGACGCCCTACGAGGGCATCCCGCACCTCATCACGCCGATCATCACCGACCCGAAGAAGGCCGCCGCCGCGCTGGCCTGGCTCGTGGAGGAGATGGAGCAGCGGTACAAGGACATGCAGGCCTCGCGCGTGCGGCACATCGACGACTTCAACCGCAAGGTGCGCTCGGGCGAGATCACCACGCCGTTGGGTTCGGAGCGGGTCTACCGTCCGTACCCGTACATCGTGGCCATCGTCGACGAGCTCGCCGACCTCATGATGACCGCGCCGCGCGACGTCGAGGAGGCGATCGTCCGGATCACGCAGAAGGCCCGCGCCGCCGGCATCCACCTGGTGCTCGCAACGCAGCGCCCCTCCGTGGACGTGGTCACCGGCCTGATCAAGACCAACGTCCCGTCCCGACTGGCGTTCGCGACCAGCTCGCTGACGGATTCGCGGGTGATCCTGGACCAGCCCGGTGCCGAGAAGCTGATCGGCATGGGCGATGCGCTGTTCCTGCCGATGGGCGGCAAGTCGACCCGGATGCAGGGCGCGTTCATCACGGACGAGGAGATCACCTCCGTCGTCGACTTCGTGCGCAACCAGGCCGAGCCCGAGTATGCGAACGGCGTCACCGAGACGAAGGTCGAGAAGAAGGACGTCGACCCCGACATCGGCGACGACCTGGACGTCTTCCTGCAGGCCGTCGAGCTCGTCGTGTCCTCGCAGTTCGGCTCGACGTCGATGCTGCAGCGCAAGCTGCGCGTCGGCTTCGCCAAGGCCGGCCGCCTGATGGACCTCATGGAGTCGCGCGACATCGTCGGGCCGTCGGAGGGTTCCAAGGCGCGCGACGTGCTCGTCACGCCCGACGAGCTACCCGGGCTGATGGTCGTGCTGCGGGGCGGCGGCGAGGTGGCGCAGGAAGCGGACGAACCGGACTTCTGATACAGTCCTGCTTGCATGTGTGAGGGGAGTATCCCGCTCGCGGCGTGAACGTCAGCACGGTGGATCCACATCCACCCGGGCACGCTGGACCCGCTCGTCGGGTCGGGAGAGACCTCCGGATCTGTACCGGAGGTGTATGCAATGCAAGTTTCCGCGCTCGTCTGGATCGTCTCGATCGTCGTCGTCCTCGGACTGTTCGTCTTCGACTTCTTCAGTCACGTGCGCACGCCGCACGAACCTTCGCTCAAGGAATCCGGCTTCTGGTCGGCGGTGTACATCGGCCTCGCGGTCGTGTTCGGCATCGGCGTGTGGATGGTGTCCGGGTCCCGGTACGGCGGCGAGTTCTTCGCCGGCTTCGTGACCGAGAAGGCGCTCTCCGTCGACAATCTCTTCGTCTTCATCATCATCATGGCGAGATTCGCCGTGCCCAGGATGTACCAGCAGAAGGTGCTGCTGTTCGGCATCGTGATGGCGCTGGTGCTGCGTGCCGGATTCATCGCGGTCGGCGCGGCCGCGATCTCCGCCTTCTCCTGGGTGTTCTACATCTTCGGCGTCTTCCTGCTCTACACCGCGATCAAGCTGGTCAAGGAGGCGTCGTCGCCCGAGGGGCCGGTCGAGGACGAGAAGGAGCGCGAGGGCCGGGTGGCCGCGCTGTTCAAGAAGTTCGTCCCCACCACGGACACCTACGACGGCGACAAGCTGATCACCAAGGTCGACGGCAAGAAGGTCGCCACCCCGCTGCTGCTCGCGCTGGTCGTCATCGGCTTCACCGACATCCTCTTCGCGTTCGACTCGATCCCCGCGATCTACGGCCTCACCCAGGAGCCCTACCTGGTGTTCATGGCGAACGCCTTCGCCCTGATGGGCCTGCGGCAGCTGTACTTCCTGATCGGCGGCCTGCTCGACCGCCTGGTGTACCTGTCCTACGGCCTGTCGATCGTGCTCGGCTTCATCGGCGTGAAGCTGGTGCTGCACGCGCTGCACGAGAACACGCTCCCCTTCATCAACGGTGGCGAACACGTCGCGGTGCCGGAGATCACCACCGGCCTGTCGCTCTCGGTCATCCTCGGTGTGCTTGTGATCACCACCATCGCCTCGCTGGTCAAGTCCAAGCGCGACGAGCGCAAGGAGCTCGTCGACGACACGTCGGGCCCGGGCAAGGACTAGGGCGCGACGTCACGACGGCCTGACGCCCACGGCCACCGTGGCCTGCCGCTCGTCGTCGACCTCGATGTGCGTCTCGAGGCCGACGGTGCACAGCGCGGCCGCGGTGTACGGGGCCTGCTGCCGTGCGGTCTCGATGAGCACCCGGCCGCCGGCGCGCAGCCAGTGCGGCGCGTGCACCGCGATCCTGCGGTGCAGGGTGAGCCCGTCGGGCCCGCCGTCGAGTGCGCGGTGCGGCTCGTTGTCGCGGGCCTCGGGCGGCAGGGTCCGGATCGCGGCGGTGGGCACGTAGGGAGCGTTCGCGGCGATCACGTCGATGGTGCCGCGCAGCGCAGCGGGGAGCGGTGCGAACAGGTCCCCGACCAGGACCGTCGCCTCCGGGGCGTTGCGCGCGGCGTACCCGGCGGCGGTGCGGTCGATGTCCGCCGCATAGGTCGTGGCGGCGGCGGCCGTCGCCGCCACGGGCCCGGCGCCGCAGCAGAGCTCGACGAGGACGCCGCGGCCGTCGGCCAGTTCCGCCAGGAGTTCGGTGCGCCGGCGGGGTACGAAGACGCCGGGCCCGACGACGAGCCGACGGCCGCGGAACTCCACCCAGCCGAGCACGTGCTCCAGGGATTCGCCCGCGCACCGGCGCCGGACGAGGGCCTCGAGGTCGGGCCCGGATGCGGCGTTCTCGAGCAGTTCGGCTTCGCGTTCGGCGAAGGCGCATCCGGCCGCGCGCAGCGCACCGATCACGTTCACCGAAGGAGTCAATCACGATTGCCGTGATCGGCCGCAGGGGCGCGAGCCGTTCCCGCCGCAGTCGGCCATCTCGCCGACGCCGCGTACCGATAGGCTGATCGGCGTGAGTGCAACGGACGGCGTGCAACCTGCGAGCACACCTGTCTCCAACGTCAACGTCGCGAACGGGTTGACGGTGCTCCGGATCGTACTCGTCCCGGTCTTCCTCGCGGTGCTGTTCGTCGACGACGGGCAGTCAACCACGTGGCGGTGGATCGCCTTCGCGATCTTCGCGGCCGCGATGATCACCGACCGGATCGACGGCCAGATCGCGCGCCGCTACGGCCTGATCACCGACTTCGGCAAGCTGATGGACCCGATCGCCGACAAAGCGCTCACGGGCGCCGCCTTCGTCGGCCTGTCCGTGCTGGGCGAGCTCCCCTGGTGGGTGACCGTGGTGATCCTCGCCCGCGAGTTCGGCATCACCGCCTTCCGGTTCGCCGTGATCCGCGACGGGGTGATCCCGGCCAGCCGCGGCGGCAAGCTCAAGACGTTCCTCCAGACCATCGCGATCGGCCTGTACCTCATGCCGTTGCCGGCGTGGATGGACGTGCCCAGCCAGGTGGTGATGGGCGCGGCCGTCGTCGTCACCGTCGCGACGGGCGTCGACTACCTGGTGAGCTGGTGGCGTGGCCGCAAGTGACGCCGCCCTCCTGGTCGCCGCGCTCGCCGAGCGCGGTCAGACGGTGGCGTCGGCCGAATCGCTGACCGCGGGCCTGTTCGCTGCGACGATCGCCGACGTCCCCGGTGCCAGCGTCGTGCTGCGCGGCGGCCTCATCGTCTACGCGACGGACCTCAAGGCGAGCCTGGCCGGCGTACCGTCGGGCGAGTTGGAGCGCAACGGCCCCGTCCACCCCGACACCGCCCGCGCCCTCGCCGACGGCGCCCGGACGCGCTGCGGCGCCGACTGGGGCGTCGGACTCACCGGCGTCGCCGGACCCACCGAACAGGACGGCGTTCCCGTCGGCACCGTCCACCTCGGCCTCTCCGGCTCGTCCGGTACCTCGGTCACCACCCTGCATCTCGACGGCGACCGCGCCGAGGTGCGTCGGGCCGCCGTCGACGCCGCCCTCCGCGAACTCGCCGCGCGGGTTTCCGAGAATCGGGAACCATCCGGGCCCGCCCAGCGTTGACTGGACAGATACCAAGACGGAGGTGAGCATGGCTCTACTGCTTCGCGAGGCGATCGGCGAGAACCTGCGCAAGACCCGGGTGCGCCAGAGCCGCACGCTGCGAGACGTTTCCTCGGCAGCACAGGTCAGCCTCGGCTACCTGTCGGAGGTCGAGCGCGGCCAGAAGGAGGCCTCCAGCGAGCTGCTGGCCGCCATCTGCGGTGCGCTGGCGGTTGACGTGGCCGATGTGGTCGCTCAGGCCAGCGTGTCGCTGCGCCCGTTCCCCACGATGGTGATCCCCGCGCCGGCGCTCGCCGTCGCCTGACCCCGAGACGACCGGTCCGCGGGCTCGGGGGAAAACCCCGAACCCGCGGACCAGGGCGGCGCACCGGGGTCGTTTCCCGATAGATTGGTAAGCACGAGCCCGGCGGTCGCCGGGCGGCCGGACCCGGATCCGGGTATGGACGTATCGAGGCGGAGGAGAACTGACGATGGCTAACCCGTTCGTCAAGGGGTGGCGCTACCTGATGGCGCTGTTCAATTCGAAGATCGACGAGAACGCCGATCCGAAGGTGCAGATCCAGCAGGCGATCGAGGACGCGCAGCGCCAGCACCAGTCGCTCTCGCAGCAGGCCGCTGCCGTGATCGGCAATCAGCGTCAGCTCGAGATGAAGCTGAACCGTCAGCTCGCCGAGGTCGAGAAGCTGTCCGCCAACACCCGCCAGGCCGTCCAGCTGGCCGACCAGGCCGCCGCCGCCGGCGACGCGGCCAAGGCCAACGAGTACACGAACGCCGCCGAGGCCTTCGCCGCGCAGCTCGTCACCGCGGAGCAGAGCGTCGAGGATCTGAAGGGGCTGCACGACCAGTCGCTGCAGGCCGCCGGCCAGGCGAAGCGGGCCGTCGAGCAGAACGCGATGCAGCTGCAGCAGAAGCTCGCCGAGCGCACCAAGCTGCTCAGCCAGCTGGAGCAGGCGAAGATGCAGGAGCAGGTCTCCGCGTCGCTCAACCAGATGGGCCAGCTCGCGGCCCCGGGCAACACGCCCAACCTCGACGAGGTCCGCGAGAAGATCGAGCGCCGCTACGCGAACGCCCTCGGCTCGACCGAGCTGGCGCAGAACTCGGTGCAGGGCCGGATGATGGACGTTCAGAACGCGACGGTGCAGATGGCCGGCCATTCGCGCCTCGAGCAGATCCGTGCCTCGATGCAGGCCAGCGGTCAGATCCAGGGTGCCCCCGCCTCCCCTCAGGCCGCGCCCGCACCGCAGACCCCGCAGCAGGCCCCGAACCCGAACCTGCAGAAGCCCTGAGAACAGAGGAACGATGACCGACCAGCAGGGCCGCCACCGCACCGACTTCTCGGCGGTGGCGGCCTCTGCCGGTCGCATGGCGGCCTCCGCTATTGCCGCGGCGTCGACCGCGATGGAGACCGCCGCCCGTGCCGCCGATGAGGCGCGCGACAAAGCCGCTCGGCGGCGCGATCCCAAAGTCGCCCACCAGCGGTCCATCACGCAGGCCCGGTACACCGTGAACACCTGGGCCGCCACGACCTCCACCTCCGCGGTCGTGGCCGTGGGCGGCTTCGCCGCCGCCGCGCCCGTCGTCGGGGGGACGGCCACGGCCGTGACTGCGCTGGTCGCGGTGCCCGCGGCGTACGCCGTGCGCAAGCTCCGGCGCCTGCGCCGCACGCCGCCACCGCCTCGCGCCTACGCCCGCCGTGCCGTGCCGCCGCGCTCCTCCGCGCTGCACGATCCGGTGCGCGGGCTGGCCGACGCCGAGCAGGAGTTCCTCGCGCTCATGGCGGTGCTCCTGCGCTCCGGCGCCCTCCCGCCCGACGCCCTCAGCGAACTCGACGACGACGCCGAGGCCTCCGCCGACGCGATCGCGTCCTACGCGGAGCAGCTCGGCGAACTGGAACGCGTCGTGGTCGGCGGCGGGGGATCCGCCGCGTACCTGCGCGAGACCTTCGACGAAGGCCTCGACAGCCTCGACGAGGGCGTTGAGGCGTACCGCGAGATGGTCCGGTCCGCGGCGACGACGGTGGCCGCTGCCCGCCGGTCGCTCGGCTCTCCCGCCCGGTTCGACGAGCTCAGCACGGCGACGCCGCGGCTGCAGGAGACCGCCGAGCGGCTGCGCGCCTGGGCCTACGGCATCGCGGCGCTGCCGCCCGTGGCGGATCCCCGGACCCGCTGACGAACCCTCGGGGTTAACCCCCAAATCTCCCTGAAACCGCAGTTCAGAGGGTGACTTTCCCGCTTCGGCGGGGGCAGTATGGAAGGCGGAAGCCTCCTCTGAAACCTCCCGAAAGGTGCACTGCAATGTTCTGGAAGATCCTCGGCGCCATCGTCGTCATCTGGCTCGCCCTGATGGTGGCCTCGGCGATCATCAAGTCCGTGATCCCGCTCGCCGTGATCGCACTCATCGTGATCGGTATCGTCACGGTGGTCAAGTGGCTGAGCTCAGGGAAGAAGACCCCGAGCACGTTCTAGCGGGGCCGTCCCGCGCACGTCCCCCCCGCGGGCGTGCCGCCGGCTCACGAAGGAGTGCGGGTGCGCGTTGCGATCGTCGCGGGTTCCGAGGCCGGGCATGCACTGCCCGGCCTCGCCCTTGCGCTCCGCCTGATCGGCGCCGGCCACGAGCCCGTTGTCTTCACCGGCCGGAAGTGGCGCGACGTGGGTGCGCGCTACGGCGTCGACACTCGCGAACTCCTCGGGCTGGCCGCTCGGTCCGGCGACGACGACGGCGACGCGGGATCCAAGATCCACGGCCGCGCCGCGTACATCGCCACCCGGGTGCTCCCCGGCATCGAGGCGGTCCGCGCCGACCTCGTCGTCGCCGACATCCTCACCCCCGGTGGGGGCATGGCGGCCGAGCTGCTCGGCGTGCCGTGGCTGGAACTCAGCCCGCACCCCCTCTACCTGCCGTCGCGGGGCCTCTCGCCCATCGGTTCCGGCCTCGCCCCCGCGCAGACGCCGCGCGAATTGCTCCGCGACGCCGTGCTCCGCGCGTTCACGTCCCGCGACATCGCGAAAGGACGACGCCAGCGCGAGCTCGCCCGCGCGGGCATCGGGCTACCGCCGCGCGACGACGGTCCCGCCGGACGGATCGTCGCCACCATTCCCGCGCTCGAGGTGCCCCGGCCCGACTGGCCGGCGCGGACGCACCTCGTCGGGCCCCTCACCCTGGAGCCGACCGACGATCCGTGCCCCGTCCCGGACGGTGGGGGTCCGCTCGTCATGGTCGCCCCGTCGACGGCGGCGATAGGGGAGCAGAACCTCGCCGACGTCGCCGTCGACGGGCTGCGTGGCGCCGGCGTGCGGCTCGCGGTCAGCGGACTGAACCCGCCCGTGTTCGACGAGCCGTGGGTCGCCAGCGGCTTCGGCCGGCAGGACCAGCTCGTCGCGCGGGCCGACGCCGTGATCTGCGGCGGCGGCCACGGCATGCTCACCAAGGCGCTCACCGCGGGCAAGCCGGTCGTCGTCGTGCCCGGCGGCGGCGATCAGTGGGAACTCGCCAACCGCGTCCTGCGGCAGGGGAGCGGCGTCGTCGTCCGGCCGGCGACCGCCGACGCGATCCGCGACGGTCTGCGCCGGGTGCTCGGCGACCCGTCCTTCGCCCGCGCCGCGCGGACCGCGGCCGAGGGGGCCCACCGCGTCGCTGACCCCGTGCTGGTGTGCGAGGCGTATCGGTAACCTGGTGCCGTGCGCCTCACCGACTTCCGCGAACTGCTCTACGCCGAGTTCGGCACCCTCCGTGGCGACACCCTGATGCGCGATCACCGGCTCGGCGATTTCGGCGTCACGGGCGAACAGGCCATCGAGTCCGGCGTCGACCCGCGGGACGTGTGGCGGGCCCTCTGCGCGGAGTTCGATGTTCCGAGGTCCCGCTGGTAGCTACTCCTGAGGCGTCGGGCCCGGCGTCCACAGCCCGGACCGCGTGACCTCGGCCCGGCCCTGCTGCGCTGCGGGCGCCTCGACGTAGGGGACGTACCGCTCCAGCGCGCCCCACTCCCGGCCCCAATCGTGATTCAGGTAGGTCGGCACAGTCTGCGCCTTGGCGAGCAGCAGCGCCCACCCCAGCGGCCCGCCGGCGTCGCCGCCCTGCCAGGTGGTGGTGGCCGCGGCCGCGAGGTCGCGCTCGGGAAGGATGCGCCACTTCGGCTGCTCCGCGACGCCGCCGTTCTCCCGCCACTGCCGCTGGCACGGGAAGCCGATGCCGGCACCCCAGTCGACCAGCGTCGGGTCGTCGCCGAGCAGTTCCTGGAGCGTCTCCAGCCGCGGTGCGCGCGGGGGCGTGTACGCCACCCACGTGGTCTCCGACGGTGCCGTGATCGTCGCGCGTACCCGCACGGCGGTCGCCCCCGCGGGCACCGACTCCGCGGGCACGCGGAGGTTGCGCCACGCCGGAGCCGGGCCGATGTCGATCGGCGCGACGACGCTGCTCGGGGTGATCGTTCCCTGACCGGTGCCGAACTCGAGCTGCAGTTCGCCGGGCCCGAAGCGGCCGGCCGCACTGATCGTCAGCAGTCGGTCGATCCCGCCCGCGGGCAGGGCGTACCAGCTGGAGATCGCCCGCGCCGAGCGCTGCGGACCGGTCTGTCGGCTGCCGACCACGGGCACGCGCGCCGGATCCAGCCCGAACGGCAGGGCCGCGATCGAGCCGTTGACGCCCGGCGCGTCGAGCGTGCCGCCGCCGGTGCCGCCCGTGTTCGACGGGGTGTTGTCGGCGTCGCCGGTGCGCACCAGGTCCGCGGCGCCGCGCGACGACGAGCTGAGGCTGCCCGCGATGCCGTTCGGCGTGAAGTTCGCGTTGAGCTCGCCGACCAGCGGGTCCGGCGCGGTGCCGATCGGCGTCAGCACGCCCGCGGTGGCGTCGCGTTCGACGAGCACCTCGTCGGCCATGCCGCACGGGTCGCCGGCGAGGGAACGCAGGTTCTGCTGCCCGTAGGAGTAGGCGGGCCACTGGATCATGACCGACGCGGCGTTGGTGGCGCCGATCATCGCGATGATGAGCGTCGCGACCAGGGTGATCGGCGTCGCGAAGCCGGGCAGGCGGAACCTTCCCCGGCCGTCCTCCGGGCGCCCGCCCGCCGGACCGCCGAACGCCGGAACCCGTGGCGACCATCCGGTGACGTGCACCACGAACGATGCGGCCAGCAGCACCGTCAGCGCGCCGAAGACCGTCGCGATCTTCACGCCGGCGACCGTCGGATCGGCGCCACCCCACGGGATGCCGAAGTTGCCCGGGTAGAACCAGCCGTTGGTGGTCTCGAAGGCGAGCGTCGCGCAGCCCGCGACCGCCGCGAGCGCGAGGAGTCGGAACTGCGGCCGACGGATCGTCCGCGGCCCGACCGCGACGACCGCGATCGCCGCGACCATCGCGCCCAGCGTCGCGAAGGCGCCGAAGTGATGCGTCCACTTGGTGGGGTTGAACGCCATGACCAGCAGCGAGACGCCGATCGCGGCCACCACGCGGCGCGCCGGCCCGCTCGCGATGCCGGGGATCCGCCGCCGCCACAGCAGCAGCGTCGCGACGATCGCGGAGCCGAGGAGCAGTGCGAGCATCGCGAACCGTCGGGCGACGGAGCCGTTGGGGTTCTGCTGGAACAGCGCCTCGTACCGGATGATCTCGCGGTGCCAGGGCTCGCTCGGCCCGACGTCGCCGAGCAGCTTCGTGGACTGCAGCATCTCGACGAGGCCGTGGTCGGCGAACACGAGGTACAGCACCGACGCGCCCGCGGCGGCGAGCGTGAGCAGGGTCGCGGCGTAGCCGTTCGCCTTGACGTGGGCCACGACGGCCTTCCACAGCGGCGCCGCCGCGACGAGGAAGACGACGAAGGCGAAGCTGCCCGTCGGGGCGGCCGAGAGGGTGAGTCCGGCGACGACGAGCCCGACGCCCGCGGGGGCGAGGCGGCGGGTGGCGACGGATCGCTCCACCAGACACCACGTCACAACGGTGCCGACCGCGACGATCGGCTCCGGGCGCAGCCCCGGGTTGTACGTGAGCCAGAACAGCGTGAAGACCGCCGCCATCGCCCACAGGGCCCGCGAGTACTCCCGCGGCGCGCGTCGCTTGCTCAGCCCGAGCCGCGGCAGCACCTCGCGGGAGAGCAGGAACCACGCCAGGATCCCGGAGAGCAGGGCTGGCAGGCGCAGCCACGGGCTCGAGACGCTGAGATCCGCCATCCAGGACACCACGTAGAAGGGCATGCCGAAGGGCGCGTAGGGCGCGTCGTAGTAGCGGAAGACCTCGGGCATGTAGCCGGAGTGCGGCGCGGCCTTGATCATCCCCAGGATGTAGCCGTCGTCCGAGGTGGGCGCCCCGACGATGTGCCAGGCCAGCAGGCTGCCGATCACGGCGACGTCGGCGAGGCGCACGTGCAGCCAGCGGCGGGGGAGCCACCGGCCGCGGCGGCGACCGTCGGCGCGGTCGAGCAGCGCTAGCGCGATCAGCGAGAGCAGCACGCAGGCGACGCCGACGAGGATCGCGGCGCCCTTGAGCACCGACGGGGAGGACGTGTATCGCGAGTCGACGTCGATGGTCATCCGCGGCGTCGGGCCCTGCAGATTCGCCGGTAGGTCTGAGAACACCCCCACCACCTGGGGCCGGAGGTCGCTCCGGACGTCGCCCTGGCCGGAGATGCCGCTGGCCGCGGCGAAGGCGTGATCGGCGTCGATCGAGATCCGCAGCTCGCCGCATCGCGTGAGGTCGGCGCGGGGCACGGTGTGCACGAGCGCGCCCCGGGAGCGGACCGTCAGGGCCTCGCCGTCGACGGTGACGTACAGCCCGGCCGTGCGCGCCCGGTCCCCGGCGGGCGGGGGCGTCGTGGCCGCGAGCACCGTCTGCCGGTCCGACGGTGCCGCCGCCGCGACGGCGCACGGGATCGCGGCGTCGACCTGCAGCGGCTTGTACATCGTGAGCGGCGCGGTGACCGGTGCGAGTGACCCGGACTGCGGCCAGTCGATCGTGACCGCGGTCTGCTTGACCGGCAGCAGCGGCATCGCGATCGCGAGCACCAGGCCGATCAGGCCGGCGACGACGGCGGCGATCCGGGCGATTCGGAGGTTCACGATCAGTCAGGGTATCGGCCCGGCACGACGGGTCCGGTCGGCGCGTGGGGAGTCGCCCGAGACGGCTGTGAAATACCCCGGCTCTGCGGCTATGCTGTGATCACCGACACAGCCCACGCCCGTTCCGCCACCCCTGGAACTGGGCGTATGAGAGAAAGCATGGTGGTTTCAGTGACCCTTGACGCCAATTCGCCATTTCAGAAGGTTCCCGGCGTTGCCGACGCCACGCAGGCCGGCCAACACGACGCGGATCCTCGTGGCGGGCAGTCGGCGGCGGTCGAATCCTTCTCCTTGGACGACCGTTACACGCGCGAAGAGGGCACGATCTACCTGACGGGCATTCAGGCCCTGGTCCGCATGGTGCGGGACCGGGCGCGGCTCGATCGCCGCCAGAATCTCACGACGGGCTCGTTCATCTCCGGCTACGAGGGCTCGCCGCTCGCGGGCTACGACCTGGAGATCGCCAAGCGCACGAAGTACCTCAAGGACTTCGACATCGTGCACCGCCCGGGCCTCAACGAGGAGCTGGCCGCCACGTCGGTCATGGGCTCCCAGATCGCCGCGCAGGTCGCGCACCTCGACCGCGGCCTCGACGGCGTCACCGGCTACTGGTACGGCAAGGCCCCCGGCCTCGACCGCGCCACCGACGCACTGCGGCACGCCAACATGATCGGAACCCATCCCACGGGCGGCGCCGTCGCCCTCGTCGGCGACGACCCGGGGGCCAAGAGCTCGACGGTGCCGTGCGCCTCGGAGATGTCGCTCGCGGATCTCTACATGCCGATCCTCTACCCGGCGGACTCGCAGGACATCCTCGACCTCGGCGTGCACGCCGCGATCATGTCCCGCGTCTCCGGCGTGTGGACCTCGCTGAAGATCTCGGCGCACGTCGCCGACGGATCCTCCACCGCGGACGTGCACCCCGACCGCATCCTGCCCGTCTACGGCGACCTGGGCACCAGCCCGCACGTCCCGTCGGGCCAGCTGCTCGGCGCGAAGCTGATGGAGCTCGAGCAGAACCAGCTCACCGTGCGCATCCCGCGCGCCATGGAGTACGCCCGGATCAACCGCCTCAACCGGATCACGGTGCGCTCGAGCGACGACCGGATCGGCATCGTCTGTGCCGGCAAGACCTACCTCGACGTGCGCGAATCCCTGCGGCTCATCGGGATCGAGGACGACGAACTCAACCGCCTCGGCATCCGCATCCTCAAGATGGGCATGGTCTACCCGTTCGAGCGGCAGATCCTGCACGAGTTCATCGACGGGCTCGACGAGGTCATCGTGGTCGAGGAGAAGCGCGACTTCCTCGAGACGATGATGCGCGACATCCTGTTCCGGCACCCCGGCGCCCCGAACATCGTCGGCAAGGCCAACGAGGACGGCTCGACGCTGTTCTCCCGCTTCGGCGAACTGGACGTCGACTCGGTCTCCCGCGGCCTCGCGCAGCGCCTCGCCCGGGTGCACCAGGTCGCCGCCGCGAAGGACTGGCTGGACCGCAAGGCCCAGATCCGCACGCGCATCGAGCTGCCGCTCGCCGCGCGCAGCCCCTATTTCTGCTCGGGCTGCCCGCACAACAACTCCACCAAGGTCGCCGACGACACGCTGGTCGGTGCCGGTATCGGGTGTCACGCCATGGTCCTGCTCATGGACCCGCAGCAGGTCGGCGACGTCACCGGCGTGAGCCAGATGGGCGGCGAGGGGGCGCAGTGGGTCGGCATGGCCCCCTTCGTCACCGAGAAGCACTTCGTGCAGAACATCGGCGACGGCACGTTCATGCACTCGGGCTCGCTGGCGCTGCGCCAATCCGTGGCCTCGGGTGAGCGGATCACCTACAAGCTGCTGTTCAACGGCACCGTCGCCATGACCGGTGGCCAGGATCCGGTCGGGGAGATGACGCTGCCGCAGATCTGCACCCTGCTGCTCGCGGAGCGCGTCACCAAGGTCGTGGTCACCTCCGACGATCCCAAGCGCACGAAGGCCCTCGGCCTGCCGAAGGGCATTGAGGTCCGCGACCGCGCCGACACGCTCGACGTGCAGCGCGAGCTCGCGGAGGTCGCCGGCGTGACCGTGCTGGTGCACGACCAGCACTGCGCCGCGGAGAAGCGCCGCAAGCGCAAGCGCGGCAAGTACCCCACGCCCAACCAGCGCGTGGTGATCAATGAGCGCATCTGCGAGGGCTGTGGCGACTGCGGCCAGAAGAGCAACTGCCTCTCGGTGCACCCGGTGGAGACGGAGTTCGGCCGTAAGACCCGCATCGACCAGAGCTCCTGCAACCTCGACTTCTCGTGCCTCAAGGGCGACTGCCCGTCGTTCGTGACGGTCACGCCGGGCTCGCAGGGCAAGGTGCGCAAGTCGGTGCCCGATATCGCGGCCGATGCGATTCCGCAGCCGAAGAAGGCGCGCCGCGAGGCGGACGGCATGGCCATCCGTATCACCGGCATCGGCGGCACGGGCGTGGTGACGGTCTCGCAGATCATGGCGACCGCCACCGTGCTGGACGGCCACTCGGCGCGCACCGTCGACATGACCGGCATGGCCCAGAAGGGCGGTGCGGTGGTCTCCGACATCAAGGTCTCGGCCACGTACGTCGACCAGGCCGCGAAGGTCGCCTCGGGCGACTGCGACGTGTACCTGTCCTGCGACAGCCTCGTCGGCGTGGACCCGGCGAACCTCAAGGTGGCCTCGCCGGAGCGCACCACTTCGATCGTCTCGACCACCGAGGTGCCCACCGGCCAGATGGTGATCGACACCTCGGTCGGGTACCCGGACGCGCGGAGCATCCACGAGGCCATCGACCGGGCGTCGCTGCGTACCGTCTACCTCGACCCGGGTGACCTGACCCTGCAGCTGTTCGGCGATGAGCAGTACGCCAACCTGTTCATGGTGGGCGCAGCGTTCCAGACCGGTGCCCTGCCCATCAGCTCGGCGTCGATCGAGCGGGCCATCGAACTCAACGGCGTCGCCGTGGAGAAGAACCTGCAGGCCTTCCGTCGTGGCCGTCAGTCGGTCTCGGACCCGGCCGGCGTGCAGGCCGCGATCGACGCGCTGCATCCCGTGCCCGCGCCGGCTCCGGTCAGCGCGTTCGCCAAGGGCCTCGTCGCCGTGCTCGATGGAGGCTCCGACGAGTTGCTGCGCCAGGTCGGGATCCGCGCGGACGAGTTGGTCGCGTACCAGGACAAGGCCTACGCGCAGCGGTACGTCGATGACGTGGCCCGCGTCTTCCGCGCCGAGAAGAGCTGGGGTTCCGAGGATCTCACCGCGGCTGTGGCGCACAACCTGCACAAGCTGATGGCCTACAAGGACGAGTACGAGGTGGCGCGCCTCTCGCAGGACGCGGGCTTCGCAGCGCAGGTCGCCGACGAGTTCGGCGCCGACGCCAAGAAGGCGATCCGCCTGCACCCGCCGACGCTGCGCGAGATGGGCCTGAAGAACAAGCTCGCCCTGGGGGAGTGGGTGAACCCGGGGATGAAGGCGCTGGCGAAGATGAAGCGTCTGCGCGGCACCAAGCTCGACGTCTTCGGCATGACCGAGATGCGCCGCATGGAGCGCACGCTGATCGCCGAGTACCGCGCGCTCGTGGGCCTCATGATCGCCGCCGCCGAGGGTGGCCGCGTCGCAGACGAGCAGCGCATGCAGGTCGTCGCCCTCGCCGAGCTGCCGGACATGGTCCGCGGCTACGAGTCGATCAAGACCGACAACGTCGAGAAGTACCGCGCCGCCGTCCAGGCGCAGCTGGAGAAGCTGGGCTGGTAGCTCCCGTTCTCTCGTGTTCGACGGTGACCGTCCCTCCGCCCGGAGGGGCGGTCACCGTTCGTACACCCACAGGCGCCGCGCTCAACCATCACTTCACGTCGATGGTCGGGTCGAATCGCGCGTGGGGCGGCGTGTCGCACGTTCGGTGCTTGCTTCGAACGCAGGTTCGCCTATAGTCGACGGTGTTCGACGTGAAAGTGAGCCGGCGAGAGCGCGCCCGAAGTGGATGCGAAACTTGTCAGAGCGTCCCTCTAGCGTCCGTAGCAACAGTAGAACCCAGCGCCGGCGGTACTTCCCACCCCGGCCCGAAGGACGGAGAGTCCCATGGCACCTGCACCCGCGGATCGCGATAAGGCCCTCGAGCTGGCGCTCGCCCAGATCGACAAGAGCTACGGCAAGGGCTCCGTCATGCGCCTCGGAGACGAGGTGCGCCAGCCCATCGCGGTGATCCCCACCGGCTCCATCGCGCTGGACGTAGCACTCGGCATCGGCGGCCTCCCGCGCGGCCGCGTCATCGAGGTGTACGGCCCGGAGTCCTCGGGTAAGACCACCGTCGCCCTGCACGCGGTCGCGGAGGCGCAGGCCAACGGCGGCATCGCGGCCTTCATCGACGCGGAGCACGCGCTCGACCCCGATTACGCCGCGAAGCTGGGTGTCGATACCGACGCCCTGCTCGTCTCCCAGCCCGATACGGGGGAGCAGGCGCTCGAGATCGCGGACATGCTGATCCGCTCCGGCGCGCTGGACATCATCGTGATCGACTCGGTGGCGGCCCTGGTCCCCAAGGCCGAGATCGAGGGCGAAATGGGTGACAGCCACGTGGGCCTCCAGGCCCGCCTCATGAGCCAGGCGCTCCGCAAGATGACCGGCGCGCTGAACAACTCGGGCACCACCGCCATCTTCATCAACCAGCTGCGCGAGAAGATCGGCGTCATGTTCGGCTCGCCCGAGACCACCACGGGCGGTAAGGCGCTGAAGTTCTACGCCTCCGTGCGCCTGGACGTGCGGCGCATCGAGACCCTCAAGGACGGCACCGACGCCGTGGGCAACCGTACCCGCGTCAAGGTCGTCAAGAACAAGGTCTCGCCGCCGTTCAAGCAGGCCGAGTTCGACATCATCTACGGCCAGGGCATCAGCCGCGAGGGTTCCATCATCGACATGGGCGTCAACGAGGGCTTCATCCGCAAGTCGGGCTCCTGGTACACGTACGACGGTGACCAGCTGGGCCAGGGCAAGGAGAACGCCCGCAAGTTCCTGGTCGAGAATCCGGACGTCCGCGACGAGATCGAGAAGCGGATCAAGGAGAAGCTCGGTGTGGGCGCCGACGTCACCGCCGACGCCGACGAGATCGCTCCCGCGCCCGTCGACTTCTAGGCCGCGCCGTGTCCGACTACTCGGACGACGAGGTGGTCTCGCGGGGCCGGCGCCGCGGGCGTCGCTCCCGCGGCGGCGACGGCCCCGTCGACGGCGAACCGCGGCAGCAGGAGGAGCAGGATCCGGCCAAGCGTGAGGCGCTGGCCCGCGACCTGATCTATCGCGCCCTCGGGATGCGGGACCACTCGCGGGCCGAACTGCGGACCAAGCTCGCGCGCCGCGGCTTCGACGAGGAGCTGACCGAGCGGATGCTCGACAAGTTCGTCGCCGCCGGTCTCATCGACGACGCCGCCTTCGCCCAGCGCTGGGTCCAGTCCCGTCATCAGTTCTCCGGTCGGGGTCGACGAGCCCTCGCGCAGGAGCTGCGGACGAAGGGGGTCGGCGAGGAAGAGGCGTCCGCCGCGCTCGACACCGTCAGCCGCGAGGACGAGCGGGAGCGCGCTGCGGAGCTGGTGGACCGCAAGCTCGCCCGCGTCGAGATCCCGGTGGACCGGGTCGAACGCGACAAGCTGACGCAGCGCCTCGTCGGGATGCTCGGGCGTCGCGGCTACCACCCGTCGATGGCGCTGTCGGTAGTGCTCGACGCCATCCGCGAGAAGGCCGATGCAGCGGAGTAGCCAGCTCGGAGTACCGTCGAGGTCATGACTGCCGGACAGGCCCGCTGGGGCCGCACACGGACGGGCGATCCGGCCATCGTTTGACGGCGCGGTCTCCACCCGGGGCGACGGAACACCACCCATCCGATCCCCTCGAAGGAGAATCCATGTCCGCCCGCTTCAATCACACCATCATCTTCGCTGTCGACGTGGCCGAGTCGGCAGCGTTCTACCGGGACTATCTCGAGGCCGAGGATGCGCAATCCTGGGGCCCGTTCACCAATCTCATGATCGGCGACGGGGTGCTGCTCCAGATCGCGTCGCCACCCGGTCTGGTGCCGCAGCCGCAGCACTACGCCTTCCTCGTCGAGGACGATCATTTCGACCGTGCCCTCTCGCTGCTCGACGACCGTCGTGCCGACTACACCGCTGACCCGCACGGGAAGCGGCCCGGCGCGATCAATCACGACCACGGCGGTCGCGGCGTGTACATCCGCGATCCGGCGGGTCACGGCATCGAGCTGCTCACAAGCCCGTATCTGTGATGTGACGGCCGCTGGAACGGCGTGCGCCCCCGGAGGATCTCCGGGGGCGCATCCGTCGAGCACGGAGGATCAGTGTCCGCGGCGCTCGCGCAGTTTGCGCTCCACCCACCGGGCGAGCATCGACAGGCCGTAGTTGATCAGGATCATGATGACCGCGACCACGATCAGAGCCACGAACAGCGAGCGGTACGAGATGCCCGCTTGGATGCCCTGCCGCACGATCTCCGTGTAGCCGATGATGTAGCCGAGCGCGGAATCCTTCAGCGCCACTACCATCTGGGAGATCAGAGCCGGGAGCATCGCCGTGATCGCCTGCGGAAGAAGGATGATCCGCATCGTCTGGCTCTTGCGGAGCCCGAGCGCCGAGGCGGCCTCGCCCTGTCCGCGCGGCAGCGAGTTGATACCCGAGCGGATGATCTCCGCGATGACGGAGCCGTTGTACATGGTGAGACCGAACACCACTGCCGCGAATGCCAGCTGCGACGACGGGAACAGCGCCGCGGCCGCGAACGCGTAGTACGCGAACAGGATGAGGATCAACACCGGGATGGAGCGGAAGATCTCCACCACCGTGCCGGCGATCCACCGCACCGCGGCGTGATCGGACTGCCTGCCGATGCCGAGGACCATGCCCAGCACCATGGCGAAGACGATCGACACGACCGCGGCGAGCAGTGTGCCCCACAGTCCGGGGAGGATGTACGTGGTCCAGAAGTAACTCTCCGTGACCATCTTCCACTTGGACCAGTCGAGCTGGCCCGCGTCCGACATCGCCATCGTGACCCAGACGAGGAAGGCGATCACCGCGGCGATGAACACGACGGCAACGATCTTGTCGCGCATCTGCTGCCTCGGGCCGCGCGCGTCGAACAGCACGCTGCCCTTCTGCTTCGGGTTGATCTTCGGTGCGGTCACCCGGACCTGATCGGGGATGGTCATCGCTTCACCGCCAAACGGTTGCCGAGGTACGTGAACAGCAGACCCATCGGCAGCGTCAGCAGCACGAAGCCGAGGGCGATGATCGCGAAGATGGTCATGATCTGGTCGGGATACGTCTCGACCGACGACTTCATCAGGAGCGCCGCCTCAGAGACGCCGATGACGGATGCGATCGTGCTGTTCTTGGTCAGCGCGATCAACACCGAACCCATCGGTGCGATGACGGCGCGGATGGCCTGGGGCAGCACGATCGTGCCGAACACCGTGAAGAACGGCAGGCCGAGCGCGCGAGCCGCCTCGGCCTGGCCCACCGGCACGGTGTTGATACCCGCGCGCAGCGTCTCGCACACGAACGCCGCCGTGTACATCGACAGGCCCAGGATCGCCAGGCGGAAGTTGTTCTCCTTGACGAAGCTGTCGTTCTGCGGGGCCAGTGTCAGGTTCAGCACCATGAACAGGCCCATCCAGCAGAACAGGATGATGAGCGTGAGCGGAGTGTTGCGCACCACGCTCACGTAGAACGCCGCGAACCGGCGCATGATCGGAACCGGTCCGACCGCCATCCCGGCGAGCACCATTCCCAGCACCAGT
Source organism: Tsukamurella asaccharolytica (assembly GCF_007858435.1). Lineage (GTDB taxonomy): Bacteria > Actinomycetota > Actinomycetes > Mycobacteriales > Mycobacteriaceae > Tsukamurella > Tsukamurella asaccharolytica. The sequence goes on along the minus strand of NZ_VIGW01000003.1, from coordinate 501,397 downwards.
GCGATCACGCCGGAGAAGAACGTCAGTTTGATCGTCATCCAGAACGCGGGCCACAGCTGTGGCCCCATGTACTCCCACATCGTCACGCGGCACCTCCGCACTTGCTGGCCGGAGCGTCGACGAACGCGAGGTCTCCCACGGACGGCTTGAACTTGTCGAAGCCCCCGGCGCGGTCGATCAAACGCTGGGTCTCGGTGGCGCCGAGGTTCTTCCGGAGCGCCCGCTCCCAGCTCCCGTCGGCGATCATCTTGGCGATCGCCTCGTTGAGGGCCGCCTTCGACTTGGCGTCGTTCTTGGCCAGGCCGATGCCGTAGCGCTCCGTCGAGAACGGGTTGCCGGCCTTCTTCTGCGAGCCCTTGATGCACTGATCGGTGAGGTACGTCATGTCGACCACACGGAACTCACCGCTGTACTGCTCGTTGAACCCGGCGAGGATCGACTCGTCGGTGGTGAGGGCGTCGATCCGTCCCTGATGCAGTGCTTCGGTGCACGTGGAATACGAATCGAACTCCTGCAGCTGCACGCCGGGCAGCTGCGCTTTGACGTTCTGTGCGGATGTGGAACCCGCCGCGGAGCACAGGATCTTGCCCTTGTCGAGGTCGGCGAGTTGTCCGAGCGACGAGTCGTCATTCCGCACGAGCAGGCCCTGCCGAACCACGAGGTAGGGCCCGGCGAAGTCCACCTTCTTCGACCGCGAGGCGTTGATCGAGTAGGTCGCCGTGATCATGTCGACCTCGCCGTTGTTGATCAGCGTCTCGCGCTGAGCGGACGGCGTCTCGCGCCACCGGATCGTCGGCTTCTGCCAGCCGTTCGCCTCCGCGATCGCGTTCACCACGTACTCGCTCACGTCCACGTCGAAGCCGCTCATCGACTTGTCCGGTTTGCGCAGGCCCAGGCCGGGCTGGTCGAACTTGGTGCCGAGGATCACCGATCCGGATTCGATCGAATCGACCAGGCTGCGGGCACCGGTGCTACCGCAGGCGACGAGGCCGCCGGCGAGGACGACGGCGGTGATCGCCGCGACTATCCGTCGAATCCCTCGTGGTCGTTGCATCGTGTGCTCCCTCATCAGTGGCTCAGGATCTTCGAGAGGAAGTCCTTGGCACGATCGGACTTCGGGGCGGTGAAGAACGTCTCGGGGTCCGTGTCCTCGACCACCGCACCGTCGGCCATGAACAGGATCCGGTCGGCGGCCTTGCGGGCGAAGCCCATCTCGTGGGTCACCACGACCATCGTCATGCCGTCCTTGGCGAGCGCGACCATGACGTCCAGCACCTCGTTGACCATTTCCGGGTCGAGCGCCGAAGTCGGCTCGTCGAACAGCATCACCTTCGGCTCCATCGCCAGGGCACGGGCGATGGCCACGCGTTGCTGCTGTCCGCCCGACAGCTGAGCAGGCATCTTCTCGGCCTGGCTCGCGATCCCCACACGCTCGAGCAGTTCCATGCCGCGTTGACGGGCATCCTCCGACGACTTCTTACGCACCTTGGTCGGCGCCAGGGTGACGTTGTCGATGATCGACTTGTGGGAGAAGAGGTTGAACGACTGGAACACCATGCCGACGTCGGCGCGGAGCGCGGCGAGCGCTTTCCCCTCCTCGGGGAGGAGTTTTCCGTCGATCTTGATCGTGCCCGTGTCGATCGGCTCGAGTCGGTTGATGGTTCGGCACAACGTGGACTTGCCCGAACCGGATGGTCCCAATACCACCACCACCTGTCCCCTCGGAACGGTGACGTTGATGTCCTTGAGCACGTGGAGATCGCCGAAGTGTTTATCGACTGCTTCGATCTCGATCATCGGAGCCGAGCCTGTGGGCTCTTTTGCTGCGGGTGTGGTCATGGGCAGAAGCCTATGACCACCGGTGTTTCGCCCGCGTTAAGACGGCGGTTTTAGTGCGTCGAATGTGCACGGGAGGCCGCGGGCCGAGGGCGCTGCGGCACGGCCCGATTTGCTCCCGCCGATACCCTGGTGGGGTGATCGAGTCCGCCCCCACCAGCCGAACGTACGAGGTCCGCACCTACGGGTGCCAGATGAACGTGCACGATTCCGAGCGCCTGTCCGGCCTGCTCGAGGACGCCGGTTACGTGCGCGCGGACGGCGGCGAGCAGGCCGACCTCGTGGTCTTCAACACCTGCGCGGTCCGGGAGAACGCAGACAACAAGCTGTACGGCAACCTCAGCCACCTCGCGCCGATCAAGCGGGAGCGGCCGGGCATGCAGATCGCCGTCGGCGGCTGCCTAGCCCAGAAGGACCGCGGCACCGTCGTGAAGAAGGCCCCGTGGGTCGACGTGGTCTTCGGTACCCACAACATCGGATCCCTGCCGACCCTGCTCGAGCGCGCCCGGCACAACGAGACGGCCGAGGTCGAGATCAAGGAGGCGCTGGACGCCTTCCCGTCGACGCTGCCCGCCCGCCGCGAGAGCGCCTACGCCGGCTGGGTCTCCATCTCGGTCGGCTGTAACAACACCTGCACCTTCTGCATCGTGCCGAGCCTGCGCGGCAAAGAGGTCGACCGCCGCCCCGGCGACATCCTCGCCGAGGTGCAGGCCCTCGTCGATCAGGGCGTCTCCGAGGTCACCCTGCTCGGCCAGAACGTCAACGCCTACGGCGTGAACTTCGCCGACCCAGAGCTGCCGCGCGACCGCGGCGCCTTCGCCGATCTGCTGCGCGCGTGCGGCCGGATCGAGGGCCTCGAGCGGGTCAGGTTCACCAGCCCGCACCCCGCCGAGTTCACCGACGACGTCATCGACGCCATGGCCGAGACCCCGAACATCTGCCCGCAGCTGCACATGCCGCTGCAGTCCGGCTCCGACCGCGTGCTCAAGGAGATGCGGCGCAGCTACCGCAGCACCAAGTTCCTCGGCATTCTCGACCGGGTCCGCGAGCGCATCCCGCACGCCGCGATCACGACCGACATCATCGTCGGCTTCCCGGGGGAGACCGAGGAGGACTTCCAGGCCACCCTCGACGTGGTCGAGCAGGCCCGGTTCAGCTCGGCCTTCACCTTCCAGTACTCCATCCGCCCCGGCACCCCCGCCGCCGATCTGCCCGATCAGCTGCCGAAGAAGGTCGTGCAGGAGCGTTACGACCGGCTCATCGCGCTCCAGGAGCGGATCACGCTCGAGGAGAACCAGAAGCAGGTGGGCCGCCGCGTCGAGTTGCTGGTCGCGCTCGGCGAGGGCCGCAAGGACGCCGAGACCAAACGCATGTCCGGTCGTGCCCGCGACGGTCGGCTCGTGCACTTCGCCGGGGGCGAGGGCATCCGCCCCGGTGACGTCGTCGAGGTCGAGATCACCGCCGCCGCGCCGCACCACCTCGTCGCCGACGGCGGCGTGCTGAGCCACCGTCGCACCCGCGCGGGCGACAACGTCGAGGCCTCCATCACGCCCGTCACCGCGCCCGTCGGCGTGGGCTTGGGGTTGCCGTCCGTCGGCCGTCCGGCGGCCGCCGCGGAGCCCGCGTCGACGGGGTGTTCGTCCTGCTGACGGGCAGTACGACGACCTGTAGGAGACGCACCGCGGTCCAGGGTGGACAATGGGGCGTATGAACGCCGACAGCGAGGGCCCCCGGAGGGCCGAAGAGTTGGAGAACCTGCGCTCGCAGGTCGAGTCGGTCGAGCGCAAGCTCGCCGGCGAGTTCCAGGTCAGTCCCAGGATCCTGGTGGCTGCGATCGCCGTGGTCGCGGTGATCGGCTCGCTCGCGCTACCGCACACGGGCTCGGTGACGGGCCTCGCGATCATCACCGGCGACCCGCAGATCGAGGGCAGCTCGCTGGTCATCGTCTCGAAGATCTTCGTGTGGCTCGAGGTGCTGTTCGGTGTCTTCGCCTCGGGCGCCGCGCTGCTCACCCGCCGCTGGGCGCTGTCGGTCATCGCAGGCGCGGGCTGCGGCGTCGCGGTGGTCTTCGGCCTGCTGTCGGTGTGGTCGCGGCAGACCCCCGGTCTGCACGGCGAGCCGCCGACGGGCGCCGGGATCGGCCTCTTCCTCGGCTGGTTCGCCATGATCGTGCTGGCGATCGTGTGGATCAAGACCATCTGGGCGCGGACGCCGTACCAGCTCGCCGCCGAGAAGGAGCGCCGCGCCGCCGCGCAGGAGTGGGACGCCTTCGCCCAGTCCAACCGCATCGGCCACCAGCCGCCCCGCCCGCAGCGCCCCACCGACCAGTCGTAGTCGCTGGTCGCGGGGGAGTCAGCGGTTCTCGATCGCGCCCTCCGCCGCATCGGCCCACTCCCGCCACTGCTGCGCCTGCTCGCGCAGCCGCACGGCGTCCTTGGCCTTGCCTGCCTTCTCCGCCTTCTCGGCCTGCTCCTCGAACTGCGCGACGCGGTCGCGGAACTGGGCGGCGCGGGCGGCGGCTTCGGGATCGGTGCGACGCCACTGAGTGTCGTCCGCGGCCTTGATCTTCTTCTCCAGCGCACGGATCCCGGCCTCCAGCGAGCCCATCTGCTCGCGCGGGACCTTGCCGATCGCCTCCCACTTGTCCTGCAGCTCCCGGAGCGCCGACTTCTGCGCGGCGAGGCTCTGCGCCGACTCGATCCGCGGGGTGTACTCGTCGAGCAGTGCCTGCTTGGCCTTGCCGTTCTCGGAGAACTCGGCGTCCCGCTCGTCGGCGGCGGCGTTGCGGGCGGAGAAGAACTCGTCCTGAATGCCCTTGAAGCGCGCCCACAGCGCGTCGTCGGTGTCGCGGGGCGCACGGCCGGCGGCCTTCCACTTCGCGAGCAGGTCCCGGAACTTCGCCGAGGTCTCGCCCCACGACGTGTCGTTCTTGAGCTTCTCCGCCTCCGCGATCAGCTCCTCCTTGCGCGCCTTGGCGCCGGCGCGCTCCCGGTCGAGCTCGGCGAAGTGCGCGCCGCGCCGCTTGTTGAAGGCGTCTCGGGCCTTGGAGTAGCGCTTCCACAGCGCGTCGTCGGTCTTCCGGTCGACGCCCTTGATCGTCTTCCACTCGTCGAGCAGGGCGCGCATCCGATCGCCGGCGGCCTTCCACTGGGTGGCCTCGGCGGCGATCTGCTCGGCCTCGGCGGCGAGGGCTTCCTTGCGCGCGATGCCCTCGGATCGGCTCTTCTCACGGTCGGCCTGCGCCGTGACGATCGCGGTGTCGGCGCCCGTGAGGAGCGCGCCCACCCGGGCGGCCAGGCCGTCGAGATCGCCCACGACCGCCGCGGTGGGCAGCGTGTCGGCGACCTGCTGGGCCGCGGCGCGGATCTTCTTCGGATCGCCGGTCCCGCTGGCGAGGCGCTCCTCGAGCACCTCGACCTCGGTCGCGAGCTCGTCGTACTTGCGGCCGTAGTGCGCAAGGCCCTCAGCGGACTCCCCGGCCTGCCAGGAGCCGACGGCGCGCTCGCCGCCGGAGGTCACCACGTAGACGGTGCCGTCCTCGTCGACCCGGCCGTGCTTGCTCGGGTCCGACGCCGGACGCGTGCGCGGCGCCGCCTGCGCGGCCGCCGGGGCGTGCGGGCGCGGTCCGCCGGGGCGCGGGCCGGGATGGGGCTTGGGGCCGGGCCGAGCGCCCGGGGTCGGCTTGGGAGCGGCGCTCTCGATCGGAGTGGTCTCGGCGATCGGGTCGTTCTCGGCCACGGGGGTCCCTTCGTCTGCGCCGCGCGTCACGGCTGCCGGTCGTCACGGATCCGCACAGCGCGCGGCCCTGGATCCATTGAAGCACTCCGCGGGCCCCGCGGCGCGATCGATTAGCGTTCTCCTCGTGCACCCGTCCCAGCGCGACCACCGGCCCGTGGCCGTGATCCCCGGCGCCCCGCTGCTCGTTCCCGAGCTGGTGGGCGTCCCGGGCGACCCCGACGCAGACCGGCTGCGCCGCGCCGCACTGACCGCGGGTGGGTGGCTCGGCGCGCGCGCCCGCACCTGGCGTGTCGTGGCCTCCGAGGCCCTGACCAGGCGCGACGAGGCGTCCGCGGGCACCTTCGCCGGGTTCGGCGCCGACGTGATCGTGACGATGGGGCCCGGCGGGCCGTCGAACGACCTGCCGCCCAGCCCCGCCTGGCCGGTCCCGCTGCTCATCGCCGCCTGGCTGCGCGGGAGCGCGGCACCGTCGGCCCGGATCGTCGGCGAGGACGACGACGCCGAGGGTCTGCTTTTCGTCCTCGATGGCCCGAACACCCTCAGCGCCCGCGCTCCGGGTGGCCACCGGCCGGAAGACGAGAGCGTCTTCGAGGCCCAGGTCGCCGCAGTCCGCGAGGGCGGGCCGGTCGACGGTCTCGACGACGCCTGGCGCGCCGCCGCCTCGGCCTGCGCGGGCGGGCCCGTCGACGTGCTCTACCGGGGCGCGCCTTTCGGTGTCGGGTACCTGGTCGCCACCGGGGGCGCCGGGTGACGACGGAGACCCGGGGCGTCTCCGACACCGTCCGGCCGATCGCTGTCGTCGGACCCACCGCCACCGGCAAGTCCGACCTGGCGCTCGACCTCGCCGAGCGACTCGACGGCGAGATCATCAACATCGACGCCATGCAGATGTACCGGGGCATGGACATCGGCACCGCGAAGCTGCCCGTCGCGGCGCGGCGCGGTATCCCGCACCACCAGCTCGACGTGCTGGACGTGACCGAGACCGCCACGGTCGCCGCGTACCAGGAGCGGGCCCGCGCCGACGCCGAAGCGCTGCTGGCCGCGGGCCGCACCCCGGTGATCGTGGGCGGCTCGATGATGTACTTCCAGGCCCTGCTCGACGAGTGGAGCTTCCCCGCGACCGACCCCGACGTCCGGCGACGGCTCGAGGACCGGCTCGCCGAGCTCGGCCCCCTGGCCCTGCACCGCGAGCTCGCGGCACTCGATCCCGCCGCCGGGGCGAAGATCCTCACGACCGACGGGCGGCGGATCGTCCGCGCGCTCGAGGTCGTGACCATCACCGGCGAGCCCTTCGCCGCCTCCGCGCCCGAGATCGGCCCCGCGCGCTGGGACACCGCGATCGTCGCGCTGGACCGCGACACCGCGGAACTCGACGCCCGCATCGACCTGCGCACCCGGCGCATGTTCGACTCCGGCCTCGCCGACGAGGTTCGCACCCTCGAGGACCGTGGCCTGCGCGCGGGCGTCACCGCGTCGCGCGCGATCGGCTACGCCCAGGTCCTCGCCGCCTTCGACGGGGAGTACGACCTCGAGCAGGCCCGCGAGCTGACCTTCATCGGCACCCGCCGCTACGTCCGCCGGCAGCGATCCTGGTTCCGGCGCGACCCCCGCATCGTCTGGCTGGACGCGGCCGCACCCGACCTGCTCGGCTCCGCCATCGCCGCACACGCCGCCCCACCGTGGCGGTCGTGACCCGTCCGTAGACTGGTCCGCATGATCGCGCTGGACTTCCTCAAGGGGCACGGCACGGAGAACGACTTCGTGATCCTGCCCGACCCGGGCGTCGACATCGACCTCACGCCCGAGCTCGTGGTCGCCCTGTGCGACCGGCGGGCGGGGATCGGCGGCGACGGCGTGCTCCGTGTCGCCCGAGCGGGTGAGCTGCTCGACGCGGGCGTCCTCGGCGCGCTGCCCGAGGGCGTCGCCCGCGAGGACTGGTTCATGGATTACCGCAACTCCGACGGTTCGATCGCCGAGATGTGCGGCAACGGTGTCCGCGTCTTCGCCCACTTCCTCGCTGCGAACGCCCTGGTCACAGGCGAGGAATTCACTGTCGGCTCCCGCGCGGGCGGCAAGCCGGTCCGCGTGCACCACGCCGGCCCCGAGACCGCCGAGGTCTCCGTCGCGATGGGCGCGCCCCGGGTCTACGGCGACTCCTCGGCCGGCGTCGACGGCCGCGACCTCGCCGGGATCGCCGTCGACGTGGGCAATCCGCACCTGGCCTGCGTCGTGCCCGGCCTCACCGTGGAGGATCTGCTGGCCCTCGATGTGGCGAGCGCGCCCACGTTCGACCACGGCCTGTTCCCGCACGGCACCAACGTCGAGGTGCTGACCCCGCTGGCCGACGGCGCCGTGCACATGCGCGTGCACGAGCGCGGCTCGGGGGAGACCCGCTCCTGCGGGACCGGCACCGTCGCGGCCGCCGTGGCCGCCCTGCACGCCGCGGATCGCGACACCGGTGTCGTCGACGTGCACGTGCCGGGCGGGATCGTCACCGTCACCGTCGAGGCCGACGGTGCCGTGCTCCGCGGCCCGAGCCGCATCGTCGCGTCCGGGACGGCGCACCTGTAGAACGCGGCGCCGCGTTCCGCCCTGGGAAAACCCGCGTGACCTCCCGCGTCCCGGCGTGCCACACTGGACGTATATGACAGACATGGATACCTGGGAGCCGGCCCCGACCGTCGGCGAACTCCAGTTGCAGGAGCGCTCGTCGCTCCGTCGCGTCGTCGGCCTCTCGACCGAGCTCGACGACGTCACCGAGGTCGAATACCGTCAGCTGCGCCTCGAGCAGGTCGTGCTCGTGGGCGTCTGGACCTCCGGGTCCGCCGCGCAGGCCGACGCCTCGCTCGCCGAGCTCAAAGCCCTCGCGGAGACCGCAGGCTCCGCGGTCCTCGAGGGCCTGATCCAGCGGCGCGACCGTCCCGATCCCGCCACGTACATCGGCTCCGGCAAGGCCCACGAGCTCCGCGAGGTCGTGCTCGCGACCGGCGCCGACACCGTGATCTGCGACGGTGAACTGACCCCGGCGCAGCTCAACGCGCTGGAGAAGGTGGTGAAGGTCAAGGTCATCGACCGCACCGCCCTGATCCTCGACATCTTCGCCCAGCACGCCACCTCCCGCGAGGGCAAGGCGCAGGTCAGCCTCGCGCAGATGGAGTACATGCTGCCCCGGCTGCGCGGCTGGGGTGAGGCGCTGTCCCGGCAGGCCGGTGGCCGCGCGGGCAGCAACGGCGGCGTGGGCCTCCGCGGTCCCGGTGAGACGAAGATCGAGACCGACCGTCGCCGGATCCGCGAGCGGATGGCGAAGCTGCGCCGCGAGATCAAGGGCATGAAGCAGGCCCGCGACACCAAGCGCGGGGCGCGCCGCCGCTCCGGCGTGCCGGCGGTGGCGATCGCCGGCTACACCAACGCCGGCAAGTCGAGCCTGCTCAACGCACTCACCGACGCCGGCGTGCTGGTTCAGGACGCACTGTTCGCCACGCTCGACCCGACCACCCGGCACGGCGTGCTCACCGACGGCCGCGACGTGGTGCTCACCGATACCGTCGGTTTCGTGCGGCACCTCCCCACCCAGCTCGTCGAGGCGTTCCGGTCGACGCTGGAGGAAGTGGTCGACGCCGACCTCCTGCTGCACGTCGTCGACGGCAGCGACGTGATGCCGCAGCGCCAGATCGACGCCGTGCGCGAGGTGCTGCGCGAAGTCGCGGGGGAGCGGGAGGCGTCGTTGCCGCGGGAACTGCTCGTGGTCAACAAGATCGACGCCGCCGATCCGGTCGTGCTCGCCCAGCTGCGCGTCGCGCTGCCGGAGGCGGTCTTCGTCTCTGCACACTCGCGCGAGGGCATCGACGAGTTGCTGGAGAGGATGACGCAGCTCATCACCGCCGGCGACGTCGAGGTCAGCGCCCTCCTGCCGTACGACCGGGGTGACCTCGTCGCGCGGATCCACGCCGAGGGCACGATCCTGGAGACGGAGCACGTCGCCGAGGGAACGCGGATGATCGCGCGTGTGCCGGGCGCGCTGGCGGGTGCGCTGTCGTCGTTCGCAGTTCAGTGCCGCACAATCAACGGATGAGTCGTCCGCCAGCCAAGCCCGTCCTGTCCGTTGCCACGCGCGCAGTCCTGTCGCTCGTGGTCGGCCTGATCGCCGGTGGCCTCGTCGGCGTACTCGTCGACGCCACCCTCGGCGTACTCGTCGGGATCGGCACCGCCGCCGCGGTCTTCGTCGTCACCGGATGGGCGACACTGTGGCCGCTCGACGCCGCGTCGACACGCGCCACGGTGCAGCGCGAGAATTTCCGCCCGCGGGTCGCCGAGGTGGTGGTCGCGGCGATCGCGTTGAGTGGGCTGGTCGCGATCGTGGCGCTGCTGGTCACCGGGAGGTCCGATCACAAGGACGCCGGCGCCGCCGCCGCGCTGCTCGGGTCGTTCGCGGTGTGGGCGGCATTGCACTTGACCTATGCCACGCAATACGCGGCGCAGTTCTACGGCGACCCGGGCGACGAGCCCGGCGGGATCGACTGGAACGCCGACGAGGCGCCGGCGTACCGCGACTTCTTCTACTTCAGCTACAACCTGGGCATGACGTACCAGGTGTCGGACACCTCGGTGTCGTCGCAGCAGATCCGCAGCGTCGTGCTCCGGCACTGCCTGCTCTCGTACGTCTTCGGCACTCTCATCCTCGCGACCGCGATCAACCTGGTCGTGGGCATCGTCTCCGGCTAGGCCGCGCGGGTGAGGGACGCGGCGGCGCGGCGGACCGCGGCGCGTACGGGCGCGGGCACCCGGCCGCCCACGGTCACCGCCAGCGCGATGGGCGGTAGGGCGGGCATCGTGTCGACGGCGACCAGGCCGTCCGTCGCATCGATCACGGGAAGCAGGGTCACCCCGAGCCCGCTGCGCGCCGCGGAGTACAGGCCGGCGAGATTCGCCGCCTCGGCCGCGACGACGTAGTCGATCCGGTTGCGCACGAGCGCGTCCGCGGCGGGTGCGCGGAGGACACAGGGATCGTCGAAGAGGAGGACGGGCACGGCATCGGCGGGGCGCTCCCAGCCGCGCGCGGCGTACCAGTGCAGGGCGATAGGGCCGACGGCGTCCGGGTGATCGATCGGGGCGAGGAAGACGGCGACGTCGGCGAGGCCGTGCTCCACGGCGCCGGCGATCTGCGCGCTGCGGTCGAACCGGAACTGAGCGCCCCAGCCGCCCGGGAGGGTGCCGAACCCTCGGCTGAGCTCCGGAATGAGGCGGTCGGCGCCGTGCTCGGTGGCGGCGACCGACAGCGTTCGGGCCGTGGGGGAGGCGAGTGCGTGCACCGCGGCGTCGTGCGCGTCGAGGATCGTCTGCGCATGCCCGAGGAGACGGGTGCCGTGGTCGGTGAACCGCACGCCGCGGCCTGCCTTCTCGACGATCGTGCCGCCCGTCGATTTCTCGAGCCTGCGCAGGTGGGCGCTGACCGTCGACTGGGTGAGATGCAGCGCCTCGGCCGCGCGGTGCACTCCGCCGCAGCGGGCGATCGCGACCACGCTGCGCAGCGGGACGATGTCCAGGGTCGGCTCGGCCATGAATGAACGATAGAACCAATCGATCGTGATCGTCAATCATTGTTGGACGCGCGGCACTCCCGCGTTCGACCATCGGATCATGAGAATTCCGCCCCTGCTCGCGCTGTCCGTCGTGGTGTTGTACGCCTTCGGGTATCCCCTGGGCGCCCTCGGGATCGCGGCGATGAGCCCGTTCCTGCTGCTGTTCCTCCGCTTCGCCGTCTCCGGAGTGCTCATGCTCGGCGTGGTCCGGGCGAGCGGCCGCAGCCTGCCCCGCGGTGCGGATCTGGGCCACGCCGCCGTGGTGGGCCTGTTGACCCAGGCGACGCAATTCCTCGGGTGCTACCTGGGCCTGCAGGCCGGCGTGCCGGCGGGGGTCGCCGCGTTGATCATCGGTGTAAACCCGGCACTGACCACGGTGGTGGCCCGGATCGTGCTCCGCGAGGCGCTCACGCCGCGGCGCGCGCTCGCCGCGGTCATCGGGGTGGCCGCCGTCGTGACCGCATGCTGGTCGATGGTGCCGGCGCTGGCGCACGCCGGGGCAGGGATCGGGTTCACGCTGTTCGGGCTGGCCGGGATCGCCCTGGGCGGCGTGTACCAGCAGCGCTTCTGCCGCGACGTGGACCCGCTTGCGGCGAACGCGGTGGGAATGACCGTCGCTGCGGTGCCGGCGGGTGTCCTGCTCGCAGTGTTCGGCGCGACGGTCGCCGACCCCGCGCGGGGCGCCGTCGTGCTCGTGCTGATGGTGCTGCTCAGCTCGATGACCGCGACCACGCTGTACCTCCGCGTGATCGGCATCGCCGGGGCGAGTGGGGCGGCCATGTTGTTCGCGGTGATCCCCTCGGTATCGGCCCTGTTCGCATTCCTCATGCTGGGCGAACCCGTGCACCCGGGCGTGCTCGCCGGCCTGGCGCTCGGTGGAGCCGCGTGCGCGATAGCCTCGCGCGGACGACGAACGCCGGCCCCCGACCCTGCGGTCGACGAGCCGGCGCGGCGTGCGGCGGGTGCGGTCAGATCCGACGCATGACGGTGACCACCTTGCCCAGGATCACCGCATCGTTGCCGTGGATCGGGTCGAACGCCGGGTTGTGCGGCATCAACCAGACGTCGCGGCCCGTCCGGCGGAAGGTCTTCACGGTGGCCTCGCCGTCGAGCATCGCGGCCACGATGTCTCCGTTCTCCGCGACGGACTGCTGCCGCACGACGACCCAGTCGCCGTCGCAGATGGCGGCGTCGGTCATCGATTCACCCACCACCTTGAGCAGGAACAGCGAACCCTCGCCGACGAGCTCTCGGGGGAGCGGGAAGATCTCCTCCACCGCCTCCTCCGCCAGGATGGGGCCGCCCGCAGCGATGCGGCCGAGGACCGGCACGAAGGCCGGTTCGGGCATCCGGTCCTCGTCCTCCATGACCTTCTGGATCACCTGCGCGGTGCGCTCCTCCGCACCCTGCACGTTCACGGCACGGGGCCGGTTGGGGTCGCGGTGGAGGAAGCCCAGCCGCTCCAGCGTGCGGAGCTGGTGGGCGACCGACGACGTGGAAGTCAGGCCCACCTCGTCGCCGATCTCCCGGATGCTGGGCGGGTAGCCGCGGTCGCGGACCGACCGCCGGATCACTTCCAGGACCTGCTTCTGGCGACGGGTGAGGTGGTCCTCGGAGACGTTGCCCTGGGCGTCGCGGAAGCGCTTATCCCGGTGCTGGACTTGTCGTTCATCTGTCATGTGTCGCTCCTCGCGCCCGTTCGGTTCCGACTCCACTGTAGTCCAGCTCGCACGGCCTGACAAACATCTGTTCGAGAAATTTCACCGCGTGTCTTCCGCTCGGCAACGGCGTGTGATAGAAATCGAACAGAAGTTCTTTCGAACACTTGCACGCACTAAGGTGTGACTGGTGGGGCTGGATGGAAAAACTTGTCAGTGCCCACCGATAGACCTGTAGGTGAGCGAGAAGGACCCGCTACGACACCAGGAGAGACCATGACCGCGATCATCGATCGAGACGGCATCACTGCAGTGCAGGAGGCTGCGACGGAGGCGCAGGCGCTCGTGCGGCACGGCTCCGCCGCTGCCGGCCGGCGCGCCGCCACCCGGGCCCGCGGAGTCTCGCCGCGTCTCGCCCGCAGCCGCTCTCAGGACCCGTCGGCGGCATCGATCACCTCGTCGAACGAGCTCTTCGTGAGCCGCGTTCGAACAGAGTCCGCGGAGATCCGGGTGACCGGCGCCCGCGGGGCCGCCCGGCGCACGGTCGAACGCCCGGGCGTGCGATCGGCGGTGCGCCGTGCGCCCCGCGGCTACTCGCGCACCGACGGTTGCGCACGTCGATCGCCCACGCCGTCGCTGGCGGTCTGCGTCCTGTTCGCGGTCGGCGTCTTCGCCGGCCTGCTGGTGCTCTTCGGCGGATCCGCGCCCGCCGAGCCGGTACCGACGGCGGCGCAGCCCGGCCTGACCTCGATCGTGACGGTGCGCGACGGACAGAGTCTGGACCAGATCGCCCGCGAGATCGCGCCCGACCGTGCCCAGGCCGCCGTCGTCGCGGAGATCTCGGAGATCAACGGCCTGCGGGACGGCCGCGTGCACGCCGGCCAGACCCTCGTCACGCCGCGGTACTGACCACCACACACGCGCGAAGGAGAAGCAGATGACCACCCTCATGGAGATGCCGGATTCCCGGCAGGGCGGGCGCTCGGCCCACCTCGACAACGTGGTGCCGTTCCCGCGCCGAGTATTCTCGAGGACGAGATCGCGGGGCACGGCGGTGGCAGGGGCCACCGTGCTGCAGCTGCCCCGCCGGACGTCCGAGCGCAGCCGGGCGGGAGGTGGCCCCATGTATTGCCCGTTCTGCAAGAACGAGGACACCCGTGTGGTCGATTCGCGTGTCTTCGACGACGGGCAGGGCATCCGCCGGCGTCGGTCGTGCAATGAGTGCGGCCGCCGCTTCACCACTGTCGAGAGCGCTGTCATGGCCGTCGTCAAGCGCAACGGCGTGACCGAGCCCTTCAGCCGGGAGAAGGTCGTCAAGGGAGTCCGCCGCGCGTGCCAGGGGCGCGACGTGGCCGAGGACGACCTGCACAAGCTCGCTCAGCAGGTCGAGGAGGCGATCCGCGCCACCGGTGTCGCCGAGGTCCCCGCGAACGAGGTGGGCCTCGCCATCCTCGGGCCGCTGCGCGACCTGGACGAGGTGGCCTACCTGCGGTTCGCTTCGGTGTACCAGGGCTTCTCGTCCATCGAGGACTTCGAGGCCGCGATCCGCGACCTCCGTACCCGTGCCGCCGCCGCGGATCCGACCGACGCGGCGTAGGCCGCTCGCTCGCACGCGGTGCTCAGGTCAGGGCCGCGATGGCGGCGAGCACCTTCTTCTCGGACACCGATCCCGCCGTGCCGAGCGACTGGGCGAACAGGCTCACCCGGAGCTCCTCGATGAGCCAGTGCACCTGATCCAGCGCCGCGTCCCGACGGTGCTCGGGGAGCGCGTCCAGCTTCGCCGTGAGTGCGCCGTAGACCCGATCGAGCGTCGCCATCCCTCGGTCGTCCCGGTCCGCAGAGGCGGGCAGTGCCGCCCAGCGCGCGGCGGCGCCCGCGGTGTAGCGGGGCAGGTGCTGCAGATGCGCGTCCGGCGTCGCGGAGATGAAACCGGGATACAACAGCGCGTCGAGTTGCTCGGCGATGTCCTCCGCGGCGTCGCGGAGCGCCGTTGGGGCGGAGGCGATCGCGCCACGGACCTCAGTGGCGGTTGCGACCGCGGTCGCCACGGCCGCGAAGTTCCGCTGGACCGCCTCCCCGAGCCCCGCCCGGACCGTCGCCGTCAGCGCCGCGAACTCGTCCGGCGTCCACGCGAGCCCGGTGCGGGCGCGCAGGTCCGTGATCGCTCGTCGCCGGCAGTCGGCCAGGAGATCCATCGGCGTGGCGTAGGGGCTCTGTGAGAGCGCCAGTCGCTCCCGCTGCCCCACGGACTGCAGCACCGACTTGTGGGCCGCCGGCAGGGCGTTCGCCAGAAGCACGTCGAGTCCTGCTCCCATGAGGGCAGTCTGCTCCGGCTCCGCGGCGACCACCTTGACGCCCGCGGCGTCGCCGGCGGGGTACAGCGTGCCGAAGCCCGTGACCCGGCTGCCCCGGACCTCGGTGTCGATGGTCCGCGGCACGTCCCCGAGCGTCTGCGCGGTCCACTGCTTCGCGGGCGCCCGCTCGTAGAAACCGGCGCGGCTCGACAGATCTTCCTGCACGGCGGCGCCGAGGCGACGCTTGAGCGCGTCGAGGTCCTTGCCCGAGCCCAGCGCACGGCCGTCGTCGCCGATCACCGTGAACGTCACCCGGAGGTGATCCGGGATCGCGGCGGACGCGAAATCCTCAGGGCGGATCACCGTGCCGGACAACTGCGTCAGCTCCCGGGCGAGGCCCTCGTTGAGCGGCTCCGCACGCGGGGTGAGGCGCGCGAGAGCGGCTGCGGCGAAGTCGGGCGCGGGTACCACCTCGCGGCGCAACTGCTTCGGCAGCGACTTGATCAGCGCCACCGCCAGTTCCTCGCGCATCGCGGGAACGAGCCACTCGAAGCCGTCCGCCCGGACCGTCGCCAAGTCCTTGACGGGGATGCGCGCGGTGACACCGTCATCCGCAGCGCCGGGCTCGAATCGGTACTTCAGTGGCACCTCGATGCGGCCCTGCAGCCACGACGTCGGGTACGCCTCCGCGGTGACGTCGGCGGCACCGTCGGCGAGGAGGTCGTCGGCGGTGAAGTCCAGGAGGTCGGGATCGGTCCGAGAGGCCTTCTTCCACCACGCGTCGAAGTGCCGCGCAGAGACGATGCCCTCGGGAATCCGCCGGTCGTAGAAGTCGAAGAGCCCGTCCTCGTCGACCACGATGTCGCGGCGACGCGCCTTGTCCTCCAAGTATTCCGCGTCGTCGAGGAGCGCCCGGTTGCGCGCGAAGAACGGGTGCCGCGTGCGCCATTCGCCCTGGACGAGCGCGTGCCGCAGGAAGAGCTCCCGCGCGGCGACGGGATCTATCCGACCGAAGTTCACCGTGCGATCGGCGACCAGCGGCACCCCGAACAGCGTGACGCGCTCCTTGGCCAGCACGGCCTCCCGCTTCGTGGACCAGTGCGGCTCGGAGTAATGGTGCTTCGCGAGCGGCCCCGCCAGCTTCTCGGCCCATTCCGGCTCGATCTTGGCGACGGTTCGCGCGAACAGGCGGGAGGTCTCCACGAGTTCGCCGGCCATGACGAAGCGCGGCGGCTTCCGGTAGAGGGCCGACCCGGGGAAGACCATGAACTTGGCGTTCCGCGCTCCCAGGAACTCCTTTCCGTCCGGCTCGCGCAGCCCGATCTGGGACAGCAGGCCCGCCAGCAGGGCCTGGTGGATCAGGTCGGCCGACGGTGCGGGCTCCCGGCCCAGCGAGTCGAGCTTCCAGCCGAGGTCGCGACAGATCTGCCGAAGCTGCCCCTGCAGGTCCTGCCACTCGCGGATGCGCACGTAGTGCAGGAACTCGCGCTGGCACTCACGGCGGAAGGCGCTCGAACTCAGCTCGGCACGCCGGTCGCCCAGGTGGCGCCACAGATTGAGGTACGAGAGGAAGTCCGACGTGGGGTCGGCGAACCGTGCGTGCTGCGCGTCCGCGGCCTGACGGTGCTCGGCGGGCCGCTCCCGCATGTCCTGGATCGACAGGCCGGCCACGATCACGAGCACCTCGGGGAGGACCCCGAATTCGCGGGCCGCCACGAGCATCCGGGCCATCCGCGGATCCACGGGGAGATCGGCCAACTGCCGGCCCACGGTCGTGAGTCTCTTGTGGCCGGGAGCGGCGTCCTCCAGCGCGCCCAGCTCCTCGAGGAGCGCCGTACCGTCGCGGACCGCGCGCTCGTCCGGCGGCTGGACGAACGGGAAGGCGGACACCTCGCCGAGTTCGAGCGCCGTCATCGACAGGATCACCGAGGCCAGGTTGGTCCGGAGGATCTCGGGATCGGTGTACTGCGGCCGGGCGTCGAAATCGTCCTCCGAGTAGAGCCGGATCGCGATGCCGTCGGACGTACGGCCGCACCGGCCGGACCGCTGCTGCGCGGAGGCCTGCGAGATCGGCTCGATCGGCAGCCGCTGCACCTTGGTGCGGAGCGAGTACCGGGAGATGCGCGCCGTGCCCGTGTCGACGACGTACTTGATGCCGGGCACCGTGAGCGAGGTCTCGGCGACGTTGGTGGCCAGCACGATCCTGCGGCCCGTGTGCGGGGCGAAGACGCGGTGCTGCTCGGCGGAGGAGAGCCGTGCGTAGAGCGGGAGGATCTCCACGGCGGAGCCGCCGCGCCCGGTGGAGCCCCGGGGGCCGTACTTCGCCTCCAGCGCCTCCGCGGCGTCGCGGATCTCGCGCTCGCCGGAGAGGAAGACGAGCACGTCGCCGGGCGCCTCGCGGGAGAGCTCCTCGACGGCGTGCACGATCCCGGTGACCTGGTCGAGCGGTTCGGAATCGTCGGTCATCTCGTCGAGCGGGCGGTACCGGATCTCCACCGGGTACGTGCGGCCACTGACCTCGATGACGGGGGCGGCGGCCCCGTCGGGCCGCGCGAAGTGGGTGGCGAAGCGCTCCGGCTCGATGGTCGCCGACGTGACGATGACCTTGAGATCGGGCCTGCGGGGCAGGAGCTGCCGCAGGTAACCGAGCAGGAAGTCGATGTTGAGGCTGCGTTCGTGTGCTTCGTCGATGATGATCGTATCGTAGTCGCGCAGCAGCCGGTCGCGCGTCAGCTCGCGCAGCAGAATGCCGTCGGTCATGAGCTTGACCGAGGTCTTCGGCGAGACCCGGTCGGTGAACCGTACGGCGTAGCCGACGGCGTCGCCCAGCTCCGACTTCGTCTCCTCCGCGATGCGCTCGGCGACGCTGCGGGCCGCGAGTCGGCGCGGCTGGGTGTGGCCGATCATGCCCCGCACGCCGCGCCCGAGCTCGAGGCAGATCTTCGGCAGCTGGGTCGTCTTCCCCGACCCGGTCTCGCCCGCTAGGATGACGACCTGGTTCTCGCTGATGGCCTTCGCGATCTCCTCGCGGCGCGCACTCACCGGCAGGTTCTCGGGGTAGACGATCGCCGGCACCGCGTCGCGGCGCTCGGCGTAGCGCTCCCGCGCGGCGTCGATCTCGCGGGCGAGCCTCGGCAGGTCGGAGGCCTTGGCACGCTTGAGTCTGCCGCGCAGGCGCGCCTCGTCCCGCAGAGTGAGCGCGGGATCGGCGTCGGTGCCGAGCGCGCCGTACAGTTCGCGCTTCGACGGTCCGCCGTCGCCGTCCTCCCGTGCGGTGCGCGTCTCCTGCTTCGTCATTTGCGACTAGTTTATCCACCATGAGCGGACAGGGACCCACGACCTCATCGGCACTCTGGCACGGCTTCGCGGACATGGGCGCCGTGGTGCGCGACGGCGCCTTCGTCTTCGCGCGCGGCGAGGGCGCGTACGTCTTCGATACGGCGGGCAACCGGTACCTGGATGCGACCGCCGGGCTGTGGTTCGCCAACGTCGGTCACGGCCGCGCCGAGGTCGCCGACGCGGTGCGCGACCAGCTGCTCAAGGTCGCGCACGTGACGGGCTTCGGCGACGGGGCTACGGATACGACGGTCGCCCTCGCGGAGCGCCTGCAGGGCATCGCGCCGGTCCCGGACAGCAAGATCTTCTTCACCTCCGGCGGCTCCGATTCGGTGGACTCGGCGATCAAGCTGGCCCGCCGCTACTGGCAGGAGAAGGGCCGGCCCGAGAAGAAGCTCATCGTCGGCCGGTCCAACGCGTACCACGGCATGCACGTGGGCGGCACGAGCCTGGGCGGCATCCCGGTCAACGCCGAGGGCTACGGGGGCGTGCTCTTCGACGACACCGCGACGGTGGCGTGGGACGACGCCAAGGCGTTGCTGGGCCTCATCGAGCGGGTCGGCGCCGAGTCCGTCGCGGCCTTCGTCGCCGAGCCGGTGATCGGCGCAGGCGGTCTGCTGCCGCCGCCCGAGGGCTACCTGCGCGAGGTCCGCGACATCTGCCGCGAGCACGACGTCCTGTTCATCGCCGACGAGGTGGTCACCGGCTTCGGCCGGATCGGCGGCGCCTGGTTCGCCTCGAGCCGGTTCGACCTGCAGCCCGACCTGATGACCACCGCGAAGGGGCTGACCAGCGGCTACGTCCCCATGGGTGCCTTGTTCGTCGCGCCGCACGTCGCCGAGCCCTTCTTCGCGGGCGGCGTGTGGTGGCGGCACGGCTACACCTACGGCGGGCACGCGGCGGCGGCCGCCGCATCGATGGCCGTGCTCGACATCATGGAGCGGGAAAACCTGGTCGCCGAGGCGCTGCGCCTGCAGGACAGCCTCCTGCGCGAGCTGTCCACCCTGGCAGAGCATCCCAAGGTCAAGGACGTCCGGGGCGGCGTCGGCGCGGTCGCCGGCGTCCAGCTGCACGAGCCCGCGGAGGCCATGGCGACGGTCAAGAAGCTGCGGGCGCAGGGCGTCTCCGGGCGGGCCGCCGGACTCGGCACGCTGCAGTACTCGCCGGCGCTCATCACCACCGACGAGCAGGTCGCGGAGATCGCGGCGGCGACCCGTCGGGCACTCGACGCCTGACACGTAAGGCCCGGGTAAGGACCGTTCCACGGGTTTGCACAGCGTTTGTCACTCATTCAAACCCGGGCGCATGTGGTCCGTGCCACACTCACGAGGGTGAACGAAGAGGATACGGCGGCGGTCTACCAGCGCGCCTACGACAGCAAGGAATTCCACGAACTCCGGCGCAGATTGGCGAGGTTCGTGATCCCGGTTTCCGTGGCCTTCCTGCTCTGGTACGCCCTGTACGTGCTGCTGGCCACGTACGCCCATGACTTCATGAGCCAGAAGCTGTTCGGGAACATCAATGTGGCGCTGGTGATGGGGCTCGGGCAGTTCGTCTCCACGTTCGCCATCACCTGGGCGTACGTCCGGTTCGCGGATAACGCGATCGACCCGATGGCGACGGATCTGCGTGAGCACATCGAGGCCGAGCTCAAGGCCGGGGAGGCGGACCGGTGACCGATCTCCTGGCCTGGGAGCCCGGCACGATCGAGGTCGGCCAGCAGGTCGGCTCCACCGCGCTGAACATCCTGGTCTTCCTGCTGTTCATCGGCGTGACGATGGGGCTGGTCATCAAGGCCAGCCGGACCACGAAGAAGGCGACGGACTTCTACACCGGCGGCGCCACGTTCACCGGCCCGCAGAACGGTTTCGCCATCGCGGGCGACTACCTCTCGGCCGCCAGCTTCCTCGGCATCTGCGGCGCCATCGCTGTCCAGGGCTACGACGGTTTCCTGTACTCCATCGGCTTCCTCGTCGCCTGGCTCGTCGCGCTCCTGCTCGTCGCCGAACGTCTGCGCAACGTCGGCAAGTTCACCATGGCCGATGTGTTGAGCTTCCGGCTCAAGCAGCGCCCGGTGCGGATGGCCGCCGCCCTGGCCACGCTGACCGTCTCGCTCTTCTACTTGATCGCGCAGATGGCGGGCGCGGGCGGCCTCGTCTCGCTGCTCCTCAACATCAAGGGCACCACCGGGCAGGCCGTCGTGGTCGCGGTGGTCGGCGTCCTGATGATCGTCTACGTGCTGGTCGGCGGTATGAAGGGCACCACCTACGTGCAGATGGTCAAGGCCGTTCTGCTGGTCGGCGGCGCGCTGCTGATGACCCTCATGGTGCTCGCGGCGGTGAAGGGCAATTTCTCCGATCTGCTGCAGAAGGCCATCGACGGCAGCGCCGCGGGGGAGAAGATCATCGAGCCCGGCCTCAAGTACGGCAAAACCGAGACCACGAAGCTGGACTTCATCTCGCTGGCGCTTGCGCTCGTGCTCGGCACCGCGGGCCTGCCGCACGTGCTCATGCGCTTCTACACCGTGCCCACGGCCAAGGAGGCCCGGCGCTCGGTGACCTGGGCGATCGGACTGATCGGGGCCTTCTACATCTGCACGCTGGTCCTGGGTTTCGGTGCCGCCGCGTACGTGGGAGCCGACGTGATCGCCAGTGCTCCCGGCGGCGTGAACTCCGCAGCGCCGCTGCTGGCCTTCTCGCTCGGCGGCACGATCCTCATGGCGGTCATCTCCGCGGTGGCCTTCGCGACGATCCTTGCGGTGGTCGCCGGCCTCGCCATCACGGCCTCCGCCAGCCTCGCCCACGACGTCTACAACGGCGTCATCAAGCACGGCAGGGCCTCGGAGGAAGCGCAGGTGCGCGTCTCGCGGATCACCGTGGTGGTCATCGGCATCGCGTCGATCGTTCTCGGCATCGGCGCCATGGGGCAGAACATCGCCTTCCTGGTCGCCCTCGCGTTCGCCGTCGCGGCGTCGGCCAACTTGCCGACCATCCTGTTCTCCCTGTTCTGGCGGAGGTTCAACACCACCGGCGCGGTGCTCTCGATGTACGGCGGTCTGGTCTCGTCCATCGTGCTGATCGTCTTCTCCCCGGCCGTCTCGGGGAAGTCGACGTCGATGTTCAAATCGGTTGATTTCCACTGGTTCCCGCTGGAGAACCCCGGACTGGTATCGATCCCGATCGGCTTCGGCCTGGCGATCCTCGGCACGATCTTCGGCAAGCCCGACTTCGCGCTCGCCGACAAGGCGGTCGAGATGGAGGTGCGCTCGCTCACCGGCGTCGGGGTCGAGAAGGCCATCGACCACTAGCCCGGTCCGGGGTCAGAGCGGGATGACCTCGCTGCCGGCCACCTCGTCGGCGCGCAGTGTGACGTCGAGCGCGGCGATGCGGCCGTCCTCGGTGAAGGTCACATCGCCGAGCAGGAGGTAGCCGGGCGCGCCGGGCGGCCGCGCGGTGTAGCCGAGCACCCCGTCGACAAGAGCGACGAGGGCGGTTTTCGCCTTGAACAGGAAGGCCTCGGCGATGGCCGGCGCGCCCGTGAGGATCGACGGGGGAGCGTCGTCGGTGCGAATCCGGAAGACCGCGTCGGGGTCGAGCAGGTCCACGAGGGTGGTGAAGTCCCCGTCGCGCGACGCCGCGAGGAAGGCGCGCACGGCGTCGGTGCGCGCGGCGTCCGGGCGGGGCGCGCCCGCCACCCGGCGGCGGGCGCGGCTCGCGAGCTGTCGCGTCGCGGCGGGGCTCATGCCGAGGATCTCCGCCACGTCGTCGAAGGGAACGGCGAAGACGTCGTGCAGCACGAACGCCACGCGCTCGGCGGGCGCGAGTTCGTCGAGGACCGCGCCCATCGCCGCGCCCACGGATTCCGCGAGCTGGGCCTGCGCGTCGGGCGACGGCGCCGGGTCGGCGGGGTCCACGTCGTCGAGCGACGCGGTGTAGTGCCGGGAACGCAGGCGGTCCAGACAGATCCGCGAGACCACGGTGGTCAGCCACGCGGTCGGATTGTCGATGGTGTCGTCCCCGTCGGCCCGGTCTGCGCGCAGCCACGCCTCCTGGACCGCGTCCTCGGCGTCCGCGGCCGAGCCGAGCATCCGCGTGGCCACCGCGAGCAGCCGGGGGCGGGCGCTGACGAAGTCGTTCAGGTCCATGTGTCACATCCTCCGTCGGTGATCCGTCAACACAGTGACGGGGCGACCGCCTCGAGTGTGACCGACCGAAGGAGACCACCATGACCGCACGGATGGCGAACCCCGCTTTCGCCCTTCCCGGGGCGCTCGACGCGCTGACGAAGCTCGGTGAGGCGGTGGCGGCCTCGGGGCTGTCGCCGGAACTGCTCGAGCTGGTCAACGTGCGCGCCAGCCAGCTCAACAGCTGCAGCACCTGCCTCGACGGCCATTGGCGCGTGGCGCGCAAGCACGGCGCGTCCGACGACAGGCTCTTCGCGGTCGGCGCCTGGCGGCACACGCCGTACTTCTCCGACGCCGAGCGGATCGCGCTGGAGCTGACGGAGCAGCTCACCGCCCTGGCCGGGAATCCCGAAGCGGTGCCGGACGAGCTGTGGGACGCCGCCGCGGACGAGTTCGATGCGACCCAGCTCGCCGCACTCGTGCTCGCGATCGGACAGATCAACCTGTGGAACCGGGTCAACCACGCGACCCGTCAAGAGGCCGGCTCCTGGCGCCCCTGACGTGACCGGGGTTCAGAGGAGACGGCCGGCGGCCCAGCCGATGCCGGCGGCGGCCATCCCACCGCCCAGCAGCAGGAGGATCGACCAGGCGACACCCTGCAGCCCGTTCCACCGGTCGCGCCGCGGCGGCAGGGGGTCCACCGGTTCGATCCCGCCCGCGGCGGGGTCGCGTCGCCACAGCGGTGTCGGCTCCAGGACGAGGTACAACAGCGCGCCCACCTGCCCGATGACGAACATCCAGAACCACGCCCACCTCGTGCCGTAGGTCGGGGGTGAGATCAGCATCGCGAGGAAGACGGCGAGCCAGGTGAGGCCGAGCAGGGTGGTGACCCAGGTGGGCCCGGCGGAGGGCCAGGTGAGGAGCTCGGTGTCGTCGTCCTTCGTCGTGATGCGGACCCCGCGATCCCGCATGGCGACGGTGAAGTCCGAGAGCGTGGTCATCAACCCTTCTGCGACGGGCCCCCGGCGCCACTGGAACGGGCCCGTGGACCACGTGGCCATCCAGACGGTCGCCTCGCCCGAGCTCGACGGGGTGTCCGGGAGCGTGATCTGGACGACCTCGCCCCGGTCCAGAGCACGAGCGAACTCCCCGTAGTCCGTCTCGCGGGGGTGTGCGGCGGTCGCTGCGGCGACCGCCGCCGTGAGGAGGACGAGCAGGGCGGCCACGCGGAGCGTGACGAGCAGGTTCTGCCGCATGACCGTGTGTCGCGCGCGGCCCGCCTCCTGTTACGCGTGCGGGAACGGCGGAGACGGCGCCTGCGGTCGTTCGTCGGCCGTCCCTCCCCAGCACCCGTGCTGCCGCAAAGAACGTGTGATGAATGGTATTAGACTGATAGGTATGTCCGATCAGGTGTACCAGCCGACCCTCGCGCAGCTGCGTGCCTTCGTCGCAGTGGCACGCTCGCGCCACTTCGGCACCGCGGCGACCACTCTCGGCGTGAGTCAGCCGTCGCTGTCGCAGGCGCTGGCCTCCCTCGAATCGGGGCTCGGCGTCCAGCTGGTGGAGCGCAGCACGCGCAAGGTTCTCATCACCGAGGCCGGGATGGCGCTGCTCGAGCAGGCCTCGGGCATCGTCTCCTCCGCGGCGGAGCTGGTGAGCTCGGCCGCCGGGCTCACCGGCGAGCTGCGCGGCACGCTGCGCCTCGGCATGATCCCGACGGTCGCCCCCTACCGGCTGCCCCGCCTCCTGCCGCAGTTGCGCGCCGAGGTCGACGACCTGGCCGTCACCGTCGTCGAGGACCAGACCGCCCGGCTGCTCGACGCGCTGCGGTCGGGGCGGATCGACGTGGCCGTCCTCGCACTGCCGGTGCATAGCTCGGCGGTGGCCGAGATCCCGCTCTACGACGAGGAGTTCGTGCTCGTCGTGCCGCCCGGGTATCCCCTCGCGGGCCGCGACGACCTCACCGCAGACGACCTCTCCGGCCTCCCGCTCCTGCTCCTCGACGAGGGGCACTGTCTCCGGGATCAGGCGCTCGACCTGTGCCGGCAGGCCGAGGAGGGCGTCGGCATCATGGGGGACACCCGCGCGGCCTCGCTCGCCACGATCGTGCAGTGCGTCTCCGGCGGCCTCGGGGTGACCCTGCTGCCCGAGCCCGCGGTCGCCGTCGAGCTCCGGGGAACGGACCTGGCCGTCGCGCGGTTCGCCGCGCCCGCCCCGGGCCGGCGCATCGGACTCGCTTACCGGGCGTCCAGCGCCAAGACCGAGGGCTTCACGCGGCTCGCCGAGATCGCCCGCGCGGCCGCGGGATCTACCGTGGATATCGACGCGCTGCGCTGAGCGCTAGCCTGGGAGCATGGCTGCTGAACGCTCCGTCCTCCTTCTCATGGACTACCAGCGCGGCATCGTCGACGGTGCCGAACGGCCCGGCGCCGCGGCGCTGGCGTCCGCCGCGCGGGCCCTGTCCGCGGCGCGCGATCGCGGCGTGCCAGTGGTGCACGTGCGCGTCGCGTTCCGGCCCGACTATCCCGAGATCCCGCCGACCAACCGGGCTTTCGCCATGATCCGTGAGGGCGGCGATGCGATGACCGAGGTCTCGCCGCTCACGGCGATCGTTCCCGAGGTGGCGCCGCTGCCCGGCGAGCCCGTCGTGATCAAACGACGATTCGGGGCGTTCAGCGGCAGCGACCTCGACGTGGTGCTGCGCGGCCTGCAGGCGAGTCATCTGGTGCTCGCGGGGATCGCGACGAGTGGCGTCGTCCTCTCGACGGTCCGCTACGCGGGCGATCTGGACTACGGACTCACCGTTCTCGCAGACGCCTGCGCCGATCACGATCCCGAGGTCCACCGCGTCCTCGTGAGCAAGGTCTTCCCGCGCCAGGCCGAGGTGCTCGCCGTCGACGAGTGGATCGAATCGCTGGGCTGAGCTCAGCGACGGGGGCGCTTCGCGGGCTTGCCCTTCGACGGTCCCGGCGACTTCCCGGAGGCGGCGCGCGCCGCCTGTTTGGCGAGCGTCTTCTCCCGCGCCGTGCGCTTCGGCGCCGGCTCCGCCCGCCCGCGGGACGAGCCCGCCCTCCGGCCGCGGACGATTCCGATGAACTCCGCGACCGCCTCCGGCTGCTCGCCCTCGGGCACCGCGAGCACCACGGCGGAGAGCGGCGCGTCGGTGAGCGGCCGGTACGTGAGGTCCTTGCGGTGATGCAGCCGGGCCAGCGACTGCGGAACGATGAGCACGCCCAGCCCGGCGGCGACCAGCTCGATCGCGGCCTCCGTGGTCTCCGGCCGGTGCCCGACCGGCGTGCCGGGGGTTCCCGCCCAGTGCAGCGCGTCGTCGAGCGGCAGCAGGGCCGGCTCGTCGTCGAGGTCGGCGGCGGTCAGCTCGTCCGCGGCCGCCGCGTGGTGCTCCGTGGGCACCACGGCCACCACCTGCTCTTCGTACAGCGCGATCGTCGCGAGCCCCCGCGTCTCCGTGGGCAGGCGCAGCAGCGCGAGGTCGACGGTGCCCGCGCGGACCGCTTCCGCAGCGTCCGCTGCGGCGACGGCGACGAGCTCGAGCCGTACCTCCGGATGACGCTCGCCCCAGATGCGCGCCCACTTGGCGGGCGTGGCGCCGGGGACGTAGCCGAGTCGCAGCGACGACGGGAGCGGGGAGGTCACCCCTGGAGGTTACCGATAGGCTCGCATCCATGAGCAGGCCGAACACCCAGTCCATGAAACCGGCGACCGCTGCGAAGAAGCTGGACGTGTACCTGCCCGCCACGCCGGCCGCGTTCCAGGAGAACCCGGTCACGCGCGACGAGCTGGCGGCGCTGCAGGCCGAGCCGCCGCAGTGGTTGCAGGATCTGCGGAAGAACGGGCCGCACCCGAAGAACCTCGTCGCAGCCCGTCTCGGCGTGTCGATCTCGGGCCTGCAGCGCGCCGGGGTCGGTGAGGCGCTGACCACCGAGGAGATCGCCGGCCTGCTCGCGGATCCGCCGCAGTGGCTGATCGACGAGCGCGCGAGCCTCGTCGCCGCGCGGGCCGAGGAGCAGCGGGCCGCGGAGGCGCGCGCGGCACGCAACCGGCCTCGCCGGAAGTAGCCACGGGCGGCCCGGCGGAGAATTCCGCGATCGGCGACGGACTGTACACTGTAAACATGGCGCGCGGAGCGGCCGCACGCCGATCGCCCCAGGGAAGCAGGTGGATCATGTCCGAGCAGATATCCAGCACCCGAGTCATCGCGGCGAGCCCCGATCGAGTCTTCGCCGTCCTCGCCGATCCGGCGCGTCACCAGGACATCGAGCCCACTGATTGGGTCCGGGCCGCGGTGGACGCGGCCCCGCTCGACCACGTCGGGCAGATGTTCTCCGTCAACATGTATCTCGAGCAGGCGGGCGGCGATTACGTGATGGAGAACAAGGTCTCAGATTTCGAGCAGGACCGGGTCATCGGCTGGCGGCCCGGAACGAGCCGCGGGGGCGAGTGGGCGGCGGGCGGCTGGTGGTGGCGCTACGACCTGGTCCCGTCGGAGGGCGGCACGCAGGTCACACTGACGTACGACTGGACCGATACCCCGCAGGCGGTCCGGGACTCCTTCGGCTCTCTGCCGCCGTTTCCGCCGGAGTACCTCGACCAGTCCCTCGCGGGCCTCGACGCGGCGGTCGCGGTCCGCGGCTGACTCAGCCGGAGACGACCTCGACGTCCACGAGCACGACGTCGCCGCGCTCGTCGGACGCGGGGAGGTCGACGACGGCGCTGATCGCCCAGCCGTGGTCGCCGTCGGGATCGGCGATGGTCTGCCGCACCCGCCACGCCCTCGGCATCGAGGTGTCGAGTGAGAACAGCTGCGGGCCGCGGGCGTCCGCGCCGGTCTCGATGTCGTCGTACTCCTCGTAGTAGTCGTCGAAGGCCGCGTACCAGTCCACGCCGGGGTCCATCGCGTCGAGCAGGTCGTACTCCTCCTCGGCGACGAGCTGGACCCGGCGGAACATCGCGTTGCGCACCATGACGGCGAACGCCCGCTCGTCGGAGGTCAGGGACGTCGACCGGCCGATCTCCGGCGCCGAGGCGTGCGCCTTCACCGGGTCCGGGGAGGTCATCTCCTCCCACTCGTCGACGAGCGAGCTGTCCACGTACCGAACGAGTGCGCCCAGCCAGGCGATGTAGTCGTCGAGTTCGGGCGTGCGCACGGCCTCGGGAACGGTGTGCCGCAGCGTCCGGAAGGCGTCCGAGAGGTACCGCAGGACGGCACCCTCCGAGCGGCCCAGCTGGTATTTCGAGACCAGGTCGTTGAAGGTCATCGCGCGCTCGATCATCTCGCGCACTACCGATTTCGGCGCGAGCTCGAACTGGTTCACCCAGGCGTGCCCTGCAGCGTAGGTCGCGAACGCGGGGACCAGCAGATCCTCCAGGGGCTTCGGGTACGTGACGTCCTCGAGCAGTGCCATGCGCTCGTCGTAGTCGATGCCGTCGGCCTTCATCTCCGCCACGGCCGCCCCGCGTGCTGCGTTCTGTTGCGCGCGCAGCACCGGCCGCGGGTCGTCGAGCACGGACTCGATCACCGAGATCACGTCGAGCGGGTACTCCGGCGACTCGGCGTCGAGCAGTTCCAGTGCCGCGAGCGCGAAGGGGGCGAGGGGCTGGTTCAACGCGAAGTCCGGCTGCAGGTCGACGGTGAGCCGGGCGTGCCGGCCGTCCTCGTCGGGTTCGGCGAGTCGCTCGACCACGCCGCCCGCCTCCAGGTCGCGGAACAGGGTGATCGCGGTGCGGATGTGCCGCAGCTGGTTTCGGCGCGGTTCGTGGTTGTCCTCCAGGAGGTGACGCATCGCGTCGAAGCAGTTCTGCGGCCGGGCGATCACATTGAGCAGCATGGAGTTGGTCACCGAGAACCGTGAGGCCAGCGGCTCCGGGTCGGCCGCGACGAGTTTCTCGAAGGTCGCCTTCCCCCAGGAGACGAAGCCCTCGGGAGGCTTCTTGCGCTGCACCCGCTTGAGCTTGGCCGGATCCCCGCCCGCCTTCGCCTCCCGGCGGGCGTTCTCGATCTCGTGCTCGGGTGCGGCCACGACGACGGTGCCCATCGTGTCGAAGCCGGCGCGCCCGGCGCGCCCGGCGATCTGGTGGAACTCGCGGGCGCGGAGGTGGCGGGTCCGCGTCCCGTCGAATTTGGTCAGGCCCGTGAGGTAGACGGTGCGGATCGGCACGTTGATGCCGACGCCGAGCGTGTCGGTGCCGCAGATGACCTTGAGCAGGCCCTCCTGCGCGAGCTTCTCCACGAGCCGCCGGTAGCGGGGGAGCATGCCCGCGTGGTGCACGCCGACGCCCGATCGGATCAGCCGCGACAGCGTCTTGCCGAAACCGGTGGTGAACTGGAAATCGCCGATCGCCGCGGCGATCGCGGCCTTGTCGTCCTTGCTCGCGAGCGGCAGCGACATCAACGCCTGCGCCCGTTCCGCGGCGGCCTGCTGGGTGAAGTGGACGACGTAGACGGGCGCTTGGTGGGTGGTGACCAGTTCGACGATCTGATCCTGGATCGCCATCGTGGAGTACGAGAAGTGCAGCGGCACGGGGCGTTCCGCCCCGGCGACGAGGACCGTCTCGCGCCCCGTCCGCCGGGTCAGGTCCTCCTCGAAGAAGGACGTGTCGCCGAGCGTCGCGGACATGAGCACGAACTGCGCCCGGGGCAGCTCGATCAGGGGCACCTGCCACGCCCAGCCGCGGTCCGGCTCCGAGTAGTAGTGGAACTCGTCCATCACGACCTGCGCGATGTCGGAGTCGGCGCCCTCGCGCAGGGCGAAGTTCGCCACGATCTCCGCGGTCGCGCACACGATGGGCGCGTCGGCGTTCACCGCCGCATCGCCGGTCACCATGCCCACGTTCTCTGTGCCGAAGACCTCGCAGAGTGCGAAGAACTTCTCGCTGACCAGGGCCTTGATCGGGGCGGTGTAGTAGGTGCGGCGCCCCTGCGCCAGCGCCGCGAACTGGGCTCCCATCGCCACCAGGGACTTGCCGGAGCCGGTGGGCGTGGCCACGATCACGTTGGCGCCCGAGCAGGCCGCGATCAGCGCCTCCTCCTGGGCCGGGTACAGCGTGATACCACGGTCATCGGTCCACTCCAGGAAGGCCTCGAAGACCGCGTCGGCCGTCGGGTCGGCCGGGAGCAGGTCGATGAGGTTCACTCATCTCACTCTACGGGCCGCGATCGTGGCCCCTCAGCCCAGCTCCTGGGCGGGTGCGGCGACGGTGACGCCCGCGGCCGACCGCAGCCCGTCGCGCAGATGGGTCCGGGCCAGCCGCGCCGGCGACGTCGTGGTCAGGAAATCGGTGAGCAGCGCGAGGAACCGGTCCGGCGCCTCGGTCATGGGGAAGTGGCCGACACCGTCGAAGACCTCGACGCGCGCCGCGGGGAGGGCCGTGCGGAGCACCTCGGCGTGCGAGGCGGGGATGATGGAGTCGTCGGCTCCCCACGCGACGAGCGTCGGCACCTCGGCCGTGAGGTAGCAGCGGTCCAGCATGGTCACCACCTGGCCGCGCAGGTCCACGACGGAGCGCAGGGTTCGCGCGAAGGCGTGCGGAGAAGCGGTGTTCGGCATTCGGTCGAGTGCCCGGCGCAGCTGCGCCGCATCGGGGCGCACCGGGCTCGGCACGGCGGCCGCCGCGAGCAGTGCCGCCGCGAGGACGTGCTTGGCCCCAGGCAGTGCCGTGAGCGCGACGAGCTGCTCGGCGAAGGGCAGGGAGAGTAGGCGCAGCAGCGGCGAGACGTCGTGGTCCACGCCGCCGGGCGCGACGAAGGCGATCCGCTCCACCATGTCCGGGAACTGATAGGCGAACTGCCCCGCGACGCCGCCGCCCAGCGAATGGCCGACGATCGACACCCGGTCGACGCCGAGGTAACACAGCAGATCGCGCATGCCGTTCGCGAACGCCGCCACCGAGTAGTCGGCGCGCGGCCTGTCGGAAAGGCCGTGGCCGAGCAGGTCCGGGGCGATCACGGTGAACCGGTCGGTGAGCGGCGCGAGCACGGAGTCCCACACCAGGGAGTTGTCGCCGATGCCGTGCAGCAGGAGCACGGCCGGGCCGGTGCCCCCGATGCGGTAGGCGCGACGGTGCCCGTGAATCGTCGCGAAACACAGGTCGGGCACGTAGGGGCGGGCCCGGAAGGGCAGGACCTCGGGACTCATCGCGGCCTCCTCACGACTGACTGTCCGTCAGTGTGGGAGCGCCGGATGACGGGCGGCACCTCCGCCGGTTACGCCGGTGTTTCGGCCTCGGCGTCGAGGTCCGCGTCGCGGCGCAGCGCGGTCTGCAGCTCGGCCACGGTGAGTCGCGCGGGTTCGGTGCCCGCGATGAAGTCGGTCAGCACCGTCAGGAACCGCTCGGGGTCGCTCCGGAACGGGAAGTGCCCGGCACCGTCGAACACCTCCAGGCGCGACGAGGGCAGCGAGGCGTGCAGCAGGTACGCGTGCTCGACGGGGATGATCGGGTCGTCTGCGCCCCACACGACGAGCACCGGTACGGTGTCGGCGACGTAGGTGCGGTCGAGCATCGTCACCACTTGGCCGAGCGGGTCGACGACCGCACGCAGAGTGCGGGCGAAGGCGCGCGGCGTACCGGAGTGCGGCAGGCCCGCGAGCACCCGGGCGCACTCGGCGTTGTCGACGAACTGCTTCAGCGGAACGCGTCCCAGCAGGTCCAGCGCGGCGCTGGCCACGGGCAGCACCCCGGGGAGGGCGAGCGACCGGATCGCGATCTCCGACATCGGCAGCGAGACGGCCTTGAGCACGGGGGAGACCGAGCGGGTGACGCCGCCGGTGTCGACGAAGACGAGCCGCTCGACCATGTCCGGGTACTGGTAGGTGAACTGGCCGGCGATGCCGCCGCCGAGCGAATGACCGACGAGCGTCGCGCGCTCGATGCCGAGGTAGAGCAGCAGGTCGCGCATGGCGTTGGTGAACGCGGGCAGCGAGTAGTCGGCGCGCGGGCGTCCGGACAGGCCGTGCCCCAGCAGGTCGGGGGCGATCACCGTGTACTGCTCGGCGAGGCGATCGAGGATCGGCTCGAACGTCGACGAGTTGTCGGCCATCCCGTGGATGAGCAGTAGGGCGGGGCCGCTGCCGCCGATCCGGTAGGCCCGACGGTGGCCGTGGATCAGTGCGACGCGCTGACGGATCCGCGTCACGACGCGGTGCCGTTCTCCCCCTCGTCGCCGGCCTGCTCCGCGAGGAAGGCCTCGAATTCGCTAGCCAGATCGTCACCGGTGGGGATGGCCTCGCCGTCGGCGATGAGCAGTTCGCGGGGCTGTGACGTGATCTCGTCGTACTGCTGCTCCAGCGTTTCGACCACCGAGGAGATCTCCGCGCTCGACGAGACCTGGGCGTCGATCTGCTGCCGCAGCTCCGCGGACTCCACCGGGAGATCGCCGTCGGGCAGCTGCAGCCCGACGGAGCTGCGCAGCGCGCCGAGTATGCCGAGGACGGCCTCGGGATACTCGTTCTGCGCGAGGTAGTGGGGCACGTGCACCGAGAGGCCGAGTGTGTCGTAACCCTTCTCGGCCATGCGCAGCTCCAGCAGGCCCGCGGCACTGCCGGGCAGGCGCATCGTGCCGCCGTCCCACGAGCGCAGCTCGCTGCGCAGTTCCGGGTTGTTGCCGTGCGCGGTGACCGGCACGGGCCGGGTGTGGGGCACCGCCATCGGGATGGCGTGCAGGCCCACGACGGTGCGGACCCCGAACCGCTCGGCGAGGCCCGCGACGGCGCTGACGAAGCCGTTCCACCGCAGGTCCGGCTCGGCGCCCGCGAGCAGCAGGAAGGGCTTGCCGGAGGAGTCGCGCACGGCGTAGAGGTTGAGCTCCGGGTCGTCGACGCCGGTGAAGCCGTCCTCGAAGGTCATCGCAGGACGGCGCGAGCGGTAGTCGAGGAGCTCGTCGACGTCGAAGGAGGCGACCAGCTCCGTGGAGAGGTTGTCCTTGAGATGCCGGCGCAGGAGCCGGAGCGCGTGCCCGGCGTCGGCGTAACCGTCGAGCGCGTGCACCAGTACGGGTCCGTTGCCGTCGGTGTCCGAGACCGACGGCCCGGGGAACTCCAGCTCGTACATGTTGGACTGCTCGTCCATGCGTCACCTCCGACTGCCGTGCTCCCCGCGCGGGCGGGGAACTACCAGTTTTCCATGTCGCATAACCTCGCGTACGCCATGTCGATTCCCCCGCGCCGCGTGTTTCCGCTCACGGCGAAACAGCGGAGGTCAGGAAACGCTTCACGACCTCGGCCTCCGTGGGTGAGAGCGCGGCCGCCGCGATTCGGATCGGGCCGATCAGATCGCCGAAGAACTCCTCGCCGAGGCGCCGTGCACCCGCGGTGACATGCAGGCGGATCCTGCGTCGATCGTCGGGATCGGGGCCGCGCTCGACCAGGCCGGCGGCGGTGAGGCGGTCGAGGAGCGCCGTGCACGCCGCGGAGCTGAGCAGCAGTTCCGTGGCGAGTGTGCCGGGGGTCGCGGGCGCTCCAGCGCGCTCCAGATCCAGCAGGGCGATGAGCGCCCGGACGTCCGTTCCGCCGAGGCCGTGTCGTGCGCCGAACGCGGCGATCTCCCGCTCCCAGCGGAGGGCCGCCGCGCGCAGGGCGTGCACGAGGTGCTCGTTATCGCTCATGCCACAACGCTATCAGGTAGCTTGATCGTCATAAATCTCGATGATCGAGAGGAAATTATGAGCTCCGAGTTCGACGACGCCTACGACGCCGTGGTCGCGCAGTGGGGCGTGGCGGTGCGGCGAACCGTGGTCGACGGTCCGCTGGCCCGCACGCGGGTGCTTCTCGCGGGCGCTGCCACCGCTCCGCCGCTACTGTGCCTGCCGGGAGGAGGAGGAACCGCGGCGGTGTGGTTCGCGCAGGCCGCGGACCTGGCGCAGCGGTTCCGCGTGATCGCCCCCGATCTCCCCGGCGACGCGGGCGCGACCGAGCGGCGCGCCTTCCGCTCTCGAGCGGACTGGCCGGCGTGGGTCGACGAGGTCCTCGACGGCGTGGGCGCGCCGTCCGCCGCGGTGCTCGCGCACTCCTACGGTGCGCAGATCGCGGTCGCGCACGCGCTGGCGCGCCAGGAGCGGGTGCGCACGCTGACCCTGCTCGATCCGACGGACGTCTTCGCCCGCATCCGACCGAGCGTCCTGGTCCGTGCGCTCCCGGGGCTGGTGGCGCCGTCGAGCGCACGGCAGCGTGCCCACGCGCTCTGGGAGACGCGAGGACAGTGGCCGCCCACCTCCGAGGCGGGACGGCTCGCTGCAGCAGTCGCTGACGGCCCCCGGCCGACGTACTGGCCGCCGCGGCGGCCCGCCGCGGCGGCGCTGGATGCATTGGAGTCGGTTGCGGGCGGGGTCACCGTCGTCGTCGGGCTCCGCAGTCGGTACCACGACGGCCCTGCGCTGGCGCGTGCCGTCGGACAGCGGTACCCGTGGATGCGGGTCGAGACGCTACCGGTAGCGCACCACGAACTCCCGTTCGCGTACCGGCCGTGAGCGTCGGCGTCAGGAGACGTGGACGGTGGGGCGGCGCTTGGCGTCGTGCTCGGCCTGGCGCAGCACCTCGTGGCACACGGCCGCCACCTCGCCGGAGCCCTCCACGAGGTACTTGCCCATATTGAGCACGGGGTTCGTCTCGGACCACTGGAAGTACACCTCGGGGACCACGCCGGTCTCGTCGCGGATGTAGAGGAGCACGGCGGCGATCGTGTTCGCGATACTGCCGGACCGGACCTTGAGCAGGCGGTAGCCGAACTTCTCGATGCCGCGGACCTCCAGGTCCTCCTCGAAGTCCGAGGAGTCGCGCGGCCACACCTCGAGCAGGATCACGCGCGAGCGCCCGGGGATGTGCCCGAACTTGCGCTCCGCGCGGACCTTGTCGCGGTACTCCTTCTTGGTGTCCACGTCCGGCTCGTGCGAGACGATCCGGATGGCGTGCTGGGCGGCCGCGTCGTCACGGATGAACTCGAGGGCCTTCTCGTCGAAGGTGATCGACGAGGCACGCAGCTCGAACGAGCGGCGGACGCGCGAGCCGATGGAGACGACCGCGATGGCCAGGATGAACAGTGCGGCGATCCGCACGCCGTCGGGCCGCTCGATGATGTTGTCGATCGTGGTGTAGACGAAGACCGCGGAGATCAGCCCGAAGCCCCAGGTGGCCGCGGTCTGGCGCTTGCGACGGGCGGAGATCGTCACCGCGATCGCGGCGGAGGTCATGAGGACCAGGACGCCGGTGGCGTACGCACCGCCCTGGGCGTTCACGTCGGCCTCGAAGATGAGCACGATCACGAGCGCGATCACGGTGAGCACCACGACCAGCGGCCTGACCGCGGACGCCCACCGCGGCGCCATGCCGTACCGGGGCAGATACCGCGGCACCAGGTTGAGCATGCCCGCCATCGCGGACGCGCCCGCGAACCAGAGGATCGCCACCGTCGAGACGTCGTAGACGGTGCCGAAGGCGTTGCCGAGGTACTCGTGCGCGAGCCAGGCCAGGGCACGGCCGTTGGCGGCGCCGTTCGGCTCGAACTCCTCGGCGGGAATGAGCACGGTGGTGGCGAAACTGGAAGTGGCGAGCAGGACACTCATGATCACCGCGGCGGTGGTCAGGAGGCGCCCGGTGTCGCGGATGCGCTTGGCGGGGTACTCGGGGGGATCGTTCGGATCGCCCTTGATCTGCGGCATCACGGCGACGCCGGTCTCGAAGCCGGAGAGACCCAGGGCCAGCTTCGGGAAGACGATCAGCGCGACGGCGATCACCATGAGCGGATTCGCGTTCTCCGACCACAGCAGGTTCTGCCAGTCCAGTACCTTCTGGGGCCGCTCGGCGATGTGGAACAGCGAGATGCCGATCACGACCACGTTGAGCGACAGATACACCGCGACGAGCACGACGGCGGTGCCGATCGCCTCACGGAAGCCCTTGAGGAAGATCACGCCCAGGGCGAGGACGAGCCCGAGGGTGATCGGAATGTTCGCGCCGTGCAGGAACGACGGGGCCAGCGGGTTCTCGACGATGTGCTCGGCCGCGTCGGACGACGACAGCGTGATCGTGATGATGAAGTCGGTGGCCGCGAAGCCGAGAAGCACCAGGACGAACAGTTTGCCACCCCACCAGGGGAGGAGTCGCTCGAACATCGCGAGCGAGCCCGCGCCGTTGAAGCTCTCCCGGGCCACCCGCTTGTAGACCGGGAGTGCGCCGAAGAGGGTGAGCGCGATCAGAACGAGAGTCGCGATGGGGGAGATGGCGCCGGCCGCGATGAACGCGATGGCGGGCTGGTAGCCCAGGGTCGAGAAGTAGTCGACGCCGGTCAGGCACATGACCTTCCACCACGGCTGCGGGTGTTCCGCGTCCTTGGCATGGGGTCCGACGTGGGTGCCGGCCCGCTCAGACATGCCGCTGAGGAACCAGTCGCGCGTGCGGTCCGGGAACCGCGGTAAGCCGATCACGCGGTTCACAGTAGCCCTGACCGCCGCCGTCCGTCGGCCGCCCACCCACCGGTGTCCGGTCCGGGCCGCTCCTGTGCACAACGCCCAGCGTGGAGAACGTTTCGTAATCAAACTGGGGATGAGTGGCGCGCAGCGGCGATCGGCGTCCCCGGCCTCGGTGAGCATTCCAGCATGACGAAACATCACGCATCCCCGGCCATGAAAATCGACTCCCTCGGCGACCTGCTCGCCGCGGTACCGGCGCTCCTGGGCTTCTACCCGACGCGGTCGGTGGTCCTGCTCACTCTCGACGAGGTGACCGGGCGGATCGGTGCTACCGCCCGCACCGATCTCGAACTGACCCGGACCGGTGGGCTCCGCAAGGACTGTCGGGCGCACATCGCCGAGGCCGTGGGCCTTCTGCGGGGTCAGGGGGCGGACCGCGTTTTCTGCGTGGCCGTGGACGACCGCCCTCTCGGGCGGGCTGTCCCGGCGCTACTCCAGGTGATCGAGGGCGCAGCCCGGTCCAGGGAAGCGGTCGATCCCGACCTCGACATCGTCGACGTGGTGTTGCTCGACCGGATCGGCGCCGGCGAGCGCTGGATCTGCCGGCACGGGGAGAGCGGCGCGCTCCCGGATCCGGCCTCCTCGCCGCTCATGGTGGCGGCGGTCGTGGAGGGCCGCACCGTCCACCGCTCCCGCGCGGAACTGACCGACCAGCTCGCGGAGGAGGGGCCGGGGATCGGCGGGGACCGTTGCCGCGACGCCGCGGACCACGAGGCGGACGGCGATCCGTGCGAGCTGCTGGCCGCCGTGGTGGGTGCCGTGACCGAGCAGCGGGCGGCCCCGCTGTCGGACGCCGACGTCGCCCTCCTCGGCGGAGCACTCCTCCAGGTGAAGGTGCGCGACGCGGCGATGGCTCTGGGCCTCACCGTGATGGCGGACGAGGCCCGCCTGTTGTTCGCCGAGTTGGCCCGCCGCCTGCGGGGTACCCCACGGGCCGCGGCGGCGACGCTGGTCGCCGCGTCGAGCTACCTCCACGGCGACGGTCCGCTGACCGGCATCGCCCTCGACGCGGCGCTCACGTCCGACCCGCACTACCGGGGCGCGCACCTGCTCGCGCACGCGCTGGCCGCGGGCATGCACCCGCGGGAGCTGTGCATCACCGCCGAGGTCGGTCTGAGCGTGGCCCGCCGCCTCGGCGTGGCGCTTCCTCCCCGCGACCTCGAGTTCCCGCTCGCCGGGTGACGGCCGGCGAGCGGGCTCCGTAGGCGTGCGGTCCCGACGGGGGAAAGGTCAGGAGCGGCGCGCGGCGTGCGAGCGGTCGCCCAGCGCCTGCGTGTACTCCCAGGCATCGGCAACGATCTCGCGCAGGTCGGTCTTCTGCGGCCGCCAGCCCAGCTCGTCGATCGCGCGACGAGACGAGGCGATCAGCACGGCCGGATCGCCGGCGCGGCGGTCGGCGGCGGTCTCGGGGATCTCGCGCCCCGTCACCTCGCGGCAGGTGTCGATCACCTGACGCACCGAGAATCCCTCGCCGGAGCCCAGATTGAAGACCTCGTGGGTGCCCGGCCGCGCGTGGTCCAGGGCCAGTACATGCGCCTCGGCCAGGTCCTTGACGTGCACGTAGTCCCGGATCGCGGTGCCGTCCGCGGTGGGGTAGTCGGCGCCGAAGACCGCGATGTCGCCGCGCTGGCCGAGGGCGGTCTGCAGCACGAGCGGGATCAGGTGCGTCTCGACCTCGCGGTTCTCGCCGAAGCCACCGTAGCTGCCCGCCACGTTGAAGTACCGCAGCGAAACCGCGGCGAGGCCGTACGCGGTGGCGTACGAGGAGATCGCGGCGTCGATCGCGAGCTTGGTGGCGCCGTACGTGTTGGTCGGCGCGGTCCGCGCGTCCTCGGGAATCGGTACAGACTCCGGCTCGCCGTACGTGGCGGCGGTCGACGAGAAGACCAGGCGCGGGACGCCGGCCGCGAGCATCGCGTCGAGCAGCGTCAGCGTGGTGACGACGTTGCCCTGCCAGTACTTGTGCGGATGCGACACCGACTCGCCCACCAGCGATTTCGCGGCGAAATGCAGCACGCCGTCGAAGTCGCCATCGGCGAGCAGGGGGCGGGCCGCCTGCGCTACGTCGCCCTCTACGAAGGTGGCGCCCGCGGGCACCGCGTCCCGGTTGCCGGTGCTCAGATCGTCGAGCACCGTCACCTCGTGGCCGCGTTCGAGCAGCACCTGCGCGCAGACGCTGCCGACGTAGCCGGCACCGCCGGTCACCACCAGGCGCATCGGCTACACCGCCTCGACGAAGACGGCGTGGGCCATCTCGTCGGGGAGCTCGAAGTCCTCGTGCCCGGCGACCGAGATGATGACCGCGCCGCGCTGCACGGTGACGGACACGCGCGCGTCCGGAACCACGCCGGCCTCGCGGAACCGGCCGATCAGATCGGTATCCGCCTGCACGTGCTCAGCCAGGCGCTTGATGACTACGGCCGTCGGGCCGCCCTGCGGGAGGTCGGTGAGGCGGGCGGGACGTGCGGGCTCGGTGCCGATCGTGACCCCGAGCTCGCCGAGCCCGGGGATCGGGTTGCCGTACGGGGAAGTGGTGGGGTTGCCCAGCACCTCCAGCAGACGCCGTTCGACGTCCTCGCTCATCACGTGCTCCCAGCGGCAGGCCTCCGCGTGGACGTTCTCCCACCGCAGCCCGATGACGTCCACCAGGAGCCGCTCTGCGAGCCGGTGCTTGCGCATCACGGCGATGGCCAGCTGGCGGCCCTTGTCACTGAGTTCGAGGTGCCGGTCCCCGGCGACGCGCACGAGACCGTCGCGTTCCATGCGCTGCACCGTCTGCGAGACGGTGGGGCCACTCTGTTCGAGACGCTCCGCGATACGCGCCCGGAGGGGCACGACGCCCTCCTCTTCGAGCTCGTAAATGGTCCGCAGGTACATCTCGGTGGTGTCCACCAGATCGTTCACGTGTCCAGCTCCTTGTCGTCGCTGTTGAGCTTAACCGAGACGGTCCATCGACCCCCGTACTTAAGGTTACCTAACTCCGACACGGGGCAGGGTCGCAACGACTAGGGTCGTCACACATGGCACGGTTCCCCGACTCCCAGGTGGTCTGGGACCCCTCAGTGCTCGACTACCGATTCTCCCATTCGCATCCGATGGACCCTGTTCGCCTGCGCCTGACGATGGAACTCGCCCGGATGCTCGGCGTCCTCGACGGCGTCGACGTGGTGCCGCCCGCGGACTTCGATCCGCTCGAACTCGGACGCGCGCACACCGATGACTACCTCGCGGCCGTGCGGGTCGCGGGCTCGGGGCGCGCCCGCATCGACCTCACGGGCTACGGACTCGGCAACGACGACAATCCCATCTTCCTGCGCATGCACGAGGCGGCGGCGAGCCTGGTCGGCTCGACCCTCACCGGCGCGAAGGAGATCGCCGCCGGGCGCGCCACCCGCGCCGTCAACATCGCCGGCGGGATGCATCACGCCATGCGCTCGCACGCCTCCGGCTTCTGCATCTACAACGACGCGGCGATCGCGATCTCCTGGCTGCTCGACAACGGCTTCGACCGGATCGCCTACATCGACGTCGACGCCCATCACGGAGACGGGGTGCAGGCCCAGTTCTGGAACGACCCGCGGGTGCTCACCGTCTCCCTGCACGAGGACCCCCAACACCTGTGGCCGAACACCGGCTACCCGACCGAACTCGGCGGCCCCGAGGCCCGTGGCACGGCCGTCAACGTCCCGGTGCCGGCCTTCTGTCCCGACGGGCTGTGGCTGCGCGCCTTCCACGCCGTGGTCCCCTCGGTGGTCCGGGCGTTCCGGCCCCAGCTCATCGTCAGCCAGTGCGGCTGCGACTCCCACGCGACCGATCCGTTGACCGACCTCTCGCTCTCCGTCGACGGTCAGCGCGCGGCGATCCTCGCCATGCGCGATCTGGCCGACGAGGTGTGCGACGGCAGATGGCTCGCCGTCGGGGGCGGGGGCTACCAGCTGGTCCACGTCGTGCCCCGCACCTGGACCCACTTGATCGGCGCCATCGTCGGGGTCGACATCGACCCCGCCACAACGGTTCCCGCGGAGTGGAAGGATCTCGCCGCGAGCCTGCCGACCGACCAGGTCGGTGCCGTCGGTGCGCTGCCGGAGACCATGGGCGAGGGCGGCACGACCGCGTTCACGCCGTGGGAGCCCTCCTCGTACGACCCCACCTCCGCGCCGATGGAGGCCGCCGCCGACCGGTTCATCGCCCGCGCCCGATCCGCTGTATTCCCTCTCCACGGACTCGACCCGGAGGATCCCCGTGACTGACGTGATGGTCCCTGCCGCTCTTCGCGCTCCAGGACTCGACCCGGAGGATCCCCGTGACTGACGAATCTCCCGCGCAGCCCACAGGTCCCGCCACCGATCCGTTC
This sequence comes from Tsukamurella asaccharolytica, assembly GCF_007858435.1. Lineage (GTDB taxonomy): Bacteria > Actinomycetota > Actinomycetes > Mycobacteriales > Mycobacteriaceae > Tsukamurella > Tsukamurella asaccharolytica. Next base: position 460,999 of record NZ_VIGW01000003.1, on the reverse strand, counting down.
CCGGCGCCGAGCCAGCAGGCACCGTCGGGTCCGCACGAGTTCCCCGCGCACTGGGTCGCCGATGTGCTCGCCTCCGACGGCGGTGTGGTGCACCTGCGGCCCGTCGTGCCCGCCGACGCCGATGCCGTGGTGGAGTTCCACGCCGGCCTCTCGGAGCGCACCCGCTACCTGCGGTACTTCGGGCCGTATCCGGTGATGCCGCCGCGCGACGTCGCGCGGATGACCACCGTCGACCACGAGCAGCGCGTCTGCCTGCTCGCGATCCTCGGCGGCAAGATCATCGCCGTCGGGCTCTACGAGGGTCTCGCCGACTCGGGGAAGCCGACATCGGCCGAGGTCGCCTTCGTGGTCGCCGACGAGCACCAGGGCCGCGGCCTCGGCCCGATCCTCCTCGAGCACCTCGCGGGCGCGGCCGCCGAGAACGGCTTCCACCGCTTCGAGGCCGAGGTCCTCGCCGAGAACCGGTATATGGTCAACGTCTTCAAGGCGGCCGGATACGAACTGCGGCGCAGCTTCGACGGCAGCGTGGTGCACGTCGAATTCGGCATCGACCCCACCGAGGCCCTGGTCGCCGTGCGCAACGCCCGCGAGTCCGCCTCGGAGGCGCGCAGCGTGAGCAACGCGCTGCGGCCCACCTCCATCGCCGTGATCGGCGCGTCGACCACGCCGGGCAAGGTCGGACACGCGGTGCTGCGCAACATCATCGCGGGCGACTTCGCCGGGCCCGTGTACCCGGTGCACCCGGACCACCGGTCCGTCGCGGGCATTCGCGCCTACGAGTCCGTGCGCGACATACCGGATCAGGTGGACCTCGCCGTGGTCACCGTGCCTGCAGACAACATGGGTCAGGTGCTCGACGACTGCCTCGCCAAAGAAGTGCGGACCCTGCTAGTCGTCTCGTCCGGGTTCTCCGACGCGGGCGGGCGCGGCACGGAGTCGGAGCAGCGGCTGCTCTCCGCGGTGCGCTCGCACGGGATGCGGCTGATCGGTCCGAACGCGCTCGGTGTGATCAACACCGACCGCGAGGTGCGCATGAACGCGACGCTGGCCCCCGTCGTCCCCTCCCGCGGCAACGTGGGCTTCTTCTGCCAGTCCGGTGCCCTCGGCATCGCCATCCTGGACACGGCCGCGAAGCGCGGCCTGGGCCTGAGCACGTTCGTCTCCGCAGGCAACCGCGCCGATGTCTCCGGCAACGACGTGCTGCAGTACTGGGATACTGACGACGCCACCGAGGTCGTGCTGCTGTACCTCGAGAGCTTCGGCAACCCGCGCAAGTTCGGCCGCATCGCGCAGCGCCTGGCTCGGCAGAAGCCGATCGTCGCTGTGCACCGTGGCGGCGTCGACGCCGATCGCCGACGCCGCGGCTCCGAGGCCCTGTTCGAGAACTCCGGTGTCGTGCAGGTCGACTCGATCCCGGAACTGTTCGACTGCGCGACCTTCTTCAGCTACCAGCCGCTTCCCGCGGGCCCGCGGGTCGCCGTGATCGGCAACTCGACGGCGCTCGGCATCCTCGCCACCCACACCGGGATCCGCGCGGGGCTCGACGTCGCGCAGCCCGTGGACCTGGGTGCGGCGGCGACCCCGGGGGAGTTCAGTGCGGCGATCGACGCGGCGCTCGCCGACGACGCCGTGGACGCGATCATCGCCGTCTTCGTGCCGCCGGTGGAGGCGCCGCCGGAGGCGCACGCCGCCGTCCTACTCGAAGCCTCCAGAAGGCTGATCAAGCCGATCGTCTCGACCTTCCTCGCCTTCGACGGCGTCACCGAGCTGCTCGCCGCCACTGACGCTGACGGCGTGCGCGTGCGGGGATCCGTCCCGTCCTACGCCGAGCCCGAGCGAGCCGCCCGGGTGCTGGCCCACGGCTGGCGGTACGCGCAGTGGCGCGCCCGCCCCGTCTCCGACACCGCGCGACCCGACGGCACCGATGTGGAGACCGCGCGCACCCGCGTGCGCGAGTGGCTGCCCAGCGGCGACGCCGGCGCGAGCACCGTCACCCTGAGCTTCGAACAGAGCGCGGAGCTGTTGGGGCTCTACGGGGTCGGCGTGGTGGCGTTCGACGTGGCGTCCACCCCGGAGGAGGCCGTGGCCGCCGCGACCCGCCTCGGATACCCGGTCGCGGTCAAGGCCATGGGGGAGCGCTGGCGCCTCCGCGCCGACCTCGCCGCGGTCCGTCTGGACCTCGCCGGCCCGCAGGCCGTGGCCGACGCCTTCGTCGAACTGGCGAACGCGACCGGGGAGTCGACGCTGCACGTGCAACGCATGGCGCACAAGGGGATCGGTTGCGCCGTGGGGTACGACAACGACCCGCGGATCGGGCCGCTGCTGTCCTTCGGCCTCAGCGGCGCGGTGCCCCAACTCCTGGGGGATCGCGCATACCGGCTTCTGCCGTTGACCAACGCCGCCGCGGCCGATCTGGTGACCGCCACCCGTTCCGCCCCGCTGCTCGACGGCTTCGCCGGCGAGTCCGGGGTGGATCGTGCGGCCCTCACCGAGGTGGTGACCCGGATCGCGGCCCTCGCCTACGAGGTGCCGGAGATCGCCTCGATCGACTGTCAGCCGATCCTCGCGACCACCGACGGCGCGTCGGTGCTCTCCGCGGTGATCCGCATCGGCCACGCGAACGAATTGCTGGCCCAACAGGCGGAACCGCGCCGGCTGTAACAGCCGACGCGGTTCCTTCGAGGGTGATTCGGGATCAGCTCGCGTACGCGCGGAGGCGATCGGCCCGCTCGCCGTTGCGGAGCTTGGTCATGACCTCGCGCTCGATCTGGCGCACGCGCTCGCGGGACAACCCGAAGAGCTTGCCGATCTGGTCGAGGGTGCGGGGCTGGCCGTCGTCGAGGCCGTAGCGCAGGCGGATGACCTGCTGCTCACGCTCATCGAGCGTCGCGAGCACCGACCGCACGTCGCTGTGCATCAGCCGCGAGATGACCGCGGATTCCGCCGAGGCGGCCTCGGCGTCCTCGATGAAGTCGCCCAGCGGCGCCTCTTCATCGGACCCGACGGGCATGTCCAGGCTCACCGGATCGCGCGAGTGATCCATCAGGTCGGCGATCTTCTCCGCCGGGATGCCCGACTCCTCGGCCAGTTCCGCGTCCGTGGCCTCGCGGCCCATCTGCTGGTGCAGCTCGCGGCGGATCCGGGCCAGCTTGTTCACCTGCTCCACGAGGTGGACGGGGAGCCGGATGGTGCGGGACTGATCGGCCATGCCGCGCGTGATGGCCTGGCGGATCCACCAGGTGGCGTACGTCGAGAACTTGAAGCCCTTGGCGTAGTCGAACTTCTCCATCGCGCGGATCAGGCCGAGGTTGCCTTCCTGGATGAGGTCCAGCAGCGGCATGCCGCGCCCGGTGTAGCGCTTGGCCAGCGAGACCACGAGGCGCAGGTTGGCCTCCAGCAGGTGCTGGCGGGCGGCCTGGCCGTCGCGCACGATGAAGGCCAGATCACGCTTCTTCGAGGCCGCCATGCGCTTCTTGGTGGCCAGCAGGTGCTGCGCGTACAGCCCCGCCTCGATGCGCTTGGCCAGATCGACCTCGTCCTCCGCGGTCAGCAGAGCGGTGCGGCCGATGCCGTTCAGGTACACGCGCACCAGATCCGCGGCGGGACTCTGCGCGTCGAGATCGGCCTCGGTCAGCGGGGGCCGCACCCGATCAGCGGGGCGGGCTGCTGTGCTAGCGGTGTTGACGCGGTGTGCCATGTGGCTGCCTCCTGTTCGCCGGTACATCTGGTTCAACGGACGACGGGCGCACAGAGTTCCCGTGCCCGGTTCCCCTGACCTGCGGAAACAGTGAGACGTTCTGAGAAGTTGCTTAGAGGAAGGTTACGAATCCGTGGCGGTGGAGATCGGCGAGCAATCGCCGGGCCGGATCGGCGAGGTCGTCTTCGCCGGTCGCGGCCTCGAGTAACAGCACGAGGTCCTCGGTGGTGAGGCCGCCGCTGCAGCCGGCGAGCAGGCGGGCACCTGCGTCGTCGAGCTCATGCACCCAGCGCGGCCCGGACATCCGGGTCACGCGGACCGCCACCTCGTCCCAGCCTTCGCCACCGGCCACCGAGACGCGCTCGAGCGCGACGTCGTCGCCGAGCAGCGGGCGGGCGGCGTCCAGGTCGGCGTCGTGCAGCCACGCCATGCGGGTGAAGTGCGCCGGCACCTCGTCGCCCAGGGGATCGTCGAACGGGTGGCTCAACTCCTCGCACACGACCTCCGACGGACCGTCGATCGTACGCAGGAAGACGTAGCCGAAGCCGATGCCCGTGACGCCGGCCTCCGTCAGATGCGCCAGCCAGCGGTCGGACTTCGCGCGCCCCTCACCGACGCGGGGGTCGAGCCCCTCGTCGCGCAGCCAGGTGCCCACGTACAGCGCCGGATCGGCGACGTCGCGCTGCAGGACCCACGCGGCGACGCCCTCGGCGGGCAGCCAGGACGCGACCCGCGCCTGCCAGGCCTCCTCCCCGCGATGCACCCAGGAGGCGAGCAGCGCGGCGGTGCCGCCGGGCGCGAGATGCTCGGGGACGCCCCGCACCACCAGCTCGGACGCCCCGTCGAGGTCGAGGCCCGAATCCCGGTACGTGTGGTCCACTCGGCCCTCGCCCACGACGAAGGGAGGATTCGCCAGCAGCAGGTCGAACCGCCGGCCCGCGACGGGCGCGAACCAGTCGCCGGTGAGCACCTGCACATCCACGCCGTTGAGCGCGGCCGAGGCGGAGGTGAAATCGGCCGCCCTCTCGCTGACGTCCGTCGCGGTGACGGCCTCCGCGAACCGGGTGGCGGCGCAGGCGTGCACGCCGCAGCCGGTGCCGAGGTCGAGGACGGTGCCCACCGGTTCCCGCGGCGTGGCCCGCAGCAGCGACTGCGAGGCGTGCCCCACGCCCAACACGTGCTCGCGGTGCTGCGGGTGCGGCCGCATGAGGCCGTCGAGGTCGGAGAGGAACCACTGCGGACCGTCGGATAGGTCCAGGGGGCGCAGGCCCAGCGCGGCGCGGACCCGGGACGGATCCTGCGGGTCGGGCTCGAGGAGGCCGACGCTCACCGCCTCATCGGCCGTGACCGGAGCCAGGGTCGCGTCCACCTCGGCGCGCGGGACGGGCGCGGTGGCGAGGAACAGGCGGATCATCACGTCGAGCGGCGTGGTGCCGGACGCCGCGGCCTCCACGGGGCCGGGCTCGCCGCGCGAGAGGCAGCCGTGGGCGTCACCGAGACGGTCGGCGACGGTGGCTTCCGAGAAGTCGGCGGCGGCCAACACGGGGCCGAGCCGACGGCACAGCGGCGTCAGCCCGGGGGAGAGCCGCACCTACTCGCCGCGCGTCGAGACGGTGGTGATCGGACTGCCCTGCAGGGCGAGGCGGTCGAGCTTGCGGCGGGTGAACCGGTCGGGCTCGCCCTTACGCCGCTTCGGCCGATCGTTCGCGCGGATCACGGCGATCCACGGGATCGGGATGGAAACGCCGAGCACGGCGAGCGCGATCATCCAGTTGCCGGTGGCGGAGTAGATCCACGCGGAGATGACGAGCGCGGGAATACGGATCGCCATGATCATCAGGTACCGGCGGACGCGCCGCCGGTGCTGCTCTTCGTACGAGTCCTCCGCGTCAGTGATGACGTAGGTGTCGTCGCCCTGGTTTCCCACGCTTCGATCGTCCCACTGCGGCTGGCAGAATGAAAGTCATGAGTACGAAGACCCTGGAGAAGCCGGATGTCGATGTCGACGCCGATACCGGTACCGACGACGACACTCCCAAGTTCTTCCACTACGTGCGGAAGAACAAGATCGCTGAATCGGCCGTGATGGGCAACTACGTCGTCGCGCTCTGCGGCGAGACCTTCCCGGTGACCAAGTCGGCGAAGCCCGGCTCGCCGGTGTGCCCCGAGTGCAAGAAGATCTACGACCGTATGAAGAAGTAGCCGCTCACCGCGGCTCGACCTCGCGCACGGGCCGCGTCGGCGGCACGCGCGGGGCGTCGGTCTCGACGGTGCGCCGCGGCGGCACCTCGGTCTCGACGGTGTGTCGAGGCGCCTCGTCCCTGGGCGCCTCCGGCCCCTCAGGCGGTTCGTCGTCGGATTCGGTCCGCTGACGCCGGCGGATCGGGTCCGTCGCGCGGCGCAGGCCCTCGGCGGCCGCCTTGCCGGGGTCGGGGATCCCGGCCTCCTTGATCTGCTCGACGACCCAGTCCCGCAGCTGGTCGGTGCGGATCTCCCGGGCGGGCCACCGGTCCTGGAGCGCCGCGTTGAACTCCGCGCCGACCATGACGGCGAAGCCGAGGAAGAACGTGAACAGCAGGAACGCGATCGGTGTGGCGAGCGCGCCGTACGAGATGCCCCGGCCGGACGCGATGAACGACAGATAGACGCGCAGGCCGGTCGACGCGACGAGGAAGATCAGGGCCGCGAGCGCCGCGCCCGGGACGTGCCGGTACCACGGCAACGGCCGCGGCAGCGCCTGCCGGTAGAGCAGCGCCAGCGCGCCGACCAGCATGAGCACGACGAACGGCAGGTAGCCGAAGTCGATGAGCTGCGCCACCGCCGGGTGCCACGAGGAGGGGATGTACCGGATGAGGAAGCTCGGCCCCAGCGCCACGAGCGGCAGGGTGAACACCGCGATGACCAGGAACTCGACGTAGAGCAGGAGCGCGAAGAAGCGCTGATGCACCGCATTGCGCACGGTGTGCTGGTCGTGGGCCATGCTGATGGAATCGACGTACGACGACAGCGCCGACGATCCGGCCCACAGCGCGATGATGAAGCCCACCGAGACCACGTCGCCGCGGCCCTGCTGCAGCACCCCGTCGACCATGGGACGGATGATCTCGTCCACCACGTTGGGCGTGAAGACGCGCAGGCCGAAGGAGATGAGCCGGTCGTGGATCACCCCGATGGTGTCGGGCCCGAACCAGTTCGCCACGTAGCCGACGAGGCCCATCAGGGCGAGCAGCAGGGGCGCCAGCGACAGGGTGGTCCAGAAGGCCGCCTGGGCGCTGTGTCCGACGATCGAGTCGTCCCAGGACTTGACCACGGTGCGCCACAGGACCTGGGGCATGCCGCGGACGACGCCCCACGCGCGGGCGGGGAAGCCGACACGCCGGGGCCGATCCAGGTCCTGGGTGTGGGGACCCGGATCGTGCGGCTCGGCGTGCTTCGCCGGGCCCGATTGCCGGCTTCCCGGCGTGCCGTGTGCGTCGTTCATCATGTTCAGTCTCGCGCACCGGCGCCGATCACGCCGGAACCGGGATCGCCGCGTGTTGCGAGTAGACTGCGTCAGGGTTCACGATCGACCCGCCCGCGCCGCGAATGCGCGCCGGACGGGCTTGTCTCGCGGTATAGGGGTGCGGTTCTCGATGGCGGTTTCACTTCGTGTCTGGCAGCGCCGTGCGCTCACGAAGTACCTGACCTCGAAGCCTCGGGATTTCCTCGCCGTCGCCACACCGGGCGCCGGTAAGACGACGTTCGCGCTGCGGGTCGCCGGCGAGCTGCTGGCCGACCGCACCGTCGAGCGGGTCACGGTGGTCGCGCCGACCGAGCATCTGAAGTACCAGTGGGCTGAGGCGGCCGCGCGCAACGGCATCAACCTCGACCCGAACTTCACCAACTCGGGCGGCAGCACCTCGTCGGACTTCGACGGGGTGGTCATCACGTACGCCCAGGTGGGCATGCACCCGTACAAGCATCACGCGCGGACCACGGCGTACAAGACCCTGGTCATCCTCGATGAGATCCATCACGCCGGCGACGCGAAGAGCTGGGGCGAGGGCGTGCGCGAGGCGTTCGAGCCGGCCACCCGGCGGCTCGCCCTCACGGGTACGCCGTTCCGCAGCGACGACAACCCCATCCCGTTCGTCACGTACGAGCCGGAGTTCGGCGGAGGGCAGCGGTCCAAGGCCGACCACGTCTACGGCTATTCGGACGCGCTCGCCGACGGCGTGGTCCGCCCCGTCGTCTTCCTGGCGTACTCGGGGCAGGCGAGCTGGCGCACGAGCGCGGGCGAGGAGTTCACCGCCCGGCTGGGCGAGCCGCTGAGCAGGGAGCAGACGGCGCGTGCCTGGCGCACCGCGCTCGACCCGCACGGCGATTGGATTCCCGCGGTGCTGCACGCCGCGAACACGCGGCTCGACCAGCTGCGCCACGCGATGCCCGATGCGGGCGGCCTCGTCATCGCCAGCGATCAGTCGACGGCCCGCGACTACGCCGAGCTGCTCGAGGAGATCAGCGGCGAGAAGGTCACGGTCGTGCTGTCCGACGACCCGACGGCCTCGAAGCGGATCTCCGCGTTCTCCGAGGGAACGGACAAGTGGATGGTCGCCGTCCGCATGGTTTCCGAGGGCGTGGACGTCCCGCGCCTGGCGGTGGGCGTGTATGCGACGAGTGCCTCGACGCCGCTGTTCTTCGCCCAGGCGATCGGGCGCTTCGTGCGACTGCGCGTGCCGGGTGAGACCGCGAGTGTCTTCCTGCCGTCGGTACCGGTGCTGCTGGACCTGGCCGCGAAGCTCGAGGAGCAGCGCGACCACGTCCTGGGCAAGCCGCATCGCGAGTCCGACGGGCTCGAGGACGCGATGCTCATCGACGCGAACAAGCAGAAGGACGAGCCCGGCGAGGAGGAGAAGGCGTTCGTCTCACTGCACGCCGACGCCGAGCTGGACCAGCTCATCTACGACGGTTCCTCCTACGGCACCGCGACCCTCGCGGGCAGCGAGGAGGAAGCGGACTACCTGGGGCTGCCCGGGCTGCTGGACGCCGAGCAGATGCGTGCGCTCCTCAAGCAGCGGCAGAAGGACCAGGTGGACACCCGCACGGCCGTGGCGGAACGCCCCGCGCCGCCCCCCGAGGTCGAGGAGCGGGCGACCGCGGGCGCGCAACTCTCGGCGCTGCGCCGCGAGCTGAACTCGCTGGTCGCGATGCATCATCATCGGACCGGCAAGCCGCACGGCGTGGTGCACAACGAACTGCGCAGCAGGCTGGGCGGGCCCGTCACCGCAATGGCGTCCGCGGATCAGCTACGCGAGCGGATCGCCGCGCTGCGCACCTGGAAGTGACCCGGGCCCGCGGCGCACACCCGGGCAGAGACGGCGACGGCGCCGTGCACCCGGAAGTAGGGCGGGTGCACGGCGCCGTCGCGTCGATGGATACCTAGACCGAGACGGGCTCTCCCGCGACGGTGGCGCCCTGCGCCTCCAGCTTCGCGCGGTGCTCGGTGAAGTGATGCCCGCAGAAGAGCAGCTCGAAGCCCGACGGGAGTACCGCCCGGACCTGGGCGGCCGCCGAGCATCGATCGCAGCGGTCGGACGCCGTCAGGGGAGCGAAGGCATCGCCCGCGGGGGCCTCTGAAGTGACTGTGTTCGTCATGACTCCTCCGTTCCTCACGAACCGTTCTTACATCTCTGTATACGTCCGAGAGTACCCATTTGTTCCACCACACCGGGGAGGTGGGCGTCATGTTCTCCCAGGGTGAACATCGTCCGAGGCAGGAGAAGCCGCGGCGGGACCCGCAGGAAACGCGGGTGCGGGGCGCGGGGACCGTCCCCTAGGGTGAGGCGCGTGACACAGCTGATGATCCCGGCGATGTTCGTGATCGGGGCGATCAGCCAGTACGTCGGTGCCTCCCTCGGCGTCGGCCTGTTCGAGCAGCTCTCACCTGTCGCCGTTGCCTGGCTGCGCGGCGCCGGCGCCGGCCTCATCCTGCTGATCGCGCTGCGCCCGCGCCGCGCCGACTGGACCCGGGCGCGGCTGCGTTCCGCGGCGCTCTTCGGCACCGTGACCGTCGCCATGAACATGGCCTTCTACGAGGCCATCGACCACATCGACCTCGGCACGGCCGTCGCGATCGAGTTCCTCGGGCCGATTGCCGTGGCCGTCGCCGGGTCGCGGCGTGCCGTCGACCTGCTCGCGGCCGCCGCGGCCCTGGCCGGCGTGGTGTGCGTCGCGGGCGTCAACCTCGACGGCGCGACCGGAGGCGGTCTCGGCTCCGACGGCGCTATCGGCATCGCCTGCGCGTTGCTCGCCGCCGCGCTGTGGGCGGGGTACATCGTGCTCGGCAAGCGCGTCGCCGACGCCGGCGGCGGCATCGAGGGGCTCGGTGTCGGCCTGGCCGCGGGTGCCCTGGTGCTCGCGCTGCCGGGCCTGGGGCCCGACCTCGCAACGCGCCCCGACGCCTTCCTCAGCTGGGAGGTGTGGGTCCTCGGCCTGGGCCTCGGACTGCTCAGCTCGGTGGTCCCGTACGTGCTGGACCAGGTGGTCCTCACGCGCGTCGGCCGCGAGCGGTTCGCGCTGCTGCTCGCCCTGCTCCCGGTGACCGCCACCGGCGTCGGCGCGGTGATGCTGGGCCAGCGGCCGGGGTGGCTGGAGGCAGTCGGCATCGCGCTCGTCGTCTTCGCCATCGCGCTCACCTCGCGGCGGACGGCGACGCCCGACTCGGGTTGTTAGCGTGTCGCACCATCCGCTCCGCCGATGGGGTTAGATTCGGGTATGCAGACCGGTGATGCACAGTCTTCCGCCCATCCGCCCCGTCCGGACCGCGACCCGTTCGGCGCACCGTCGGGCGGGCTCGACCGCCGGCGGTTCCTCGCCGGTTTCGGCGTGCTCGCGGGCACCGCGGTGCTCGCCGCGTGCGGTGTGTCCTCGCCCGGGGGGAGCTCGCCGTCCTCCTCCGCGCAGCCCGCGCGACCGCTGACCGGGCCGGACATGAGCGGCGCCGCGCCGGGTGTGCGGCCGCAGGACGACTTGTTCCGGCACGTGAACGGCGCCTGGGCCGATGGCTACACGATCCCGGCGGACAAGGCCTCGTTCAACACTTTCACGGACCTGTCGGATCGCGCGCTGGACCAGCTCAAGGCCATCATCGAGAACATCAAGGATCCGCGGACGCGCAGCGACGAGGCGAACATCCGCGATGTCTACGACTCGTTCATGGATACGGGCCGGATCGATCGGGAGGGCGCGAATCCGATCAAGCCCGACCTCGAGGCGATCGACAAGGCCGCCGACAAGGCGGCCCTGCTCGATGTGATCGGCGCGCACCAGAAGCAGGGTGTGAGCGGTCTGGTCGGCTACTACGTCGACACCGACCAGAAGGACTCGTCGAAGTACGTGCTGAGCCTCGTGCAGTCCGGCATCGGCCTGCCCGACGAGGCCTACTACCGCGACCCGAAGTACGCCGCGGTGCGCGACAAGTACCGCGCCTATCTCGAGAAGACGGCCTCGCTCGCCGGCCTGTCCGACGCGCCCGGCGTGGCCGCGCGCGTGCTCGCCTTCGAGACGGCGGTCGCGAAGGGACACTGGGATCGGGTCCGCTCCCGCGACGCCACAGCGACCTACAACCCGTACCCGTGGTCCGAACTGGCGAGGCTCGCCCCCGGCTACGACTGGGACCGCTGGCAGCGGGCGGTGGGCATCAAGGCCGACGACGCGAAGAACGTCGTGGTCTCGCAGCCGAGCTCCCTGACGTCCGCGGCGAAGCTGTGGGCGGACACCGATCTCGGCACTCTCAAGGACCACGCCCGGATCCAGGTGGTGCGCGCCTATGCCGCGTATCTCTCCGAGCCCTTCGTCACGGCGAACTTCGAGTTCTATTCGAAGACGCTCAGCGGGGTCGAGCAGCAACGCGACCGCTGGAAGCGGGGCGTCGCGGTGGTCGAGGGCGCCCTCGGCGAGGCGCTCGGGAAGCTGTACGTCAAGAAGCACTTCCCGTCGGATGCCAAGCAGCAGGCCGAGCAACTCGTGAACAACTTGCGCAGCGCGTACCGCGCCAGCTTCGCGGACCTGGACTGGATGACCCCGGCGACCCGGCAAGCCGCGTCGGCCAAATTGGAGAAGATCCGCACCAAGATCGGCTATCCCGACCAGTGGCGCGACTACCGCGATCTCAAGACCGATCGCACGTCGATCGTCGCCAACGTCCGCGCGTCGGGCGAGTTCGAGAACGCCTATCAGCTGGCGAAACTCGCCAAGCCGGTGGACAAGGGTGAGTGGCTGATGACGCCGCAGACGGTGAACGCGTACTACAACCCCGGGATGAACGAGATCGTCTTCCCGGCCGCGATCCTGCAGTCGCCGTTCTTCTCGCCCGACGCGCAGGCCGCCGTCAATTACGGCGGTATCGGCGCCGTGATCGGGCACGAGATCGGCCACGCCTTCGACGACCAGGGCGCCAAGTACGACGGTGACGGCAACCTCAAGGACTGGTGGGAGCCCGCCGACCGGGCCGAGTTCGACAAGCGCACCAAGGCGCTCATCGCGCAGTACAACGCCCTGGTCCCGGCCGGCCTGCCGCCGACGAACACGGTCAACGGCGGGCTCACGGTGGGGGAGAACCTCGCCGACCTGGGCGGCCTGTCCATCGCGATCGCCGCCTACCGGATCGCCGTCGCGAACCGCGACGCCGGGACCGAGGCGGCCGCGCAGGCGAGCAGCGCGCCGTCGGCCGGCGGCGGATCGTCGGAGAGCATCGCGCCGAGCGCGGGGGCGGGCGCGGACCCGGACCTGACGCCGCTGTTCCTGAGCTGGGGCCGGATCTGGCGTAACAAGGCGCGCGAGGCCGCCGCGATCCAGTCTCTCGCCACGGATCCGCACGCGCCGAACGAGTTCCGCGCGAATCAGGTGGTCAAGAACGTGAGTGCCTTCGCCGCGACCTTCGGTGTCAAGCCCGGTGACAGGGAGTGGCTGGAGCCGCAGGAGCGCGTCAGGGTGTGGTGACGGGGCGAGCGCCACCATGTTCGTCGTGTGATCGCGCATGAGCTGTTCGCCCTGTCCATCTCGGCCCATTCTGCGATCGGTGTGTTGATGCTATGATGTGTTGATGCGAACGACCCTTGACTTGGACCCGGCGGTGCTCAGTGCCGCCCGAGCGAAGGCGGCCGCCGAGCATATTTCGCTGGGTAGGGCCGTTTCCGAGCTTGCGCTCTCCGGGCTCAGGGTTGCGCGCGTAACGCGTCGTGCCCCATCGGGCTTTCCTGTACTGTCCGGCGTTCCTGGACATCTGGTGACGGACGAACTGGTGACTTCCTATCGCGATGACGAGGCGGACGCGGGCGATGTTGCTTGACGTCAACGTGCTCCTCGCCTTGACCTGGGATCAGCATGTTCATCATGTGATCGCGCATGATCGGTTTGCCGAGCTGGATGCCTGGAGCACGTGTCCCGCCACCGAGGCGGGGTTGCTCCGGTTGCTTTTGACCGAGCACGTCGTGGGCCGGAAAGTGAGCGGCGGCGAGGCGCTCGGGCAGTTGGCGGCGATGCGTCAGGTGCGGGGTTGGGGATTCCTCGCTGACGCCGGTTCGCTTGCGGCGCCCGCGATAGACACCCGCGTGCTGATGGGGCGTCGGCAGGTGACCGACCTCCAGCTCGTCAATCTGGCGGCGTCCAACGGCACGGTGCTCGCGACGTTCGATGGAGCGATCGAGGGAGCACTGATGCCCGATGATCGGCGCTGGGTCAACGTCTGGACCGGTTGATACCGCGTTCGACGGAGTCTGTTCGAGACTGGGCAACGAGCCTGGAGAGCGTCAGTACACCGACGTTGCTGCCCCTGTTGGCGCCTCGGCGGCGGCACCGGCGATCGATGATGATCCGCCGCTGAGGCTTTCGCCTAGAGCCCCATGTCCTTGGCGATGATGGTCTTCATCACCTCGGAGGTGCCGCCGTAGATCCGGTTGACGCGGTTGTCGGCGTAGAGGCGCGCGATCGGGTACTCGTTGATGTACCCGTAGCCGCCGTGCAACTGCAGGCAGCGGTCGATCACGTCGGAGGCGGCCTCGGTGCAGAACAGCTTGAGCGAGGCGGCGTCCGCGGCGGTGAGCTGGCCCGCGTCGTGCAACTCGAGGCCGCGGTCCACGCTCGACTCCATCGCGTCGACCTTCGCCTTGCACGCGGCGAGCTCGAACTTGGTGTTCTGGAACGACGCGACGGACTTGCCGAAGATGGTGCGGTCCTGGGTGTAGGCCTGCGCGAAACGCACCGCGGCGGCGGCCTGCGAGTACGCTCCCACGGCGATCGACAGGCGCTCCTGCGGCAGGTTCTGGCCCAGGTAGGAGAAGCCCTTGTTCTCCTCGCCGAGGAGGTCCGCGGCGGGCACCTTGACGTCGGTGAACGAGAGCTCCGCCGTGTCGGAGGTACGCAGGCCGATCTTGTCGAGTTTGCGTCCCACGGCGTAGCCGTCGAGGGAGGTGTCCACGACGAAGAGGGAGATGCCGTGGCGCCGGTCCTCGGCGGTGGCCGGGGCCGTGCGCGCGCAGACGATCACGCGGTCGGCGTTGACGCCGCCGGTGATGAAGGTCTTCGCACCGTTGAGGACGTAGTGGCTGCCGTCCTCGGAACGCTTCGCGGTGGTCTTCATGCCCGCGAGATCGGAACCGGTGCCCGGCTCCGTCATGGCGATGGCGAACATGAGCTCGCCGGCGGCCATCCCGGGCAGCCAGCGCTGTTTCTGCTCGTCGGTGCCGAGGCCCGTCAGGTACGGCAGGCAGAGGGCGATGTGCACGCTGGAACCGCCGAAGGAGACGCCGGCGCGAGCCAGCTCCTCGCTGATCACGGCCTGGTACTTGAACGATTCGATGCCCGCGCCGCCGTACTCCTCGGGCACCTCGATGCCGAAGACACCCAGCTCCCCGAGCTTGGGGTAGAAGTCCTTGGGCACGATGCCGTTGGCGTACCACTCGTCGTAGTGCGGCACGACCTCCGCCTCGATGAAGGCGCGGAGGGTCTCGCGAAAGGCCTCGTGGTCGGCGGTGTAGACGGTGCGACGCATGGTGTTCTCCTCGGGTTCTCTAGTGCGGGGTGTCGGCGGAGTCGGTGGAGTCGGTGGTCCTCGCCCCGACGGTGCGCAGGGCGAGGTCGGCGTAGAAGTCGCCGATGCGATCGGGGGTGATCTCGCCGCCGTCGTGGTACCAGCGGCCGATGTCGATGCCGCTGGAGAGGACGGCGATGGTGGCCATCCGCGGGTCCGGGGTGTCGAAGGAGCCGTCGGCGACGCCGGCGTCCACGATCGCGCGCAGCCGGCGGGTGATCTCGCGGCGCAGCGTGCCGATCTCGGCGCGGTGCTCCGGGCTGAGCGCGTCGAGCTCGTAGTTGACCACGCGGACACTCGTATGCGACGACGCGTGGTGCGTCGCGAAGGCCCGCATCGTCGCGGCCAGGCGCACGGTGGGGGAGTGCGCGGGGTCGTCCACCGCGTCGATCGTCTCGATGATCCGCTCGTGCCCGACGCGCGAGAGGTGGTGCAGCAGCTGTTCCTTGGACTTGTAGTGCACGTACACGGCCGCGGGGCTCATGCCGGCGGCCGCGGCGATGTCCCTGGTGGTGGTGCCGTGGAAGCCGCGGTCGGCGAAGGCCTCCGCGGCCGCGGCCAGTAACCGCGCGCGGGTGGCGTCGGCGCGGGACGGTGCGTCGGCTTCGGTCATCGTGCCCTCCGGCGACACCGCGATGCGGAAGCTTCGCCGCGGTGTCTCTACTGTGAATGGGACCACAGCGAACGGTCGAATGACGACCGGCTCTCAGTGGTGCAGAATAAATGATACACCGCTAAGCGAGCGCTTAGTCAGTATTGGTTCAACTCGGAGGTCATTCCATGCCAGAAGCCGTCATCGTCTCCACTGCTCGCTCACCCATCGGGCGCGCTGCGAAGGGCTCGCTCAAGGACGCGCGGCCCGACGATCTCGCGGTCCAGATGGTGCAGGCCGCCCTGGCCAAGGTGCCGGGTCTCGATCCCCGCGAGATCGACGACCTCATGTTCGGTTGTGGCCAGCCCGCGGGCGAGTCCGGCTTCAACATCGCCCGCGTGATCGCTGTCGAGGCCGGCCTCGATCACCTCCCCGGCGTCACCGTCAACCGCTACTGCAGCTCGAGCCTGCAGACCAGCCGCATGGCCTTCCATGCGATCAAGGCCGGCGAGGGCGACGTCTTCATCTCCGGTGGCGTCGAGACCGTGAGCCGCTACATCAAGGGCAACGCCGACGGCCTGCCCGACACCAAGAACCCGATCTTCGACGACGCCCAGGCCCGCACCGCGACCTTCGCGGGCGGCGGCCAGACCTGGGTCGACCCGCGCGAGTCCGGCGTGCTGCCCGACGTCTACATCGCCATGGGCCAGACCGCGGAGAACGTCGCGCAGTTCAAGAACGTCAGCCGTCAGGACCAGGACGAATGGGGCGTGCGCAGCCAGAACCGTGCCGAGGCCGCTATCGCGTCGGGTTTCTGGGACAAGGACATCACCCCGGTCACGCTCGCCGACGGCACCGTCGTCGCCAAGGACGACGGTCCGCGCGCCGGGGTGACCTACGAGGGTATCGCCGGGCTCAAGCCGGTCTTCCGCCCGGACGGCACCGTCACGGCCGGCAACTGCTGCCCGCTCAACGATGGCGCGGCGGCCGTGGTGATCATGTCCGACACCAAGGCGAAGGCGCTCGGACTGACGCCGCTCGCGCGCATCGTCTCGACCGGCGTGACCGGCCTGTCGCCCGAGATCATGGGCCTCGGCCCCGTCGAAGCCTCGAAGCAGGCGCTGCAGCGCGCCGGCCTGTCGATCGGCGACATCGACCTCATGGAGGTCAACGAGGCCTTTGCGGCGCAGGTGATCCCGTCGGTGCGCGCCCTGGGCATCGACGCCGACAAGGTCAACGTCAACGGCGGGGCGATCGCCGTCGGGCACCCCTTCGGCATGACCGGTGCGCGGATCACCAGCACGCTCATCAACTCGCTGCAGTGGCACGACAAGCAGTTCGGCCTCGAGACCATGTGCGTCGGCGGCGGCCAGGGCATGGCGATGATCATCGAGCGGCTCAGCTGACCCGTGACCGCCCACGGAGCGGTCCGCGCGCCTCGGCGTGCGGGCCGCTTCGTCGTTCTCGAGGTCCGGGAGTTGTAACCTCCTTACTGTGATGAGGGTCACAGAGGTTCGCCCCTGAATGGATCCTCTTTCGGCGCGGTGTGTCGTAGGCTACAAAATAAGCGAGCGCTTAGTCAGGTTCTAGGAAGGTGTGAAGTATGACCCGATTCGCCGGGAAGACCGCGATCGTCACGGGAGCGAGCCGCGGGATCGGCCTCGCCGTCGCGCAGCGGCTGGTGGCCGACGGCGCGAAGGTCGTCATCACGGCGCGCAAGCAGGAGGCGCTCGACGCCGCCGTCGCCGAGTTGGGTGGCCCGGACGTGGCGGCGGCCGTCGCCGGCTCGGGGGACGACGAGGCGCACCAGGATCAGGTGATCGCCACCGCGATCGAGACCTTCGGCCGCGCCGACTTCTTCGTCAACAACACCGGCATCAACCCGGTCTACGGCCCGCTGATGGATATCGACCTCGCCGCCGCGCGCAAGATCCTCGAGGTCAACGTGCTCTCGACGCTGTCCTGGACCAAGAAGGTCCACGCCGCGTGGCTCAAGGAGCACGGCGGCGCCATCGTCAACGTCGGCTCCGTCGCCGGGCTGCGTCCCGCGCCCGGCATCGGCTTCTACGGCGTCTCGAAGGCCGCCGTGATCCACCTGACCGAGGAGCTGGCCGTCGAGCTCGGCCCGGACATCCGGGTCAACGCCGTCGCGCCGGCCGTGGTCAAGACCCGCTTCGCCGCGGCCCTCTACGAGGGGCGCGAGGAGCAGATCTCGACTGCGTACCCGCTCAAGCGCCTCGGCGTCCCGGACGACATCGGCTCGGTCGTCGCCTTCCTGCTCTCGGAAGACGCAGCCTGGATGACCGGCCAGACGCTCACCGTCGACGGTGGCGTCCTGCTCACCGGCGGGGTCTAGGCCGGTGGCGGCCTTCGATCCGAAGGACAAGGGCGTCGTCGTCACGGGCGCGGGCAACGGCATCGGCGAGGCACTCGCCCGCGAGCTCGCCGCGCGGGGGGCGCGCGTCGTCGTCGCGGACCTCGATGCCGACGGTGCCGCGCGCACCGCCGGCGAGATCACCGCCGCGGGCGGCGCCGCGTACGCCGCGCCGGGCGACGCGGCCTCCGAGGAGGGCGTCGCCGCGCTCGTCGCGACGGCGCGCCGCGAGCTCGGCACGATCGACGCCTGGTACGCCAACGCGGGCGTCGACCGCGGCCGCGGCCTCGACACAGCCGAATCCGACTGGGCGCTGTCGCTGGAGGTCAACGTGCTGGCGCACGTGCGCGCCGCCCGGTTGCTCGTCCCCGACTGGGTCGCGGCCGGCAGTGGCCGGTTCGTGGTCACCGCCTCCGCAGCGGGCCTGCTCACCATGCTCGGCGCGCCCGCGTACTCGGTGACCAAGCACGCCGCCGTCGCCTTCGCCGAGTGGCTCTCCGCGACCTACCGCCACCGCGGCGTCGTGGTCCAGGCGATCTGCCCTCAGGGCGTGCGCACCCGCATGTTGGAGCAGTCGGGCGATCTGGAGGAGCTGCTCAGTCACGACTCCGCGCTCACCCCCGAGCAGGTGGCGACGCAGGCGGTCGACGCGCTTGCCGGCGACGAGTTCCTCATCCTCCCGCACCCCGAGGTCGCGAGGTATTACGCCACGCGCGCGGGTGCCACCGACACCTGGCTGCACGGCATGAACAAGCTGCAGCAGCGGCTGGAGACGAAGGAGGCCGACCGATGAGGGCCTGGCAGGTACCCGAACTGGGGGAGCCGCTCGCGGTGGTCCGCGAGGCCGATCTTCCGGTCCCCGAACCGAGCCCGGGGCAGGTCGTCGTGCGCACGCTCGCGACGGCGGCGAACTTCCCCGACGTCCTCCTGTGCCGCGGGCTGTACCAGGTGAAGCCCGATCTGCCGTTCACCCCCGGCGTCGAGCTGTGCGGCGAGGTCGTCGCTCTCGGCGAGGGCGTCGAGGGCTTCACGGTGGGGCAGCGCGTCCTGGGCGCTTCCGCTCTTCCCCACGGCGGCTTCGCGGAGTACGCGGCTCTCACTGCGGCGCAGGCCTTCCCGGCGCCGGCGTCGCTCGATGACGCGCAGGCCTCGTCGCTGTTCATCGGCTACCAGACAGGGTGGTTCGGGCTGCACCGCCGCGCACACCTGCAGGCCGGCGAGACCCTCCTCGTGCACGCCGCCGCCGGCGGCGTCGGCAGCGCCGCCGTCCAGCTCGGCAAGGCCGCCGGGGCCAGGGTGATCGGCGTCGTCGGTGGGCCGGAGAAGGCCGAAGTCGCTCGCGCGCTGGGCGCCGATGTCGTGATCGATCGGCACACCCAGGATTTCGTCGAGGTGGTCAAGGCCGAGACCGACGGCCGCGGCGCCGACGTCATCTACGACCCGGTCGGCGGCGAGACCTACCAGCGTTCCACCAAGTGCATCGCCTTCGAGGGCCGGATCCTCATCATCGGTTTCGCCGGCGGCACCATCCAAAAGGCCGCCCTCAATCACGCGCTGATCAAGAACTATTCGATCGTCGGCCTGCACTGGGGTCTGTACAACAGGTACGACCCGTCCGCCGTGCAGCAGTGCCACGCGGAGCTCACGAGCCTCGCCGACCAGGGGGTGGTGAATCCCCTCGTCAGTGAGCGCCTCGCGTTCGACGCCGTCCCCGACGGCCTGCAGCGCCTCGGCGACGGCACCACAGTGGGCCGCGTTGTCTACCAGGCGGACCGATGACGAGCGCACCGTCGGACCCGGCGCGACGGGGCGCGGACAGCCCGGCCGACCGAGAGGTGGACGCCGTCCTGTTCGACTACGGCGGCGTCCTCACCCGGCCGATGCGCCGCAGCATCGAAGCATGGATCGCCGACGAGGGCATCGAACCGGCCAGCTTCACCGCCACGCTCAAGGCCTGGCTCGGCCGCGACGCCGCCGCGGGCAGCCCGATCCACCGCCTGGAGACCGGGGAGTTGCCCGAGGCGGAGTTCGACGCCGAGTTCGCCGCGGCGCTGCGCACCACGACCGGCGCACCGGTGAGCCCCGACGGTGTGCTGCGCCGGATGTTCGCCCGGATCGAGGAGGACCCCGCGATGTGGGAGCTCGCCGCTGATCTGCGGGCGGCGGGCGTGCCCGTGGCGATCGTCTCCAACAGCTGGGGCGGCGGGAACCTCTACCCGCGTGAGCGCCTCGCAGCCCTGTTCGCGCCGGTGATCATCTCGGAGGAGGTGGGGGTGCGTAAGCCCGACCCGGCCATCTTCCGGCTCGCGCTCGACCCCCTTGACGTCCCGCCCGAGCGGGCCGCGTTCATCGACGACGCGACGCCGAACATCAACGGCGCCGCCGCCCTCGGCATCCGCGCCGTGCACCACACCGACCCCGCCACCACCCGTTCGGCCCTGCGGAAACTCGTTCCCGCCCTGGCCGATACGTCCGTCCACCCCTGAAGGAGCACATCATGACCCAGCGCATCGCCATCGTGACCGGAGCCGCCCGAGGCATCGGTGCCGAGGTGGCCCGCCGCCTCGCCTCCGACGGGCACGCCGTCGCCGTCCTCGACCTCGACGAGGCCGCCTGCCGAGTGGTCGCCGACGAGATCACCGCCGCCGGCGGCCGCGCCATCGGCGTGGGTGTCGACGTCTCCGACGAGGAGAAGGTCGGCGCCGCCGTCACCCGCGTCGCCGAGGAACTCGGACCGCCCACCATCCTGGTCAATAACGCGGGCATCATCCGTGACAACCTGCTGTTCAAGATGACCGTCTCCGACTGGGATTCGGTCATGGGTGTGCACTTGCGCGGCGCCTTCCTCATGTCGCGCGAGGTGCAGAAGTACCAGACCCAGGAGAAGTGGGGCCGCATCGTCAACCTCTCGTCGACGTCGGCGCTGGGTAATCGCGGCCAGGCCAACTACTCGGCGGCGAAGGCAGGTATGCAGGGCCTGACCAAGACGCTCGCCCTCGAGCTCGGCCGCTTCGGCGTGACCGCGAATGCGATCGCCCCCGGATTCATCGCCACCGACATGACCGCTGCGACCGCCGAGCGGATCGGCGTCTCCTTCGAGGACTTCAAGGCCGCTGCGGCCAAGGAGATCCCGGTGCAGCGCGTGGGCCTGCCCGCCGACATCGCGCACACCGCGAGCTTCTTCGCCAGCGAGGGTGCCGGCTTCGTCTCCGGGCAGGTCGTGTACGTCGCGGGCGGGCCGAAGGACTAGGACCGGACAGGCGAGGGACGAGAACATGCGCGTACTCAACGGACTCGAGGAGCTTCAGGCCGCAGTAGGGGAGCACCTCGGCTACAGCGACTGGGTCGAGATCGACCAGAAGCGGATCGACCTCTTCGCGGACGCCACTGGCGATCACCAGTGGATCCACGTGGATCCGGAGAAGGCCAAATCCGGGCCGTTCGGCTCGACCATCGCCCACGGCTATCTGACCCTGTCCCTCATCCCGATGCTGGTGTGGCAGATCTACACCGTCGAGGGCACGACGATGGGCGTCAACTACGGCAGCAACAAGGTCCGATTCCCGGCGCCGGTGCCCGTCGGCTCCCGCGTCCGGGCCGGAGTCGAACTGGTCTCGGTGACCCCGGGCGGTGGCGGGCAGCAGGTCGTGGCGCGCGTGACCATCGAGCGCGAGGGCGGCGACCGCCCCGCGTGCGTCGCCGAGACCGTCTCCGTGGTGGTCTTCTGATGGCGGAGCAGCACCCGGGCCTCGACCTCGACATCCTCGGCACCTGGCTCCCGCAGCACGTGCCGGGGGCGGGCCCGCACATCGAGGCGGTCCTCCTCGCTGGCGGCAAGTCCAACCTCACGTACCGCATCTCCGACGGTGCCTCATCCTGGATCCTGCGCCGGCCGCCCGTCGGCAAGCTCTTGCCGTCGGCGCACGACATGGGCCGCGAGTACCGGATGATGTCGGCGCTCGGAGGAACCGCCGTGCCGGTCCCGGTGATGTACGCCTACTGCGACGACCCCGAGGTGCTCGGGGCGCCGTTCTACGTGATGAGCGAGATCGACGGGGTGCCGTACCGCCGCGCGACCGAGCTCGAGGCGCTCGGTGTCGAGCGCACGCGGGCCATCTCCGAGCGGCTGGTCGACACCCTCGTCGATCTGCACCACGTCGACCCCGCGAGCGTCGGCCTCGCCGACTTCGGTCGCCCCGAGGGCTTCCTGGGTCGGCAGGTGCAGCGCTGGCGGAAGCAGTTCGCCGCCGCGCACACCCGCGACCTGCCGCAGGTCGACGAGCTGTTCGCCGCGCTCGAGGCACGGGTACCGGCGGACTCGGCGCCGGGCATCGTGCACGGCGACTACCGTCTGGACAATGTGCTCGTCTCTCCGCGGGACGAGCCTGCCGCGGTCGTCGACTGGGAGCTGGCGACCATCGGCGACTCGCTGACAGACCTCGCGCTGATGGTGGTCTACGGGCGCCTGGCAAAGATCTCCGCCGACACGGTCAGCGATGTGAGCGAGGCACCCGGCTACCTCGACGAGCAGCAGATCATCGACCGTTACGCCGCCGGATCGAGCCGGGACCTCGGCGATTTCGGCTTCTACATCGCCCTCTCCTGCTTCAAGCTCGCAGGCATCGTCGAGGGCATCCACTACCGCTACGTCAACGGGCAGACCGTGGGCGAGGGCTTCGCCGAGGCCGGCCAGGCAGTGAACCCGCTGCTGGACGCCGGACTCGACGCTCTGAAGGAGAACTGACATGGATTTCGCGTACGACGCCAAGACCACCGAACTGATCGGGCAGGTCAACGATTTCATGGACAGCCACGTCTACCCGGCGGAGGAGACCTTCCACCGCCAGCTGGCGGAGCTGGACGACCGCTGGGCCTGGGATAGCGTCCCGATCCTGGCGGAGCTCCGCGCGGAGGCCCGCCGCCGGGGCTTCTGGAACTTCTTCCTCCCCGGCGAGGGAGGCGGCGGGCTGACTAACCTGCAGTACGCGCCCCTCGCCGAGATCTCCGGCCGCAGCCTGCATCTCGCGCCGGCGGTGTTCAATTGCGCCGCCCCGGACACGGGCAACATGGAGGTGCTGAACGAGTTCGGCACGCCCGCGCAGAAGGAACAGTGGCTCACGCCGCTCATGAACGGTGAGATCCGCTCGGCCTTCGCCATGACCGAACCCGACGTAGCCAGCTCCGACGCCACCAACATCGGCCTCTCGATCGTCCGGGACGGCGACGACTACGTGATCAACGGCCGCAAGTGGTGGATCACCGGCGCCATGAACCCCAACTGCCAGATCTTCATCGTCATGGGCAAGACCGCGCCCGATGCCGAGCGTCACCGCCAGCAGTCGCAGATCCTCGTGCCCCGCGACACTCCGGGCCTCGAGGTGCTGCGCGGTATGCAGGTGTTCGGCTACGAGGACAACAACCACGGCGGCCACGCGGAGCTGCGCTTCACCGACGTGAGGGTGCCCGCGAGCAACCTGATCGGCGACGAGGGCGACGGCTTCGCCATCGCGCAGGCCCGCCTCGGGCCCGGCCGCATCCACCACTGCATGCGCTCGATCGGCGTCGCCGAGCGGGCCGTCGAGATGATGTGCGAGCGCGTCGCGAACCGCACCGCCTTCGGCAAGCCGCTCTCCGAGCAGGGCGTGATCCGGGACTGGATCGCCGAATCCCGCGTACGGATCGAGCAGCTGCGTCTGCTGGTGCTCAAGACCGCGTGGCTGATGGACACCGTAGGCAACCGCGGCGCCCACACGGAGATCCAGGCGATCAAGATCGCCACCCCGCAGACGGTGCAGTGGATCCTCGACAAGGCCATCCAGGCGCACGGCGCGGGCGGTCTGTCGCAGGACTTCTCGCTCGCCGAGGCCTACGCCGGCATCCGCACCCTGCGGTTCGCCGACGGGCCGGATGAGGTACACAAGAATTCCCTCGCACGCGCGGAGCTGAGGAAGCGCGCGGCTGCGAAGCCGGCCGAGTAGTGGCCGCGGCCCGGAGGAACTCGAGGCGCGGATCGAGCGACATTCTGCTGAAATGATGCATGCACTGATATCCGAAGGTGGGCACATCGTGAAGATGCTCGGAGCGCGGCCCTGTGTGACCGAGCGGTCGATTCGGTGTCGTCGAACTCGTGATGGACGAGGACCGCGTCTTCGCCATCTTCTCTGCGCTGGGCTTCACCGGCGAGGCGTTGCGCGGTCACATCCGGGGACGGGACGGGGAACTGGGCGACCTCGTCCTGCTCCCCCATCACCTCCGTGACCGACTCCCTGCGACATCATCTACACGGAAGGACATTCCATGAGCGAGATCTTCGACCTGTTCCGGCTGGACGGCAGGGTCGCCGTCGTCACCGGCGCGTCCAGCGGACTCGGTGTCGGCTTCGCGCAGGTCCTCGCGCAAGCGGGCGCCGATGTGGTTCTCGCCGCGCGCCGGTTGGAGCTCCTCGAGCGCACTCGCGAGCTCGTCGAAGCGGAGGGATGCCGCGCGCTCGCGGTGGCGTGCGACGTCTCCGACCCAGAGGCGTGCAACATCGTGATCGCGCGCGCGATGGAGGAGTTCGGCCGGGTCGACGTGCTCGTCAACAACGCCGGTATCGCCGCCTCCGTTCCGGCGACCCGCGAGCTCCCCGAAGACTTCCGCCGGGTGATCGACGTCAATCTCAACGGCACGTACTGGATGGCACAGGCCGCGGGTCGCGTAATGGGCCCGGGCAGTTCGATCATCAACATCGCGAGCATCCTCGGAATCACGAGCGTGCTGATGCCGCAGGCGGCGTACTCCGCGAGTAAGGCGGCGGTCATCGGACTGACACGGGATCTTGCCCAGCAGTGGGGCTCCCGCAAGGGGATCCGAGTCAACGCCCTCGCGCCGGGCTACTTCCAGTCCGAGATGACCGACGAGATGCTGGCGGACGGGGTTCTGGACCGGTACGTCGTGCCGCGCACCCTGATGGGACGCCTCGGCAAGGAGGGGGAGCTGAACCCGGCGCTGCTGTTCCTGGCGTCCGACGCGAGCACCTACGTCACGGGTATCACGCTGCCGGTCGACGGTGGGGTGCTGACCAATTGAGCAGCACCACAGTGGTATCGATCGATCGCGTGCGCGCACCCGGGCGGGCGCTACTGGCGTCGGAATCCGCCGGGGCGGTGTGGGAGACCGGACGGTGTCGAAGTGACTCCAGAGGGAGGAGACGTAAATGACGGTCAACGACACGGTGGTGGTGGAGCGCGACGGTGCGGTGGTCACCCTCACGCTGAACCGGCCCGAAGCGATGAACTCGGTGAACGCGGAGCTCGCCACGGCACTCGGTACCGCGCTGACCGAGGCGGATGCGGACACCACCGTGGCCGCCGTCATCGTCACGGGTGCCGGCGACCGCGCCTTTTGCGCCGGCGCCGACCTCAAGGCGTTGTCGCGGGGCGAGTCCATCGTCGCCGAGGGGCATCCGGAGTGGGGTTTCGGCGGGTTCGTTCGCAACGCGGTGCCCGTGCCCGTGATCGCCGCGGTGAACGGGTTCGCGCTCGGCGGTGGCACGGAACTGGTCCTCGCCTGCGATCTGGCTGTCGCCGCCGAGTCGGCGGTGTTCGGGCTTCCCGAGGTCAGCCGCGGAATCATCGCCGCGGGCGGCGGAGCGATTCGGCTCGGTACAGCCTGCCCCCGAAGGTGGCGCACGAGCTCCTGTTCACGGGGCGGAAGATCGACGCGCGGCGCGCGCTCGAACTCGACCTGGTGAACCGGGTCGTCGGCGCGGGCGCCGTTCTGGCCGCGGCCCGGGAGCTGGCGAGGGAGATCGCGGCCAACGCCCCGCTCGCTATCCGGGCCACGAAGCGGCTCGCGCGGTCGATCGCCGACGGCGCCTACTCCTCGGAGGCGGACGCGAGGGAGCGCAGCAGCGCGGAGTCCGTCGCGATCCGCGCGACCGACGACGCCGCCGAGGGTACCCTGGCGTTCGCGCAGAAGCGCCCGCCGCAGTGGACCGGCAGCTGGCGCGCCCACCGCACGACGAAGCGAGCCGGCTGCGACGTCGCGGGATTGGGCTTTCCCTCTCCGACGATGCGGTGACTGGCAGTTACACCACCACGCCGGTGAGGAAGAACTCGTTGACCTCGACGATGCTGTCCACCAAGCGGATCGGGCGGCTCTCGGTCCCTGGAGTGGGGGCGAACAGCAGGAAGAAGATGCCCTGCTGCTCGAACGGCAGCACGGGCGATGCCGGAGCGCTGCACCTCCGTCTCGTGATTGTGGAGCCGGGTCTCGGTCCAGTTCCGTCCACTCGACGGGCCAGCGTGGTGTCGCGAGCCCGCGCGCATTGAGGATCCGCTTAGCTCCGGTCCGGCAACTGGCCGAACACCTCGTCGGTGCTTTGTCCCGGGAGTTCTGCGTGGCGGCGGATATAGACCGGCGTCGCTGAGTACTCGAGCGGGTTGCTCACCACGCGGATCCGCCCTTCGGAGGGGTGCTCCACCTCGGTGATCAGCCCCATCTCCCGGACGTACGGGTCGTGGGGGAGCTCGGCGATGTCGGTCACCACCCCGTACGGCATGTCGTTGTCCGTCAGGAACTCCTCCCACTCTGCGAGGGTGAGGCGAGCAGAGTGCGCGAGCACCGTCTCGAGCCCACCGCAGAAGGTCGGGCGGTCCAGCACCGTGCCGTCCCATACCGGATCGTCCGCGTCCGGGTGCCCCACGGCGCGCAGCAGCCGACGGACGTCGTGGTAGGTGTACGCGACGGCCGCGACGGCCCGGCCGTCCTTGGTGGCGAGCGCGCGGTGCGTGGCCTCGAAGCTCAGGGGATTGCCGGCTGGGCCCTCCGCGGGGACGAACACCTCGCCGGCGAGGTGCTCGATCGTGTTGAGCGCCACCAACGCGTCGGCCATGCGGCGCCGATCTCGATCTGCGCCCGCCGGGCCGGATCCGTCGCGGATTCGTCGTCGGTGTTGAACGCCGTCACAGGTACATCGTTCGGTCGTCGTGGTGCATCGGTGGTCATGTCGGTCAGTCCGTGATTCCGCGCAGGCGGGCCTTATCGCGCTTCGGGTTGGCGATGGCCAGTGCGATCAGTGCCCCGACCAGGCACATCGCGCCGAACGCCTGGAACGCGAGAGGGTAGCCAGCGACCTTGCTGGAGGCCGATTCGACGATCCGCCCGGCAAGGTAGGGGCCGTACATGCCGCCGATGGACTGTAGCCCCAGGAAGATTCCGAGCATGGCGGCGACCTGACGCGGGGGCACGATGTCCGACAGCGCGGCGTTGAACAGCGGCAGCACGGTCACGCCCAGCCCGTATCCGATCGACACCCAGGCCACCGCGAGGTACCGCTGGTCGATGTAGGGCAGCGTCAGCAGCGCGACGGCGCACAAGACCAGGCCCAGGGTCGGAACGATGATGCGCAGCAGCCGCGTGCTGGACCCTCGCTGCACCAGGCGGTCCGAGAACATCGTCATCCCGACCAGGGTGATGATGCTCGCCACCGAAGGCAAACCGAACATCGTTCCGGCCTCGACCTTCGAGAAGCCCAGCGCTTGGTTGAAGTACGAGGGGAGGAAGGTCAGCACGGACGCGACGACGGCGTAGATCGGCATGCTGGCCAGCCACGCGCCGATGAACGTCCCCGAGGTGAGGACCTTGATCCAGGGTACGGTGGGCTCGTCGTCGACGACCGTGATGGCGGTCTTCTTCGCCTCGCCGCCGTACGGCCCCAGCTTCCACGTCGGCAGCCAGACGAGCACCCAGACCAGGCCCGCCACGGCGAGGGTGATGAACGCCGAACGCCATCCGAAGGCCCCGATCATGAGGGCGAGGGCGGGCGCGATGAATAGCTTGGCGACGGATGCGGACATCGTCACGACGGCGGACGGGAGGCCGCGCTTCTCCATCGGGTGCCAGGAGTAGATGGCGGTGTGCACCAGTGGTGCGGACGGTCCCTCCAGCAGCCCGAGGAGCATCCTCGTCACGAGCAGCACGACGAACGTCGCCGATAGCACGATGGGCAGCATCACGAACGACCAACTGATCGCCAGCGCGGCGAGGGACCAGCGGAGCGCCATGGACCGGTTGATGAGCCCGGCACACCAGTTGCCGAGCAGGAACGGGACGTAAAAGGCGCTGCCGATCAACCCGAGCTGGGTCGTGGTGATGATGCCCTCGTCGGTCAGGTACGGGGCGACGAGACCGAGGACGGCCTTGTCGCTCCAGTTGATGACGTAGAGGCAGACGACGAGGCCGGTGAATCCCCAGGCGGCCCTCCTTGATTCGCTGCCGGGCTTGATGATGGGGGACTTGTTCGTCTCGGTCGTGGACACGAAGATTCTCCTTCGGGAGTGCCACTCGGGCGGGCGACCGGAGAACTCCGTCCGGTCGGATGTCGGATCAGGACGCGCTCTCGGGGGAGCGCCACAGTGCGAGGCCGGTGACGGGTTCGCCGAGCCGGGCCAGGACGCGGTCGTCGCGCCCGGTGGTACCGGGGAGACCGATCGCGCGGATGTCGCCGTCCAGGGCGGACACGTAGGCCAGCCCGGCTTCGTCGTCGATCGCGAGGCCGATCGCCTCGTGGAATCCCGACGCCAGGATCTCCGGGGTGGCGCCACGGTCGCCCGCGGCCGTTAGCGGGGCCCGGTTGAGCGTGTTACCCCCGGCCGCGGGATCGCCGCGGTCCGTCCAGTACAGGTGGTCCCCGTGGATCTCGAGGTCGATGGGCTCGGGCAGGCCGTCCCAGACGACCTCGATACCGGAGTGATCGAGCGGGGTGGCCCCGTCGAGGGCGGGCAGCCCGACGCGCAGGATACGGCCCCGTCCACCTTTCGACGGGCCCTTCTGCGTCCAGTACACGTGCCAGCGTTCCGCGTCCACGGCGACGCCGACGCACTCGTTCTCCCAGCCCGGCACTCGATCGAAGGCGACGACGTCCTCGAGCCCGGCGCCGTCGAGCCGGGCCCGCGAAACGCGGCACCCCTCCCTGTCGCTCCAGTACAGGTATCCGGCGCCGTCCGTGGTGAGTTGCTTTCCGGTGGTGATGGAACCGGCGGGCAGCACGTCGGCGAGGCCGCTGCCGTCGATCGAGCAGCGGTGCACTCCGCCGCTCCTGGCCGAGTAGTCGCGGCCCTTCTCGCCGGGGATGTCGGGATCGACCCGTGGTTCACCCATCGTGGTCCAGTACAGGACTCCGTCGACGACGACGATGCCGTCCGGTGCGGGCCCGGCCGCGTCGGTCACGGTGGTCACCGAGCCGTCCGCCGTGTCGATGGCGACGATACGGCGCGATCGCAGGAGGAGCGCGAGCAGTGACGTCATGGCGGAGGTCCTTCCTAACGCCACGCGGGCGGGTGCGAGCCGCGGGGGATCAATGGATTCGTGTAGTGCCCCGGCGTTCGGGACATCCGGATCTGTTCGGTGACCCCCTGATAGCGGCCCAGAGCGGTGTCCACCGTGAACGTCTCCGGCTCGAGGTGCTCGTGGCCCGGTGCCCGGCCGGCCACCTCGGCCGAATAGGACTTGTCGAAGAACCCGAGCTCGGCCATCCACAGGGCGGTCCTAGTCAGCGACACGCTGACGCGGTACGAGCCGCCCTCCACCGCGCGCAACATGAGGGCGTGCAGGATGCCGAGTTGCAGGAACCACGAGGTGATGTAGTCGTTGACCACGGGCACCGCGGGCAGCGACGGAACGCCGTTCTCGCCCTCGTTGATCAGGACGCCCGCGAGCGCTCCGGCGGTCTGGTCGAAGCCGACGCGGTCGGCCCACGGCCCGGTGCGCCCGTTGAGGTCCACGGTGGCGTGGATGAGTCCGGGGCGCTCGGCGCACGCGGCCTCGGCGTCCAGGCCGCGTCGTACCAGGTAGTCGGGCCGTCGGTTGGCGATAAACACGTCCGCGCCACGGAGGAGCCCCTTCATCGTGGCATCGCCCGCGGGGGTCTTGATGTCCAGCGTCGTCGATCGCATCCCGACGTTGGAGGTGATGTAGAGCATCGGGTTCTCGAACTCGTTCGGATCCCAGACGTTGAGCACGTCGGCGCCGTGTAGCGCCAGTGCGCGTCCCACCCCGGCGCCTGCGATGATGTGCGCGCGACCGAGCACCCGGATCCCGTCGAGCGGAGTGCGGGGGTCGGGCGCGAAGGGCTCGGGCTCGCTGTCCCCGATCTTCTCAACCACCACCGGTGGCTGGGTGCGCAGCACCTGCCGGTACTGCTCGGTCTCCATGAACTCCGCGGTCGTGCGGCACATCGGCATGATGACGCCGGCGGCGGCGCCCGCGTCCTCCAGGTCGAGCGCGTTCCAGCGCTTGATCGCGTCCGCGACCCGGTCGACGCGCTCGGGTACCTCGAGCAGGGCCGCGGCGTCGTTGCGCAGCCGCGGGTACGGCCCCATCGGGTGCATCCACCGGCCGTCGGCGGTCTCGTAGAAGCTGAACGTCGCGAACGCGTCGTCGACGCGAGCGGGATCCTTGGGGGCGTATCCGTTAAGCAGTTCCCACCGGTTCTCGAAGAATGGACACAGGCGTCGCGGGGCGACGCGCAGGTCCATCGCGATGTCCTGGCCGAGCCCGCCGCGCAGCTGCCAGATCTTGGCGATGGCGACGGACTTGGCCGCGAGGGCGATCGATGTGCCGCCGGCCAGCCGCAGGCTGCCGGGGAGGATCGGGTCGCGCCCGGTGAACTCGACGGTGCCGCCGCAGTCCGACTCGGTGAGGCCGACGGTGTCGAGGAGCTCGCCGAGATATCCGTGAATGTCGAAGTCGTCGTCGGTCGCGGGTGCCGCGCGCAGCCGGTCGTCGAGTTGTCGAGCGGCGGCTTCGTTGGTCTTCAGCACGGTGTCAGCACTCCTCTGCGATAGTCTTTTCGTCCGCGGCCTCAAGCGCGTCGAGCACGGCCCGCGTGCGCCGATCGCGGCGCTCGGAGAGGCGTTCCCAATTCGCCTGTCCCGTGCCGTACACGGCCTCGACGGCGTCGCACACCGGCCCCATCGCGTCCTTGTCCGGGGTGCCGAGATCGAACGTCATCGCCGGCCCGATGTGCTCGATGATGTGCCGCATTCCACCCGGGCCGCCGCCCAGGGTGCGACTCTCGAAGGGTCCGATCGTCGCCCAGCGGAGGCCGAGCGACGCCTTGACCATCTCGTCCAGCTCGCCGGGACCGATCACACCCTGTTGCACCAGATAGGACGCCTGCTCGTTGAGCGCGCGCTGCAGGCGGTTGCCAACGAAACCGGGGATCTCCTTCTTGAGCTTGATGGGGAGCTTCCCGAGCTCGAGGAACACGTTGTACGTACGGTCCACGGTCTCCTGCGACGTGGCCGGCGACGGGACGATCTCGACCAGTGGGATCAGTTCCGGGGGATTGAACGGGTGGGCGACGACAATGCGGTCCGCGGCGGGGTTTCCCTCGCTGAACGACGACGGGAGCAGCGAGGACGTGGAAGAGGCGAGCACCACGTCGTCGCGCGTGCTGGCGGCGAGTGTTGCGAAGATCTGCTTCTTCAGCGGAACCCGTTCCGGTCCGGCCTCCTGGACGAAGTCGGCTCCGGTGGCCGCCTCGGCGAGGTTGGAGAAGCCCGTCACCGGTAGGCCCGCGAGATCGCGCTCGACGATCTGCTGAAGATCGGGGCGGGGGTCGTTCAGACGGACTTGCCAGCCGGCGTTCGCGAAGAGCCGGGCGAAGGACACGCCGATGACTCCGGCGCCGATGATGGTGGCAGTGGGCATGGGGCAGAACCTCGTTCGCTTCGGTTTCGGGTGAGAATCGGCTCGGGCGGTGGGATCAGTTCGCGGCGACGTCGGGGCAGTAGGCCACCGGATACGCGCCGTTCGCGTACTCGTCGCGGATGCGCTTCTTGTCGAACTTGCCGACCGACGTCTTCGGGACCTCGGTGACGAACGCCCACCGTTCAGGGATCTGCCACTTGGGAATCAGGTCGGCGAGGAACGCGCGCTGCGCACCGACGTCGGCGTGCGCGGGATCCTTGACCACGGCCAGCACGAACGGACGCTCGTCCCACT
Source organism: Tsukamurella asaccharolytica (assembly GCF_007858435.1). GTDB lineage: Bacteria > Actinomycetota > Actinomycetes > Mycobacteriales > Mycobacteriaceae > Tsukamurella > Tsukamurella asaccharolytica. Next base: position 429,279 of record NZ_VIGW01000003.1, on the reverse strand, counting down.
TCGCATCGGGCACCCCGATGGCCACAGCTTCCACGACTGTGGGATTGCTCATCACCGTGTTCTCCAGCTCGACGGAGGAGATCCACTCGCCGCCGGTCTTGATCAGGTCCTTGGTGCGGTCGACGATCGTCATGTAGCCCTCGGGGCTGATGACCGAAACGTCGCCGGTTCGCAGCCACCCCTCGTCGAACTTCGACGGTGCCGCCACGTTCCCCTCGGGCGAGTAGTACGCCCCGGTGATCCACGGGCCACGCACCTGCAGTTCACCGCTCGAGGTGCCGTCGTGCGGGAGCGGCTCGCCGTTGCCGTCGACGATCCTCGCTTCGACGGGCGCCGGGAAGCGGCCCTGGGTGACGCGGTACGCGAAGGTCGCGTCCACGTCGACGCAGCCGGCCGGTGGCCGGGCGATCGTGCCGAGCGGGGAGGTCTCGGTCATGCCCCAGCCGTGGGTGAGCCGGACGCCGAACCCGTCGAAGCGCTTGATCATCGCGGGCGGCAGCGCGGCGCCGCCCACCACGACCTCCTTCAGGTGCGAGATGTCCTGCGGGGCGACGTCCAGGCGTGCGGCCACGCTCTGCCAGATCGTCGGGACCGCAACGGAATGCGTGGGGGCCGCTACGGCCATGATGGCGAGGAGAGGTTCGGCCTGGAGGAAGCGGTCGGGCATCACGAGGCTCGCGCCGCAGATCATCGCGGTGTAGGGGAGTCCCCAGCTCATCACGTGGAACATCGGCACGATCACCAGAACGCGGTTGTGATTGGACAGCCCGAAGCCGATCGTGGACGTGCCGACCAGGGAGTGCAGGTAGATGCTCCGGTGGCTGTAGACCACGCCCTTCGGGTCGCCCGTGGTTCCGGAGGTGTAACACATGACCGCCGGGTCGCTCTCGTCGATGGACGGCCAGTCGAAGACGGTGGGACGGCCGGCGATGAGGTCGTCGAACGCGTGGACCTGAACCCGGCCCGCGGGGCCGAACGTCTCGACCGGGCCGTTGACCACGACGACGTGCTCGACGCCGGGGGTCTGAGCGACGTACTCCGCCAACTGCGGCGCGACCGAAGCGTCGACGAAGATCACCTTGTCGTCGGCGTGGTCGATGATGAACACCGCCTGTTCGGCGGACAGGCGGAGATTGAGGGTGTGCAGGACTGCGCCCATGGCGGGCACGGCTGCGTAGATCGCCTGGTGCTCGTTGTTGTTCCACATGAAGGTCGCCACGCGATCCCCGCGCCGGACCCCGAGTGCGGCGAGCGCGTGTGCCAGCCGGGCCGCGATGTCTCCGATCTCGGCGAAGGTGTTGGTGCGCAGTTCGTTTCCGGTCCAGGTCGCGACGGTCGCCTCGGGGAAGGCCCTCCGGCTGTGCTCCACGAGCCTCGTGATGGTGAGATCACCGTTCTGCATGGTCGACGTGATCATGTGTGGCCTCCAATACGGGGAACGCTGAGGTGCGCTCGGGCCGATCTCGGTGGCCGAGTGCCCCGTGTCGAGCAGTCTCCACCAGATTCGGATGGCGTGTGTGTCATTTGAATAAGATGATGCAAATAGGACCTGGTGGCCTGCGCGAGATTGTCGACGGCACCGGGGCGGAGTTCCCCCCCGCTGAACCGATCAAATGTGTCATCCTTCTGTCATGATGCGAGGTGGCGGCGAGGTCGGTCGAACTCAGTCTCGAGTGAATGGGGCGCGACCGGTCTCCGACGGGCAGCGCGAGGCGATCATCGCCCGCGCGCGGGAGACCTTCCTGCGGCACGAACGAGTGGAGATGAACGAGCTCGCCGAGCACGCGGGGGTGAACCGCAACACGCTGTTCCGGTGGTTCGGGGGGCGCGACCGGATCCTCGGCGAAGTGATCTGGTCCATCACAGAACCCACCCTCGACAGGTGCGCGCAGCGGGCGAAGGGAACCGGCGCGGTGCGCATCGCCAACGTGATGGGCGATTTCGCCGCCGCGGCCAACCGCGGCAAGGCGTTCGTGCCCTTCGTCCGGTCGGAACCCCAGCGTGCGATGCGCGTGATGACGACGCGCGCCGGCGGTGTGCACGGGCGGATCCTCGACTGGATCGTGTCGCTCGTCGACGCGGAGATCGAGGCGGGGCGGTTCCGGCCGGAACTCCCGGTCCACGACCTCGCCTACCTACTCCTACGGACCGCGGAGGCGTTCGTGTACTCGCCGGTGATCACCGGCGAGGAACCCGACGCGGAGAAGGTGCGCATGGCGGCCGCCGCATTGCTCGGAGTGGCTTCGGAATTCGTGGATCCGGCGCCGCGCGCCGGCGATGGTGCGGCGGGTGGCGCACCATCGTCCCGGCCGGAGGAAGCCGAGCCCGGCGCGTTGCCGGAGCAGCACTCGTCCGTCCAGGAGCGGGTGCGATGCTCGGTCGAGGGCGGCGTCGCTGACGTGCGGCTCGCGCGGGCGGAAAAGTTGAACGCCTTGGATGACGCGATGTTCGAGGCGCTCATCGCGACGGGCCAGAGGTTGGCCGCGGATCCGTCGGTGCGTGTCGTCGTGTTGTCGGGGGAGGGGCGGGCGTTCAGCGCCGGGATCGAGTTCGACCGGTTGCGTCAGATGCGCGACGGTTTCCAGCACGCGCCGAGCGCCCGGGGGCCGATCGGTCCGGCTTCCGCGACTGCGCAGCAGGCGGCGCACGTGTGGACAACGCTGCCGGTTCCGGTGGTCGCCGCCGTCCATGGTGTGGCTTTCGGCGGCGGCTTGCGGATTGCACTCGGAGCGGACGTTCGCATAGTCCATCCTTCAACAGAACTGTCATTGATGGAGGTGAAGGGGGGCATCGTCCCCGACATGACCGGCACGCAGTTGCTCGACGGACTGGTGCGCCGAGACGTCGCGAAAGAGCTGATCTACACCGGCCGGATCATCGACGGAACCGAAGCGGTGCAGATCGGTCTCGCTACCCGGTGCTCCGACGATCCGCACGGTGCTGCGGTCGAGCTCGCTCGTGAGATCGCGTCGAAGAACCCGTTCGCCCTGCGCCGGTCGAAGGTGCTGACGGAACTGGCCGGCCGCGTCTCGCTCGCGGATGGGTCAGCGGAGGAACAGGCGGCGATCGCGTCGCTCATCGGGACCGCCAATCAGAGCGAGGCGGTGTCGGCGAATTCGGAGGACCGAGCCCCGACGTTCGCGGACCCACCTACGGCATGACCGAGACGCACACCGCCGGCCCCGTCGACGTCGCGGAGCTGACGGCGTGGGCGCGGGAGAAAATGGCGGGCTACAGGGTGCCGGACTTCGTGGTCGTCGACGCGCTGCCGATGACGGCGACGGGCAAGGTGCGCAAGGGAGAGCTGTTCGAGCGGGCGGCCGCGTTCAACCAGGGGGAATCGAAGTGAAACTGCTCATCGCCAACAGGGGTGAGATCGCGCTGCGGATCATCCGCACCGCACGGGAGCTCGGAATTCCGACGGTGGCTGTGTACGCGGCGGACGACGCAGACACTCCGCACGTCGCCGCCGCGGACGACGCCGTCGCGCTCCCGGGCTCCGGCGCCGCGGCGTACCTGGACCGTGACGCGGTCGTCGCGGCCGCGACGAGCACTGGTGCCGACGCGGTGCATCCGGGCTACGGCTTTCTCGCGGAGAACGCCGACTTCGCCGCCGAGTGCGCGGCGGCGGATCTCGTCTTCGTCGGGCCCACGCAAGACGTGCTCCGGACGTTCGGCGACAAGGCCGCCGCGCGCGCCGCGGCCGTCGCCGCGGGCGTTCCGGTGCCCGCCGCCACTGCGGGCGGGGCGGACCTGGCCACCGTGCGCGCCTTCGCCGTCGGCCGCCCCGCCGGCGTGATGATCAAGGCCGTCGCCGGCGGCGGCGGCCGTGGCATGCGCGCCGTACTGCCCGGCGCCCGGTTCGAGGAGGAGCTCGAATCCGCATACCGCGCCTGCGTCTCCGAGGCCGAGCTCGGCTTCGGAGACGGCCGCGTCTTCGCCGAGGAACTGCAGACGGGCGCCCGGCACATCGAGGTCCAGGTCGTCGGCGACGGTGCCGACACCGCCGCGGTGGGCGACCGCGACTGCAGTGTGCAGCGCCGCAACCAGAAGGTCGTCGAGATCGCACCTGCGCCCGCACTGGACGACGAGCTGCGTGCCGCGCTGCACGGCCACGCCGCCCGGCTGTGCGCCGCCGCCGGCTACCGCGGGCTCGCGACCGTCGAGTTCCTGGTCCGCGACGGCGGAGCCGTCTTCCTCGAGGTCAATCCCCGGATCCAGGTGGAGCACACCGTCACCGAGGAGGTGACCGGCGTCGACCTCGTCGCCGCGCAGCTCGCGCTGGCAGAAGGGGCGCTGCTCGGCGACCTCGGCCTGCCGCCCGGTGTCGGCTGCCGCGACGGCGTCGTCACGGGGACACCCGCCGCGGCCCACTGGACCGCTGTGCAGACCCGCGTCAACCTCGAAGTGCCGCAGCGCGACGGCACCGTGCTGCCCACCGCCGGCACTCTCACCGGCTACACGCCTCCGGCCGGCCCCGGCGTCCGCGTCGACGACTACGGCCGCCCCGGGCTGACGATCTCCGCGCGGTACGACTCGCTGCTCGCGAAGGTGATCGTGCGTGCCGCCACCCCGGCGCGTGCCTACGCCAAGGCCGATGCGGCGCTGGGCGAGTTCGTGATCGACGGCCCCGGCACCAACCTCGCCCTGCTCCGCGCCGTACTGACCGATCCCGAGTTCCGGTCGGGCCACGTCGACACCGGGTACCTCGCGCGACGGATCGGCGACCTCGTTCCCGAGACCGCCGTCGCGGCAACGACGCCCGCCGTCGAGCTCGACGGGGACGTGCTCACCGCGACGCTGACCGGCACCGTCGTCGCGGTCGCGGGAGTCGGCGCCGCGGCCGACCCCGGGACCGCCCTAGTGGTGCTCGAGGCCATGAAGATGGAGCACGAGCAGACGCTGCCGGTGAGCGTCACCGTCGGCGACGTGCTGGTGCGGCCCGGGGAGACGGTGACCGCGGGTACCCCGCTCCTGACGTACGCCGCCGCCGACGGCGCGGCGGCGGCCGGCGACTCGGCTGATGCCCTCGATCTCGACCGGCCCCGCGCGGATCTCGATGAGGTGCGGGAACGGCACCGCGTGACTCTCGACGAGGGCCGGCCCGACGCCGTCGCCAAGCGGCGGAGGATCGGCCGGCGCACCGCCCGCGAGAACATCGACGACCTCGTGGATGCGGGCAGCTTCACCGAGTACGGCGCACTGCTCCTGCCCGCGCAGCGGGCGCGCCGCTCCGAGGAGGAGCTCATCGCGACGGGCGCCGCGGACGGGCTCATCGGCGGGCTCGCGACGATCGATGGTGCCGAAGCGATGGTGGTCTCGTACGACTATACCGTACTCGCCGGGACGCAGGGATGGCGCAACCACGCCAAGACCGACCGCCTGATCGACGTCGCGGAGCGTCGCGGGGTACCGATCGTATTGTTCGCAGAGGGCGGCGGTGGCCGCCCCGGCGACACCGACCTCGACATCGTGGCGGGCCTCGACGTGCCCACCTTCCGCTCGCTCGGCGCGTTGCGCGGCCGCGTCCCGCTCATCGCCGTCGTCTCGGGCCGGTGCTTCGCGGGCAACGCCGCGCTCGCCGGCATCTGCGACGTGATCATCGCGACCCCCGATGCCAACCTCGGCATGGGCGGACCGGCGATGATCTCCGGCGGCGGGCTCGGCGAGTTCCCGCCCGAGGCCATCGGCCCCATCGACGTGCAGCGCCGCAACGGGGTCGTGCACGTCGTCGCTGACGACGAGGCCGACGCCGTCGACCGGGCGCGCCGGTACCTTGGCTACTTCGCCGGCGCCGTCGACGAGTGGACCGCGCCGGATCCGCGCGCCACCCGCCACGTGGTGCCGGAGAACCGGATGCGCGCGTACGACGTCCGCGCCGCGATCACCGCGATCGTGGACGAGGACTCCACGCTGGAACTTCGCCGCGACTACGGTGTCGGCGTCATCACCGCGCTAGTGCGGGTCCATGGAAAGCCGTACGCGCTCATCGCCAACAGCACCCGGCATCTGGGCGGCGCGATCGACGGCGAGGCCGCGGACAAGCTCGCGGACTTCCTCGAACTCGCCCAGGCCCATCGGCTCCCGGTGATCTCGCTGTGCGATACCCCGGGCTTCATGGTCGGCCCTGAGGCCGAGGAGCAGGCCACAGTCCGCCGGTTCTCCCGGCTGTTCGTGCTCGGCGCCCGGCTCACCGTGCCGCTCGGCGTGATCGTGCTCCGCAAGGGCTACGGGCTCGGCGCGATGGCGATGACCGGCGGCAGTTTCCACGCCCCGCAGTTCACCGTTGCCTGGCCGACGGGCGAGATCGGCGGCATGGGCCTAGAAGGCGCGGTGCGGCTGGGCTTCAGCAAGGAGCTCGCGGCGGCGCCCGACGAGGCCGCCCGCGCGGAGCTGTTCGACCAGTTGCTCGGGGTCGCGTATCAGCGCGGACGGGCGCTGCACGCCGCTACCACGTTCGAGCTGGATGACGTGATCGACCCCGCCACCACCCGAGACTGGATCAGTACCCTCACCCGGTGAGGGGGAGGGTACTGAGCCTCCAGCGCCACGGTGAGCGACGCCGACGTGCATCATAAGAGCATCAGCGTGGACGGGCCGTTGAAGTCGGCGGCCAGGGTGCCGAGCGAGGCGGCCGGACCGACCACGGCCGCGACGCGCGCAGGATCGGTGCCCATGGTCTCTCCTCGGGGGCCGCCTTTCTGGAACGGATCCATCACACAACCTCAAAGAGTGTTCAGGTCAAGTCTTCAGGTGAGACCGGCCTGCGCGGCGACGACCGCAGCCTGCACGCGCGACTGCACGCCGAGCTTCATCAGCACGCGGGAGACGTGGGTCTTCACCGTCGCCTCCCCGATGTCGAGCCGACGCGCGATCTGCTGGTTCGACAGGCCCTCGCCGAGCCCCGCCAGCACGTCGCGCTCCCGGTCGGTGAGGGCGCGGAGGTCGACCGCGGCGTGCTCGACGCCGGGCCGCGGGATCGCCGCGATCACCGCGCGGGTCACCTTCGGGTCGAGGACGGCATCGCCCGCCGCGACGGCCAGGACGGCGCGGATCAGCTCGTCGCCGCCCGCCGACTTGAGCAGGAAGCCACTGGCCCCGGCGTTGAGCGCGCCCAGCACATACTCGTCGAGGTCGAACGTGGTCAGCACCAGCACCGCGCTGTCGGTCTCCGCCACGACGGACTCCGTCGCCGCGAGGCCGTCGACCCGCGGCATGCGCACGTCCATCACGACCACGTCGGGTCTCAGTGCGCGCGCCTGCCGCAGGGCAGCGGCACCGTCGGCCGCCTCGCCGATCACCCGCACCTCGCCGGTCGATTCGAGCAGCAGGCGCAGGCCCGCCCGGACCGCCGCGTGGTCGTCCGCCAGGACGACGGTGGCGGTCACCGGGGCACCGCCAACGGGATCGTCGCCCGGACCACCCAGGTGCCGTTGTGCGGGCCCGCCGTCGCCGTGCCGCCGATCGACTCCGCGCGGAAGGCGATGTTGCGCAGGCCGTCCCCGGCGCCCTCGGACCACCCCGCGCGGGGTAGGGGATTGGTGGCGGTCATGGTCAGGGCCTCCTGGTCGGTGTGGACGGCGACCTCCAGCTCCGCGCCGGGGGCGTGTTTGGTGGCGTTCGTGATGACCTCCCCGAGGATCCGCGTGAGGGTGGCCTCCACGGCGGTGGGCAGCGCACCGTCGGGCAGGCCGAGCCGGATGGTCACGCCCGCCGCGCGCGCGGTCTCGATGAGGGGCTCCAGGGATTCGAGGGTGGTGCGGACGGCGGCGTCGTCGGGGGAGGTGAGGAGGTTGATCGTGGCCCGCATCTCCTCGAGGGCTGCGAGGCTGCCCGCCCGGATCGATTGCAGTACCGCCGGATTCTCGGGTGTGCGCTGCGCGGCGTCCGCAAGGATCGCGACCGCGGAGAGGTGCCCGGCGACGGTGTCGTGCAGCTCCCGCGCGAGGCGCCGGCGCTCGTCCGCGAGCGCGGCGGCGCGCCGGGACTCGCTCTCCTCGCGTTCGAGCTCGGCGAGCCGGCGGTAGGCGAGCACGGCACGGCCGTAGCCGATGGGAGACCAGAGTACCGCGATCAGCACGAGGGTCATGTAGATGCCGTATTTGACCCCGCCGAGCGCGGCGGCGCCGATGCCGAGTGTCACGGTGAGGACCAGGACCGTCCACGACACCACCTCGCGCAACCGATCGGAACCGGTGGCCACCGCGAGGTAGATGACGTCCGAGAGGGCGATCCACAGCACGACCGACGGTCCGAACGGGAAGTCCCACGCCGTGAGGGCGAGCATCAAGGCGAACGCGAGCGCCGGGCGGCGGCGGGCGAGGAGTTGGACGGTGAGCGCGCCGCAGAGAAGTCCGAACTTCACCTGCCACGGATAGAAGTCCTCGAACTCGCCGCGCACCGTCCAGCCGCCCGCCGCCCACAGCAGCACGCCCACGAGGGTGATGCCGATCGCCGGGACCGCGGCGTACTCCGACGTCCACGAGCGACCGAACGACTTCATGCGCCCATTGCAGCACACCGATCGGGGCGAAGGGTCCCCTGAAAGGGGGAGGGCCCGCCCGCCGCCAGGGGGACGACGGCGAGGCTTCCGCCCGGCAGAGTCGGTGGCATGGGAGAGCTGAACAATCCGGTGCTGTGGACGATCGCCGCGTGTGAGATCGGTTTCTGGGTCCTCGTCCTGGGCGGCCTGACGCTGCGGTACGTGCTGCGCGCCCGCCGGGCCGGGATGGTCGCGCTGGCGCTGGTGCCCGTGCTCGACGTGGTCCTGATCGCCGCCGTCGCGGTCGACCTGTACCGCGGGGGCGAGGTCGGTTTCGCGCACCGGCTCGCGGGCATCTACCTGGGCTGCACCGTGATGTTCGGGCACCGGATGATCACCTGGGCCGACGAGCGGTTCGCGCACCGCTTCGCCGGCGGCCCCGCCCCGCGGAAGGTGCCGAAGCTCGGGCCGGAGCGGACCCGCAAGGAGTGGTCGGACTTCGGCCGGTGGCTCGGGGCCGTCGCGATCACCGCTGCCGTCTCGCTCGGGCTGGGATACACCGTGGCCGACGCCACGCAGCGCGAGGCGCTCATGGGCGTCTTCGGCACCCTCGGCGTGATCACCGTGATCTGGCTGGTCACCGGTCCGCTGTGGGTGACGGGCCGCAGCGCGAGCACCGAGCGCTGAACGTGCGCTCGGCGCGGCCGCCGGTCTAGTCGAGATAGTCGCGGAGGACCTGCGAGCGCGACGGGTGCCGCAGCTTGCTCATCGTCTTCGACTCGATCTGGCGGATGCGCTCGCGCGTGACGCCGTACACCTGGCCGATCTCATCCAGGGTGCGCGGCTGGCCGTCGGTGAGGCCGAACCGCAGGCGGACCACGCCGGCCTCGCGCTCGGACAGCGTGTCGAGCACCGACTGGAGCTGGTCCTGCAGCAGGGTGAACGACACCGCGTCTACGGCGACCACGGCCTCCGAGTCCTCGATGAAGTCACCGAGCTGGCTGTCGCCCTCGTCGCCGATGGTCTGGTCGAGCGAGATCGGCTCACGCGCGTACTGCTGGATCTCCAGCACCTTCTCGGGCGTGATGTCCATCTCCTTGGCCAGTTCCTCCGGCGTGGGCTCGCGGCCCAGGTCCTGGAGCAGCTCGCGCTGGATGCGGCCCAGCTTGTTGATGACCTCCACCATGTGCACCGGGATACGGATGGTGCGGGCCTGGTCGGCCATGGCGCGGGTGATGGCCTGCCGGATCCACCAGGTGGCGTACGTGGAGAACTTGTAGCCCTTGGTGTAGTCGAACTTCTCGACCGCGCGGATCAGGCCGAGGTTGCCCTCCTGGATCAGGTCCAGGAAGGCCATGCCGCGGCCGGTGTACCGCTTTGCCAGCGAGACCACGAGGCGGAGGTTGGCCTCCAGCAGGTGGTTCTTCGCGCGGTTGCCGTCACGGGCGATCCAGTTCATGTCGCGCCGGATGCCGATCGCGGGCTTCTCGCCGCGCTCGAGCCAACGATTGATCTGCTGCTCGGCGAACAGGCCGGCCTCGATCCGCTTGGCGAGCTCGACCTCCTCCTCGGCGTTGAGGAGCGCGACCTTGCCGATCTGCTTGAGGTAGGCGCGCACCGAGTCCGCCGAGGCGGTCAGCTCGGCGTCCTTGCGGGCCTGGCGCAGTGCCTCGGACTCCTCCTCGTCCCAGACGAAGTCGCCCGAGGCCTTGTCCTGCTCGGACGGCTCCTCGTCCTCGGCGTCCGCCGGCGCGGGCTTGGTGACGGCGCTCTTGCCCTTCGCCTCGGTGGCGTCGTCCGCGGCGTCGTCGCCATCGGCGTCGAGCGCGACGTCCTCGTCGGACAGCTCGGTGGGATCGGGATCGCCGTCGAGCTCGGGCTCGACCTCGTCCTCGGCGCCACTCTCGGCACCGGCAGCCGACGCGTCCTTCTTGCCCGCGGCCTTCTTCGCCGTGCGCTTGGCCGGACCGGCGGCCTTCTTCGCGGCCTTCTTCGCCGGAGCCTTCTTGGCGGGGGCGGCCTTCTTCGCCGCGGCCTTCTTCGCGGGTGCCTTCTTGGCCGGAGCCTTCTTGGCGGTGGTCTTCTTGGCGGGGGTCTCCGCCGAGGTGGCCGAACCGTCCACGCCGTCTGCCGACGGTGCGCTGGAGCTGGTCTGCGTCGCTGCCACGTACGCCCTTTCCTACTGTGCCTGCGTGCGTCGGAACCACATCCCGGGGCGCGACAACAGCACGGGCCCGAAGCCGTGCGCGGCGTCGGTGATTGCTGATGCGTCCGGAGGCGAGGGGGTCCGGCGTCTGTTACGGCGTTTCGACGCCGATGACCCATTGTAACGATTCGGTAGCCCCGCCCGCATTCACCTGCGGTCAAAGCGCCCGAACCGGACAGTTCACCGGTGTCGCGATGCCATCGCAGCGCCGACGATGCCCGCCGTGTTCTGCAACTCGGCCGGAATCACCGGCGTTCTCACTTCGAGCAGCGGAACCCACTTGTCGGCCTTGCGGCTCACCCCGCCGCCCACGATGATCAGGTCCGGCCAGAGCAGCTTCTCGTACTCGCGGAAGACGAGGCTGACCTGTCCCGCCCACTTCTCGTAACTCCAGCCGCGGCGATCCTTCACGGAGCTGGCCGCGCGGTGCTCGGCCTCCTTACCCTCCACCTCGAGATGACCGAACTCCGTGTTGGGCACCAGGGTCCCGCGGTAGAGCAGTGCCGAGCCGATGCCGGTGCCCAGCGTCAGGAGCAGGATCACGCCGTCGAAGTCGCGGCCCGCGCCGTACCGGTCCTCGGCGAGCCCTGCCGCGTCCGCGTCGTTGAGCACCGTCACCGGGCGGTTCAGTGTCGAGCTGAAGAGCTCGCCCGCGTCAGTGCCCACCCAGGCCGAGTCGATGTTCGCGGCGCTGCGGACCGTGCCGTTCGTCACCACCGCCGGCACCGTGATGCCGGCGGGGCCGTCCCAGCCGAAGTGGCCGATCACCTCCCGCACCGCGCCGGCGCACGCGCCCGGCGTGGCGGGCTGCGGCGTGGGCACCTTGAAGCGCTCGCCGACGAGATCGCCCGTGTCCATGTCGACGATGCCGCCCTTGATGCCGCTGCCGCCGATGTCGACGCCGAACCCCAGATTCTCCGCCATTGCCTGCTCCGCATCCCTCGAAGTGCCGGACGTCACGTCCTCCGCCCGGGTGCCCCCGGCGCTGACAAAGTACCGCGGATTGTGGTTCTGTGGAGGGCGTGCAAGGTAACCGGTGGGAGTTGTCCGAGATCGCCGTCACCGTCGTCACGGAGGCGGCGCGCCGCGTCGCGGACCGCCGCGCGGAGGTGTTCGGCGCCAATGCTTTCGACGGTGCCGACGGGACGCGTCCGGAGGGGGTGACCACGAAGTCGACGCCCACGGATCCGGTGACCGTCGTCGACACCGAGACCGAACGCTTCGTGCGGGAACGGCTCGCGGAACTGCGGCCGGACGACACGGTCCTCGGTGAGGAGTTCGGCGGTGAACGGGGCGAGCCGGGCGCGGTCCGCTGGATCGTCGATCCGATCGACGGCACCGTCAACTTCCTCTACGGGGTGCCCGCGTACGCGGTCTCCCTCGGCGCCCAGATCGACGGCGTGTCCGTGGCGGGTGCGGTCGCCGACGTCGTGCACGGCACGGTGTACGCAGCCGCCCTGGGCGCCGGAGCGCGCGAGATCGCCGCGGACGGCACCGTCCGCGAGCTGCGTGCGAACCCGATCACCGACCCCGCATTGGCCCTCGTCGCGACCGGTTTCGGGTACGCCCGCGAGCGCCGCGAGAAGCAGGGCCGGGTGCTCGCGCAGCTGCTGCCCGCCGTGCGCGACGTGCGACGCATCGGCTCGGCCGCGCTCGACCTGTGCATGGTGGCCGCGGGACGTGCGGACGCGCACTTCGAGCACGGACTCAGCCCGTGGGACTGGGCCGCGGGCGCGCTCGTCGCGCAGGAGGCGGGCGCCGTCGTGATCGTGCCCGCTGCGGACTCCACCAGCGACGACGGCGCTCTGACTCTTGCGGCGGCGCCGGGGATCGCCGACGAATTGGTCGCCCTGCTGCGGGCGGCCGGGGGCCTGGAAAACCTGTAGCAGCCGGCGGAGGTCAGCGGTTGCAGGACTGGCTGTGGACCGCGGAGACCAGCGCGGGATTCGCCCCGCCGTCCGCCGCCCCCGAGGGTGCCGCGCGCAGGATGCGCAGGATCTCCTGCGCATCGGTGCTGGGCTCGAGGTCGGTGAAGAAGGTGCCGAGCACGAGGTCGACCGAGTTGTCGCGTCGCCCGTCGTTGATCAGCTCGGCGCACGGCGCGATGATCCACGCCGCCGCGGCCGCCGCCCTGCCCGTGTCGCCGAACCGCAGCTGCGCCTGGCAGGCCATCTCCGGATAGACCGGGTCGTTGCCGTACGCGCCGGAGGTGGGGGCGCTGAAGCCGTAGTCGGCGAGCTTGTTCAAGGTCGTCTCCGCCCGCCCGGCCTGCCCCGAGGCGTTGAGCACGCGGACCGTCGACGCGGCGAGGGGCGCGGGGCGGACCGCGACGAGGTCGTCGGGGGAGACCACCTCGAACCGCCCCGACGCGGGCGCGGGCGCCGGCGTCGTGGCACCGGCGCGCGCCGCGGCGCCGGCCGTCGTCGCGTTCGCCGAGGCCGATGGCGCCGGAGGTGGCGGGCACGAGACGGGAGCGGCGGTCTCCTCCTGGGAGGACATGGCGCGAGCCCAGGTCGCGATGGCGACCACGGCGAGAACGGCGATCACGATGAGGATCGGCAGCGTGTTGCGACGCCGGAACGGTTCGCCGTTCCGGTCGAATCGCCGGCCCGCGCCGGTGAGCTGGGAAACCACGGCCCCGACTGTACGGGAGGACGGCCGCAGCGCAGGGGAGGCGGCGCAGGAATCGCGGCGCCCCACCCCTCGGCCGCCGTGGGAATCAATTGAGCTCATCGTGCGTTAGAGGGGCAACGAGCGGTGGAATCAGCGACCGTCACGAAGAGTAGTGACAATCGATTCTCAGTGCGCTACACTCTGGCCGCTCGCGCGGCTAACAACGCGCCCGGCGGCCTCGGAAACCCCGAGGCTCGGGGCACGAGCAAGGATGGGGATGACACGGTATGGCAACTGATTACGACGCTCCACGGCGGTCCGAGGCGGACGAGATCTCGGAGGATTCGCTCGAAGAGCTCAAGGCCCGTCGCAACGAGGGTCAGTCCGGCACGGTGGATGTGGACGAGGGCGAGACCGCCGAATCGTTCGAGCTCCCCGGAGCCGACCTGTCGGGCGAGGAGCTGAGCGTCCGCGTAGTGCCCAAGCAGGCTGACGAGTTCACCTGTACCAGCTGCTTCCTGGTGTACCACCGCAGCCGGCTCGCCGATCCCGACGGCACCGAGCTGATCTGCATCGACTGCGCCTGACGGCGAACTTCTCCGCGGCGACCCGCTCGCTATCCGAGCGTGGTCGCAGCGGGGATGAGAGCGAGAATCTTCTCCGGACGCCGCGTGGACACCATCCAGTACGGCGTCGGATCGTCGGGATCGTCGAGGACCACGACGATCATCGTCTTGATCCACCCCTTGTGATATACGAACGCGGCGGGATCGAGCTGGCGGCCCAGGGCCGCGCTCTTCGCCTCCGGCGGAACCGCCGCGGCCCGGGTGATCAACTCCAGTGGCAGGTGGGCGTTGCCCGCCCACAGCTCCCCCTCGCGCACCGCGACGCTGCCGCGGCCCATCGACCAGAGCAGCACGGCGATCACCACGACGATCAGCACGAACGCGCCGATCATCCAATCGCCCCAGCGCGCGGCGAGCGTCACCTCGAAGCAGAGCAGGCCCGCCACGACCGCTCCCGCCAACCACCAGTACCACGGCACCGTGAGCCTCTCGAAGTAGGCGTTTCCCGGCCCCGAGGTCTTCACTGTTCGATCGTCCGACACGGCTTCAGCGTAGTCTGCATCCCATGGTGAGCCAGATTCCCCTACTGCGGCTCGACGAGGGCCTCCCCCTTCCCCAGCGCGCACATCCCGGCGACGCGGGCGTGGACCTGTACTCGACGATCGACGTGCGGATCGAACCCGGTGCCCGCACGCTCGTCGCCACCGGCGTGGCGATCGCGCTGCCGCACGGCACCGTCGGGCTGATCCACCCGCGATCCGGTCTCGCCGCGAAACACGGTCTCACCGTGGTCAATACGCCCGGAACCATCGACGCCGGCTATCGCGGCGAAATCGTCGTGTGCCTGCTCAACACCGATCGCGACACCGCCGTCGACATCAAGCGCGGCGACCGCATCGCCCAGCTGCTCGTCCAGCGGGTCGAGCTCCCCGACTTCGACGAGGTCTCATTCCTCGACGAGACGGTGCGCGGCGCCGGCGGCTACGGCTCGTCGGGCGGGCACGCCAGCCTCGAGACCTCGCACTAGCCCCGCCCTGTAGCACTCCCGAGCCCTCCCGCCCACCCTCGAAGAACCAAGGAGCACCGTCCATGGCCCTCGGCCGCCGCAAGTCCAAGCAGCGCAGCACCGCGAGCGTCGATCCGTACGCGACGATCGGGCAGCCCGAGCACCACACCGTGCCGGCGCCCGCGGACGAGGACGAGGTGCAGGAACTCGGCACCGGCGCCGGTCCGTACGACCTCAACTCCCTCGAGAGCGCCGAGGGTCTCGACGACGGCCGCCTGGACCTGGGGTCGATCATCCTGGCCATGCCGCCCGAGGCGCAGCTGCAGGTCGAGATGAGCCCGGAGGGCGTCCCCGTCGGCGTGCACCTGGACACCCCGGTCGGCCGCATCACCCCCGGCGTCTTCGCGGCCCCCAAGTCGGGCGGGCAGTGGCGCGAGGTCGTCACCGAACTCGCCGACTCGCTCCGCGAGAACGGCGCCCAGGTCACGATCGACGACGGCCATTGGGGCCGCGAGGTCGTGGGGACCCAGCCCGACGGTGTGCTGCGGTTCATCGGCGTCGACGGTCCGCGGTGGATGGTCCGGATCGTCGTGGCCTCGCCGGCCGAGAGCGCCGAGCAGGCCGCGCAGCTCGCGCGGGCGATGCTCGCCGAGACGGTGGTCCGGCGCGGCACCGACCCGCGGCCCGCGCGTGATCACCTCGAGATCGAGCTCCCCGCCGAGCTCGTGCAGCAGTTGCAGCAGGCCATGGCCGAGCAGCAGGCGCAGCAGGAGCAGGCCGCAGCGGCGATCGCCGCGCAGGTCGCGCAGCGCGCCGCCGCCGACGGCCCCGCCGCCCTGCGGCAGAGCAATCAGGACCGGCTCACCCAGGGATCGGCGCTGACCCGACTCAAGAACCAGCAGTAAGGCCGTCGAGCCCCGCCCGGCCCAACACGGCCGGGTCGGGGCCGAGATCCGCCAGGTCGACCACCACCGCGGCGGCGCCGGGGATCGCCGAAGCCCAGGCGCGTGCCGTGGCGACCGGGTGGATCAGGTCGCCCTCGGCGCCGACGACGACGGTCCGCGCGCCCAGCCCGCCGAGCGCCGACTCGGTCGGCGCCGCGTACCCCGCGGCTTCGCGCAGGGCCGGGGCGAGGAAGTCGCCGTGCGCTGCCCACGACCGGCTCAGCTCCCGGGCCAGCCACGGCGGGCTCCCGGCCCGCATCCGCGCGATCGCCTCGGCCGGGCCCACCTCGTCGACCGTGTCCGCGGTCACCCGCGCCGAGACCGCCGCCGGTACCTCCGGCCCGGGCTTCCCGCACCACGGCGGCAGCGTGAGCACGAGGGTCACCTCGGCGTCGGGGTGCTCCAGCGCCCAGCTCGCGGCCACCGCGGAGCCCAGGGAGACCCCGCAGGCCAGCAGCGGACCGTCGGACGCGGCGGCGTCCAGCGCCGCGCGATACCCGGCCACCACCGACGGCGGCGCCGCGTCCACCGCCACGGCGCGTGCACACAGTGCGGTGAGCGGCGCGAACGCGCGGAGCGCGAAATCGGCGTCCGAGCCAGAGCCCGGCAGGAGAACGGCGGTGGTGTGCGCGGGGAGCGGCATGAGCCGAGCATGCCAGGGCCGCCCGGAGCGGCGGCACCGGACGCCCGGATCGAGGGAGGCCCGGCCACGTACTGTGTTCCTGTGACGGATGGTGCTGAGCAGGAGCCGGCGACGGCGGAGCAGAAGGCCCCCGAGCCTTCGATCAAGGACCAGGTGCTCGAGCAGATGGGCGGCTGGCAGGGCATGGTGTACTCCGCCCTGCCCGTGATGGCGTTCGTGCCCGGGAACGCGATCTGGGGGCTCACGGGCGGCGCGATCGCGGCCCTCGCGGTGGCCGCCCTCGTCGCCGTGGTCCGACTCGCCACCCGAACCTCCATCCAGCCCGCGATCTCGGGCTTCTTCGGCGTCGCGGTATGCGTGGTGATCGCGATGATCGTCGGTGGCAGCGGCAGGGGTTACTTCCTCTACGGCATCGTCATGCAGGCCGTCTTCGCCGTCGTCTTCGCGGTGTCCCTGATCGTGCGCCGGCCGCTCGTCGGGGTGCTGTGGCACCTGTTCGACGAGCGGAAGGACGACGGGGCCGGTGCGGACACGAAGGCCGCCGCCCACGACTGGCGGGCCGACCGGCGGCAGTTCCGCGTCTTCGCGTGGCTGACCGTCCTGTGGATCGGCATGTTCGTCGTGCGGTTCGCCGTCCAGTTCGCGCTGTACCAGAACGACGACGTGGGTGGTCTCGGCGTCGCGCGGATCGTCATGGGCTGGCCCATGTTCGCGGTCGGCCTGCTGCTCACCTTCCTCGTGGCCAGGAGGACGGTGCATGGTCGCACCGCATGACCTGCTCGAGCTGACCTGCGGCGCACCCGGGCACGGCGGCTTCGTGATCGCCCGGCACGAGGGCCGGGCGGTCTTCGTGCGCGGCGCGCTCCCCGGGGAGACGGTGCGCGCGCGGGTCACCGAGGTCAAGAAGTCCTACGCCCGGGCGAGCGCCGTCGAGGTCCTCGAGGCCTCGCCGCACCGCGTGCCCGAGGCCTGCGCCGCCGCCGCCGCGGGCGCCGGCTGCTGCGACCTGACCTTCGCCGACCCCGCCTACCAGCGCGAGCTCAAGGCGTCGGTGCTGCGCGAGCAGCTGCAGCGGATCGGCGGCTTCGCGCCCGACGCCTTCGGAGCGGGCCGGGACCCGGCCGTCGTTCCGGTGTCGGACGGCCCCGTCGCGGGCTGGCGGCACCGCGCGCGCCTCGTCGCCGACGGTGCCGGTCGCCTCGGCCAGCACGTGCACCGCGGCGACGCCGTGGTCGTCGCGCCCTGCGCGCAGCTGCCCGCCGCGCTCACCGAGCTCGCGGCGGACCTGCGCGCCGAGCCCGGCACGGAGGTGGCGCTCGTCCTCGACGACGCCGGCGCCGCGCACGCCGCGGTGCCCGCGCGCAGGGGACGGCCCGCGCAGGTCCTGGCCGGAGACGCCCTCGCCGAGTACCGGGTGGGCGCGCGGTCCTGGCGGATCCCCGTCGGCGGCTTCTGGCAGGCGCACCGGGACGCGGCGGCCCGGTACGCGCAGTCGGTCGCCGCCTACACGGGCCGGTACGGGGGCGAGCCGGGCCGGGCGTGGGATCTCTACGGGGGCGCGGGCGTGCTTGCCGGCGCGCTGGTCGACGAGGGTTTCGCGGTCGACGTGGTCGAGACCTCCGGCGGCGCGATCGCCGCGGGGAAGCAGACACTCGCGGGGGAGCCCGTCACCTTCCACCGCGGCGACGTGGCCTCCCGGCTCGGGGGACTGCCGTCGCCCTCGGTCGTGGTGCTCGACCCGCCCCGCACCGGTGCCGGTGCGGCGGTGATGGCCGCGATCGCCGCGACCGCGCCGCGGGCGATCGTGCACGTCGGCTGCGATCCGGCGGCGTTCGCCCGCGATGTGGGCGCGGCGTGCGAGAACGGCTACCGCCTCGCCGCGCTGGACGCGTGCGATGCCTTCCCCGGGACGCACCACCTGGAGGCCTTCGCGGTGCTCGTGCCGGGTCGCGAAGACCGGCGCGGCCGGTAACGTGAGACCGACCGGCGGCGCCGGTAAAGTGGAAAGGCACCTCTCACGGGAGTAGACACGAGGGATATGAACCTGCTGCGCACCATCGAGTCCCCACGGGACCTGCGTCGACTGGATCAGGACCAGCTCACCGAGCTGGCCGCTGAGATCCGGGACTTCCTCGTGGCGAAGGTCTCGGCGACGGGTGGTCACCTCGGACCGAACCTCGGCGTGGTCGAGCTGACCATGGCGATCCACCGCGTCTTCGACTCGCCGACCGATCCGGTGCTCTTCGACACGGGGCACCAGGCTTACGTGCACAAGATCCTCACGGGCCGGCGCGACGGCTTCGACACCCTGCGCCAGGCCGGCGGCCTTTCCGGATACCCGTGTCGCGCCGAGTCCGAGCACGACTGGGTCGAGTCCTCCCACGCCTCCGCCGCTCTGAGCTACGCCGATGGCCTCGCGAAGGCCTTCGCGCTCAAGGGGGAGCAGCGCACCGTCGTCGCCGTGGTCGGCGACGGCGCCCTCACCGGCGGCATGTGCTGGGAGGCGCTCAACAACATCGCGGCCTCGGACCGGCCCGTCGTCATCGTCGTCAACGACAACGGCCGCTCCTACGCGCCCACCATCGGCGGACTCGCCAACCGGCTCACGGGCCTGCGCACGCAGCCCGAGTACGAGCGACTGCTCGGTGAGGCCCGCGCCCGGCTGCGCCGCATGCCCGTCCTGGGCGAGCCCGCGTACTCGTTCCTGCACGGCATGAAGGCCGGCATCAAGGACATGGTGAGCCCGCAGGCGCTGTTCGCCGACCTCGGCCTCAAGTACATCGGCCCCATCGACGGGCACGACGAGGAGGCCCTCGAGGCCGCGCTGCGGCGCGCCAAGGACTTCGGCGGACCCGTGGTGGTGCACGCCCTCACCCGCAAGGGCAACGGCTACGAGCACGCCGAGAATCACGAGGCCGACCAGATGCACGGCATCGGCGTCATCGACCCCACCACCGGCCTCCCGGTCGCCGGCGCCGGCGGCACCCGCGACTGGACCTCCGTCTTCGCGGCGGAACTGGTCGCGCAGGGCGAGCAGCGGTCCGATGTCGTGGCGATCACCGGCGCCATGGCCGAGCCGACGGGGGTGGCCGACTTCGGCCGCAAGTTCCCCGATCGCATGTACGACGTGGGCATCGCGGAGCAGCACGCCCTGACCTCCGCCGCCGGCCTGGCGCTGGGCGGCATGCACCCCGTCGTGGCCCTGTACGCCACCTTCCTCAACCGCGCCTTCGACCAGCTGCTCATGGACGTCGCGCTGCTGCGGCAGGGCGTCACCGTGGTCCTCGACCGTTCCGGCGTCACCGGTCCCGACGGCGCCAGCCATCACGGCATGTGGGACCTGTCGCTCGCCGCGATCGTGCCGGGCCTGCGCGCGGCGGTGCCCCGGGACGCCGCGCGCCTGATCGAGGAGTTCGCGGAGGCCCTCGACGTCGACGACGCGCCGACCCTGATCCGGTACGGCAAGGGCGCGGTGCCCGCGGACCTCGAGGCCGTGCGCCGCCTGCCCGACGGAGTCGACGTCCTCGTCGAGGACGGTTCCAGCGGCGCGGATGTGCTCATCGTCGCGGTCGGCGCCTTCGCGCACACCGCGGTCGACGTCGCGGCGCGCCTGCGCAACCAGGGCATCTCCGCGACCGTCGTCGACCCGCGCTGGGTGCTACCGGTGCCGGCGTCGATCGTCGACCTGGCGCGCACGCACCACCTCGTCGTGACCCTCGAGGACAACGGCGTCGCCGGCGGCATCGGGGCGGCCGTGACCGCGGCGCTGCAGCGCGCGGACGTCGACGTGCCGACCCGTGTCCTCGGCATCGAGCAGAACTTCCTCGATCACGCGTCCCGCAGCGAGATCCTCACCGACCTGGGGCTCACCCCGTCGGAGATCGCCTTCCGCGTCACCGGCTGGGTCACCGCGTGCGCGCACGTGACCGTGCCCGTCGAGAAGGAGCCGGCCACGCCGGAACAGGTGCGCTGACCGCCGGCGCGGTCAGGCGGAGGCGAGCGCGTCCGCGACGGCGCTCGCCGTCAGTCGGCGCTGCCAGTTCCGCGCGCCCGTAGCGGCGAGGGCGACGTCGACGGCGTCGGAACCATGAGTCGTCCCGTCCCAGCACAGCTGCCGGACCGCGTCGGTCGGCAGGAGGTTCTCCACCGGCACCGCCACCTCGTCGGAGATCGCGGACAGCGCGGCCCGGACCTTCGTGAGGCGCTCGGCGGCCTCCGGGTTCGACTTCGCCCACCGGTTGGTGGCGGGCACCGCGTTGCGGGGGCCGTGCAGGGGCGGCAGCGCGGAGTCGGGGAGGGCGTTCGCCCGGTGGATCGCGCCGAGCCAGCGCTTCGCCGAGCGCCGCATCCGCGGCCCCCCGAACACCGGCAGGGCAGTCAGTTCCGCTTCCGTCGTAGGGTTCTTCGCGGCGGCGTTGACGATCGCGGCGTCCGGCAGGGTCCGCCCGGGCGCGACGTTGCGCTGTTCCGCCATCTCGTCGCGCGCGAGCCACAGCTCGCGGGCGCGGCCCAGCTGGCGCCGGTTGCGCAGGGTGCTCAGGCCGGAGAGGCGGCGCCACGGATCGGCTTTCGGGGGCGGGTCGGGCCGGGTGCGCTCGTACTCGAACTCCTCGAGCGCCCACTCCAGCTTCCCAGCGTCCTCGAGCCGCTCGTAGGCCTCGTCGCGCAGGTCCACCAGGACCTCCACGTCCAGCGCCGCGTAGTTGAGCCAGTCGTGGGGCAGGGGCCGGGTGCTCCAGTCGGCGGCGCCGTGGCCCTTCGCGAGGGCGTAGCCCGTGTACTCCGAGGTCATGGCCGCGAGGTTGACCCGCGGCGCGCCCAGCAGGCGGCCGGCGAGTTCGGTGTCGAAGAGCTCGTCGCATTCGAAGCCGTCGTCCCGCAGGCAGGGCAGGTCCTGGTCGGCGGCGTGCAGCACCCATTCGACGCCGCGCATCGCCTCGATCACCGGGGCCAGGCCCTCGGGCTCGTGGATCGGGTCGAGCAGGAACAGCCCGGACCCGGTGCGCTTGATCTGGATCAGGTAGGCGCGGGACGAGTAGGTGAAGCCCGACGCCCGCTCGGTGTCGACGGCGATGGGGCCGGTGCCCCGGCGCAGCGCCGCGGCGCACTCCGCGAACTCCTCGACGGTGGTGAGGGGCTCGGGGACGCCCTCGGCGGGTTCGGTGAGCGGAATGCCGGGGACCGGTTCCGTCGAGGCCTTGCCCACGGCGGCGCCTATACCGAGCCGAGCCGGGTGATGCCGGCGGGCGGCAGTCCGGCGGCGGTCTCGAGTACCGCGCAGAAGGCCTCGACGTGCCCCGACAGGTCCTCGCCGAGGGGCGTCCACGACGCCCGCAGTTCGAGCTGGTGCGCGCGCGGGGGACCCGCGATGTCGCCGTACCGCACGGACGCGGTCGCGGTGACGGTGCCGCCGAGCGCGGTCACCTCCTGGTCGCGTTCGGCGAGCGCGTCGGTCAGCCAGCTCCAGGCGACCTCGGGGAGGAGCGGGTCGGAGGCCAGGGACTCGTCCACATCGGACTGCACGTAGGCGACGAGCCGCATGAGGCCGTTCCACGCCTCGTGGCCGTGGGGGTCGTGGAGCAGGATCAGGCGGCCGAAGGTCTCGCCGTCGGAGTGCTCGGGCACGACGTCGGTCTCGGGCGCGCGGACCTCGGCGCCGAGGGCGTAGCTGTACGGGGCGAGACGCTGTGGCGGCCGGATGCTGCCGATCTCGATCTCGGGGCGGACCGTCGCCGTGTGGAGGGACTCGACCGCCGCACGGAAGGACTCCGGCTCGGCGCCGCGCGCTCCCGCACCGCCCGCCGCTTCGTCACCCGTTCCTGGTTGGCTCACAAATCGTGACCGTAGCCGCTCCGGAGGCGCCGAAGGCGGAGGCGCGCCGCAGGCCGCGGCCTGCCGGCGCTGCGGTCATGACATGATCGTCGACGATGAGTAACGAGGATCGATCGACGACGGGGTACCCGCTCCTCGAGGCTGCGGCGGGGCGCACACCGGAGCGGCGCCCGGTGTGGTTCATGCGACAGGCCGGGCGCTCGCTGCCCGAGTACCGCAAGGCGCGCGAGGGCATCGGCATGCTGCAGTCCTGCTTCCGGCCGGACCTGGTGTGCGAGATCACGCTGCAGCCCGTGCGGCGGCACCGCACCGACGCCGCGATCCTGTTCTCCGACATCGTGGTCCCGCTCAAGGCGGCGGGGATCGACCTCGACATCGTCAGCGGGATCGGGCCGGTCATCGAGCAACCGGTCCGGGACGCCGCCGCCGTGGCCGCCCTGCCGCGCCTCGACGCGGCCCAGGTCGAGCCGGTCGCGGAGGCCGTGCGACTGCTGCGGAGCGAGCTGCCCGCGGGCGTCGCGCTGATCGGCTTCTCCGGCGCCCCGTTCACCCTGGCGTCGTACCTGGTCGAGGGCGGCCCCAGCCGCAACCACGAGCGCACCAAGGCGCTCATGTACAGCCGGCCCGACACCTGGCACGCGCTGCTCGACGCGCTCGCCGACATCGCGATCACGTTCCTGCGGGTGCAGGCCGACGCCGGCGCCCAGGCCTTCCAGCTCTTCGACTCCTGGGCCGGTGTGCTCTCGCTCGCGGACTACCGGCAGTACGTCCAACCGCACTCCGCGCGGGTGTTCGCCGCGCTGCGCGAGAGCGCTCCGGCGCTGCCCGCCTTCCACTTCGGCGTCGGCACGGGCGAGCTGCTCGGCGCCATGGGCGCGGCCGGCGCCGACGTCGTGGGCGTCGACTGGCGCGTCCCGCTCGACGTGGCCGCGGGCCGCGTCGGTCCCGGCAAGGCGCTGCAGGGCAACCTGGACCCGGCCACCCTCATGGCCGACCGTGACACCGTCGACGCGCAGGTCCGGCGCGTCGTCGCCGACGCCGACGCCGCCGTCGCCGCGGGCGCCACGGGGCACGTCTTCAATCTCGGCCACGGCGTGCTGCCCACGACGGATCCCGATGCGCTCACACGTGTGGTCGAGTTGGTGCACGGACTATGAGCAACGTCGCGGTCGTCGGAGCGGGCATCTCGGGTCTCGTCGCCGCGCTGCGCCTGCAGCAGGCGGGGGCGCGCGTCACCGTCTTCGAATCGGGCAATCGCGTGGGCGGCAAGCTGCGCTCCGAGATCATCGGCGACGTGCGTCTCGATGTGGGCGCCGAGGCCTTCGTGCGCCGCCGGCCCGAGGTGATCGACCTCGCGACCGAGCTGGGCCTCGCCGACCAACTCGTCGAGCCCGCCGGGCGTCGCCCGGCGCTGTTCGCCGACGGCGCCCTGCGCGGCGGATTCGGCCGCACCGTCATGGGCATCCCGGGCGACGCCGACGAGGTGCGGATCCCGCTGCGCTGGAAACAGGGTGGCGACGCGTCGATCGGCGCTCTGGTCCGCTCGCGCCTCGGCGACGAGGTGGTGGAGCGCAGCGTCGATCCGATGGTGTCGGGGGTCTTCGCCGCCCACGCCGACGACGTCTCCGTCCGCGCCGCACTCCCCGCGCTGGCCGCCCGCCTCGATGAGGGCGCCGCGTCGCTCGGCGAGGCCGTCCGCGGCGTCCTCGGCGAGCCCGACGACAGTCCTGTTTTCGGCGCCCTCCGTGGCGGCTACCAGCAGCTGCTCGACGCCCTCGCCGAGCGGCTCGGCGACCGCATCGTGCTCGGTGCTCCCGTGCCGGAGGTGCGCCCCGGCTGGAGCCTGCGCGGCTCGATGTTCGACGCCGTCGTCCTCGCCGTGCCCGCGCCGCAGGTGGGCCGCCTCGTGGGGCTGAGCCTGCCGGAGCTGGGCGCGGCCGCGGGCACGATACCGGCGGCCAGCTCGGCGCTCGTGACGCTGCGGCTGCCCGAGGACACCGAGCTGCCGGACCTGTCCGGCGTTCTGGTGGCGAGTCGTGAGCAGGTCAGCGCGAAGGCGGTGACGCTGTCGGGCCGCAAGTGGCGCCACCTGCCCGGCGGCACGGTGCGCCTGTCCTTCGGCCGCCTCGGCGTCAGCCGGATCGTCGACGACGTCGACGCCGGCTTGGTCGCGGCGGCGCGGGAGGACCTGGCGAACGTGCTCGGCGTCACCGTCGAGCCGACCGCCGCGCACGTGCAGCGCTGGTACGAGGGCATCCCCGTCTACCTGCCCGGCCACCGCGACACCCTCGCCGCGATCGAGGCGGCCACCCCGAAGGGACTGGCCCTCGCGGGGGCGTACTTCGACGGTGTCGGGGTGCCCGCGTGCATCGCCCGCGCGGAGGCCGCCGCGGCGCGCGTCCTCGCCGACCTGTCCTGAGGCCGTCCCGCGCGCGCGACTACGATCGGCACCATGGCCAAACTGGATTACGCAGCGCTCAATTCGACCGTCCGCTACCTCATGTTCTCGGTGTTCGCGATCACGCCGGGGGAGTTGGGCGACGACGAGCAGCGGGCCTCGGCGGCCACCGAGGCCGAGGCCTTCCTCGCCACGATCCAGGAGGGCGACCTGGTGGTGCGCGGCGTCTACAACGTTGCGGGGATGCGCGCCGACGCCGACTTCATGATCTGGTGGCACGCCGAGAAACTCGAGGACCTGCAGGCCGCGTACAACGACTTCCGGCGTAGCACGGCGCTGGGCCGTGCGAGTGACCCGGTGTGGTCGAGCACCGCGCTGCACCGCCCCGCGGAGTTCAACAAGAGCCACATCCCCGCGTTCCTCGCGGGGGAGGACCCGGGCGCGTACATCTGCGTCTACCCCTTCGTCCGCAGCCTCGAGTGGTATCTCCTGCCCGACGAGGAGCGCCGCACGATGCTCGCCGACCACGGGCGCGCAGCGCGCGGCTACCCGGACGTCCGCGCGAATACCGTGCCCGCCTTCGCCCTCGGCGATTACGAGTGGCTGCTCGCCTTCGAGGCACCCGAGATGCACCGCATCGTCGACCTGATGCGCGACCTGCGCGCCACCGAGGCGCGCCGGCACACGCGCGAGGAGACGCCTTTCTTCTCCGGGCCGCGCGTGGGGGTGCGCGAGCTCGTCACGGCCCTCCCTTAACGGATGGGCTGGGGGCGGTGGTGGGGCGGCCCCCGCCCACTAGGCTTCGCGCGCTCGCCTAACGGCTCGCACGCTGCAGAATCGTTCGCGGGGGCCGCCCCACCACCGCCGCGAGCAGCTCAGGAAGCGTCGTCGGGCTCCAGGCGCATGGAGATGCTGTTGATGCAGTAGCGGAGGTCGGTGGGGGTGTCGTAGCCCTCGCCCTCGAAGACGTGGCCGAGGTGGCTGCCGCAGTTGGCGCACAGCACCTCGACGCGGCGCATGCCCAGCGAGGTGTCGACGCGCTCAATGACCTTCTCGCCCGCCAGCGGCGAGAAGAACGAGGGCCAGCCGCAGTGCGAGTCGAACTTGGCGTCCGAGCGGAAGAGTTCCTCGCCGCACGCGCGGCAGCGGTAGACCCCGGACGTCTTCGTGTCGGTGTACTCGCCGGTGAACGGCGCCTCGGTCCCCGCCTGCCGGAGCACGCGGAACTCGGGCTCGGAGAGGCGCTGCCGCCACTCCGAATCGCTCAGCTGCAGTTTGGGCTTGGGAGAACCGGCCTCACTCATGCCTCCAAGTTAACCCCGAGCGGCGGATGGTGCCAGCTCGTGCTTCCCGGGCTCCTCGTCGGGCGGGAGCGGCCGGTCGATTCCTTCGTCGAGCCGGTTCTCGGCCTTCGCGTCGAGGTAGCGGAAGAGGAGCACGCAGAACGGCACGATGACGAGCAGCGACCAGCCGAGGGTGCACTTGAGATAGGCGAGCGATCTCCCGAACGCGGGCCACATGGCGGAGAACCAGTTGTCGTAGCTGAGGAAGCCGTAGACCGCGACCCAGGACACCCAATTGCCCATCACCGAGCTGCGGTAGACCACCGTCATCAGCATCGGGAACAGCAGCATCGAGTAGTAGCCCTGGCCGAGCGAGAGCACCAGCCACGAGGTCGTCAGCAGGATTCCGGTTGAGGTCGTCAGCCAGAGGAGCTCGTTGCTCTTGCGGTAGTACTTCCACAGCAGCCACAGTGCGACGGCGGCCATCACGACCATGGCGACGCGCAGGAACAGCGACAGCCAGATCGGGAGCCCGAAGTACTGCGCGTTGCCCTGGATCGAGCTGTTGTAGTAGTCGCGGGCGACGCTGAGGTACGGCAGCGTCTTGTGGAAGAACTCCGTGCGGTCGGCCGAGAGCAGCATCCCCGCGCCCAGCAGCACCACGGGGATGCCGACGGCCCCGATCAGCGCCTTCCACTGCCGGTTGGCGACGATGAGCAGGAGCATCACGAAGAGCAGGGGCTTCACCGCGAAGGACAGCCCGAGCGGGATCCCGGCCCAGAGGTCCTTGCGCTTGAGCAACAGCGCCATCGCGGCGACCTCGGCCAGCAGGACGAAGCAGTTGAAGTTCGTGTAGACCAGGGTGCTGGTCACGGCCTCCGTGGTCACCGCGAAGAACAGCACCACGGGCGCGACGACCGAATTCAGCCCGTACCCGAACATGCGCAGCAGGATGTACAGCGCGAGCAGCAGGGCGACGGCGCTCAGCCCGACGAAGATGTACCGCGCCGTCTGGGGGTCGAAGTAGCCGAACGGGGCCATGAGCAGCGTGCCCGACGGCGGGTACAGGTAGTGCGGATCGACGGTGTTGTAGTCCTCGGTGTACACGGCCTCGTTGCGCAGGAACCGCACCGCAGCTGCGTAGACCGTCGTGAAGTCGTCCGTCTTGTTCCCGTTGGGGACCAGGATCATCAGCCGCTGCAGCAGCGTGAGCAGGGCGAGCGGCCACAGGATGGCCTTGACCACGAGGCCGGGATCGGACTTCATCCGCGCGAGGGCTACTGACGACACGGCTAAACCGTACCCAACGGGGTCCCGGCGGCCGGGAGGCCCGCCGGGGTCCGGGCCGGCGGGCCCGGCAGCGTCACGCGGGGCAGGCCCGCGTCGACGGGGCGTCGAGCTTGTCGAGGTAGCCGATCAGCGACTTCTGCACGCACGACGAGCGGATGACCGCACCGTCGCCCATCCCGGCCCACGTGATGGCCGAGGGCTGCGCTCCGACGACGGTGAGCTGCCCGGTCAGCGTGTCGAGCGCGGTGCGCGCGGTGAGCGGATCGGCGGCCGAGGTGGCGACCACCGACCTCACGCCGAGGTCGGTGAGGTTCGGCGGTGCGGGCATCGTCGGCCACGCGGAGCAGGCGCCGAGGTCGAGAGCGGCGGCGGCGCCCAGCCGGTACTCGGACCCCCACCGCTGGGCGGACGCGAGGATCTGATCGGGCGATGCCTTGGTCACGGCGTCCGAGCACCGGGCGACGAACTGGCCGTCGGTGCCCAGGGTCTCGTCGGCGGAGCGCAGCAGGGCGCGAAGCGGTGCGGCGTCGCCGGAGCGGGCGCCCTGCAGGGCGGTGGCGAGGCGGGTGATGCGGACGTCCCGGTCGCCGGGGCCGATGCCGAGGGTGAGCACCACGGCCCGTCGGAGGTCGGAGTCCGTGAACGTGCCCAGGCGCCCGGCGGCCGCGTCGGCGATGATCCCGCGCACCGCGCCCGCCGGATCCG
Organism: Tsukamurella asaccharolytica; assembly: GCF_007858435.1. Taxonomy (GTDB): domain Bacteria; phylum Actinomycetota; class Actinomycetes; order Mycobacteriales; family Mycobacteriaceae; genus Tsukamurella; species Tsukamurella asaccharolytica. Next base: position 401,311 of record NZ_VIGW01000003.1, on the reverse strand, counting down.
CCCCGAGGGCGCAGGTGGGGCCGCATTGCGCGGCGAATGCGTCGACGGTCGCGGAGGTGCCGCGGGCGGCGTCCTCGGCGCGCTGAAGCTCCGTGCCGCCGTAGCGCACGGGGGAGTCCAGGACCAGCCGGGCGACCTGCTTCGGGTGCTTCGCGGCGTAGGCGAGGGCGGCGGTCGAGCCGTCGCCCACGGCGAGGAGGCCCAGCGCCGGGACGTCCCAGGTCGTGCGCAGCTTCTCGAGGTCGTCGGCCGCGGCGGCCGCGGTGAAGCCGGAGATGGCGTCGGGGTAGGCGTCGCCGCACGACGTCGCCGCGCGCCGCGCGGCCCCGCTGACCTCCGCCACCCGCGCCTGCAGGTTCGGCCCCGCGGTGCCACCGCTGCGCAGGAGCGACTGGTCGGGCGCTGTCCGGCAGGTGAGCGCCCCCGACGTCCCGATGCCCCGTCGCTCGACGGCGACCACGGGCCGGTTCGCCAGCACGGGACTGTCGCCGGCAGCCAGCGTGGCCAGAGCCCGCTGGCCGGTGAACTCGGTGCCACCCGCCAGCACCAGCGGCGCTGCCGAGCCCGGCGTGCCGGGCACCCGCGCCCGGGTCACCGAGAGCTGCAGCGGAGCGTCGGTCTGGCCGACGCCGACGGTGAGGGTGGCGCACTCGAGTGTGGCGTTCGCCGCGGGCGGGGTGCCGTACCGCGCCGCGAGGCGGCTCGTGCAGTCCTGCCAGGCGAGCGGGTCCTTGGCGGAGGCCCTCCACTCCGGGCCCTTCGGCCCGTTCTCCGCGGAGGCCGACGGCGCCCCGCCGCCCTTGCCGAAGTCGGTGACGTAGTCGGGCGTCGGCGCGGGCACGGGGGCGCACGCGGACACGGCGACGATCGCGACGGCGGCCATCCCGGCGGCGGCGAGGGCTCGGGTGCGCGCGTGGGGCATGCCCCTCACAGTAGCCAGATCGCCTGAGCCGGGCGGTCAGCGCTCCCAGCGCGTGTAGAGGTAGCCCGCGTCGTCGCCGAGGACCAGGCGCCGCTGCCAGCGGTCGAGCGGCAGGTCGGGGCCGGTCACGATCCGCCTGCCGTCGCCGCCGGAGAGTACCGGTGCGATGGTGAGGCACAACTCGTCGACGAGGCCCGCCGCGAGCAGCGCGCCGAGGACGCCGGGCCCGCCCTCGGCGAGTACCCGGCGATGTCCCCGCGCGTACAGGTCGTCGAGCACGGCGCGCAGGTCGACGGACGCACCATGGCCCGAATAGACGATCGGCTCCGCTCCTCCGGGCGGGTAGAGGCGGGCGGTGCGGGCGATCGTCCCGCGCGTGACGACGGCGAGCGCCGGGTGCTCGGGTGTGCCGTAGTCCTCGTCGCGCACCGTCGCCGCGCCGACGAGGACCACGTCGGCGGCGGCGCGCAGTGCCTGGAACACCCGACGATCGCCGTCGCCGCCCAGGCCGCCGGAGCGGCCGCCGGCGGTGGACGATCCGTCGAGCGAGCTGATCATGCCGGCGCGCACGTACGGGCGGCCCTCCGCGAGCGGGTGCGCGTAGGCGCGGGCGAGGGCGGCGTCGTCCGCGGGGAGTGACTCGATCACGCCACGACCGTAGCGCGGGTTTTCGACCGCGACGACCAGCGGATATGATCACCACTCATGACGCTGCATCTCGTGGACCGCAATCCGACGGTGACGCCCGAGCAGATGGTGGAGCAGCTCGTTCCGCCGGAGATGTTCAGTGAGGTCAGCTTCGACAGCTACATCCCGGACCCGAACGAGCCTACCCAGGCCGCCGCGGTCCAGGCCGGCCGCGCCTTCGTCGACGACGTCGTCAAGCTCACGAAGCAGCGGAACAAGAAGGGCCTGTTCGGCCGCAAGAGCACCCCGCCGCACGGCGTGGGCCTGTACCTCGACGGCGGATTCGGCGTCGGCAAGACCCACCTGCTGGCCTCGATCTTCCACAGCGTCCCGTCGCCGAAGTCGTTCGGCACCTTCGTCGAGTACACCCACCTCGTGGGCGCGCTCGGCTTCAACCAGTGCGTCGAGTACCTCTCGGACCACACGGTGCTGTGCATCGACGAGTTCGAGCTGGACGATCCGGGCGACACGATGGTGATGTCGCGCCTGCTCACCGAGCTGGCGGCCCGCGGCGTGTCGATCGTCGCCACGTCGAACACTCTGCCCGGTCAGCTGGGCGAGGGCCGGTTCGCCGCCCAGGACTTCCTGCGCGAGATCAACAAGCTCAGCGCGGTCTTCCAGTCGGTGCGCGTCGACGGCCCCGACTACCGGCACCGCGACCTGCCGCCGGCGCCGGACCCGCTCACCGACGAGGAACTCGTCGCCGTCGCCGAGGCGGATCCCACCGCCACGCTCGACGACTTCGATGCGCTGTCCGAGCACCTGTCGAAGCTGCATCCCTCGCGGTACAAGAAACTCGTCGAGGGCATCTCGGAGGTCTGCATCCGCGGCGTGCACCCGGCCGAGAACCAGACCGTCGCGCTGCGCATCGTCGTGCTCGCTGACCGGCTCTACGACGCCGGGATCCCCGTGCTCGTCTCGGGTGGCAAGCTCGACGAGATCTTCACGCCCGAGATGCTCGCCGGCGGGTACCGCAAAAAGTACCTGCGCGCCACGTCGCGCCTGCTCGCGCTGTCGCGGTTCGCCTCCGCGAACGTGAAGTAGTCCCGGCGTCGGCCCCGAACGCACCAACACCCGCCCGGGGATGTGTGGGCCGGGCGGGTGTATGGGTGAGGGTGCCGGAGTGTGAGACGCAGCTCACTTCGCTGACATCAATCACTGTACGGGAACGGTGTACTGCGGGGAAGTCGGTTCGGGTATTTCGGTGTCCGGAGCACGCCGCGCCACCTGCGGAAGTGCGTTCAGCGCGTGAAGCGCGCGATCGCGTCCGCGGCCTCCTTGAGCTTGGCCGCGGTCTCCGCCTCGTCGCCCGATCGGGCCGCGTTCACGACGCAGTGGCCCATGTGGTCCTCGAGCAGGCCGAGCCCGACGGCCTGCAGGGCCTTCGTCATCGCGGAGACCTGCGTGAGGATGTCGATGCAGTACTTCTCCTCCTCGACCATCCGCTGCAGGCCCCGCGCCTGCCCCTCGATGCGACGGAGCCGCTTGAGGTACTCGTCCTTGTCGGACATGTAGCCGTGGTGCGCGTGGTCGGCGTCGGTGGTCATGGGCTCAGTATCCCTTCTGGGGCCGGAAACTCCGCAGTCGCAGGCTGTTGCCGACCACGAAGACGGAGGACAACGCCATCGCGGCGCCGGCGAGCATCGGGTTGAGCAGTCCCGCCGCGGCCAGGGGGAGCGCCGCCACGTTATAGGCGAAGGCCCAGAACAGATTGGTCCGGATAGTGCTCAGGGTGCGGCGGGAGAGCCGGATCGCGTCGACGACGGTGCTCAGATCGCCGCTGACGAGGGTGAGGTCGGACGCCTCGATAGCGGCATCGGTGCCGGTGCCCATGGCGATGCCCAAGTCGGCGGCAGCGAGGGCGGCGGCGTCGTTGACCCCGTCGCCGACCATCGCGACCGCGGCGCCCTCGGCCTGCAGGCGGCGCACCGCCGCCACCTTCTGCGCGGGCAGCACGCCGGCGATCACCTCGTCGACGCCGACCTGGGCGGCGACGAACCGTGCCGCGCGCTCGTTGTCGCCGGTGAGCATGACCGGGCGCAGGCCCAGCCCGCGGAGCCGGGCGATCGCGTCGCGCGACGCAGGCTTGACCTCGTCGGAGACGACGAGCACTCCGCGTGCGGCGCGGTCCCAGCCGACAGCGATCGGGGTCTGGCCCCGGTGCTCGGCCTCGTCGAAGGCCGCACGCAGATCGTCGGGCAGGCGCATCGCGGCGGCGTCGAGCAGGTCCGGGCGCCCGACGGTGACGGCGCGCCCCTCGACCCGGCCGCGGACACCGAGTCCGGGCACGGCGACGAAGTCGTCGACTGCGGCGAGCGGCCCCGGGGCGGCCCGCACGACGGCGCGGGCGATCGGGTGCTCCGACGCGGCCTCGAGGGCTGCGGCGACGGCGAGCACCTCGTCGGCGTCCTCGGACCCGGCCGCGTGCACCGCCTGCAGGGTCATGACGCCGGTGGTGACGGTGCCGGTCTTGTCGAGGACCACGGTGTCGACGGTGCGGGTGTGCTCCAGCGCCTCGGGGCCCTTGATGAGGATGCCGAGCTGCGCGCCGCGGCCGGTGCCGACCAGCAGCGCCGTCGGCGTCGCGAGGCCGAGGGCGCAGGGGCAGGCGATGATGAGCACCGAGACTGCGGCCGTGAGTGCCATGGAGGCCGGCTGGCCCGAGCCGAGCCAGAAACCGAGGGAGCCGACGGCGATCGCGATGACGATCGGCACGAAGACGCCCGAGATCCGATCGGCGAGGCGCTGCGCCTTCGCCTTCCCGGCCTGCGCGTCCTCGACGAGGCGGCTCATCTGCGACAGCTGGGTGTCGGCGCCGATGCGGGTCGCGCGCACCACGATCCGGCCGCCGGCGTTGACGGTCGCCCCGGCCACCGGGTCGCCGGCGCGCACCTCGACGGGCACCGCCTCGCCGGTGAGCATGGAGGCGTCGACGGCGGACTGCCCGGAGACGACGACGCCGTCGGTCGCGATCTTCTCGCCGGGCCGCACGACGAATTCGTCGCCGACCGCGAGCTCGGCGATCGGAACGAGGGTCTCGATGCCGTCGCGGAGCACTGTCGCGTCTTTGGCGCCCAGCTCGAGCAGGGCGCGCAGCGCGGCGCCGGCCCGCCGCTTGCTCTTCGCCTCGAAGTAGCGCCCGGCCAGGATGAAGGTGGTGACGCCGGCGGCCGCCTCCAGGTAGATGTTGGCGGTGCCGTCCATCCGCTCGATGGTGAGCGTGAACGGGTGCGTCATGCCGGTGACGCCGGCGGTGCCCCAGAACAGGGCGTAGACCGACCAGCCGAACGCGGCCAGGACGCCGATCGAGACGAGCGTGTCCATCGTGGCGGTGCCGTGCCGGAGGTTGGTCCATGCGGCGCGGTGGAAGGGGAGCGCGCCCCACACCACGACCGGCGACGCCAGCGTCAGCGACAGCCACTGCCAGTAGTCGAACTGCAGCGCGGGGATCATCGCCATCGCGATCACGGGGACGGTGAGGGCGGCGCTGATCGCGAGGCGTCGCCGCAGCGCGTCCGCCGGCTCATGGGTGCGTCCGGCGGGCTCCGCCTCCGCGTCGCCGCCCGGTGGGGCGGGGAGGTGGGCGGCGTATCCCGCCTGCTCGACGGTGTCGACGAGGACCGCAACATCGGTGTCCGCCGGCGCCGTGACGTGTGCCTTCTCGGTGGCGAAGTTGACGGTGGCGGTCACTCCGTCGAGCTTGTTGAGCTTGCGCTCGATGCGGTTCGCGCAGGAGGCGCAGGTCATGCCCTCGATCGCCAGGTCGACGACGGTCGCCGTCGGGTGGGTGTCAGTGGCCACCGTGTCCTCCCTCCGTGGTCGACGGTGCGACGGTGTGCGCGCCGGGCGCTATGGGGGTCGGCCCGACGGCGCCGCCCACGGCGAACGAGGCGGCGAAGACGACGGCCAGGCCGGCCGCGAAAGCGCTGATCTTCAGCAGGGGATTCATCGTCGTGCCCGCCCTTCCGTATAAATCCACCGTACCATACCCCCCTAGGGTACTCGGGTGGGCGGCGACGGGCTCGGCGCCGCCGGTGGCGGCGGACCGACTCGATCCCTAGATCGGGGAGATCGAGCGCCGCTTCTGCGGCACCCGCGGCGGGCGCCGCCGGACCCGCCCCAGCGCCTCCGCGAGCATGGGCCGCGTCGCCGACGGGAGCACCACGTCGTCGATGCCGAAGCCGTCGGCTGCCAACAGCGGGTCGACGTTGGCCTGGAACAGCGTGATGAGGTCGCCGCGGGCCTGCGCCGGATCGGGAGCGGCCTCGTACTGCGAACGGAAGGCGAGGTCGACCGCGCTCTCGATGGGGATCGCGCAGATCTCGGCGGTGGGCCAGGCCAGCGAGAGGTCGGCCTCGATGCTGCGGCCGCCGCCCATCGCGATGTACGCGGCGCCGTAGGCCTTGCGGGTCACGATCACGAAGCGCGGGACCGTGGCCGCGGTCAGCTCGTAGCCGAGCCGGGCGCTGCGCCGGACCAGGTTCGTCTCCTCGGCACCCGCACCGACCAGGAAGCCCGGCAGATCGATGAGGATCACCAGGGGGAGGCCGAAGGCGTCGCAGACGGCGATGAAGTGCGCGGCCTTCTCGCAGGCGTTGGCGTCGAGCGCGCCGGCGTGGAAGCGGGGCTGGTTCGCGACGACGCCCACGGCGCGGCCGTCGATCCGGGCGAAGGCGGTCACGATGTTCGGCGCGTGCAGCCGCTTGAGTTCGAAGACGGTGTCGACGTCCGCGATCGCCTCGATCACGTCCACCACGTCGTACGCCTGTCGCATCGACGCCGGGACCAGGGTGTCGATGGTGCCTGCCGGATCGCCCGGCTCGTAGGGGCCGGCCGAGACCATCGGCTCGTCGGCGGCGGAGGCGGGGAGGTAGCTGAGGAAGGCGCGGATCGCGTCGACGGCCTCCTGCTCGGTGTCGGTGACCAGGTCGACGACGCCGCGCTCGGCCTGCAGGTCGGCGCCGCCGATCTCGTCGTTGGTGAGGTTCTCGCCCGTGGCGGCCTGGACCAGCGGCGCCGAGGAGATGCCGATGGTGCCCATGCCGCGCACGATGGTCACGAAGTCGCAGCACGCCGAGATGTTCGCGGGTGCACCGAATCCGGGGCCCATCATCGCCGCGACGAGCGGCACGTGCCCGGAGAGGTCGGCCAGGCGCAGCAGCAGCTTCGACCCCGGGGCGGCGAGCCGGGAGTCCAGGGCCTCCTGCATGCGGTGGCCGCCGCCGTCCATGAGCATGACCAGCGGAATCCCATCGAGCAGGGCGCGCTCGGCGCATCGGTCCAGCTTCGCCATGCCGGTGGCGCCGTTGCTGCCGCCGAGCACCGTGAAGTCGAACGCCGCGATCGCCGCCGGCCGACCGTCGATGTAGCCGATGCCGGTGACCACACCGTCACCCGGGGCGACGAGGGGTGCGGCGCCCTGCTGCGCGGGGCCGGGCCCGGCGAGGGCGCCGAACTCGTGGAAGCCGCCGCTCGCGAGCAGCGCGACCCGCTCCCGAGCCGTCATCTTGCCGCGGCCGTGCTGCTTGGCCACCTTCTCGGCGCGCGCCTCGTCGGAAACCGAATGGTAGGCGGCGCGAACGCGGTCGTTGAGGGTCTGCTCCGGTGTGGATTCGCTCACGTCGGGAAGTTAGCAGGAGATCGCCGATAGGTGGCCGGGCGCCGCGATTCCGTCCGACTCCGCCGGCCTGGTGGTCGCGGCCGCTCCAGCACCCCGGAAATGGCTGAAGCCCCGGCCGCGTACGCGACCGGGGCTCCGTGAGCGGATGACGGGATTCGAACCCGCGACCCTCACCTTGGCAAGGTGATGCGCTACCAACTGCGCTACATCCGCGTGCCCATCGGGCGAGCAACAAGTTACCCGAAGGTTGCGCCCGGGTGCGAATCGGCTGGTGGAATCAGCCTTCCCGGGGCAGCAGCAGAACCTTGCCGACGGAGTCCTTCGATTCGAGGAGGGCCTGTCCTCGCTCGGCCTCGGCGAGCGGCAGCCGCGCGGAGATCACCGGCGCGATCAGGCCCCGCTCGACGAGAGGCCACTCGTCCGCGGCGACCGCGGCGACGATCTCCGCCTTCGAGCCGGGGCCGGTCAGCGGCCGGTTCCGCACGTTGAGCCCGATGATGCGGGCCCGCTTGCCGATGAGTGCGCCGACGTTCACTTCGCCGGTGAACCCGCCCTGCATCCCGATGATCACGAGTCGCCCGCCGACGCCCAGCGCGTCGACGTTCCGCGGCAGGTAACTGCCTCCCATGATGTCGAGGATCACATCCACCTGGCCCGCGAGCTCGGCCGCGAAATCCTGTTCGCGGTAGTTGATCACGATGTCGGCGCCGAGCTCGCGGCAGCGCTGCGCCTTGCCCTCCGAGCCGACCGTGACGGCCACCCGCGCCCCGAGCGCCTTCGCGACCTGGATCGCGTGCGTGCCGATGCCGCTGCCGCCGCCGTGCACGAGGAGGAGCTCGCCGGCCTTGAGCCCGGCGTCCATGACGATCGTCGACCAGACGGTGCTCGCGACCTCCGGCAGCGCCGCCGCGTCGACCAGTGACACACCGGCGGGCACGGGGAGCAGCTGTGCCGCTGGAACGACGGCGTACTCGGCATACCCGCCGCCGGCGATCAGCGCGCACACCTCGTCGCCGACGGCCGGGCCGTCGACCGCGGGGCCCAGTGCGACGACGGTGCCTGCAACCTCCATCCCTATGACATCGCTGATCCCGGGAGGCGGCGGGTACAGACCCTGGCGCTGCAGGAGGTCCGCGCGGTTGATCCCGGCCGCGTCGACCCGGACGAGGACCTCGCCGGCGGCGGGAGCGGGGGTGGGGATCTCGTCGACGACGAGATTCTTCTCGTCGTCCACGACGATCGCGCGCATGGCGGTGGGCAACGAAGTCATGGCGAGTGCCTTTCGGTCTGGTGCGGTCAGCGGACGGAGGCGGGTCGGTTCAGTACGTGTCTCCACCTTCTATGTGTGCACCGCTTACATCAACGATAGGACGCGATGTAAGCGGTGTCAACACGCCGATGGTGTCGATTGTTTGCAATCTCGGCCGGGGGATGGTCCTCTGATGTGTAGAGTTGCAACACAGAACTGTCGGCGGCACCGGCAGGGTCAGGGCTGAAGCAACTCGGCCCTCGAGTAGTGAGTGACCGGTGGGAGTGCCCGTGTCGAGCCGAGAACCGCGTACTACCGATCGTGCCCTGATCTGGAACGGGGCGTGCGTCGCGCTGATCGTCGCGGCGATCGTCACTGGGTTCATCGACGGGATTCCGGTTGAGGTGGCAGTCGGGCTCTGTGCGCTGGGCGTGGTGGCGGGGTTGATCGGCGTACCGCTTTACGTCGCCCACCTGCTCGCCGGCTGGCGCGCCTCGCGCTCGCCGAAGGGAGCCGTGGGGGGCGTAGCCCCGGATGAGGGGCCGGACGAGGTTGCTCCGGCGGCGGAGACCGCACCGGAGCAGGCTCCTCCCGAGCCCGAGCCCGAGCCCGAGCCCGAGCCCGAGCCCGAGCCCGAGCCCGAGCCCGAGCCCGGCGGCGCTGCTGAGCCTCCGGAGCGGGCCGAGGATTCGCTCGTGCGGTGCTCGTGCCACGGACTGCCCGTCGGGGACTGAGGGGGCATCCACGTCGAGCATGGGGGCATAGAATGCAAGAAACCCCCTGCGAACAGGGGGTTTCTGTGGTGCGCGATACTGGGATTGAACCAGTGACCTCTTCCGTGTCAGGGAAGCGCTCTCCCACTGAGCTAATCGCGCTTACGTGAAGTGGCGCTCAGCCGCTCCGTTGCGGAGTGGCTGAGCGTGTTGGAGGCGGCGACGGGAATCGAACCCGTGTGCACGGCTTTGCAGGCCGTTGCCTCACCACTCGGCCACACCGCCACGGTAAGCCCACTTCGAGCGGATGACGGGATTCGAACCCGCGACCCTCACCTTGGCAAGGTGATGCGCTACCAACTGCGCTACATCCGCATTCGTCCGGACCGGCGCTGAAAACGCCTTTCCGGTGCGAGAGAGAACACTACGTGAACATCGAGCGCTCTGCCAAATCGGCAGGTCACCCCATGTTTCGTGCGCAGTCGGCGTGGTGGGGCGCACCCCGGTGCCTCGTCGGCTCACGGTCCGCAACTGTAGCCGCTGGTGGGCTACCCGATTACCCTTTGGCTCAGCCGTCGTGTTAGTGTTCTCTCTCGTTCGCCTCCCTGGTAACCACGGAGTCGCGCACGAGTTCGGTCCTATGGCTCAGTGGGAGAGCGTCCCCTTCACACGGGGAAGGTCGCTGGTTCGATCCCAGCTAGGACCACCGAGAAACCGCCTGGAGACAGGCGGTTTTGTCGTTCTCGTGGAAATTTGTGCCTGCGAACGTGCCCGTGCGAGCTTGTCGTGGTGGCTGCGGAGCGGCGAACAGGGTGGATAGTCTCAACCCATGGCCATCACACTCGAGAACGTCGCGATCGCGGTGCGCGACCTGGAAGCGACGATCGCGTTCTTCACGGAGCTGGGGCTGTCGGTGATCGGCCGGCAGACCGTCAGCGGGGAGTGGACGGACACCGCCGTCGGGCTCGACGGCAACCACGCGAAGATCGCGATGCTGGAGACGCCGGGCGGGCAGGGGCGCATCGAGCTCTTCGAATACATCCACCCCGACGCGATCGAGACGGAGCCGACGCTGCCCAACGAGATCGGCATGCACCGCGTCGCCTTCTCGGTCGATGATCTCGACGAGGCGCTGGCGATCGCGGCGAAGCACGGCTGCCACCCGCTGCGCGGCGTGGGCGTCTACGAGGACGTCTACAGGCTCACCTACGTCCGGGGCCCCAGCGGCATCATCGTGATGCTCGCGCAGGAGCTCACGAGGAACTGATCCGCCGCCCAGTAAGTCAGGACCGCCTCGGCGCTGCGGCGCGCGTGCCGAGACCGCGGACGGCGCCGTCGATGGTCGAACGGGATACGCGACGGCGGCCGGGGCATGAGAGCCCCGGCCGCCGTGCGGTCGTCGTACCCGGTGTCAGTGCGCGTCCACCGAGGGGGTGTCCTTGACGCTGACGCCGTCGGAGCTGACCTCGGCCGAGCCCGTGTCGGCCTTGACGCCGTGGTCGCCCGCAGCCGTCTTCGTCTCGACGCCGCCGGAGGGACCGGTGACGGACGCGGTGCCCTTGTTGGTGTCGACGGTTCCGGAACCCGTGGACCCTTCGGCCTTGACGGTGCCCGCCGGCGTGCTGGCGTGGGCCTCGGCGGTCGGGCCGGTGACCGTGCCGACGCCGTTCTCCACGTTCACGCTGCCCGTGGTCGCGCTGCCGCCGCCGCTGCCGACGGGCGTCGTGACATCGACGCCGCCCGACGGACCGTTCGCCTGGACCTTCGTGGGCGTGACCAGGACGTTTCCGGCGTCGGCGGTGGCCTTGACCTGAGCGCCCGTAGGACCGGCGGTGATGGTTCCGTTCGGCCCGTCGATGTCGACCTTGGTCGGGGTCACGGTGGCCTTGCCGCCGTCGATGGTGCCGTTCACGACGTTCTGCCCCAGGACCGTGGCCCCGAAGGTGGCGTCCGGACCGACGGCCTCGAGTCCGCCGGTGCCCACCTTGACCGTGCCCGGGGTGACATTGAGGTTGCCACCACCGAGCGGGGTGGTGACGGAGCCGTTGAGGCTGGGCGTCACGAGGACGAACTGGCCGTTCTGGAAGCCGATCTGGCCGAGGTTCAGGCCCAGGGTTCCGCCCCCGAGCGGGGTGGTGAGTCCGAGGTTGATCACCGGGAGGCCCACGAGGAACGTGTTGGGACCGTAGGTGACCGTGACCGGCACGATCGTCGCGGTCGCGCCGCCGAGGCCCAGCGGAGCGGTTGCGTTGAGGCCGAGCGACGGGGTCCAGGTGGTGAGGCCGTTCGCGGTGGTGGCGCTGAGCGAGGTCGAGATGCCCAGGGCGCTGCCCAGCGGACCGTACAGCGTGGTGTTGTTACCACCGATGCTGCCGACCCCGGCGGCCGACGTGCCGATCACGCCGTAGGTGGAGCTGGAGAGGCCACCCAGGCCCAACGGCGCACCCACACTGAAGGTGTCGCTCAGGCCGAATCCCACCCAGCCGGGTGCGAGCGGCGTGACGCCGGCGATCGGCGAGACGGTGTTGGAGACCGGGAAGAGCCCGCTGATCACGGGGATCTTGTTCCACGCGGCGACGCCCTGGTTGACGACGGGCGCGACCTGCGGGATGACCGCGATCGGAACGGCGCCGGGGAGGAGCGGAGCCGCCGCGAGGATCGCGTCGACCTGCGGGTTGCCGGTGGGCGTGGTTGCGGCGGCGTTGGCCGTCGCCGGGGTCGCGACGGTCAACGCTGCTGCAGCCGCGACGGCAGTGGTGGCGACAGCGCTGCGGCGCACCGTCTTCTTGGCATGCTTCGGGACGTAGCTGGACATGGAGGACCTCCGGTTCGTGAAGGTTCGGCACGCTCGATCGAGAGTGTCGGTCAATAGGATGTGGACCCAGCAAAAACACGGCGTCCGCGCTCGTGCGCGTGCCTGAGGCGGCGCCTGTGCATCTCCTGGGAGTTCTGAAGTTATCAGCATTTCCACGGTTCACCAATAGCTGGCGAAGCTATTCGATCAAAGCGATTTAAGCTACTACGCAGTAGCGAAATCTCCTGAGTTCTAACGGATCCCGACCCGGGTGTTTGCAATCGAATGACCTCAAACAATCAGCGTAATTGTTACCGTTTCACCTGCTCGGGAAGGCGGCTGCGGACACGAAGAACGAATATCTCGCCTCGCTGAAAATGGAGTTTCCGCGAGTGAATCAGCAGGGTGGGTCGACGCGTGCGAACCTCGCGGGCTGATGTGATTCCACTCATCGCGAGGGCCGGCTGCGACCCACCGTCTCCTCGGGCTTCCGCTATTCGGGGAGGTCGCCGGTCGGCGCCGGTACCGTGGGACCATGCATGACCAGCAGAACAAGGCGCCGTCGACCGGCCCGCGCGCGTGGCGCGCGAAGATCAAGTCCTCGCGGCACGGCGCGCTCGTGTGGCGGGTGTGCGTCGGCGTGATCGGTGGAATCGTGCTCATCGTCGGCATCATCGCCATCCCCTACCCGGGTCCGGGCTGGCTGATCGTTTTCGCCGGGCTCGGGATCCTCGCCACCGAATTCGATTGGGCGCAGCGCCTCCTGCGGTTCGCCCGCAAGCACTACGACCGCTTCGCCGCCTGGCTCTCGCGGCAGAACATCCTCGTCAAGGGCGCGTTCGGTCTCGGCACCTGCCTGATCGTGCTGGCCACCGTCTGGCTGCTCGGCGGGGCCGCGCTCATCGGTGGCTGGTTCGGCATCGACTGGCCCTGGCTGGCCAGCCCGCTGTTCACATGATCGAGCGACTCCGGAAGTCCCTCGCGGCCCCCGATGGTCGCGTCGCCGGAGTCCTGTACTGGTACGCCCTCTCGGGTGCGTTGGCCCGTCTCGCCGTCGCCGGCCGGGACGCCGCGACTGCTGAAGTCCGGTCGGGCCCCGATGGCTGGCCCGAGGTGGCGGGGACGGCTCCGTCGCCCGACCCGGGCGGGGCGCTCGCGCAGGCCTGTCGACGGCTCGTCCCGTCTCTCTCGGAAGAGTCCGGCGCCCCGGAGCGGGCGCTCTGGTCCATTGCCACCGACTCCATCGCCTCCGCGGCCCTCGATACCGCGGATCCGCGGCGGACCGCCGACGACCTGGTCCGCGCCTGCGGCCCCGAGGCCCCGGCGGCGCGGTTCGACGAGGTGCCCGGGCGCGGCATCGTCGTTCGACGGGGCTCCTGCTGCCTGCTCTACCTGTGCCCCGGCATGACGAAGTGCCTCAGCTGTCCGCGGCAGACCCCGGACGAGCGGCGGATGCGGCTCGGCTGAGGACCGCCTCCGCCGCGTCGCACGGCCGGTGCCCGATAGGATCGGAGCCATTGACAACCGCGCGCGGCCAGGTATGCCGCCCGCTACATGACTAGGAGCACTGTGAGCACCACCTTCGTCGTCCCGGCAGGAATCGCCGCCGGGGCCGCTATGCGCGAGCTGGATCTGCCCAACAAGGGCCCCGAGGCCGTCGTCGTCGTCAAGACCGCTGACGGCACCCTCCGGGATCTGAGCTGGGTTCCGGAGACCGACACCGAGGTCGAGTCCGTCGCGGCGAACACGGAGGACGGGCGCAGCGTGATCCGCCACTCGGCGGCCCACGTGCTCGCGCAGGCCGTGCAGGACGGCTTCCCCGGCACCAAGCTGGGCATCGGCCCGCCCATCAAGGACGGCTTCTACTACGACTTCGACGTCGCCGAGCCCTTCACTCCCGAGGACCTCAAGAGCCTCGAGAAGAAGATGAAGCAGATCATCAAGGCGGGGCAGAAGTTCAGCCGCCGCGTCTACGAGAGCAAGGACGAGGCCCGCGCCGAACTGGCGGGGGAGCCGTACAAGCTCGAGCTCATCGACGACAAGGGCGCTGCCGACGACAGCGAGGTCATGGAGGTCGGCGGGGCCGAGCTGACCGCCTACGACAACCTCAATCCCCGCACCGGCGAGCGGATCTGGGGCGATCTGTGCCGCGGTCCGCACGTGCCGACCACCAAGTACATCCCCGCGGTGAAGCTGACCCGCAGCTCCGCGGCGTACTGGCGCGGCGACCAGGACAACGCGGACCTGCAGCGCGTGTACGGGACCGCCTGGGAGTCGCCCGAGGCGATGGACACCTACCTCGAGCTGCTCGCCGAGGCCGAGAAGCGCGACCACCGCAAGCTCGGCGCCGAGCTGGACCTGTTCAGCTTCCCCGACGAGATCGGGTCGGGCCTGCCCGTGTTCCACCCGAACGGCGGCATCATCCGCAAGGAGCTGGAGGACTATTCGCGCCTGCGGCACGCCGAGGCCGGCTACCAGTTCGTGTACACCCCGCACGCGACCAAGGGAGAGCTGTTCGAGAAGTCGGGCCACCTCGACTGGTACTCCGACGGCATGTACCCGCCCATGCAACTCGACGAGGAGCGCAACGCGGAGGGACAGGTGACGCGGCAGGCCGTCGACTACTACCTGAAGCCGATGAACTGCCCGATGCACAACCTGATCTTCGACTCGCGGGGGCGCTCCTACCGCGAGCTGCCGCTGCGGCTGTTCGAGTTCGGCACCGTCTACAGGTACGAGAAGTCGGGTGTGGTGCACGGCCTGACCCGTGCCCGCGGCTTCACCCAGGACGACGCGCACATCTACTGCACCCGCGAGCAGATGGCGGGCGAGATCCGCAACCTGCTGCAGTTCGTGGTGGACCTGCTCCGCGACTACGGCCTCGACGACTTCTACCTCGAGCTCTCGACGCGCAATCCGGAGAAGTCCATCGGCTCCGACGAGGCCTGGGATGAGGCGACCGGGGCGCTGCGCGAGGCCGCCGGCAGCTTCGGCGTGGAACTCGTCGCCGACCCGGGTGGTGCCGCGTTCTACGCGCCCAAGATCTCCGTGCAGGTCAAGGACGCCTTGGGGCGCAGCTGGCAGATGTCGACGATCCAGGTCGACCTGATGCTGCCCGACCGCTTCGACCTCGAGTACACCGGCAGCGACGGGCAGAAACACCGCCCCGTGATGCTGCACCGCGCGCTGTTCGGATCCATGGAGCGGTTCTTCGGTGTGCTGACCGAGCACTACGGCGGCGCGTTCCCCGCGTGGCTGTCGCCGGTGCAGGTCGTCGGGATACCCGTGGCCGAGCAGTTCGGAGACCACCTCGAAGCGGTGATCGGCGCCCTGAAGAAGCACGGGATCCGCGCCGAGGTCGACCACAGCGACGACCGGATGCAGAAGAAGATCCGCAACCACACCACGCAGAAGGTGCCCTTCATGCTGCTCGCGGGCGAGACCGACCGCGAGGCGGGCGCGGTCAGTTTCCGCTTCCGGGACGGCACCCAGGTCAACCAGGTGCCCGTCGACGACGCGGTGCAGCGGATCGTCGACTGGGTGCACGCCCGCCGCAACGAGTCCCCGACGGCCGAGCTGCTGGGCCCGGCGGAGGCCACCGTCGGCACCGCCTGACCGGAACCGACGGACGAGACGGGGAGAGGATCGATGACGGACGCCACGGACGGCGACGCACGCGGCGCGCACACCGACTTCGGGGTCGGCGATGGTGACGAGACCATCGAGCGGCTCTGGACGCCGTACCGGATGCGGTACCTCGTCGATTCCCCTCCCGTCCCGGAGGGCAGCACGGCCTTCCTGGAGATCCCCAAGCTGGCCGACGAGGACGGGCTGATCGTGGCCCGGGGCGAGCACTGCTACGTGGTGCTCAACCTCTTCCCCTACAACCCCGGCCACTGCATGGTGGTGCCGTACCGGCAGGTTTCGGAGCTGGAGGACCTCACCGACGGCGAGGCCTTCGAGCTGATCAAGCTCACCCAGAAGACCATCCGGGTGATCAAACGGATCTCGCGGCCGGCGGCCTTCAATGTGGGCTTCAACCTGGGCCGGTCGGGCGGCGGCTCGATCGCCGAGCACCTGCACCAGCACATCGTGCCGCGGTGGCCCGGCGATGCGAACTACATCACGGTGCTCTCGGGCACTAAGGTGATGCCGCAGCTCCTCGGACAGACCCGGGCGCTGATGGCGAAGGCCTGGGAGGAGGTCTAGGGGTGTCGGCGATCTTCAGTCGTGAGGCGGTCTCCAAGGTCACCCATCCGATCGCGAAGGTGCTGATCAGGACCGGGCTGACCCCGGACGCGGTGACGCTCTTCGGCACCGCCTGCTCGGTGGCCGCGGCGCTGTGGCTCTTCCCGACGGACCACCTGTTCGTCGGCACGCTGGTCCTCTGGTTCTTCGTCATGTTCGACATGCTCGACGGTGCCATGGCCCGCGTGCGGGGCGGCGGCACGCGGTTCGGGGCGTGGCTCGACGCGACCTGCGACCGCGTCGCCGACGGTGCCGTCTTCGCCGGCCTCGCCTGGTGGGCCGTCTTCAACGAAGACAATCGCTACAACCTGCTGGTCGCCACGCTGATCTGCCTGGTCACCTCCCAGGTGATCAGCTACGCGAAGGCCCGCGCCGAGGCCTCGGGCCTCACCGGCGACGGCGGCTGGATCGAGCGCCCCGAGCGGCTCATCATCGTGCTCGTGGGTGCCGGTTTCACCGGCCTGGGCGTGTGGTGGGCGATCCACATCGCGATGTGGTTCCTCGCGGTGACCAGCATCGTCACCGTGCTCCAGCGTGCGCTCACCGTACGTCGCTCGCCCGGCGCGACCGACCTGCTGCCACTGCCGCAGGCGGCCGCGCAGCACGAGGAGGACCAGGCGTGAGCGACGCTCGCGAGGAACTCGCCGACCTCGCCTACCGCACCGGCTGGGCAGTCACCAAGCGGATGCCCGAGTCCGCCGCGAAGTTCCTCATCGACGGTGTGGGCGGCCGCATCGGAGCGCGGGGGGAGAACCTGCAGCTGCGCAAGAACCTCGCGCGGGTCCTCGGCACCACGCCGGACGCGGTGCCGCAGAGCCTGATCGAGGCGTCCTCCCGGTCGTATGCGCGGTACTGGCGCGAATCCTTCCGGCTGCCGTCGATGGACCTCGTCGAGCTCGGCGCCCGGCTCGATCAGTACGTCGACGTGCCCAGCCTGCACGAGGCGATGGACGCGGGTGCCGGCGCGGTGCTCGCCCTGCCGCACAGCGGGAACTGGGACATGGCCGGGGTCTGGCTCGCGCAGAAGTACGGGCGCTTCGCCACCGTCGCCGAGCGGCTCAAGCCCGAATCCCTGTTCCGGCGGTTCGTCGAGTACCGCGAGTCGCTCGGATTCGAGATCTTCCCCCTCTCGGGCGGGGAGCAGCCGCCGATGCAGGCCCTCGCGCAGCGGCTGCGCGAGGGGCGCCCGATCTGCCTGCTCGGCGAGCGCGACCTCGCGCGGCACGGCGTCCCCGTCACCTTCTTCGGCGAGCGCACCCGCATGCCCGCCGGCCCCGCGAAACTCGCGATCGACACCGGCGCCCCGCTGCTGCCCGTGCACTGCTGGTTCGAGGGAGACGCCTGGGGGTTCAAGGCCGAGGCCCCGATCGACGTCTCGGGCGGCATCGAGAGCGCGACCCAGCGGCTCGCGGAAGCATTCGAGCGCAACATCGCCGAGCACCCCGCTGACTGGCACATGCTCCAGCCGCTGTGGGAGGCCGACTGGTCCCAGGCGCGGCGCGACCGGATCCTCGGCCGGCCCTCCGAGGGCGCGACGGGCGAGGGCGCGACGGGCGAGGATTCAGGGGCGCGCTGATGCGGATCGGGATGATCTGCCCGTACTCGTTCGACGTCGCGGGCGGGGTCCAGGCGCACGTCGCCGACCTGGCCCGGGTACTCATCAGCCGCGGCCACGAGGTGTCCGTGCTCACGCCGTCGTCGAAGGAGACGGTGCTGCCCGAGTTCGCCGTCTCGTCCGGCAGGGCCGTGGCGATCCCGTACAACGGCTCCGTGTCCCGCCTCTCCTTCGGGCCCAAGGCCTTCGGTCGACTGCGCAAGTGGATCCGCACCGGTGAGTTCGACGTGCTCCACGTGCACGAGCCGAATGCGCCGAGCCTGGGCATGCTCGCGCTCGCGATCGCCGACGGCCCCATCGTCGCGACCTTCCACACGTCCACCGAGAAGTCCCTGATGCTCTCGGTCTTCCAGAGCGTGCTGCGCCCGTCGCACGAGAAGATCCGCGGCAAGATCGCGGTCTCCGAGCTCGCCCGTCGCTGGCAGATGGAGTCCCTCGGTTCCGACGCCATCGAGATCCCGAACGGCGTCGACGTCCGCGCCTTCGCCGAGGGTGATCCGCTGCCCGGCTACCCCCGGCCCGGGAAGACGGTGCTCTTCCTGGGCCGCTACGACGAGCCGCGCAAGGGCATGGCCGTCTTCCTCGAGGCGTTGCCCGCCATCGTCGCGGCCCAACCCGATGTCGAGGTGCTCGTCGTCGGCCACGGCGACGAGGAGAAGCTGCTGCGCGAGGCCGAGCCCTACGCGGGTCACCTGCGGCTCATGGGCGCCGTGACCGACGAGGAGAAGGCCGCGGCGCTCCGCTCCGCCGACGTCTACGTCGCGCCCAACCTCGGCGGCGAGAGCTTCGGCATCGTCCTCGTCGAGGCCATGGCGGCCGGGACCGCCGTCGTCGCGAGCGACCTCAACGCCTTCGAGCGCGTGCTGGACGGGGGAGAGGCCGGGCGCCTGTTCCCGGTGGGCGACGGGGCCGCGCTCGGCCGCGCGATCGTCGAACTGCTCGGCGACGACTTCCGGCGCGCCGAGCTGGTCACGCACGCCTCCGAGGTGGTGTGGCGCTTCGACTGGTCCGTCGTCGCCGAGCAGGTGATCCGCGTCTACGAGACCGTCGCCGTGCCCGGCGTGATCGTGTCGGTCGACGACTGAAGGGGACGCCGTGCTGAATCTCACCGCCACCACCGTGCTCGTCATCGGCCTGATCGTCATGGCCGTGCTGGTCGTCGCGGCCCTGGCGTACCAGACCGCGCACCGTCTGGACCGGTTGCACGTGCGCGTCGACCTCTCGATGGTCGCGCTCGAGGCCGCTCTCGCCCGACGGTCCGCCGTCGCTCGGGCACTCGCCGCGACGCTGCCGCCCGAGCAGGGGAAGGCGCTGCGCGCCGCCGCCGACCGTGCGGAGAACGCCCTCTCCGAAGACCGGATGCCGATGGAGAACCGGCTCTCCGCGGCGATCGGCGCCATCGACATCGAGACCCTGCCGCGGTCGCTGGTCGCCGAGATCGCCGACGCGGACACCCGGGTGACGATGGCCCGCCGATTCCACAACGACGCCGTCCGCGACACCCGGGCCCTGCGCGGACGCCGGTTCGTGCGGTGGCTCCACCTCGGCGGCACCGCGCCGATGCCGCAGTACTTCGACATCGTCGACCGGGGCGGAGTCCTTCCCGCCGCCCTGCTCGCCGCGAACGACGAGCGGCGCGTCTCGGCCCGGGTCATCGTCGTGGATCCGAGCGGCGCCGTCCTCGTCGTCCGCGGGCACGAGCCCGTCCCGGAGGGAACTCGGCCGGCCGGGCACTGGTGGTTCACCATCGGCGGCGGAGTCGAGCACGGCGAAGACCTGCGCTCCGCCGCGGCCCGCGAGCTGTGGGAGGAGACGGGCCGCCTGCTCGCGCCGTCGGCGTTCGTGGGCCCCCTCTTCCGCCGGGAGGCCGTCTTCTCCTTCGGCGGCGAGGTGATCGACTCGGTCGAGCACTTCTTCGCCGTGGAATGCGAACGGTTCGAGCCGGCACCGTCGGGCTGGACCGAGCTGGAGCGGCGCACCCTCGACGAGATGCGCTGGTGCACGCCGGAGGAGATACGAGCGTTGACGGACCCCGTCTACCCCGTGACCCTCGCGGACCTCGTCCCCGACGTGCGGGCCGCGCTGGCCAGCGGATCGGCGCCGGATGTTCCGGCCCGTGTCGAATAGGGGGAAACGATGTCACCGAAGGAGATCTCCGGGTACCGGGTGGTGCGACGGCTCGGCGCGGGTGGGATGGGGGAGGTCTTCCTCGTCGAGCACCCGCGCCTGCCGCGGCAGGACGCGCTGAAGCTGCTCGGCCCGCAACTCGGCGCCGATCCGAGCTTCGCCGCGCGATTTCTGCGGGAGGCCGACATCCTGGCGGGGCTGCGGCACCCCAACATCGTCACCATCCACGACCGCGGTGAATACGAGGGCCGGCTCTGGCTCGCGATGGAGTACGTCGAGGGCGAGGACGCGGCCCAGTACCTGCGCACGCGCGGGCCCCTGCCGCCGGTGATGGTCGCGGACGTGATCGACCAGGTGGGCAGTGCCCTCGACTGGGCGTGGACCGAGCCGGCTGACGCATCGCGACGTCAAACCCGGCAACATCCTCCTCGCGGCCGTGCGGCCGGGGCGGCCCGTCGACGTGAAGCTCGTGGACTTCGGGATCGCCAAGGCGAGCGACGAGGCCAGTTCGCTCACGGGCACCGGCATGGCCGTCGGGACCATGGCCTACCTCGCGCCCGAGGTGATCGAGGGCAACCCGATCGACAACCGCGCCGACGAGTACGCGCTGGCGTGCACGGCCTTCGAGCTGCTCACCGGTGGGCCGCCGTTCGGGCCCGGGTCGCCCAGCTCGGTGATGATGGCGCATCTCAGCGCGCCCGTTCCCGATCCGGCGTCGAGGCTCGCCGGGCTGCCGCCCGGTCTGGCCGCGGTCTTCGCGCGCGCCATGGCGAAGCAGCCGCACGACCGCTACGCCGACAACGCCGAGTTCGCACGCGCGTTCCGGGCTGCACTCGTCGCCGCGCGCCCGGACGGACGGCCCACCGTCGGGCCGACGTCACCGCACCGACCTCCGATGCCCGCGGCCGCCACGACGATCCGCCCGACCCCGCCGCCCACCCCGATCCCCGCGTACGCGTCACCCGCGACGCCGGCGCCGACCGGTCCGGGCGGGACCGAGCCGCAGGGCAACGGCCGGGTCATCGCGCTGGCCGCGCTCGTGGCAGTGCTGGTCGTCGCGCTCCTGGCGGTCGGCTACTTCGCCCTCGTACGGGGCAGTGACTCGACGGCCGCGGCACCGACGACGGGCCCGGCGCCGACGACGGCCGAAGCACCGACGACGGGTGCGCCGGCGGTCGTGCCCTCGTCGACGGCGCCGGTCGGCGCCTCCGACTCGCCACCGGCACCGACGGTCCCCGGCACGGACGCCTACGGCTTCGTCGGCAGCCCCGCCCGGTGCGCCGGCGGCGAGACGCTCGAGCTCGCGATGCTGACCTCCGGCGCGGGATCGGGCTCGCGCGTGGTGATCTGCAGCTCTGGCGGCACGTACACCTACCGCGGCGCGCGCGCGTCGGGCGACAACAGCGGACTCACGCTGCCCGCGACGAACACCGGCCCGGGCGTGTACCGCGCGCGGAACACCAACGCGCAGGGCGAGGCGCGCAACGACACGATCTACACCGTCACGGGGAGCGGGCTGAACATCGCTCGCGGCGACGGTCGGCCGGTGGCGTCCGAGCCCGCCCGGTTGGTGTGGACGCGCTGACCGAGATCGCGTGCGGGTCGCCCGTTGCTCCCGCGGGAGGTGTTGACCCGTACGCGGGTTGCAGCCTGATGACGAGTGAAGAACCCCCGCGGGAGGACGTGGGCGTCACCGTCGGAACCGACGGTGTGACCCGGGCTCGAAACCGCGCACCGGCATCGGGAATACTGGAGCCTCACACGTCCGAGCCATGAGGAGACCCGTCAGTGACCACTGATCCCCAGACCGCACCCGTCACCGGCACCGCCCGCGTCAAGCGGGGGATGGCCGAGATGCTCAAGGGCGGCGTGATCATGGACGTGGTGACCCCCGAGCAGGCGAAGATCGCCGAGGACGCCGGTGCGGTCGCGGTCATGGCGCTCGAGCGCGTGCCCGCAGACATCCGCGCGCAGGGCGGCGTGAGCCGCATGTCGGACCCGGACATGATCGACGGGATCATCGAGGCCGTCGGCATCCCGGTCATGGCGAAGGCCCGCATCGGCCACTTCGTGGAGGCGCAGATCCTGCAGGCCCTCGGGGTGGACTACATCGACGAGTCCGAGGTCCTGACCCCGGCCGACTACAGCAACCACATCGACAAGTTCGCCTTCACCGTGCCCTTCGTGTGCGGCGCGACGAATCTGGGCGAGGCGCTGCGCCGCATCACCGAGGGCGCCGCGATGATCCGCAGCAAGGGCGAGGCCGGCACCGGCGACGTCTCGAACGCCACCACGCACATGCGCAAGATCCGCGACGAGATCCGCCGCCTGACCTCGCTGCCCGAGGACGAGCTGTACGTCGCGGCCAAGGAACTGCAGGCGCCGTACGACCTGGTCGTCGAGGTCGCCAAGAACGGCAAGCTGCCGGTCACGCTCTTCACCGCGGGCGGCATCGCCACCCCGGCCGACGCGGCGATGATGATGCAGCTCGGCGCCGAGGGCGTTTTCGTGGGCTCGGGCATCTTCAAGTCGGGCAACCCCGAGCAGCGGGCCAAGGCGATCGTCGCGGCCACGACCTTCTTCGACTCCCCCGGCAAGCTCGCCGAGGTCTCGCGCGGGCTGGGCGAGGCGATGGTCGGAATCAATGTCGATGACATCCCGCAGCCGCACCGCCTGGCGGAACGCGGCTGGTAACGGCATGTCGCCCGCCGGTGTCCGACGATTCGCGCTAGCGTCGAGATGCGCGTGTCGGGCAGACGCGGAACGGAACTGAAAGCAGTGAGGCGGAGGATGTCAGACCAAGCAACGGCCAGGGCCACCCAGGAGTACGGGGCCCAGACGTCCCTGGGCGGATCGCAGGTGGAGGCGGCTCCCGCGGTGCTGCGCGTGCTCGCGTACGTCGCCGATCTGTGCATCGCGTCGGCGGTGGTCGCCATCGCCCTGATCGTGAACGTCGTTGCGGGGCTCGACCTCGGCTGGGCGTTCCTGGGTATCGGCGCCGCCGTGGCGATCGTCGCGTCGATCGTGCTCCACGGCGTCTACGGCGCCAGCCCCGGCAAGCTGCTCGCCGGCCTCACGGTGGTCGACGCGCAGTCCCACCGCCGGATCGGCTTCCCCTCGTCCGCGATCCGCTCGCTGGTCTTCAACGTCCTGGCGCCGCTCGTCTACCTCCCGGCCTGGTCGATCCTGGCCGACGGTGGCCGCCGCGGCGTCCACGAGAAGGCCTCGAAGTCCACCGTGGTCGACGCCGCCGACGTCGCGCTCGCGGCCCGCGCGCAGCCGGTGGCCCCGTCGGACCGGCTCGGCGGCCTCGGCACCGGCGAGTCCGACAACACCCTGCAGCGCATTCCCACCCCGCTGCCGGACGAGACCCGTGTCGATGCGCTCGGCGCCGGTGCGGACACCGAGGTCGTCGCGGTCGACGAGCCCCGCGAGCGGCTCCAGCCCCCGTCGCTCCCGCCGCTGCCGGACGACGTGCCCGGCCTGCGTCCGATCCCGCCGCGTTTCGGCCCGCCGCCCGGCGACGGCGACGAGCCCACGACCGCCCTGCCGCCGGCCGCCCCGTTCTCGTCCCTGCCGGAGCCGCAGCCGCCGCAGGCGCCCCAACAGTTCGCTCCGCGCCCCAGCGGGCCCACGGGCCCCAGCGGCCAGCCCCGCATCCCGGCGCCCGGCCCCGGTCAGCCGCCCGCCGCTCAGCCGGCCGCCGGCCAGCCGCCGCAGGGTCGGCCGGAGCAGGCGCGCCCGGCCGCACCCGCGCCGACGGGCGGCGCGCCGATCGTGTTGCGCTTCGACGACGGGCACTCGGTCGACGTCCGCGGCGACGGCATCATCGGCCGCGAGCCGGTCCTCCCGCAGGGCGCCGACTCGTCGAAGGTCACCAAGCACGTTCTGGTCGACGACACCGCTTCGGTGTCGAAGACCCACCTGCTGTTCGGCATCACCCGCGGTGAACTGTGGGTCGAGGACATGGGCTCGACGAACGGTTCGGCGATCGCACTGGGCGATTCGTGGACCGAGCTCACCAAGGGAGTCAGGTACGCCGTGGAGAAGGGCAGCGTCGTGCATATGGGGCAGCGCAGCTTCAAGGTGTTCGGCGGATGACTGCGGAAGCGGGGGAAGCGCGCTCTGAGATCGTCTACGGGGCGCTGGGTGGCGTGTCCATGAAATGGGTCGCCATCAGCAATCCCGGTCGGGTGCGCATGACCAACGAGGACGGTGCGCTCACCGGCCCCGGCATGTTCCTGCTCGCCGACGGCATGGGCGGCCACGACGCCGGCGAGGTGGCCTCGGCCGCCGCCCTCGAGGCGCTGGCGGAGGTCTTCGGGCCGGAGCTGGCGGACGCGCAGGTCGTGATGGAGCAGGTCGTCGACCGGCTGCGCGACGCGCACGCCGCCATCGAGGCCATCGACACGGAGACCGGCAAGCGTGCGGGCACCACGGTGACCGGCGTGCTGCTCACCACGTACGAGGGCGTGCCGCACTGGCTCGTGGTCAACATCGGCGATTCGCGCACTTACCGGCTCGCGGAGGGCTACTTCGAGCAGCTCACCGTCGATCACTCCCAGGTCCAGGAGCTCATCAGCGGCGGCTTCCTCAGCCCCGAACAGGCCCGCGTCGACCCGCGCCGCAACGTCATCACCCGCGCCCTGGGCGCCGGGATGGAACCCGACGCGGACTTCTGGATCGTGCCGGCGCAGCCCCACGAGAAGCTGCTGGTGTGTTCCGACGGTCTCAACGGCGAGCTCACCGACGACGAGATCCGGCAGATCCTCGACAGCGATGCGCCGATCGACGAGTGCGCCGATCAACTCGTCGCCGCGGCGCTCAACGCGGGTGGCCGCGACAACGTCACGGTGATCGTGGTGGACGCCACCACGGAACAGACCGATCCGGACCGGTGACCTGAGTAGAGTCATCCCCCGTGGCTGACATCGAAGCGCTGCTGAGTCTCGAGCAGATCGACCGCGACATCTTCCGCGGCATGCACGCACCGTCGGTGTTGGCCCGGACGTTCGGCGGTCAGGTCGCCGGGCAAGCCCTGCGTTCGGCGATCGAGACCGTTCCCGACACGATGCAGGTGCACTCGCTGCACGGGTACTTCCTCCGGCCGGGCAACCCCGATGCGGACACCGTCTTCCTCGTGGACCGCATCCGCGACGGCCGGTCCTTCTGCACCCGTCGCGTGAACGGCGTGCAGGACGGCGAGGCGATCTTCTCCATGTCGGCGTCCTTCCAGCTCCCGGGGCAGGAGGGCATCGAGCACGCCGATGAGATGCCGCCGACCCGCGACCCCGAGTCGGTGCTGAGCC
This sequence comes from Tsukamurella asaccharolytica, assembly GCF_007858435.1. Taxonomy (GTDB): domain Bacteria; phylum Actinomycetota; class Actinomycetes; order Mycobacteriales; family Mycobacteriaceae; genus Tsukamurella; species Tsukamurella asaccharolytica. Next base: position 376,027 of record NZ_VIGW01000003.1, on the reverse strand, counting down.
CGCGCGAGGACCCCAACGCCACCCGCGAGAGCCTCGGGCTGTTCGCGGAGTGGAGCGATTGGGACATCCGGATCGTCCCGCAGGAAGAGACGGCCCCGTACGCGGGCCGGGCAGTGCACCAGCAGGTGTGGTTCCGGCACATCAAACGCCTGCCTGACGATCAGAACACCCACGTGAGCGCGCTCGCCTACATGAGCGACATGACGCTCCTCGGGTCGGCGCGGGTCGCGCACCCGGGCGTCGACACCCAGGTGGCCTCGCTCGACCACGCCATGTGGTTCCTGCGGCCCTTCCGGGCCGACGAGTGGCTCCTGTACGACCAGACGTCACCGTCGGCCGGGGGCGGGCGGGCGCTGACCGCGGGGCGGATCTTCGCGCGCGACGGTGCGCTCGTCGCCGTCGTCATCCAGGAGGGCCTGCACCGCTTCCGGTCGTGATCGTGCCGCGGATTAGGCTGGCTCCCCGTGACCGTACGGATCGGGGTGCTCGCTCTCCAGGGTGACGTGCGCGAGCACCGCCACGCGCTCGAGGCGGTCGGCGCCGCCACCACCGCGGTGCGCACCGCGGCTGACCTCGCCGCGGTGGACGGCATCGTCATCCCCGGTGGGGAGTCGACCACGATGAGCCGCCTGCTCGGCGTCTTCGACCTCTTCGACCCGCTCCGCGAGGCCCTCGGCGCGGGCCTGCCCGCCTACGGCTCCTGCGCCGGGATGATCCTGCTGGCGTCGGAGGTGCTCGACACCCGCCCGGACGCGCGGTGCCTCGGCGCGATCGACATGACGGTCCGCAGGAACGCCTTCGGCCGGCAGGTGGACTCCTTCGAGACGGATCTCGCGGTCGCCGGCGTCGACGGTGCGCCGGTGCGCGCGGTCTTCATCCGCGCGCCGTGGGTGGAGCGGGTGGGCGAGGGCGTCGAGGTGCTGGCGAGGGTGCCTGCGGGCGCGGGGCCGACGGCGGGTACGGTGGTCGCTGTTCGCCAGGGTGTGACAATGGCCACATCCTTTCATCCCGAGGTCACCGGTGATCTGAGGATCCACCGGCGCTTCGTGGACAGTGTCCGGCGGCGATGACGCCGACGGAGAGGGGAGTGGCGCCGTGAGCTACATGCCGTTGACGGATTCGATGTTCCTGATGGCGGAATCGCGCGAGCATCCGATGCACGTCGGCGGACTGCAGTTGTTCACGCCGCCCGAGGGCGCGGGGCCCGACTACGTGCGTTCCGTGGTCGACACGATGCGCTCGCACACGGCGGTCAGCTCGAAATTCGGCCGCCGCCCCGCCGACCCCGTCGGGATCCTCGGCACCACGTGGTGGTCCGAGGTCGACTCGATCGACCTCGAGTACCACGTCCGGCATTCCGCACTACCGGAGCCCGGGCGCATCCGCGAGCTCTTCCAGCAGGTCTCCCTGTGGCACGAGGCGCTCCTGGACCGGCATCGCCCCATGTGGGAGGTGCACGTCGTCGAGGGCCTCGAGGACGGCCGCTTCGCCGTCTACTACAAGGTGCACCACTCCCTGGTCGACGGGGTCTCCGCCCTGCGGTACATGACCCTGGCGCTCTCGCCCGATCCGGACGATCGCGAGGGGCTCGTGGTCTGGCAACCGGGCCTCGGGCGCCGCAGGAAGGTCACGCCGGCCGAGGAGGCCCCCAAGGGGCTGCTGCCGTTCAACCCACTCAGCACGGCGAAGCAGATCGGCGGCCTGACCGGCGAGGTGCTGGGCATGCTCCCGGCCTCCCTCAAGGTCGCGCGCACGTCCATCCAGGATCACGACTACAAGGCGCCCTTCCAAGCCCCGCACACCATCTTCAACGTGCCGATCGGCGGCGCGCGCCGGTTCGTCGCGCAGTCGTACTCGCTCGACCGGATCGACGCGGTGCGGCAGAAGGCGGGCGCGACGGTCAACGACATCGTGCTCGCTATGTGCGGCGGCGCCCTGCGCGCCTACCTGGACGAGCTGAACGCCTTGCCCGATCGCTCGCTCACGGCGATGGTGCCGGTCTCGCTGCGCAAGGAGGGGGCGGAGTCCTCGTCGAACGCCGTCGGCGCCGTCATCGCCACCTTGGCGACCGACCTGACCGACCCCGTCGCCCGGGTCACGACGATCCAGGACTCGGTGCGCGCGGCCCGCAGGGTGATGGGGGAGCTGTCGCCGCTGCAGGTGCTGGCGCTCAGCGCCGCGAACATCGCCGGCCTCGCCCCGGGCATGCTGCCCGGATACCCGAGCGGCGCGCGCCCGCCCTTCAACCTGGTGATCTCGAACGTCCCGGGCCCGCGCGAGGCGATGTACTGGAACGGCGCGCACCTCGACGGCGTGTACCCGGCGTCCATCCCGTGGGAGGGGCAGGCGGCGAACATCACGATCTGCACCAACAACCGGAACCTGGAGTTCGGCATCACCGCGTGCCGGACGTCGGTCCCGCACGTGCAACGCCTCGTCCACCACCTCGAGGACGCGTTGACCGAGCTGGAGAAGGCGTTCACGTAAACTCGCAGGGTTGAGACAGCGCACCTGAACGGAATCGAGGGATCGATGAGCGGTCATTCCAAATGGGCCACCACCAAGCACAAGAAGGCGGCGATCGACGCCAAGCGGGGCAAGCTCTTCGCCAAGCTGATCAAGAACATCGAGGTCGCCGCGCGCACCGGTGGTAGCGATCCCGACGGCAACCCGACGCTCTACGACGCCATCCAGAAGGCGAAGAAGACCTCGGTCCCCAACGACAACATCGAGCGCGCCCGCAAGCGCGGTGGCGGCGAGGAGGCCGGCGGCGCCGACTGGCAGACCATCATGTACGAGGGTTACGGCCCGAACGGCGTGGCGGTCCTCATCGAGTGCCTCACCGATAACCGCAACCGCGCCGCGGGCGAGGTCCGCGTCGCGATGACCCGCAACGGCGGCAACATGGCCGATCCGGGCTCGGTCGCGTACCTGTTCACCCGCAAGGGCATCGTGACCCTGGACAAGAACGGCCAGGCGGAGGACGACGTGCTGATGGCCGTGCTGGACGCGGGCGCCGAGGAGATCAGCGACCTGGGTGATCAGTTCGAGATCATCGCGGAGCCGACCGATCTCGTCGCGGTGCGCAGCGCGCTGCAGGAGGCCGGCATCGACTACGAGTCGGCCGAGTCCGGCTTCCGAGCGTCGGTCGAGGTCCCCGTCGACGCCGACGGCGCGCGAAAGGTCTTCAAGCTGGTCGACGCGCTGGAGGACAGCGACGACGTGCAGAACGTGTACACCAACGTCGACATCTCCGACGAGGTCCTGGCCCAGCTCGACGAAGACTAAATGCCCTAAGATTGCGGTACCGCATCGCCCCTGCTGCGCGGTAATAGCGCGTCAGGATATTCTCAGTTTGTGACTCGCACTCGAACGGCGCTGCGCCGTGCCCCGGCCCTGGTTCTGGCGGTGGCTCTGCTCTTCGGGGCGGGCGGTGCCGCGGTCTGGGAGGCGGGGCGCGCGGAGACGGTCCATGGGGCCACCGCGGTCGGGGTCGAGTTCGGGGCGATGGGCCGCGACGAGGCCGTCCACCGCCTCGAGGATGCCGCGAAGCGGGTGGATGCGGAGCCCATCACGCTCCGCACCGCCAAGGGCGAGGTACGGCTCCAGCCCGCGCAGCTCGGCCTGGCCGTGGACGTGCCGGGCACCGTGCAGCGTGCGATCGACCTGCGTTCGCCGCTGCGCGACCTGGTCGGGTTGGTACGCGACCGGGACGTGGACCCCGCGCTCACGCTGAACCGCCAGGTCTTCGACGCGGCGATCACGAAGGCCACCGGCGCCCTGACATCGCAGGCCGGCGACGGCGCCGTGATCTACCGCGGCGGCAGGCCGGTGGCCGTCGAACCCCGTGCCGGTGACACGATCGACCTCGCCAAGGCCGCCGACGCCGTCACGGCGGCCTGGCCGGGCTCCACCGACATCACCGTGCCCACCGAGGTCGTCAAGCCGACCGTCTCCGCCGACGTGGTGCGTGCCGTGGCGTCCGGGGCGGCCGCGCAGGCCGTCGCGTCCGACGTCGTCCTGCGGCGCGATGCCTCCGGGCAGGCGGCCGCCGGCACCGTCGGCCGGGTCTCGGGCGCCGACATCGGCACGTTCCTCACCTTCCAGCCCGACGGGGCCGGCAACCTCGCGCCCAAGGTCGACCGGGAGGCCGCGAGGAAGGTCCTCGGCACGCGCCTCGAATCCGCGGTCGCCGAGCCCAAGGACGCCGGCTTCGTGCTCTCCGGGGGCGCGCCGACGATCACCGAAGCCGTGCCCGGCCGCGAGGTGGTCTGGGACCCGACGATCGACGCCGTCACCAAGGCCGTCACCGAGCGCTCCACTCAGGGGCGCACTGCGACGGCGCAGTTCAAGTCGGTCGAACCCAAGATCACCACCGCCCGCGCCAAGGAGCTGGGCGTGCGCGAGGTGGTCAGCGAGTTCTCCACAGGCGGGTTCACCGACGCCTCGGGCGCGAACATCCGCCGCGTCGCGCAGCAGGTCAACGGCGCCGTGGTGCTGCCCGGTGAGACCTTCTCGCTCAACGGCTACACCGGCCCGCGCGGCACGGCGCAGGGTTACGTCGAGTCGGGCATCATCAACAACGGCCGGCCGGACAAGGCCGTCGGCGGCGGCATCTCGCAGTTCGCCACCACGCTCTACAACGCCGCTTACTTCGCCGGTCTCGAGGACGCGGGCCACACCGAGCACAGCTACTACATCTCGCGCTACCCCGAGGCGCGCGAGGCCACCGTCTTCGAAGGCGCGATCGACCTGCGGTTCCGCAACGACACGCCGTACGGCATCGTCATCGAGTCCAGCGCGGGCGCATCGTCGGTCTCGGTGCGGATGTGGAGCACCAAGACGCGCGAGGTGACGTCCAGCACCGGGGCGCGCAGCCTGCCGACGCAGCCGTCGACCATCAGGCTCGCGAAGGGTCCGCACTGCGTCGCCAGCACCGGGCAGCCCGGCTTCACCACCAGCAACACCCGCACCATCACCGATGTCAAGTCCGGTAGCGTCATCTCCCAGCACACGCGCACCGTCAAGTACGACCCGGTTCCCACCGTCATCTGCGAGTAGCCAGGCGCGTCGCTGCCTCCCGGCGGGGCGCCGAGCGGGTATGCTCTCGAACAAAGGTTTGACTGTTCGGGCGGTGTGCGGAGGTGCGGCGATGCGGGTGATGGGGGTGGACCCCGGGCTCACGCGCTGCGGCCTGTCGGTGGTCGAGACGGGCGCGGCCCGGAAGGTCACGGCGCTCGACGTCGACGTGGTGCGGACGCCGTCGACGATGCCGCTGGCGGAGCGGCTGCTGGCGGTGTGGACCGCCGCGGAGTACTGGATGGACACCCACGAGCCCGACGTGATCGCCGTCGAGCGGGTCTTCGCGCAGCACAACGTATCCACGGCGATGGGCACGGCGCAGGCCGGCGGCGTGGTGGCCCTGGCCGCCGCCCGCCGGGGCATCGACGTGCATTTCCACACCCCGTCGGAGGTCAAGGCGGCGGTCACGGGCAACGGCAACGCGGGCAAGGCGCAGGTGACGGCGATGATCACCCGGATCCTCGGGCTGCAGAAGGCGCCCGAACCGGCGGACGCGGCGGACGCCCTCGCGCTGGCCGTGTGCCACAGCTGGCGGGCGCCCATGATCGCCCGGATGGCAGAGGCGGAACGTCGTGCTGCGGAACAGAAGAAGGTCTTCGAGCAGCGGCTCGCGGCACAGCGTCGCGCCGGCCGCGGGGTCACAGGAGGAGTGGGATGATCGCGTCGCTGCGCGGCGAGGTACGGCACATCGGGCTCGATCACGTGGTGGTCGAGTGCGCCGGCGTCGGTTACCGGGTCCTCGTCGCCCCGAACACCGCGGGCACGCTGACGCGCGGCAGCGAGGGCTTCCTGCTGACCTCCATGGTGGTGCGGGAGGACTCGCAGACGCTGTACGGCTTCACCGACGGTCCGCAGCAGGACCTGTTCCACTTGCTCCAGACGGTGCAGGGCGTCGGCCCGCGGCTGGCCATGGCCGCCATCGCGGTGCTCGAGCCCGCGCAGATGCAGGTCGCCATCGCCTCGGGCGACATCACGACGCTGTGCCTGATCCCCGGCGTCGGTAAGCGCGTCGCCGAACGGATCCACGTGGAGCTCAAGGACAAGGTCAGCGCGGCGTCGTCGAACGGCTCCGCGTCCGCCGGGTCGACGGTGCCGGCGGACGGCGTCTCCGAGCAGCTCCTGAACGCCCTCGAGGGCCTCGGATTCACCCCGAAGCAGGCCGAGCCCGCCGTCGCGGCCGCCGTCGAGGCCGGGGCCGGCAAGTCGGTGTCAGAGCTCCTGCGCGACGCCCTGAAGTCCCTGGGCCGTGGCTGACGTGCACGACGGCGACGGGGTGGACGGCGAGTTCGGCAGTGAGTTCGAGGAGGCCGAGGGGATCATGGGGCCCGCGGCCCTCACCGGCGACGACACCGAGTCGCTGCGCCCGAAGTCGCTCGACGAGTTCATCGGCCAGCCCAAGGTCCGGGAGCAGCTGCAGCTGGTGCTGCACGGCGCGAAGCTCCGCGGCGGCACGCCCGATCACATCCTGCTCTCCGGGCCGCCGGGCCTGGGGAAGACCAGCCTCGCGATGATCATCGCGGGCGAGTTGGGCACGGCGCTGCGCGTCACCTCCGGCCCCGCACTGGAGCGCGCCGGAGACCTCGCCGCGATGCTGTCGAACCTCGTGGAGGGCGACGTGCTGTTCATCGACGAGATCCACCGCATGGCCCGTCCCGCCGAGGAGATGCTCTACCTCGCGATGGAGGACTTCCGGGTCGACGTCGTCGTGGGCAAGGGGCCCGGCGCCACCTCCATCCCGCTCGACGTGGCGCCGTTCACGCTGGTGGGGGCCACCACCCGGTCCGGCGCGCTCACCGGCCCGCTGCGCGACCGGTTCGGCTTCACCGCACACATGGACTTCTACGAGACCGCTGATCTGGTGCGGGTCATCGAGCGCAGTGCCACGATCCTCGGTATCTCGATCGAGCGGGAGGCCGCCGCGGAGATCGGCAGCCGCAGCCGCGGCACGCCCCGCATCGCCAACCGGCTGCTGCGCCGGGTCCGCGACTTCGCCGATGTCCGCGCCGACGGGACCGTCACCGTCGACGTCGCGCGTGGGGCGCTCAAGGTCTACGACGTCGACGAGCTGGGCCTCGACCGGCTCGACCGGGCCGTGCTCGGCGCCCTGATCCGCAGCTTCGGCGGTGGCCCCGTGGGTGTGTCCACACTGGCCGTGGCCGTCGGTGAGGAGCCCGGCACCGTCGAGGAGGTCTGCGAGCCCTTCCTCGTGCGCGCCGGCATGCTGGCCCGCACCCCGCGGGGCCGCGTCGCCACGATGGCGGCGTGGCACCACCTGGGACTCGAACCACCCGCCGGTGCGCTGGCCGCCGGGATCGAGGTCCGCGCCGACGTCGATCCCGACGACCGGCTGTTCTAACGCGGCGATGTTCTAGCGCGGTGCGGCCGATCGCCCGGTCGGCGCGGTGAGGTCGTACACCGTGACCCCGTCGACGGTGCGCGACGAGAACGTCTTCTCCACCCACGCCCGGATCTCCGACGCTGTGCCGGAGCCTCCGAATCCGCCGAAACGGCCGCCCGATTCGGCGAGGAAGTAGTGGATCCGGCCGTCCCGCACGTACTGCTGGAACCGGGCGAGCGTGGGGGAGGGGTCGGTTCCGTTGAAGCCGCCGATCGGCATCACGGGCTTGCCCGTCGCGAGTTGATAGCCGGCGGCGGCGTTGGCCCCGACCGTCGCGGCGACCCAGGTGTAGCGGTCCGCGTCCGCGAGCAGGAGCGCGGTCACCTCGGGCCCGGCCGTGCTGCCCATCAGGAACGACGGTCCGCCGGCCTCGCGCCCGTCCCCGCCGGCCCCGCCCGCCCGGGCACCGTCGGGCCGCGTGCCCCCGGCCGGACGGCCGAAGCCGCCGCCGAGCCGCTCCATCCGGCCCATGCCGCCGCCCGGGCCGAAGCCGTGCCCGCTCGACGGGCCCGCGGAGACGATGGCCCCCTGGCGCGGCGACGTGACCGTCTCCGCCGTGAAGGCCACCTGTCCGGCGAGTGCGGCGAACAGCGCCGTCGCGGCGATCACCCCGCCGATGCGCCGGCTGCGGCCGACCGTGGGAACCAGCGTTGCGAGGATCGCCACCGTCGCGACGGCGGCGGCTGCGGCGATCGACCAGCGCAGCCACGGGTTCCACTCGGGCGTCAGATCCAGGATGTACCAGGCGGTCGCGCCCGTCGCGGCGACGGCGAGGGCCCCGACCCCGCGGACCCCCGGCCGATCCCGCTCGCGCCATCCGACGGCCGCGCCGATCGCCACCAGTGCCGCGATCGCGGGCGCGAGGGCCACCGTGTAGTAGGCGTGGAAGATGCCGGCCATGAAGCTGAACGTGATCGCGGTGACGAGCAGCCAGCCGCCCCAGGCGATCACGGCGGCGCGATCGCCGTCCGTGCGCGGGGCGCGCCGGCGCAGGACCGGCACCAGGACGAGGGCGATCAACGCCGCGGGCAACAGCCAGGCGATCTGGCCGGCCTGCGCCGGCTCGAACATGCGCAGCACGCCCGGCTCCCCGAACATCCCGCCGCCGCGATGGCCGGGCAGCTCCATCCCGGCCGGCAACTCGAACCCCGGGGGCGGCTCCATGCCGCCGCGGCCGGGGCCGACGCTGCCCCTCTCGTCGCCGTTGAGGCGGCCGAGGCCGTTGTACCCGAGCGTCAGCTCCAGGATCGAATTGTTCTGCGAGCCACCGATCCACGGCCGCGACGAGGCGGGCCACAGTTCGACGGCCAGCAGCCACCAGCCGGCCGCGATCACCATCGCGGCGCCCGCGGCGAACAGCTGCGCGACGCGCCTGCCGAGCTTCGGCGGGCCCGCGATCAGATAGGTCAGGGCCAGGCCGGGAACGATGAGCATCACGGCGAGCTGCTTGGTGAGGAACCCCAGGCCCACGAAGGCGCCGCAGGCGATCAGCCACCGCCAGCGACCGTCCTCGACGGCGCGCAGCAGCGCCCACGTCGCGGCGATCATCAGCAGCACGAGCAGTGCGTCCGGGTTGTTGAACCGGAACATCATGGCCGCCACCGGCGTGACGGCGAGGAGCAGGCCGGCGAGCAGCCCCGCTCCGGGGCCGAAGCGGCGGCGCACCGTCGCGTACAGGAGCGCGACGGAGGCCACCCCGAGGAGGGCCTGCGGGACGAGCATCGCCCAGGTGTTCACGCCGAAGACGCGGGTGGACGCCTCCATCACCCACAGGGAGGCGGGCGGCTTGTCGACGGTGATGGAGTTCGCGCCGTCCGAGCTGCCGAAGAACATCGCCTTCCAGCTGACGGTGCCGGCCTGGACGGCGGCGGCGTAGAAGGCGTTGGCCCACCCCGCCCGCCCGAGGGCCCAGATGTAGGCGATCGCCGTCCCTCCGAGGAGGGCGGCGACCGCGATGCGCTCGCGGGGCTTGGTCACTGCGGCCCCGCCTTCGGGGCGCCGGCGGAGCGGAAGATCAGGCGCATACCGAGGAACCGGGTGATCGTCGCGACGAGATTCGCGACCACCAGCACCGCCAGTTGCAACTCCCGGCTCGCGTGCGGCGCGATGTGGGCCAGGGCCGCCAGACTGCAGGACGTCAGCGCCCAGGTGAGGAGGAAGACGACCAACCCCAGCAGGTGGTCGCGCGCGGCGCCCTCCCGCCCGCGGACGCCGAAGGTGAACGACCGATTGGCCGCGATGTTGCCGACCGCCGTGATGAGCAGCGCCGCGAAGTTCGCGCCCTGCGCCCCGATGGCCGGGTGCAGCACCAGGTAGAGGGCCGCGTAGGCGACGGTGCTCGCCACTCCCACGGCGGCGAACCGCGCGAGCTGCCCCACCATGTTGTGCGGCACGCCCGCCAGTTGCGGTTCCCCCCGGCCGAGGGCCCGGCGCACGTCGTCGAGCGGCAGGGCGCCCCGGCCGAGCGCGCGGCCCACCCGGAGCACCCCCCTGAGGTCCTTCCGCACGGTATCGGCGATATCGACGCGGCTGTCCGGATCGTCGGTCCAGTCCACCGGGACCTCGTGGATGCGCAGGCCGGCCCGCTCGGCGAGCACGAGCAGCTCGGTGTCGAAGAACCATTCACCGTCCTCGACCAGCGGGAGCAGTTGCCGCGCGACGTCGGTGCGGATGGCCTTGAAGCCGCACTGGGCGTCGGAGAAGCGCACGCGCAGGGCCGTGTGCAGCAGCAGGTTGTAGCCGCGGGAGATGAACTCCCGCTTCGGTCCGCGCACCACGTTCGCGCCGCGCCCGAGGCGGGTGCCGATCGCGAGGTCGCTGTGCCCCGACAGCAGCGGGGCGACCAGCGGGTGCAGCGCCTTGAGATCGGTCGACAGGTCGACGTCCATGTAGACCAGCACTCGGGCGTCGGACTGCTCCCACACCCGGCGCAGGGCGCGGCCACGGCCCTTCGCGTCGAGGTGCACCACGCGCACGCCGTCGAGCGCGGCGGCCAGCGCGTGCGCCACCCGCAGCGTGTCGTCCGTACTGGCGTTGTCGGCGATGGTGATCCGCGCCGGGATGCCGACGGAGGCGTCGAGGTACGCGCGGAGCGTTTCCACGCAGTGCGCGATCGTGTGGGCCTCGTTGTAGACGGGGATCACGATGTCGAGGACGGGGGCGGTTTCCGCCGGCTCAGGCCCGTCCAGTGGTGCCGCGACCATCGGGCCGGGGGCGATCTCGGTTGTCATGGGGACGACCCTCGTTCGTCCCGCTGCGCCGTCCCTGCCGCCGGACTGTGGGGTGGCTGGGAACGATCCCGCCGAGGAGCCGGCGTGTGCTGCCGCGCTCGGATCTGGAGCCCGCGGTCCCGGGTGCGTGTCGGTGGAGCCGTCTAGCCTCGGGGTGCAACCGATCAGGGGAGTCCGAGCGATGACGGAACGACAGCTCACAGGGGAGCGGGCGGAGCGCGCGCGGCGCGTGATCGAGGCCCTGGCCGGGCCCGGTGCGGCGCTCCGCGACGATCAGGAGACCGCGGTGGCGGCGCTGCTCGAGCCCGCAGCGCGCGTGCTCGTGGTGCAGGCCACGGGCTGGGGCAAGTCCGCCGTCTACTGGGTGGCCACCGCTCTGCGGCGGGCGGAGGGCGCGGGACCGGCGCTCATCGTCTCGCCGCTGCTCTCGCTCATGCGCGACCAGGTCGCCGCCGCCGAACGCGCGGGCCTGCGCGCCGCGACCCTGAATTCGTCGAACTTCGAGGAATGGAACACGATCGAGGCGGCCCTGGCGTCCGGCGAGGTCGACGTGCTGCTGGTCTCGCCGGAGCGGCTCGCCAATCCGTCCTTCGGGCGGCGCGTCCTGGACGCCCTCGAGGGCTCCCTCGGCCTGCTCGTGATCGACGAGGCGCATGCGGTCTCCGACTGGGGCCACGACTTCCGCCCCGACTACCGCCGCGTCTCCGATGTGCTCACCCGGCTGCATCCGCGGACCCCGGTGCTCGCCACCACCGCGACCGCGAACGCCCGCGTCACCGACGACGTGGCCGCGCAGCTCGGCGACGCCACGCTCGTGCTGCGCGGGCCGCTGGCGCGCCGGTCCCTGCAGCTCAACGTATTGCCCGCGCTGGCCCCCATCACCCGGTACGCCTGGGTCGCGCGGCACCTGCCGGACCTGCCCGGCTCCGGCATCGTCTACGCCCTCACGGTGGCCGACGCGGAACGTCTCGTCGACGGGATCCGCGCCGTGCACGGTCCCGGGTACCCGGTGGCCGCGTACACCGGCAAGCTCGACCCGGACACCCGCGCCCGCCTCGAGGACGCACTGCGCGCCAACGAGATCAAGGCGCTGGTCGCGACCTCGGCACTGGGCATGGGCTTCGACAAGCCGGACCTGGGGTTCGTCGTGCACGTCGGCTCGCCGCCCTCGCCGGTCTCGTACTACCAGCAGGTCGGCCGTGCCGGGCGCGCCATCGACCACGCCGTCGTCGCGCTGCTGCCGTCCGAGTCGGACGCGGGCGTGTGGGACTACTTCGCCACCGCCACGATCCCGGACCCCCAGCAGATGGACCGCGTGCTCGCGGCCCTCGCGGACGAGGAGACCGGGGAAGGTCAGTCCGCGATCGCGCTCGAGGCCGCGACGGGGATCCGCCGCACCCGGATCGAGCTCATGCTCAAGCAGCTCGCTGTCGACGGTGCCGTGGAGCGCGTCGAGGGCGGCTACCGCGCCACCGGCGCGCCGTGGCACTACGACGGTGCCCACTACGACGGGATCGTCGCCACCCGTCGCCGCGAGGCCGACATCATGCGCGCGTACACCCGAGGCGAGCGGTGCTTGATGCAGCTGCTCACCGAGTCGCTCGACGATCCCGAGGCCGCGCCGTGCGGGCGCTGTTCGGTGTGCCTGGGGCACGTGCCCGACGGCCTGGGCGAGCCGGTTCCGCCGGACACCGCGCGGGCTGTGGCGGGCGCGCTGCGATCGCAGAGCCAGGTGCTCGAGCCGCGCAAGATGTGGCCCGGCGGCGTCGCCGGCCGCAAGGGGCGGATCCAGCCCGACCTCGCGGCCGAGCCGGGCCGGGTGCTGGTGTTCGCGGACGCGCCCGAGTGGACGGGCACCGTCGGAGCGGCGAGATCCGGCGATCCGCGGGCGATCGCCGATCTCGGGGACGCCGCCGTCGCCGCGCTGTCGCGGTGGAAGGAGCAGTGGCGCGCACGGCCCGAGGTCGTGGCCTCGCTGCAGCTGACCGACCGGCCCGCGCCCGTCGAGCCCGTCGCCGACCGGATCGCCGAGGTGGGCCGGCTCGAGCGGGTGAGCCTGCCGGTGCCCCGCGGCCCGGCGCCCGGCCGGGACGCCTCGGGGGCGCAGGAGGCCGCGCACTGGCTCGACGCGATCGACGCCGCGCCGGCCGCCGAGGCCGTTCGCGGCAGATCGGTGCTGTTGGTCGTCGACGAGTCCGGCACGGGCTGGGCGGTGACCGTCGCGGCGGCCCGGCTGCGGGAGGCCGGGGCGGCGGTGGTGCTGCCGCTGGTGGTGCACCGCCCCGCCTGAACCGGGCGAGATGTGGAACACTGGAACATCGAGTGCTGCCTACGACCCGGGCGGCGAGGCTGCGGAGCGTCCGCGGCCGCACCACCGAGGAGAACCATGTCGAACCTGATCCTGCCCCTGCTACTCGTCCTCATGCTCGTCTTCCTGTTCTTCCAGTTCCGGAAGCAGAAGAAGCAGATGAACGAGACGATGGAGATGCAGGCCACCCTCACCGTGGGCACGAAGGTCATGACGAGCACGGGCCTGTACGGCACCGTCGTCGGGCTCGGTGACGACACGGTCGACCTGGAGATCGCCCCCGGCATCACCACCACCTGGGTGCGCCGCGCCATCGCGAAGGTGCTGACCCCTGAGGAGCTCGGCGCCCCGTCGATCGAGACCATCATCGAGGACGACGGCCCGATCGACCTGGACAAGCGCTCCGAGGACCGCTGACCCGCTTCACCGTCACCACTTCAGCGAACGTCTCCGGCTTCAAGTCCGCCGGAGACGTTCTCCACGCCGAGGAGTCGTAACCGCCCGTGGCCAGGAATAAATCGAGCAGCGACCGCACCGAGTCGCGGCTCCTCATCGCCTTCGGGCTGATCTTGCTCGTGGTCTTCGGGCTGGTGTTCTTCACCGGTGACCGGGAGCCCACGCCCAAGCTCGGCATCGACCTGCAGGGCGGCACCTCCGTCGTGCTGCAGGCCGTGACGCCCGACGGGAGTGCCCCCGATTCGGACAAGATGGAGCAGGCGCGCGACATCATCAACAAGCGCGTCAACGGTCTCGGCGTCTCCGGCTCCGAGGTCAAGATCAGCGGGCGCAACCTGATCATCACGGTGCCCGGCTCCGACGGTGACCAGGCACGCACCCTCGGCCAGACCGCACAGCTCAAGGTGCGCCCGGTGCTCGCCTCGCAGGCCGCTCCCGCGGTGAACACTCCCGCGCCCGACCTGGCCGATCCCGCAGCCGCGACGAAGGCGATCAACGACGCGCGCGCCACGCGCCAGTCGACCGACCCCGCGGTGCAGAAGCGGGCCATCGAGACCCTCAACTGCAACGCCCCGTCGGACCCGCTGGCGGGCAATGACGACCCGACCAAGCCCCTCATCACCTGCGATCGCCCCGACGAGCGCAAGGCGGGACAGCCGGGCACCGTCTACACGCTGGGCCCCGCGATCATCGACGGCCAGTCGATCAGCAACGCCTCCTCGGGCATCCCGCAGAACCAGGTCCAGTACGTCGTGACGCTCGAGTTCACCGGCGAGGCCTCGCGGGTGTGGGCGGACTTCACGGCGAACAACGTCGGCAAGCAGGCGGCGTTCGTGCTCGACTCGCAGGTCATCACCGCCCCGAACATCAACGGCCCGATCACCGGCGGTCAGACCCAGATCACGGGCGACTTCAACCAGCAGAGCGCCGGCGACCTGGCGGGCGTGCTCAAGTACGGCTCGCTGCCACTGTCCTTCAAGCCGGGCACCGCGCAGACCGTGAGCGCGACGCTCGGCTTCGAATCGCTCAGGGCCGGCCTCATCGCCGGCGCCATCGGCCTGTTCCTCGTCCTGATCTACGCGCTGGCCTACTACCGCGCGCTCGGCGTGCTGGTCGCGCTGTCGCTGGCGTTGTCGGTGGCGCTCCTCTACGGGCTCCTGGTGCTGCTCGGCCGCTGGATCGGCTACTCGCTCGACCTCGCGGGCATCGCCGGCATCATCATCGGCATCGGCATGACCGCCGACTCGTTCGTCGTCTACTTCGAGCGGATCAAGGACGAGATCCGCGAGGGTCGAAGTTTCCGTTCCGCGGTGCCGCGCGGCTGGGCCAGGGCCCGGCGCACCATCTGGACCGGCAACGCGGTCTCGCTCCTCTCGGCCGTCGTGCTGTACGTGCTGGCCGTGGGCGATGTGCAGGGCTTCGCGTTCACGCTCGGCCTGTCGACCATCCTCGACGTCGTCATCGTCTTCCTCGTGACGCACCCCCTGGTGTACTTCGCGTCGAAGACCGAGTTCTTCGCCAAGCCGTCGATGAACGGACTCGGCGCCGTGGCCGCGATCGGCCGTGAGCGCAAGCGCGCCGCAGCGACCATCGAGGAGGCGTCCGCATGACCGACACCAGCATCGAGAGCGAGAAGAAGGCGTCCTTCTTCACCAAGCTCTACACCGGTACGGGCGCGTTCGACATCGTCGGCAAGCGCAACCGGTACTACATCGCGACCGGCGTCATCATCGTGGTCGCCATCCTGGGCATCCTCATCCCCGGCTTCAAGTTCAGCATCGACTTCGAGGGCGGCACCCAGATCTCCTTCCCCGTGGGGAACGCCCAGGTCGATACCGCCAAGGTCCGCGAAACCGTGCGCTCGGCGACGGGCGTCGAGCCCTCCGCGGTGCAGACCGCCGGCACCGGCGCGGCGCAGACCTACCAGGTGGCACTGTCCGAGCTCGACAACGACCAGATCACGCAGGCCCGGCAAGCCCTGTTCGAGACCTTCCGTCCGCCGGCACAGGACGGTAGATCCGCCGAGAACACGATCAGCTTCTCGGGCGTCAGCTCGACGTGGGGCGATCAGATCACCCAGCGCGGCCTCCTCGCGCTCGCGGTCTTCCTCGTGCTCGTCACGGCGTACATCGCGCTGCGCTTCCGCGAGTGGGACATGGCGCTCGCGGCGCTCGCGTCGCTGATCTTCGACGTGGTCGTGACTGCAGGCGTCTACGCCTGGTCCGGCTTCGAGGTCAGCCCCGCCACCGTCATCGGCTTGCTCACCATCTTGGGCTTCTCGCTCTACGACACGGTCGTCGTCTTCGACAAGGTCGAGGAGAACGTGCGCGGCGTGCTCAACACCAGCCGGCGCACTTACGGCGAACAGGCGAACCTGGCGATCAACCAGACGCTCATGCGCTCGATCAACACCACGGTCATCTCGGCGCTGCCGATCATCGCGCTGATGGTCGTCGCGGCCGGCCTGCTCGGGGTCGGCACGCTGATGGACCTGGGTCTGATCCAGTTGGTCGGCGTCGTGGTCGGCACCTACTCGTCGGTGTTCTTCGCCGCGCCGCTGCTGGTCTCGCTCAAGGAACGCCGCCCGCAGTACAAGGCGCACAACGAGAAGGTGCTGGCCCGCCGCGCCCGTGCCGAGGCCGGGGAGGCCGCGGACGCCGTGGCCGGGGCGGACGCCGTGCAGCTCGACAAGGCCCCCGCCCGCCCGCAGACCAAGCGCGGCCGTCGTCGTGAGTGATACGGCCCGCGCGGCCGTCGCCGCGCACACGCGGTACGTCGCCGGATTCCCGGAGCCGGGGGTCGTCTTCGCCGACCTCACTCCCGTCTTCGCCGACGGTGCCGCCCTCGCGGCGGTCATCGACGGGCTCGCCGCGGCGGGGCGCGGCCCGGACGGGGCCACCGCGGTCGACCTGGTGGCCGGGCTGGACGCCCGCGGCTTCCTGCTGGGCTCCGGCGTGGCGCTGCGCCTGGGAGTCGGAACCCTCGCGGTGCGGAAGGCCGGCAAGCTGCCGCCGCCCGTACTGCGCGAGGAGTATCAGCTCGAATACGGCTCCGCGGCGCTGGAGATCCCCGCCGAGGGCATCGCGCTGGCGGGCAAGCGGATCCTCATCGTCGACGACGTCCTCGCCACCGGAGGCACGGTGTCGGCCGCCGTCGCGCTGCTGCGCAGCGCGGGCGCGATCGTCGAGGGCGTGTCCGTGGTCCTCGAGCTCGACGCGCTCGGCGGACGCGCGCGACTGCAGGAATCGCCCGGCGGTGCCGTCGCCGTCGCGGCGATCTCGGTAGGCTGAATCCCTAGTCCAATCACGTCGTCCGGGCGGGGAGGCACCATGTCGCTGCAGTCTCAGGGTTCCGACGCCGCGCGCACCCCCGCCGAGCCGGGGCAGCAGGGCACGCCCTCCGCGGAGATCACGGGGTCCACGACACGGCGGGTGCGCGCACGCCTGGCCCGCCGGATGACGGGCGCGCGCAACCATGTGCGGCCCGTGCTCGAGCCGCTGGTGGCGCTGCACCGCGAGGTGTACCCGAAGGCCGACGTCGCGCTGATCGAGCGGGCGTACGACGTCGCGGAGCAGCGGCACGCCAACCAGATGCGCAAGTCGGGCGACCCGTACATCACGCATCCGCTCGCCGTAGCGACGATCCTCGCCGAGCTCGGCATGGACACCACGACCATCGTCGCCGCGCTGCTGCACGACACGGTCGAGGACACCGGGTACAGCCTTGAGCAGCTCACCGCCGAGTTCGGGCCCGAGGTGGCCCACCTGGTCGACGGCGTCACCAAGCTCGACAAGGTCGCGCTCGGCAACGCCGCCGAGGCGGAGACCATTCGCAAGATGATCATCGCCATGGCCCGCGACCCGCGGGTGCTGGTGATCAAGGTCGCGGACCGCTTGCACAACATGCGCACCATGCGCTTCCTGCCGCCCGAGAAGCAGGCCCGCAAGGCCCGGGAAACCCTCGAAGTGATCGCGCCGCTCGCGCACCGCCTGGGCATGGCGACGGTGAAGTGGGAGCTGGAAGACCTCGCCTTCGCCATCCTGCATCCGAAGAAGTACGACGAGATCGTCCGGCTCGTGGCCGACCGGGCCCCGTCGCGGGACACCTACCTGGCATCCGTGCGCGCCGAGATCAACGGAGCCCTCTCCGCCCAGCGGATCGTCGCCGACGTCCAGGGCCGGCCCAAGCACTACTGGTCGATCTACCAGAAGATGATCGTCAAGGGCCGGGACTTCGACGACATCCACGACCTGGTCGGTGTGCGGATCCTGTGCGACGAGGTGCGCGACTGCTACGCCGCCGTCGGCGTGGTGCACTCGCTGTGGCAGCCGATGGCGGGCCGGTTCAAGGACTACATCGCCCAGCCGAGGTACGGGGTCTACCAGTCGCTGCACACCACGGTGATCGGGCCCGAGGGCAAGCCCCTCGAGGTGCAGATCCGCACCCGTGAGATGCACCGCACCGCGGAGTTCGGGATCGCCGCGCACTGGCGGTACAAGGAGACCAAGGGCCGCGGGGGCGGCGGGGCCAAGGGCTCGGACCTGGCCGAGGTCGACGACATGGCGTGGATGCGCCAGCTCCTCGACTGGCAGCGGGAGGCGGCGGACCCGGGGGAGTTCCTCGAATCGCTCCGCTACGACCTCGCGGTCAAGGAGATCTTCGTCTTCACGCCGAAGGGCGATGTGATCACGTTGCCCGCGGGCAGCACCCCGGTGGATTTCGCCTACGCGGTGCACACCGAGGTCGGCCACCGGTGCATCGGCGCCCGCGTGAACGGTCGGCTCGTCGCCCTGGAACGCAAGCTGGAGAACGGCGAGGTCGTCGAGGTCTTCACCAGCAAGGCCGAGAACGCCGGCCCGTCGCGCGACTGGCAGAGCTTCGTGGTCTCCCCGCGCGCCAAGGCCAAGATCCGGCAGTGGTTCGCCAAGGAGCGCCGCGAGGAGGCGTTGGAGAACGGCCGCGACGCCATCGCCAAGGAGGTGCGCCGTTCCGGCCTCCCGCTGCAACGCCTGACGAACGCGGAGTCGATGGCGGGCATCGCCAAGGAGCTGCGCTACGCGGACGTCTCCGCGCTCTACACGGCCGTGGGCGAGCACCAGGTGTCGGCGCACACGGTCGTGCAGCGGATGCTCGAGCAACTCGGCGGGATCGAGGAGGCCACGGAGGAGCTCGCCGAGCGCAGCACCCCGTCGACCATCTCCGGCCCCACGGCGACGACCGACGTGGGCGTGCTCGTCACCGGACAGCCGGGCGTGCTGGCCAAGCTCGCCAAGTGCTGCACGCCGGTGCCGGGCGACGAGATCGTGGGCTTCGTCACCCGCGGCGGCGGCGTGAGCGTGCACCGCAACGACTGCACCAACGTCGCCGAGCTCCGCAAGGAGCCCGAGCGCTTCCTCGACGTGAAGTGGGCGCCGTCCGCGTCGTCGGTGTTCCTCGTCGCGATCCAGGTGGAGGCGCTCGACCGGCACCGCCTGCTCTCCGACGTGACGAAGGTGCTGGCCGACGAGAAGGTGAACATCCTCTCGGCATCGGTGACCACCTCGCGCGATCGGGTCGCGGTCTCGCGGTTCACCTTCGAGATGGGCGACCCTAAGCACCTCGGGCACGTGCTCAACGTGGTGCGCAACGTGGAAGGCGTCTACGACGTCTACCGCGTGACCTCCGCGCAATAACAGTGCTCCGTCGCGGCGCCCCGCGTCGCGCCGCCGGGACCGCGGAACGACGAAGGCCCCCGCCGGAGCGGGGGCCTTCCTCGGGGTCCGACTACTGGGCGGCGAGCGCCATGGTGGTGATGTTCACCGCGTCCCTGGGCTTGCCGTCGGTGACAGGGGTGCCCGGCCTGGGAGCGGGGTCGCCCGGCTTGGGCACGATGCCCTTCCCGGCGATCTGCTGCAGCACGGTCAGCCCGGCGTCGTCGGTCTTGCCGATCACGGAGTAGTTCGCCGGCAGCGTGGTGTCCTTGTAGACGAGGAAGAACTGGCTCGACCCCGTGTTGAACGTGCCCTCCTGGCCGGTCTGCGGGTTCGCCGGCTGGTTCGCGTTGGCGACGGCGATCGTGCCGGCCGGGTAGATGACGTTCGGCGCGGTCTGCTGCAGGGGGTTGCTCTCGGTCGCCGCGGGCTTGAGGAACTTCGGCGCCTCGTCGGGCGAGGTCCAGCTGGGCCCGCCGAGGCCGGTGGCCGACGGGTCGCCGCACTGCAGCACGTACAGGCCGCTCTTCTTGTCGGCGGCCTCGCTGGCGGTCAGGCGGTGGCAGGTGGTGGCGTCGAAGTACTTCGCCTGCATCAGGGCGACGAAGGTGTCCACGTTGCACGGCGCCTTCGACCGATCGAGTTCGAAGCCGATCGGGCCCGCATTGGTGGTGATGGTGCCCGTCATCGTGCCGGTGTTCGGGATGTCCTTGCCCTCGGGCTTGGTCAGCGACTTGTTGCGCTCGGCGAGCTTGTCCAGCGTCGGCAGCTGCTTCTCCGCCTCGGCGATCGACTTTTCCGAGCTGTCCGTCTGCCCGATCGCGGCGTCGATCTGCTGCTGGAAGGTCGCCCGTTGATCGGCCGGCATCGTGGGCAGACGCTTCTGCGCGTCCGAGATCTGGGTGCGCATGGTCGCGATCTGCTTCTTCTGCGCGTCGATGCTCTTGCGGGCGTCGGCGGCGGGATCGCGATCCTGGAAGTCGCACGTGACGTGCAGCGAGTTGTACTTGTTCTCCGCGGCCACGCGCAGGGGGGCGCGGGGGCCCGCGGGGATCCAGACGTAGGCGGCCACGACGGCGGCCACGGCGACCACGGCGACACCCGCCCCGATGGCCTTCACCTTGCGCTTGCGCGCGTCGGCCTCACGCCGCTCGTTCTGCTTCGCCAGCTTCTCGCGGGCTGCCTGGCGGCGCTCTTCATTGCTCGGCACGGTGTGACGACCTCCTCATTACCGACATCCGGCGGGCACAACTGATTGCCAAGTCTGCCAGCTCAACCTGAAAGACGCCGTCACCGGGTCTGGTGCCACAATGGTCGGATGCTGATCACCGGATTCCCCGCGGGGGTGTTCCAGACCAACTGCTACGTCGTGGCGGCCGGCCCGGACTCCGACGCCGTCGTCATCGACCCCGGTCAGGACGCCGTCGGGCCCCTCAAGCAGCTCCTGGCCGAGCACCGCCTCAACCCGGTCGCGGTCCTGCTCACGCACGGACACCTCGACCACACGTGGACGGCGCAGCCCTTCGCCGACGAGTACGGCATCCCCGTCCACATCCACGAGGGCGACCGGCCGATGCTCGCGGACCCCGCCGCCGGGATCGGCGCCGCGCTCGGGGCGATGATCGGCGACCAGGTCTTCGTCGAGCCGCAGAAGGTCATCGACCTCGTCGACGGCGAGCCCGTCACCCTGGCCGGGATCACCTTCGGCGTGGACCACGCGCCGGGCCACTCCGCGGGCTCGATCGTCTTCACAGTCGAGGCCCCCGCGGTCGACGGCGCCGGTGCCCCGGTCGAGGGCGAGACGGTCACCGTGGTCTTCGACGGCGACGTGCTGTTCCAGGGCTCCATCGGCCGGACCGACCTGCCGGGCGGCAGCCACGAGCAGCTGCTGGACTCGATCGCGGCGACGTTGCTGCCCCTGCGCGACGACACCGTCGTCCTGCCCGGGCACGGCCCGGCCACCACCATCGGGCGGGAGCGCGCGTCGAACCCGTATCTGCAGGGACTCACCGGCACCCAGGCGCCGGGTGAGCGGAAAGGGCGATACGGACTGTGAGCGCCGGAAGCTTCCAGGCCCCGAAGGGCATTCCCGACTACATTCCGGTGCCGTCGGGGGAGAAGAACAGCTCCGCGGACTTCCTGGCCGTGCGCACCGCGCTGCTGCGGGCGACCGCCGAGGCGGGGTACGGCTACATCGAGCTGCCGATCTTCGAGGACACCACGCTGTTCGCCCGGGGGGTGGGCGAATCGACGGACGTGGTGGCCAAGGAGATGTACACCTTCGCCGACCGGGGTGACCGCTCCGTGACGCTGCGGCCCGAGGGCACCGCGGGCGTGGTCCGGGCGGTGCTGCAGCACGGGCTCGACCGCGGCCAGCTACCCGTGAAGGCCGCCTACGCCGGGCCCTTCTTCCGGTACGAGCGGCCGCAGGAGGGCCGCTACCGCCAGCTGCAG
Source organism: Tsukamurella asaccharolytica (assembly GCF_007858435.1). Taxonomy (GTDB): domain Bacteria; phylum Actinomycetota; class Actinomycetes; order Mycobacteriales; family Mycobacteriaceae; genus Tsukamurella; species Tsukamurella asaccharolytica. The sequence goes on along the minus strand of NZ_VIGW01000003.1, from coordinate 354,409 downwards.
CAGGTGGGCGTAGAGGCCATCGGGGTGGACGACCCCGCGCTGGACGCCGAGGTCATCGCCGTGGCGGACCGCGCCTACCGCAGTGTCGGGCTCGACGGCTTCCGGTTGGAGGTCTCGAGCCTCGGCGACGAGACGTGCCGCCCGCAGTACCGCTCGAAGCTGCAGGAGTTCCTGTTCGCCCTCGACCTCGACGAGGAGACGCGCCGGCGCGCCGAGATCAACCCGCTGCGGGTGCTCGACGACAAGCGGCCCGAGGTGAAGGCGATGACGGCCGACGCGCCGCTGATGATCGACAATCTGACGCCGGAGCCGAAGGAGCACTTCGAGAAGGTTCTCGGCTATCTGGACGCGCTCGGCGTGCCCTACGTCGTGAACCCGCGTCTGGTGCGCGGCCTCGACTACTACACCAAGACGTGCTTCGAGTTCGTCCACGACGGCCTCGGCGCCCAGTCGGGCATCGGCGGCGGCGGTCGGTACGACGGCCTCGTCGAGCAACTCGGCGGACGCGAGGGCGTCACGGGTGTGGGCTTCGGCCTCGGCGTCGACCGCACGCTCCTGGCTCTCGCCGCGGAGGGCAAGCAGGCCCCGTCGGCGCCCCGCGTCACCGCGTTCGGAGTGCCCCTCGGCGACGCCGCGCGCGACGCCATGGTGCCGCTGCTGGGCCGCCTGCGGCACGCGGGCGTCGCCGCCGACATGGCCTACGGCAACCGTGCCATGAAGGGCGCGATGAAGGCCGCGGATCGCTCGGGTGCCCGGTTCGCCCTGATCCTGGGGGATTCGGAGCTCGAGCAGGGCGTCGTGATGGTCAAGGATCTGTCGAAGGGTGAGCAGCGTGCCCTCCCGATCGATACCGTCGTGGACGTGATCGTGACCGAGAGCTCCGAGAGCGCGGGGTAGACCGCGTGTCGTCCAGTCCCGCCGAGCCCGGCGCCCGCGACCCGCGGGAGCTGAGCGCGGAGGACGCCGTCGATGTGGATCTGATCCCGCCGCGCGTGGTGCTGCCGAAGGTGCGCCGCGCGGTGGCCGTGGGGCTCCTGGTGACGGTCGTGGTCGCGGTGATCGTGGCGGTCGTGGCCGGGCCGGTGTGGGGCATCGCGGTGCTGATCGCGGGAGCTGCTCCGGGCCTGGGCGGCTACCTGGGCGTCGCGCGGCGGCGCGTGGTGCTCGACCACCGCGTGCTCACCCGGCGGACCCTGCGCACGCAGCGAGTGAATCTCATGGACGCCGACGAGGTGGACCTGGTCGCCGAGGTGGCGCGGCTCGCCCAGGTCTCGCTGCGCATCCGGCACGGACGCACGACGGTGCGCCTGCCGGTCGCCCTGTACGAGGGCCCCGCGCGCGGGCGGGTGCGGGGCCGCGAGTTGCCGATGCTGGGCACGCGGCGGCTCGCGGAGGCCTTGGACCGCAACCGCCACGCCGACGTGCGCGACATCGGGCGCGTACTCGCCGAACAGTCGCGGGCGCAGGCCTCCTCGACGCCGATGCGGGACCGCCCGTTGTTCCGTGCGGCGGGGATCGCCCGCGAGGTCGGCGGCACGGAGGAGCTGGTGTTCACGGCCGACGAGGTGGACGAGATCGCGCGGCCGCCCTGGTAGACGCGCGGTGTTCGAATGCTTGACTGTCATCGAACGAAATGTTCGAATGGCGGTGTGCGATGGGACGGTCAGCTGCTGAGTGATGCCGGTTCGGGCGTGCGTGCGCTGCCCGGCCTCGAGGGCGTGGGGCGCACGGTCACGACGCCGGAGTTCGAGGGCGTCACCTTCCACGAGATCCTCTGCAAGAGTGCGCTCAACAAGCTGCCGGAGTCCTCGGCCATGCCCTTCGCGTGGACCGTCAACCCCTACCGCGGATGCACGCACGCGTGCACGTACTGCTTCGCGCGGTCGAGTCACGAGTACCTCGAGTTCGACGCGGGCGGCGATTTCGACTCGCAGATCGTGGTGAAGACGAATCTCGTCTCGGTGCTGAAGAAGGAACTGCGGCGCGCGTCGTGGAAGGGCGAGCCCGTCGCGCTGGGTACCAACACCGACCCGTACCAGCGCGCCGAGGGCCGGTACCGGCTCATGCCGGGTGTGATTGGCGCGCTGGCGGGGGCGGGCTCGCCGATCTCGATCCTCACGAAGGGCACGCTCCTGCGGCGCGACCTCCCGCTGCTCACGACGGCCGCCACGCGCGTGCCGGTGCAGCTGTCGGTGTCGCTGGCGCTGCTCGACCCGGAACTGCAGCGCTCGCTCGAGCCCGGGGCGCCGAAGCCCGAGGCCCGGCTGGACCTCATTCGCGCCATCGCGGACGCGGGCTTCGATTGTCACGTCATGGTCGCTCCGGTCGTGCCGTACCTCACCGACGACACGGCATCGCTGCGCGCGCTCATCGCCGCGCTCGCGGACGCGGGGGCCGCGAGTGCGTCGGTCATGGCGCTGAACCTCACCGGGCGGTACCGGGACTGGTTCCTCGGCTGGCTGTCGGAGAATCACCCGATGCTGGTGCGCCGCTACCGCCAGCTGTACGGCTCCACCGGGCGGGTCTCGGCCGACTATCGCACGCACCTGCGAGCCCGCGTCGCCCCGCTGCTCGAAGAGTTCGGCCTGCTGCGTCTGGAGGACCCGTACGCGAGCCCGCCGCAGCGCGTTCCGCGGACCCCGCGCGTCGACGGTGCCGCCGCCCCGGACCTGCAGGAGTCGCTCTTCTAGACGAGTGCGCAACTGATGCGTCACGCTTCCCGGGTGAGCGTCTTCGCTGCGGAGAACGACAGAACACACGAACGGGGAACAGCATGACCAAGCAGGCGACAGTACGCGTGGAGGCCACCGACGGTGGACGCGACCTGATTCTCGAGCGCTACTTCGACGCCGGTGTCGATGACGTCTGGGCCTCGATCACCGAGCCGGACCGCACCGCGCGGTGGTTCGGCGGCTGGACGGGGGTGTCCGGCATCGGCTCCGTCGTGCAGGTGACGATGGGCTTCGAGGAGGGTGCGCCGGTCATGCCGATGACCATCACTGCGTGCGAGCCGCCGCGCCGCCTCGGCGTGCACGCCAAGGACGAGTACGGAGAGTGGAACCTCGAGGCGCTCGTCGAGCGCGACGGAGACCGCACTCGCCTGACCTTCATCCACCACCTCGACGCCGCTGCCAACGTCGCAGAGGTGGGTCCGGGCTGGGAGTACTACCTCGACGCACTCGTCGCCGCCGAGAGTGGATCTCAGGCGCCGGATTTCGGCGACTACTTTCCGGCGATGTCAGCGCACTACGGCGGGTGACTGGGCCGTCTCCCTCGTCATCGCGGCCGGGCCCGGGCCGGCGGTCGAAGCGCGCGAGCGACCCACGACGACGGTGCCGCCCCACGACCCCGGCGTGGAACGCGGGGCGCACCGTCACTGAGCGGCGAGGGCGGCCCGAGCGGCCCCCGTGGCCGCGGCGGCGACCTCCGGGATGAGTGACAGACGTGTCCGTCGCTCGAGCAGGTCCGCCTCGGTGATCGCGCCCTCGACGAGCGCGCCGAAGACCAGTTCCGCGCCGGTGATCTCGGTGCCCGGGGCGACCGGTGCCGCGAGGGCGGGATCGGCCGCGCCGAGCGCGGCGACGATGGGCGCTTCGGTGCCGTACGCGCGGACCAGCCGCTCCGGGGCGTCGATGTGGGGCAGAGCGTCCCGTGGCGCGGCGCCCACCAGGGGCAGGGTCCGCGTGACGCAGGGGCCGGCCGTCAGCCCGGATGCCGAGAGCGCGGCGTCGACCGCGTCCTGCGCCATCCGCCGATAGGTCGTGAGCTTGCCGCCGACGACCGTCACCAGGCCGTCGCCGCGGGTGAGCACGGCGTGCTTGCGAGAGACGTCCGCGGTCTCACCGCTGCCCGAATCCAGGAGCGGGCGCAGGCCCGCGAAGGTGCCGACCACGTCGTCGCGCGTCAGCGGCGTCCCGAGGGCGAGGTTCACCGTCGCGAGCAGGAAGTCGATCTCGTCCTCCGAGGGCGTCGGCACGTCGGGGAGCGGACCGTCGGCCTCCTCGTCCGTGAGGCCCACGTACACCCGCCCGTCCGGCTGCGGCAGCGCGAAGACGTACCGGCCGAAGGAGCCGGGCACGGGCACCGTCAGCCCCGCGGTGAGGCCGCCGAAGGTCTCCTGTCGGAAGACGAGATGCGTGCCGCGGCTGGGACGCAGCGAGATCGCCGGGTCGACGGTGGCCGACCACACGCCGGCCGCGTTGATCACCGCCTTCGCCCGGACGGTGACCGAGTGGCCGGTCAGCTCGTCGGTGATGGTCGCCGCGGTGCCCGTGACCTCCGACGCGGCGCAGTGCGTGAGGATCGTCGCGCCGTGTCGCGCCGCGGTGCGGGCGATGCCGACGGTGAGCCGGGCGTCGTCGGTGAGCTGGCCGTCCCAGTTGAGGAGGCCGCCGCGCAGGCCCGCGCGGCGCACGGTGGGGGCCATCGCAATGACCTCTCCCGCGGAGATGCGGCGCGAGCGGGCCAGCGCGGACGACGGGGTGCGGGCGGCCAGCCGCAGCGCGTCGCCCGCCAGGAAGCCGACCCGGGTGAGCGCGGCGTCGCGGCGCCGGACGTCGCCGAGGAGCGGCACGACCTGCGGTAGGGGGCGAGTCAGGTGGGGCGCGATCACGCGGATCAGAGCGTCGCGCTCCACGGCGCTCTCGAAGGCGATGCCCACGGCACCCGAGGCCAGGTAACGCAGCCCGCCGTGCACCAGTTTCGACGACCACCGGCTGGTGCCGAAGCCGAGGTCGTGCTTCTCGACCAGCGCGACCCGCAGCCCGCGGCTCGCGGCGTCGAGCGCGACGCCGGTGCCGGTGACGCCGCCGCCGATCACCAGCAGATCGACGGAGGGATCGGCCTCCAGCGCCGCGAGGTCCGCGGTGCGGCGGCCGGCCGAGAGGCGGGAGGCGGGAGCGATGGATTCTATCGTGGCGGTCACGGTGCGAGGTACCTATCGATGAGGTCGAACAACTGGGCGTCGAGCAGATCGGCGGATTCGGTGAAGACGGGCCCGGTGAGGGCGGACGACCAGGCGAGTTGCAGCACGACGGCGGCGTGCTCGGCGGGCTCGCCGCCGCGGATGCTGCCGTCGGCCTGGCCGGCGGCGATGCTCCGGGTGATCGCCTCGAGCTGAGCGCGCGAGGTGCGGCCGGTGCGATGTAGCAGGTAGGGCATGAGGAACTCGGGATCGAGCTCGACGATGCGCCGCAGCAGCGGGTGCGCGCGCGCCGTGGCGGTCACGTGCACGACGGTCCGCGTGATCGTCTCCCGGCCGGTCGCACCGTCGAACAGCCCCATCGAGCTCAGGGCGGCGACGAACTCCCTGGTGGTGACCGCGGCGGCGAGGGCCTGCACGTTCGGATAGCGGCGGTAGAGGGTGGCGCGGGAGACCTGTGCCGCGCGGGCGACGTCGGCCATCGTCGTGCGGCGGATGCCGATGGTGGACATCAGGTCCCGCGCGGCGTCGAGGATCAGCTCATGGTCGACGGCGTTGGCCGGGCCTCGGGGTGACGCCCCCCGGTGATTGAGATCCTGCGACATCATGTGTACAAATGTATCATGACATTGTCTGAGGTGGTCCTTCCCGTCGTCGCCTTCGAGCCCGGCCGCTGGGGTGATCCCGCGAATCCCATGCATCTGTCCGAGTCGGTGCTCGGCGCCCTCACCATGCTCGGCATCGAGGGCGGCCCGGGGGAGCCCGAACGGCCCTTCCTCATGCCCTCCCGCATCTCCGGCCGAGCCCTCGCGGCCCTGCAGAAGACCGGTGCCGCGGTCGTCACCGACGACGCCACCCGCCTCGGTCATCTGCGCGGCTATTCCACCCCGGACCTGCTCAAATACCGCGCCGGCGACACCTCGGACGCCCCGGACGCGGTCGTGACGCCGTCGACGGCCGAGCAGGTCGCCGAGGTGCTGGCCGTGTGTGCCGCGAAGGACCTCACGCTGAACCCCTTCTCCGGCGGCACCTCCGTCACCGGCGGCCTCGCGCCCGAGCGGACCCGCCCCGTCATCGCGCTCGACCTGCGCGACCTCACCGGGCTGATCGCGCTCGACGCCGTCTCCCAGATCGCCACGCTCGCCGCGGGCACCCGGCTGCCCGAGGCCGAGCGGCTCCTCGCCGAGCAGGGCTACGAGCTCGGCCACTTCCCGCAGTCGTACGAGGGCGCGACCGTCGGCGGTTGCGCCGTCACGCGCTCCGCCGGGCAGTCGTCCATCGGCTACGGCCGGTTCGACGAGATGGTCGTCGGGCTGACCGTCGCCACGCCGCAGGGCGTCGCCGAGATCGGCACCGCCCCCAAGTCCGCCGCCGGCCCCGACCTGCGACAGCTCTTCCTCGGTTCCGAGGGTGCGTTCGGTGTGGTCACCGCCGTGCGCGTGCGGGTGCACCCGGTCCCGACGGTCCGCCGGTTCTACGGCTGGCGTTTCCCCGACTTCGCGGCCGGCGCGAACGCCATGCGCGTGCTGGCCCAGAGCTCCGTGCGCCCGACGGTGCTGCGCCTGTCCGACGAGGCGGAGACCGGCCTCAACCTCGCGAACCCCGGCGCAGCGGGGCAGGCTGCCGTCGGCGGCTGCCTGATGGTCGTCGGCTTCGAGGGCGACGAGCCCGACGTCGACTGCCGCGACGGCTACGTCTCCGCCCGCTTGGTCGAGCTGGGCGGCGAGTTCCTCGGCGAGGAGCCGGGGGAGGCCTGGCGCGTCGGCCGGTTCCGCGGCCCGTACCTGCGTGATCCACTGCTCGATGCGGGCGCGCTGGTCGAGACCCTGGAGACGGTCACCTTCTGGTCGAACGTCGAGCGGCTCAAGGCCGACGTGACCGCGGCGCTCACCGGTGCGCTCGGCGACCAGGGCACCCCGGCGGTGGTCATGTGCCACATCTCGCACGTCTACCCGACGGGCGCTTCGCTCTACTTCACCGTGATCGCGAAGGCGCTGTCCGATCCGTTGGCCCAGTGGGGCGCCGCGAAGTCCGCCGCGAATGCCGCGATCCGCGCCGCGGGCGCGTCCATCACGCACCACCACGCCGTCGGCACCGACCACCGCGCCACCTATCTGGAGGAGATCGGCGACGTGCAGGTGACCGCCCTGCGCGCCGTCAAGGACGCCCTCGATCCGCAGGGCGTGCTCAACCCCGGGATCCTGCTCCCGTGACCGCCGACGTCATCGCCGTCCTCAACCCGATCTCCGGCGGCGGGGTCGCACGCACGCGGTGGGCGGCCGTCGCCGACGAGCTGGCCCGTCGGGACGTCATCGCCGAGGTCGCCGAGTCCACCTCCGGTCCCGACGCGCGGCGGCTCGCCGAGGAGGCCGCCGCGTCGGGTGCGCTGACCGTCGCCGTCGGTGGCGACGGCCAGATCCGCGAGGTCGCGACCGGCGTACTCCGGGTGCCCGGGGCACCGATGGGCGTCGTCACCGCGGGCCGCGGCAACGACCTGGCTCGGCACCTCCGCATCCCCGACGACCCGTCCGCCCTCGCCGACGTGCTCACCGACGGCCGGCGCACCGACCTCGACGTGCTCACCGTCGGCGGCGAGATCGCCGTCGGCAACGTCTACGTCGGCCTCGACTCCGTCGCGACCGAGCTCATCAACAGGCTGCGCTGGATGGGGCCGCTCGCGTACCGGCTCGCCCCGGCGATCGCCGCGCTGCGGTGGAAGCCCGCCGGATTCCGCATCGAGGTCGACGGTGCCGTCCACGAGGGGCCGGTGCACATGGTCGTGATCGCCAACTCCGGGTGGTACGGCAGCGGCCTGCACATGGTCCCCGCCGCCGCGTCGGACAACGGCCGCATCGATGTGCTCGCCGTCGACGGCGCCGGGAACAAGCTGAAGCTCATCAGCGCGATGGGGGAGGCGAAGACGGGCGCCCACGTCGCGCGGGCGGAGGTGCTGACTTTCAGCGGCCAGGAGGTGCGCGTGAGCGCCGACCGCCCGATTCCCGTCCACGCCGACGGCGACTACCTGCAGGAGCTTCCCGTCACCGTCGGGATCCGCAAGGCCGTGCTCCCCGTCCTCGTGCCCCGCTGACCGGGCGCGGCCGAGTCCCGGCGGCGTGAGTCGGGGATGTTCAGAGAATCGCCTCGCGGAGGGTGTCCAGGCCCATGCCGCCGAGCGCGAGCGCGTCGCGGTGGAAGTCCTTGACCGTCGATCCCGGGTGCGCGGCGAGGTAGGCGTCGCGGGTCTGCTGCCACACGCGCTGGCCCACCGAGTACGACGGCGCCTGCCCCGGCCACCCGAGGTAGCGGTGGTACTCGAAGCGCAGCTGCTCGTCCGACATGGCGACGTGCGAGCGGAGGAAGGCCCAGCCCTTGTCGTAGGTCCACTCCCCGCCGCCGACCTCGGCGGGCGCCTCGAAGCCGCAGTGCACGCCGATGTCGAGCACCACGCGGGCGGCGCGCAGGCGCTGGGAGTCGAGCATGCCCATGAGGTCGCCGTCGTCGTCGAGGAAGCCCAGGTCGCGCATGAGGCGCTCCGCGTGCAGCGCCCAGCCCTCGCCGTGGCCGGAGGTGAACGAGTAGAGCTTGCGCCAGCGGTTCAGCGGCGCGATCACGGCCTGGCCGATCTGCAGGTGGTGGCCGGGCACGCCCTCGTGGTAGACGGTCGTCTTCTCCTGCCAGGTGTGGAACTCGGTGACGCCGGCCGGCACGGACCACCACATCGTGCCCGGCCGCGTCAGGTCCGCGGACGGGCCGGTGTAGTAGATCCCGCCGCTGCTGCTCGGGGCGATCCGGCAGTCCAGGTGACGCAACTCGGCGGGGATGTCGAAATGGGAGCCCGCGAGCGCGGCCACCGACTCGTCCGAGGTGCGCTGCATCCACTCGCGCAGGGCATCTGTCCCCTGCAGTGCGTACCGCGGTTCGGAGTCGAGGCGCGCCAGGGTCTCCGCGACCGTGGCGCCCGGGTACAGACGAGCCGCCACCTCGTTCTGTTCGGCGACGATCGATGCGAGCAGTTCCTGCCCCCAGGCGTAGGTCTCTTCGAGATCGACGGTGGTGCCCAGGAACAGCCGCGAGGAGAGCGGGTAGGCCGCGCGGCCCACGCCGAGGCCGCCCGGCTGGTCGACGGGGACCGCGGACGGTGCGATCTCCGTCTCGAGGACCACCGCGAATCGTTCGAAGGCCGCGCGGATCTCGTCCGTGAGGTCCGGCGCGACGTCCGTTGCCCGTGCGGCGTTGGCAGCGACCTGCTCGCCCGCCGCGCGGGCCTGCGCGAGCACCTCGCCGACCTGCAGCGCAGGGAAGGGCCAGGCCCCGTCGGCGAGACGGGCCCGCAGTCCCGAGATCGCGGACTCGATCGCCTGCGGCACGGCCGCCAGGCGCGGCGCCAGGCGCGGGTCGTAGTCGGGCATGAGGTCGAAGACGTCGCGGATCGCCTGCAGCGGCGAGGCGATCACGTTGAGGTCGCCGACGATCCGCCCGGCGTCCGCGAGCTCGATCTCGACCCCGAGCCGCTCCCGCAGTGCGTCGGCGGTGACCCGGTCGGCGTCCGACTCCGGCGTCAGCGTCGCGAGCTCCGCGAGCGTCTCCCGCGCGACCGTGATCCGCGCGGCGACGCCCGCGGGGGAGTAGTCGGTGAGCCGGTCGCCGAAGTCGGTGATCCCCACCGCGGTCGCCTCGATCGGATCGACCTCGGCGAGCCGCAGGGCGAGGCGGTCGGCCAGAGCGTCGATCGGGGTCGCCTGGGAAGTGCTGTCAGCCATGCCCTGAGGTTAAGGGAATACGTTCGCGGAAGGGGGATCAGGTTCCGCTCGATGCTCAGCGCCGGCGGTCGCGGCGATCGGAGTACGCCGACGCGGCTGCGGTCAGGGCGGCGACGGAGATCATTGCCAGGACCGTGAGGGCCCAGAATCCCGGAGTCCCCCAGTGCAGGTGGTGCGACAGCTCGAAGGTCTCCTTGAGCGCGATGAGCGCGGCGCCCGAGGCCACGATCATCCAGGCGCGCGCGACCGCGAAGTAGCGCGCCAGGCTCGCCGATTGCTCCGGCGTCAGCACGGTCGTGAGGGTCGCGAGATATGCGGACTGCCGCCTGCGGGTGAGGTACAGCGCGAGCGGAGGGAACAGCCACCACACCGCGGACGGCCGCGGCGGCGGTGGGGTCGCGTGGGCCGCCTCGCGAACCTCCGCGAGGTGCGAACCCTCGCGCTCCAATTCGAGGCGGGATTGCACGAGAGGTCCGGCGACGAGCAGCCATCCGCCGAGGTAGGCGCCCCAGCGGATCAGCGTTTCTAGCACGGGGTCAGATGGTGCCGGTGAAGGTGTTGCACTGCTGCGGGTCGCCGGTCTTGTAGCCCTGCGAGAACCACTTGACGCGCTGCGCCGAGGTGCCGTGCGAGAAGGACTCGGGGTTGACGTTGCGCCCCGCGTTGCGCTGGATCGTGTCGTCGCCGATGGCCTGCGCCGACTGAATGGCGCCGTTGATGTCGTCCTGGGTCAGCGGCTTGAGCATCGCCCCGTCCCCCTTGTCGGCCTTCGAGGCCCACACGCCGGCGTAGCAATCCGCTTGCAGCTCGACCCGCACGGAGCCGCCCTGGGAGCCCGAGCCCTGCTGGGCCTTGCTGATGTCGCCGAGCAGCGTCTGGATGTGGTGGCCCCACTCGTGGGCGACGATGTACTCCTGGGAGAAGGCCGCGTTGGACCCGCCCATCTTCTTGATGACGCGGTCCATGAAGTCCAGCTGGAAGACCGCGACATTGTCGGCCGGGCAGTAGAACGGACCGGTGTCCGCGCCGGCGACGCCGCAGCCGGTGTTGATGGCCGCCGCGTCGGTGGGCATGATCTTCAGCGCCGACGGCTTCTTGTAGCCGCGCACCAGGGTCGCCCACACCTTGTCCAGGGAGTTGGACGTCGCGACGATGCGGCAGGTGGTGTTCTTGTTCGCGTCTGCACCGGTCCTGCAGGCGGCGATATCGCGGTTCACCTGTTCCTGACCTGCAGATGCACCCTGCGCGGCACCCTGTTGGCTCGGCTGCTGTGGCACGCCGCCGGTACTGCCGGTGAGGAAGTAGATGATCAAACCGATCACGACGGTGCCGATGCCACCACCGCCGATCACCATGCCACGCCCCATCCCGCCGCCGCCGCCACCGGCGCTGGCCGAACTGTTGTCGATGGAGCTGTCGTCCCGGAAGGTCATGTGCAACAGCATTCCATGAGACGGGTGTCTGTGGGGGCAACAGTTCCCCGTAGCATGTCCAGCGTCGAGTTTTCGCTGTCGAAAGGACACCTGAACGTGCTGCGCACCCACCTGGCCGGATCGTTGCGTGCGGAGGATGCCGGCACCGTCGTCACCCTCGCGGGCTGGGTAGCGCGGCGGCGTGACCACGGCGGAGTGATCTTCATCGACCTGCGCGACAGCTCCGGCGTCGCCCAGGTCGTCTTCCGCGAGTCGGACGTCGCCGAGGCGGCGCACCGTCTTCGCTCCGAGTACTGCGTGCTGGTGACCGGCACCGTCGAGAAGCGCCCCGAGGGCAGCGAGAACCCGAACCTGCCCTCCGGCGCGATCGAGGTCAACGTCACCGAGCTCACCGTGCTCAACGAGTCGGCGCCGCTGCCCTTCCAGCTCGACGAGGAGCCCGGCGAGGAGGCGCGACTGAAGTACCGCTACCTGGACCTGCGCCGCGAGGGCCCAGCTGCCGCGATCAAACTGCGGAGCCAGGCGAACGCCGTGGCGCGCAACATCCTCGCGTTGAACGACTTCACCGAGATCGAGACGCCGACGCTCACCCGTTCCACCCCGGAGGGCGCCCGCGACTTCCTGGTTCCCGCGCGCCTGCGCCCCGGCACCTTCTACGCGCTCCCGCAGAGCCCGCAGCTGTTCAAGCAGTTGCTCATGGTCGCGGGCCTGGAGCGGTACTACCAGATCGCGCGCTGCTACCGGGACGAGGACTTCCGTGCCGACCGGCAGCCCGAGTTCACCCAGCTCGACATCGAGATGAGCTTCGTGGATCAGGAGGACGTGATCGCGCTCGGCGAGCAGATCGTCACGGCGCTCTGGTCGCTGATCGGTCACGAGATCTCCACGCCGATCCCGCGCCTGACCTACGCGGAGGCCATGCGCCGCTTCGGCTCGGACAAGCCCGACCTGCGGTTCGGCCTCGAACTGGTCGAGTGCACCGAGTACTTCAAGGACACCCCGTTCCGCGTCTTCCAGGCGCCGTACGTCGGCGCGGTCGTCATGCCCGGCGGGGCGAGCCAGCCGCGCCGCCAGCTCGACGCCTGGCAGGAGTGGGCCAAGCAGCGCGGCGCCCGCGGCCTCGCGTACGTGCTGATCGGCGAGGACGGCGAGCTGACCGGCCCCGTCGCCAAGAACCTCTCGGACGACGAGCGCGCCGGCCTCGCCGCGCACGTGCACGCGGAACCCGGCGACTGCGTCTTCTTCGCCGCCGGCCCCACCAAGACGATGCGCGCCCTGCTCGGCGCGGCCCGCGGCGAGATCGCCGACAAGCTGGGCCTGATCAAGGAGGGGGACTGGGCCTTCACCTGGGTCGTCGACGCCCCGCTGTTCGAGCCCGCCGACGATGCCACCGCCTCGGGTGACGTGGCCGTGGGCGACGGTGCCTGGACCGCAGTCCACCACGCCTTCACCAGCCCCAAGCCGGAGTCGATCGACACCTTCGACACCGACCCGGGCAGTGCCCTGGCCTACGCCTACGACATCGTGTGCAACGGCAATGAGATCGGCGGCGGTTCGATCCGTATCCACCGCAAGGACGTCCAGGAGCGCGTCTTCGCGATCATGGGCATCGACGAGGAGCAGGCCCGCGAGAAGTTCGGCTTCCTGCTCGACGCCTTCGCCTACGGCGCCCCGCCGCACGGCGGCATCGCCTTCGGGTGGGACCGCGTGGTCTCCCTGCTCGCCGGCGCGCCGTCGATCCGCGAGGTCATCGCCTTTCCCAAGTCCGGCGGCGGCGTCGACCCGCTCACCGACGCGCCCGCGGCCATCACCGTTCAGCAGCGCCGCGAGTCGGGCATGGACGCCACGCCGAAGCGGCCCGAGAAGGCTGCCGACCAGGGCGCCGAGCAGAAGTAGCCCGTGCGCCACATCCGGGTGATCAGCCCTCCCGACCGGACCGACGCGGTGCTCGCGCTGTTCCGGTCGCGGCCGGGCGTCACGCACATCACGCTGGCGCCCGCGTCCGCGATCGTCCCGGCCGGCGACGTGGTCGGCGCCGACGTGACCCGCGAGGCCGCGCACCGCGTCCTGCAGGGTCTGGAGGAGCTGCGCATACCCGGCGCCGGCGCCGTCACGGTCTCGTCAGTCGACACCGTGCTCTCGGACGCCGCGGAGGCGGCCGAGAAGGCGGTGCCCGGCGACCCGTCGGACGCCGTGGTCTGGGAGGAGCTCACCGCCCGGACCCGCGAGGAGTCGACGCTCAACGCGACCTTCCTGGCCTTCCTGGTGCTCGCGGTGCTCCTGGCCGCCATCGGCGTGGTGACGAACTCGCCGGTCACGGTGGTCGGAGCGATGGTCGTCGGCCCCGAGTTCGGGCCGCTCGCCGCGATCGCGGTGGCGCTGGCGACCCGTCGCCTGAGCTTCGCGGTCCGCCCGGTGATCGCGCTGTCCGTCGGCTTCCCCGTGGCGATGCTGTGCACCTGGCTGGGAGCGGAGGCGGCGCTCGCCGCCGGCCTGTTCACCGCCGACGTCCTCGACTCCGCCGGCCAAGTCGACTTCATCTACCGCGTCGGCCCGTTCTCGCTCATCGTCGCGCTGCTCGCGGGTGCCGCGGGCATGATCTCGCTGGTCACCGCCAAATCGGCCGCGCTCGTCGGCGTCTTCATCTCGGTGACGACGGTGCCCGCCGCCGGCTACGCCGTGGTCGCCGCGACGGTCGGGGCGTGGCAGCGCGCCGCCGAATCGACGGGGCAGCTCGCGATCAACCTCGTCGGCATCGTCATCGCGGGGGTCCTGGTGCTGGTGCTGCGGCCCGCGGCGTGGCGCGACCTGCGCGAGCAGGTGGGCCTGTGAGCATCGACGCGCTCCACGACCTCGACGCGGCAGGCCTGCGGCGCCTCACCGCGCGGGTGCGCGGCCTCATCGACGACGAGGGCATCACGTACAACGCGCTCGACGCCCTCCCCCCGGCGCGCGATCCCGTCGACCCCGCCGAGCCGGGCCCGTGGCGGCTCGACCCCCTGCCGGTGCTCTTCGGCGCGGAGGAATGGGATGTGCTCGCGCGCGGCGTCGCGCAGCGCTCGCTGCTGCTCGACGCGGTGCTCAAGGACTTCTACGGCGACCAGCGCACCCTGCGCAGTGGGACCGTTCCGCCCGAGCTGCTGTTCGCGCATCCCGGCTTCATCCGGCGGGCGGTCGGCGTCCCGCCGCCGGGACCGCGCTCCCTGTTCCTGCACGGCGTCGACCTCGGCGAGGCCGCCGGCGACGAGGTCACCGGGTACGTCGCCGTCGCGGACCGCACCCAGGCACCGTCGGGCGTGGGCTATGCACTCGCCGACCGCCGGGTGACGTCCCGCGCCCTGCCGCGCGAGCTCCGCTCGGAGACGCCGCGGCCCGTCGCCTCGTTCGCGGCGGCGCTGCGCGTCCAGTTGCTCGAGGCCGCGCCGCCCGGGGTCGACGATCCGACAGTCGTCGTGCTCAGCCCCGGCTCCCTGTCCGAAACCGCCTTCGACCAGGCCTATCTGGCGTCCGTGCTCGGCTTCCCACTCGTCGAGGCGCCCGACCTCACGGTGCGCGACGGGGGCGTGTTCATGCGCTCGCTCGGCCGGATGAAACGCGTCCACGTGATCCTGCGCCGCGTCGATTCCGAGTTCTCGGACCCGCTCGACCTGCGCACCGACTCCCAGCTCGGGGTGGTCGGCCTCGTGGAGATGATGACCCGCGGGGCGGTCACGGTCGTCAACACCCTCGGCTCGGGCGTACTCGAGAACCCGGCCCTGCACGCCTACCTGCCGCGACTGTGCCGCGACCTGCTCGACGAGGACCTGCTGCTGCCGTCCACACCGACGCTGTACGCCGCGACGCCGGCCGGGCGCGCCGCGATCGACGGTCCGCTCGACGACCGGCTCGTGCTGAACTTCGCCACCGGTGAGCGCTTCGCCGGCGCGGAGCTCGCCGCTGCGCGGGCCGACGAGCTGCGGCAGCGGATCGCCGCCGATCCGACGGTCTGGTGTGTGAAGACCCTCGTGCCCTTCACCGGTCGTCCGGCCGTCGACAGCGGCGTCGTCGTCGCGCGCGGTTTCGCGCTGCGCGCCTTCGCGCTCGCGCAGGAGTCCGGTTACACCGTGCTGCCGGGCGGGCTCGGTCAGGTGCTGGTCGACGGTGCCGACGGCGCACTGCTGCACTCGTCGGCCGCCCGCGACGTGTGGGTGCCGACGCCCGAGCACCTGCGGTCCCCCGTCCGGGTGGCGACCGCACCCCGGTCGGGCCGGGTCGGCGCCGCCGCCAGCGGACCCGTCGCGACGCCGCGCGTCCTCTCGGACCAGTTCTGGATCGGCCGGTACGCCGAGCGCGCCGAGGCCACCGTCCGGGTGCTGTCGACGGCCCACGACCGGAGTCGCGAGTTCCGGCACCGCCCGTGGCAGGCCGGCGCCGACGTGCTGCAGCCGCTGCTCGACGCGGTGGTCGCGGCCACGGTGACCGACCAGTTGGGGCGGATCGTCGTGGAGGGCACCGAGCACAGCGACGTGCTCGCGCGGCTGCGCCGCCTCACTCTCGACGTCGACGTGCCGGGCAGCGTCGCGCACTCGGGCGTGCGACTGCGGGCGTGCCTGCGGGCCGTCCGCGACCAGATGTCCACCGACACGTGGCTCGTGATCGGCGGCGCAGAGCGCTCGCTCGGCCGGCTCGCCGCCGACCCCGACGACGCGGGGGAGCAGCTCGATCAGACCCTCGGCGAGGTACTGGTCTCGCTGCTGGCGTTCGCGGGCCTCGGCCGGGAATCGCTGGTCCAGGACCCGGCCTGGCTCATGATGGACGCCGGCCGGCGCATCGAGCGGGCGCTGCAGCTCACCGCGGTGACGCGGGCGATGGTGGTCCCGGAGAATCCTGCCGAGATCGAGGCCGGCCTGCTCGACGCCTACCTCGTGACCTGCGAGTCCGCCGTCACCTACCGACGCCGACACCGCGCGGTGCTGCGCGTGGGCTCCGTCGTGGACCTGATGTTCCTCGACGCCACCAATCCCCGGTCGCTCGTCGCCGCGCTCACGGCGCTCTCCGCCGACCTGGCGCACCTGCCCGACGAGTTGCGCAGCGCGACGTGCGAGCGCACCGTCGGCGAGGTCCTGGCGCGGTTGGGACGGTTCGATCTGGACGACGCCGAGACGATCGTCGACGGGCGGCGGTCCGAGATCGAGGGGCTGCTCGACGCCGTCGACGAGGGGGTGCGCGAGGTCTCGGACGTGCTCGAACGCACGCGGTTCGCGCCACCCGCCACCGCCCGTCCGATCTGGGTGGGGGTGCAGTCGTGGGGCTGAGCTTCTCCCGGCGCACCGAGGACTCCCGGTCGCGCCGCTACCGCGTGGTGCACGAGACCACCTATTCCTACGACGCTGAGGTCACCTCCAGTTACGGGCGCTGCTACCTCACGCCGCGCGAACTCGCCGACCAGCGGGTCGACGAGCACGCCATCACCGTCGGGCCCGAGCCGTCGGACCGCTCCGAGGGCGTCGACGCCTACGGCAACACGGACACCTACTTCCACGTGACCACGCCCCACACCCGGCTCCTGGTGCGCGGCGAGTCCGTCGTCGAGGTCGATCCGCTGGACCGCGCGATCACCGACGAGGGGCCGGCGCTCGCGCCCTGGGAGCTGGCCCGGCCCGTCGGCGAGGCGGGAGCGCTGGCCGTGCAGTACCGCCTCGACCAGCGGCCGCCCGAGATCGACGACGCCGTGCGCGCCTACGCCGATGCGATCTTCACCCCCGGGAAGCCGCTGGTGGAGGCAGTCGAGGAGCTGACCACCCGGATCTACACGGACTTCGCCTACCGGTCGGGAGCGACGAACGTCTCGACCCGGGTCGGCACCGTCATGGAGCGGCGCGAGGGCGTCTGCCAGGACTTCGCGCGCGTCGCCATCGCCTGCCTGCGGTCCAAGGGCCTCGCCGCACGGTACGTCTCCGGCTACCTCGCCACCGAGCCGCCGCCCGGCCGGGACCGGGTCGTCGGCGCCGGCGCGACCCATGCCTGGGCCGCGGTGTGGCTGCCGGGCGATGCGTGGCTGCCCTTCGATCCGACGAACAACAAGTTCGTCGACGAGCGGCACGTGACCGTCGCGTGGGGACGCGATTACGAGGACGTTCCGCCCCTGCGCGGCGTCATCTACACCGAATCGAAGGGTTCGAAGATCCATGTCTCCGTGGACGTCGCGCCCCTGCCCGACTGAGGTAGATTGGACGTGATGGTCACCGCGCTGGGGTACGAGACGACGAGGGCGGCTCTCACCGCAGTGGAGGGCCTGCTGGGCCGCCGGGTCGGCGCCACCGTCGAACTGGGCGAACCCGAGGATCTGGGTGGCTCCGGCCGCACCCTCGTGATGCGCGTGCGGGTGCTGCACAACAACCCGCTGCTGCCCCGGTCCGTCGTCATCAAGCAGCTGCGCGCCGCCGACCACACCGACAAGGATCACTCCGAGGCCTTCGCCCGCGAAGGTGCGGCCTACAAGTTCGCCACCTCGCTGCCCGTCGACGCGCGCCCCGGCCCGCAGCTCCTCGCGTCCGACGCGGAGCAGCGGATCCTCGTGCTGCAGGACCTCGGCGAGGGCGAGACGATGGGGGACCTGCTGCGGCGCACCCCCTCGTCCGGCGCCGCGACCGTCGTCTCCGCGTGGGCCCAGGCCCTGGGCCGCATGCACGCCGGCACCTACGGCCGCGAGCGGGACCTGTCCGTTCTCGCCCGCCTCGAGCACACCGACTCCCGCAACGACCCCGTCGCCGGGGAGGCGGCGCGCGCCGCCGAGGCCGTGCCGGCCGCGGTGGGAGGTGTCGGGGAGGCGGCCCGCGCCGTGCTCGACGCCGCGGTCGCCCTGTTCACCGAGGGGCCGTTCCGGGCCTTCAGCCCGTCCGACGTCGGGCCCGACAACACCCATGTCGTGGGCGGCGCGGTCCGCTTCCTCGACTACGAGTGGGCCGGCTTCCGCGACGGCGCGTTGGACGTGGCCTACGTGCTGCTGACCTACCCGGGATGCATCGAGGGCGGCCACGACCCCGACTTGGACGTCGCGATCGTGGAGGCCTGGCGCTCCGAGGTCGTGCGCCTGTGGCCCCGGCTCGCCGACGACGTGGCGCTGCGCCGCCACGTGACCACCGCGAAGCTGGCGTGGCTCACGCTCGCCACCTACTGGGCGCTCGGCCTCGACTCGGCCAGTCGCATCGATGCCGGCCACCTCGACAGCTTGCCGGCCTGGTCCCACGACGACCTTGCCACCCGCTGGGATCGGCTGGCCGCCGCCGATCCGCGCGTGCGCGACTTCGCGGTCGCGGCCGCGGCCGAGGTCCGGGCACTGTGACCCGCCCCGCGGAGGTCCGCGCCCGGTGACCGGGTCCCTGTTCGGCGACGACGGGGACCTCGGAGCGCCGGCCGAAGTACCTCCGTCCCGCGGGCCGGTCGAGTTCGTCCCCACCCACGCGGGCACCCCGCTCGCCGTCCGCATGCGTCCCCGCGATCTCGACGAGGTCCTCGGCCAGGAACACCTGCTCGGCCCCGGGACGCCGTTGCGCCGCCTCATCGACGGCGCCGGCGCGGCCAGCGTGATCCTCTACGGCCCGCCCGGCACCGGCAAGACGACGATCGCCTCGCTCATCTCCGGCGCGACGGGACGCCGGTTCGAGGCACTGTCCGCCCTCTCGGCGGGCGTGAAGGACGTGCGGGCCGTCATCGAGCTGGCGCGCCGCCGCCTCCTCGTCGAGGAGCAGACGGTGCTCTTCATCGACGAGGTGCACCGGTTCTCCAAGGCGCAGCAGGACGCGCTGCTCGCGGCCGTCGAGAACCGGGTGGTGCTGCTCGTCGCGGCGACCACGGAGAATCCCAGCTTCTCGGTGGTCTCGCCGCTGCTCTCCCGTTCGCTCATCCTGCAGCTGCGGCCCCTCGAGCCGGCGCACATCTCGGAGCTCATCGACCGGGCGCTGTCGGACCCGCGGGGCTACGACGGTGCGCTCACCATCGCCGACGAGGCCCGCGAGCACCTGGTCCGGCTCGCCGGCGGCGACGCCCGGCGCTCGCTCACGGCGCTCGAGGCCGCCGCCGACGTGACGCTGGGGGAGGGGGACGACGAGATCACCCTCGAGGCCGTCGAGTCCAGCATCGACACCGCCGCCGTCCGCTACGACCGGGCGGGCGATCAGCACTACGACGTGATCAGCGCCTTCATCAAGTCGATCCGCGGTTCCGACGTCGACGCCGCGCTCCATTACCTGGCCCGGATGATCTCGGCGGGCGAGGACCCTCGGTTCATCGCGCGACGGCTCGTGGTGCACGCCTCGGAGGACATCGGGATGGCCGACCCGCAGGCCCTGCTCGTCGCGTCCGCCGCCGCGCAGGCTGTCCAACTCATCGGCATGCCGGAGGCGCGGCTGGCCCTGGCGCAGGCCACCATCCACCTGGCGTCGGCGCCCAAGTCCGACGGGGTCGTCGCGGCGATCGGCGCCGCAATGGGCGACGTGGCCGCGGGCAAGGCCGGCGCGGTGCCGCCGCATCTGCGCGACGGCCACTACGCCGGCGCCGAGAAGCTGGGCAATGCGCAGGGCTACGTCTATCCGCACCACGTACCCGGCGGTGTCGCAGCGCAGCAGTACCCGCCGGACGACCTGGTGGGCGTCGACTACTACACCCCCACCGACCACGGCTTCGAGCGCGAGATCGGCCCGCGGGTCACGCGCCTGCGCGGGATACTCAGGCGGAAGTAACGGGCACCGCGTGACCGCGGCCGAGGAAGGTGGGTGCGGGGGCACGAGGCGCGTCGGTAAGGTGGGCGGGTCGCAGTACCGCTCGTAGACACCAGAACACGAAGGATCGTTGTGCAGACCCATGAGATTCGGAAGCGGTTCACGGACCACTTCGTCAAGGCCGGACACGCCCAGGTGCCGAGTGCGTCGCTGGTCCTGAACGACCCGAATCAGCTGTTCGTGATCGCGGGCATGGTGCCCTTCGTGCCCTTCTTCCTGGGTCAGCAGACCCCGCCGTACGACCGCGCCACGTCGATCCAGAAGTGCGTCCGCACGTTGGACATCGAAGAGGTCGGCATCACCACCCGGCACAACACCTTCTTCCAGATGGCCGGCAACTTCAGCTTCGGCGACTACTTCAAGCGCGAGGCCATCCGCCTCGCGTGGTCGCTGCTGACGAACCCGGTCGATGAGGGCGGTTTCGGGATGGACCCCGAGCGCCTGTGGTCGACGGTCTACCTCGACGACGACGAGGCCCGCGACCTGTGGCTCGAGGTCGGCCAGGTGCCCGAGCGGATCCAGCGCCGCGGCATGAAGGACAACTACTGGTCGATGGGAATCCCCGGGCCGGCCGGCCCGTGCTCGGAGATCTTCTACGACCGCGGCCCCGAGTACGGCGCCCCGGGCGGCCCCGAGGCCGACGAGGACCGCTACATCGAGATCTGGAACCTCGTCTTCATGCAGAACGAGCGTGGCCAGGGCGGTGGCAAGGAGAACTTCGAGATCCTCGGCGAGCTGCCGAAGAAGAACATCGACACCGGCATGGGCGTCGAGCGCGTTGCCTTCCTGCTGCAGGGCGTCGACAACGTCTACGACACCGACCTGCTGCGCCCCGTGATCGACCGCGCGCAGGCGCTCACCGGCCAGCGGTACAACGCCGGCGACGCCGAGCACGACCGGCTCTTCCGCGTCATCGCCGACCACACCCGCACCGCCGTCATGCTCATCCAGGACGGCGTCAACCCCGGCAACGACGGCCGCGGCTACGTACTGCGGCGCCTGCTGCGCCGCGTCGTCCGCTCCGCCCGGCTCCTCGGCGCCACCGGCGAGACCATGGGCGAGTTCGTCGACACCGTCGTGTCGACGATGTCGCCGTCGTACCCCGAGCTGGCCGACGACGCGCAGCGCATCCGCACCGTCGCCACCGGCGAGGAGCAGGCCTTCCTCAAGACGTTGGAGCAGGGCACCACGCTGTTCGGCAACGCGGTCGACTCCACCAGGTCCTCCGGGAAGTCGGAGCTCTCGGGCGACGACGCCTTCACGCTGCACGACACCTACGGCTTCCCGATCGACCTGACGCTGGAGATGGCTTCCGAGGCGGGGCTGACCGTCGACGAGGACGGCTTCCGCGCGCTCATGGCGGAGCAGCGCCAGCGCGCCAAGGACGACGCCAACTCGCGCAAGTCCGCGCTCGCCGACCTCTCGGTGTTCCGCGAGTTCCTCGACCGCGGGCCGACCGAGTTCACCGGCTTCGACGAACTCGTCTCCGATGCCCAGGTGCTCGGCCTCATCAAGGACGGCGTCCGCGTGCCCGTCGTGCATCAGGGCGACGACGTGGAGATCGTGCTCGACCGCAGCCCGCTCTACGCGGAGGCCGGCGGCCAGCTCGCCGACATCGGCACCATCACGACGGCGGCCGGGGCCCAGATCGTCGTGACCGACGTGCAACGCGTCGCCAAGACGCTGTGGCGGCACCAGGGCACCGTCGCCGCCGGTGAGGTCTCCGAGGGTGACACGGTGACCGTCGCCGTCGACGCGGGACACCGCCACGGCAGCACGCAGGGCCACTCCGGCACCCACCTCGTGCACGCCGCGCTGCGCCAGGTGCTCGGGCCCAACGCCGTGCAGGCGGGCTCGCTGAACAAGCCCGGCTACCTCCGCTTCGACTTCCGCTGGTCGGGCGGCCTCACCGATGACCAGCGCACCGACATCGAGCGCGTCACCAACGAGGCCGTGCAGGCCGACTACGCCGTGAACACCGAGGTCACCGACCTGGAAACCGCGAAGCAGCGCGGCGCGATGGCACTGTTCGGCGAGAACTACGGGGACCAGGTCCGGGTCGTCGAGATCGGCGGCCCCTTCTCGATGGAGCTGTGCGGCGGCACCCATGTCGCCAGTTCGGGCCTCGTCGGGCCCGTCACCGTGCTCGGCGAGAGCTCCGTCGGCTCCGGCGTGCGGCGCGTCGAGGCGTACGTGGGCCTCGACTCGCAGAAGTACCTCGCCAAGGAGCACGCGCTCGTCTCCGCGTTGTCCAGCTCCCTCAAGGTGCCCTCAGAGGAGGTCCCGGCCCGCGTCGAGTCGCTGGTCACCCGCCTCAAGGACGCCGAGAAGGAGCTCGAGAAGCTGCGTGCGCAGGCGGCCCTGTCGGCGCTGGCCGAGCTCGCCTCGTCACCCGAGCGCGTCGGCGCGGTCCGCCTCGTCGCCGCGAAGGCACCACAGGGCGTCACGGCGGGCGAGCTCCGCGGCCTGGTCACCCAGCTCAAGGGCCGCCTCGGCGCCGAGCCCGCCGTCATCGCCCTGTTCGCGGTGGACGGCGAGAAGGTGCCCTTCGTGGTGGCCGCGAACGACGCCGCGCAGGATCTGGGCGTCAAGGCGGGCGACGTGGTCAAGGCCGCGGCTCCCTCCGTCGGCGGCCGCGGCGGGGGCAAGGCCGATCTGGCGCAGGGCGCCGGTTCGGACGCCTCCGGGATCGACGGGGCCCTGGCCGCGGTGCGGACCGAGGTCGCGCGGACGGTCGGCGCCTGACGGTGAGCGGCGCGGAGCCCGCCTGGGAGCGCGGCCGGCGGCTGGCGCTCGACGTCGGCAAAGCCCGCATCGGAGTCGCCGTCTGCGACCCCGACGGGATCCTCGCGACGCCGGTCGAGACGGTCCGCGCGGCGAAGGACGGATCCGACCTGCGCCGCATCGCGCAACTCGTGGCCGACTACGAGCCCGTGGAGATCGTGATCGGCCTGCCACGCACCCTCCGCGGCGAGCACGGTGCCTCGGCGAAGATGGCCGAGGGCTTCGCGCGGCGGCTCGCCGGGGTGCTGGGTACCACACGGGCAGCGCCACCCCGGGTATGTTTTTTTGATGAGCGCTTCACCACCGTCACCGCGCAGCGTGCGCTGCGCGAGAACGGGGTGCGGGCGAAGGAGCAGCGAGCGGTGATCGATCAAGCCGCCGCAGTGGCCATCCTGCAGGGATGGCTCGACGAACGGAGGCCGGTGTCCGGTCCCGAGGAGGTCGACAAGTGAGCGACGGGTGGAACAACGAGCGCGCCGATCCGGTGGCGATCGGCGGCGAGCGCTCCACCCGCTCGGAGCGCCGCCGCGCCGCGCAGCAGGCGCGGATCAAGCGCCGGCGCCGGGTGGCGCTGCTGTCGCTGATCGTCGTCTTCGCGCTCGTCATCGGAGGCGTGCTGTGGACGGTGCGCGGCTCCCTGCTCGGCGGGGCGTCCTCGCCCGACGACTTCGCCTCCGGCCAGGCCGGCCCCGAGGTGGTGGTCCACATCGTCGGCCAGAACAACTCCGACTTCGCGCAGAACCTCGTCGATGCCGGCGTGGTGAAGTCGGTGGGCGCGTTCAACCAGGCCGCCGGCAACAAGCCGATCTCGGCGGGCTACTACGAGTTGCGCAAGTCGCTGCCCGCGTCGGAGGTCGTCACCATGCTGGTCGACCCGGCGCGCTCGCACCGGGTGGGCATGCTCAACGTGTCGGCCGGCGCGGTCCTCGACGACAAGCGCAGCAACGACAACAAGGTCGCCCAGGGCATCCTCAGTCAGCTCTCCGCGGCGACCGCGCACACCGTCGACGGGGTGAAGAAGCAGACCCCGAAGGCCGAATTCGCCAGGGTGGCCTCCAGTGCGAGCATCGCCGACCTGGGCGTTCCGGAGTGGGCGGCCGCCACCGTCACGCGGCTCAAGGGCGATCACCGCCGCATCGAGGGGCTCATCGCGCCGGGCGTCTGGGATCAGATCGATCCGTCGGGCACCCCGATCGGGATCCTCAAGCAGCTCATCACGGCGTCGGCGAAGCAGTACGAGGCGCAGGGCCTGCTCACTGCGAGCCGCAGCTCGGCGGCGAGGTTGGCCCCCTACCAGGTGCTGGTGTCGGCGTCGATCGTCGAGCGCGAGGTCAACCAGGCCGATGACTACCCGAAGGTCGCCCGCGTGATCCTCAACCGGCTCGCGAAGGACCAGAAGCTGGAGATGGACTCCACGGTCAACTACGGCGAGGCCGTGACCGGCATCGACGTCGCGGGCGAGAAGCTGGTCAAGAAGACCGAGTGGAACACCTACGCCAAGACGGGCCTGCCCGCGACGCCGATCGGCGCCGTCGGCACCGATGCGCTCGTCGCCACCGAGAATCCGACCCCCGGCCCGTGGCTGTACTTCGTCACCGTGGACAGCGCGGGCACCACGTTGTTCACCGACGACTTCGCGCAGCACGAGCGGAACCGGCAGAAGGCGTGCGACACCAAGTTCCTGACGGTGGGCTGCGGGCCGTGACCCGGCGCGCCGCGGTACTCGGCAAGCCGATCGCGCACTCGCTCTCACCCGTCCTGCACAGCGCGGCGTTCGCCGCGTTGGGCCTGGACTGGACCTATGAGCGGATCGAGTGCGACGCGGCGGAGCTGCCCGGCCTCGTCGGCGGCCTCGATCCCGAGTGGGTCGGCGTCTCGGTCACGATGCCGGGGAAGTTCGCGGCGTTGAGGTTCGCCGACGAGCGCACCGAGCGTGCCGTCACCGTCGGCTCCGCCAACACCCTGGTTCGCACGGAGGCGGGCTGGCTCGCCGACTGCACCGACGTCGACGGTGCCGAGGGCCTGCTCGAGGAGTGCGGCGCGACGGGGGAGTCCGCGGCCGTCGTGGGGGCGGGCGGCACTGCCCGGCCGGTGTTCGCGGCCCTTGCCGGCCGGGGCTTCATCCGGACGACGGTGCTCGCCCGCTCGGAAGAGCGAGCGCAGGATGCGCTGGCGTGCGCCGAGGCGTTCGGCCTCGCCGCGTCGTGGGCTCCGCTCACCGCGGCCGCGGTGCCGCCGACCGACGTGGTGGTCTCGACGCTGCCCGGCCCCGCCCAGTCGGACGACTTCGCGCTCATGGACGCGCTGTCTTCGGCGGCACCCGCCGTCGCCGACGTGGCCTACGATCCGTGGCCCACCCTGCTCGTTGCGGCCGCGGAGTCCAAGGGTGCGCGCACCGCCGGCGGATTGACGATGCTGCTGCACCAGGCGTTCCGGCAGGCCGAGTGGTTCACCGGCGAGCCCGCGCCGCGCGCGGCGATGACGGCGGCGCTGGCAGCGGCGAGGGCGGCGGGATGACCGATTTCCGGTACCGCTTCCGGCCGCGGTACTACGAGATCGACCGCCAGGGCGTCCTGTTCAACATGTGGTACCTGGGCTACGTCGACACGGCGATGGGCGATTTCTACGCCGACCGCGGCACCGACTACGAGGCGATGCTCGCCGCGGGCTACGACTGCCAGGTCGTGCACGTCGAGCTCGACTACGCCGCGGGCCTGACCGACGAGCGCGACACGGAGCTCGTCCTTCGGGCCGGAGCGATTGGCACCAAGAGCTTCACCATCGACTTCGTCTTCGTCACCGACCTCGACGCCGACGAGCCCACCGAGGCGGTCGCGGGACGCATCGTGTACGCCGTGATCGCCGCCGACGGATCGGGCTCCATCCCGATCCCCGATGCGCTGCGCGAGGTCCTGCAGTCCTGACACACTGGGTCCGTGGAGTGGGGGCTCTTCGGGGGTGTCTTCCTGGCGTGGTGCGCCGCGCTGTGCTGGTTCGACGTGCGCGAGCGGCGGCTGCCGAACCTCCTGACCCTGCCCGCCGCGTCGGTCGCGCTCGCCGGTGCGCTCTGGGTCGTGGTCGACGGTGCCCTCGCCCCGCTGATCGGCGCCGTCCTCTGGACGGCGGTGAACGGCGCCGCGTTCCTCGGCCGCGGCATGGGCGCGGGTGATGTGAAGTTGGCGCCGACACTCGGCGCGGTCGTCGCCGCGGCGGGTGGCGTCCCGTCGGTGCTCCTCGCGATCCTCGGCGCGCAGCTGCTCACCCTGGCGTGGGCGCTCAGCGCACGGGATCGCACGGTGCCCCACGGTCCCGCGATGATCGCCGCGGCCGTGCTCGCCGCGGGATTCGCCGCATGATCAGGGCGGCTGACGAGCGATTCCCTTGGATCCACAGTGAGCGCAAGGGGTCACAGACGACACCGCGAGGCCTACCGTCGATTCCGTGACCGCACCGACCTCACGCCCTATCCTCGGGCTTGCCCTGGAGCCGTTCGGCTGGCACCCCGCAGCGTTCGCGGAGGTAGGCGCGGACCCACAGGAGGCCACCTCCGCGGAGCATTGGGTTGGGCTGGCCCGCTCCGCGGAGGCGGCCGCCGCCGACTTCGTGACGTTCGAGGACTCGTTCTCGCTCACCGCGCGTGACCGCCTCTCGGGGCGGTTCGACGCGACCCTGCTCGCGGCCCGCGTGGCGCCGGCGGTCCCGCGGATCGGCCTGGTGCCCACGGTCACCGCGACCCACACCGAGCCCTTTCACGCCTCGAAGGCGATAGCGACGCTGGACTACGTGAGCGGCGGCCGCGCCGGCGTGCTTCCCGCGACCACTGGCGCCGCCGCCGATGCGGCCCTTTTCGGCCGCAAGGAGGTGCAGGACGCGGCGTCCCGTGCCGCCGAAGCCCGCGAGTACATCGAGGTGCTCCGCGACCTCTGGGACAGCTGGGAGGACGAGGCGATCGTCAAGGATGTCGCCACCGGCCGCTACGTCGACCGGGACCGCCTGCACTACATCGACTTCCAGGGCGAGAACTTCTCCGTCAAGGGGCCGTCGATCACGCCCCGGCCCCCGCAGGGGCAGCCGCCCGTTCTCGTGCGGGTCACGGACGCCGAGAGCGAGTCCGTGGCCGTCGGGGCCGATCTCGCGATCGTTCCCGCCGCGCCCGACGAGGAACTCGCCGAGACGGCCCGGCGGCTCCGCGGTGCCGGCGTTCCGCTGGTGCTCGTCGACGTCACCGTCCACCTCGCCGACTCCGAGCGGACCGCGCTGCGCCGCATCGAGAAGTTGGACCACCGCGAGCCCGCGGACGACGACACGCAGGTCTTCGCAGGGACCGGGAAGGCCCTGGCGCGGACGGTCTCCGGCTGGCAGTCCCTCGGCTTCGACGGCGCCCGGCTGCGTCCCGGCGTCAACGCCGTCGACCTGCCCCGCCTCCGTGCCGCGTTCGCGCCGCTCCTGCCTGGGGCCCCGCGCGAGGGGACCCTGCGCGAGATCCTCGGTCTCGCGCCCGCGGTCAATCGCTTCGCCGCGGTGAAGGGGGCCTGATGTCCCTCGGTCTGAACGTCCTCGACCTCGCGCCCATCCCGGACGGCGGCACCCCGTCGGACGCACTGCGCAACACCCTGGACCTGGCGCGCCGCGCCGAGGACTGGGGGTACGGCCGGTACTGGGTCGCCGAACACCACTTCGCGCACGTCGCGAGCACCACCCCCGCCGTGCTCATCGGCGAGATCCTGGCCCGCACGAGTCGGATCCGCGTCGGATCCGCGGCCGTGCTCATCGGCTTCAGCACGGCGCCCGCCGTCGCCGACGCCTTCGGCGTGCTCGCCGCCCTGCATCCAGGACGGGTCGACATCGGCCTCGGCCGGACAGGGCAGCGCCTGCGGACCCCACCGGCCGGCGCGCCCGCCCCGAATCCGGCGATCGTCGCCGGTTACGAGCAGCTCTACCACCCCAGAGCCGAGCCGCCGACCTATACGCAGCAGGTCGACGACGTGCTCGCTCTCGTCGGCGGCACGTACACCGCCGACGGGCACGCGCTGCGCTCTCCCGTCGCCGAGGCGGCACGGGACGCGCCCGTGTGGATCTTCGGCAGCAGCGCGGGGGAGAGCGCGCAGCTCGCGGGCGCCCGCGGTCTGCCCTTCGTCGCGAACTACCACGTCAGCCCCTCTACGACCATCGAGGCGGCACAGGCCTATCGGGAGGCCTTCCGGCCCTCCGACCGCCTCGCCGCACCGCACCTGGTGGTGAGCGCCGACGTCGTCGTCGGCGACACCGAGGCGCAGGCCCGGGAGCTCGCCGCCGGCTTCCCGGCCTGGGTGCACTCCATCAGGTACGGCACCGGGGCGATCGCCTACCCACGCGACAGCGCCGGGCTCACCGATGAGGATCGAGCGAAAGTCGCCGACCGCACCGACACTCAGTTCGTCGGCGAACCCAGCCGCGTCGCCGACGGTCTGCGGGCACTCGCCGAGCGCACGGGTGCCGACGAGCTCGTGATCACCTCGGTCACCCACGACCACGCCGCGCGCCTCCGCAGCCATGAACTCCTGGCCAAGGAATGGGGTCTCCTGTGACGATCGACCGTTCCGACGTCCCGGTGCGGGAGGGCGAGCACCGCAAGCAGATCCACCTGGCGGCGCACTTCCCAGGGGTGAACCACAACACCGTGTGGTCGGACCCGGCGGCGCGGAGCCAGGTGGAGTTCGACTCCTTCGTGTACCTCGCCCGGGCCGCGGAGCGCGCCACGTTCGACTTCTTCTTCCTCGCCGAGGGCTTGCGCCTGCGCGAGCACCTCGGGCGCATCCACGATCTCGACGTCGTCGGCCGGCCCGACACCTTCACGGTGCTCGCGGCGCTGGCCGCCGTCACCGACCGGATCGGCCTCGCGGGCACCATCAACACGACCTTCAACGAGCCCTTCGACGTGGCGCGCCAGTTCGCCACGCTCGATCACCTCAGCGGCGGCCGCGCCGCCTGGAACATGGTCACCAGTTCCGACGCCTTCACCGGCGAGAACTTCCGCCGCGGGGGCTATCTCGCACACGCCGACCGCTATCGCCGAGCCGACGAGTTCGTGGCCGTCGCGCGGAGGTTCTGGGACGGGTGGGACCGCGGCGACGTCGTTCATCACGGCACGCAGTTCGACGTGCGCGGAGCGGCGCCGCTGCCGCCCTCGCCGCAGGGGCACCCCGTCCTGCTGCAGGCCGGGGACTCCGGTGAGGGCCGGGACTTCGCCGCGGCGCAGGCCGACGCGATCTTCACCCGCCACGGCTCGCTCGAGAGCGGCCGGACGTTCTACGCCGACGTCAAGCGTCGCGCCGCCGATCGCGGCCGGAATCCCGACCACCTCAAGGTCTTCCCCGGCGCCGCCGCCGTCGTCGGTGACACGCCGGACGAGGCGCAGGAGAAGGCCCGCGACATCCGCCGCAGGCAGGTGAGCCCGCAGACCGCGCTCAACTTCCTCGAGCAGGTATGGGGCCGGGAGCTGCAGTCCTTCGACCCCGACGGTCCGCTACCCGACGTGGAGCCGGTCTACGACGCTCCGGCGGTGCAGGGCCGTGTGCAGCACGGCGATCCGCGGGAGATCGTCGCGACCTACCGGGCGCGAGCCGAGGCCGGCGGCCTCTCCATCCGCGAGCTCGTCATCGAGCTCAACACCAGGCCCCAGTTCGTCGGTACCGCCCAGCAGGTGGCCGACGAGATCGACACCTACATCCAGGCCGATGCCGCCGACGGCTTCATCCTGGTGCCGCACCTCACGCCCACCGGTCTCGACGATTTCATCGATGGCGTCGTGCCGCTCCTGCAGGAGCGGGGAGCGTTCCGCACGGAGTATGCGGGCACCACCCTCCGCGAGCACCTGGGGCTGCCCGCCCCGGAGGCCACGAGCGGAGCACGGCGCGCCGGTTAGCCGCCCCTGCACTCGCGGGACACGGTGCCTGACATTGATCGTTGCCACCGAGTAGCGTCGAGCGTCCGATCGCGTCAGGCCGCCGACGAGAGCGCGGGCAGCAGCCCTCGGGCGTCGGTGAGGATCTGCTCGTAGTCGCGGACGTCGAACTCGTACGGCAGTTCCAGGCGGAACTCGGTGACCGCACCGGATTCGGGGGACAATGCCGGGTCGGCGGCGAGCCGCTCGGCGATCTCGGCGACCGGCCCCACGAGGTCCTCTGCGAACAGCGTGCGCTTGTCGCCGTGCGCCGTGAGCGTGCGGTCGTAGCGCGACCGCGCGTACTCCCGGTAGCGCGCCACTGTGGCCCGGTCGGCGCTGTCGGTCGGCACGATCACCCGCCCGACGGCGACCCGCTTGCCGTCGCCGCCGGCGGCGCGGAAGGCGTCGATGAGAGTCGCCTGGACCGCGCCGAAGTCGTCGGATTCGATCCCCGCGGCCGAGACGATGTTGCCGGTGAGCAGGTGCAGGCCGGCTTCGCCGGTCCAGCGCGACGACCCGAGCGACGTTCCGCCGTACCAGGAGCGGTCGGCGAGCCCCGGGGTGTGCGGCTGCAGGCGGGGCCGCTGCACGTTGCCGGGAGACGCGATCCGCGTGTCCTCGTCGCCGAGGTACGCGCCGCGCAGGTGCTCGACGGTGCGCGCCACCCGCGCGTGGCCGAGCTCGTAGGTGCGCCAGTCACCGTCGAAGACCAGGTCCGCGAGCAGGTCCGCGTGCGGCATCCCGGTGGAGAAGCCCGCCTGGATCCGCCCGCCGGAGAGGGCGTCCGCGAGCGAGAGATCCTCGGCCAGCCGGAACGGGTTCTCGTAGCCGATCGGGATGACCGCGGTGCCCAGCTCGATAGTCGTGGTGCGCTGCGAGGCGGCCCCGAGGAAGACCGCCGCGGAGGAGATGCCGTGCTCCAGGTGGCGCTGGCGTACCCATGCGCCGCGGTAGCCCAGGCCCTCGCCGAAGGCGATGAGGCGCAGCGTGTCCTCGAGCCCCGCGGCGGGGTCCTCGTCGAGGTAGTTGCCCGGGGTGAGGAAGGCGAGCGACTCGATCGCCACCGGTCAGAATCCCGCGGTCGGGTTGATCTCGGACTTCGGGAGCGCCGAGGTCGGCACCTTCCACTTCTCGAACAGCCTCTGGTACTCGCCGCGGGCGATGAGGGTGTTGACCGCCTGGGAGATCGCGGGCGCGATGGGGGAGCCCTTCGCCGTCACGAAGCCGACGACGGTGGTGGAGTACTCGCCGAGGAACTTCGTGCCGGGCACCTTGTCCACCAGGTACCGCAGGGAGAGCGTGGGGCCGAAGTAGGCGTCCACCCTGTTGTTCTGGAGGCTGAGGATGATGGCGCCCTGTTCGTCGAGGTACTGCACGGTGTATGCGGGCTTGCCCTTCGACGTGCACTGCTCGACGCCCCTCTCCAGGATCTGCTGGAAGGTGGTGCCCGAGCCGGTGACGATCTTCTTGCCGCACAGGTCCTCCAGCGTCTTCACGTTCGTGAGGCCGGAGTTCGACGAGCCGACGAAGGCCTGTCCGTCGTTGAGGTAGGTCGCGAAGTCGACGATCTCGAGGCGCGGCTTGGTGACGCCGAAATTGCCCTGCCCCACCTGGTACCGGCCGTTCTGGACGCCCGGGATGATCGTCGAGAAGGTCCCGATCTCCTCCTTCCACGTCACGCCGAGGGCCTTGGCGACGGCGTTGCGCAGGTCCACGTCGAGACCCACGGGGTTGCCATCGGGGACCTCCCCGGCGTGCGGCAGTTGTTGACGCCGGGCTGCCGGGTGAGCCCCAGCGTCAGCTCGGTGGTGCCGGCGGGCAGGAGGGCCTGCGCGGCGGGGTCGACGGCGACGGACGAGACCACGTCCTGCGTCGGGATCGGGTAGCTGGAACTCTGGGCCGCCGGATCCGACGAGCCACCGCACGCCGCGAGGAGGGTCGCGGCGGCGATCAGGGGCAGAGCGAGCAGGGCGCGGCTGCGCATGGTGGTCTCCTTGGACTCGGATCTAACGGGGATCAGCGCACGGCCGCGAGGAATTCGCGGGTGCGGGGGTGCTCGGCATCGGCGAAGATCGTCTCGGGCTTGCCGGTCTCGACGATGCGGCCGTCGTCCATGAAGATCACGGTGTCGGCGACGTCGCGGGCGAAGCCGATCTCGTGGGTCACGACGACCAGGGTCATGCCCGACTCCGCGAGGTCGCGGATGACGGCCAGCACCTCGCCGACCAGCTCGGGGTCCAGCGCCGAGGTGGGCTCGTCGAAGAGCACGACGTCGGGTCGCATGGCCAGGGTGCGGGCGATCGCCACGCGCTGTTGCTGCCCGCCCGAAAGCTGCGACGGGTACGCCTTCTCGCGCCCCGCCAGCCCGACGCGGGCGAGGAGCTCGCGTCCGCGGTCGGCCGCCTCCGTGGGTGACACGCCGGTGGCGAGCTGTCCCTCGGTGAGGTTCTCCAGCACGGTGAAGTGCGGGAACAGGTTGAACTGCTGGAAGACCATGCCGATACGGCGGCGCTGGCGCGCCACGTCGCGCGGGTGCAGCTCGCGGAGCACGGCGGCCTCACCGCGGTGGCCGGCCGCGCGGTAGCCGATCAGGTCGTCGTTCACCCGCACGTAGCCGGAGTCGGGCCGTTCCAGGTGGTTGATGCAGCGCAGCAGCGTCGACTTCCCGGACCCGGAGGGTCCGAGGATGATCGCGACCTCGCCCTGCTCGACGTCCAGGTCGACGCCGCGCAGCACCTCGGTGCCGCCGAAGGACTTCCGGAGCCCGCGGACCTCGATCGCGCTCATGTGCGCTCTCCCGCCGTGCGGGCGGTGCGGGGGAGCCGGGGACGCAGGCGCGCCGCGTCGGCGAGGACCTCGCGGAAGGGGCGGGCGTCCCGTCGGCCCCGGTTGAATCGGCGCTCGATGAAGTACTGGCCCACGGCCAGCACCGAGGTGATCACGATGTACCAGATGGTCGCGACCAGCAGCAGCGGCATCACCTTGAAGTTCTGGTTGTAGACCAGCTGCACCGAGTACAGGAGATCGGTCACCGCGATGACGCTGACCAGCGACGTCGACTTCAGCAGCCCGATCAGCAGATTGCCGGACGAGGGGATGATCGCCGGCATCGCCTGCGGGAGGATGATGCGGCGGAAGATCCGGGCCGGGCTCAGCCCCAGGGACCGGGCGGCCTCCGTCTGCCCCTGGTCCACCGACACCAGACCGCCGCGCACGATCTCGGCGGCGAACGCGGCGACGTCGATCGTCAGCGCGATGAACGCCGCGACGAGGCCGCTGATGAGATGCGTGGTGTTGAACGTGACGAACTCGGGGCCGAACGGGATACCCAGCGACAGCTGCGGGTACAGCGAGGCGAGCTGAAACCAGAAGAGCAGCAGCACCAGCGGCGGGACCGACCGCACCAGCCAGACGAAGACGAAGGACACGGTCTGCAGCACCGGGCCGCCCCACAGCCGCATCGCCGCGAGGCCGATCCCGAGCACGAAGCCGGCGGCGAAGGTGACCGCGGTGAGCCACAGCGTGAGCCACAGGCCCTTGAGGACCGCTTCCTGGGTGAAGTAGTGGGCGACCGTGGGCCACTCGAACCGCTCATTGGTGATCAGGGTGTTGACCAGCATCGCGCCGAGGACGGCCACGACGGCGACGGCCAGCCAGCGCCCGGGGCGGCGGCGCGGCACCAGGTGCACCGGTGCCGTCGAGGTGTCCGCCGGCGGGCCGTGGGCCGCCCGGGACGGGGAGAGGATCGTCGTCGCCATGGGGTCCGACCGTAAGTCGCCGGCCCGCGGAGAAGAAGGTTTTCAATCGCCCTGACCGGATGCGGCGATCCCGGAATCGAAGGCGTACCGGACGGCGTGCGCGCGGTCCCGCAGCTGCGCCTTCGCGAAGAGATTGTTGATATGGGTCTTCACCGTCGACTCGCTGACGAACAGGTGCGCGGCGATGTCGCGGTTGGTCAGGCCGTCGGCGATGAGCCGCAGCACCTCCGTCTCGCGGGGCGTCAGGTCGGCGGGCGGCACGGCGGGCGGGTTCGACGGTGCCGGACCGGCCCCGGTGCGGCCGGTCGCCGAGGCGAGGAGGCGCTGTTGCACCTGCGGATCGAGCACCGACTGGCCCGCCGCGGCCGCCGTGATCGCCGCAGCGATCTCGGCGCGTCCTGCGTTCTTGGTCAGGTAGCCGCGGGCGCCCGCCTGCAGGCCGCGGAGGATCGACTCCTCGTCGTCGAAGGTGGTGAGCAGCACGACGGCCGTCTCGGGAGCGTCCGCGAGGACGCGCTCGGTGGCCCCGGCGCCGTCGAGGTTCGGCATCCGCAGGTCGGTGAGCAGCACGTCGGGGCGGTGTTCCCGCACAAGTGCCACCGCTTCGACGCCGTCGGCGGCCGCGCCCACGACGGCGATCCCCGGCGCCAGGTCGAGCATCGCGGCGAGCGCGTCGCGCACCGCCGCCTGGTCGTCGGCCACGACCACACGGATGTCGTTCATGCGGGCTCCTTCGTCGGGATGTGCAGTCGCACGGTCCATCCTCCGTCGGCGGTCGGGCCCGCATGCAGCGTGCCTCCGGCCTCGGCCGCGCGCTCACGCATTCCGATGAGGCCCATGCCGGAGCCGGCCACTCCCGTCGCCGTGCCGCGCCCGTTCACCACGGTGAGCTCGGCACCGTCGGGAACGGGGGAGACGCGCGCCGTCACGGGCGCGCCCGCGGCGTACCGCCGGGCGTTCGTGATCGCCTCCTGGGCGACCCGCAGGACCGCCCGGGCCTGGGCGTCCGACAGTTCGACCGGCTCCGCCTCCACGGCCTCGTCGGGCCCGTCCGCGAGCGCCGCGAGGGCCGTGGGCAGGTCGACGGTGTCCTCCCGCAGCGCGTGCACGGCCCCGCGGGCCTCCGTGACGCCGTCCGCGATGGCGCGGCGGGCGCGCTGGACGGCGGCGCGGGCGTCGTCGGGTTTGTCCGCCTCCAGGAGGGCGTCGGCGAGCTCGAGCTGCATCCCGGCACCCGAGAGGGTGTGGGCGAGCACGTCGTGCAGATCGCGGGCGATGCGGGCGCGCTCGGCGAGGGCGCTGCTGCGTGCCTCGGAGTCCGCGGTCAGCTTCGTCTGTTCCACCACCTGTTCCAGCGCCCGTGTGCGTTCCTGCCGGGTCCGGCGGGCGATGCCCGCCCAGACGGTGATGGCGATGGTGAGGCCGATCCAGAAGTCCCCCGAACGCTGCAGGCCGAGCCCGAGGGCCACCGTGCCGCCGAGGAGCGCACTGAGGGGGATCGAGACCTGCTGCGGAACGCGGACGCCGTAGTAGACGGCGGAGATGTACAGCACTAAACCCGTGCCCGGATTCGGTTGCAGCGCGAAGAGCACTCCGCCCGCTATGGCGCCGACCGCCTCCACCGCGATCCACCCGCGTTCCGGGAGTCGGGCCACGGGGAGCGTCCGTGACGCGACCACGAGGCACTGCACCGCGAACAGGATCGGCGCGAGCGGAAGGTCCTCGCCCCAGCGCAGCGTGAACGCCGCGAGGGCCAGGCCGATGACCGAGGCGGCGAACCCGAAGCGCATGCGGTCACCGTCGAACACCTGGCAATGATGGCAGAGTGCCGGCGTCCGCGTCGCGATGGTGCTGGTCGGTGGCATCTGACCTGGGCGGGTGACGCCGATCCTGAAGCGAGTGGGAAAATGACGCGCATGTCTACCTCATCGATGTCCAGTGCCGCCGCCGACCTGACGGTGCACTCGATCATCGAGGCCCGCGCGCGGCTCGCCGGGGTGGTGGCGGTGAGTCCGCTGCAGCTCTGCGACCGGCTCTCCGCGCTGACCGGCGCTAAGGTCTACCTCAAGCGTGAGGACCTGCAGGTGGTCCGCTCCTACAAGATTCGCGGCGCGTACAACCTCATGGCGCAGCTCACCGAGCAGGAGAAGGCCGCCGGCGTCGTGGCCGCCTCGGCCGGCAACCACGCGCAGGGCGTCGCGTTCGCGTGCCGCGCCATGGAGGTGCACGGCCGGATCTACGTGCCGACCACCACGCCGAAGCAGAAGCGGGACCGCATCCGCGCCCACGGCGGCCGGTACGTCGAGCTGATCGCCACCGGCGAGACCTACGACGCCGCGGCCGCCGCCGCGCAGGAGGACGTCGCGTCGACTGGCGCCACCTGGGTGCACGCCTTCGACGATCCGCGCACCACCTCGGGGCAGGGCACCATCGGCGTCGAGTTGGTCGAGCAACTCGGCGGCGTGGTGCCCGACGTGACCGTCATGCCCGTCGGCGGCGCCGGCTGCTTCGCAGGCGTCACCCGGTACCTGCGGTCACAGTCCGGCTCCGCCACGATCGTCGGCGCCGAGCCCGCGGGGGCGCCGTCGCTCGCGCGGGCGCTCGAGGCCGGGGGGCCGATCGACCTGCCGACCATCGACCCGTTCGTCGACGGCGCGGCCGTCAAGCGGATCGGCTCCATCGGCTACGACGTCGCATCGTCCGAGGGGGCGGTCGTGTGGCCCGCGCACTCCGTCCACGACGTGGCGGCCGGGGAGCTGGGCGTCCTGGAGGTGGACGAGGGCGCCATCTGCACCGCCATGCTCGACCTGTATCAGAACGAGGGCGTGATCGCGGAGCCCGCGGGCGCGCTGTCCGTGGCCGCGCTCGCGCAGTTGCGTTTCGAGCCCGGTGCGACGGTCGTGTGCCTGCTCTCGGGCGGCAACAACGACGTCTCGCGGTACAACGAGGTGATCGAGCGTTCCCTGGTGCACCAGGGACTCAAGCATTACTTCCTCGTCGCCTTCCCCCAGGAGCCCGGTGCGCTCCGTCGATTCCTGGACGACGTCCTCGGCCCCGACGACGACATCACCCTGTTCGAGTACGTCAAGCGCAACAACCGCGACACCGGTGAGGCGTTGGTGGGCGTGGAGCTGGGGCGCGCCGACGACCTCGGCGCGCTGCTCGGCCGGATGGACGAATCCCGGCTGCACTGCGAGCGGCTCGAGCCGGGCTCGCCCGCGTACCGCTACCTGACCTGACAAGCGGCGACCCGCCGACTGCCTGTTTCCCTGTCCGCGCGGGGAGACTGGAGCTCATGGTGCTCGACGAGTTGGGAATCGCTGGCAGCGAGGCGTGGGCGGTGGTCTTCGCAACGATCGGCATGTACGCGGCGCTGTTGATCGTGGTGCGCGTCTTGGGGCAGCGCACGACGCCCTGAGTCGCTGCCATGTGTCGAACGCGGAGTTGCTGCCCCACCTCCGGCAGGCTGGTGTCACCGAGATGGGCGAAGTGGCCGCGGTCGTGTTCGAGTCCCGCGGGACACTCAGCGTGATCCGCGCGGGCCGGACGATCGACCCCGCGATCATGGCGGACGTGGTGGGCGCCGAAGTGCTCCGGGACCCGACGGTGGCCTAGTCTGCGATGTTGCCGGGTTCCAGGATCCAGCGGATCTCGTCCGGGAAGTAGAGGCATCGGTCCTCGGTGGAGCCTTTTCCGGTGGGCGGAGAGCCCATGCCTGCGACGGCTGCCATCCTGTGCGATTCGATCGCGCCTCTACCGTGGTCAGGTCAATCTTGTCCGACGCCGTGTTCATCGCCGTCGCGTTGTTCCTCGAGCGGAACAAAGAGCTTCTTCGAGTACTTGTGAATCTGCGTGATCGTTATAGCGTTGAATCCCGCCCCGACTCCGCCGCCGACCACCGGGACAACCTTCACGAGGTTGATGGAGCCCTTCGTCCCGAACTTCGTGAGTAGCCGGAACCCGACGGCCTTGTTGATCTGAGTCAGGACTGTTCCAGGAAGCCTCTTGAGTTGCGCGACCGCGATCTTGTTGCCGATCTGCGCGCCGGCACTGCCGAGGATTCCACCTGCACTGGCACCGAGTAGCGAGATCAAGATCGCACTCCGCACCTCCTCGGACTCGATGTCATACCCCCGGATGTGCGCAACCGCCGCGGAGAGGCGTGCCGCGTTCAT
Organism: Tsukamurella asaccharolytica; assembly: GCF_007858435.1. Classification (GTDB taxonomy): domain Bacteria; phylum Actinomycetota; class Actinomycetes; order Mycobacteriales; family Mycobacteriaceae; genus Tsukamurella; species Tsukamurella asaccharolytica. The sequence goes on along the minus strand of NZ_VIGW01000003.1, from coordinate 316,894 downwards.
GTAGAAGACAGTGATGTCAGTGGGTATCGCGACCGCCATTGTGGGTAGCCCACCGAACCCACTGGCGAATCCGGTTGCGGTGACGATACGACGATGCGTGCCCAATAGTCGATCGATCGCGACTTCGGGGTCGCCATGTGTGCGCAAAGCTTCTTCGGCGACCTCAGCGGCAGGTTTGATCGGTCCGCCGCCTGTCACCGCGAACGTGAGTATTTTGTTCACCAGGGCCATTGCTTGCGACGAACTATCTTCCTGATCAACAGATTTGGACCTGTCTGACATCTGTCACTCCATTTCTTGAAGTTTCGGTAGAAGCTTGGTGGGAACGCCGGTCCAAATCACGACGAGTTGGTCGCGGGCGCGGGTGGCAGCCACGTACAGCAGGGAGCGTTCGCGCTGGAGGGCATCCTCACGATCGCCGTCGGGCAGCGCGTCGATGACGTACTTGCGCGGGACGTTCGCGGCGCCGACCCCGACGAGAATGGCGCAAGCGAACTCCATGCCCTTGCTGCGGTGCATGGTCATCACCTGGGGGAGGCCGCTGCGGCCGGGTGATTCGCGGTCCACGTAGGTCGCGCGCACCTGGTGCTCGCCGAGCGCCCGGACCAGGCTCTCCGCTTCCTTGCGCGTCGCCACAAGTAGCCCGATCGAGTCGTCGGGCACCGTCGGATCATCGATCCAGGACTGGACGATCTCGGCGACGCGCCGGTACTCCTCCGCGAGTGAATCCACCGCGATCTGTTGGGGCGTGGGTCCCCGACGGGCCGACCGGTACTGGGAGATCGAATCCGACTCGCCCTCGAGATCGGTGAAGTCCTGGCCCTCGAGGATGCCGAGGGCGTAGCGCAGGTTCTGTTCCGTGGTGCGATAGTTCAGCGTCAGGCGTGAGGCCCGGCCGCGCACGTTGATCCCGAAGTGGCTCAGCACCAGCTTCTGTCCGTAGATCCGTTGGTGCGCGTCTTCGGCGATGAAGATGTCGTCGGGCCCTGGGGCAGCGAGGGCACGCAACAATTGGAAGCGCGACGGGCTCAGGTCCTGCGCTTCGTCCACCAGCACGTGATCGGCGAGTGGGCTCGAAACGGCGAGAGCCCGGGCCGCGATCGCGGCCTTCTCCTCGTAGTCGACGGTGCCCTCGGCCGCCGAGGCTGCACGGTAGGCGGCGATCACGTCCCACACCCCCTGGCGGCGTGCGCGGTTCAAGGCGACGCCGCGGCCGGGACGTCGCACCCTCAGGTACTCGTTGGCCGTGGTAATCGCGTTGGGCAACACCACCATCGCGTACTCGGCCTCGAGGAAGCCCGGTGTCGTCAAGTCGCGGGGGAGACCTTCGCCGGCCTGATCGGCCGCGGCCTGCCAGCGGCCAGGCCTGGTGGCACGGATCTGTGCGGTCCTGGGGCCGAGAACCTCGGCGACGGGACCGGGATCGCCGTCGCGTCCACCGAGGTCGGCCGCCCGCGTGATCACGGCGTGCGCGATCGAGTCGACGCTGGCGATGTGGATTCCGGGCGAGCCCAGCGAATCCGCGAGCGGCAGCCCTGCGTCGAGCAGTCGCAACTGATCGACGAGGCTATCGGCGAGGGTGCGGTTGAACGTGGTCAGCACGATGCGTGCACCAGGATTGCGGCGTGCGAACTCGCGCGCCCGGTGCACGAGGACCACGGTCTTTCCCGTCCCCGCACCACCCGTGATCCGGGCGGATCCGCGGAAGGACTTGGTCGTGAGCGCCCGCTGCTCCGGATGCAGGAACACCCGCCACGCGTTGAAGTCGGCGTCCTCGACCGCTTTCCGAAGCTCCTCGTCGCCGTCGATGAAGGCGAACTCCATCTGCGCGGAGGGGTGCTGCAGTGCAGTGAGCACGTCGTCGTCCGAATCGCCGGAGGGCGCGGCGCCATCGAGTCCGTACCGTTCCACGACGATGCTGACGCTCTCCCCGGTGAACAGGTCGAGCAGGGCGTGGCCCTGCCACGTAGCGGGTGCGGATTCCGCGTACTCAAGCACCTCGTTCGCGTCCGTGAGGGCCAGCGCACCCGCGGCGAAGCCCGCGTCGAAGCCGAGCTCGGCGAGGTACTCGACGGTGTACTCCCGGTCGCGCAGCGATCGCGTGCGCGGCGTGTCCGGTGTCGCGGGAGGCGGTGGCGGCGTGACCGGCCGGGGCGGCATCGGCGGCGCGGGTTCGTCGTCGACCGGAATGAGCTCGGCGATGCCGTTGCGGGGGTTGATGTTGAGTCGCGACTTCTGCGCGACGGCGATCGCCTCGTCGTGGGGGTACGTGCCCGCGAAGACGTACGCGGCGTCGCCACCGCTGCCCTGGAGCTTGAACAGAACCGCGCGGTAGCTCAGGTCCACGCGGCCCGTCCGCACCCTGGAGTCGACGGAGTTGTTGATGGGCTCGATGTGCAGGCCGGGAGTCGAATCGTTCTCCGCGAGCTTCGCCAGGAACTGGTACGTGGCCTTTTGGAGGCTGCCGTCGATCTTGCGCAACGCCGGCCCGAGGACGATCTGCGGCATCAGAGACCTTTCTCGCTCAGGGTGCTTCGGAGGATGTCCACATCGGGGGCGCAGACGGCCCAGCCGGCGGAGGTCAGCTGGGCGAGTTCGTCCTCGGCGAGTTCGATGTCCAGCACGACCTTCACGGCGGGCCAGGAGATCTCGAGCGGAATACCGCCCGCGGCCTCCTCTCCGACGGTCGGGAGCGGCAGGCTTGCCGCGGCGATCGCCGCGATCAGCTCGGGCGCGGAGGTGGACTCGAAGGCCTCCAACCAGGCGCCCGTCAGGGTGGTCGCCGTCGCCGTGTTCGACGGTGCGCTCTCCGGCACGGATGCGGAGGGCGGCACCGCCGCCGCGTGGCGGCGCGTGGTCACGTCCGAACCGAGTACCCGGAAATTGAGCAGGTTCGACCAGTGCAGCCATTCCCGCCACGACTGCTTGCCGTCGATCGAAATGGTGTGCTCGGCATCGTCGTACACTACGGCCACATCGCTGACCTCGGCGCCCGAGCCGTGGGGGCGCAGCCGCAGCGAGAACGCAAGGTCACCCTTCCGTCCGACGAAAAGGTCACCGTCGGACGCGGGAACGATCCCGTCGAGCCGGGCCAGTGCCGCCTCCACCGGGGAGTCTGCGGAGGTGCGGGTGCCCTGCGCGCCGAGACTGAACACTGCCAGCATCGGCGCCCAGTGCGCCAACTGCTTGCGTGACTCGTGCGACGGATTCTGCACCCAGGCGACGAGCAGGTCCAGGGCGTTCTTGAACACCAGGTCCACGGCGCTCTTCGCGAGGCCGTCTCCCGCTGCCTTCAACACGAGGGGCGTTGCGTTGGGGTGGAACACCGACGATGTCATTGGTTTTCCGTCCACGTCATCACGCGTCACCGCGATCACTTGATAGCCGCCGCTGCGAAGGTTGCGGCGCTTCTCCGCGTCGTCGGCAAGCCGGTTGTGCGCGGAACTCGCGTGGTACTGCCACCCGTCGGTGAAGATGGCGGTCGGCGGCACGCCCGATCGGGTGGAGCTGAGCACGAAGTCGGGCTTGCTGCCCAGCAGGTTCTGCTGCGGCTGCAGTGTCCACTGGTTCGCCGAACCGAGCGCGATCTTCCACTCGACGCCGCGGTCGGTCGGCTTCTCCGAGATCGTGGCGCCGAGGGTCTCCAGTCGTTTCCGGAAGGCCACCCGGAACCGCTTCTCGAGGTCGGACTCGTCGTCCGGCGTCTCCGGCTCGACGGCTGTCACCTCCCACGGACGTTTAGTGGGTACCTCCACGTCCTCGTCGTACCCGTGTGTATCTCCCGTAAGGAGGCTGACGAGGTGCTTCTCGGCCTGGCTGCGCGAGGTGTACCGCAGGTCCGCGAGGGAGGCGAACGGCAGCAGGCACCGGTCACACGCGAGCTTGCCCTCGTTCTGGCATTCGCAGGCGTGCACGACTTCCCAGGCACGGTACAGCAGATCCCACACGGCGTCGGGCTGGGCGAGATCGGCGAGGTAGCCGGTGCCGCCCGGGACGGTGTCGTGCAGTAGGAGCGAGGGGCGCACGGTGTCGTCGCCCGACGGTTCCGCGATGCTCGCCACGTGGAGGTGGTCGGGGGCGCCTCCGATTCTCTCCCGGAGGCCGAGGAGCAGCGCGGCCGCGAGGGACGGCACGGCGAACGTGTCGCCGAGGGTGATCGTGACCGGGAGGCGCAGCACGAGGCCCTCCGTGGTCATCGCGCGAGCGAGCGCGACCGACACAGCGTCCTCGTCGAGAGCCGCGCGCTTCGGACACCACGGACGGTGCTCCGCGGGCCGGTTCGTGCGCGCGGATCGATCCAGCTTTCCGCACTCCCGGCACACCCGGAACAGGGACGCCTCCACGTCGACACCGGCGACGATCCGCGACGCCCCGGAGCTGAGGCCGGTCCCCATGTTGATCCACCGGATCTTGAGACGCCGCACATGCGTGACGCCGAGGCCGAGGCCCTGGACGAACCACCGTGAATTGATCTCGGCGGGATCGACGTCCGCGGCGGTGACCACCCGGTACAGCTGACGGGCCCGTTCGTCCCGGGCGTCGTCGATCGTAGCCTCATCGCGGCGGATCACCGAAGAGACGTTTTTGAGTTCGACCACGGGCAACCGCTGGCCGGTATCGGCGAGGGAGCTCGACCCGCAGCGGGGGCACTTCGACGGTGCCTTCGCGGCGGCGTCCTGCGACAGGTCCTCGACGTAGCCGCACTGGGCGCAGCAGGCCCATTCGTGGACCTCCTCGCTGTCGATCCCGAGGTCGACGGCGTCGATATGGATCTCGAATCCGTTGGCGTAGAAGGTGGAGCCGGGGGCGAAATCCCGGAGTGCCTGAGCGGAGCCGCGATTGATCTCGAAGTCGTCGCTCTCGTACTGCTCGGTGTCGGGATCGCGCCAGTTGACCGAGACGGCGAGCGTCACAGAATCGTCGAGCAGCGTGTAGTTGGGGAACAACCCGAAGGTCTCCAGCGCGCTGATCCAGTACGTTGAGTTGAGGTTAGTCAGTTGCCTGTCGATGAGACGCGCGGTGGCCTCCGCGGTGCGCAGCTCGTCCTTGTCATCGGAGGTGGCGGCAGGGGACGTCGCTCTGGTCCGCAGCTCGGGGATGAGTGCGCGCACCGCCTTCAGTCGGTGCTGCAACGTCTCGATGCGGCGGTTCCACTCGAACGAGGCGCGTTGGCAGCGTTGCGCGAGGAGGCTCGTCCCGGGGCCGTCCGCCGGATCCGGGAACTGCCGCAGGTGTGCGGTCACATCGTCGCCCAGGGGCGGAAACGCCCCGAGGAACTGGTCGACCAGGTCCGCCGCCCGGGATTCAGCCTCGGCGATCAACGCTCCCAGGTAGGACTGCGGTCCCGTCGATTTCAGTGCATCCGGGGTGGTGTGCGGGTGGGGTGTGTCGGGGCGGCGGGCCAGGATATCGGCGACGGACGCGGTGAACTGGCGCCGCAGGATCTCCTCGGCGTCGAGATACGTAGCCGGCGGACGTACAGTGCCGTTGATCGTCTCGTCCGGTCGGGTGAAGCGCGGGAGCTGATCGCCGCGTCCCGTGACGTACGCCAGGGCCAGGGCGTTGCCGGTGAGTCGGCCGGCGCGGCCTACGCGCTGCAGGTACGACGCGACGGTGCGGGGCAGGGACGAAAGCATGACCGCCGAGAGATCGCCGATGTCGATGCCCATCTCGAGGGTGGGTGTGGCGACGAGGACGTTCGGCGCGTTCGGCGGGGGATCGGTCATCTTGAAACGGTTCTCGTACTCGAGGCGCTTCTCGTCGGGCAGCAGACTGGTGTGTTCGCGCGCCACCACACGGCGAATGTCCGTGGAGGCGTACATGTGCCGGTAGAAGTTGTCGTCGATGTGATGGCGCTGCAACGTCCCCTCGCAGCGCTGGACGAGGCAGGGGGCGCCCAGCATCTGCTGTACGACCTCCGGAGCGGAGTACAGCGGCGCGCGGCACGTCGAGCAGATCAGTGACACTGCATCGTCGGCGAGTTCCCGTGCCGTGACGGTGCGTGCGATCACCGATGTGGGAGGCAGGCCGTACGTCTGGGCCCCGGACTGGGTGGTGGTGCGCTCCACCACGTCCCGGTGGTGCAGGCGATCGAACAGGATGCGGGCCAGCGTGCCACCCTCGATCGCCGTCATTCCCAACGACTTGGCGGTCCACTTCGCATACCAACCGCGCGGAGAGGCGATCGGCTCCAGATCTGTCTCGCCGCTCTTGCCCGTGATCGGGTAGGCGGGCGCCGAGGAGCCGCGGCCGAACCCGGGCATCCCCTCACCCCGCTTGCGGCCGCCGGTGATCCACCACCGGTTGCCGTCCTCCTGGCGATATCGCTCGAACCACGGGTGCGCGATCGCGCCCCGCTGTCGTAGGTGCAGGAGGACACCTTGGATCCAACGGAGCAGGATCGCGTCCTCGGGATCATCGAGAGACGTCTGCACGTCCGGGGAACGAACCACCTCGTGCCCGATGGCGAGCAGCTTCGAGGTGGGCACGTCCAGGTAGGCGAGAGCCGTACCGGTGCGCTCCATCGTGCGGCCGACCCCGGACCGCAGGCCGAACTCGAGTGCGGTGTCCAGGGCCAGCCGGCGCGCCATGGCATTGCGCAGTTTGAGCGGAACACCTGCGGCGGTCTTCGCGGTCCAGAACTTCGCGAAGTCGCTCCGCTCGGCGAGTTCGGGTGGGAGGAGCCGGAATCGTGCCGCTTGATCGTCGCCCGCCAGCGCGAGCACGCGGTGGGTGAGTGAGTCGAGGTCGGAGGGACCGTCGTTGAGCGCCTGCCGGATCAGGGTGCGCAGCGTGAGCGCGTGCGAGCGCGCCTGGACGAAGCCCGCGCGGTGGGCGGCGTCCTGCACGCTGTCGGTGAACACCAGCGCGCGCTTCTCGCGGCTGTCCAGTTCGGGTGTGCCGAAGAGAGTGGACATCGAGACGGACAGCATCGTGGCGATCGCGGAGCCCAGGAACCGGATTCCGTCGGGTTGTTTGCAGGACGGGCACGTCTGTTTCACGGAGTCCGCCCCCGCATCATCGCCGAGGTTCATCAGGACGGGCAGCGCCAGGCCTTCGGCAAGGTACAGCTCGTCGGGCCGTTGCAGCGAGATGCGGCGTTCCTGAACCATCAGCCACGCGAGCCCGGTCGGGTCGTCGGGGGAGGCGGCCGGCCCGGCCTCTGCATCGAGAGCCTCCTTCGGGGCGTGGATCAGGGCGCGGAAGCGGTCGTCCTTGTTGAGTGAGCGGCGACGAATGGTGGTGTCGTCGGCATCCAAGTCGGTGCCCGTGGGGGCGAGGACTGCGCCCCAGCCGGAACGGTTGCAGTGGCGGCAGTACGTCGACGGTAGGTACGTCACCTCGTGGTGGTCCTCCATCTGGTCGATCACCACGCCGTCGTCGGCCCAGATGAAGCGCGGTGCGCCGGAGAGGGCACGGTCGATGCGGGTGAGCTCTCGGATCCACAGGTGCACCTCGACCGAGGCCGCGGCGCGTCCGCCGGCGGGGGAGGCGCGGACGTGGCTGAGCAGAGTCAGGAGGGGCCCGACGACGTGCGGCCCGCCCAGTTCGTCGACGGTGACGGCGGCCCGGGTGCGCCGCATGAGTTCGTGGATCATCGGATGGGCGCGCACCAGATCGAGGAGGAGCGATTCGTCTTGGCCGATCGCGCGGGCGATCGCAGCGGGCGACTTCTGGTACAGCGTGCCGAGTACGGTGCAGGATGCAGCGAACGGGTCGTCCGGGTCGGCAGTGATCGCCGCGATCGTGGATGTGTCGGTCTCCTTCGGCGGCAGGCCTGCCGCGGTCACGCGAGCCTCGGCTCCGTCGGACCAGTCCGCCACGGAGCGGCGCGATTCGGTGACCACGGACTCGGCGGTGAACGCGTCGCCGAACACGGTGTGGGCGAATTCGAGCATGGTGGTGGGGTCGTTGCCGTCGCCGAGGGTGGCGGAGGTGGCGACCGGGGTGATGCGGCCGAGCGGGCGTTCGCGGTCCTCGGTCGTGATGCCGGGTTCGTCGTCGTGCCAGTAGCTTTTGAGCGTCTGGCCGAGGCGGCGCAGCAGCATGGAGACGTCGGTGCCCTGGGCGCCGTCGTAGGTGTGGAATTCGTCGAGTACCAGGTACTGGAGGCTGGTGGCGCTCTGCTTCCAGAGCTCCGCGTCCGCCGGACGGAGGAGCAGCTGATCGAGCATCTTGTAGTTGGTGAGCAGGATGTCCGGGGCGGTGTCGCGGATGATCTCGCGCTCGGTGATCAGGCCCTCTGCGGTGACGCGGCCGCGTTTCGGGCCGGACTCACCGGTGTACAGGGCGGCGGTGATGCCGCCGAGCGCGGGATTGCTCGTGAGCAGTTCGGTGAGACGGGACGCCTGGTCGTTGGCCAGGGCGTTCATCGGGTAGAGGACGAGCGCCTTCGTGCCGGTCTGACCGTTGCGCTTGGCGCGCTGGACGTGGTCGAGGATCGGGTAGAGGAAGGTCTCGGTCTTGCCCGATCCTGTGCCGGTGGTCACGAGAGTGGGCTGCGGGCGCGGCTTCTCGGGGGTCAGGTTGTAGCTGGAAAGTCGCTCGAACGCCGCCGCCTGGTGGCCGTACGGCGTGAATCCCTCGTACCACTCCAGCGATTCGCGCCACCCGTCCGCCGCGGGCCGGAACGGCAGGCGTAGCCGCACGTACGGGCCGCGGAACATCCCGGTCTTCGGGTCCTGCAGGAACTCGTCGAGCACCTGCTTCGCGTCCGGGTCTGCCAACGCGAAAGTGGTGCCGAGGTAATCCAGCAGGCTCGCCTTGATCGTCTCGGCCTGTGAGAGGGGAAGCAGCTCGGCCATTCTCAGACCTCGCCCTTCTCCGCCAGCCGGCGTTCGAACTCGGCGTACGCCTCCCGCATGTCCTTCTCGCGGTCGAGGAACTGGAACGGCAGCTCGTACGTATACGTGTTACCCGACGTGTTCGTCGCCGTCCGCTCCTCCTCGGTGAGGTCGTCGCCCTTCTTGCGCCAGCGGACCAGTACCTCTTGCGGGACGAGGCGGCCGTTCATGTCGTAGAGGTACTTGTTCCGGTCGTACCCGTAGAGCACGGGGAACTGGGTTCGGTACACGGTGCACAACTCGTCCGCGGTGATGCCGAGGCCGAGTGCCACCAGTGCGTCGATCTCCACCAGTGCCTGCCGACGGTCCGCCGCAATCCGAAGTGGTGTGTCCGGGGTCCACTCGGGACCGATATCGCCGATTGGCTTCCTTCGACGGTGCTCGAATCCTCCCGCCCACGTATCCAACTGCAGGGCATCGTTGAAGCATGCCGACCATAGTCGTGTGTATTCTCGTGTAACACAGTTGAGTCGCAGTGAACGTATCGTTAGTTGGTGTTGCAAGATATCGGTTTCGTTCCAGGGCATACGATTTACGGTCGCCGCGGAGATTGTTGATTTCGGCGCGACTCGAGTGCAGAAATCCGCCAGCAGGGACCCCAGTGTGGCGGCAATGGCCACGATTCGGTCCGATGCCCCTGTCGGGTCGCCTGCCGAAGTGACGCCGTGTATGTGAGTGGGGCCAGGAGGTATGATCGCCGGAAAGAAGGCGCGTTCGTTTGTGGACTTCGTCATGTTGCGCCACGCGACCCTGTAATGCTCGCGCGGATTCACGGTATGAATGGCCCCGACTTCATCAGGCACGTTCCATCGCCGATAGCTCGCGTCGAATGCGTCCGGACGACCGGCAGGCTTATATGACGTTATCGGGATCGCATCCGGGGTCAATGTCTCGAGATCGGTTTCTGACCAGTCCGTCTGGTGGAGCATCGTGGGGTTGGGGTGCTTCACGATTGGAGTGGCGACAGAGATGTGCGGCCCCTGTAGGATCACTTCGCTCCAAGTGTTCGGCGCTCCCCAACCTATGTCGAATCTACCTTTTGATCGATCGTTCTTCTCATGCCATCCATTTGAGAATTGGAGAGGAACGGTTTCGATTCGAGGCCTTTGGGAAAGCTTGGCGACGACCTGTGCGATAGATTTATTCACCGCGTATACCATGCGAGTTCTACGAATCGGTGTGGATGATGATTCGAGCGTATCGCGCCACGTTTTGAGGATGCTGTCATCGACCACCACGACTCGTCCCGAGTGGGGGCTCAAGTCCCATTCTCCGTCGAGTGACTTGATGCCGGGCTCGGGTCCCGCAGCGTCGTATTCGAATGACCGGGTGACCGTATCAGGGTGGAAGAGGGAGCACGCATTAAGAAAGTTAGGGCTTATGGGCTGACCGTACACGTGAATTCCATAGGCAACGTGGTGGTCCACCTCATAGAGGCTGAGCTCATTGACAAACTGCCAGTGACGACGTAGATGGGTGTATGAAGATTCCCTTAAGGCGCCGGCCTTCTCGTCGGTGAAATGGCTCTCCGGATGGACGAGGCTTACCTTCCCGTGCTGGGAAATATGTCGCCACGTCAGTTCCATGAAGCAGCGGTATAGATCGGGTTGCAGGCCGGCGAGTTGGGGATACATTCGGGCATCACCTATAAACCCCGCTGTCGCTGCGATATCGGCGGTTCCGTCGAGGACGAGATCCGAGATGCCGGGCAATGCGAGTGCCGCCTCGCGCTTCTCCTTCACCTGAGCCTGGGTCGGCTTCACGGTGAGCTGGAACCACGGATCGCCCTCGGCAAGAAGAGCATCGACATCCGAACGAGGTCGGACCCAGGGCGGGTTGCCGACCTGGAGGTCGAAGCCGCCGCGCTTGAACACCGGGGCGAAGTCGAGTTCCCAGTGGAAGAAGCCCTGGCGCTGCGCGACGCGCTCCGCGACAACGAGCCAGGGGTGGGTGGAGAGGGCTCCGTCGACCGGCTTGGCCTGCGCGAACAGCAGATCCGACTCCTCGGCGTCGGTCAGCTCCTCCCAGGTGGAGACGTCGTAGAGGTTGCCCTGGCCGGCCTTCTCCCCGCGGGTCTCCTTGACTGGGTTACCCAGCAGGTCGGTGAGGGTGTCGATCCACTCGTCGAGGCTGGGAGGCACGACGATCGCGCCGTCGACGGTGCGGTCACCGTCGGTCAGCGGCCAGAACCAAAGGGCGCACCAGGCGTCCATGACGCGGCGCAGCCGTCGGTAGGCGCCGTTCTCGTCGGCGAGCGATGCCTCGATCTGTTCGCGGGAGACGGCTCCGCCGGTGGGGGTGAAGTCTCGGCCCCACAGCGGGATGTCGCGCCGGATCTCGGACTCGGCGATCTCCAGGCGCCGCAGAGCGAAGCCCCACAGCACCTCGGTGCGGAGTGCGAGGTTCCGCAGGCCGCGGACCTGGGCTGCCGTCGGCTTCCTGCGGAAGGTCTTGCGCCAGTCCTTCAGCTTCGCCGTTGTCTCGGGGGCGAGGTTCTTCGCCTCCTTGGCGTCGACCGTCGAACCCCAGCCGGTTGTCGGCAGGAGGAAGTGGTGGACGGCGTTGTGGTGGTTCGTCAGCCCATCGGTGAGTGGCACGTCGACCGGTGTCGCCTCGATGTAGCCGCGATCGGTCACCTGGTCGGCCGGGATCACGGTGTGCCGGGCGCCGATCAGCGAATTGCCGCGGCGCAGGTGCAGGCCGAACCACGGGGCGGCGAGGCCGGGGCCCATGGTGTCGAGCCACAGCGTGATCTCGGCGAACTCGACGGCGGTGGCGTTGAGGTCCACGCCGTACACCTGGTGCAGCGCGAGGTAGGACTTCACGCGCTGCAGCTCGATGGCGTACTGGTCGGGGTCGATGCGCTCGCCGGTCTCGTCCTGCTTGCGCTTGAGGTACTGCTCCGCGAGCTGTCGCACCGCCTCGATGGCGAACGCGCCGGACCCCATCGCCGGCTCACAGACCGTGAGGTCGAGGATCTCGTCGGCGGTGGTCGTGGAGTCGTCCTGGTCGAGCAGTTCCTCCAGGGCCTGCCCGACGGTGAACCGGGTCAGGACCTCCGGGGTGTAGTACGACGCGGATTGCTGACGTTCCCGGCCGGCGAGGCGGAAGACGAACGTGCCGCGCCGGTGGATCACCGGCTTGAGTTCGCCGTTCTCGTCGGGTGCCTTGACGAAGTCCGACGGCGAGATCGAGGCGATGCGGTCCTCCGGGACCACCCACGATCCGTCTTCGGGATTGCCGTGCTTGGCCACCTCGTACAGGTCCTCCTGCGCGAAGAAGCCTGTGTACGACATGAGGCCCTCGTAGACGGCCCCGAGCTGGTTGATCCCAAGTTCGGCGTAGGAGATGAAGCCGCGATCGCGGCCTTTCGCCTCCTTGCTGAGCAGTAGGTGCCGCAGGACGCGCTGCAGCGCTTCGTCGCCGAGCTTCACCGTCGCGATGTGCGCGATGGCCTCGGGACGGAACAGCTCGGCGCGCAGGGCACCGAACGTAAGGCCCTCGGCGTAGGCACCGTCGTTGCCCGCCGAGCCGCCGTCGTGGCCGCGGTCGACGAGGTCGAACAGCACGGCCAGCGAGTCGTAGAAGTGCGTCCCGGCCTGTGCCCGCGGGGTGACGATCTCCACCGGCAGGAGCTCGCGGAGCCGGTCGAGGCTGTAGCCGCGCTCGTAGGTCTGATCGCCCGTGGGGAGGACGGCCAGCTCGGGCGTGGCCTCTGCGTACAGCAGGAACAGCACCCGGTACAGGAAACGCAGCGACTGGCCGGCGAGCACCTGCGCCTGATCGTTCGGGAGCGGCTCGAGGCCCTGCGCCGCGCGGCGCTCCACCACCTCGTTGGCGATGATCTCGATCGACAGCCGCACGCCCTCACGCAGGTCCTTCGAGACGCCCACGGTGTGCTTCACGGACTCACCGAGCACCGTCGACCACCAGATGTCGCCGTCGGAATCCGGTGCGAGGGAATCGGCGTCGAGGCAGGTCAGTGCCCGGTCGGTTTCGCCACCTCGCTTGTCGTCGTTGCGCTCACCCACCAGCTGTAGGTCGACGGCGAGATAGCGGCCCTCGAGCCAGCGCTCCTTCTCGGTGATCAGCGCGATGCTCCCGGCGAGCACGAGCGCGAACCGCGGACCGTCGTCCTCGACGAAAAGTCGCGACAGCAAGCCCGCTACGGAGGTGATGGTGTCGTCCTCGGTGTGGAAATCGCGCAGCAGCGTCTTCTCGTTCTTCGCGAGCAGATCCTCGACGGTGAGCCCGCCCGCCGCCTCGATGATCACGAACGGAGCCGGGCCGGTGAGGCCGCGGGTGCGGTACTCGATCGCGGGTCCTGGCTCGTGGTCGAAGCCGCCGAGGCGTGCCGTCTCCCAGCGGATGCTGTTGTCGTAACCGAGGATCGAACGGAGATCGTTGTACAGGGTGTCGAGCGTCTGCGCGTCGGCTGCTTCTTCGAGGCCGCTGAGGGAGCGTGCCAGTGTGCTTCGCGACGTTGTGTATCGGCTGCGGGTGGTGGCGGCACCGTCGGACTTGGCTCCGTCCCAGGCTTTCCGGCGCTCGAGTGCCTTCGCCTGGAACGACTGCGACTTCGCATCTGTGGTGAAGTAGTGCTCGCTGAGGAATTCGTCGCCGACGATCAGGGCGTCTGAGGGCGCGGACACGGTCAGTCCTCCGATCCGGTGGTCGAGGCCGGGGAGCCGAGGGCCGCGGGATCGAAATCCTCCGGGACCACGACCATCAGCGGGCGGGCAAGGCGCCGTGCTGGATTCATCGCCTCTGCGAGTTCCTTCTCCTCCGCGATCCGCTTGCTCTGGTCACGGAGGTCGGCGCGCTGGATGAGCGCGCCCGCCTCGTGCTGCCAGGCCTCCGACCGCGCGACCCACGCCCGGATTCGGTCGGCCGACTCGGCGCGGACGGATTCCGCCTGGTTCTTGGCGTTGGCGTCGGCGGCGTGCACCGCGGCGGCCACGAGGGGCTGCAGGTTCGACGCACCATCGATGTCGCCTGTGTTGACCTGCGCGATGGCCAATTCCGCGACCGCCTCGTGTGCGCCAGTGTGGGGCTCGACGAGGGACGCGCCGGGATCGCCCGGCACTGGGAAGGCGACCGTGTAATAGCCGGCCGCCACCACTTGGCCGCGCAGGTTGGTCTGCGTGACCTGGACCAGAATCGTCGGGAAGGGGACCGCGCCACGGACCGCGTAGATCTGCGACCGTCCCAGCTCCGAGAGGGCGCGATCGGCGGCCCAGTCCAGGATCGGGTGCAGCGGAGCGAGGTAGTGCGCCTCGGGCCAGGTGGACGTCGACGCACCCGACCGGGCCTGGACCAGCTCCTGCTCGCCGCGCGCGGGCGTGTAGGCCAGCTTGTAGGTCTCCCGGATCGAACGGGCCTTGAGGTAGTCCTGTGGAAGGACATCCAGACGTTGGCGCAGGTCCTTCGGTGGCGTGAGGCTGGCGATCGAATACTGCTTGTGCACCGCCCAATCCACGCCGTCCTTCGGCGCGTTCTGCGGGTGCACGTACGACTCGTGCAGGGCGTCGGAGAGGAACTCGAACTCCGAGTCGTAGACGCCCGCACCGTGGAAGCCCTCGCTCGCGGGCTGCTCGGCGGGCGGATCCTGCGCGATCCCGCCGAGGGCGAGCTGCGCGAAGAAGGAGTCCAGGCCGGTTCCGGCCGCGACCTCGTCGACGGTCTTGACCACGGCCTCGAGCTCCTTCTGGCCGGCCAGCACCTGCCGGATCGATTCCTCCTCGGCCTTGACGTCGTAGGTGCCCATCAGGGACGCGGTGTCGCCGAGCGCCTGGTGCGCCTCGTGCTCGCGGTCCACGAGCCGGGCGAGGACGCGGAGGTCGCCGGCGAAGTGGGCGGTGCTGGGCGTGAGGAGCAGTGTGGTGATCCGGGGCCGGTGCTTCTGCCCGTACCGGTCGATGCGTCCATTGCGCTGCTCGATCCGGATGAGGCTCCACGGGATGTCGTAGTGGATCAGCTGGTGGCACTGTGAATGCAGGTTCACGCCCTCGGAGGCCACGTCACCCGTGACGAGGATCCGGATCGGCGACGACTCGAGCTTGAACGATTCGACGATCTCGGTCTGCTCGGAATCGCTGAGCCCGCCGTGGAGCACGGCGACCTGGCCGAGGTCGGCGCCCCTGGTCGAGGTCATCGTGAGATCCGCGGCGAGCTGCTCGGCGAGCGCGGTGAGAGTGGCCACCCGCTCGGCGAAGATCACCACCCGCGCACTGCCGGACCTGCTGACGCCCATCTCGTCCAACTGCGTTCGCAGCTCGACGTACTTGGCGGACGACGCCATCGGGACGGCCTCGGTGAGATCGGCGAGGCGATCCAGCGCCGCCAGCTCCGTCGCCTGCTTGGGCACCGCCGCATCGATGCGGCGCCGGCGCTCCCGCACCGACTGCAGCAGCGCGGCGGGGGAGGAGAGGTACGCCTTCGCGAGGGTCCACGGGAAAAGCGACGAGTTCTGCCCCGAGTACGGCGACGACCCGCTCTCCGGCCAGAGCCACACGTCCTCGAGCTCGCGGGCGATCGCGTCCTCCGCCGCGGTGGCGGGCACGACCACGTTGTGGGGCGGCTGCCGCTCGGCCCAGTCCGAGCCGACCTCGCCGGCAACGTCGGGATGGTGGCGGTGGCGGCGGATGACGAGCTTGGCCACCTCCGCGTAGTCGGGCTCGCCTTCGGGGGAGACGGCGGTGGGGTCGAGCATGCGGACCAGCTCGGCGAAGGAATCGGCGCGGCCATTGTGCGGCGTCGCCGATGCGAGGATCAGCGCGTCGGTTTGCTTCGACAGCAGCCGTGCGAGCCGGTTGTTCTGTGAGGCGGTGTTCGTGACGTTGTGCGACTCGTCGATCACCACCGCGTCCCACCGTTGCTTCTGCAGGTTCGCGATGTACCGGTCGCTCTTGAGCGTGTCGATCGAGATGATGACGCGCTTGAAGTAGGTGAACGGGTTGCGACTGGCGGGCAGTACCTGCCGGATGCGTTGGATCCCGGCGGAATCAAGGCGGACGAAAGGGAGCGCGAAGCGCGTCCACAGCTCCATCTGCATCTGCTCGAGCACGTGCTTCGGGGTCACGATGAGGATGCGGTCGCCCCGGCCCCGTCTGACCAGTTCCGAGAGGATCATCCCGATCTCGATCGTCTTGCCCAGCCCGACGGCGTCGGCCAGCAGGATGCGCGGGCGGAGCTTGTCCGGATCCAGGGCCTTCGCGACGGCCTTCACCTGGTAGTCGAGCGGCTTCGCGAGGCCGCGCTGCGCCGTGCCGAATCCGGGGTCGGTCACGGCGATCGGAGTCTTGCGGAACATCGCCTCCAGCCACAGGCGGCTGCGACGGAACCGCTCCGACGGGTCCGCGACGACGGTGACCGCGGTCGGGTCCACCTCGTCGATCCGGTCGAGCGCTGTCGAGAACACGGCTGAGGTGTCGCGGACGAGCTCGGACAGGCCTGTGACGTGGACGAAGAAGCCGTCCGCGGTCGGCTCCACCGCGGTGACGAGCCACTCCTGATCGCGCACGACGGCGATGGATCCCGGAGCGCCCTTGAACCCGCTGTCGGCCGACGCCTCGCTGGTACCGATGTGCCCGTCGTTGATCACAGTCATACCCACTCGCACCCCCGAGTCCACCGGGTGAACCCCGCTCTGAGCCCGACTTTACAAGTCAACCATGGGCGCTATGTCGGGTATCCCCGGGTTGCCCCGGTTGGAGTGGACGTGTGGGACCGGAACGGTCGAGCGGGGTGCCCGCCTTGCCGCTTAGGAAAGACCTCCCGGGACGCCCGGGTCCTGCGGCTGAGGTCGTTTGCGGTAAGGCTGCAGACTCACGCAGGAAGTGACCGCTGCCGCGACCGGATTGCCCCGGAGCCGAACAGTGGCTACGAGGGCGGCGCGTGCGACCACAGGAAGGGGAGCCCGCTCGATCTGAAGCGGATATCTCACGCCGCTGGTCTCCATCGCCGAGGGGCGATATGGCGTGATACATGCCCCGGCGGCGCAATGCAGCCCTATCCTTGCTATCACGAACCAGGCGACCGTCGTCGCGAACTTCGGCTCGGTGCGCCCCGTGGGGTGAACCCGCGGGTGCCCGAAATCGTGTCAGACGTCCGATTTAAAGTGTCGTGCAGCATGAGCTGGATTCATAAGAGGTGGGTGGAATCATGGGCGGTTCGGCTGCCGACGAGCGCTGGTTGATCGACGAGGAGTATCGGATCGCGCGACTGCTTGATCGCAGTTTGCTTGTGCTGGAGGCAAATCTCGATGAAGGGGCAGTACGCCGGCTCCAGCAAGAGCTCGGTGCCAGAATCGAACGAGCTCTGCTTTCCCGCTCCACGATGGCTGCGGTGGTCGAGCGGTATCCGGCCTCGGTGCTCGTTACGCTGGTCGGGCACGCGTCGTTGGAGTACGAGCAGGGGGGATACTGGGACTCATTCTGGGCGGCTCTCGCCGTGGAACGCGACCAGAGCGCGGAGGCGTTTCTGAGGCATAAGATCGTACCGCTGACGAAGAAGTTCGGCCTGCGTCAGTTTCCGGAGCTTGCTGGGCAATACGTGCAGGTCGTAGCTATGCACGGCGGAATTCCCCGCTACTGCCTGGTGGATCTAGTCGACGTGATTAACGGGCATCTCGATGCAGGGCGTGACGCGAATGGTCCGTCCGTCATCGGATGGCTGAATACCCCCGGCAAGACGCATCGGATGAGTGCCCTCGACGTTCCTGTACAGAACTTCCTTCGGTACGGGCGCGAACTGGCAATAGATGTCTTGAATCGGATCGTAGAATTCGTCGAGCTTGCGCGCATCCGTGAAGATTGGCAATCGCTTCAGCTCGACACCGCCACCACTGGATTGCCTACGGTCCTGCTTCACAGCCTGATCGATGTTCTCACGGGCGAGTTCTCCGTCACACGCGAGCGTCGCGGGGCGATTCGCAGCCGTCCAACGGTTGCCTACTCGGCGTCCGATGCGCAAGTGCAGGTAAGGCTTCCCTATCCGCCTGCTGGGCCGGAAGTGCCTTGGACGGTGTCCTTGGATGGAGCGGTCAAAGAGGTGATCGCGGACAGAGGATGGGGTATTGACGGAACGGATCATCCTGCGACGGTGTTCCCCGTAGCGAGCGCAGTCCGCGAGGTGGTGGTGCAGCACCGTCCAAGCAGCATCCACACCTCTATCCCCCTGGTGGACGCGCTCGATCCGATGCTGCTGTTTGGTCAGGACGGCCGCCACATTCCCGCGGGGACCACCTTGCCGCAGCGACCGCTGATCGCTCTCTTGGCTCAGTCCGCGAAACTCTTTGATCGGGAAGGCAAAGAGCTACCAGTTGGCCTCATCGGCGCGGTCGCCGGATGGCCCGGCTGGCGGGCGGTCGATGTCGATCCGACTGGGGTCAGTGGGTTCTATGTCCGATCGGACGCTGCTCGTGGGCCGTTGCGGGAATTCAAGAGCGCCGCAAGTGCAGCCTTCTCGCTTCCTGCACAGATCGAAGGAACGACGACGGTGCAGGAGTATCCGGTGTATTCGCAACGACCCGCAGTGATTCTCCCGGCGGGCGAGGGCCCAGCCGTCTGGCACATCCGCACCCGGCGTGCGGGCGAGGTGGGCTACCTGGTGGAACGCGCCTGGGACACTGGCGGCGCGGAGATCACTGTCGATCCGTTCGAAGGGCTAAAAGCCGGTCTCTTGGGCATGTTCGAGATTTCAGTGACAGGTCCACTCGGATCGAATGCCCGCCTATTGGTTTTCCTCGCCGAGGGGTTGAGTGTCACTCTTAGCCGGCCGATTAGGTTTCCGGTGGCGGACGGGGTTGCTCCGGTGACCGCGGTCATTGAACCGGGGGAGGAACTCCGTGTGGACACACGTGAGATCCAGTTCGCCGCACGCGACGTGGAACGAGCTATTTCGATTCACAGCGCGGATCTCGGTTGTCGACTGGTAGTGCGCCCGCCTCGGGTCGAAGTCCGCTACAGCATGGCGGCCGGCCACGCTCCCTGGCGGACCTCAGTCGAACACGTCGACCCCAAGGAACTCGCCGAGAACCGAGTGTTTGCTGTCAGAGTGCCGGGTCATGCGGAAGTTCGTATTGTGGTCCTGAGTTCACGCGGCGTTGTGATTAAGACCGTAGACCCCACGGTTTCGGGTTTCGTACACTCGATCAGTACTCGCGAGATTCACGATGTAGTGAAGAACGCGGGCGATTGCTCCCTCGTGGCACAGATTGTGCACCAGAGTCGCGAAATCCGAGTCACTATCGCGAGATTCCGGGCCGCACGCCTGTTCGATAGGATTGACCTGGTGGGTGAAAGTCTTGTCCTGGATGGTGTTGCGGAGGGCGAGGACCTGGCAGCGTTCGTTTGGGCTGAGACGGCCCCGTGGAGACCAGCAGAAAAGTTGTCCATTCGGGGCGCCGCCGCGACGCTGCCTCCGGCGCTGATCAAGGGGGGACCCCTTCTCGTCACGGTGTACCTCGACGATCCATGGGCGTCGGTCGCGCCGCCCGCGCGGCCCAAGTCGGCTGTCACTCGCGTGAACCAGCCCGGTTGGATCACTGACTCGGATCCCACGCGAAACGAACTGGCGCGACTCCTTGCAGGAGAACCAGGTGCGTTCCCTGAGAACCTCGGGTTTCAGGACGTGTGGGCGTCTTTGGCGCATCTAATGGACTTGCACGGGCAGAGTGCGCTGAGGGTCGATCGAGAGTTGACCGCACGGTTGAGTCGAGAGCCGCTCCAAGCGCTTGAGGCGCTGGGTAACTCGGGGCTTCCTCGGGGCATTCTGGCAGCGCTCGCGATCCGCACTGGCGTGGTTCGGCGCAGCTTCGATCCGGGCCCGGCGGGCGGTCCTGTACACAACAACCCTTGGGTCGGCTGCATGATCGAGTCGGCTCGCCTTCCGCTGCTCGTGAACGGTGACGACGCCTCGGGGCGCCAGCGTGCGGAATCAATTCGATATCTCCAGGACAAAGGCGGCCGGGAACTCTGTCGCACCTTACGTGGCGGCCCGACGAGCGAGATCATGGACGCGACGTTCGACCAGGTGTACGTCAAGCTCGACACGATGCCGAAGGCCCAGATTGAGGAGATCGTCGAGGGGCTCGGGTTGGTTCCCGGCGCTCTTTTGAGCTCGACGGGCAGATCGGTCGCTCTCCAGGAGGCGTTCGCGTCGCGGTACGCGTGGGGGAGGGCTGCATCTGAGGTGGAGGAGTTCGCCAAACAGGTGATGCTCGGGTCGGTCAGACTCAGAAGGGCAGCCCCCAAGCTCGCAGCAGTGTCCTCAGAACGTATGGCCAAACTTGACGGCCTTGATCTCGAAAAACAGCCATGGCTCACGTTGCCGTCGCAATCGCTCGTACTCGCGCTGCTGGCGCGACTCTCCGCGCACGACGTAGAGACGCGCTTCACCTGGAAGGGGCCGACTGTCGCCTGTTGGTCGCGCATGGCAGAACTCGCCCCTCGACTGGTCCTCAACGATCTGTTGATCGCCGAGGCGCTAGTCCTCAATCATCGCCACGGTGACCTGATCGGAGTTGCGGAATGAATAATCGACTGGACCCTCTGAAGACCACCAGACAAATTGAGGCCACCTACAGGCGATACTTGAAGACGATGCTCGCGCCGCGTGATCCCGCGATCGCGGCGGCCTTCGACGCTGCGGTTGATGGCGCGAGGCACCTGACTCGAGGTCCGCTCCTAGAGCTAACGCCACCCTACGCGCCCGGTTCGTCGCTGAGTGACCTCATGACTGAGGGAGTTCTCCACTCCGAATTCGGTTATGTGGGCGGAGATGCACTGCCGCTATCCCGCCCACTGTTCGTTCACCAGGAGCAAGCTATCCGCAAGGCCGTCGCGGGGAGAAACCTTGTTGTCAGTACCGGAACTGGCTCAGGGAAGACCGAAAGCTTCATCATCCCGATTCTCAATCATCTCGTTGCAGAGCGAGCTTCGGGCAGACTTGGCCCGGGCGTCCGGGCCCTACTCCTGTACCCGATGAACGCCCTCGCCAACGATCAGCTGGGCAGGCTCCGTGCGATTCTTGCGCACTCGCCCGATATTACCTTCGGTCGTTACACGGGTGAGACAAAAGAGAGTGAAGTTGACGCACTTAAGTCGTGGCGGGCGAGTTATAAGGAGGCGGATAGGCTTCCGAACGAAATGATCAGCCGGGCGGAGATGCGAGCGAATCCGCCGCACATCTTGTTGACCAATTATGCCATGCTGGAGTATCTTTTGCTCCGTCCTAAGGATATCGATCTGTTTGATGGTCCTCATCGTGGGACGTGGAAGATCCTCGCTCTGGACGAGGCTCACGTTTACGATGGTGCGCAAGGAAGTGAGGTTGCGCTGCTGCTTCGACGACTCCGGCAGCGCGTGGCTCCGACCGCGTCTTTGCAGTGCATTGCAACATCGGCCTCTCTCGACGGAACTCCGGAGGAGACGGCCTCGTTCGCTCGAAATCTGTTCGCGGTCGACTTCGAGTTCTCAGAGGGCGACACCGCGAGACAGGACGTCATTTACGCGACGCGTGCTCGTACACCCGATCGTGCAACCTGGGAGATGTCTGGAAGCCAGCTCGACGCCTGGACTCAATCTGACGCAGATCGCGCTCAGCTCGCCGAGCGCAGCCCTGACGGAAACGAGGCGGATGCGCTCTCCGCCGAGAAGCACATCGTTGAACTCAAGGCTCTGCTGCCGAACGGTCCTAAGGACGTCCAAGATCTCGCGGGGGCGGTCTTTCCGGAAGGTCCTGATGTTGCGGGCAAGCTGGAGAATCTCGTTGCGTTGGGCAGTGCCGTGACTGATGACGCTGGGAACCCTGTCCTCTCGGCGCGGTACCACTTCTTCGTTCGGGCGACGGAAGGAGCGTTCGTGGCGTTCCGTGACACCGGGCCGCATGTTCTACTCGCCCGCCACGAACGAGACCCTGAGTCCGGCCGCGCGATGTTCGAGTTCGGAACATGCACTCGCTGTGGCGCGGTTCACCTTTCAGGCGACACCCAGTCGACCGAGCAGGGAACGTTCTTCGTTCCCACGGTTAAGAGGGATGGGCCGGTGAAATGGCTTGTTCTGACCGGGTCCGACAATCGTGACCCGGCCGAGGACGAGGACGAAGAGGTCCTGGGGGATCCGGTGCCTCGGAATCAGGTGCTTCGGGGGTTGTGCTCTGGATGCGGATTTCTCGCGAACTCTCAAGGAACTCCCTGCGGAAATTCCGCATGTCCCGGAGGCGACATGATCCACACCAGAGAGCACAAGGCGACTTCGCGCGTGATGGATACCTGTACGGAGTGTGGCACCCGTGCGAGGCAGGTGATCCGGCGTCTACGCACAGACACGAACGCTGCGCCCGCAGTGCTCGCGACCGCGTTGTACCAGAATCTTCCACCTGCTGACGACGTCACCTCCGGACTCGTTGGTGAAGGCCGCAAGCTCCTCATGTTCTCCGATTCCCGTCAGGCGGCAGCGTACGCAGCGCCGTACCTGAAACGGACGTACGAGCGAATCTTGGAGCGGGGTTATCTTACCCGAGCATTACAGGACAAGGCTTATGCCGATGACGACCTGACGGCAGAGGATCTCGCGATGCTCGCGAAGAAGGTGGCCACAGCTGCGGGGCATTTCGAAGAGTCAGACGGCATCGTGGTGCGGACGAGGTCAGCCAACGAATGGGTGATGGGTGAGCTGATGACGCTCGATCACCAGCAGTCGATGGAGGGTCTCGGGCTCCTCCGTGTGGCGGTGAGGCGAACTGATACTCCGCCACTGCCGGCAGGGTTCCGACAGCTTGGCCTCTCCGAGGACGAGACGTGGAGTCTGTTCGATGTCCTCCTGAAGTCGGTACGGACGCAAGGTGCTATCGATCTCCTCGACGATGTTGACGTCGGTGCAGAGCGGTTCGCCCCGCGCAACGCCAAGATTTCTATCCGGAAGGTAGGATCACATAGAGCGAAGAAGATCATCAGTTGGTGCCCGAGCGGCGGATCGACCAACAATCGACGGCGGTTCGTTGAAAGAGTCCTCGCGGCGACCGGAGCAAAGGTGGATCCTGACACGGTTCTTGGAGCATGCTGGGATTACCTCCGGAGCGCGGGTTTCATCGTAGAGACGACAGTGAAGGGCGCCGATGACGTCCACCAGGTGTGCCAGAGGAAGTTAGTGCTTCGCAGTGGTAGATCGTCGTCGTGGTTTCGGTGCTCGACTTGTCAGCGACTGTGGGCCTTCTCAGTACATGCAGTGTGTCCCGCAGGCACGTGCGGCGGTGCCTTGACGCCCCATCGGGTGCCCTCGGGCGTGGCGGATACCAACCACTATCGAACGTTGTACGAGACTGCGGTCCCCGCGCCGCTGTCTGCACGCGAGCACACTGCCCAGTGGGACTCGCAGACTGCTGCTCTCATTCAGCGCGAGTTCATTGATGGCAAAGTGAACGTGCTCTCCTGTTCAACGACCTTTGAGCTAGGTGTTGATGTCGGTGCTCTCCAATCGGTGGTCTTGCGGAATATGCCTCCAAAAACGGCGAACTACGTGCAGCGTGCAGGCCGGGCGGGGCGACGTGCGTCGGCTGCGGCACTAGTGATGACCTACGCCACAAGGAACTCGCACGACATTTCGAAGTTCCAGAATCCAGTGTCGATGATCGCTGGCCAGATGCGCGTTCCGTGGGTGCCGATCGAGAACGAGCGAATTGCGCGACGACACGCACATTCGGTTGCCCTCGCAGCCTACTTCCGGGCTCGCTTCGATCGGTCTGGTGAGTACTGGAGCCATGCCAGCGATTTTTTCACGGCAGATGACGGTAGAGCGGCGCCGGTCGACGGAGTCGTCCCCTTCCTCACCCCCGTGCCCGCCACTATCGAGGACGCCCTTCGGTCGGTTCTGCCGTTGGCCCTGCACTCAGCGGTCGGTATCGACGACGGGGCCTGGGTCGCGGAACTTGCGGAGCGGCTGAATCGTGCGCGTGCCGAGATCGAACACGACCTCGGCACGATCGCCGGCCTCATCGATGAAGCCATCCAGGAGAAGAAGTACCCACTTGCGAGCGCGCTTCAGAAGACGCAGCGCACCATCGAGCGACGGCCCCTTCTCGGTTACCTGGCAAATCACAACGTCCTTCCGAAGTACGGGTTTCCCGTTGATACGGTCGAGCTGCGCACCGATCACTGCTCCGATCCGGTCGGAGGTCGACTTGAGTTGCAGAGAGATCTGACGCAGGCGATCTACGATTACGCCCCGGGCAACGAGGTTGTAGCGGGGGGCAAGGTGTGGACGTCGAGAGGATTGCGGAAGATTCCGAAGCAGGAACTGGAAACCCGCCAGTACCAGGTCTGCCGCGCTTGCGGCAGGTTCGAATCGGGGCACGTTCTTGAGCCGGGGACGATCTGCATCGGATGCGGCGAGACGTTCGAGCACGTGCGGTTCATGGTCGTTCCCGAGTTCGGTTTCACCGCCGATCGGCGGGCAGCCGATGTAGGTGTCGCGCCGCCCGAAAGGCGTTGGCACGGAGGCAGCTACGTCGAGAATCTGGGGGAGGAGACGCGCGAGTTCATGTGGAAGTCCGAGGGTGTATTGCAGGTTACCGCGCGAGCGGGAACGGGAGCACGGCTGGTCGCCATCTCCGACGGGGGTGGGGCTGGCTACCGTCTCTGCGACACGTGCGGATGGGCGGAACCCATCACGGGACCGGGAAGGGCGGGGAGCCACCATCATCCGGTGACCGGCGCGGCGTGCGCCCGAAGTTGTCGCGTCGTCAGCCTTGCGCATCGATACGAGACAGACGTCGCTGAATTCACCTTCCAGGATTTTGCCTACGACCGGGATGCGGAGGAGCGTTGGCTGTCTGTTCTGTACGCGTTGCTCGAAGGCGCGTCGGAGCGTCTCGAAATCAGTCGAGACGACATCGACGGAACTCTGTCGTGGAGCGCCGAGGGACAGCGCAGCATCGTCCTGTTCGACACCGTGCCCGGAGGCGCAGGCGCCTCGAAGCGAATCGCGGAGAACCTTGCTTCAGTTCTGGAGGCGTCCCTGCAACGTGTTGAAGACTGCGAGTGCGGCGAGGAGACGTCATGCTACGGCTGCTTACGCAGTTACCGGAACGCTCGTTTCCACGACCGGTTGACCAGGCGCGCAGCACTTGCAGTCTTTGCGTCGCTCCGGTTGGTCAACGGCGGAGGGGTGAAGGCTGCTGAATGGGACGACCAACTGATCGGAGTCTCGGCGACACTTCGGGCACTGATGCGGAAACTCGCACAGGCTGGCGTCGACAAGCCCGACTTCGGCGTGGAGGTCACCACTGATCGTTGGCCCGTCGATGCCGTGTGGCACAGTTCGAGGGTAGTCATAGTAGACGGGAGGGATCCGGACCGGGATTGCGCGCTGGAGTCGTCTGGATTCTCGGTATTCGACGGTCAGCGGGTGGGCGTCGCGCAGGTGGTCGATGCTCTGACGTCCGAGGATGCCGTGCTATGAGATTTCTGGTTCTGTTAGGTCGGCCGCGCACACAACCACGGTGCCCGGCCGAGGGGAGGGGGCCGCGGACCGTCGAGCGTGGCGGACGTGCCTGATCAGGCGACCGTGACCTCCTGCTGCGCGCGGTGCGCGGCGGCGCGCTGCTGGAGGAACCAGTTCTGGGCGTAGAGGGTGATGCCGAGGAAGAGCATCGTCGTGACGCCGGTGAAGCCGCGGCCGGTGTGGTCGCCCATCGCGACGGGAACGGCGATGTCCACCGCGACGTGGAGGACGATCGCCACGATCCACAGGCCGATGGTGGCCGCGGTGCCCTGGCGCAGGTAGGCACCGTCGGGTCCGGGGAAGACCTTCGTGGTCAGCGCCCGCGGGTAGGCGAGGGCGACGGCGATGACGAGGCCCAGGATGACGGCGACCACCTGCCCGGCGCCCACCGCCCCGCCGGACGAGACGTACTGCACCGCCTGGACCAGTCCGATGGCGGCGAGCACGAGGGCGATGCGGGCGGTCCTGTCCTTCAGCGGACGGACCTGGCGCTGGCGGTAGAAGATCCAACCGAGGGTGAGGAGGGCGATGGCGGCGGTGGCTGCTGTGGTCATGCCGATCACTCTCCCGCCGCCCGGCGTGCGGCGGATCGACCGACGGGTGGAGATCCAGGTGGAGACGTATGCCCTCGTCTTCGCCACCGGCCGGGACACCCCGAAGGGGCGGCTGCTGGCGAAGGACCCGCGGGTCGCCGTCTCGGTGGATCTGCAGGAGCCGCCCTACGCGTCCGCGCGGGCCACTCGCGTGCTCTTCAACGGCGACGTCACGGCGTAGCCCCTACCCGAGCTGATCGACGGCGCCCCTGATCAGCTCGAGGCTGTGCTTGCGCTCAGCGAGGCCGGGGATCATGCCGGAGATCATCAGCTCCTGCGGCTGGGTGCGGGTGAGCAGTTCGCGCAGCTCGTCGCGGACCGTCGCCTGCGAGCCGACGATCCACGCGGACGTGGTCGGGGCGATCGCGTGCTCCTGCTCGGGCGTGAGCGGCTGCGCCGCGGCCTGCTCGTAGGTCAGCATCCGGCCCGGATTGCCGGTGCGCACCCGGTACATCGACGCCTTCGCGGGGCCGGCGATGCGCTGCGCCTCCTCATCGGTGTCCGCCGCCACGACGGTGACCGTCAGCATCGCGTTCGGTTCGTCGAGGTCGCCCGGGCGGAAGGTCTCGCGGTACTCGGCGAGCGCGGGCAGCGTGGCCTGCGGTGCGAAGTGCCGGGCGAAGGCGAAGGGCAGCCCCAGCAGGCCGGCGAGCTTGGCGCTGAACGTCGACGAGCCGAGCAACCACATCTGCGGGTTCGAGCCGACGCCCGGGGTCGCGGTGATCGCCGCGTACGGGTGGTCGGCGGGGAAGTCGTCGCGCAGGAAGGCCCGGAGGTGAGCGAGCGCCTGAGGGAAGTCGTCGACGGACTCGCTGACCTTGCCGCCGCGGAGCGCGTGCGCGGTGAGCTGGTCGGTTCCCGGGGCGCGGCCGATGCCGAGGTCGATGCGGTCCGGGAACAGCGCGTCGAGCGTGCCGAACTGCTCGGCCACGACGAGCGGCTGGTGGTTCGGCAGCATGACGCCGCCCGAGCCCACGCGGATCTTCTCGGTCGCCGCGGCGATCCGACCGATGAGCACCGCAGGCGCGGAGCTCGCGATGCCGGGCATCGAGTGATGCTCCGCGACCCAGACCCGCTCGTAGCCAAGCCGTTCGGCCTCCTGCGCCGTCGCGATCGTGTCGCGCAGGGCGTCGCCGAAGGACGCGCCGTCGACGACGGGTGCGAGCTCGAGCAGGGACAGGCGAGGGTGGGGGAACGGTGCTTCGGTCACAGAAGAGACAACCGGGGGCGGCCTGGAAATCATCCCGGACCGCCCCCTCGTCGTTGTGGCGGCTGCTACACGAGCTCGCGCAGCGCCTCGACCTGCTTCACCCGGCCGGCAGCGTCGTCCGCGATCGGCGTGACGTTGAGCACCGTCGCCCCGGCCTCCGCGAAGGCGGCGACCCGCTCCTTCACGTACCCCTTCGGTCCGATGAGGGAGACGCCGCGGGCCAGCTCGTCCGGCACGGCCTCGGCGGCGGCGGCCTTATCGCCGGCCAGGTACAGCTCCTGGATCCGGTCGGCCTCGGCGCCGTAGCCGTAGTTGGTGGCCAGCGTGTGGTAGAAGTTCTTACCCTTGGCGCCCATGCCGCCGATGTACAGCGCGAGGTGCGGCTTGACGAACTCGAGCAGGTGGTCGACGTTCTCGCCGATCGCGAGCGTCGGCCCGGCGTAGACCTCCAGCTCGCCGAGCGCGGGATCGCGCTTGGCCGTGCCCGCGGCGACGGCCTCGCCCCACACGTCCTTCGCCTTCTCCGGGAAGAAGAAGATCGGCTGCCAGCCCTCGGCGACCTCGGCGGCCAGCGCGACGTTCTTCTGGCCGAGCGCGGCCAGGAGCACCGGGATCCGCTCGCGCACAGGGTGGTTGATCAGCTTGAGCGGCTTGCCGAGACCGGTGCCGCCGTCCTCGGCGGTGAGCGGCATCGTGTAGAACGTGCCGCGGTGCTCGAGCCGCTCACGCCGCCAGACCTTGCGGCACACCTCGATGATCTCGCGGGTGCGGCCGATCGGGGCGTCGTACTTGACGCCGTGGAAGCCCTCGATCACCTGCGGGCCCGAGGCGCCGAGACCCAGGATGAAACGGCCGTCAGAGACGTTGTCCAGGCCCGCCGCCGTCATCGCCGTGAGCGTGGGGGTACGGGTGTAGATCTGCAGGATGCCCGACGCCAACTGCACGCGCTCCGTCTTCGCGGCGAGGTAGCCGAGCGCGCTCACCGCGTCGAACGAGTACGCCTCGGGGACGAAGACGATGTCCAGCCCCGCCCGCTCCAGGTCGAGGACCTCGTCGGCCGTGGCCTTGAACCCGTCCGTGTAGTTGATGCCCAATCCGATACGCATGAACGTTAGGTTCTCACAAAGCGTCCGCTGAGCGTCGCGCTGCCCGCGGATTGTGGTCAGGCCCTGCGGCGCAGCACCGTGAAGGAGTGGCCCGGCACCGTCGTCGCTCCGTCCACGACCGACGGTGCCTCCCAGTACAGCTCCGGGTCGCCGGCGAACGGCGCCGTGACCGGTGATGGCGAGAAGTTCACGAGCAACGTCAGGTCACCGCGGTGTACGGCGAACCAGGTGGCCTCGCCCGGGTGATCGCACGTGACGGCGCGCAGGTCGTCGTGGGCGAGGGCGGGGTCGCGGCGGAGTTCGATGAGCGCGCGGTACGTCTCCAGCAGTCGGGCGTGTTCCGGCCGCGTGGTCTCGGACCAGTCCAGGCGCGAGACCGCGAGGGTGTCGGGATCCTGCGGGTCGGGCACGTCGCCCGGCGGCCAGCCGTGCTCGGCGAACTCGGCCTTGCGCCCCTCCGCGGTGGCGCGCGCCAGCTCGGGTTCGGGGTGGCTGGTGAAGAAGCGGAAGGGCGTGCGCGCGCCCCATTCCTCGCCCATTAAGAGCATCGGCGTGAACGCGCCGAACAGCACGAGCGCCGCCTTCACCGCGAGTTGCCCTGTCGTGAGGTACTCCGACGGCCGGTCGCCGCGGGCGCGGTTGCCCACCTGGTCGTGCGTGCAGGTGTAGGCCAGGAGCTGCGACGGCGCCACCCGTTCCGGGTCGATCCGCTCCCCGTGGGTGCGGCCGCGGAACGCGCTGTACGTGCCGGCGTGGAAGAAGCCCTCGGTGAGGACGGTCGCGAGGCACTCGGGGCCGCCGAAATCGGCGTAGTAGCCCTGGCGCTCGCCCGAGACGATGGTGTGGATCGCGTGGTGGACGTCGTCGTTCCACTGCGCGGCGAGGCCGTAGCCGCCCAGGTCGACGGGGGTAACCAGGCGCGGGTCGTTGAGGTCGGACTCCGCGATCAGGGCCAGCGGGCGGCCGAGTTCCACCGACAACTCTGCGGTCAGCGCAGCGGCGTCCTCGAGGAGGTGCCGGTCGGAGTGGTCGACGAGGGCGTGCACCGCGTCCAACCGCAGCCCGTCGACGCCGTAGCGGCGCAGCCACCACGCGATGTCGTCGAGGATGAACCGTCGCACCTCCGCGCTACCCTCGCCGGAGAGGTTGATCGTGCTGCCCCATGCGTTCGCGCCGTCGGTCTCGTAGGGGCCGAACCGCCCGAGGTAGTTCCCCGACGGCCCCAGGTGGTTGTGCACCACGTCGAGGAGGACGCCGAGGCCGAGGTCGTGGGCCGCGGCGACGAACCTCTCCAGGCCCGACGGTCCGCCGTAGGGCTCGTGCACCGCGAACCACCCGACACCGTCGTAGCCCCAGCCGTGCTCGCCGTTGAAGGCGTTCACCGGCATCAGCTGGACGAAGCCGATCCCGACGTCGCGCAGGTACGGGAGCCGCTCGATGGCGGCGTCGAACGTGCCCTCCGGGGTGAACGTGCCGAGGTGCAGCTCGTAGACGACGGCGCCGCGCAGCTCCCTTCCCGGCCACCGCGGACCGTCGACCTGCGGGATCAGCGCCGACGGGCCGTGCACCCCGTCGGGCTGGCGGGGCGAGCGCGGATCGGGGAGCACCGTTTCGTCGTCATCGAGAAGGAAGCCGTACCGCGCGCCGGGCGCCGCCGGCGCGGTGATCCGCCACCAGTCGTCGGTGCCGCGGCGCATCGGGTGCACCGCGCCGTCGAGCCAGAGCCGGACCCGCTGAGGCCGCGGAGCCCACACCTCGAAAGCGTGATCGGCAGCGGTGACGGGCGGGGTGGACATCGGTTCGCAACGATAGCGTCAATGCAGGCTCTCCCACTCCGCGGTGCGGGCCCGGTGCAGTTCGATCGCGGCGAGCGCCGACTCCGCCGTCTCGTGCCGGCCGCCGGTGATGCAGCCGATGGGCCGGAAGTCGTGGTGATCCAGCGACCGGAACCGCCAGACCTCGTCCAGCGAGTGGGTGCACACCCGCGTAGTGAGCGTGACGACGGCGGGCTGCCCGAGGCAGGCGCTGGCGTCCTCGGCGAAGACCTCCGCGAAGGTGCGGTCGCCGAGGCGGACGTAGAGCGTGTCGCTCATCGGAACCTCGCTGAGCACCGTGCCGTCGCCGGCGAGGATCAGCCGGTCGTGGATCTCCGCGGTGAGCTCCCACGCCGAGGCCATCCCCACGCAGCGGATCAGGAGGTGCGCGACCTCCTCCGCGTCACCCAGGAGGCCGAGGATGGAGTTGCGCCCCTCGCGCAGCGCTCGTACCTCGATGGCTCCGCCGGGCAGCGTCTGCGCGGTGAGCCGCGACGTGCCGGCGACCATGACCAGGCGGCCGGTGGGCAGGAGATCGGCCGGGAGGCCGTGCTCCCGCAGCGATTCCGCGACCCGCGCCAGCGACGAGGCGCGGATCCGGTTGCCGCTGACGCCGGCGCGCGCGGTGGCGGACTGGACGAGTGCCGTGGTGAGCGGCCGCGGGGTTTCGCTGTTCATGCCCCGAGTGTGCGCATACCCCCTGACAAGTTTTCTACTCGCGCACGAGCAGGGCGACAGGATGTTCGAGGAAAAGCTCCCGGAGTGCCGTCCGACCAGTGATGACGTGACCGGTCAGCCGGTCGGTCCAGCTGCCGTTGCTGAGATCGAGCCACGTGTCGCGCCAGCCGCCCGCCCGCTCCAGGCGGAGGGACCACCGGGTGGCGAGCGCGGCCACGTCGGGTGTCCGGTCGAGGGGACCGCGGAGGAATCCGAGAAGGTGGTCGGCGGCGGGCCCATCGGCGAGAAGCGGGCGGTACGAGCCGCCGATGAAACTCGCCGGGCGCTCCCGTCGCAGCCGCAGCGTGGTGCGTACCAGGTGCTGCTTGGGGTGTCCGCCGTCCGCGGCGGACCAGTCCACCGGCCGACGATTGTCCGGGTCGACCAGGGAGTCCTCCCAGCGCTCCGTGCCCTGGTAGACATCGGGCACTCCGGGGCCCGCCAGCTGCAGAAGCTTCTGCGCGAGCGCGTCCGACCGCCCGTGCGGTGCCAGCTCGCCCACCAGCTCCGTCATCGCGGTGCTGGCCGGACCGTCGAACAGCGAATCCAGGAAGGCGTGTCCGGCCGCCTCGAAGGCGCCGTCGGGTGAGGTCCAGGACGTGCCGACGCGGCCCTCGCGCAGGGATTTCTCGGCGTAGGCGTGCAGTCGCGCGCGAAGCTCGTCGGAAACGATCCCGGACTCCGGCCACACCCCTAGCGCGTTCTGCAGGAGAAAGAGTCCCGTCATCGGATCGGGCGGCGACGGGAGCCGGGGCAGGCACCGGTCGACGGTCACAGCCCAGTCCCACGGGCACTGGCTCAGCACGCCGATGCGGGCACGCACGTCCTCGCCACGTTTGGTGTCGTGCGTCGACAGGGTCGTCATCGCCGCGGGCCGGTCCGCGGCGCGTCGGGCGAGGGCCGGGTGAGGGTCGGTGGGACCGAAGTCCGACGGTGCGCCGCCCACTTCCTGCAGCGAGACCAACCGCGCCGACCGGTAGTAGGCCGTGTCCTCCAGCGACTTCGCCGTCAGTGCGCCCGTGAGCTGGGCGAACCGCCGGGCGGGTTCGCCACCGAGATCGCGCGCGGCGGCGACAGCCTCGAGCGCGTGCCGCAGGCCCGGATCGGCGTCGGCGAGGCTCGCCGTGCGCAGGGCGCGCTGCCGGGCGGCGTCGGCTCGCTCCGCGAGCACCGGGTAATCGTCGCGGTAGTACGGGATCTCGTTCATCCACACCAGCGCGGCGTCCGCGAGGTCGTCGACGGGCACCCGCGTAGCTGTGTCGCGCCGGATCGCTCGGGCCAGCCGGAGGAACTCGGGGCGCAGGTCGGCGGCGGCGAGCTCGTCCCGCAGGCGCAGCGTCTCCGCGGAGTCCCAGCGGATGGCACCGTCGTTCCCGGTCCAGCGCTCGTGCAGCGCGCTCAGCCCCGTCTCGCCCGAGGGGTCGAGCAGGGCGTGCCCGATCTCGCGCAGGGCGTCGTAGCCGGTGGTACCCGCGACGGGGAGCTCCGGTTCCAGCGGTTCGTCCGCCTCGAGGATCTTCTCGATCACGATCCACGCGGACGGCCCGGTGAGCTCGCGCAGCATGCGCAGGTAGCCGACCGGATCCGCGAGCCCGTCCGGATGGTCGACGCGCAGGCCGTCGGCGATGCCGTCCGCGAACCACGACCCGATCTCGGCGTGCGTCGCGGCGAAGACCTCGGGATCCTCCACCCGCACGGCGGCGAGGTCGTCGACGGTGAAGAACCTGCGGTAGGAACGGACGGGCGAGGTCCACGGCACGAGACGGTAGGGCTGCGCGTAGTGGACCCGCTCCGCGTCCAGCCCGCCCACGTCCCGTCCCACAGGAAACGTGCGGTCGTGGTATCGCAGGAGGGGCTCGGGGCCGCTCCGATCGACGGTGATGGCCGCGACGTCCTCCTCGGAGGCGAGGACGGGCAGGGCCAGCTTGCCTCCGGCGCCGTTGCGCGGGTCCCACTCGATGTCGAAGTAGTGCGCGAACGGCGACTTCCGGCCGTGCGTGAGCACGTCCCACCACCACGGATTCTGCTCGGGACGGCCGACGCCGAGATGGTTCGGGACGATGTCGATCACCAGGCCGAGACCGTCGACGTGGGCCGAATCCGCGAGGCGTTCCAGGCCCCGCCGCCCGCCGAGCTCCGCGCGCACCGTCGTCGGATCCGTCACGTCGTAGCCGTGGAGCGAGCCGCGCACCGCCTCGAGGACGGGAGAGAGGTAGAGGTGCGTCACGCCGAGATCGGCCAGGTAGGGCACGCGGCGGGCGGCATCGTCGAAGGTGAAGTCCGGCCCCAGTTGCAGACGGTAGGTCGCGCCGACGGGTCGCTCAACGCCGGAAACCATGGGCCCGATCATGCCATCCGCGACCGCCCCCGCCGGGAGGCACCACGCCCGCCCGGCGGATGGCGACGCCCTGCCGCGCACCGCTAACGTGGCCCGACATGACGCCCGACGAGATCCTCGACCTGGATGCCCGGACGCTGTGGCACCCGTACAGCGCCGTCGGCGGCGCCGGGGCGCGGGTCGTCACCTCCGCCGAGGGCGTCCGCCTGACCCTCGGCGACGGCGCGGAGGTCATCGACGGGATGAGCTCCTGGTGGGCCGCGATCCACGGCTACCGCAACCCCGTGCTCGACGCCGCGGCGAAGGCCCAGATCGACACCATGTCGCACGTCATGTTCGGCGGCCTCACCCACGAGAGCGCCGCCCGCCTCGGCGACCTGCTGGTACGCATCACCCCCGACGGCCTCGATCGCGTCTTCCTCGCCGACAGCGGCTCGGTCTCCATCGAGGTCGCCGTGAAGACCGCCCTGCAGTACTGGCGCGCCCGCGGCGTCCACGGCCGCAACCGCCTGCTCACCTGGCGCGGCGGCTACCACGGCGACACCTTCACCCCGATGAGCGTCTGCGACCCCGACGGCGGCATGCACGCCCTCTGGACCGACGTGCTCGCCACGCAGGTCTTCGCCCCCGCGCCGCCCGCGGAGTACGACGAGGCCTACGTCGCCGAACTCGACCGCCTCGTCGGCGCGCACGCCCACGAGCTGGCCGCCGTCATCATCGAGCCCGTCGTGCAGGGTGCGGGCGGGATGCGGTTCCACCCGCCCGCGTACGTCGCCGCCCTGCGCGAGATCACCCGCCGGCACGACGTCCTGCTCATCTGCGACGAGATCGCCACGGGCTTCGGCCGCACCGGCACCCTCTTCGCCAGCGACGCGGCGGGGATCACCCCCGACATCCTGTGCCTCGGGAAGGCCCTGACCGGCGGCTACCTGACCCTCGCCGCGATGCTGTGCACCGACGAGGTCGCGCTCACCATCTCGCAGTCGGCGCAGGGCGCGCTCATGCACGGCCCCACCTTCATGGGCAATCCCCTGGCCTGCGCTATCGCGGTCGCCAGCACCGAGCTGCTGCTCGCGCACGACTGGGCCGCCCGGGTCGCCGAGATCGAACGGGGATTGCGGGACGGGCTCACGCCGCTCCGGGATGCGCCCGGCGTCGTGGACGTCCGGGTGCTCGGCGCCATCGGCGTCGTTCAGCTCGACCGGCCCGTCGACCTGGCCGCCGCGACCGCCGCGACCGTCGCCGCGGGCGTCTGGCTGCGTCCCTTCCGCGACCTCGTCTACACGATGCCGCCGTTCATCAGCACGCCCGACGACGTCGCCGCGATCTGCGGAGGCGTCTCGGCCGCGGTGCGCGCGGCGCTACAGTGAGGACATGAACGGTGTTCAACTACCGGCCCACCGGGAGGTCCGAGACGACGCGCTGGGCTGGCTCGACGGCTACGCCGACGACCGGGCCGCAGCCGGCCTGCGCCGGTCGCTGACGGCGCGCCGGCCGGACCAGCCGGGTTTGGACCTCGCCTCCAACGACTACCTCGGCCTCAGCCGACACCCGCGCGTGCTCGACGCCGCCGTCGACGCGCTCCGCGTCTGGGGTGCGGGTGCCACCGGATCGCGCCTGATCACCGGCACGACTGAGCTACACGAGCGGTTCGAGCGCGACCTGGCGGACTTCCTCGGCGCCGAGGCGGCGCTGTGCTTCTCGTCCGGCTACCTCGCCAACCTCGGCGTGGTCACCGCCCTCGCCGGGCGCGGCGCACTCGTCGTCTCCGACGGTGGCTCGCACGCCTCCCTCGTCGACGCCTGCCGGCTCTCGCGTGCCCGCGTCGTGGTCACCCCACGCGGCGACGTGAACGCAGTTCAGGAGGCGCTGGCTGACCGCGCGGAGCCGCGCGCCCTCGTCCTGAGCGACTCGGTCTACAGCGCCGACGGGGTGCTCGCGCCCGTCTCCGAGCTGCACGCCGCCGCCCGCGCGCACGGCGCCGCCCTCGTGGTCGACGAGGCCCACGGCCTCGGCGTCCGCGGCGCCGGCGGCCGCGGCCTGGTCCACGAGCTCGGCCTGGCCGGCGCGCCCGACCTCGTCGTCACCGCGACCATGTCCAAGGCGCTCGGCTCCCAGGGCGGCGTCGTCCTCGGGCCCGAGCGGGTGCGCGCACACCTGATCGACGCCGCGCGTCCGTTCATCTTCGACACGGGCCTCGCCCCCGCCGCCGTCGCGGCCGCGGCCGCAGCCCTGTCCGAGCTGCGGGCCGACCCCGCGCTGGCGGCCCGGGTCCTGGACCGCGCCCGCGCCGTGGCCGCCGGCATCGGCGCGCCCGAGCCGACGTCGGCGGTGGTCTCGCTCGTGCTCGGCGAGCCCGAGCGGGCCGTCGCGGCCCGCGACGCCTGCGCGGCGCAGGGGGTGCACGTCGGATGCTTCCGGCCGCCGTCGGTGCCCGAGGGCACCTCGCGCCTGCGCATCACCGTGCGGGCCGATCTCACCGCTGCCGAGGTCGCGACCGCCGTCCGCGTGATCCGGGCCGCGGTCGCGTGATCCTCTGCGTCACCGGAACCTCGACCGGCGTCGGCAAGACCGTCGCGACGGCCGCCCTGGCCGCGGCGCTGCTGCCGAGCGGGCCGGTCACCGTCGTCAAACCAGCCCAGACGGGCTTCCCCGACGGTGCCGAGCGCGATGAGGAGGGGCAGCTCGCGGACGCCGCCGCGGTCGCCCGTCTCGCGCCGGGCGCCGTCACCGTCGAGCACCGCAGGTACCCCGAACCCCTCGCGCCGCTGACCGCCGCCCGTCGGGCCGGCCTGCCGGCGCTCGGGCGCGACGAGGCCGCGGCCGTCGTTCGGCGCGCGGACGGCACCGTGCTCGTCGAGGGCGCCGGCGGCGTCCTCGTGCGGCTCGGCGTCGACGGGAATCGAACGCCGTTCACGCTGGTCGACCTCGCGGCCGACCTCGCGGCCCCGGCCGTGGTGGTCGCCGACCCCGCGCTCGGCACGCTCAACCACACCGAACTGACGGTCCGGGCCCTCGAGGCGGGCGGCGTCGCCTGCGCCGGCCTCGTGCTCTCCCGCTGGCCCGAGGACCCGGGCCTGGCGGAACGCTGCAACCTCGTCGACCTGCCCGAGATCACCGGAGTGCCGATCGTCGGGCGGATCCCCGACGGGGCCGCCGCGCTCGCGCCGGAGCGGTTCGTGGCGGCCGCGCCCGCCTGGTTCGACGCGAGCTGGCTCGTGAGCCTCAACTGAGTGGACGACCGGCCTTGAACACTGTTCATGAATTGAACGCTGTACAGTGCTCGGTAGCCGCGACGCCACGTGTCGCACACCACAGCCGAACGACCACAGCCGACGAGGGAGATCACATGACCGGGGTCCTGGCCGACATCATCGAGGTCGCGCGCGAGCAGGTGCTCGAGCGCGGTGAAGGGCTGAGCCAGGAGCAGGTGCTGGCCGTGCTACAGCTGCCCGACGACAAGCTCGACGAGGTCCTTCAGCTTGCCCACGAGGTGCGCATGAAGTGGTGCGGCCCCGAGGTCGAGGTCGAGGGCATCATCAGCCTCAAGACCGGCGGCTGCCCCGAGGACTGCCACTTCTGCAGCCAGTCGGGCCTGTTCGAGTCGCCCGTGCGCTCCGCCTGGATCGACATCCCGTCGCTGGTCGAGGCCGCGAAGCAGACCGCCAAGACCGGTGCGACCGAGTTCTGCATCGTCGCGGCCGTCCGCGGCCCGGACAAACGCCTCATGAGCCAGGTGGCAGCCGGCATCGAGGCCATCCGCAACGAGGTCGACATCCAGATCGCGTGCAGCCTCGGCATGCTCACCCAGGAGCAGGTCGACGAGCTCAAGGCGATGGGCGTGCACCGCTACAACCACAACCTCGAGACCGCGAAGTCGCACTTCCCGAACGTCGTGACCACCCACTCGTGGGAGGAGCGTCGGGACACCCTGCGAATGGTCCGCGAGGCCGGCTTGGAGGTCTGCTGCGGCGGCATCCTCGGCATGGGCGAGACGCTGGAGCAGCGGGCCGAGTTCGCCGCGAACCTCGCCGAGCTCGAGCCCGACGAGGTGCCCCTCAACTTCCTCAACCCGCGGCCGGGCACGCCCTTCGGCGACCTCGACGTGCTCGAGCCGAACGAGGCGCTCAAGTCCGTCGCCGCGTTCCGGCTCGCGCTGCCGCGCACCATCCTGCGATTCGCGGGCGGTCGGGAGATCACGCTCGGCGACCTGGGCGCCGAGAAGGGCATCCTCGGCGGCATCAACGCTGTCATCGTGGGCAACTACCTCACCACCCTGGGCCGCCCGGCCGAGACCGATCTGGACCTGCTCGGCGAGCTCAAAATGCCGATCAAGGCCCTGAACGACACCCTGTGACCGTCGTGGGGGACACGCAGCCGGTGTACGACGTGTACACCGGTAAGCCGCTCGCCGAGGGGGCTCCCGTGTTCGCGGCGGCGCTCCTCGGGCTCGAGCCGCCGCGCTACTGCGCGTACTGCGCGCGCCGGATGATCGTCCAGGTCAGCCCGCACGGGTGGACCGCACGATGCTCCCGGCACGGCGAGTTCGATTCGTCGAGCGGCGAACGCTGACCCGCTCTGCCGGCCGCACTCGCTAGGCTGCGTCCCGATGACTACTGCAGCCCCGTCCCGCGCCCGGTCGGACGTCGTGGTGCCGGGCGTGATCGCCGCCGTGCTCGGTGCCGCCGCCGGGCTGCTCTGGGGCCTCACGGTCCCGGGCGTCCGCGGCGTGCTCACCCGATCGGGCGTGCTCTGGCGCGAGGGCCAGCTCGACAACATCTTCCACGCCACGGCTCTGTTCGTCGCCGTCACCGCGGTCGGCGGACTGCTCACGGGCGCGCTCGTCTTCGTCGGCCGGCGGCGCACGCCCCGCGGCGTCGCGATCACGCTCGGAGCCGCCGCCCTCGCGGTGCTGATCGCCGCCCTGCTCGGCCAGGCCGTCGTCGACGC
This sequence comes from Tsukamurella asaccharolytica, assembly GCF_007858435.1. GTDB lineage: Bacteria > Actinomycetota > Actinomycetes > Mycobacteriales > Mycobacteriaceae > Tsukamurella > Tsukamurella asaccharolytica. Next base: position 278,821 of record NZ_VIGW01000003.1, on the reverse strand, counting down.
CCGGTTCGCGGGCCCGGGGGAGCCGGGGCTCGATTTCACCGCGGCGCCCTGGATCCGGCTCGACGGTGCCAATATCTTCGCTCCCGCCGATCACTCCGGCGGCGTGCTGGGCGACCTCGCGTCGTGGGTGCTCGTGCTCGTCTGGCCGGCGTGCGCAGCCCTGTGGTGCGCGGTGTCCGCCCTCGTCGGGCGGCTCCCGGACGAGTCAGCGCCCGGTGTGTCCCCGGAGCAGGTCCGCGAATTCGGTCACGGGCCCGAGGTCGAGGGACCGCCCGGAGCGCTGGGGCGCGCCGAGGTCCGACGGTCCGCCGAAGCCCGCGACGGCACCGTCGGCCCGGACGAGCGCTCCGGCGAGTTCCGCCCCGGCCCGTGAGATCCGGCCGGCGAGCTCGGGCGAGCCGAAGTCCTCGGTCGCGGCGAAGACGCCGGTCGGGAGGAGCTGCGCGCGCAGGTAGCTGAACAGCGGCCGCAGGGCGTGGTCGAGGACCAGCGAGTGCCGCGCCGTCCCGGCGGTCGCCGCGACCAGCACCGGGACGCCGGTGAGGGCGTCGGGGTCGAGAGCGTCGAAGAACATCTTGAACAGACCGCTGTAGCTCGCCGTGAACACGGGCGAGACCGCTATGAGGCCGTCCGCGGCGGCGATCGCGTCCTTGGCCGCGCTCAGCGCGGGCGTCGGGACGCCGGTGGTCATGACGGTCGCGAGGTCGCGGGCGAGCTCGCGCACCTCGATCACGGTCACGTCGACGGCCTCACCGCGGGCGGACACCGCCGCCCGGGTGGCGTCGGCCAACTGGTCCGCCAGCAGGCGGGTCGAGGACGGCTCGGAGACGCCGGCCGCCACGACGACGAGGGAGCGGGCCATGATCAGGCCTCCTGCGCGGCGGTGAGGTTCCGGGCCGGCAGCACCAGCGTGTGCGGCGAGTCCGGGCCGGCGGCGACGAGCGAGGCGTGGGTCGGCGGGTCCGACGGCACGTGGGCGGGGCGGCGCAGCTCGAACTCCTTGCGCAGCACCGGCACCACCTGCGTGCCGAGGATCTCCACCTGCTCGAGGACCTGATCCAGCGGCAGGCCGGCGTGATCGAGGAGGAACAGCTGGCGCTGGTAGTCGCCGGCGTAGTCCGCGAAGCCGAGGGTCTTCTCGATCACCTGCTCGGGCGTGCCGACGGTGAGAGGGGTCATCTGCTCGAAGTCCTCCAGCGACGGGCCGTGGCCGTAGACGGGTGCCTCGTCGAAGTAGGGGCGGAAGCGGCGCTTCGCCTCGGCCTCGGTCTCGGCCATGAAGACCTGGCCGCCGAGGCCGACGATCGCCTGGTCCGCGGAGCCGTGGCCGTAGTGCTCGAACCGCTGCCGGTACAGGCGCACCATCTGCTCGGTGTGCTCCTTGTTCCAGAAGATGTTGTTGTGGAAGAAGCCGTCGCCGTAGAACGCGGCCTGCTCGGCGATCTCGGGCGAACGGATCGAGCCGTGCCACACGAAGGGCGGCGTCCCGTCCAGCGGCGCCGGCGTGGAGGTGTAGCTCTGCAGCGGCGTGCGGAACTCGCCCTCCCAGTCGACGACCGGCTCGCGCCAGAGCCGGCGCAGCAGGTGGTAGTTCTCGATGGCCAGCGGGATGCCCTGGCGGATGTCCTTGCCGAACCACGGATACACGGGGCCGGTGTTGCCGCGCCCCAGGGTGAGGTCCACCCGGCCTCCGGAGAGGTGCTGCAGCATCGCGTAGTCCTCGGCGATCTTCACCGGGTCGTTCGTGGTGATGAGCGTGGTCGCGGTGCTGAGGATGAGGTGCTGCGTCTTGGCGGCGATCCAGCCGAGCAGGGTGGTGGGGGAGCTGGGGACGAACGGCGGGTTGTGGTGCTCGCCCGTGGCGAAGACGTCGAGACCCACCTCCTCGGCCTTGAGCGCGATCGCAGTCATCGCCTCGATGCGCTCGTGCTCGCTGACGGTGGTGCCGGTGGTCGGATCCGGGGTGACGTCGCCGACGCTGAAGATTCCGAACTGCATGTCCATCCTTCCCGATCGGGCCTCTGATAAGCCCTTCGAATACTGTAACGGACTGCGGTCCGATTATGTTCCGCGGACGTCGCCGCGGCGGGCCGGCGTCGGCGCACTCCGGCCCGCGATTTTCGGTACTGCATTTCCGCTGCGACAGCCTCGGATGCGCTTTACCATCGGAATCGTTCCCGATGGAGGCGCTGATCATGTCGACACTCACCGACCTGCACCTGCTGACCGAGCTCGAGCCCGTGGTGGAGGACAACATCAACCGCCACCTGAGCGTCGCGAAGGCGTGGAGTCCGCACGACTACGTGCCGTGGGACGACGGCAGGAACTTCGCCGCGCTCGGCGGCGCCGACTGGGAGCTCGAGCAGTCGCCGCTCTCCGAGGTGGCGCGCGTCGCCATGATCACGAACCTCCTCACCGAGGACAACCTCCCGTCCTACCACCGCACCATCGCGGACAACTTCTCGCTCGACGGTGCCTGGGGCACGTGGGTGGGCCGCTGGACCGCGGAGGAGAACCGGCACAGCATCGCCCTGCGCGACTACCTGCTCGTGACCCGTTCGGTCGACCCCGTCAAACTCGAGCGCGACCGCATGACGCACCTGGAGCTCGGCGTCGAGGCGCCGGAGAACTACGGCGGCGTGCTCGATCAGGTCGTGTACGTGACCATCCAGGAGCTCGCGACCCGCATCAGCCACCGGCAGACGGCGCGCGTCTGCGACGAGCCGGTCGCCGACGCGTTGCTCAAGCGGATCGCCACCGACGAGAACCTGCACATGATCTTCTACCGCAATCTCACCGCCGCGGCGCTGGACCTCGCGCCGGACCAGGTGCTCAAGTCGATCGTCAAGGTCACCACGAACTTCGTCATGCCGGGCGAGGGCAAACCGGACTTCCGGCGCAACGGGGTGCTGATGGTCAAGCACGGCATCTACGACCTGCGGCAGCACCTCGACGACGTGCTCCTGCCGATCTTCAAGATCTGGGGCCTGTTCGACCGGACCGACATCTCCGCCGCGGGCGAGCAGTACCGCGACGAGCTCGGGCGCTACCTGGAGAAGCTGGAGGCGGACGTGGTGCGCTTCGAGGAGAGCCGGGCGCGCGCCGTCGAGCGCGAGCGGGCTCGCGAGGCCCGCCGTTCGGCCTGACGGCGTCTCAGCCGGGCGGGCGGAGCGTGGCGAACTCGTCGGTGATCCGCAGGTAGGAGTCGGTGAAGCGGTACAGGGCCGGCGGGCGCCCACGGGACGACTGCCCGGTCTCGCCGGTCGCGGTGATCACCGACCGTCGCGAGAGGATGCGGAGAAGATTGGTCGCATCCACCGGATACCCCAGGACGGCGACGTAGATGTCGCGCAATTGGGAGACGGGGAACGCGCGCGGGGCGAGCGCGAAGCCGATGTTCGAGTACGAGAGCCGCGCCGCGAGCCGGGACCGGGCGCGGTGCACCATCGTGGCGTGGTCGAAGGCCATCGTCGGGAGCGCGTCGACGGGATGCCACGCCGTGTCGTCGGGCAGCCGCGGGTCCGTGTCCGAGCGGACGAGGCCGAGGAAGGTCGAGGCGAGCGTGCGGCCGGCGAGCTCGCTCGCGGGGACGCGGTGCGGGTCGGAGAACTCGGCGAACTGCTCGAGGTGCGCGACCTCCGTGAGGTCCACCTTCTCCGCGAGCAGGCGGCGTGCGCTGGTCGGGAGGTCCTCGTGGGCGGCGAGCAGGCCGCCGGGGAGCGACCATGCGCCCTGGTCCGGGGCCATGGCGCGCTGCCACAGCAGGGCCTCGACGGTGCCCTCGCTCACCCGGAGGACGACGGAAAGGACTTCGTGTGCGACGTGCTGCGGGGAAGCGGTGCTAGCATCGGCCATATATCGATCATAGGTCGATAAATCATCGGATCGAGAAAGGGAGGCGAGATGACCACAGCCACGTCCGCCACCACCACGGACTTCAGCTCGCCGCTCTACGAGCGGATCGTCGAGAGCGGCGGCAGGTACGCCGGCGTCGACGGCGATAAGGAGTGGGCGGCCGAGGTCAAGCGCCTCGCCACGCTGCGCGATGCCACGATCCTCGCCCACAACTACCAGCTGCCCGCGATCCAGGACGTCGCGGACTTCGTCGGTGACTCCCTCGCGCTCTCCCGGATCGCCGCCGACGTCTCCACGTCGACGATCGTCTTCTGCGGCGTCCACTTCATGGCCGAGACGGCGAAGATCCTCAGCCCTGAGAAGACCGTGCTGATCCCGGACCAGCGCGCCGGGTGCTCCCTGGCGGACTCCATCGACGCCGTCGAGCTGCAGGAGTGGAAGGACGAGCACCCCGGCGCCGTCGTCGTCTCCTACGTGAACACCACCGCCGAGGTGAAGGCCCTCACGGACATCTGCTGCACCTCGTCGAACGCCGTCGAGGTGGTGCAGTCGATCCCCGCGGACACCGAGATCCTGTTCCTGCCGGACCAGTTCCTCGGCGCCCACGTCAAGCGCGTCACGGGCCGGCAGAACCTGCACATCTGGGCCGGCGAGTGCCACGTGCACGCCGGCATCAACGGCGACGAGCTGGCCGCGCAGGCCAAGGCCCACCCGGACGCCGATCTGTACGTGCACCCGGAATGCGGCTGCGCCACCTCCGCGCTGTATCTGGCCGGCGAGGGGGCGGTCCCGGACGACCGCGTGAAGATCCTGTCCACGGGCGGCATGCTCGACGCCGCCCGCGGGACCGGGGCCAAGGAGGTCCTCGTGGCCACCGAGGTCGGCATGCTGCACCAGCTGCGCCTGGCGGCGCCCGGCGTCGAGTTCCGCGCCGTCAACGACCGCGCCTCCTGCAAGTACATGAAGATGATCACCCCCGCGGCGCTGCTGCGTTGCCTCGTGGAGGGCAAGGACGAGGTCTTCGTCGACGCCGCGATGGCCGACGCCGGCCGCCAGGCCGTCACGCGGATGATCGGGATCGGGCAGCCCGGCGGCGGGGAATGACCGTCCCCACCGTCGCCGACCTGCTCGTCGTCGGTGCGGGCGTCGCCGGCCTGACCGCCGCGGTCGCCGCCGCGGACGCGGGTTCGACGGTCACGGTGCTCTTCAAGCCGTCCACCGGGGGCTCACCGTCGACCTCCACGGCGTACGCGCAGGGCGGGATCGCGGTGGTCGATCCGTCCGATCCGGAGGATTCGATCGACCGGCACGTCGCCGACACCGTCGCCGCCGGCGGGCCGCTCGTCGACGTGGTCGCGGCGCGGTCGATCCTGGCGGACGGGCCCGCCGCAGTGGACCGGCTCATCAGCTGGGGAGCGGAGTTCGACCGGCGCGCGGACGGGCGGCTGCGGCGCACGCGCGAGGGCGGGCACACCGTCTCGCGGATCATCCACGCGGGTGGCGACGCCACCGGCGCCGAGGTGCAGCGCGCCCTCACCGCCGCCGCGAAGACCCGGCCCACCCTCGCTGCGCGCCCCGCCCAGGCGTACGCGCTGCTCGCCGACGGTGACCGCATCGTCGGGGTCCGCACGGCCGAGGGCGACGCCTTCGGCCGCACCGTCCTGCTCGCGACCGGCGGCGCCGGGCACCTGTTCTCCAGCACCACGAACCCCCTGGGCGCGACCGGCGACGGCATCGCGCTGGCGGAGGCGGCGGGCGCGGACGTGCGCGAGCTCGAGTTCGTCCAGTTCCACCCGACGATGCTCTACACCCCGGGGGCGCGCGGGCGGCGGCCGCTCATCTCCGAGGCCGTGCGCGGCGAGGGCGCGCACCTCGTCGACGCGAACGGCGACGCCGTCATGGACGGCGTGCACCCGATGGGCGACCTCGCGCCGCGGGACGTCGTGGCCCGCGCCGTCACGGACGCGATGGAGCGGACGGGCGCGCCCTGCGCGTTCCTCGACGCGACGATGATCCCCGACGTCGCGGGCCGCTTCCCGACGGTGACCGAGGCCGTGCGCGCCGTGGGCCTCGACCCGCAGACCGACCTCATTCCCGTGGTCCCCGGCGCGCACTACCTGTGCGGCGGTGTCGTGACCGACCTGCACGGAGCGACCGGCGTACCCGGCCTCCACGCCGCCGGCGAGGTGGCGCGCACCGGCCTGCACGGCGCGAACCGGCTCGCATCCAACAGCATCCTCGAGGCGCTCGTCATGGGCATGCGGGTGGCGGCGGCCGCGCGGTCCGCGCCGCCGCTGGCCGCCTCCGCGCTCTCCGGTGGCGCCGTCCGGGAGGTCGCGCCCTCGCATGCCCGCGCGGAGCGGGAACCGCTGCAGGACGCCATGACCCGGTCCTGCGGCGTCCGGCGGACCGTCGACGGTCTGTCCGCCCTGACCGCGCTGCTGGCCGATCCCGGCTTCGTCGCCGAGGCGCCCGCGGTATCTTCCCAGGATCGGGAGGACGCCGTGCTCACCGCGGTGGCGCGACGCATGGCGGACCAGGCCCTCGCCCGGCAGGTATCCGTGACCGAAGTAGAGGAGGTTCGCCCGTGACCGAGCTGACGTTGGAGCCCGACCGGGCAGAGGTGGTGCGCCTCATCCGCACCGCGCTCGACGAGGACCTCCGCTACGGCCCGGACGTGACCAGCGAGGCGACCGTTCCCGCGGGCGCGACCACCCTCGCCAGGGTGATCAGCCGGGAGCACGGGGTGCTGGCCGGCGTGCCCGTGGCGGAGTGGGTGCTCGACGAGGTGGTCGGCCCCGGCAACTACCGGGTCCCGGCCAAGATCGCCGACGGTACGGTCATCGCCCCGGGTGACGTCGCGCTGGCCATCGAGGGACCGACTCTCGCGTTGCTCACCGCCGAGCGCACCCTGCTCAACATCCTCACCCACCTCTCGGGCATCGCGACGGCGACGGCGGCGTGGGTCGCCGAGGTCGAGGGGACCGGCGCGAAGATCCGCGACAGCCGCAAGACGCTCCCGGGCATGCGCGCACTACAGAAGTACGCCGTCCGCGCAGGCGGGGGCGTCAACCACCGGATGGGGCTCGGCGACGAGGCCCTGATCAAGGACAATCACGTCGTCGCCGCCGGCTCCGTCACCGCCGCGATCGAGGCAGTGCGACGGCGCGCGCCGGGGGTCCCCCTGGAGGTGGAGGTGGACTCGCTCGAACAGCTCGAGGAGGCCTTCGCGCTCGGCGTCGACCTGGTGCTGCTCGACAACATGCCGCTGTGGATGACGCAGTCCGCCGTCCAGCGCCGCAAGAAGCTCGCCCCGCGCACCAAGCTGGAGTCGTCCGGTGGGCTCTCCCTCGACGTGGCCGCGGACTACGCCCGGACGGGCGTGGACTACCTGGCCGTGGGAGCGCTCACGCACTCGGTGCGGGCCCTCGACCTCGGCCTGGACCTCTGAGCGGATCGTCCGGAGCGTCGCCGCGAGCGCGCGGCCTCGGGCGAGGTCACCGGGACGCTCAGCCGTGTTGCGAGGGTCACGCGGCGCGAGGTCCTTCGGAGAGCGCACAATGGGAACCATGATCGTCAACGCATATGGGGCAAAGTCCGCAACCGAGCCGCTGGAGCCGATGACCGTCGAGCGACGTGACCCGGGTCCGCACGACGTGCAGATCGCAGTCCGCTACGCGGGCATCTGCCACAGTGACATTCACACCGTCCGCAGCGAGTGGGGGCCTGCCCGGTACCCCGTGGTACCCGGCCACGAGATCGCGGGCGAGGTCACCGCGATCGGCTCCGACGTGACCAAGTTCTCGGTCGGCGACCGCGTCGGCGTCGGCTGCTTCGTCGATTCCTGCCGCGAGTGCGCCGCGTGCCTGCGCGGCGAGGAGCAGTACTGCGAGCGCGGCATGGTCGGCACCTACAACGCGAAGGGCCGCGACGGGCAGCCCACCCAGGGCGGGTACTCGACGGGCATCGTCGTCGACGAGAACTACGTGCTCCGGGTCCCCGAGAGCATCGACTACGCGGCCGCCGCGCCGCTCCTGTGCGCCGGGATCACGCTGTTCAGCCCGCTCCGGCACTGGAATGTCGGCCCCGGCAGCAAGGTCGCGATCATCGGCCTCGGCGGCCTCGGCCACATGGGCGTCAAGCTGGCCGCGGCGATGGGCGCCGAGGTCACCGTGCTCAGCCAGTCGCTCAAGAAGATGGAGGACGGCCTGAGGCTGGGCGCGAAGCACTACTACGCGACCTCCGACCCCGACACCTTCACGGTGCTGCGCAACCGGTTCGACGTCATCATCAACACCGTCTCGGCGAATCTCGACATGCACCCGTACTTCGGGATGTTGGCCGTCAACGGCACCCTCGTGGAGGTCGGCCTGCCGGAGCACCCGGTGCCGGTCAACGTCTTCGACCTGACCCGCAACCGTCGCAGCTTCGCCGGTTCGATGATCGGCGGCATCGCCCAGACCCAGGAGATGCTCGACTTCTGCGCCGAACACGGCATCGGCTCCGAGATCGAGCTCATCTCCGCCGATCAGATCAACGAGGCGTACGAGCGCGTGATCGCCTCGGACGTGCGGTACCGCTTCGTGATCGACACCGCGACGCTCGAGGCGCCGACCACGGCCTGAATCAGGACTCCGGGCGCCACTTCCTGGCGTACTCATCGACGTACTCCTGGCCGGTGAGCGCCTGGATCTCCTGCATCAGCCGGTCGGTCACCGAGCGTTCGAGCGCGTGCCGCTCGTCGGGATCCGACGGGACGTCGTACTCGATCGGCTCGATCGGCTTGGCGATCTTCACGTGCACCCGCTCCGCGTTCCACCGCAACGGACCGGGCGGGCAGACCTTGTCGGTTCCGATGACGCCGACGGGGATGATCGGCACGTTCGCCTCGAACGCGATCCGGACCAGGCCGGTGCGCCCACGGTAGAGCCGGCCGTCGGGGGAGCGGGTGCCCTCGGGGTACATGCCGACCAGGCGGCCCTCGTCGAGCAGCTTCTTGGCGGTGTTCAGCGCGGCGGTCGCGGCGTCGCCGCCCGAGCGGTCGATCGGCACCTGCCCCGTCTGGGTGTAGAAGAACTTCTGCAGCTTGCCGGAGACGCCGGGCGCGGTGAAGTAGTCGCTCTTGGCCAGGTAGGAGATCCGGCGCGGCACGACCAGCGGCACGAACAGCCAGTCGGCGATCGACAGGTGATTGCCCGCGATGAGGGCCGGGCCGTCGGCCGGGATGTTCTCCAGGCCCTCGACGGTCGGCCGGTTCACCAGCCGAATCGTCGGGCCCAGCGACACATGCTTGAGCAGCCAGTACAGGAGGCCCTGGTCACCGTGGTTGGTCTCAGCCATGGCGGATAATTTACCGGACCGCCCGGCGTCGGCGAGGGGCGACGGCAGGTGTCGTTCCGGCCTGTGACCCTCTCCACACCGGCCGCCGATGGCCCGGCCGGCCGGCCGGTGCCCTGACCGGAAACCCGGTGGCACCGGCCCCATAGAATGGTGACATGCCCGATCTGCAACTGAGCCGTCTCGACCTGCGTGGCCGTCGCCCGTCGCTCGCCGAGCTCCGTGCGGCGCTCCCGCGCGGCGGTGTCGACGTGGACGCGGTGGTGCCGCAGGTGCGGCCCATCGTCGACGCGGTCGCCGAGCGCGGCGCGGAGGCGGCGCTCGAGTTCGGCGAGAAGTTCGACGGTGTCCGGCCGGCGACCGTCCGCGTCCCCGCCGTCGAATGGGAGCGGTCGCTCGCGGAGCTCGACCCCGCGATCCGCGAGGCGCTGGAGACGGCCATCAGCCGGGTTCGCACCGTCCACGCGGACCAGGTGCGGGTCGACACCGTCACCGAGGTCGTGCCCGGCGGCACCGTGACCGAGCGGTGGATCCCGGTCGACCGCGTCGGCCTCTACGTCCCCGGGGGCAACGCCGTCTACCCGTCGTCGGTGGTGATGAACGTCGTTCCCGCGCAGCTCGCGGGCGTCGGCTCGCTCGTGGTCCTTTCGCCCGCGCAGAAGGATTTCGGGGGGCTGCCCCATCCGACCATCCTCGCCGCGTGCGCGCTGCTCGGCGTCGACGAAGTGTGGGCGACGGGCGGCGCGCAGGGCATCGCCCTCGCCGCGCACGGCGGCACGGACCTCGACGGTGCCGAGCTGGCCCCCGTCGATCTCATCACGGGCCCCGGCAACATCTACGTCACCGCGGCCAAGCGGCTGTGCCGCGGCCTCGTCGGCATCGATGCGGAGGCGGGGCCCACCGAGATCGCGATCCTCGCCGATCACACCGCCGATCCGGTGCACGTGGCCGCCGACCTCATCAGCCAGGCCGAGCACGACGTCATGGCCGCATCGGTGCTGGTCACCACGTCGGCTGAGCTCGCGGACCGCGTCGACGAGGCGCTCTCCGCCCAGGTCGGGGTCACCCGGCACAGGGAGCGGGTGGAGACCGCGCTGCGGGGCCCCCAGTCCGGCACCGTGCTCGTGGACGGCGTCGACGAGGGCCTCGCCGTGGTGAACGCCTACGCTGCGGAGCACCTGGAGATCCAGACCGCGGACGCCCGGCAGGTCGCGGGCCGGGTGCGCGCGGCGGGCGCGATCTTCGTCGGCCCGCACTCGCCCGTGAGCCTCGGCGACTACGCCGCCGGCAGCAACCACGTGCTCCCCACCGCCGGCTGCGCCCGGCACAGTTCGGGGTTGTCGGTGCAGACCTTCCTGCGCGGCGTGCACGTGGTCGAGTACGACGAGGCGGCGCTCAAGGACATCGCGGGCACTGTGATCACGCTGGCGAACTCGGAGGATCTGCCCGCGCACGGCGAGGCCGTCCGGCTACGGTTCGAGTCGTTGCAGGGCGGCCGCTCGTGAACCCGTTGCCCGGTGAGGCGGTGAGCCTCGACCAGCTGCCCATCCGGGAGACGTTGCGCGGCAAGGAACCCTACGGTGCGCCGCAGCTGCCGGTGGCTGCCGCGATGAACACCAACGAGAACCCGCACCCGCCGAGTCCGGCGCTCGTCGCCGACATCGCCAAGGCCGTCGGTGAGGCGGCCGCCGCGATGAACCGGTACCCCGACCGTGATCTCGCAGCGCTGCGGAGCCGGCTGGCGGAGTACGTGACCGAACGGACCGGCACGGTCGTGGGGCCGCAGAACGTGTGGGCGGCCAACGGCTCCAACGAGATCCTGCAGCAGGTGCTGCAGGTCTTCGGCGGGCCCGGGCGCACCGCGATGGGCTTCGTGCCCAGTTACTCCATGCACCCGATCATCTCGGACGGCACCGACACGCACTGGATCCCGGGGAAGCGGACCGCCGACTTCGCGCTCGACGTCGAGTACGCCGTCGGCGCGATCGACGAGCTGCGTCCCGACGTCCTGTTCCTGACGAACCCGAACAACCCGACGGGGCACCTCATCGCCGAGGACGAGCTGATCCGGCTGATCGAGACGGCGCCGGGCATCGTCATCGTCGATGAGGCGTACGGCGAGTTCAGCGCGGGGCCGTCGGCGGTGCGGCTCCTCGATCGCTTCGGCGAGAAGCTGATCGTGAGCCGGACCATGAGCAAGGCCTTCGCGTTCGCGGGGGGCCGCGTCGGCTACCTGGTCGCCGCGCCCGCCATCGTCGGTGCGATCCAACTGGTCCGGCTGCCGTACCACCTCTCGGTGTTCACGCAGGCGGCCGCGATCGCGGCGATCGACCACCGCGCGGAGACCCTGGCGTCGGTGGCGCACCTCTCGGACGAGCGGGACCGGATCTCCGCGCGGCTGCGGGAGCTCGGATACGACGTGATCGAGTCGCATGCGAACTTCATCCTGTACGGCGGCTTCGCCGACGAGGCGGCCGCGTGGCGCACCTACCTCGACGGCGGAGTCCTGGTGCGCGACATGCACATCCCGGGACACCTGCGCGTGTCGGTAGGACTGGACCACGAGAACGACGCCTTCCTCGCGATCAGCGAGAAGCTGGCACCGAAACAGAAGTGAGTGACCGCGATGACTGACCGTACGACCGACCGGATCGCCCGCATCGAGCGCAGCACGAGGGAGTCCTCCATCGTGGCGGAGATCAACCTCGACGGCACCGGCACCACCGAGATCGCCACCGGCGTCCCCTTCTTCGACCACATGCTCACGGCCTTCGGTCAGCACGGCAGCTTCGACCTGACCGTGCGGGCCCAGGGCGACGTCGAGATCGACGCCCATCACACCGTCGAGGACACTGCGATCGTGCTCGGTCAGGCCATCGCGGAGGCGCTCGGCGACAAGAAGGGCATCCGCCGCTTCGGCGACTCCTTCATCCCGATGGACGAGACGCTGGCGCACGCCTCCGTGGACGTCTCCGGCCGGCCCTACGCCGTGCACACGGGCGAACCGGAGTACCTGGTGCACTCCGTCATCGGCGGCTACCCCGGTGTCCCGTACTCGACGGTGATCAACCGCCACGTCTTCGAGTCCCTGGCGATGAACGCCCGGATCGCGCTGCACGTGCGCGTCCTGTACGGCCGCGACCCGCACCACATCACCGAGGCCGAGTTCAAGGCCGTCGCCCGCGCCCTGCGCGCCGCCGTCGAGCCGGACCCGCGGGTCACCGGCGTCCCGTCGACCAAGGGCACGCTCTAGCGTCCTCGCCCGCCGAGCGCCGAGCGCCGCGGAAATCGTCCTTTCACCGGCGGACCCGCAAACAATTTTGTACTATCAACAAAATTGTCTGTGGGAGGCCGGGAGTTGCCGATGTCCAGGGTTCGAGGCGTGAGCGCCGTCAGCATCGTGATCATTCTCCTGGCGGGCCTGCTGGCTTGCGGGTCGCCGGACCGCGCGGGGGAGGGCGCGCGCGAGCAGAAGCCCGTCACGGTGTCGGTGGACGTGACCAACCTGCCGCAGCGCATCATCGGGGTGAAGCAGTCGATCCCTGTCAGCGCGGGCGAGGTGACCCTGCTCTATCCGCAGTGGCTGCCGGGAAACCACTCCCCGTCCGGACCGATCGACAAGATCGCCGGCATCACCTTCTCCGGCGGCGGGAAGAAGCTGGAGTGGAAGCGTGACCCGCTCAACGTCTACGCCCTGAAGGTGACGGTGCCCGACGGCGTCGACACCCTGGACGCGGCCTTCACGTACCTCACGCCCACCGATAGCACGCAGGGCCGCGTGGTGATGACGCCGAACATGGTGAACCTGCAGTGGAACGCGGTGGTCCTGTACCCCGCGGGGAAGCCCGCGAGCGACATCCCGTTCACCGCCAGCGTGACCTACCCCCAGGGATTCGAGGCCGGCACTGCGCTGGACGTTTCGGGCCGGCGCGGGGACACCGTCGACTACCGGACGGTCCCGCTCGACGTTCTCGTCGATTCGCCCGTCTACGCGGGCCGCTTCCACAGGCAGATCGACCTGACGCCCGGCGCCGAGGTGCCAGTGCGGCTGCAGGTCTTCGCCGACGCCCCAGAACAGCTCGAGGCAAAGCCCGAGCACATCGAGCAGCACCGGGCCCTCGTCGCGCAGGCGATCAAGCTGTACGGATCGCAGCACTACGACCACTACGACTTCCTGCTCTCGCTCTCCGATCAACTCAGTTCGAACGGGCTCGAGCACCAGCGATCGAGCGAGAACGGCGAGCCGACCGACTACTTCACCGGGTGGAATCCAGCGGTGGGGAGCGACGACCTGCTCGGCCACGAGTACACGCACTCGTGGAACGGCAAGTTCCGGCGCCCGGCCGACCTGTGGACGCCGGACTTCAACACCCCGATGCAGGACAGCCTGCTGTGGGTGTACGAGGGCCAGACCCAGTACTGGGGCAACGTGCTCACCGGCCGGGCGGGCCTTCGGCCCGCGGAGGTTTCCCGCGACGCCCTGGCGTCCGTGGTCGCCACGTACACGGACGGTCGCCCGGGCCTGAGCTGGCGGAGCCTGCAGGACACCACGAACGACCCGATCATCGCGCAGCGCCGCACCAAACCGTACCGGTCCTGGCAGCTCAGCGAGGACTACTACCAGGGTGGTCAGCTCGTCTGGCTCGGCGTCGATGCTCGCATCCGCGAGCTCACGAACGACACCAAGTCGCTCGACGACTTCGCCCGCACCTTCTTCGGAGTCGACGGCGGAACGTGGAAGACGCAGAACACCTACGACTTCGACGCGGTGGTCGGGGCACTGAACGGTGTGGTCGCCGATGACTGGGCCTCGTACCTGCGCGATCGCCTCGACGGCAAGGAGTCGTTCGCCTCGAGCGTCGAGAAGACGGGGTGGCGGCTGGTGTACGACAACAATCCGGGCGCCTTCCTCGCCGAGCAGATGAAGGCGGCGGACGGGGCCGCCAACTACACCTATTCCATCGGCCTCAACGTCTCCGCCGCGGGCAAGGTGACCGATGTCCGATGGGACGGCCCCGCGTTCACGGCGAAGGTCGGGACGGGGATGACGGTGCTCGCGGTCAACGACGCCGCGTACTCGCCGGCAGCGATGGAGGCCGCGATCGAGGGCGCCAAGACGAACCCCGCCCCGATCCGGCTGCAGGTGAAGGACTTCGATCAGACGCGGACCATCGAAATCGACTACCACGACGGCCTGCGTTACCCGCACCTGCAGCGCATCGAGGGCACCCCGGACTACCTCAGCCAGATCCTGGCGAGCCGTCCGTAGCCGGAGAGCCCGGGGCTCATGCCTCGCCGCGGCGGAGCAGGCGACCGTGCGGAGTGGCGAAGTCGACCTTCTCGCCCCGGAGCCAGGTTCCCCTGACCACGCCGGCGAGCGCGCGACCGTCGTACGGCGAGATCGCGTTCTTGTGGTGGAGGTGGTGCACGTCCACGACCTGCGCGGCCTCGGGCTCGAAGATCGCGAAGTCGGCGTCGAAGCCGAGGGCGATGCGGCCCTTGCGGGTCATGCCGGCCAGCTTCGCCGGGTTCGCAGACATCCACTCGAGCACCTGCTCGAGGGGGATCCCGCGCTTCTTCGCCTCGGTCCAGATGAGCTGCAGGCCCAGCTGAAGCGACGCGACGCCGCCCCAGGCGACGCCGAAGTCGCCGTTCTCGACGTCCTTGAGGTCGATCGTCGACGGGGAGTGATCGGAGACGATGCAGTCGATCGTCCCGTCCAGCAGGCCCTGCCACAGCAGCTCCCGGTTCGACGCCTCGCGGATCGGCGGGCAGCACTTGAAGGCGGTCCCGCCGGCGGGGATCTCCTCGGCGAGGAGTGTCAGGTAGTGCGGGCAGGTCTCGACGGTCAGTTTCACCCCGTCGCGTCGCGCCGTCGCGATCATCGGCAGCGCGTCGGACGAGGAGAGGTGGAGGACGTGGGCCCGGGCACCGGTCCACCGCGCCCGCTCGATCACGTCGGCGATGGCCTTGTTCTCGGCGCCGCGCGGGCGGGAGGCGAGGAAGCCGGCGTAGTCGGCGCCGGTCGGCTCGGGCGCGTGGTCGATGGAGCAGGCGTCCTCGGCGTGCACGATCATCAGCGAGTCGAACGTGGCGAGCTCCGCCATGTCCTCCTGCATCTCGTCGACGCTGAGCGCGGGGAACTCGTCGACGCCCGAGTGCAGTAGGAAGCACTTGAAGCCGAAGACGCCGTCGTCGTGCAGGCCCCGCAGCTCGCCCTTGTTCCCCGGCACCGCACCGCCCCAGAAGCCCACGTCGATGTGGGCCTGGGGTCCGGCCACCTCGCGCTTGATGCGGAGAGCCTCCCGGTCGACGGTGGGTGGGATCGAGTTGAGGGGCATGTCGACCAGCGTCGTGACGCCGCCGGCGGCCGCGGCCTTCGTCGCGGACTCGAAGCCCTCCCACTCGGTGCGGCCGGGCTCGTTGACGTGCACGTGGGTGTCCACGAGGCCGGGGATCATCACCTGCTCGTCGGTCAGCTCGACGACCTCGCGCCCGGCGAGGCCGTTCCCGAGCGGTTCGATGGCGACGACCCGTCCATCGCGGATGCCGACCTCGCGCGCCACCGTGCCGGCGGTCGTGACGATGCGGCTGCCGCGGACCACGAGGTCGTACTCGGCGGTGTCGGTGCTCATGCAGGTTCTCCTTCGCTAGAAATTCCGTTGGATGGAATTTCGTCTCAACCCTGGGGCCACAGTAGGTGTGACCTGCGACACTCGTCAAGGGTGTCGTTTCCGTCGAGTGACGATCATATTCCGAGATGCGACATGGGTCTTGACACCCGGGCCGGGATAGGTCTTACTTATCGCTACAAGTGGAACAAGAATTCCGCACAACGGAATACACTCGAGGTCAGCCAGCACGAACGAAGGCCCAGCATGACAGAAGAACTCACCCCCCGCGTAGCGGCGGAGGCGAATCCGATCCGGCTCGGTGACGCGGATATCGCGGAGGTCCCCGACGTGGACGCCCTGAACCGGCTCAGCGCCGGCCTCTACAACCAGGACCTCGCCCCCACGAAGCGGGCCGGCCGGACGTGGGGCGGCTACAACATCTTCACCCTGTGGGCGAACGACGTGCACAGCCTCGGCAACTACGCCTTCGCGATCGGCCTGTTCGCACTGGGACTCGGCGGATGGCAGATCCTGCTCGCGCTCGGCCTGGGCGGTGCGTTCTTGTTCATCTTGCTGAACTTCTCCGGGTTCATGGGGGAGAAGACGGGGGTGCCCTTCCCGGTGATGAGCCGGATCTCCTTCGGTATCCGCGGGGCGCAGATCCCGGCGCTCATCCGCGGCGTCGTCGCGATCGCCTGGTTCGGCATCCAGACCTACCTCGCCTCGGTCGTGCTGCGCATCCTCATCATCGCGGTCGAGCCGGGCGCGTCGACGCTCGACGAGAACCGCTTTCTCGGACTCTCCACCCTCGGCTGGATCTCCTTCCTCGTCCTGTGGGTGATCCAACTCGTCATCGTCAGCTACGGCATGGAGATGATCCGTAAGTACGAGGCCTTCGCCGGCCCCGTCATCCTCGTCACGATGGCGGCCCTCGCGGTCTGGATGCTCAGCAAGGCGGACTGGTCGATCGCCTGGACTACGCCCGAGTCCAAGACCGGTCTGGACATGTGGCTCCAGATCGTGGGCGGAGCCAGCCTCTGGGTCGCCATCTACGGCACCTTCGTCCTCAACTTCTGCGACTTCACCCGCAACGCGAGATCGAAGAAGTCCATCGTGCGCGGGAACTTCTTCGGCATCCCGCTGAACATGCTGCTCTTCGGCGCCATCGTGATCACCCTGGCGGGCGCGCAGTTCAAGATCAATGGCCAGGTCATCGAGTCGCCCGCCGACATCGTCAAGACGGTGCCGAACACGCTGCTGCTCGTACTCGCCTGTCTCGCCCTGCTGGTTCTCACCGTGGCCGTGAACCTGATGGCCAACTTCGTGGCCCCGATCTACGCGCTCAACAACCTCTTCCCGAAGCACCTGAACTTCCGCAGCGCGGGCCTCATCTCGGGCGTGATCGGCCTGGTCATCCTGCCCTGGAATCTCTACAACTCGCCCGTCGTCATCACCTACTTCCTGGGCGGTCTCGGTGCGCTGCTCGGCCCGCTGTTCGGCATCGTCATGGCGGACTACTGGCTGATCCGCAAGAGCAGGGTCAATGTGCCCGACCTGTACTGCGATCTGCCCGACGCCCCGTACTTCTACACCGGCGGCGTGAACCCGCGTGCGGTGATCGCACTCGTGCCCACCGCCGGCGCGGCGCTCCTCATGGCCTTCGTCCCCGCCTTCCACGTCGTCTCCAATTACTCGTGGTTCATCGGTGCGGGCCTCGGCGCGCTCGTGTACCTCGCAGTCGCCGACCGCAAGGGCCCCTTCGTCGATGTCTCCGGCGAGCCGATCGCCGTTCCCAGCAAGCACTAGGAGCCCACGGATGCGCATTCTCGTCGCCAACGTCAACACCACCGAGTCCATGACCGCCGCGATCGCCGACTCGGCGCGCTCCGCGGCCTCGCCCGGGACCGAGATCGTGGGGATCACACCGCGGTTCGGAGCGGATTCCTGCGAGGGCAACTTCGAGTCGTACCTCGCTGCGATCGCCGTCATGGACGCGATCACACGGTACGAGGGCCCCTACGACGCGGTGATCCAGGCCGGGTACGGCGAGCACGGCCGCGAGGGCCTGCAAGAGCTCCTGGAGGTGCCCGTCGTGGACATCACCGAGGCAGCCGCGTCCACCGCGATGTACCTGGGCCACAGGTACTCCGTGGTCACCACCCTCGACCGCACGGTCCCGCTCATCGAGGACCGGCTGAAGCTGGCCGGCCTCGACGCCCGGTGCGCCTCGGTGCGCGCCTCCGGCCTCGGCGTCCTCGAACTCGAGTCCGAGCCCGAGCGGGCCGTCGAGGCCATCGTGGCCCAGGCGCGGGAGGCCGTCGAGCGCGACCACGCCGAGGTGATCTGCCTCGGCTGCGGGGGAATGGCAGAACTCGAGGAGAAGGTCTCCGCCGCGACAGGGGTTCCCATCGTCGACGGTGTCCGCGCGGCCGTGACGATCGCCGAGGGGCTTGTGCGCATGGGGCTGAGCACCTCCAAGGTCCGTACGTACGCCCCGCCGCGGCCCAAGGTCGTGAAGGGGTGGCCGTTCACCCTGTGACCAGCCGGCTCGCGCCCGCGCCACAGGCCTTCGGGGAGAACGTCCCGCGGCCGGTCGCTGTCCACGGAGTACGACGGTGCCCCTCCCGGATCCGGGAGGGGCACCGTCGTATCGGAGTCGCTACAGGACGATCTGGCGGTTGACGTCCTTGTAGAGCAGGTAGCGGAAGTTCGACGGTCCGCCGGCGTAGCAGGCCTGGGGGCAGAACGCGCGCAGGGACATGTAGTCGCCCTCCTGCACTTCGACCCAGTCGCCGTTGAGGCGGTACACCGCCTTGCCCTCCAAGACGAACAGTCCGTGCTCCATGACGTGCGTCTCCGCGAACGGGATCGACGCGCCGGGCTCGAACGTGACGATGTTGCAGTGCATGTCGTATGCGAGGTCCTGCGGGTCCAGGATCCGGGTGGTGCGCCACTTGTTGTCGGTGCCAGGCATCGGCGACGGCTCGATGTCCCGCTCGTTGCCGACGGCGACCTTCGGCGTGTGGCCGGCGAGCGGCTCGTACCGCTTGCGGATCCACTGGAAGACGGCGGCGCCGTCGGCGGTGTTGGCGACCGACCAGGTGGTGCCCGCGGGGATGTACGCGTAGCCGCCCTCGGTGAGCGTGTGCGCCTCGCCGTCGATGGTCACCTGCAGGGCGCCCTGGGTGACGAGGAGGAAGCTCTGTACCTCGGGCTGGGGCTCCGGGGCCTCGGAGCCGCCGCCGGGGGAGACCTCGACGATGGACTGCGCGAACGTGGTCGAGCCGCCCGCGACGGGGCGGTTGAGCACCCACGCGCGAGTGTTCGTCCAGCCGGGGAAGACGGAGGTCACGATGTCGCGCATGACGCCGCGCGGGATCACGGTGTAGGCCTCGGTCACGATGGCACGGTCCGTGAGGAGGTCCGTCTGCGGCGGGTGGCCGCCCTGCGGCGAATAGTAGGAGGGGCGCGCCGTGCTCGTCGCTGCTGTGCTCATCGGGTCTCCTCGGGCTGGATGGTGGTGGGGTGGTTCAGGGCGAGGTCGCGCACCGTCTCGACGGTGACCTCGGCGGCGGACGCGACCTCGGCGGCGGTGACCGCCCCGCAGGTCACGCCGCGATGGATGAAGGACGCGAGCGCGCGGGCCGTGGCCGGCTCGTCGAGGATCGCGGAATCGATGCGGTGCACGTAGTTCCGCAGCCGCGTTGCGGCGGCGGGGAAGCCGTCGCGGTAGAAGGCGTAGGTCGCGAGGAACCGCGTGACGAGCTGGGCCGGGTGCAGGTCCCACCCCTGGTAGATGCCGCGCTCCAGATGCCGGCGCACGAGCCGGGCGTGCAGCCGCCAGGCGTCGGCGACGTGGGCGGGATCGCCGATGGGCAGGATGTTGGTCGAGCCGTCCGAGAGGTGCACGCCCGTCCCCGCGACGGCGAGCTGCATGACGTTCTTGGCGTGGTCGGCGGCCGGATGCTCCATCGACTGGTACTGCGCGGCGATGCCGAGCGAGGCCGAGTAGTCGTAGGTGCCGTAGTGCAACGAGGTCACCCGGCCTTCCGCGGCGTGCAGCAGGGTCGCGACGGGCGCGGTGCCATCGGCCCCGAGGATGACCTGCGGCGTCTCGACCTGCACCTCGAAGCGGAGGCTCCGCTCATCCAGGCCGAGCGCGCGCTCGAGGGCGCGGCTCGCCTCGACCATCGCCTCGACCTGGCCGACCGTGGTGACCTTCGGCAGCGTGATGGTCAGGCCCTCGGGCAGGGGACCGGCCGCGGCGAGGCCGCTCACGAACAGGTCCAGGGTCCGCAGGCCGCGGGCTCGGACGGGTGCCTCGAAGCACTTGAACCGGATGCCGATGAAGGGGGGCGCCGACCCCTCGCGGACTGCGGTGGCGACGGCTTCGACGGCGCGCGCGACGTCCGCGTCCTCCGCGTCGTCGCCGCGGGCGCCGTAACCGTCCTCGAAGTCGAGCCGCAGGTCCTCGATCGGCTCCTCGGTCAGCTTGCGCCGCACCAGGTCCGGCAGGCTCGGATCCTCCAGTCCCACGGTGCGCGCGACCTCCGCGAGGCCGCCGGCGGCGTCGGCCGCTGCGAGCCCTTGCTCGCCCCACTCCCGTGCCGTGGCCGGGGTGAACCGATCCGCCGGGAGGTAGACGGTGTGCACCGGCTGGCGGCGGCCGTCGTCGCCCGGGTAGTTCCGGGTCAGGAAGTCGTCCGTGGTGGCCAGCCGACGGTCGATCGCGGCCAGGGCGTCGTCGGTGAGCGAGCGACTGGGCATGGGACCTCCGACTGACTAAATGGAAAACAAATTCCGTATGGTGGAGTCTACGCGGGTCCTGTGCTCCGCACAAGGATTTTCACGACGTTGCCCGGGCTCCAGGGCTCCGAGCGTCAACCGGCGACCTCGTCGCCGCCGATCCAGACGCGCGCGACGTCGGCGGGAGTGGCCAGGGAGAAGATCTTCGCGAGGGCGTTCTCGGCCGAATCGGTGTGCCGCAGGCCCACGTCGAGCGGGTGGCCGGCCGTCGGGCGCACCAGGACCGCGTCGAACTGGCGACCGACGGACAGGTCCCCCACCTCGTCGAGTCCCAGCGCGGTCGCGCCGGCCCGGGTGGCGAGGTGCAGCAGATGCGCCGCAGTGAGCGGCACGCCGTCCCCCTGGAGCAGTTGCTGCATGAAATAAGCCTGCAGCCCCTCCTTGAACAGCGAGAAGCCGCTGCCCGCACCCACATCGGTGCCGAGGGCGACGGCGACGCCGTGGTCGAGGTGGCGGCGTAAGGGGAAGGAGCCACTGGCCAGCGCCGAGTTCGAGGTCGGGCAATGGGCGACCGCCGCGCCGGTGGAGGCCATGAGCGCCAGCTCGGTGTCGGTCGGGTGCAGGTTGTGCGCAAGGACCGAGCGCTCGTGGATCAGCCCGTGGCGGTGGTACGTGTCGAGGTAGTTCGCCGACCCCGGGAACTGGTCGATGACCGCTGCGATCTCGGCCGGGTTCTCGTTGATGTGCGAGGTGAACCAGAGACCGGGCACGTCGGCCGCGAGCGCCGCCCCGCTCTCCAACATCGCCGGCGACGTCGAATAGGAGAACCGCGGCGTCACCGCGTACCGGAGCCGGCGATGCCCGTGCCATCGTTCCGCCAACTTGCGGCCCTCGTCGTAGGTCCGCGCTGGGGTACTGAGCAGGGGCTCCGGAAGGTTGCGGTCGCTGGTGACCAGGCCCGCGGTGACGCGCACTCCGACCCGGTCCGCCTCGGCGAACAGCGCGTCGACCGCGTCGGCGAAGTGGGAGCCGAAGACCAGCGCGGTCGTGGTGCCCGCGGTCGTGAGACCGGTCACGAACTCGCGCGCGACGGTGCGGGCGTACTCGGCGTCCGCGAGCTTGCACTCCTCGGGCAGGGCGCACTGATCGAGCCAGTCCAGCAGCGGCATGCCGAGGCCACCGATAGCCCGGATCTGCGGGTAGTGCACGTGGGTGTCCACCATGCCGGGAAGGAGCACGCCGTCGCGCAGGTCGACGATCTCGGCGTCCGGGTGGCGTTCCGCGACCATGCGGAAGGCGCCGCGATCGACGATCACGCCCGCCTCGACCGCGATGCCGGCGTCGTCGTGCGAGCGCAGCTCACCACCGGTGAAGGGGTCGTCGGGCGTGTCCAGGACGCGGCAGCGGTAGATGGTCATGAGGGGTCTCCTTGCACGGACGAGGGGAAGCGGGCGAGCAGGTCCGCGGCCACACTCACGGCGATGGTCGCCGGGTGCTTGCCGCCCAGGGTGCTCAGCCCGATAGGGGATTGGATGGTGCGGATGGTCGCGGCGTCGTGACCGGCGTCGGCGAGCATGGCGCGGAACCGGGTCCACTTCGCGGCGGAACCGATCAATCCGACGCTGCCGAGGCCGGGGGTGCGCAGTACCTGGTCGCAGAGGCTGAAGTCCTCCGCGTGGTCGTGCGTCATGATGAGCACGTGGCAGCCCGGAGGAAGTTCCTCCAGTACCTCCTCGGGCAGCATCGAATGGCGCAGGTGGACGGTCGCCTCGCCGGGCTCCAATCCGCGGGCGGCCTCGAGCTGCTCTGGGCGGGAGTCGGTGAGGTACAACTCGACGTCCTGGCGCGAGAGGATGCGCGCGAGTTCGAGGCCGACGTGGCCGACCCCGAAGATCGCGAGGGCCGGGACCACCGGCAGCGGCTCGAACAAGAGGACCACCTCGCCTCCGCAGCATTGGCGCCCGTGGTGATTACGGGCCTTGTCGTTCAATCGCAGGGTCAGCGTCTCGGGCGTGGTGACCGCGTCCCGGAGCAGCTCTCGGGCCCGGTCGATCGCCGTCAGTTCCAGGTTGCCGCCGCCGATCGTGCCGAACTCGGCGTCGGCGGTGGCGATCATCTTGGCGCCCGCCTCCCGCGGGGCGTGTCCCCGGACCCCGATCTGGGTGATCAGGACCGCGGGGACGCGCTGCCGACGCAGGCGAGCGGCGTCGCCCAGCCAGGTCATGGCGGGCTCAGCCGAGCGGTGCGGCGGCCTGCGCCGTCGCGGCGGATCCGGCCGCCGGGACGGAGGTCCGACGGTGCCCGTTCCCCTGCGGATCGGCCGGGGCCGCGGGGCTCGTCGGCGCCGCGGTGCGCGCGGCCTCGACCGCCCAGTACACGGCCTCCGGCGTCGCGGGCGACGCGAGGTTCACGGACGTCCCGGGCGGCCCGAACGCCGCCGCCGCCTGGCGCAGGGCCTCGCGCACGGAGAAGGCCAGCATGAGCGGCGGCTCGCCGACGGCCTTCGAGCCGTACACGGCACCGTCCTCGTGCGCCTTGTCCAGCAGCGCGACCCGGAAGTCCGGGGGCATCTCCGAGAAGCTGGGCAGCTTGTAGGTGCTGGCCGACTGGGTCAGCAGCCTGCCGCGGGTGGGCCGGTCGCTCTCGTCCCAGCGGAGGTCCTCCAGAGTGAGCCAGCCGGCGCCCTGCACGAAACCGCCCTCGATCTGGCCGATGTCGATCATCGGGGAGAGCGAGTCGCCCACGTCGTGCACGATGTCCACGCGCCTCAGGCGGTACGCGCCGGTGAATCCGTCGACCTCGACCTCGCTGGCGGCCACGCCGTACGCGAAGTACTTGAAGGGCTCGCCCTGCATCGCCTTCGCGTCCCAGTGCAGGCCCTCGGTCCGGTAGTACCCGGAGGCGGAGAGCTGCACCCGCTGGAAGTACGCGGCGTGCACCACCTCCTCCCAGGTGAGCTTCGTCGCCGCGGCACCGAGCCCGCTGATCGTGCCGTCGTTGAACCGCACGTCGGACGGGTTGATGCCGATGAGCGATGCGGCGACGGCCGCGAGGCGGTCGCGGATCTGCTCGCACGCGTTCTTGACGGCGCCGCCGTTGAGATCGGCGCCGGAGCTCGCAGCAGTGGCGGAGGTGTTGGGCACCTTGTCGGTCCGGGTCGGCGCGAGACGCACCCGGGACAACGGCACGCCCAGCGTGGTGGCGGCGACCTGCAGCATCTTCGTGTGCAGGCCCTGACCCATCTCGGTGCCGCCGTGGTTGATCAGCACGGAGCCGTCCTTGTAGACCAGGACGAGGGCGCCGGCCTGGTTGAAGGCGGTGAGGTTGAAGGAGATCCCGAATTTCACGGGCGTGAGGGCGAGGGCGCGTTTGACGTTGCGGTGCGCGGCGTTGAATGCGGCGATCTCCGCCTCGCGGGCTACGACATCGCCGGTTTCGACGACCTGCTCCCAGGCGGTGCGGACGCGGTCGGCGTGCCGCACGGGCTGGCCGTACGGCGTGCTCTGACCGTCCCCGTAGAAGTTGCGTCGCCGCAGTTCGCGCGCCGACAGTCCCAACCGCGGGGCGCACGTGCCGAGGATGTCCTCGATGACGAGCATGCCCTGCGGGCCCCCGAAGCCGCGGAACGCGGTTTGCGAGGTCTTGTGGCACTTGGCGATCCGTCCGTGGACCGCGATGTTCGGGATCCAGTAGGCGTTGTCGATGTGGCACAGCGCGCGGGCGAGCACCGGCTCGGAGAGGTCGAGGCTCCAGCCGCCGTCGGCGGTGAGGGTCGACTCGAGCGCGGTGATGAGTCCGTCGGCGCCGAAACCGACCCGCCACGTGGCGTGGAAACCGTGGCGTTTGCCGGACATCGTCATGTCCTGCGTCCGGTCCAGCCGCAGCCGCACCGGCCGGCCCGTGAGCGTGGCGCCCAGCGCGGCGATGGCGGCGAAGCCGTGCGGCTGCATCTCCTTGCCGCCGAACGCTCCGCCCATCCGCAGGCACTGCACCGTGACGGCGTTGCTGGGCAGGCCGAGCACGTGCGCGACGATGTCCTGCGTCTCCGACGGGTGCTGGGTGCTGGACTGGATGAAGATCTGGCCGCTCTCGTCGACCTGGGCGAGGGAGGCATGCGTTTCGAGGTAGAAGTGCTCCTGACCCGCGAACTCGAACTCCCCCGAGTAGACGTGCGCCGCCTCGGCGAACCCGGCGTCGGGATCGCCGCGCCGCACGGTCGGGCGGGCGCCGTGGAAGCTCTCCGCGGCGATGGCGTCGCCGATCGCGACGAGGGAGGGGAGCGGCTCGAGCTCGAGTCGCACGGCAGCGGCACCGAGCCGGGCGGCTTCGAGCGTCTCGCCGAGCACCCAGCACACGGCGTGCCCGTAGAACATGACCTCGTCCTCGGGGAACAGGGGCTCGTCGTGCTTGACGCCGGCGTCGTTCACGCCCGGGACGTCGGCCGCCGTGAGGACCCGGACGACGCCGGGGACCTGCAGCGCCGGCGCGGTGTCGATCGAGACGATCCGCGCGTGGGCGCAGTCCGACTGGACGGGGTGGGCGTGCAGCGCGCCGGGTGTCCGACCGACCAGATCGTCGGTGTAGAGGGCGGAGCCGGTCACGTGCAGGGTTGCGCTCTCATGCGGGATCTCCTGGCCCACGATGGGATTCGCGGGGCGTTCGGACAGGTGGCTCATGACAGCTCCCCTCGGGCCGTGGTCTCGGCGAACAGCTTCTCGAGCGACCGGCCGAGCATCGCGACGCGGTAGGCGCCGGACGCACGGTGATCGTCCATCGGGGTGCCCTCGGCCCGCAGCACGTCGGCCGCGGCACGAACCGTCTCCACCGACCACGGGCGCCCCACGAGGGCCTGCTCGGTGGCGGTGGCGCGGAGCGGGGTCGCGGCCACGCCGCCGAGGCCGATCGAGGCCCGGGTGATCGTGCCCGCGTCGACGGTGACCGCGAAGGCGACGGCGACGCTGGAGATGTCGTCGAAACGGCGCTTGGCGATCTTGTGGAACGCGGTGAGCGGGCTCAGCGGCAGCGGGATCCGTATCGCCTTGATGAGTTCGTCGGGCCGGCGCACCGTCGCGCGGTAGCCGGTGAAGTACTCCGCGAGCGGGACGGTGCGCTCGCTGTCGCGCGAGGCGAGTACCAAGTGCGCGTCCAGGGCGAGCAACGCGGGCGGGGTGTCGCCGATCGGCGAGCCCGTCCCGAGGTTGCCGCCCAGCGTCGCGGCGTTGCGGATCAGGCGCGAGGCGAACTGCGGAAAGACCTGGGCGAGCAGGGGGACGCGGCCGTCGAGGCGGCGCTCGATCTCGGACAGCGTGAGCGCCGCTCCGATCTCGACCTCGTCGTCTTCCCAGCGCAACTCGCGGAGCTCGGGCAGGCGGTCGATGGCCACCACGAGCGGCTCGCGGCGCCCCTTGAGGTTCACGTCGACGCCGAAGTCGGTGGACCCGGCGACGAGGACCGGGGATTCCCCGTCGGCGAGGAGATCGAGGACCTCGTCGAGTCCGGCGGGCCGGACGAAGCGGCCCTGCGGGCCGGCGACCTCGGTGGGGGCGGCGGCGGGCGCCGGTGCGGCGCGGCGGGCGGCGAGCGGGTCGTCGGGTGCGGGGGCCGCGGGGAGGCCGTAGGCGGCGTCGCGGATGGGCCGGTAGCCGGTGCAGCGGCACAGGTTCCCGGACAGGGAGTGCAGGTCGAAGCCGTTGGGGCCGTGCTCCTCGTCGTGAGCGGGGCACGCGGTGTCGCCATCGGCCTGCGGGTTCGACGGGGCCCGATCGGGGCGGTAGAACTCGGCCGCCATGCTGCAGATGAAGCCCGGTGTGCAGTAGCCGCACTGCGAGCCGCCGCGGAGCGCCATCGCGGTCTGCACGGGGTGCAGGTCGTCGGGTCCGCCGAGTCCCTCGGAGGTGATCACCTCCTGGTTCGCCAAGCCTGCTGCGGGGGTGAGGCAGGCATTGATGGCGGTCCACCGGGTCCGGTCGTCCGGGGAGTCGGGGTCGCCGGGGCGGGCGACCAGGATCGAGCAGGCGCCGCACTCGCCTTCCGCGCAGCCCTCCTTGGCCCCGGTGAGGCCCTGGTCGCGAAGCCAGTCGAGGGCACTCGTGTGCGCCGGGCCGGTGAAGGGTCGGGATCGACCGTTCACGGTCACATGACATCCGGTCAGCGTTTCGGTCACCGCTGGGTCCCTACTGAACCGCCGCACGCGGTTCTTACAGGCATGGTTTGCGAGGCTGAGCTGGACCGCTGGTTTTCCATGCGAACACGATCCAGTGCATTTCATGGTAGGTGACTGGCGTCACGTCGGAAAGAGGGTTTCGGAATCTCCTTTCCGCATCACGGAGTATGAGAGCGGACTGATCCGGCCGCGTCCTGCGTCGTTGCAGGTCAGCCGCTGATCGGGGCGGTGATGGGTCCCGCACGAGATCGAGGATGAATCCCACCGAGACTGCCCACAGTAGCCAGTGTGACTTCTCCCCGCGACCGCTGAGGAGGCCGAGGAGGGTGATGAAGCCCACGCCGATGCCGTTGGCGCAGAGCGAGGTGACAGTAGCTGGAACCGCGGTTCCGTATCGTGGTGTCAAACTTTCGCTGTTCGGCCACGATTGCCGTGTCGCGCCAGGCGCGGCTCGAAATGATATCCGCAATACGGAACGCAGGATGGAATTGTGCGCGTACCGTCGGGCTTGGAGCAGCAAATGACCAGACGGCCGAGGAGGCGAACATGGCGGGAAAGTCCACCTCGGGCGTGCAGTCGGTGGAGCGCGCCTTCGAGCTGCTCGAACTCATGGGGCGAGCGGGCGGCGAATGTTCGCTCAGCGAATTGTCTGCGGGTACACCGCTGCCGCCGCCGACGATCCACCGGCTACTGCGCACGCTCGTGGGCATCGGCTACGTCAGGCAGCTGCCCAACCGGCGCTATGCGCTCGGGCCCCGCTTGATCAGGCTGGGCGAGGTCGCTAATCGGCAGCTCGGCGCCGTGGCGGTCCCGGTGCTGCAGTCTCTCGTCGACGAGCTCGAGGAGACCGCGAGCCTCGCGGTGCTCGACGGGGACATGGTCATCTACACCGGCCAGGTTCCGTCGCAGCACAGCATGCGCACCAACAACGAGGCCGGTCGCCGAGTGAACCTGCACAACAGTGGCGTCGGCAAGGCGGTGCTCGCCGAACTCGACGACGCCCGGATCGTCAAACTCGTCGGGCAGGCTGGGATCCCCGCGCCGACCCCGAACAGTGTCAGCACATTGTCGGGGGTATTCGCCGAGGTGGAGAAGGTGCGCGCCCGGGGCTACTCGATCGACGACGAGGAGCAGGAACTCGGCGTCCGGTGCTACGCGATGGCGGTGCCCGGTGCGCCGACCCCGATGGCGGTCGGCATCTCCGGCCCCGTCTCCCGCCTGAGCGACGACTTCGTCGACCGCGCGATCCCCGCCCTCGAGCGCGCGACCGGCATCATTTCCGACGCCCTGATCGGCGCCCGCGAGATCTGATCGGAACCGAACCGGCACGGTTACGGTCGGGATGATTCGAGACGGAATGTGCGAGGCCGCCTCGCGGTTGTGCTGGTCATGGCGAAAACAGTGGTGGCGCAGGCGTTCGGAGGGCCAGAGGTCCTCGCGGTGGTGGACCGGGAGCTGCCGGCCCCCGGGCCCGGCGAGGTCGTGGTCGAGCTCAAGGCAATCGGGGTCAACCCCATCGACTACAAGCTCTACAGCGGGGCGTTCGGCGACGATCCGGCGACGCTGCCCCAGACCGTCGGGAGCGAGGGGGCCGGGGTGGTCATCGCGGTCGGCTCCGACGCCGTCGGACCGAGAGGCCCGATCTCGGTCGGCGACGAGGTCGTCGTCTATCGGGGTGACGGCCTCTACGCCTCCTCGGCGATCCAGCGGGCCGACGCGGTGCTCCCGAAGCCCGCCGGGCTGGGCTGGGAGGAGGCCGCCGGCCTCTTGCTCACGGGCGGGACCGCGTGGGACGCGGTCGAGCGCATCGGCGTCGCAGCGGGCGACACAGTCCTCATCCACGGCGCGGCCGGCGGGGTCGGCTTGCTCGCCGTGCAGCTCGCCCGTCTCCGCGGGGCCACCGTGATCGGCACGGCGCGGGAGGCGAACCACGACTACCTGCGCGGACTGGGTGCGATCCCCGTCCAGTACGGCGGCGGCCTCGCCGAACGGGTCCGCGCCGTCGCCCCGGACGGGGTGACCGCCGCCATCGACACGGTGGGCACCGACGAGGCCGCCGACGTCTCGCTGGACCTGGTGAAGGACCGGCAGCGGATCGTGACCATCGCGGGATTCGGTCGCGCCGCCCAGGACGGATTCCTCGCGATCGGCGGCCCCGACCCCGAGAGCGCTCGCATCCGTGACGAGGCTCGCGGGCCGCTGCTGGACCTCGCGGGCGAGGGGAAGCTGGTGAACGAGGTCGCCAAGACCTTCCCGCTCGCCGACGCCGCGCGGGCGCACACCGAACTCCAGTCGGCGCACCCGATCGGAAAGTTCATCCTGATCCCCTAGTGCTGTGAACGCGCCCCAGCGGCGACGATGCCGATCACCGGGGGCACCCCACGACGCCCGCGTAATACTGCGATGCAGCGCCAGAGGGAGGGCCGATTAGGCTGGGGAGCATGAAGAAGGTGGCGATCCTCGACTACGGCTCCGGCAACATCCGGTCCGCGCATCGCGCGATGGAACGGGCCGGCGCCGAGGTCACCGTGACCGCGGATCCGAAGACCGCGCTCGCCGCCGACGGCCTCCTCGTGCCGGGTGTCGGCGCCTACGAGGCCTGCATGGCGGGGTTCAAGGCCGTGCAGGGCGACCGGATCATCGGCGAGCGGCTCGCCGGCGGGCGGCCGGTGATGGGGATCTGCGTGGGTATGCAGATCCTGTTCGAGAAGGGCATCGAGTTCGGCGTCGAGACCGACGGCTGCGGGGAGTGGCCCGGCACCGTCGAACGGCTGCAGGCCGAGGTCGTTCCGCACATGGGCTGGAACACCGTCGAGGCGGCCGAGGGCTCGACGCTCTTCGCCGGCACCGACGCCGGCACCCGCTTCTACTTCGTGCACTCCTACGCCGCGCAGACGTGGGAGCTCGACATCGCCGACCACATCCGCGCGCCCAAGGTCACCTGGGCCGATCACGGCGGGCGGTTCGTTGCGGCCGTCGAGAACGGCCCGCTGTGGGCCACACAGTTCCATCCCGAGAAGAGCGGAGACGCCGGCGCGAGGCTCCTGAAGAACTGGGTGGGCACGCTGTGAGCGGCAGGCGTGGGCTCTCCCTGGGCCGCCTCGCCCTGTTCTCCCTCGGCGCGGCCGTCGCGGTGCTCGGCCTGGCGGTGCTCCTGCTCAACCTGCTGCGCCCGAGCCCGGCCGTCGGGCTGCTCATCGTCGCCGTGGGCCTCGTCGGCGCGGTCGCCGCGATGGGGATCGTCTCGAACCGGATCGTCGGCCGGGCCGTCGCGGACGCGGAGGACCGGGAGGCCGGAAAGCCGGATGACACGACGCACTAGGCTGGTCGCGTGAGTCTGGTACTACTTCCCGCAGTCGACGTCGCCGAGGGCCGGGCCGTGCGCCTGGTGCAGGGTGAGGCCGGCAGCGAGACCGCCTACGGGTCGCCACGTGACGCCGCCCTCGCCTGGCAGAACGACGGGGCGGAGTGGATCCACCTCGTCGACCTCGACGCGGCCTTCGGCAAAGGCAGCAACCGTGAGCTGCTGGCCGGGGTGATCGGCGAGTTGGACGTCAAAGTCGAGCTGTCGGGCGGCATCCGCGACGACGACTCCCTGGCCGCCGCCCTCGCCACCGGCTGCGCCCGGGTGAACCTCGGCACCGCCGCGATCGAGAACCCGGACTGGTGCGCGAGCGCCATCGCCCGGTACGGCGACAGGATCGCGGTCGGCCTCGACGTCAAGCAGCTCGACGGCCAGTGGCGGCTGCGCGGCCGCGGCTGGGTCACCGACGGCGGCGACCTCTGGGAGGTGCTCGCTCGCCTCGATCGCGACGGGTGCAGCCGTTACGTGGTCACCGACGTCTCCAAGGACGGCACCCTCACCGGCCCCAACCTCGACCTGCTCGCCGCCGTGGCCGCCGCCACCGAGGCGCCCGTCGTCGCGTCCGGCGGCATCTCCGCGCTCGAAGACCTCACGGCGATCGCCACTCTCGTCGACCAGGGCGTGGACTCAGCGATCATCGGCAAGGCCCTGTACGCCGGACGGTTCACCCTCCCCGAGGCGCTCGACGCGGTGTCGCGCTAGTGGCCGCCCTGCCCGAGGGCTTCACGGCCGATCCGGACCGACTCCTCGCCCTCGCGGGCGAGGCGCTCGACGCCGCCGCGCCCCGCTTCGTCGAGGGCGTCGGCGCTCCCGCGTCCGTCGCGAAGGGGCCCGCCGATTTCGCCACCGATCTCGACCTCGAGCTCGAGCGGCGCATCACCGCGGCCGTCGCCGAGGCCACCGGCGTCCCGGTGCACGGCGAGGAGTACGGCGGCCCGGCGGTCGACGAGGGCACCGTGTGGGTCCTCGACCCCATCGACGGCACGTTCAACTACTCCGCCGGGTACCCGGCCACCGGCACGCTCCTCGGCCTGCTGCACGACGGGAAGCCCGTGGCCGGGTTGGCCTGGTTCCCACTGGTCGGGGACGCCTTCGCCGGCCACGTCGCCGGTCCCGTCCGCAACCGCGGCGAGGTGCTCCCGCGACTCGCGCAAGGCGGCCTCGACGACGCCATGATCGCCGTCGGAAGCTTCAGCCGCGGCAGCAACGGACACTTCCCCGGCGACTTCCGGTACGCCATCCTCGGCGAGGTCTCGCGGCGCGTCGCCCGGGTGCGGCAGTTCGGGTCGACCGGCGTCGACCTCGCGTACACCGCGTCCGGCGCGCTGGGCGGTGCCGTCGTCTTCGGGCACCACGCCTGGGACAACGCCGCCGGCGCGGCGCTAGTCATCGCGGCCGGCGGCCGCGTCACCGACCTCGCGGGCGAGGACTGGCACGTCGGTTCCGACTCGGTGCTGGCCGGCGCCCCCGGCGTCTACGACGAACTGCTCGCGATCGTCCGCTCCGTGGGCGCGCCGTCGGACTACCGCGGCGATCCCGGGCACTCCGGAACCCTGAGCTACTAGACACTTTCGAAGGAGGCCTCGACCGATGACGGTGGCCGTGCGCGTGATCCCGTGCCTGGACGTCGACGACGGGCGCGTCGTCAAGGGCGTCAACTTCCAGAACCTGCGCGACGCGGGCGATCCCGTCGAGCTCGCCGCCGCGTACGACGCGCAGGGCGCCGACGAGCTGACCTTCCTCGACGTGACCGCGTCGAGCTCCGGGCGCGGCACGATGCTCGATGTCGTGCGCCGGACCGCCGAGCAGGTGTTCATCCCGCTCACCGTCGGCGGCGGCGTCCGCTCGGTCGAGGACGTCGACACCCTGCTCCGCGCCGGCGCGGACAAGGTCTCCGTGAACACCGCGGCGATCGTTCGTCCGGAGCTGCTCCGCGAGCTGTCCAACCGATTCGGCAGCCAGTGCATCGTGCTCTCCGTCGACGCCCGCACCGTCCCGGACGGGGACGAGCCGACACCGTCGGGCTGGGAGGTCACGACGCACGGCGGCCGCACGGGCACCGGCATCGACGCCATCGAATGGGCCCGCCGCGGTGAGGAACTCGGCGTGGGGGAGATCCTCCTCAACTCCATGGACGCCGACGGCACCAAGGCCGGCTTCGACCTGCGGATGATCGCCGCGGCCCGCGCGGCCGTGCACATCCCCGTCATCGCCTCCGGCGGCGCGGGCGCGGTCGAGCACTTCGCGCCCGCGGTGGAGGCCGGCGCCGACGCCGTGCTCGCCGCGAGCGTCTTCCACTTCGGCGACATGACGATCGGGCAGGTCAAGGACGAGATGGCGGGACACGGACTGGTGGTGCGACGATGACCGCACTCGACGAGGGCATCGCGGCCCGGCTCAAGCGCAACGCCGACGGCCTCGTCGCCGCGATCGCCCAGGAGGAGGGCACCGGCGACGTCCTCATGATGGCGTGGATGAACGACGAGGCCCTCGCTCGCACGCTGTCGACCCGCCGGGGCACCTACTACTCGCGCTCGCGGCAGCAGCTGTGGGTCAAGGGCGAGACCTCGGGGCACGTGCAGGAGGTCCGCGACGTGCGGCTCGACTGTGACGGCGACACGATACTGCTGACCGTCCGGCAGACCGGGCCCGCGTGCCACACCGGCACGCACACCTGCTTCGACGGCGACCTCCTCCTCGGCCCGGAGGGCTGACCCTCAGCCGCTAAGGGTGCGAAGGAAGGCCAGGGTCTCCTCGACGTGCGCCACCGCGCGCAGTTCGCCGACCACGATGTGCAGCACCGTGCCATCGGTGTCGATGAGGAAGGTCTGCCGCCGCACCGGTGCCACCGCGAACTTGCCGCGTTTGACGTCGTACTCGGCCGCGACGGCCCCGTCCGCATCGGTGAGCAGCGGGAAGCCGGGCTCCATCACGTCGGCGAAGGCCTGCGTGCGGACGAGCGGGTCCATGCTGATGCCGATCCGCGCCGTGCCCCGGCGGTCGAACTCCTCTCCGGCGTCGCGGAACCGCCCGACCTCGGCGACGCACACCGGCAGACCGGCAGTGAGGTAGAAGAAGACCGCGGCGCGTCCGTCGCCGCGGAGTTCGGAGAGGGTCCGCACGGTGCCGGTGCGGTCGGGGAGTGCGAACTCGGGGGCCTGCTGGCCTATGCGCATGGTCACGAACCTACCGGCGCTGGGATACTGACAGGCGATGAGTACCGCACAGCAGCCGAACCTGCAGCCCGACGGCGCGACCACCAGCCTGGATGAGTTCCGCGCGCTCGCGGACCGGCACCGTGTGGTGCCCGTGATCCGGACGGTGCTCGCCGACGCCGAGACCCCGCTGTCGGCGTATCGCAAGCTCGCGGGCGGCCGCCCCGGCACCTTCCTCCTCGAGTCCGCCGCCGCCGGGCAGTCCTGGAGCCGGTGGTCGTTCGTCGGCGCGCCGGCGCCCGCCGCGCTCACCGTCGTCGACGGTGCCGCCGCCTGGATCGGGAAGGCGCCCGCCGGCGCACCGTCGGGCGGCGACCCGTTCGAGGCCCTCGGCGACGTGCTGCGGCTGCTGAGCTCGGAGCGGATCGAGGGCCTGCCGCCGCTCAACGGCGGCATGGTCGGCTACCTGGCCTACGACGCGGTGCGGCGTCTGGAGCGGCTGCCCGATTCGACCGTCGACGACCTGCAGCTGCCCGAGATGGTGTGGCTGCTCGCGACGGACCTCGCCGCGATCGACCATCACGAGGGCACGATCACGCTGATCGCCAACGCAGTGAACTGGGACGGCTCCGCGGATCGCGTCGACGAGGCCCACGCCGACGCTGTGCGGCGGCTCGACGCGATGGAGGCCGCCCTCGGCGCGCCGCTCGCGTCGTCGGTGGCCTCGTTCACGCGACCCGAACCGGAGGTGACCGCGCAGCGCACCGCCGGGGAGTACAGCGCGATCGTGGAGAAGCTGGTCGGCGACATCGAGGCAGGCGAGGCCTTCCAGGTGGTGCCGAGCCAGCGGTTTTCCGTGCCGTCCGACGCCGACCCGATCGACGTCTACCGTGTGCTGCGGGCCTCGAACCCCAGCCCGTACATGTACTTCGTCCAGGTGCCCGCGCCCGACGGCTCGCTCGCCTTCTCCATCGTCGGATCCAGTCCCGAGGCTCTGGTCACCGTGTCCGGTGGCACCGCCACGACGCACCCGATCGCCGGCACCCGATGGCGTGGTGCCACGGCCGAGGAGGACCTGCTGCTGGAGAAGGACCTGCAGGCCGACGAGAAGGAGAACAGCGAGCACCTGATGCTCGTCGATCTCGGTCGCAACGACCTGGGGCGGGTGTGCACACCCGGTACCGTGCGCGTGACCGACTACCGCCGCATCGAGCGCTACAGCCATGTGATGCACCTGGTGTCGACCGTGTCCGGCGACCTCGCCCCCGGGAAGCAGGCGCTCGACGCCGTTGCCGCGTGCTTCCCCGCCGGCACCCTGACCGGCGCGCCCAAGGTGCGGGCGATGGAGCTGATCGACGAGGCCGAGATCACCCGGCGCGGGCTCTACGGCGGCATCGTCGGGTACGTCGACTTCGCGGGCGACGCCGACACCGCGATCGCGATCCGCACCGCCGTGCTCAAGGACGGCACCGCGTACGTCCAGGCGGGCGGCGGCGTCGTCGCCGATTCGGTGGGCGAGTACGAGTACAACGAATCGCGGAACAAGGCGCTCGCGGCGCTCAAGGCCGTGGCCGCCGCGAACACCATGCGCTCCGTGACGGAGGAGGCCCGATGAACGCCAAACGCAACCTCGCAATCGCGTCCTTGCTGCTCGCCGCGGCGGCGGGCGCCGTCTGGGGCTCGAGCCGGATGTCCTGGATGGGCGTGACCATCGCCGACGGGCTCTCGCCCGAGCGGTCCATGGAGGTCGCCGGCCACAGCTGGGCACCGGCGCTCTCGGCGCTGTGGCTGGTCTTCCTCGCCGCGATCGCCGCAGCCCTGGCGCTGAAGAACTGGGCGCGCGGCGTGGTCGCCGTCATCGTCGCGGTCGCCGCGATCGGCGCCGCCTTCCCGGCGGTCACGGTGCTGACCCAGGAACCCGACATCGGTTACCTCGAGACGATCCTGCGTGACACGCCAGCGACCGGCGACGCGGGCACCGCGGTGATGGGCAACAAGGACTACATCTCGCAGGTGGACCCAACCGTGGCGGGGCCGTCCGTGGCGATCCTCGGCGCCGTCCTCGCGGTGTTCGCGGCCGTGCTCCTCGTGCGCGGCCTGCGGGGCGGCGGTATGGGGTCGAAGTACGTCTCGCCCGCCGCGCGCCGCGCGGAGCTCGAGCAGCGCGTCTTCGACGACGCCGCCGCGGAGCCGGCCTCCGAGCGCGACCTGTGGGACGCCCTCGACGGCGGCGACGACCCCACCGCGGCGGGCGGCGCCCGTCCCGGCGCGGCGGAGGGGGCCGGACCCGAGCGCCCCCGGGCCGAGGGCTAATCTTGGAGCACGCTCCACGACCCACGAAAGGCCCGCAGCCGTGACTTCACCCACCGCTCTCGACTCGATCATCGAGGGTGTGCGCGCGGACCTCGCGGCCCGTGAGGCCGTCGTTGATCTGGCGACGGTGAAAGCCGCCGCCAAGGCCGCCCCACCCGCCATCGACGCCACCGCCGCCCTCCGCGAACCCGGCATCGCCGTGATCGCCGAGGTGAAGCGCGCCAGCCCGTCGAAGGGCGACCTGGCCGGTATCGCAGACCCCGCCGCACTCGCCTCCGAGTACGAGGCCGGCGGCGCCCGGGCGATCAGCGTGCTCACCGAGCAGCGCCGGTTCAAGGGTTCGATCGCGGACCTCGACGCGGTGCGTGATCGGGTGCGGATCCCCGTGCTGCGCAAGGACTTCGTGGTCGCGCCGTACCAGATTCACGAGGCGCGGGCGCACGGCGCCGATATCGTCCTGCTCATCGTCGCGGCCCTGGAGCAGCCCGTGCTGGTCTCGCTGCTCGATCGTATCGAATCCCTGGGCATGACCGCGCTCGTCGAGGTGCACACCGAGGACGAGGCGGATCGCGCCCTCGAGGCCGGTGCCACCGTGATCGGCGTCAACGCCCGCAACCTGAAGACCCTCGAGGTGGACCGCGACTCCTTCGCGCGGATCGCGCCCGGGCTGCCGTCCTCGGTCATCAAGATCGCCGAGTCCGGCGTGCGGGACAGCCGCGACCTGCTGACCTACGCCGGGCAGGGCGCCGACGGCGTGCTCGTCGGCGAGGGGCTGGTCACGGCCGGTGATCCGCGGACGGCCGTCGCCGACCTCGTGACCGCGGGCTCGCACCCCAGCTGCCCGCGCCCCGCGCGCTAGGCCCCCGAGCCAGCCCCTTGCACAGGGCCTGAGCGGCGAAACCGGCCGCGACGCAGAGCGTCGCGGCCGGGCCGGTGGAACTGCGGGACGGCGAGCGTCACTTATCAGTGATCGGCAGTCCCGGGGGATTGATCTCCGACGTGGGCACGGCCTCGGCCTCCAGCCCCCACCGCGTGAGGACCTTGGCGTAGTCGCCGCTGCGGATCGTGGACTCGATCGCGGCCTGGACGGCGCGGATGAGGCCGCTGTCCTTCCTCGTCGTCGCGCCGATGAGGCCCTGCAGGGTCGAGCCCGCGCCGGACACGGTGCCGACGATCTTGGTGGCGTTCGGGGTGCCCTTGGTCTGCGCGACGTGGAAGGCGGCGATCGGGTTCGGGCCGAAGTAGGCGTCGATCTGTCCCGCGCTGAGCGCGGCGTACGTGCCGGTGTTGTCCTGGTAGTACTTGATGGTGATGCCGGGCTTGCCCGCGGCGCGGAGGTCGGCGTCGAACCGCTGCAGTATCCGCTCCTGGTTGGTGCCGGAGCCGACGGCCACCGTCTTCCCCGAGAAGGAATCCCCACCCGTGAACGTGAACGTCGAGGACTCCTGCACCTCGACCGCGATGTCGTCCTTGCGGTAGGTGGCGAAATCGTACTTCTGCTTGCGCGCCTCGGTGACGGTGATGTTCGAGACGCCAAGATCGACTTGGCCGCTGTCGATGCCGAGGAACAGGCCCTCCCACGACGAGTTGGACTCCTCGAGCTTGAGCCCGAGGGCGCCCGCGATCAGGAGGGAGATGTCGGACTCGTTGCCGATGAAGACGCGCTCGTCGTCCGTGGCGGGGAAGTAGAAGGGCGCGTTGCCGGCACCGGATCCGTGGGCGACGCGCAGCGTGCCGCGGTCCCGGATGGCGGGTGGAAGCAGGGCCGCGGCGGCCTCGTCCTTCGCCGGGATGATGCGCTCCTGCTTGCTGGTGAGGTTGAGCTGCTGGCCCGCCGCGCCGGTCACGCTCGCGGTGGAGGCCTCGGTGGTCTGCCCGCCGCACCCCGCCAGGACGACGCTCGCGAGCGCGAGAGCCGTGGCGACGACGGGCAGGCGATGTCGGACGGTCGATCGGATGGTCATGCGGTCTCCTTGGCGTTCCAGTGGGCGAGAAAGGTGCGGGTGCGGTCAGTGGCAGGTCGGTCGAGCACGGCGGACGGTGAGCCCACGGCGACGACGCGGCCCCGGTCGAGGAAGACGATCCGGTCGGAGATGCGGCGTGCGAAGGCGAGCTCGTGGGTCACCACGACGAGGGTCCGGCCCTCGGCGGCGAGCTCGGCGATCACTGCGTTCACCTCGCCGACCAGCTCTGGGTCGAGCGCG
Organism: Tsukamurella asaccharolytica; assembly: GCF_007858435.1. GTDB lineage: Bacteria > Actinomycetota > Actinomycetes > Mycobacteriales > Mycobacteriaceae > Tsukamurella > Tsukamurella asaccharolytica. Next base: position 241,070 of record NZ_VIGW01000003.1, on the reverse strand, counting down.
GAGGTCGGCTCATCGAACAGGATCAGCTCCGGGTCGAGGGCGAGCGTGCGCGCGATCGCGACGCGCTGCTGCTGGCCGCCGGAGAGCTGGCCGGGATAGTGACCGGCGTGCGCGCCGAGCCCGACCCGGTCCAGCAACGCGCGGGCGCGCTCGTCGGCCTCGGCCCGGCTCCGGCCCAGGGTGAGACGCTGCGGCCGCGCGACGTTCTCGGCCGCGGTGAGGTGGGGGAAGAGGTTGAACTGCTGGAAGACGAAGCCGATCCGGGCGCGCTGGCGCCGGAGCTCACGCTCGTGGACCGCGACGAGATGATTGCCGCGTTGGCGCACGCCGATGAGGTCGCCGTCGACCCGGACGACGCCCGAGGTCGGCTCCTCGAGGTGGTTGAGCAGCCGGAGCAGCGTCGACTTCCCCGAGCCGGAGGGCCCGATGATCGAGACCACCTCGCCCGGCGCGACGGTGAGGTCCACCCCGCGCAGCACCTCGTCGTGGCCGAAGCGTTTGGTCAGGCCCACCGCTTCGAGGCGTGGGCGCGGTGCGACTGCGGTCATGAGGTCGTCTCCTTCGGGGTGGACGGCGCGGACTTCGTGGCCCCGTAGCCGCGCGCGAGACGCTTCTCGAGGTAGTGCTGGCCGATCGACAGGACGGTGGTGAGCACCGCGTACCAGGCGACCGCGACGAGCAGGAGGGGGATGATCCGGCCATTGCGGCCGTAGATGACCTGGACCTGGTAGAACAGGTCCGGCAGCGCGAGGATGAAGACCGCTGTGGTCCCTTTGAGCAGGCCGATCACCTCGTTCGCCGCGGGCGGGACGATGGTCCGCAGCGCCTGCGGCAGCGTGATCCGGAGCAGGTGCGCGGTGGGCGGGATCCCGAGGGCGCGGGCGGCGTCGTGCTGGCCGGGGGACACGCCGAGGATCCCCGCCCGCACGATCTCGGCGCCGTAGGCCGCCTGGTGCAGGACGATGCCGATCACCGCGGCCGTGTACGGCGAGAGCAGATCCTTGGTGGGCGAGTCGAGGAAGGTGGGACCGAACGGGATGCCCAGGCCGATCGTCGGATACAGGGCGCCGAGGTAGCCCCAGAACAGGATCTGCACGATGAGCGGTACCGATCGGAACAGCCAGATGAAGCCGAAGCTGAAGGCCGCGAGGACGCGGTTGCCGGAGAGACGGGCCAGTGCCAGTACGCCGCCGAGGAGGAAGCCGAGGACGGCGCCGATCGCGGTGAGCTGCACCGTGAACCACAGGGCATCGAGGATGGTGGGGCTGAAAAGGTAGGCGCCGAAGGTGGGCCAGTCGAAGCGGGGGTTCGTCACTGCGGAGGTCGCGAGCTGCGCGACCAGGACGACGGCGACCGCGACGGCGAGCCAGCGGCCCCACTGGACGCGGTGCCGGACCGGCAGTTCGGCGAGCCGGGCGAGCTCGGGGTCGGTGGCGCCCGGTTGCTTCTGGGCGAGGGCGAGGGTCATGGGGCTCCGGTGGGGTCGGTGGCGGGCGGTTGGACGAGGAGCAGGGGCAGCGAGGTGCGCAGCCGGAAGTTGAGGCGCTCGTAGACAGCGCGGGCGCCGGTGTTCTGGGCGGACGTGTGCAGGAACGGGACGTCTCCTCGGGCGCGGATGTGGTGCCCGACGGCCCGGACCAGCCGCGCTGCGAGGCCCTGGCCACGGTGCTCGGGATCGGTGCACACCGCGCTGATCTCGGTCCATCCCGGCGGACGCAGACGCTCCCCGGCGAGCGCGACGAGTCGGCCCGACCCGTCGCGCAGGCCCAGGTAGAGGCCGAGTTCGACGGTGCGCCGCTCGAACGGTCCGGGTTGCGTGCGGGCCACGAGGTCGAGGATCTCGTCCGCGTTCGCCGGCCCCAGGACCTCGGCCTCCGGGTCCGGCGCGGTGGCGAGGCCGGTGCCGTCGTACTGGACGAGCGGGATCTCGTCGACGATCCGCCACCCCGCGGGCAGCGGTGGGCGCACCCCGCGGAGCGACAGCGGGGTGCCGGGCACGGCGAGGCGGGCCAGCGCGGCGAAGTCCTCGGCGGTCGGCCGCGGCGGGTGCCCCACGAACCGCGTGACGTCGGGCCGGTATCGGACGACCGCGCCGTCGCCGACCCGGAACCGGGCGTGCGCGCCGTACAGGGACGCTCGGACGGGATCGTCGAGGACGTGGCCGAGGGTGGTGGTCATGTCCGGAAAGACTCGTCGGGGAGTCCGATTCATGGAATGTTTGGCGTCGCTGTGATTCCACTTTGACCGAGTGGGGATAATCGGTTCCGTGAGCCTCCCAGAAGCGAGTACCGGACTGTCCGAACGATCGGCCTTCGAGCCGGACGGGACCGGGCATTGGGGTGCCTGGGGCGGTCGGCACGTGCCCGAGGCGCTCATGGCGGTGATCGAGGAGGTGACGGCCGAGTTCGAGAAGGTCCGCTCGGATCGCGAGTTCCTCGACGAGCTCGACCGGCTCCAGCGCCAGTACACCGGCCGGCCTTCGCCGCTGTACCCGTGTGTGCGCCTCAACGAGCACGCCGGCGGCGCGCGGATCCACCTCAAGCGCGAGGATCTCAACCACACCGGCAGCCACAAGATCAACAACGTGCTCGGCCAGGTGCTGCTCGCCAAGCGGATGGGCAAGCCCCGGGTCATCGCGGAGACCGGCGCCGGCCAGCACGGCGTCGCCACGGCGACCGCGTGCGCCCTCCTCGGCATCGAGTGCGTCGTCTACATGGGCAAGGTCGACACCGACCGGCAGGCCCTCAACGTCGCGCGCATGCGGCTCCTGGGCGCGGAGGTCATCGCCGTCGCCTCCGGCTCCGCATCGCTCAAGGACGCGATCAACGAGGCTTTGCGGGACTGGGTCAGCAACGCCGACACCACCTACTACTGCTTCGGCACCGCCGCCGGGCCGCACCCGTTCCCGCTGATGGTGCGCGACCTGCAGCGCATCGTCGGCATGGAGGCGCGCGAGCAGATCCTCGCGGCCGAGGGGCGGCTGCCCGACGCCGTGGTCGCGTGCGTGGGCGGCGGTTCCAACGCCATCGGGATCTTCCACCCGTTCATCGCCGACGAGAGCGTGCGCCTGATCGGGTGCGAGGCCGCGGGAGACGGGGTCGAGACCGGCCGGCACGCCGCGACGTTCACGGGCGGCAGCCCGGGCGCCTTCCAGGGCGCCTACTCGTACCTGCTGCAGGACGAGGACGGCCAGACCGTCGAATCCCATTCGATCTCCGCAGGCCTCGACTACCCGGGCGTCGGCCCGGAGCACGCGCAGCTCAAGGAGACCGGTCGCGCCGAGTACGTGCCGATCACCGACACCGAGGCGATGGAGGCGTTCGCGGTGCTCTGCCGCACCGAGGGGATCATCCCCGCGATCGAGTCGGCCCACGCCGTCGCGGGAGCGCTGCGGCTCGGTCGCGAGCTGGGTCCCGACGGGGTGATCGTGGTGAACCTGTCCGGGCGCGGGGACAAGGACGTCGACACCGCCGGGAAGTGGTTCGACCTGCTCGACGAGCAGGGCGACGTCGTCGGCCAGAAGGTGATCGGCGCGGATCTCAACACGGAGCTGCGCGACGCGGAATTCAAGGGGGAGAACAAGTGAGCGCACTGGCACCGGTCTTCGCGCAATGCCGGGCGGAGAGTCGCGCGGCCCTCGTCACCTACCTGCCCTGCGGGTACCCGTCCAAGCAGGGCGGCATTGACACGGTCGTCGCGATGGTCGAGGCGGGCGCCGATATCGTCGAGCTGGGCGTCGCCTACAGCGACCCGGTGATGGACGGCCCCGTCATCCAACGGGCCGCGGACGATGCGCTCCGCCGCGGGATCCGAGTGCGGGACATCTTCTCCTACGCCGAGGCGGTGGCGGGGGCCGGCGGAGCGCCCGTCGTCATGGCGTACTGGAACCCCGTCCTCACGTACGGCGTCGAGGCCTTCGCGCGGGACCTGGCGGCCGCCGGCGGCAAGGGCCTGATCACGCCGAACCTCATCCCCGAGGAGGCCGATGAGTGGATCGCGGCCGCGGACCGTTACGGTCTCGACAAGATCTTCCTGGTGGCGCCGTCCTCGACTCCGGAGCGGCTGGCGATGACGGCGAAGGCGTCGTCGGGCTTCTTGTACGCGGCGTCGACCATGGGCGTCACCGGCGCCCGCGACGTGGTGGACAACGTCGCGCCCGAGCTGGTCGCGCGCGTGCGCGAGGTCTCCGACATCCCCGTCGGGGTCGGGCTAGGGGTGCGTTCGCGGGAGCAGGCGGCGGAGATCGCGACGTACGCCGATGCCGTGATCGTGGGCTCGGCGCTGGTCAGCGCGGCGGGGGAGTCGCTCGACGCGGTCAGGTCTTTGACCTCTGAGCTGGCCTCCGGTGTCCGCGGCGCCTGATCCCGGCGCCGTAGAGGGCCCGGTCGTGGGGCCGGGATGACGCCGAAGCCCGGGATTCGCACGATGCTGCGCCGACTGGGGGACCGCGAGGCCTGGCGCAACGCGGGGATCGAGGAATTCGCAACCGCGCAGCACTGGCTGCGGCTCCAGGGCGGAGGGCTCGCCCTGCGACTCGCGGTCGGCGTGCTGGCGCTGATGATGGTGCCGCTGGCCGTCGGGATCCTGTTCTCCAGCGGTCGGCCGACGACGCCGGGTGCGATGATCGCCTTCCTCGTGGCCACCAGCTGCGGCGGCCTCCTGGGGATCTGGTGGCTCCGGCGCAGCAGGCCGAGCGCGCACGACGCGATCTGGTTCGTGGCGATCGCCGACATCTGTGTTCTCGTGGGGTGCCTGTCCATGTACGGCGTCACGCGGGTGAGTAGCACCAGCCATCTGGGCATGCTCGCGATGCTCACCGCCTTCCTGCTGGGGTGGCGGATGCTCCTGGTGCATTGTCTGTTCTCGCTGTTCGTGCTGATCACCACCACCGTCGTCGCAGTCACGGTCGACGGCCTCTCGCTGGGCGAGGTGTATCCGGTGCTCGCCCCTGCGCTCGCGGTCATCTTCGCGCTGCCGATGATGGTGCAGTTCGTCGTCGAGGCCGGCCGGAAGGGCATCGGCACGGTGGTCACGGAACGCTATCGGGACGACCTCACCGGTCTCTACAACCGCATCGGATTTCAGGCGACTCTCCGGATCCTGTCCTCGCGACGCCGCGTCGGCGGTGTCGTCGCCGTGATCGATCTCGACGGCTTCAAGGGCTACAACGACACCCACGGGCATCTCGCGGGGGACCAGCGCCTCACGGAGGTCAGCCGGAAGATCCGGGAGGCTTTGCCCAACACGCTCATCGCCCGGATGGGCGGCGACGAGTTCCTCGTCGCCGCTCTCCGGCCGACCAGGGCCGAGTCCTATCTCCTGATCCGTGACCTGAGCAGGCTCGTCTCCGAGGACCAGCCCGGGCCGACCATCGGCGCCAGCGCGGGCGCGATCGTGACGGACCGCATCGTCGGAGACGACCTGACGCGGCTCGTCATCGAAGCGGATCGCGCCCTGTACGAGGCGAAGGCGGACCGGTCGCTGCGGATCGTGATCCGCGATCACACCAGCGGCACCGGAGCCACGGGAGCAGAGGACCTCGCCGGCGGGTCGCGCGAACCCGGCGGAGAGCCGCCGGGCCCTGGGACGTGACCGGGTGACCGTCGTCACCAGCGGCTGACGGTGGTGAAAGCAGCTCTCCGCGGCCGGTAAGCTGGACCGTTGTGATCACCGCGACCGACCTCGAAGTGCGCGCCGGCGTCCGCACCCTGCTGACCGCGCCGGGCGACCAGTTGCGCGTGCAGGCGGGCGACCGGATCGGCCTCGTCGGCCGCAACGGCGCCGGCAAGACCACCACCATGCGCATCCTCGCCGGCGAGGGCGAGCCCTACGCGGGGAAGGTCATCTCCAGCGGGGACGTGGGCTACCTCCCCCAGGACCCCCGCGAGGGCGACCTCGACGTCCTCGCCAAGGACCGGGTCCTCTCGGCCCGCGGACTCGACCAGATCGTCGCCCAGATGGCCAAGCAGCAGGTCCGGATGGCCGAACTCGTCGGCGATGAGCTCGACACCGCCGTGCGCAAGTACGGCAACCTGGAGGAGCGCTTCTCGTCCCTCGGCGGCTACGCGGCCGAATCGGAGGCGGCGCGGATCTGCAACAGCCTCGCGCTGCCCGAGCGGGTGCTGGAACAGCCGTTGCGCACGCTCTCCGGTGGTCAGCGTCGCCGAGTCGAGTTGGCCCGGATCCTGTTCGCCGCCTCGGACGGCTCGGGCGGCAAGTCGGACACCACGCTCCTGCTCGACGAGCCGACCAACCACCTCGACGCCGACTCTATCGGCTGGTTGCGGACCTTCCTGCAGAATCACGACGGCGGCCTCATCGTGATCAGCCACGATGTGGACCTGCTGTCGGACGTGGTCAACCGCGTCTGGTTCCTCGACGCCGTCCGCGGCGAGGCCGACGTCTACAACATGGGCTGGAAGAAGTACATCGACGCCCGCGCCACCGACGAGCAGCGTCGCCGCCGTGAGCGCGCCAACGCGGAGAAGAAGGCCGGAGCGCTGCGCGTGCAAGCCGCCAAGATGGGTGCCAAGGCGACGAAGGCCGTCGCGGCACAGAACATGCTGCGCCGTGCGGAGCGCATGATGAGCGAGCTCGATGACGTGCGCGTCGAGGACAAGACTGCGCGGATCAAGTTCCCCGCGCCGGCCGCCTGCAGCAAGACGCCGCTCATGGTCAAGAACCTCACCAAGACCTACGGCTCGCTGGAGATCTTCACCGGCGTCGACTTCGCCATCGACAAGGGCTCCCGCGTGGTGGTGCTCGGCCTCAACGGCGCGGGCAAGACCACCCTGCTCAAGCTCCTCGCCGGTGTGGAGACGCCCGACACGGGCGGCCTCGAACCCGGCCGCGGCCTGAAGATCGGCTACTTCGCGCAGGAGCACGACACCCTCGACGACGAGGCTTCGGTGTGGGACAACATCCGGCACGCCTCGCCCGACGCGGGGGAGCAGGACCTACGGAGCCTGCTGGGCGCGTTCATGTTCACCGGCCCGCAGCTCGAGCAGCCGGCGGGCACCCTCTCCGGTGGCGAGAAGACCCGTCTCGCTCTCGCCGGCCTCGTCTCCTCGGCCGCGAACGTCCTGTTACTCGACGAGCCGACCAACAACCTCGACCCCGTCAGCCGTGAGCAGGTGCTCGAGGCCCTGCGTTCCTACGAGGGCGCCGTCGTCCTGGTGACGCACGATCCGGGCGCCGCCGAGGCGCTCAACCCGGAGCGCGTGATCCTCCTGCCCGACGGGACCGAGGACCACTGGAACGCCGAGTACCAGGAACTCATCGAGCTCGCCTGATCACGCGCGCTCCGCGTAGACGAGATCGTTGTTCTCGTACCCCATCGGCGGCCCGACGAACCTGCCGCCGCAGGTGACGAGGATCAGGGTCTCCGGGCCGTCGAGCCGGTTCAGGTCGTCCGTCGGGAGGACGCCCTTGCTCACCGAGGCGGTCCGGGTGACCCGGTACCGGACGGACGCCCCGTCCTTGCCCGTGAGGGTCACCTCGGCGCCCTTGGCGAGGCCGGAGAAGCGCTTCGCGTAGCCCGTGCCCTGCCGGGCGTCGTCGACGTGTCCGGTGACGACGACCGAGCCGGCTCCCGATCCGGGGAGCGCGGAGTCGACCCACCAGCCGACGCGGCGCACGTCCGTGGGTGGATACAGGGCGCCCTGCGCGTCGGTCGCGACGGCGTCGATCGGGGCTGCGGCGCCGTCGACGCTGACGGTGACCGGCGCGGTCGGCTCCGAGGCGGTGGCGCTGACCGGGGGCCGCAGGTCGCTCTGGGCGCTCGGGTTGGACGACGGTGCCGCCGCCGTACCCTCGACGGTGCTTCCGCAGCCGGCCAGGGCGAGCACCGCCGCGACCCCGACGATCAGGTGCCCCGCGCCGCGCCGCATCACAGGGTCCGTCCGGACGGGATCGACGCGATCGGGACGCGGACGCCGGGGTTGCGGACAACGGGGCCGGCGCCGATCGCCGAGTTCGTCACCTGGACCTGGAACTGCGGCGTCAGGCGCACCTCGAAGGCGACCGCCGCGGCGTCGCGGACGTAACCAGCGGGGGCGGCGGTCTCGATGGCGCGGTAGCAGCCCGACGGGAGAGCGAAGGCGGCGATGCCGTTCTCGCCGGTGGTCACAGCGCGGACGGCCTCGTCGGTGCCGCAGCGGGCGATCACGAAGGACGCGCCCGCGAGCGGGGCGCCCGTCAGGCGGTCGGTCTTGACCAGGGTGCCGTTCGTCTCCACCTCGCCGGGCGGGATGGTGACGCCGCAGCGGAAGCGGAAGGCGAGACGGTTCACGGCGTTGCCCTCCACGCGGGAGTAGGCGTTCGGCCCGAGGAGTACGCACGACGACGGCCACGCGGTGGGCACCACGCTGAGGCAGTCGCGGGGGAAGTCTCCGCCGCCGTTCCCGGCGCTGTCGGTGCGCGCGCCGCCCAGCGGCCGCCAGGTGTCGCATTCGGCGACCGCGTACTCCGAGGCGACGCCCCGTCCGTCCTGGTCGCGGGCTTCGACGGTGAAGCGGACGTGCCGGTTCGGTGGCGGGGTGGGCGACGTGGGCGGGACGATGCCGCCGCGCTCGAGGCTGAAGATGAAATCGACGCGACCCGAGGTCGACGTCTTCGTCTGCACGGAGGGGGAGGCGAGCCGCCAGTTGGTCGGCACGTTCTCCATGGTGGCGCGGACGCAGGGGCCCGTTACCGTCGTGGCGCCGCCGTGCGCGAGCGTCGCGGCCGGGCCGCCGGAGCAGCCCTGGACGCGGACCGTCGCGCCCGGCACCCCGATGCCCTGGGTCTTCGCGTCGATGATCTGCACCGCACCCACGGTGAGGAGGCCGGGCGGGCCCTGCGGCGGCGTCGTGGAGGTGGGCCTGTTCGGGAGAGTGATCGTCGGCGACGTGCTGGTCGCCGGGCCACTCGGCGTCGGGGCCGGGTTCGTGGTGGTCGGTGCCGGTGCCGGTGCCGGTGCCGGGGGTGTGGTCGTCGTGGTGGCGGGCGACGGTGTCGTGACCGGCGTGGGTGCCGGTGTGGTCGGCTCGGCTCCCGCGACTGCGGGCAGCAGGCCCACCATCGGGATGAGCGCCACCGGCAGCACCAGTGCGCGTCGGATCCGGTTGGTCCGGTTCGGGTTCGGCATTGCGGCCTCCTCGTCGATTCCCCCTGCGGCGATGTCCGCCGGCATGAGGGAGATCGGGCCGCGACGCGGGATCCGTTAGCCGCGTTACGAGATCGTTACGGCCCGCTCCACCGCCGCGAGCACCGCGGCCGCGCCGTCCTCCGCCGCGATGGCCCTGCTCAGGGCTCCGGCGGCGGTCCGGCATGCGGCGTCGTCCACGGCGGCACGTATCGCGTCGGCGAGTGTGGAAACCGTGACCTTCGTCCGCGGGATGGGGGCGGAGCGATCAGTTCACAGCAGCCGGTCGACGGGCGTGGTGGGGCCCGAGGGCTCCAGGTAGTACTCGGTGCGGACCACCGGGGAGACGAGCCAGGGTGGGAGGGCGCGCAGAAGGCGCATGAGGCGGGCGGCGCGACCGGGGCCGTTGATCTCGGAGCGGTGTGCGCCGAGGGCGCGCTGCTTGGTGCCGACGAATCGGTGCACGTCGATGCGGTGGGTGATCTCCGCGGACGGAGTGAACCAGGCCTGCGCGGCGGCGAGATCGTGATCGCGGGTCAGTCGTAGCCGGGTGGTGACGCCGAGAATTCGGACCGCGATCTCGCGCGGCACGGTCGCCTCGACCAATCGGACGCCGGTGGCTTCGGCGGCGCGCCGGGCGATCGCGTGGACGGCCACGTGGTCGCGGTGTCCGTAGCCACCCGCGGGGTCGTAGCCGATGAGCAGGTCCGCCCCGACCTCCTGGACGATCGCCGCCAGTCGCTCCGCGGGCTCCTCGATTCCGGCACGAACGAGGCGCACGCGACCGGGAGGATCGGGGTACAGCTCCGCGCCGTGGCCGCTGTCGGCGTACCCGAGCCACCGCACGTCCGTGGCGCCGAGCACCGCCGCCGCCGAGTCGAGCTCGTTCAAGCGCTGTCGCGGCTCGGCTTCGTCCTCGCCGAGCATCATCCCGTCGGTGGCGACGACCAGCACCACCCGATGCCCCGCGGCGGCCAGCGTGGCGAGCGTGCCGCCCATGAAGATCGACTCATCGTCCGGGTGTGCGTTCAGCGCGACGACGGTGGCCATGGCCCCTGTATAGCAGGGTCGCGGCGGGTCAGCGCGCCAGTGCCAACTCGCCGAAGGTGGCGTACCTGGCGTCCGAGCGGGCACCGTCGGCACCGACCTGCTTGTCCACCAGGATCACCTGGCCGATGAAGGGCTCGACGATGCCGACCATCCGGATCGGGGCGGCGATGATCAGCTGGAAGCCGAACTGCTCGAAGGCCCGCAGCGACTGGGCGGAGAAGCGCTCGTCGGACTTGCTGAAGGCCTCGTCGAGCATGAGCGGCGCGAAGGCCGGCTCGTTCGATCCGTCGATGCCGTGGCTGCCCAGGGCGAAGCTCAGCGCCGCCGCGAGGCAGAACGCGACCAGTTTCTCCTGCTCGCCGCCCGAGTTCGTCGCGGTGTTGCGGTAGGTGACCACCGCGGGGGCGTCGGGCTCGGCGCCGACGGCGTTCTCCTTGCCGTAGAAGGAGTAGCCCGTGCGCACGTCGAGGACGTTCTCGGTCCAGCGCCGCGACTCGGGGTCGTCGCCCGTCAGGCGCAGCACCAGGCCGCGGATCCGCTTGAACTGGGCGGCCATCGCCGCCGGCTCGGCGCGCTTCGCCGCGGGGGCGTCGCGCACCATCTCGTCGACCAGCTTGGCGAACTCCGTCGCCTCCGGCGTGGGCCGTGCGGCGTAGGCGATCTGCAGGTACGTGCCCTCGTTGAACTCGACCCGGCGCAGGCCCGCGTTGACGTCGGCGATGCCGCGGGTGATGGCCCGGTGCGTGTCGTCGACCTCCTTGAACAGGTTCGACACCGAGTGGCTGACGTCGGTGGTGATGAGCCGCCGGAACTTCTCGGTCGCGGCCGCGAGCCCGTGCGCGACGAGGTTCTCGTGCACGGCGACGAAGTCCGGTGCGGAGGCGACGTCGGCCGAGAGCTCCGTCGAGGCCTCCGGCCACTCGCGGAGGAACTGCTCGGCGGTGCGCACGATCCGCGCCTCGGCGGCGTCGCGCTCCGCCGTCGCCGCGGCCTGCTGCCGTTCCAGCTCCGCGCGGAGGTCGGCGCGGACCTCGCCGAAGGTGTCGAGCGTGAGCCGGCGCGGCTTCGCCTCGTCGGCCGTGAGCAGGTGCCACAGCGCGGTGGCGAGGAAGTCCTCGTCGGGTTCCGAGAGCTTCGGCGCGCTCTCGCCGTCGATCTTCTCGAACTCGGCCAGCAGATCGTCGAACTCGGTGCCGGCCCGGTTCATGGTCTCGGTGAGCGCGCCGATGCGGGTCTGCGCCTCGGCGAGCTCGCCGTAGGCGTTGTCGGCCTGCAGCTCCAGCTCGCCGAGGTCGGCGTTGCCGGAGCGGGCGTCCGAGATCCGGTCGGCCAGCTCCTCGGCCTCGGCCTTGGCCGCCCAGTGGTCCAGTTCGGCCCACGAGGAGTAGCCCAACACGCCGGCGGCGCTGTCGGCGACGGCCTTGTGCTCGGCGAGGTCGTCGCGCAGCGTCGCCGACGCCTCGGCCGCCTTGGCGTGCACCGCGGCCAGTTCCTCGCGGCGGCGCTGCAGCGCCTCGCGCTTGCTGCCGGTGTTGGTGCCGAGCACCCACTGCGAGCGGTCGGCGACGGCGCGGCGGTCGTCCTTGCGGAACCGTCCGCCCGCGCTCTTGACCAGGCCCTCCGGGGTGACGGCCTGGTCGTGGCGCTCCAGCTCGGCGGGGGAGTCGACGCAGATGTGCCGCGCCGCCCGCGCGACGGCGCCGGCGAGCCAGCGCCCCGCCGGCGAGCTTTCGTCCACGGTCAGCTTGGTCGCGAGGGAGCCGGGCTCCGGGCGGGTGGTGTCCGCACCGTCGACCACCTGGTAGGTGAGAACGCCCTGGACGCGGGTCTCGTTGACGTGGTCGGCGACGGCGCGCTGGTGCTCGGCGGGGACCAGCAGCGTGGTGGCCAGCGGGCGCAGCACGCGCTCGGCGGCACCGGCCCACGTCGCCTGTTCCGCGGGTTCGACGTCGATGAGCTCCGCGGCGTAGGGCAGATCCTCGGCGGGAACGCCCGTGGCGCGGGCGATCGCGTCGCGCTGGTCCAGCAGGGCGGGCGGCAGCAGCGAGGCGCGGCGATCGAGCACGGAGAGCTCGTCGTCGACGGACTCGACGGCGCGGCGGGCGTCCGACTCGTCGGTGTACGCGGAGTGCACTCGGCCCGCGAGCGCCTCGGCCGCTTCGGTTGCGCGGTCGCGGATGCCCGGGACCTGTTCCCGCAGGGCGGCGAACTCCTCCGCCGACTCCGGCGCTCGCTCGCCCAGCTTCTCCACGGCCGCGGCGAACCGCTCGTAGGCGCGCTGGCGGGCCTGGGTCTGCAGCTCGCGGGACTGGAGCTCGGCCTCGAGCACGCCGACCTCGCCCTGCTCCTGCCGCAGGCGGTGCAACAGGTCGTTGTAGCGCATCTTGCGCTCCTCGGCCCTGTCCTCCCAGCGGGCGATCTGCGCGTCCATACCGGCGCGCTCGCCCTCGATCCGGTCCATCTGTTCCTGCAGCAGCCGCAGCCTGTGCCCGCGCAGGTAGGACCGCACGGGCGCGCCGAGCAGGTCGGCCGCGCGCGTCGTACCGACGGTGGCGGAGCGGTAGCGCTCGTAGGCCTCCGGCATCGGGCGCAGCACCTTCTCCTGCGCCTCCGCGCGCGCCGCGGCGCGGTAGGCCTCGTCGAGCTGGGTGAAGTTCTCGACGAGGCGCTCCGCGCGGGCGTAGGTCTGCGGCCGGTCGAGCATGTAGGTGCGGATGAAGGCGTCGAGGTCGCCGACGTTCTTCATCGCCTTGGCCTTGCCCAGCAGCGCGAGCGCGGCGCTGGACGTGCCGATGCCGACCCGGCGGCGCAGCGCGTCCTGGTAGGCGGCCTGGGTGTCGAAGGACTCGACGCCGCTGTGCCGCGAGCGCCAGCCGCGGGTGTCGAAGCCGGCGGTGGCCCACTCCTGCAGGTCCAGGAGATCGAAAGCGCCGGAGTGGAGCTGGTACCAGGACTTGAGCGAGGCGCCGTCGGTGCCGCTACCGGGGAACCACCTCACCGCGACGGCCGTCGTGACGTTGCCGGCGCCGTTGTCGTAGGTCGCCGCGACGGCCGACCACGTCGCCGATTCGCCGCGCAGGTACTGCACCTTGGACTGCTGGTGCTCGTCGTCGTTGACCGACCACGCGCCGCGCACGTAGTCCGCCATCGAGCGGGCCGCGCGCTTGGCACCCTTCGCCGTCATGTCCGCGGAGGCGTTGAAGGACTGGTCATAGGTGGGCAGCAGCACCACCGAGTGCGCGTCCATCAGCGAGGACTTGCCGGAACCCGACGGGCCGGTGAGGATCACGCCCCGCTCGTCGATGGGGAAGTCCTTGTACCCGTCGAAGGTGCCCCAGTTGACCACCTGCAGGCGGGTGAGGCGGTACTGGCCGAGATGCTTGCGGGTCACTGCTGCTCCTGCGTCTCGTTCTCGGGCTCGACGGTGCCGTCCTCGCCGTCCTGTTCATCCGCCCCGTCGACGGGGGCGGCCGCCTCGCCCAGGTCCTGATCGGTGCTGGCGAGATCGCGGTACGCGGCGGTGTACAGGTCCACCTGCTCGGGGGTGAGCAGGGAGGCGATCACCGAGTGCACGGCGTACCGGTCGCTCGTGCCGACCCGGCGGATCAGGCGGCGGGTCTCCAACTGGTTGATCGCCGCGTCGGCCTTCTTCACGAAGCCGGCCTCGTCGGTGTCGCGGGCGGGCCGGAAGGTCAGCAGGTGGTCGATCATCTCCTGGCGCTCCACGACCGCCGTCTCGTCCGGGCTGGAGAGGTGCTTGAGCCGGAGGAACAGCGCCAGCACCGACGCGGCGAGCGAAAGGCTCTGCGCGCGCAGCAGATTGCGCTGCCGCGGGTCGTTCTCACTGACCTGGCGGGTGAAGGCGTGCTTGGTCTCGCGGTTGATCTCCAGCAGCAGGTTCAGCTCGGAGAGCCGGCTGCGCAGCAGCGTCTCCTCGGCCTCGATCACCGCCCAGTTCTTGGACTTCGCAGAGACGTGCGGCGCGGCGATCAGCTCCTGCAGCGCGTAGCAGACCGAGTTCGGCAGGGCTGAGGTGTCGCCGTCGAACCGCGGCGCGGTGTCGGCGCCGCGCAGGGACTTGATGGCCTCGTCGTCGGCGATGGAGAAGTCCGCGAGGTCGATCTCGGGCAGGCCCTCGTCGGCGATGTCCAGCGATTCGTCGGCCAATCTCACTCCTCGAACAACGTGGTGGGCTCGGGCGCGGCCGAGGCGGGGGTCAGGGGCGGGAGCGCGGCGGCGAAGGCGACGTGCGGCACCGTCAGCTCGCGGGGGCCGCGTGTGGTGTGCGCGACGACGGTGACGGACCGTTCCTCGTCGACGGTGCCGTACCGCGCGCCGAGCGACCAGACGCCGACCACGTCGCCGGCGCGGGGGGCGTCGATGGCGTCGAGGACCTCCGTGAGGGTCGCGCCGTCGGACGCGCTGACGGCCTCGTTGACGGCGGCAGCGAGCGCGTCCCAGTCGATCGCCTCCCGGCCGACGAGGCGGGCGGGGTCGATGGTGAACTCGCCGGAGGTTTCGCGCACCTCGGGCGGCAGGGTGACGACGCCGTCGTGGAAGCGCAGGGCGCCGACGGACCTGGTGTCGACGGCCGACATGGGGACGGCGAGGCCGGTGTCGCGGCCGGGAGAGGCGGCGTCGAAGGCGTCGACGGCCGCCCGCTGCGCCTCGGTGATGCGGGCCCGCAGCGATTGGTACTGCAGGAAGTCGCCGTCCTTGACGAAGGTGTTGATGCGCCGATACACCTGCCCGCGGATCTCGTCGACGCGCTGGACCTGCATCCACATGCGATCGAGGAAGCCGGTGAGGGAGTCGCGCAGGTCGTCGGGGAGGTCGACCTCGGTGACCACCGCGGCGACGGAGGTCTCCAGCTGGCGGCGCAGGCGGTGGTCGGAGAGGAGGGTGTAGAAGGCGTCGAAGGCCTTGCCCTCGGGGGTGTTCGCGAGCTCGTCGTGGCCGTCGAAGAGGCGCTGCAGCGTCGTGGCGTAGGCGGTGGCCTGGCCGGCCTCGCTGGAGTCGGAGGCGTCGAGCCCGTGCGTGAGCAGGGCGCGCGTGTGCTCGCGCAGCTTCTCGCCGTAGCCGAGGATGTCGGCGGGCATGCGCTCGGCGAGCGAGCTGACGATCTTGAGGTCGTCCACCACCTTGCCGTGGTCGTACTCGGGCACGAGGCCGGCGCGCAGGGCCTCGCGGCGGCGGGTGAGCTCGGCGATCTGCTCGTCGAGGGCGCGGAGGTGGTCGTCGGGGTCCGCGCTGACTGTGACCGCGACCGCCGACAGCCGGGCAGTGACCAGCTCCAGCGCGGTCTCGGTGGCGACGTTGCGGTCCAGCGACACGGCCTGCACCTGGCCGAGGGCCGTCGTGGCGCCGCGGGTGAGCTGGATGACCTCGCGGTCTGTGTCGTCCAGGGTTCGCGAGACGTAGCCGGCCTTCACCCAGCTGTCGAGGACATCCGGACCTGCGGGCACGGGCCGGGCGCGTTCGGTGAAGTGGTGCGCGAGGGACTGCAGGTCGACGGTGAGCGCGTCCCCCAGCTCCTCCGCGTCGACGGGGCCCGTCCCCAGCCGGGCGGCCATCAGCGCCAGGTAGGCGACGGCGTGGGGGGAGCGGAGCAGGCGGAGCGCGACGTCGCTGTCGGCGTTGTCCGTGAACGCGGCGTACAACTGCGCGGCTGACTGCGCCATCGCGTACCTCCCGTTCGTCAGCGACGGTCCAGTGTATCGGGGCGCCCGTCACCTCGCGGACAGGTCGGGTTCACCGTGGCGGCCTAGCGTGCGGCGGTATGAACCTGCGCCGCCTGTCGATCGCGTCCGTGACCCTCGCGCTGCTGCTCGGGGCGGCTCCCGTCGGGGCGGCGCCGCGCACCGTCGACCTGCAGGCGCACCGGGGCGGGCTCGGCCTGCAGACGGAGTCCACACTGGAGGGCTTCTCCGAGGCGATGCGGCTCGGCGTCACGACGCTGGAGCTGGACACGCAGGTGACGAAGGACCGGAAGGTCGTGATCACGCACGACCGGAAGGTGGACGCGAAGAAGTGCGTGGACACCGCGCCCGCGACGCCGGGCGACCCGCAGTACCCGTACGTCGGTAAGTACGTGCGCGACCTGACCTATGCCCAGATCCGCACCATGAACTGCGGGTACGAGAAGGCGGCCCCGTCGCAGCGGGTGGTGGCCGGCGCCCGCATCCCGGAGCTGCGGGAACTCTTCGACCTCGTGCGCGAGCGTCGCTCGCCGGTGCGGATGAACATCGAGACCAAGGTGGAGGCCGGTGCACCGGCGGAGACGGCGCCGCGCGGCGAGTTCGTGCGGACGGTGGCGGGGGAGATCACGCGCTCCGGCCTCGCCCGGCAGGTCACGATCCAGAGCTTCGACTGGACGGCGCTGCGGGAGATCGGGCCGCTGCTGCCCGGCGTGGGCTGGTCGCACTCACCAACGGCGAGCAGTTCCTGCAGACCGGCAAGCCGGGCGCCTCGCCGTGGCTCGGGCTCGACGTCGATTCCTACGGCGGGGATTGGGTGCGGGCCGCGAAGGAGACGATTCCGGGGCTGACGGCCGTCTCGCCGGTGCAGGGCGACCCGCAGGACGGCGGCATCGGCGAACCGGACTTCGTGCGGTTCACCACACCGGAGCTGATCCGGCGCGCGCACGATCTCGGACTGCAGGTGATCCCGTGGACGGTCAACGACCCCGCGACGATGCGGGCGCTGCTGCGGGACGGCGCGGACGGTCTGATCACCGACTACCCGGATCGGGCGCGGGCGGTGTTCCGCGAGCTGGGGATCGCCCTCCCCGCATCCTCGTAGGCAAGCACCGACCGCGCTCCCGGCGTGCCCGGACGTGGCACCGAGCACGAATCATCATTCACGTGTGCAACACACGACTCAGTGGTGTAGTTTCCCACCGATAGACTCATTTGTCACGGAGGGCAGCATGCGTGTCTCTGGTTTCTTCCGCTCGATCGCTTCGCTCACGGCCGCTGTTGCCGTCGCCGCCACGCTGGCGACCGGGACGGCGGGGGCGGCACCGTCGACCTCGACGGCGTCCCTGACCGACCAGGCGATCGACCGCCAGGCCGCGGGCGACACCGCGGGCGCGCAGGCCGCCATCAATCAGATGCCGATCGACCAGGCGCAGAAGGTCGTGGCGCTGATGACCAACGTCAACAAGGCGCTCACCTTCCCGCTCACCGATCAGGTGCCCGGCGGCGTCGCTCCGGGCACCGCGATCGTGATCCTCGGCTACGGCCTGGAGGACAACGGCGCGCTGCGCCCGATCCTCGTCGAACGGCTGACCAAGGGGCTCGCCGTCGCGCAGGCGTACCCGGCGTTTCCGATCGTCGTGACCGGCGGCGCGCCGAAGGCAGGCAAGACCGAGGCCGCGGCGATGAAGGAGTGGCTGCTCGCGCAGGGCGTCTCCGGCACGCGCATCTACACCGAGGAGAGGGCGGGCTCGACCCAGGGCAACGCCATCAACACGGCGGCCCTCATGCGGCAGAACGGCTTCGGCAACGGCGCGGTGCTCGTCACCTCCGCCGACCACACCCGCCGTTCGGTCGCCGACTTCCTCGTCGCGGGGATCACCCTGCAGGCCGTGGTCGCCTCCGACGCCAAGATCCAATCCGGGCCGATGTCCGCCAGCGGCGTTGCGGGCGTCTACCGGGACGCGCGGGGCGTCGCCAAGATCTGAGCCCGACGGTGCCGCGGGCGGGTTCGTCGCCCGGTCACGGTGATCGGCTTCGCGGCCGAATCTGCGATCGCAATCAGATGCGGGGCGAACGCTGGAACTTGTCGACGCGGTGTGCCACGGTTATCGGCATGACCGCGTACAACGCGCCGCTCGGCGGCCCCGTGTGGATCGATCTCATGACCTCGGACGTCGAGCGGGCGGTGGACTTCTACGGCGCCGTCTTCGGCTGGAAGGCCGATCCGCCCAACGAGGAGTTCGGCGGCTACCGGAACTTCCGGCAGGACGGAAACCTCGTCGCGGGCGTGATGTCGCCGCCCGACGGTGGCGGCGGCCCCGGCGACGTCTGGTCGACCTACCTGCGGGTCGCGGACGCGAAGGCGTCGCTGCGCGCCGCCACGGACGCGGGCGCCTCCCTCGTGGTCCCGGTCGTCCCCGTGGGGGAGCACGGGCGTTTCGTGTACATTATCGATCCGGTGGGCGCCGCGATCGGACTCTGGGAGCCGGCGCAGCACAAGGGTTTCGTCGAGCGAGCCGTGCCCGGCACGCCGTACTGGTTCGACTGCATGAGTCGCAGCTACGACGCGACGAAGGCCTTCTACCGCGACGTCTTCGGCTGGAGCACGGTGGAGGTCGGAAGCGGCGGCGCGGAGGGGTCGTTCGGCCCCGACCGCTACAGCCAGGTGTTCGCCGGTCCGGAGGGGCAGCAGGAGGCGGTCGCCGGCATCATGGACGCGGCTCCCCTCTTCGACGCCGGCATCTTCGGGGACGGCATGCCCTCGTTCTGGCAGATCTACCTCACCGTGGAGGACACGGCCGCCGCCGAGCAGCGGATCGTGGCCGCGGGCGGCGAGATCCTCCGCGCGGCCGAGGTGACGCCGTGGGCCACCATGGGCTCGGCGAAGGACCCGGGCGGCGCGGTCTTCCTCTACGCGACGCCGCCCGCGGGCAGGTAGCTCAGTCCGCCGGCCGGCGCACGCTCGCCTCGACCAGATCGAGGACGGCCTCGAGGCCCGCTGTCGGGCGGCCCGAGGCGAGGTGCGTGACCAGGCCGTCGAGCACGAGATCGAGGTAGCCGAGGATGACGTCGGTGGGCAGGTCGTCGCGCAGCCGGCCGCGCTGCTTCTGCCGTTCCAGGCGGCGGAGCGTGGCGTCGGTGAGTTCTGCGCTGCGCTCGGTCCACTCGGCGCGGAAGTCCCCGTCGTTCTTGAGCCGGCGGGCGATCTCCAGCCGGGTGCCCAGCCAGTCGAAGCGCTCGGGGTGGCTGAGCATGTCGCGCATGACCTGCACGAGGCCCTCCTCGGCGGCGATATCCGCCATCCGTTCCGCGTCCTCGCGGGCCAGCGCCAGGAACAGCGCGTCCTTGTCGCGGAAGTGGTGGAAGATCGCCCCGCGGGAGAGGTCGGTCGCGGCTTCGAGCCGCCGGACCGTGGCACCGTCGTAGCCGTACTCGGCGAAGCACGTCCGCGCCCCGTCGAGGATCTGACGGCGCCGGGCGGCGAGGTGATCGTCGCTCACCTTGGGCATGTGGATGCTCCTGATAACGGGAACGGCGGGCCCGGCCGCTGGGGCCGGACCCGCCGTCACTGGTCGAACTCTGCGATCAGCTCTTGACCATGTTCCGCAGCACGTACTGCAGGATGCCGCCGTTGCGGTAGTAGTCGGCCTCGCCGGGGGTGTCGATGCGGACGACCGCGTCGAACTCCACCTTCGTGCCGTCCGTCTTGGTGGCGGTCACGTGCACCGTCTTCGGGGTCACGCCCTTGTTCAGCTCCGTGATGCCCGCGATGTCGAAGGTCTCGGTGCCGTCGAGCCCCAGCGACTTCCAGGACTCGCCCTCCGGGAACTGGAGCGGGACCACGCCCATGCCGATCAGGTTCGACCGGTGGATGCGCTCGAAGGACTCGACGATCACGGCCTTGACGCCCAGGAGGCTGGTGCCCTTGGCCGCCCAGTCGCGCGACGAGCCGGAGCCGTACTCCTTGCCGCCCAGCACGACGAGCGGGACACCCGCGGCCTGGTAGTTCTGCGATGCGTCGTAGATGAACGACTGCGGGCCGCCCTCCTGCGTGAAGTCGCGGGTGTAGCCGCCCTGCGTGCCCTCGAGGCCGATGGTGTCGAGCACCCGGTTCTGCAGGCGGATGTTCGCGAACGTGCCGCGGATCATCACCTCGTGGTTACCGCGCCGCGAACCCAGCGAGTTGTAGTCCTTGCGGGCCACGCCGTGGGAGTCGAGGTACTGCGCGGCGGGCGTGCCGGGCTTGATCGGGCCCGCCGGGCTGATGTGGTCGGTGGTGACCGAATCGCCCAGCAGCGCCAGGACGCGGGCGCCCGAGATGTCGGAGACGGGCTCCGGCTCCATAGTCATGCCGTCGAAGTACGGCGCCTTGCGGACGTACGTCGACTTCTCGTCCCACTGGAAGGTGTCGCCCTCGGGGGTGTCCAGGTTCTGCCAGCGGTGATCACCCGCGAAGATGGTCGAGTAGGACTTGCGGAACATGTCCTGGCTGATGGCGTTCTTGATCGTGTCGTCGATCTCCTGCGCGGACGGCCAGATGTCCTTGAGGAAGACGTCGTTGCCGTCGTGGTCCTTGCCCAGCGAGTCGGTCTCGAAGTCGAAGTCCATCGTGCCGGCGAGGCCGTAGGCGATGACCAGCGGCGGGGAGGCCAGGTAGTTCATCTTCACGTCGGGCGAGATGCGACCCTCGAAGTTGCGGTTGCCCGAGAGCACCGCGACCACGGTCAGGTCCTCGTCGTTGACGGCCTTGCTGATCTCCTCGGGCAGCGGACCGGTGTTACCGATGCAGGTGGTGCAGCCGTAGCCGCCCAGGTAGTAGCCGAGCTTCTCGAGGTACGGCCACAGGCCGGCCTTCTCGTAGTAGTCGGTGACGACCTGCGAACCGGGGGCCATGTTGGTCTTGACCCACGGCTTGGTGGTCAGGCCCTTCTCGACTGCATTGCGGGCGAGCAGCGCGGCGCCGAGCATGACCGACGGGTTCGAGGTGTTGGTGCAGGAGGTGATGCCCGCGACCACGACGGCGCCGTGGTCGAGGATGAACTCGCCGCCCTCGCCCTGGACGCGCACCGGCTTGCTCGGGCGGCCCTCGGCGCCGTTGGCGGCGGACTGCACGTTGACCGCACCGTCGTCGGCGAAGGACAGAGCGGCGGGATCCGACGCGGGGAAGGACTCCTCGACGGCCTCGTCGAGCTGCGTGTGCGTGGCCGGGTGCTGGTCCTCGACGTAGTTGTGGATGTCCTTGCGGAACGCGGCCTTCGAGTCCGAGAGCGCGATGCGGTCCTGCGGGCGCTTCGGGCCGGCGATCGACGGCACGACGGTGCCGAGGTCGAGCTCGAGGTACTCGGAGTACGCGGGCTCACGATCGGGGTCGTGCCACATGCCCTGCTCCTTGGCGTACGCCTCGACGAGCGCGAGCTGCTCGTCGGTGCGGCCGGTCAGGCGCAGGTAGTTGATGGTCTCGGCGTCGATGGGGAAGATCGCCGCGGTGGAGCCGAACTCCGGGCTCATGTTGCCCAGGGTCGCGCGGTTGGCGAGCGGCACCTCGGCGACGCCCTTGCCGTAGAACTCGACGAACTTGCCGACGACGCCGTGCTGACGCAGCATGTCGGTGACGGTGAGCACCACGTCGGTGGCGGTGACGCCCGGCTTGATCTCACCGGTGAGCTTGAAGCCGACGACGCGCGGGATGAGCATGGAGACCGGCTGGCCGAGCATGGCCGCCTCGGCCTCGATGCCGCCGACGCCCCAGCCCAGGACGCCCAGGCCGTTCTGCATCGTGGTGTGCGAGTCGGTGCCGACGCAGGTGTCGGGGTAGGCCTGGCCGTGGCGGGTCATGACGACCGGCGCGAGGTACTCGATGTTGACCTGGTGGACGATGCCCATGCCCGGGGGGACGACCTTGAAGTCGTCGAACGCGCCCTGGCCCCAGCGCAGGAACTGGTAGCGCTCGCCGTTGCGCTGGTACTCGAGGTCGACGTTCCGCTCGAGTGCGTCGGCCGTGCCGAAGAAGTCGAGGATCACCGAGTGGTCGATGACCATGTCGGCGGGGGAGAGCGGATTGACCTTGTTCGGGTCGCCGCCCAGGGCGGTGACGGCCTCGCGCATGGTGGCGAGGTCGACGATGCAGGGCACGCCGGTGAAGTCCTGCATGATCACGCGCGCCGGGGTGAACTGGATCTCGACGCTCGGCTCAGCCGAGGGGTCCCAGTTCGCCAGGGCGTTGATGTGATCGGTGGTGGTGTTCGCGCCGTCCTCGGTCCGCAGCAGGTTCTCTGCGAGGACCTTCAAGGCGTAGGGCAGCTTCTCGGTGCCGGGCACGGCGCTGAGGCGGAAGATCTCGTACGACTGATCGCCTACCTCGAGCGTGCCGCGCGACGAGAAGGAATCGATGCTCTTGCTCACGTCAGCTCCACTCAACGTTGTGGTGTGCACCGACGGGCTGTGTCGGTGCCTGGAGTCAATATTACAGTACGCTTGTCCTGTGAGGGTTCCTGGGGCTGAACTCTCCCAACGCTGCTCATTGTGCCTCGTTCCGGGCGTGGCCGCGGGCGTGTCGTACTGTGAGGCGCATGGGCCCGCTGCCGATTCTCACCGAAGTGCCGACCGACGTGGATCTGTCCGCGCTCCAGGCGGATCTCGCCGCCGACGGCGTCGCCGTGCTCAACCCCGCGCACGTCGCTGCGGTGCCGCAATTGGTGCAGGTCGTCAAGGACGCCCGGGCGCAGGGGATCGAGAACTTCCAGGTCGTCGTCCTCGCGCACGACTACATCCCGGATACGTCGCTCCGGGACCTCGGCAGCGAACTCGGTCGGCGGATGGACGCCGATGCCGAGCATCCGTTGACCGTCCTCGTGATGTCGCCCAATCAGGTGGCGGGCTACTCCACGCAGCTCTCTCGCTACCAGATCGAGAAGGGGCAGGACGGCCACACGGGCCGGCTCACGCTCAACAACCCGCCGAAGGCCGCCGAGGACTTCGCCACGATCGCGAACGGCGCGACCTTTCCGTGGACGGGCTTCACCGTCGGGCTGATTCTCATCGTCGCCGCTCTCGCGGGATGTGCGCGCGTGGTGACGCGCCGCCGCAGCCGCGCCGTGGACGCCGCACGGCGGGCCGCCGCGGGCGGTCCCGCCCCCGCCGCAGTCGGTGCGGATCGCGCCACCGGTCGGGCCGCTGAGTCCGGGTCCGAAGAGAATGGCGGCTCCACTGTTCCGCGGAACGGATAACGCACATTCATTCGAAATTCCAGCTGTGTTATTAGTTGCAGCTGTCCGATTCGAACAGAATTCGATCTAGCCTGATTCGCGCTGGTCAGAGCGTCAGTTCGGCTACTCACACGAGTGTAATTTGTGAATCGTGTTTTCTAACGTTGCAAAAGTGCCGTACGGTACATCTGAAGCCAATGTTGTGCGTGTTGCCCACGCGTACTCATCGGGTATGAACCAGTCTTGAGATGAGGGAGACACCTTGAGGCGTACGGCACACCCCGCCAGGAACCTCGCTGCGCGGTCGTTGCTCGCGGCAGTCGCCACCGGGTCGCTGGTCGTCGGCACCGTCGCCGGCGCGGGCTCGGTCTTCGCCGAGCCCAACGGACCCGACGCGAACCCCGCCAACGTCGTCGCCGCGCTCGTCGACCGCATCGCGCAGGCGGACCAGCGCATCGCGGACCTCCGCGGCGACGTCGCGACGAAGCGGCAGTCCGTCAACCGCGCCGTCGTGGATCTGCAGTCCGCCCGCGACGCGGCGAACGCCGCCACCGGCGCGATCGCCGTGTCCGAGACCGCGGTCAAGGATTCGGACGCGAAGATCAAGACGGCCCAGGCCACCTTCGATCAGGTGGTCCGCGCCGCGTACGCGCAGGGCAACAGTGCCGGCGCCCTGGTGAACACCCTCGGCGGGAACGATCCCGGCGAGGCCGTGGACCGGGCGACGACGCTGCGCATCGTCGCCGACAAGCAGAAGGCCGCCCTCGGAGACCTCCAGGCCGCCAAGACGCGCGCCGAGGCCTCCCGCACCGCGGCGCGCGCCGCCAAGGTCCAGGCCGACGCTGCCACCGCCGCCGCGGCGGAGCGCAAGACCTCGGCCGAGGACTCCATCACGCAGACGGTGTTGGCACTGAACACGCAGGAGCAGGCCCAGACCGCGCTTACCGCGCAGCGCGAGCTGGCACAGCGGGCGCTCGACCAGGCCAAGCGGGCCGACGACCGCGCCGCGCAGCAGAAGATCTACGCGCAGTACGTCGTCGACGAGCAGCAGACCCAGCAGATCGCCGCCCCGGCGGCACCCGCGGCGCAGCCGGCGGCCCCTGCAGCCCCGGCAGCACCCGCGGCGGGGGCAGCGGCCGCTCCCGCGGCTCCGGCTGCCCCGGCCGGCCAGGCTGCCCAGGCCGGCACCATCAACCCGGCGGACCCGCTGGCGGCGGCCCGGAACTTCGCGCAGAGCATCGTCGGCCAGGCGTCGTCCCTGTTCTCGAACCCGTTCGGCGCCGTGACGGGGCAGGCGGCCCCCGCCGCCCCGGCCGCGCCCGCCGCACAGGCGCCGGCCGCCACCGCCGGCTCGAGCGGCGCGCAGATGATCGACACGGTCGTCCAGCGCGGTATGTCGGTCATCGGCGTGCAGTACGCGTGGGGCGGCGGCACCTGGAACGGCGCGACCAAGGGCGTCCGCGACGGCGGCGTCGCCGACAGCTACGGCGACTACAACCGCATCGGCTTCGACTGCTCGGGCCTGATGGCCTACATGTACGCGGCCGTCGGCATCGCGCTGCCCAAGTACTCGGGGTACCAGTACACGACCGGCAACAAGGTGCCGATCAGCCAGCTCAAGCGCGGCGACATGGTCTTCCGCGGCCCGGGCGGCACCCAGCACGTGGCGATGTACCTGGGGAACAACCAGATCATCGAGTCGCCGCAGTCCGGCGGAGCGGTCCGCATCGCCCCGTTCGACGCCTCGACGTTCCTCTCGCAGGCCGTCCGCGTGATCAACAGCTGACCGCGAGCCATTCAGTACGCTCGTGGTAACGGGCCGCCGCGGTCCGGGATCGGACGGGCCCCGGCGGGGCCGGGGGAACGAACGACGAAGGGGAGTTGCGTGACGCACTCACAGGGGCAGGACGTCGCCTCGAGCGACGAGGTCAAGCTGCTGGAGCGGGCGGTCTACGAGGTCAAGCGCGTGATCGTGGGCCAGGATCAGCTCGTCGAGCGGATCCTCGTGGGCATGCTCGCCAAGGGACACGTGCTCCTCGAGGGCGTCCCCGGCGTCGCCAAGACGCTCGCGGTCGAGACCTTCGCCACCGTGGTCGGCGGCTCCTTCTCCCGCATCCAGTTCACGCCCGACCTGGTGCCCTCCGACCTCGTCGGTACCCGCATCTACCGGCAGGGCAAGGAGCAGTTCGACACGGAGATCGGCCCGGTATCCGCGAACTTCCTGCTCGCCGACGAGATCAACCGCGCGCCCGCCAAGGTGCAGTCCGCCCTCCTCGAGGTCATGGCGGAGCGGAAGGTCTCCATCGGCGGCCAGACCTACCCGATGCCCGACCCCTTCCTCGTGCTCGCGACGCAGAACCCCATCGAGAACGAGGGCGTGTACCCGCTGCCCGAGGCACAACGCGACCGGTTCCTGTTCAAGGTCGTCGTCGGCTACCCCTCCGTCGAGGAGGAGCGGGAGATCGTCTACCGCATGGGCTCCGTGCCGCCCGTGCCCTCGCAGGTCCTCGACCCCGCGTCGGTGCAGCGCCTGCAGCGCGCCGCGAGCGAGGTCTTCGTGCACCACGCGCTCGTCGACTACGTGGTCCGCGTGATCGCCGCGACCCGCACTCCGCGCGAGTACGGCCTCGACGACGTGGCCTCGTGGATCACCTACGGCGCCTCGCCCCGCGCCACCCTCGGCATCGTCGCCGCGGCGCGCGCCCTCGCGCTGCTGCGCGGCCGCGACTACGTGGTGCCCCAGGACGTCGTCGAGATCATCCCCGACGTGCTGCGCCATCGCCTCGTCATGAGCTATGACGCGCTCGCGGACGAGATCACCGCCGACCAGGCGATAGGCCGCGTGCTGCAGACCGTCGCGCTGCCGCAGGTCGTCGGGCAGCCCGTCCCGCAGCAGGCGGCCCCCGGCCCGCAGCAACAGGCGGCGCCCGCGCCGCAGCAGTTCGCGCCCGCGCAGCGGCCGCAGGGCTGACCATGCCGGCCACCCCCTCCGGCCCGCCTCCCGGCCCCGGAACCCGGCGCAGCCCGCTCCCGAGCTTCGCCGGCGGCGAGGTCGACGAGACCCGCATGCAGGCGTCGCTGAAGATGCTCGAGCTGCTGGTCCGTCGGCGGCTGGACGGCGTCCTGAAGGGCGATCACCAGGGACTGCTCCCCGGCCCCGGCTCGGAGCCGGGGGAGTCCCGCCCGTACACACCCGGCGACGACGTGCGCCTGATGGACTGGTCGGTCACCGCGCGCACGACGCATCCCCACGTCCGGCAGATGATCGCCGACCGCGAGCTGCAGACCTGGATCGTCGTCGACCTGTCCGCGTCGATGGACTTCGGTTCGACGGGCGGCACGAAACGGGACCTCGCCGTCGCCGCGACGGCGGCCGTCGTGCACCTGGTGAGCGGCGCCGCGAACCGCGTCGGCTGCATCGTCACGAACGGCGCCCAGCTCGTGCGCGTGCAGCCCAAGGC
Source organism: Tsukamurella asaccharolytica (assembly GCF_007858435.1). Lineage (GTDB taxonomy): Bacteria > Actinomycetota > Actinomycetes > Mycobacteriales > Mycobacteriaceae > Tsukamurella > Tsukamurella asaccharolytica. The sequence goes on along the minus strand of NZ_VIGW01000003.1, from coordinate 214,531 downwards.
GGGGCGGGCGCACAAGCAACAGGTGCTCAAGGCCGTTGCCGCCGCGCCCCGCGCCGTCGAGGGCACCCGGGGCGACCTGCGCATCGCGCTCGACGCCCTGCGCCGGCCCGAACAGCCGCGCGGGCTCGTCGTGGTGATCAGTGACTTCCTCGGCGAGGTGGACTACGTCCGCGAGCTCCGCGGCATCGCCGCGCGGCACGAGGTCCTCGCGGTCGAGGTCCTGGACCCGCGCGACGTCGAGCTCCCGGACGTCGGCGAGATCGCGCTCCGCGACGCCGAATCCGGCGCCGTGCGCGAGCTCACCGTGACCCCCGAGCTGCAGCAGCGGTTCGCCGCGGCGGCGCAGGAGCACCGCAAACAGGTAGCCCGCACGCTGCGCGGAGTGGGTGCGCCGGTGCTCGAACTGCGCACGGACCGCGACTGGCTCGCCGACATCGTGCGGTTCGTCGCCGCGCGCCGACGTGGATTGGCTGGTGCTTCCTGACATGGGCGGACTGACCTCGCTCGCCACCCCGGTCTGGCTGCTGGGCATTCTCGTCGTGCTCGCCATCCTGGCGGGGTACGTCTACAACGAGCGGCGGCGCAGCAAACGGGCGCTGAAGTTCGCGAACATGTCCGTGCTCGACTCTGTGGCGCCGCCCGGGGCCAACCGGTGGCGGCACGTGCCGATCGCGCTGCTGAGTATCGGCATGATCCTGCTCATGGTCGCGCTGTCCGGGCCGCAGGCGATGCGGAAGGTGCCGCGGAGCAAGGCCACCGTCGTGCTGGTCGTCGACGTCTCGCTGTCGATGCAGGCCACCGACGTCAGCCCCAACCGGCTCGCCGCCGCCAAGGAGGCCGCGAAGAAGTTCGTCGGCGAGCTCCCGCAGGGCATGAACCTCGGCATCGTCTCCTACGCCGGCACCGCGCAGCTGCTGGTCTCGCCCACGCCCGACCGCACGCTCGCGACCAACGCGATCGAGCACCTCGAGCTGGCGCAGCGCACCGCCACCGGTGAGGGCATCTACGCGGCGATCCAGTCGATCAAGAACATCCGTGACGTGCTGGGCGGCAAGGACGCCGCGCCGCCCGCGCGGATCATCCTCGAGTCCGACGGCAAGCAGACGGTGCCCGTCGACCTCGACGACCCACGCGGCGGGTTCACCGCCGCCCGCAAGGCGAAGGAGGAGGGCATCCCCATCTCGACCATCTCCTTCGGTACGCCCAACGGCACCGTCGACATCGAGGGACAGAGCATCCCCGTTCCCGTCGACGACGCCTCCCTCAAGCAGATCGCGGACCTCTCGGGTGGGCAGTTCTTCTCCGCCTCGTCGCTGAGCGATCTCAACGACGCCTACGGCACCTTGCGCGACGAGATCGGGTGGGAGATGCAGAAGGGTGACAACTCGCGGATCTGGGTGCTCTGGGGCACCGGGCTGCTGGTGCTCGGGGCGGCGGGCGCAGTGATCTTCAACCGGCGTCTGCCATGACCGAACCGGATCCGGCGACGACTCGCGTGCCCGGAGATTTCCCGGGTCGCGAGCGCGATTGATACGTTGTCATCCATGTCGACTTCTGAATTCACGCCCCGGTCCGTCCTCGTCACGGGCGGCAACCGCGGTATCGGCCTCGCGATCGCGCAGCGCCTCGCCGCCGACGGCCACAAGGTCGCGGTGACGCACCGCGGCTCCGGCGCGCCCGAGGGTCTCTTCGGCGTGCAGTGCGACGTGACCGACACCGAGTCGGTGGACGCCGCGTTCGCAACGGTGGCCGAGCACCAGGGCCCCGTCGAGGTGGTCGTCGCCAACGCCGGCATCACCGAGGACACGCTGCTCATGCGCATGAGCGTCGAGAGCTTCGGGAAGGTCGTCAACGCGAACCTCACCGGCGCCTTCCGGGTCACCAAGGCCGCCACGCGCAACATGCTCAAGAACCGCTGGGGCCGCTTCATCTACCTCGGCTCCGTCGTCGGCCTGATGGGCACGCCCGGCCAGGCCAACTACGCCTCCTCGAAGGCCGGCGTCATCGGCCTCGCCCGCTCCGTCACCCGCGAGCTCGGCGCCCGCAACGTCACCGCCAACGTCATCGCCCCCGGCCTCATCGACACCGACATGACGCGCGACCTGCCCGCCGAGTACGTCGAGGGCGCCGTGAAGCAGGCCATCCCCGCGAAGCGGATGGGCCAGCCCGAGGAGGTCGCGGCCGTGGTCTCCTTCCTCGCCTCGGACGACTCCTCGTACGTCTCCGGCAACGTCATCAACGTCGACGGTGGCCTGGGCATGGGCCACTAGGCCCGTACCCGTTCCCCGACGGCGCACCGTCGCACCAGCCCTGCAGCATCGAAGAAACTTGAAGGAGGCACGTCCGTGACCGGACTGCTCGAAGGCAAGACCATCCTCATCACCGGCATCATCACCGATGCCTCGATCGCCTTCTCGGCCGCCAAGGTGGCTCAGGAGCAGGGCGCCAAGGTGATCATCACCGGCATTCCGGAGCGGCTCCGCCTGATCGACCGGATCGCCAAGCGCCTCCCGCAGGAGGTGCCGCCGGCGATCCCGCTCGACATCACCGACGAGGAGTACCTCGGCGGCCTGGCCGACAAGGTCCGCGAGCTCGCGCCCGAGGGCATCGACGGCGTGCTGCACTCCATCGCCTTCGCGCCCCGCACCCTCATGGGCCCGGACGCGCTGCCCTTCCTCGAGGGCCCCGGCCCCGACGTCGCGAAGTCCTTCGAGATCTCCGCCTGGAGCTACGCCTCGCTGGCCCGCGCCGTCCTGCCCGTCATGAACGAGGGCGGCTCCATCGTGGGTATGGACTTCGACCCCCGCACCGCGATGCCCGACTACAACTGGATGGGCGTGCAGAAGGCCGCCCTCGAGTCGGTGAACCGCTACGTCGCCCGCGAGGTCGGCTACGCCAAGAAGATCCGCTCCAACCTGGTGGCCGCCGGCCCGATCAAGACCCTGGCCGCGAAGGCGATCTCGGGCACCGCGACCGACGACGCCAAGAAGCTCAACATGCTCAACCAGTACTGGGACGGCGCCTCGCCCATCGGCTGGAACGTCGACGATCCGGAGGTCGTGGGCAAGAGCATCTGCGCGCTGCTCTCCGACTGGCTGCCCGGCACCACCGGCTCCATCGTCTACGTCGACGGCGGCGCCAGCCACAACACCTGGTTCCCCGAGGAAATGATCAACGCACAATCGTGACCCACGATGCGCTGCTCGTGTTGTCCTTCGGTGGGCCCGAGCACCCGGACCACGTGCGACCGTTCCTCGAGAACGTCGTGCGTGGGCGTGGGGTACCGCCTGAGCGGCTCGACGCCGTCGAACAGCACTACCAGCGGTTCGGCGGCGTTTCGCCGATCAATGAGCAGAACCGCGCCCTCATCGCGGCGGTCTCCGAGGAGTTCGGACGCCGGGGCCGGGAGCTCCCCGTGTACTTCGGCAACCGCAACTGGCACCCGATGGTCGAGGATACCGTCGCCCAGATGAGGGACGACGGCGTGCGCGATGCGCTCGTCTTCACCACCTCGGCGTGGGGCGGATTCTCCGGCTGCCGGCAGTACGACGAGGACATCGCCCGCGCTCTCGCCGCCGTCGGGGCCGGCGCGCCGCGGCTGACGAAGCTCCCGCAGTTCCACGATCAGGAGCTGTTCCTGGAGTGCTTCGCCGATGCCGCCCAGGCCGCCCTGTCGACGGTGCCACCGGGGTCGCGGCTGGTGTTCACGGCGCACTCGATTCCCGAGGCCGCGGACGTCAACGCCGGGCCGCCCGGCGTGTCCAATCTGTACTCGCGGCAGGTGCGTGACGCGGGCGCGAACGTCGCGGCCCGGCTGGGCGTCGCCCACGACGTCGTCTGGCAGTCCCGCTCCGGCCCGCCGCAGGTCCCGTGGCTCGAACCCGACATCTGCGACCACATCCAGGCGCTGTGGGACCAGCGGGTACCCGGCGTGGCGGTCGTGCCCATCGGCTTCATCTCGGACCATCTCGAGGTGATCTGGGACCTCGACACCGAGGCGAAGGATCTCGCGGCCGAGCTGGGCTTGCCCTTCGCCCGCGCCGCCACCCCGATCCACGATCCGCGGTTCGCCGCGATGGTCGCGGACCTGGTGGACGATGCCGATGCGGGCCGATCGACCGGGCTGGGCGTCAGCGTGGACGGCGCGTCCTGCGTCGAGGGCTGCTGCCCCGCGGTGCGGCGGCCTGCCCGCGCGTAGGCGTCACCGCGCCGTCGGGACCGGGATCAGCTCCGGAGTTCGTCGCGGCAGACCGCGTTGACCGCGGCCACCCGCGCGGCGCGGACGGTGCGCCACAGGTCGCGGTAGGCGGCGTCGCCGCCCTGCGCAGAGGCGAGAGTCAGGCCGGCGTACGGGTTCTCCGCGCCCGCGACCAGCAGGATCGCCTCCACCATGCTGGCGCTGTCGAGCACGCGATGCGCGCGCTCGGTGGCGCCGCGCGGCAGGCGGTGCGCGCCCAGGTAGCGGGTAAGTTCCATCACTACGCCCCGCGGGTCCGATGCGTCGTCGGGCGCGGGCGGCAGGCTGGCGAGCGCCGACGGTGCCTCGCGGACCGCGTGCCGGAGCGCGTGCTCGGCGGCGCCGAGGGAGACCGGATCCGGATCGACCAGGGCCGGCTCGTGCAGGAAGGCCTGCCACCGCATCACGTCGGCGGCCTCGGGCGTCGGCACGAGGGCGATCGTCGCCGCGGCGCCGTCGAACAGCACCACCTCGCCGCGCGCCATCGCCGCCTGCTCGAGATCGGTGCCCGCGGGCAGCCCCCGGGCGTCCCCTGGTGCGGGCAGCAGCAGCCGGACGGCGTGCGGCTCCAGGGCGCGGATCTCCGCCAGCAGGTCGGGGAGGTCGCCGTCGACGACGGACTGCACCGGTGCCCACTCGCCGAGCGCCGCGAGCAGCTCGTCCGTGCCCGCCGAGCCCGCCAGCCACGCCGCGGACCACACCGCGAAGCCCTGAGCGGGCCCGGCGGTGGCGCGGCGGGCGAGGGTGGTGACGGGGGAGCTCATGATCGTCCATCGTAGACGCGCCGACCGCGGGGGCACCGTCGTCGGGCACACGCTGCGCCTCACGCGGTTCGCGGGTCCCGCGCCGTAGAATCACCCGCCGTGGCGAACAGCTATGGAGACATCTATTCCGGGCACGCGAGCCGGAAGGCGCGCGTCGCGCCCGAGGTGCCCGCGGACCGCGACCTCGTCGTCGAGGACGCGGCCACCGGCTTCTGCGGGGCCGTCGTCGGCTTCGACAAGAGCTACGACGGGGACTTCGTCAAGCTCGAGGACGGCCGGGGCGCCGTCCGCGTCTTCGCGATGCGCAAGGCCGCCTTCCTCATCGACGGGAAGCCCGTCACCCTGGTCAAGCCGCGGGCGAAGGCACCGTCGGGCCCCACCCGCAGCGCTTCCGGCTCGACCCGGGTGGAGGGCGTGAAGGCGCGCGTCGCTCTGCCCAGCCGCATCTGGGTGGAGGGCATCCACGACGCCGCGCTCGTCGAGCGCGTCTGGGGCCACGACCTGCGGGTCGAGGGCGTCGTCGTCGAACAGCTCGAGGGGCTCGATCACCTCGGCGCCCGGCTCGCCGAGTTCCGGCCCGGACCCGGCCGCAAGGTGGGCGTGCTCGCCGACCACCTCGTCGAGGGCTCCAAGGAGTCCCGGATGACGCAGTCGCTGGGCGAGTACGTGATGGTGACCGGCCACCCGTTCATCGACATCTGGGCTGCGGTGAAGCCCGCCTCAGTGGGCATCGAGGCCTGGCCCGACGTGCCGCGCGGCGAGGACTGGAAGACGGGCACCTGCGCCCGGCTCGGCTGGGGCACCCCGCAGGACGGCTGGCGCCGCGTCCAGGGCGCCGTCACGTCCTTCCGTGACCTCGACGCCTCGCTCATCGGCGCCGTCGAGCGGCTCGTGGATTTCGTCACCGAACCCGCTTCCTGACCCGGCCGCGGGGGCGCGGTTGTAGAATCCGCAGGTGGCACCGACCCCGACGAAACCCGACACCCGGCAGCAGATCCTGCGCGCGGCGCTCGACTGGGTCGACGAGGCCGGGCTGACCCGGATCTCGATGGGCGCGCTGGCCAAGCGCGCGCGCCTGGCGCGAGCCACGCTCTACCAGCACTTCACCGGCAAGGATGCGCTGGTGGAGGCGCTGGTGGCCAGTGAACTGGACAAGTTCTACCGGCGGATCCACGACTTCGCCGACCAGATCGCCGACAACGACGAGCGACTGGCGTCCGGCTTCGGCTACGCCTACGCGTACCTGCGGGAACATCGCGCGCTGCAGCACGTTCTCGCCTCCAATCCCGCGTTGCTGCTGCCCTACATCACCGGCGACTCGCCCCAGATTCAGCAGGGGCGGCGCTTCTTCCTGGGGGAGATCCGGCGCGGCGAGTACCGCGACGGCGCCGACGTGCACGCATTCGCCGACTACTTCGTGCGCCAGCTGCACTCGCTCCTGCTGACCCCGCTCCCGGCCGTCGAGGGCATCACGGACGACGCCGATCACCGGGGGCCGAGCTCGGCGAACGTCGAGGCGGGCCGGCGGTACGCGCAGGCCTTCGTCCTCCCGGTACGCGCGACGATCGCTCAGTGACACGCCCCTGAACTGTTCGAATAGACAGTTCATTGCGAAGTGTCCGTCCGTGGTGTTACGTTCGCCACATGACCGATACGACTCTGCCCGAACGCACCCGAGGCTCCGACATCGATCGCTCACGCGACAGTGTCGCCGACCGGCTCCTCGGTGGTTCCGTCAAGCGCTCGTACGCGCCCGTCGTCGATATCGACTGGGACGCTCCGATCGACCCCGACAAATACTTCCTGCCGCCGCACATGTGCACCCTCTACGGCACGGACATCTGGAACGGCATGACCCGCGAGGAGCAGATCGCGCTCTCGCGCCTGGAGATGGTCAACCTGCTCTCGATGGGCATCTGGTTCGAGAACCTGCTCAACCGCCTGCTCCTGCGCGACCTGCTGGACAAGGACCCCACCTCGCGTGACGCCTTCTACTCGCTCACCGAGATGGGCGACGAGTGCCGCCACATGGTGATGTTCGGGAAGGTCATCGACCGTATCGGCGAGCGACCGTTCCGGCTGCGCGGCTGGCAGTTGGGCGTCGTGAAGTACGTTCTCGCCCCGGTGATCCGCGGCCAAGCCGTGTGGATCGCCGCCCTGGTCGGTGAGGAGATCTTCGACGCGCAGCAGCGGCAGATCAAGGACGACCCGGACCTGCAGCCGATCGTCGCGCGCCTCATGCAGATCCACGTGACCGAGGAGGCGCGGCACATCGGCTACGCCCGGGACGGCGCTCGCCGCGGCGTCGCCGACCGGAGCCGGATGCAGACCCTGATCGTCGGGAACATGCATGCCGGTGCGGCGTTCGGCTTCCGGATGCTGTTCGCCAACCCGCGCATGTACGCCCGCGCCGGCCTGGATCCGAAGGCCGCCTACCGCGCCGCGATCACCAACCCGCACCACATCAAGTCCAAGCAGGACGGTTTCCGCGATCTCGGCCGCTTCCTCGACTCCGTCGGCCTCATGGGCTCGTTCGCGCGGTGGTCCTGGAAAAAGGCGGGGTTCCTCGCGTGAGTGCGGAGGAGCAGCCGCGCGTCGTCGTCATCGGATCGCGCGTCCCCGGGGTCGACGGGGCCGTCGTGGCACCGTCGGACGTGTCGGGCCTGCGGTTCCGGCCCGATCGCGACGCGTGGACCCTTACCACAGCCGCGGGCGCGACGGACTACGACCTCGTGGTGCTCGCCGGCACCGCGGCCACGGTCGAGGTGCCCGTGCTGGATCCGCGCGTCGCTCCGCCCGGCGCCGTCGGACCTGCGGATGCTGACGGCGCCTACCTGGGCATGCTGGTCGACGGGGTGCCGAACCTGGTGCTCCTGGATGGCTCGAAGCTCCAACTGGAGACGCTGCAAGCCTGGCTGCGGTGGATGTACGCCGAGGCGGCGACGCGCCTGCTGTCGCGGCCCCCGGTCACCTCGCGGTGGATCCAGCGGGGCCGCCGCACACCGTCGAGGCCCGACCGGGACGCGATCGACCTGTCCAACGATCACGTGCGCGACGAGGGCGTCTACGCCGGCGAGGCGGTGTTCCGCTCCGGCGACTACGAGGCGGTCGCGGTCGTCCGGCTCGCCGGGCACCTCGAGCCGCTCGACGGCAACTACCACTGGTACGGCACCGTGGACGACGGGGACATCGGCGCAGCGCTCAAGAAGCTGCCGCGCGGCAGTGTGACGGTGTCCGTCGGCGGGGGAGAAGGATCACCCGCGATGGTCACCGACAAGACGGTGTGGGGCACCTACCGCCTCGTCGGTGTGGGTGCACCGCCGTACCCGCTCTGACTCAGCCCCGCCCGCCCGCCGGGCCGACCACGAGTCGGTGGACCTCGTCGACGATCAACGCCGGGTCGGTCAGCGGGACCTGGTGTCCCGAGTTCGCGGCGACGACGTGCCGGCCGGACGGCGAGGCCGCGGCGCGGCTGGCGTGTGCCTCGTTGACGCGTGCGCGGACCGCCTTCCCGAGGCCCCCGCTCTTCGCCCCCGAGATCACTGTGACGGGAAGGTCTCCCAGTTCGGGAGAGGACGCCCGCCACGACCGGAGTTCGGGATAGTAGGTCTTCAGTTCCTGCGCCATCGTCTCGACGGCGCGCGGGGTGGCGCCTTCGCGCGCGAGGTCGGCCCGCACATCCGCGGGAGCGCTGCGGAATAGGAGCCCGCCCAGTACCCGGACGATCCCGGTGCGCGCAAGAACCCGCATGAGCGCCGTTGAGATGGCTGCGCGCCGTTCGAGGTTGCCGCGGAACACATCCACCGCCGCCTCCTCCGACGGATCAACCAGGAGTAGCGCCGCGATCCGCTCCGGTCGCTGCGACGCTGCCAGACGTACGATCAACCCGCCCAGGCTGTGCCCGACCAGGACGAACCGGGTGCTGCTTCCGTTGGCGAGTCCGTCGAGGAGGTCGTTCAGATCATCGGCCATCCGACCGAACGTCCTGTCTTCGGCGTCGGGCCCGCTGCGGCCGAGCCCGGAGCGGTCGTACGCGACCGCGGGCGCGAAGGCGGCGACCGCGGGCTGTACCGCGCCCCAAGAGGATCGGGTCGCACCGGCGCCAGCCTCGAAAACCACGACAGGAGCGCCGTCCGGCCCGTCCAACACCGCCGCGTGCAGGCTCCTGCCGTCCCGCGTGTCCACGTAGCGACTCCGCCCCTGCGTGTGTGTCATGACCTCAGGCTAGCCGCGCGCACCGACAGAGAGCGTCGATGGCGCAGAGAGCGCCCTCCTGTCCGCTTTCTGGCAGGATCGAGGTATGGCAGCGGCGCTCTGGTTCATCGGCGCGATCTTGCTGGCCGTGGCGGAAACGGCGGCCGGCGAGTTCATCCTGCTCATGCTCGGCGGAGGCGCGCTCATCACCGCCGGCGCGACGGGCGTCTTCGATCTGCCGCTGTGGGCACAGGGCGTCGTCTTCGCCGTCTCCTCGATGCTGATGCTCGTCCTGGTGCGTCCGCCGCTGCGGCGCTTCGTCGAGAGCAAGCGGGGCGAGGCACCGTCGTATCTGGAATCGCTCCCCGGCACGAAAGCAACTGTGCTGCAATCCGTCTCGGGCGAAACGGGGCGCGTACTCATCGGCGGGGAGGAATGGTCCGCGCGGACGCCGTACGACGGCGTGCCGATCGCCGTGGGCGTGGAAGTGACCATCGTGGAGATCGACGGCGCGGTCGCCGTCGTGGTCGACAGCTGACTGAACGGGCAACGGAGAGGAAGAGGCATGGACGGCATAGGAATCGGACTGGTCGTACTCGTCGTACTGATCCTCGCGGCGGTGGTCGTGCTGATGAAGGCGCTGGTGCTCGTCCCGCAGGCTCAGGCGGCGGTGATCGAGCGGCTCGGCCGGTACACGAAGACGGTGTCGGGGCAGCTGGCGCTGCTGATCCCGTTCATCGACAAGGTGCGCGCCAGGGTGGACCTGCGCGAGCAGGTGGTCTCCTTCCCGCCCCAGCCGGTGATCACGCAGGACAACCTGACGGTGAACATCGACACGGTCGTCTACTTCCAGGTCACCCGACCCGAGGCCGCGGTCTACGAGATCAGCAACTACGTGGTGGGCGTCGAGCAGATCACCACCACCACGCTGCGCAACGTGGTCGGCGGCATGACGCTCGAGGAGACGCTGACCTCGCGCGAGAAGATCAACGGCCAGCTCCGCGGCGTGCTCGACGAGGCCACTTCCCGCTGGGGCCTGCGCGTCGCCCGCGTCGAGCTCAAGTCGATCTTCCCGCCCCCGTCGATTCAGGAGTCGATGGAGAAGCAGATGAAGGCCGACCGCGAGAAGCGCGCCACCATCCTCTCCGCCGAGGGACACCGGGAGGCGGCGATCAAGTCGGCCGAGGGTGACAAGGCCAGCCGGATCCTGCTCGCCGAGGGCGAGCGTCAGGCGGCGATCCTCTCCGCCGAGGCCGACCGCCAGGCCGAGATCTTGCGCGCCGAGGGCCGGCGGGCCGCCGCGTACCTGGAGGCGCAGGGCGAGGCGAAGGCGATCGAGACCACGTTCTCCGCGATCAAGTCGGGACGCCCGACCCCCGAGATGCTCGCCTACCAGTACCTGCAGACACTGCCGGAGATGGCGCAGGGCGACGCGAACAAGGTGTGGGTGGTGCCCAGCGACTTCAACGCCGCGCTCCAGGGCTTCATGCGCAACCTCGGCACGCCCGGGACCGACGGTGTCTTCCGGTTCGAGCCGTCGGAGGACGCGCCGGCGAGCGCGCCGGACATCGACACCGCCGGCTGGTTCGACACGCCCGATCCGGTCGCGCCCGTCGTCGTGACGAAGGACGAGGTCCCCGACGCACCGGTCGCCGCCGGTCCCACGGCGGCTGTGGCGCCCGATCCCGAGGCACTCACCTCGGAGACGACGCGCGAGCTCTCGTCGGACACCATCGGCGAGCTCCCGCGCACCCAGTCCCCGGGTCAGTTGGGGCAGGGGCACACGCGCTGGCAGAAACCCTCGCCCTACGAGGTCAAGCAGCCGGGTTACGCGCCGCCTCCGCAGCACGAGGGATGACACCGCGGCCGGGCCACGACGCCGGTCACCGGCCCAAGGCCACCGCGACACCGGCGCACGCGACGGCCCACAGCACCGATACGAACGTGCCGATGATGAATTGCTCCGCGGCGCCGGGATTACGCAGCTCCGGGTAGCGCGCCAGTCCCTTGGCGGCCACGATCACGGCGAGGCCCGCGGCGAAGTTCGCGAGCACGCACACCGCGATCGCGGCGCGTTCGAGCACCCCGATCGCGAGGCCGCCGCGGAGTGGCGACTCGGGGACCGGATCGCCGTCGGACTCCTCGCCGTCGCCCTCGCCCGCGGACGGTGCCGGATCCGGCGCGTCCTGCCCGGATGCGCCGGCGAGGGTGAATGCGGCGGTCACCAGGGCGCTGCCTCCCGCCATCGCGGCGACGACGGCCGCGACGCGGACGGCCGCGAGCCCGAAACCGGTGGCCGCCGGTGCCGCGAGCGCGACCACCGCGGCCGCCCCGACGAGCAGCGCGGGGACGGCCGCCGCCGCGATGCCGCCGGGCCCGTCGGTGCCCCGCCGGGCGACGATCACACCGGCGATCGCTGCCGCGAGCAGCAGCGCGACGACGACGCCGATCACGCGCCGGCCCCCGTGTTCGGCGCCGCCGCAGCGAGGAGTTCCACCGCGAGCGTGCGTCCTGCCGGCTCGACCGACCAGCCGGCCGCGGCCGCGCGCTGCGACGCGGCCTGCCGCGAGACGCCGAGTTCCGCGGCGGCCGCCGTGATCGACATGCCCGTGTTCAGCAAGGCCGTCACCTCCCGTCCCTCCCGTGATCTGCGGCCCACGATAAGCCCGAGCACCGACAGGATCGCCTCGGCGCGGCCGGCCGCGGCACCGTCGGGCCCTCGGACCTGCACGGGAACCGCCGCGCCCTTCGCGGCTTCGACCGCCTCCCGCGCCGCCTCGAAGGCGCGCCCCCGGCCCGCCCTGGTCTCGGCGGGGAGGGGCAGTTCGACGGGGCCGACGCCGAGGCCGATGCTCCAATGTCCGTCGGAGAGGAGCGCGAGTGCGGCATCCACGGCGACGGCGGCGTCGTCGGTGACCGCCTGCAGCTCGTCGCCGGCCGTGCGGTCGGGAGGGCGCAGCCACCGGAGGGGCGCCAGGAGTGTGCGCGCCGCCTCGACCCGGTCGGAGTCCGAGCGGCTGTCCCGCTGGTCGGCGGTGAGGACGATCATAGCGCAAGCGTAAGGGCTTGCTTAGGTCAAGCGCAAGGCTTTTGGCTTGCAGGGGTTCAACTCGCCAACGCGGGATGCCGCAACAGGGCCCCGCTCGCGAGGGCGCGGTGCACGGTCCCACGGGCGGTCACGATCCAGCCGGTCACCAGCCCGAGGAAGTAGACGATGGCGAGCACTGCGTATCCGGTGGCGCCGGTGGCGGCCCACATCGCGCTGAATCCGGTGGCGCAGGTGCCGACGGGGAAGGTGAAGGACCACCAGGTCAGTGCGTACGGCAGGCCGTCCGCGGTGCCCAGGGCGGTGCGGAGGGTGAGGGTCAGCGCCACCGCGGTCCACATCAGCACCGCCACCGTGACGGTCCAGCCGTAGTCGGTGCCGAAGCGCTGCAGCCCGGCGGAGAGGTCGCCGCCGACCGCGAGGTGGGCGCCGGCGCCGAGGCCGTTCGCCGCGGTCATCGACTGGCCGAGCGGGCCCAGCGCGATCCAGGCCGTCGGGACCATCGTGGGCGCCCACCGCGGCCCGCGCAGGAGGCGCAGCAGCACCGCGGGCAGCACGATCAGGGAGGCCAGGAGCGTGAAGGCGAAGCAGCCGTAGCTGAACCACAGCAGCGACGTGCGCACGACACCCTCGGCGGCGTAGGGCAGCAGGACCGCGCCGCCCGCCGCGGTCACCATGGGGGAGACGACCGGCATCAGCCAACCCGCGAAGGCGGCGTCCTCGCGGTAATGCCCACCACGGACCATGAGTACGGGGATCAGCAGGGCGAAGAACAGGCCCAGCACCGAGCCGATCACCCACAGGGTGGTGCCCAGGGCGAGGGCGGCGGTCGCGCCTATCCAGTCGCGGCCCACCAGCACCGCGCCGATACCGACGGTGAGGTAGGCCATCGCCATCGCTCCGTAGAAGTTCCCGGTCACGGGGTCGCGGTGATGGCGCCGGGCGAAAGCGGGGTACCGGATCCAGTGTGCGACGGTGCCGGCCGTGAGCACGGCGAGCAGCGCCGCGGCGAGCACCCACACCGCGGCGGCGGCCGGGCGCAGGCCCGGGACCTGCACGGGGAGGCCGACGGCCGCGTTCGCAATGATGCCGGTGCCCATGACCGAGGCGAACCAGTTCGGCGTGAGGTTGGAGACGACCTCCCACGGGCTGCGGAGATCGGCCAGGAGACCGGCCCGGGCCGGACGGGCGGCGCGGTTTCCGGTGGTCGTCGGGTGCATGACGACTACTCTGTCCCGGCCCCGGTGGGCACGGAACCCACAGGGTGTCGATATGTCTATAGACTCATTCTATGGAGACGCCATCGGTGGATTCGCTCCGCCTTCTCGTGGCCGTGGCTGACCTGGGATCGATCTCAGCGGCGGCGCGCGCGTGCTCGATCTCCCAGCCCAGCGCCAGCTCGCGCCTGCGTCACCTCGAACGACAGCTCCGGCTCGACCTACTGGACCGGCGCACCCAGGGGGCCGAGCTCACTGCCGAGGGCGCCGCGATCACCGAGTGGGCGCGGTCCGTGACCGCCGCGATGGACGCGCTGCAGACCGGAGCCGAAGCGCTCCGCTTCGACCACACCGTGCGCATCGCGTGCAGTCAGACCATCGCCGAATACCTCATGCCGGCGTGGCTCGCCCGGCTGCGCGAGTACACCGACGAGGCCGTGCACCTCACGGTCGGCAACACCGCGACCGTGATCGCCGAGGTCCGCGGTCACATCGCGGACCTGGGCTTCATCGAAGGCCCGACGGTGCCCGACGACCTCGCCTCGCGCGTCGTCCGGACCGACCGGATGGTGCTGGTCGCGGCGCCCGGTGACGCCCTCGCCCGACGCGGCGCCGACCGGCCCGTGACCGCGGCGGAACTCGCCGAGCTGCCGCTGGTGACGCGGGAACCGGGGGCCGGTACCCGCGATGCCCTCGAGGCCGCGCTGCGGCAGGTGGGCCTCGAGCCGGATGCGCGGTCCATCGCCCTCGGCACGAACGCTGCCGTCAAGATCATGGTCGCCGCCGGCGGACCGGCCGCGGTCCTCAGCGAGCTCGCGGTGGCCGCGGAACTGCGCGACGGCCGCCTCGTCGAGATCCCCACCGCGGGCGTCGACCTGCACCGATGCCTGCGCGCGGTGCGACGGAAGGACGCCGCACCGCGCGAGGTGGTCGATACGCTCACGGCCGTGGCGAGCGGGCGCGCCGCGGGGCCGCCACGCTGAGGAACGGACCCCCCGGCCCGGCGCCGAAGATCAGGCGCGCCGCCGGAACGCCGAAAGCACGCCGAGGATCACCACGGTGACCAGCACGAGGAACATCGTGTTCGCCGCCGCACCGAACAGGTCGCCGCGGTCGGATTGGGTGAACACCGTGACGGGCAGCGTCCGCCACGACGCGGGGTATACCATGATCGTCGCCCCGAGTTCGCCCATGCACAGCGCCACCGACAGCCCGGCGGCCGCCGCGATGGACGGCAGCAGCAGGGGCAGCCGCACCGTGAGCAGCAGGCGCAGGGACGACGCCCCCAGTGAGCCGCCGACCTTGTCCAGCATAGGATCCAGCTGCGAGACCGCCGCCGACACCATCGAGTAGGCGAACGCGAAGACCAGGATCGCCTGCACCAGGATCACGATCGACGGGGTGCCGCCCAGCACCAGCGGCGGTGCCGAGAAGGCCACGAGCACCCCGAGGCCGACCACCACCGACGGCACGGCGACCGGCAGGTGGAAGAACGCGTCGACCGCGCCGCGCAGCCGCCCGGGGAGGCTCGGTACGGCCAGCGCGGCCCAGGTTCCGGCCACGACCGCGAGTCCGGAGGCGAGCAGCGCCGTCTGCACCGAGACGCCGATGCTCGCCGCGTTCTCGGGAGTGAAGACGCCGGCGACGTGCTCGGTGGTCAGCGCCGACGGCAGGACCGAGGTCCAGCTCGCGCTGAACGCGGTGATCACCGTGACGGCGATCGGCGTGATCACCAGCGTCACCAGGACGACGGCGAAGACCGCCCACACGGCAAGGCGAGCTACCGGATTGCGGACCAGCATCAGCGCGTTCCCTTCGTCATGAGCAGGCGGTACAGGGCGTACGCGCCGATGGAGATGACCAGCTGCACCGTGGCGAGGACGGCCGCCGAGGCGAAGTCCTGGCCCACGATCGAGCGGGTGTAGATCAGCATCGGCACCGTGATCACATCCTTGGCGCCGGTGAATAGCACGATCCCGAACTCGTTGAGGGTGAGCAGGAAGGTCAGCGAGCCCGCGGCGGCCAGCGCCGGGAGCACGGCGGGCAGGATCACCCGGGCGATGATCCGCAGCGGACCGGCGCCCAGCGACGAGGCCACGTCGATCTGCACCGTCGGGAACTGGTCGAAAGCGGCGAGCATCGGCCGCACCACGAACGGGGTGTAGAAGGCGATCTCCGCGAGCACCACGCCCCACAGCGAGGTGGTGAACGAGCCCGTCGGGACGCCCATCGACTGCGCCACCCCGACCGGCCCCAGCAGCACGCCGAGCGCCAGCGGGATCAGGAAGCTCGGGAACGAGACCACGACCTCGATGAGCCGCGCGACCGCGGCGGAGCCGGGGAAGGGCACGAAGGCCAGCACGAGGGCGAGGAAGGTGCCCGCGACCAGGCAGCCGGCCGTCGACAGCGCCGCGACCTTCACCGTGGTGCCCAGGGCATCCACCACGGCACCGTCGGTGAGGGTGTCACGCCAGGTGGCGAGGCCGGCGGGGCGCTCGGCCTTGTCGGTGAACGTGCGCGCGACGATCCCGACCAGGGGGTACACCACGGCGATCAGGATGAACGCGACCGGCGGCAGTACCCACACCCAGCGCGGCACCGCGAACGACGGGCCGGCGGACGGCGCCGGGGGTGTGGGCGGCGCGTCCAGCACGGCCGTCATTGCGGCACCACCATCACGTCGGCGGGGTCGACCTCGACCCACAACGTCTCCGCCGTGAGGGGCGCCTCGGTCAGGACCGGCACGTCGACCCCGATCGCGTCCCCCGTGTCGGCGACCCGCGCCGTCACGTGCCGGACCGCGCCGCGCCACTGCTGCTGCTCGACGGTCACGCGCAGCCCGTTCGACGGTGCGCTGCGGGTGAACCGCCAGGCCCACGGGCGGACAGCGAGGACGTGGTCACCGTCGGGCAGCGGGCGCGTGGTGCGCAGCGCCCCGCCCGGCAGGACGTCCGCGCCGCCCAGGAAGGTCGCGGTGAAGCGCGTGGGCGGCCGGTGGAAGAGCTCGTCGGTGGTGCCGATCGCCTCGAGCCGGGCGTCGCGCATGATCGCGACGCGGTCCGCCAGCGCGAGGGCCTCGCTCTGGTCGTGGGTCACGTAGACCATCGCGACGTCGGGCAGCTCGCCACGCAGGCGCTGCAGTTCGCCGAGCATGTCCTTGCGCAGGCCGGCGTCGAGCGCCGAGAGCGGCTCGTCGAGCAGCACCACGTCGGGGCGGGTGGCCAGCGCGCGGGCGATCGCAACGCGCTGCTGCTGGCCGCCCGAGAGCTGCCGGGGCAGGCGATCCGCGTACTCGGCCATCCCGACCATGTCGAGCACCTCGGCGACGCGGGGCGCGATCGCGGCCCGGTCGGCGCGCCGCGACTTCAGGCCGAAGGCGACGTTCTTCGCGACGGTCATGTGGGGGAACAGGGCGTAGCTCTGCACGACGATGCCGATGCCCCGCTTGGCCGGCGAGAGGTGCGTGACGTCGCGGCCGTCGATGGTGACGGTGCCCGACGAGACCTGCTCGAAGCCGGCGATCGCCTTGAGGGCGGTGGACTTGCCGGAGCCGGACGGCCCGAGCAGCGCGACGGTCTCGCCGCGCGCGACCTCGAAGCTGCAGTCCCGCAGCGCAACCGTCTCGCCGTACACGACGCTCACCTCGTCCAGCCCGACTGCCACCGAACGGCGGACCGTCCGGTCCACGGAGTCGTCGTCGAGCCCCTGCGGAACGGCGGGGACGGCGGTGGAGCGGGCGTCCTTCGGCGCGGTCACTGCCCCGTCGCCTTGTCGTAGTCCTTGATGTCGGCGTCCAAGCCGCCGAGGATCTCGTCCCAGTTCGGGTTCCAGATCTCGACGCCGTCGATCGCCTTCTGGAAGGCGTCCCACTGCGGGCCGGACGGAGTGACGTCGGTGCGGACGGGCGCGCCCCAGGCGCGGGCCGGGACGTTCTGCTGGACGTCCTTCGAGAGCAGGTGCTCCATGAGCTTCTTGCCGTTCGCCGCGTGGGGCGCCTTGTCGGCGAGACCCATGTAGTACGGCAGCGACAGCGTGGTCCGCTTGCCCTGGTAGGTGGGGTAGAAGACTTCGTAGGCGACCTTGTCGGCGGCGATGGCGGCGAGCGCCATCTGCACGTCGGAGTTCGCAACGATCAGCTCTCCCTTGGACGTCTTGGGACCGAGCTTGCCGGTGGACGTCGACGGGCCGACGTTGTTCGGCTGGAGGTCCGTGAGGTACTTCAGCGCCGCCTCCTTGCCCATGATGTGCTGGAGGAGCAGCAGCAGGGCGGTGCCGTCCCCGGCCTTACCGGGCGTGGAGTACTGGATCTTCTGCCGGTAGGCGGGCCCGGTGAACTCGGCCCAGTCGGCCGGCTTCGGCTGCGCCGCGGTGTTGCGGATCATGGCGAAGTAGTTGTTGACCAGGGCGACGTAGGTGCCGTCGGCGGACTTCAGCGCGTCCGGCACGGCGGACGTGTCGACATCGGACTTCACGAGTGAGCCCTGCTGCTGGGCCTGTTGGATGAACGGAGGCAGGGTGACGAGGACGTCGACCTGCGGGTTCGCCTTCTCCTTCTGGGCGCGGGAGACGACCTCGCCGGAGCCCGCCTCGACGAGCGCGACCTTGACGCCGGTGTTCTTGGTGAAATCCTCGAACTCGGCCTTGTACCAATCGCCGAGGCCGTCGGCGCTGTAGACGGTGACGGTGTCCGACGAGCCGGTGCCGCCGCCGGTGCCGCCGCACGCGGCGACCGCGAAGACGGCGGCCACGGCCGTGATCGCAGAGAGGGAACGGGTGATGCGCATGGGGGAGTGTCCTTCGGTGTCTGTGGAGCGCAGGTGGGTGGTGTGGGAGGGGAGTTCGGTCGGGTCAGGTCGGGAAGTGGCGCCGGGCGAGGCCGTGGGCGATGGTCATGCCGACGCCGGAGGTCACGATGCGCACACTGAGGCGCTCCTCCGGTTCGGCGACGAGGTAGGGGCGCACCGGGCTCGAGGCGTAGACGCCCTGCCAGCGCTCGATGATCCGTAGCCCGCCGACGCCCAATACGCGGGCGGCCTCGGTGCGGAGGATCTCGGTGACGGCCTCGTCGAGGAAGGGCTCGACGGCGACATCCGTGTGGTGCGAGTCGCCGATGAGCAGGGTGCCGTCGGGGCGTTGCGTGAACATGACGTTCGCGTCGATGCCCAGCAGGTCGGGCCGGTCGGCCTCCATCCGCGTGCGGAGCGCGGCGGCGGCCGCGGTCTCCGCGAACGCGGGGTAGCGCAGTAGCGAGGTCGCGGTGAGGACGGCGGGCGCGACGACGGCGCCCGGGTCCGCCGCGCGGGCCATCTGCAGGGCGCACCGCTGCACCTGGTGCTCCTCGGCGAGACCGGGGTACAGGTGGTCGAGATCGTGCCCGACGCAGACGATCACCCGTTCCGCCGCGATGTGACCGCGGCTGGTGTGAGCGCGCGCGCCGTCGAAGCCGAGATAGGAGGTGCCGAACCGCACCTGCGCGCCGGCCTGCGCGTCGACCCAGGCGGCCAGTCGCGCGACGGTGACCCGCGGGTCCACCCGCAGATCGGCGAGCAGCGCGGCGCCGCCGACGATGTCGTTCGCGCCGCCGCCGGGGAGCGCAGCCCGGACTTCGTCGACGGTGCGCAGGGCGACCTCGGCGGGCCGTGCCGCGGCGAGCTCATCGAGGACGGCGAGCTCGGTCGCGTGGCGGGCGACGGCGAGTCCGCCGGTGGCGCGGACAGCGAGGCCGGCGCGACCGTCCAGGTCGAGCCATCGCTCGCGGGCCAGCTGTGCGAGCTCGGCGAGGTCGCCGGACTGGCCGGTGACGCACGCGTGTCCGAAGTTGCGGATCGAGGCGCCGACGGCGCGACGGTCGCGGTCGACGACGGTGACCGTCAGGCCCCGGTCGAGGGCTTCGACGGCGTGCGCCAGGCCCACGATGCCGGCGCCGACGACGAGGACGTCCGTTGCGGTGTTCATGGCTCCTAGAGTGGCGACCCGGCGGCACGCTTGGCAAGACAGATCTCCAGATGTCTATACAAGTTGTGTCGCTGTACATCCAGGTAAAGCCATAGTTCACCCGGCGTTCACCCAAGAATCGGGTCGGGAATACTCCGGCTTGTATACTCAACGCTATGAGTGCAGCTCCCCTTCATCAACGCCTCGCCACGGAGTTCCGTGCGCGGATCGCCTCCGGT
Organism: Tsukamurella asaccharolytica; assembly: GCF_007858435.1. Lineage (GTDB taxonomy): Bacteria > Actinomycetota > Actinomycetes > Mycobacteriales > Mycobacteriaceae > Tsukamurella > Tsukamurella asaccharolytica. The sequence continues at coordinate 194,900 of NZ_VIGW01000003.1, read as the reverse complement.
CGCTGGCCCGAGGGAGAACAGGCTCCGAGCGAGGCCCTGTTGTGCGAGGAGTTCGGAACGTCCCGCGGGCCGGTTCGGCAGGCGCTGGCGACGCTCCGCGCGGAGGGCCTGATCGTCGGCGGCCAGGGGCGCTCGCCGATCGTCCGCCGCAACGTCCCCAGTCACAGCGCCAGCGCCCTCGGATCGTTCACCGCCTGGGCGCGCGAGCAGGGCCGCGAACCCGGGCAGCGCACCACCCTGCAGGCGCGGGTCCCCGCCACCGCGGACATCGCCGAGCGGCTCCAGGTCGACCCCGGCGAGCCAGTGCTCGAGCTCCGCCGCGTCCGCACGCTCGACGGCACGCCGGCCCTCTGCGAGACCATGTACTTCGTCTGGGCGCTGGGGCGGCGCCTCATGGAGTTCGATCCTGACTCCGGCTCGGTGAACCGCTTCCTTCTGGACGCGGGCGCCGACCTCTACGCCTCCACGCATCGGATCGACGCCGTCGCCGCCTCCGCCGAGGACGCGGCGCAGCTCGGTCTCCCGGAGGGCGCCCCACTGCTGCGAGTGCGCCGCACCACCACCGACGCCGCCGGCGACGTCGTCGAATACAGCGAGGATCGCTACGTCCCCGGCGTGACCACCGTGATCGTCGAGAACCGACTCTTCGCGGCGCCCCCGGCGAACCAGCCGGCGCTGCGATCCGTACCCGTCAGGAGAGACGCATGACCGCATCCGACCGCACCATCGAACTCGTCGCGCTGGATATGGCCGGCACCACGATCGACGACGGCGGCGCCGTGTACGAGGCGCTGCGCGGGGCCGTCGAGGACGGTGGGGCGTCCGTCGCGCAGGCCGACCTGCAGGTGTGGATGGGCACCGACAAGGTGGAGGCCATCGCCAACCTGCTGCGACTGGGCGGCGTCGAGCCCACACCCAATCGCGTCGACGCCGGCTTCGCGCGCTTCCGCGAACGCCTGCAGGAGGCCTACGCCGCGAGCCCGCCCACCGCGATCGACGGAGTGCCCGCCGCGCTCGCCGAGCTGCGGGGCCGGGGCGTCAAGGTCGCCCTCACCACCGGCTTCGACGATGCCGTCGCCCTCCCGCTCCTCGCCGCGCTCGGCTGGACGATCGGCGACGGTGCCGACGCGGTCGTCGACGCCGTGGTCACCACCTCCGACGTGGCCGCGGGCCGCCCGGCGCCGTACATGATCCACCGCGCGATGGAGCGCACCGGCGTGCGCGACGTGCGCCGCGTGCTGGCCGCGGGCGACACCGCTGTCGACGTGCAGGCCGCGAGCAACGCGGGTGCGCTCTCCGTGGGGGTGCTCACGGGCAAGGCCGACCCGCAGGTACTCGCCGACGCGGGCGCCGACCACGTACTCGGCGGCGTCGTCGACATTCCGGGGCTCCTCGCCACGTCCTAGAACGGCGGCGGTCGGAGGGGCGCGGTGTCGTCGTAGCCCTCGCCCACGGTTTCGGCTTCGGCACGCTCCCGCTCCCGGGCGCGTTGTTCCGCCGCGGCGGTGCGGTGTTCTCGGTGTTCCTCGCGGAGGAGCTGGTTCTGGGCGCGGAGGGCGCGGCGGGCTTGCGCGCGACGTTTCGCGGCGGAGGCGAGCCAGTCGGGGTTCCTGAGTTTCGCGGGTGCGGGTTCGGGTACGTCCCAGATGATCCGTTCGAGCCCCGGAAGGAGTTCGCGGGCGGTGCCGGGTGGGACGGCGTGGACTCCTCCTGCGGGGTGTCGCCATTCGACGGTGCCGTCGGGCAGCAGGTCGGAGAGCCAGCCCGTCTCGGTCTTGATGCGGTGGTGGAAGCCGCACAGCGGTACCAGGTTCCCCGGTGAGCCACGGCCGGCGACGGCGGTGGTTCCCCCGGTGGCGGGATCGTGGTGGTCGTATTCGGCGACGTGGTCGGCCTGGCATCGGTCTGAGGCCACGCTGCAGCCGGGGAAGACGCAGGTCGGGTAGGTCAGGCGCATGACCAGCAGCTGGTACCAGGTGGGCCGGTATCCGCCGGCGCCGCGGGCGTGGACCTCCCCGGTCGCCGGGTCGCGGCGGCCCAGGACCCGCCACTGCGTCTGCGTGGCGGCGATCAGCTCCCGCGCCTGTTCGACGGTGGCCGGGCCGGTGATGCCCGGGTCCCCGGCGAGGATCACCGCCCCGCGGCGGCGCGGATCGATACCGCTACCGGCCTCGGCGCCCTCGTCGTGCTCGTCCGCGGTGTCATCGGTCGCGACGTGACCCGCCTCGTCTACGGCGTCATCGGTGACCAGGTCGAGTTCGGGTTCGGGCGGGGCCGCCGCCTCGTCAGTGGCGTCGGCCGTGGCGTCGGCGAGGTCGGTCTCGTTGAGGACGATCACCGCCAGGGCCCGGATCTCCTGCGACACCGCACTGGTCCGCGGACGAGCTTGACGCAGGTCGCAGGATTTCTTGCCGCACAGGCATGCCAGGGTCTCGTAGCCCTCGGCCAACGCGACGAGTGCGGCCACCTGCCGCTGCCCCAGGGTGCGGCCATCGTCCCGGCACACCGACTGCGCCAGCGGACCGATCAGCGCGGACAACCGCAACGCCTCCGACTTCGGCATCACCGCCTCCAGATCGACCAACCCGTCCGCACGGGTGTGGAAGTCGAGCCGCTCCCGTGGCGGCGCCGGCGGCGTGTCGCGCGCCGCAGCGGGGTCGAGTCGGGTGAGGACACTCTTCGCTGCGTCCGCCACCGCCCGCACCGTGAGCGACTGCTCGCACCGGACCGCGAGCCACGCGGTGATCCGCTCATCGAAGACCTTCGCGACCTGCCCATCGAGCACCGCGGTAGACGCCCGCAGCACCTCCCGCGCCAACGACAGCGACACCTTTCCGGCGGCGAACAACTCGAACAGGCGCGGGCACCGCTCCCGCAGATCCAGTCCACGATGCACCGCCGCGGCCGCGGCGCTGCGGCCGGTTCCCAGCGCGGCGCCGACCTCCGCCACCAACTCGTCCCAGTCGTCGACGAACCGCCGGGAGGATTCCTCCCGGACTCGACGCGCGTCGTCACGCAACTCGTACAGCCTGGTCAGCACCGCCGACCGTTCCGCCTCCAGCCGGTTCTGCTCCACCGTCAACACCCGCAACCGCGACAGCGCACCCGCCGCGGTCAACCCGGACACCGCACCGTCGAGCACCGCCGGCAGCGGCGTCGACACCCGCCTGCCCAGCGTGAATGCGTCGTCCGAGTAGCTCATAGCTTCTATTATCGTGGGTCACATCGAACAAAAACAGATCTTGACAAGGACTTTCTAGGATGACATAGAGAATCTTCTTCGCGTCAGCGCACGACAGCGCAGGCCCAGATCCTTGCGGATCTAATGATCAAGCCTCAGGTCTTGCGGGCATGCGAGCGTCAAGGAGCAGGCCCGCGATGCCGATGGCCATCAGCGCGCCGCTGATCACCACGAGCCACGGCGACGACTCCCCGGTCAGCGCGTCGCCGAGGAGGACGACCGCGATCGTGCCGGGCGCAAGGCCCGCCACCGTCGCGCCGAAGTACGGCCAGAAGCGCACCGGAGACAGCGCCGACGCGTAGTTGACGAGGGAGAAGGGCGCGGGGGCGATGAGTCGCAGCGACCCGACGGCGAGCCAACCGCGGGCCCGCAGGCGGGCGGCGATCGGGGCGTACGCGCGGTGCTCCCGGGCCCGTGCGATCACGCGCGACGGGTGCCGCCGATCGACCTCCCGCACCCCGAGGAAGGCGATCGACGCCGCGACGGTCGATGCGGCCATGCACACCGCGATCCCCACGACGGGGCCGAACAGGAATCCCGCCGAGACCGTGAAAATGGTCCGCGGGATCGGAAACACCGTGATCACCGCGTGCGCCACGAAGAACAGGACGAGGAACCACGGCCCCGTCGAATCCGCCCAGGCCCTGATCGTGGCGGCGCCGGGGTGCGGTAGCAGCATGCCGAGGACGACCAGTCCGAGGATCGCGGCGCCGCCGACGGCCGCCCGGAGCACCAGTCCGCGGTCGCCGGGCCGGATCCGAGATTCGTTGGCACCCACGGGACGACCCTACTGGGGCGTAGTAGGTGCAATCGGTTAACGTGAGTTCTCGGACGCCGTTGTGACGCGACGGCGGGTGCGGGGTCGTGCGTGTGCGCGGCCACAGGTGAGGAGGCCCACGTGGTGGACAGTCCGTACGAGGCATGGCGCGAGTCCGTCGGCGCCGTGCTCGCCAAGTCGCGCGGCGGCACGGCGCCCGAGGACCCGATCGCCTCGCTGACCGCCCTCACGGAGGACGACGGCGTGCAGATCGCGCCGCTCTACTCGCAGCGCGACGAGCTACCCGAGGATCCGCTGCCCGGCACCTTCCCGTTCGTCCGCGGCGGCAATCCCACCCCGGACGTGCGGCTCGGCTGGAAGGTCGCCGAGCGTTTCGACGCCACCACCGATGCCGCCGACGTGCTGGGCGCGCTGGAGTCCGGTGCGAGTGCGCTGTGGCTCACCCGACCCGACCCCGCGGCGCTCCTCGAGGGCGTCTACCCCGACATGGCGCCGATCCTGCTCACCGCCGGGGGCGGGGCCGCCGACGCCGCGGCGCAGGTCTACGCCGCGCTCGACAGGGCAGCCGAGTCCGACGCCTACCGCGCCGACCTGGTCCGCGTGAGCCTCGGCGCGGCGCCGCTGACCTCGCAGGTCGTCGGTCGTGCCGACGTCTCCGTCGACGAGGCCGTCGAGCTGGCCCGCGCCGCCGACGCCCGCACCGAGGACGTGCGCGCCCTCGTCGCCGACGGTGCCGACCTGCACAACGCCGGCGCGACTGCCGCCCAGGAGCTGGGCCTGACCGCGGCCGCCGCGCTGGACACGGTGCGCGTGCTCACCGCGGCCGGCCTGACCGCCGCCGCCGCGCTTAATCAGCTCACGATCCGGCTCGCCGCGACCGACGACCAGTTCCTCACACTCGCCAAGATCCGCGCCTGGCGCACGGTCTGGGCCCGCGTCGCGCAGCACCTCGGTGCCCCCGCGGCCGGGAACGCGCCCGTGCACGCCGTCACCTCGCTCGCCGCGACGACGCAGCGCGACCCCTGGGTGAACCTGCTCCGCACCACCGTCGCCGCCTTCGGCGCGGGCCTGGGCGGCGCCGACTACGTCACGACCCTGGACTACGACGAGGCTCTGCCCGCCGGCATCGAGGGCTATTCGGCCGCCTTCGCCCGGCGCATCGCCCGCAACACGCAGCTGCTGCTGCTCGAGGAGTCGAACCTCGGCCGCGTCGTGGACCCCGGGGCCGGCTCGTGGCACGTTGAATCGCTCACCGACGACCTCGCCCGCGCCGCCTGGGGCGTTCTCCAGTCCGTCGAGGGCGCGGGCGGCTTCGCCCGCGCCGCCGCGGAGGAGGTCGTCGCGGCGCAGCTCGGCGAGTCCGCCGACCGCCGCGACGCCGCCGTGGCCCGGCGCGCGCGCAAGATCACCGGCGTCAACGAGTTCCCCAACCTGGCGGAGCCGCCCGTGGCACCGTCGGCCGCGACGAACGGCCCCGTCGTGCGGTCGTACGCCGCGCCCTTCGAGGCCCTGCGCACCCGTTCCGACTCCTTCCTGCGCGAGCACGGCGTCCGGCCGCGGATCCGGATGGTGACGATCGGCACCGTCGCGCAGCACAACGGCCGGTCGACCTTCCTGACCAACCTGCTCGCCTCCGGCGGGATCGAGACGGTCCCCGACGCGGCCGAGCAGGCCGCCGGCACCGCGACGCTCGACGGCTCGCCGGGCGTGCGGGTCGCCGCTCTCGCGGGATCCGATGCTGGCTACGCCGCCGAGGGGGAGGCGCTCGCGCGCTCGCTCCGCGACGAGGGGTGGTTGGTGCTGCTCGCGGGCGCGCCCGGCACGGTCGACGACGGCCTCATCGACATCTACCTGCACGCGAAGATCGACGCCGCCGCCGCGCTCGACGATCTGCTGACCCGGCTGGGGGCATGAGATGACTGACACCACCATCGGCAGTTTCGCCGACGTCCCGTTCGAGGAGCTGCCCGGCGCCGCGCCGTCGACCGCCGACGTGGACGCCTTCGTGGAGGCCGCCGCCGCGGCCTACGCCTACACCCCGGACCAGCTCACCTGGACCACCCCCGAGGGCATCGACGTCAAACCGGTCTACACCCGAGCCGACCGCGACGCCGTCGCCGAGGCGGGCTACCCCGTCGACTCGTACCCCGGCGCGGTGCCCTTCATCCGTGGTCCGTACCCGACGATGTACGTCAACCAGCCGTGGACCATCCGGCAGTACGCCGGCTTCTCGACCGCGGCCGAATCCAACGCCTTCTACCGGCGCAACCTGGCCGCGGGCCAGAAGGGCCTGTCGGTGGCGTTCGACCTGGCGACCCACCGCGGCTACGACTCCGACCACCCGCGCGTCACCGGCGACGTGGGCATGGCGGGCGTGGCGATCGACTCGATCCTCGACATGCGCCAGCTCTTCGACGGTATCGACCTGGGCGGCGTCTCCGTCTCCATGACGATGAACGGCGCCGTCCTGCCGATCCTCGCGCTCTACGTGGTGGCGGCCGAGGAGCAGGGCGTCGGACCGGAGAAGCTCGCGGGCACCATCCAGAACGACATCCTCAAAGAGTTCATGGTGCGCAACACCTACATCTATCCGCCCGCGCCCTCGATGCGGATCATCTCCGACATCTTCGGGTACACCTCGCAGATGATGCCGAAGTTCAACTCCATCTCGATCTCCGGCTACCACATCCAGGAGGCCGGGGCCACCGCCGATCTGGAGCTCGCGTACACGCTGGCCGACGGTGTCGAGTACATCAAGGCCGGCATCGACGCGGGCCTCGACGTGGACAAGTTCGCGCCGCGCCTGTCCTTCTTCTGGGGCATCGGGATGAACTTCTTCATGGAGGTCGCCAAGCTCCGCGCCGCACGCCTGCTGTGGAGCGAGCTCGTGGCGGAGTTCGACGCCAAGAACAGCAAGTCCCTCTCGCTGCGCACCCACTCGCAGACCTCGGGCTGGTCGCTGACCGCGCAGGACGTCTTCAACAACGTGGCGCGCACCTGCGTCGAGGCGATGGCGGCCACGCAGGGCCACACCCAGTCGCTGCACACCAATGCCCTCGACGAGGCCATCGCGCTGCCGACGGACTTCTCCGCCCGTATCGCCCGCAACACGCAGCTCGTGCTGCAGCAGGAGTCCGGCACCACCCGGCCGATCGACCCGTGGGGCGGCTCCTACTACGTCGAGACGCTCACGCACGAGCTCGCCGAGCGGGCCCGCGCCCACATCCGCGAGGTCGCCGAGCACGGCGGCATGGCGAAGGCCATCAGCGAGGGCATCCCGAAGCTGCGCATCGAGGAGGCTGCGGCCCGCACGCAGGCACGCATCGACTCGGGTCGCCAGCCGGTGATCGGCGTCAACAAGTACCAGGTCGCCGAGGACACCGTGATCGAGCTGCTCAAGGTCGACAACTCCAAGGTCCGCGCCGAGCAGCTCGCGAAGCTGGAGCAGCTGCGCGCCGAGCGCGACCCCGAGGCCGTCGCGGCCGCGCTGGCGAATCTCACTCGTGCGGCCGCCTCATCGGAGGGCGGCATGGAGAACAACCTGCTGGCGCTCGCGATCGACGCCGCGCGGGCGAAGGCCACCGTCGGCGAGATCTCCGACGCGCTCGAGCAGGTCTACGGTCGGCACCAGGCCGAGATCCGTACGCTCAGTGGCGTGTACCGCGACGAGGCCGGGGCGGCCGACAACATCCACACCGCGACCGAGCTGGTGGAGAAGTTCGCAGAGGCCGACGGCCGTCGTCCGCGCGTGCTCATCGCCAAGATGGGCCAGGACGGCCACGACCGCGGACAGAAGGTGATCGCCACCGCGTTCGCAGACCTCGGCTTCGATGTCGACGTGGGCCCCCTGTTCTCCACGCCGGAGGAGGTCGCGCAGCAGGCTGCCGACAACGACGTGCACGTCGTCGGGGTCTCCTCGCTCGCGGCGGGCCACCTGACCCTGGTACCCGCACTGCGGGACGCCCTCGCGGAGGTGGGCCGCCCGGACATCACGATCGTGGTCGGCGGTGTCATCCCGCCCGGCGACTTCGACGAGCTGTACGCGGCCGGCGCCTCGGCGATCTACCCGCCCGGCACCGTCATCGCCGATGCCGCGGTGAACCTGCTGCACGAGCTGGGCAACAAGCTGGGGTACCAGCTGGCGTGATCACCGTCGCCGAGCTCGCGGACGGGGTGCGGGCCGACAAGCGCGCCCTGTTGGCGCGCGCTATCACGATGGTCGAATCCCGCCGGCCCGATCACCAGGCCCTGGCGCAGGAGCTGCTGCTCGCGGTGACGCCGGGACCGGACGCGCCGATCGCCACCCGCGTCGGGATCACGGGCGTGCCGGGGGTGGGGAAGTCGACCACCATCGAGGCCCTGGGCAACCACCTGATCTCGCTGGGGCACAAGGTCGCCGTCCTCGCGGTGGATCCGTCGTCCACCCGCAGCGGCGGTTCGATCCTGGGCGACAAGACCCGGATGGGCACGCTCGCGGTGAACCCGCGCGCGTACATCCGTCCGTCGCCGACCTCGGGCACCCTCGGCGGCGTCGCGAAGGCCACCCGCGAGACCATGGTGCTCATGGAGGCCGCCGGCTTCGACGTGGTCCTGGTCGAGACCGTCGGCGTCGGGCAGTCCGAGGTCACCGTCGCGAACATGGTCGACACCTTCACCTTCCTCACCCTGGCGCGCACGGGCGATCAGCTGCAGGGCATCAAGAAGGGCGTCCTCGAACTCGCCGACGTGGTGGCGGTCAACAAGGCCGACGGTGACCACGTCGTCGAGGCGCGCGTCGCCGCCCGCGAGCTGTCGAGCGCGCTGCGCCTGATCCACCCGCCCGGCTCCCTGTGGCGCCCGCCGGTGCTCACGCAGAGCGCCGTCGAGGGTACCGGCATCCCCGAGTTCTGGGACGCCGTGCTCCGGCATCGCAGCACGCTGCAGGAGGCGGGGGAGTTCGACCGCCGTCGCCGGCAGCAGCAGGTCGACTGGACCTGGACGATGGTCCGGGACGCGATCCTCGGCCGGGTCGAGCACTCCGACGGTGTGCGGGCCGTGCGGTCCGAGGTCGAGGCGTCCGTGCAGAACGGCTCGCTGACGCCTGCCCTCGCCGCGCAGCGCCTCCTCGACGCCTTCGACGGCCGCTCGTGAGGAGCGCGGCCGCCCGAGCGGCGGGTGCGGGATCCACCGGATAAGCGGACGCCGTTCGCCTGGTGTGTTGTGATTGCGATCACGCAGGCCTACTGTGAAGATTGTGACTTCAAGCGTCGCTGAGCGAATTGCAAATGCTTTGTATGCGTTTGGTTTTCGCTTCGTATACGGCATTCACGGGGCCAATTCCGAGGACCTGTTCGCCGCGCTTCTCCGCGCGCCCGCGGATCGTCGCCTCACGGTGACCATCGCCAAGCACGAGTTCGGAGCCGGCGCCATGGCCGACGGCGCGGCGCGCATGACCGGCCGCCCCGGGTGCCTCATCGCCACCTCCGGGGGCGCCGCCATGAACTGCGTCCCCGCGCTCGCCGAGGCGTATCAGTCCCGCTCACCCGTCCTCGCGCTCATCGGCAGCCCGCCGAGCGCCGCCGAGGGGAGCGGCGCCTTCCAGGACATGTGCGCGGCTCCGCGCACCGTCGACGCCCTCGCGGTGCTGCGCGGGGTCACCGGATTCGCCGCCAAGGTCAGCGGCCCGGAGGGCCTGGCGGCAGCGCTCGACGGCGCGTTCGCGGCGCTCGAGCAGGGCCTGCCCGCGGCGCTCCTCCTGCCGAAGGACGTCCAACTCGCCGAACATCCCGGACCGGTCGGGCGCACCCCCGCGCCGGCCCGATTCGTGGCGCCGTCGGACGAGGTCGTGCGCCTCCTCCGCGCGGCCCGCCGACCGCTGATCCTGCTCGGCGAGGCCGCGTCCCGGGCGCGGCTCGCGGGCCCGGTCGCGGAGCTCGCCGGCGCGACCGGTGCGGTGGTCGCCGTCGGGCCCAATGGCCGGGACGCCGCCCCGCGGACCGGGGTCGTGGGCATCGCGGGGGTCATGGGGCACCCCGCCGTCGCAGGCGTCGCCGCCGACGCCGACCTGATCCTCGCCCTGGGCACCGACCTCGACCTCATGGACCGCACCGGACTCGACGACGTGATGGACGTGACCTGCACCGTGCACGTCGGCTCCGAGCCGCCGCTGCGCGACGTCACGGTCCACGAGGGCACCCCCGACCTCGCCGCGTACGCGCGGGCACTCACGGCCGCCGTCGAAACGCGTCCGCGCGACCCGTGGACCGATGTCACGCCCACGCCGATGACCGTGCCCCGGAACCAGTCCGGCCGGATGACCTGTGCGGACGCCGTCGACGCACTGGCCGGAGCGATCCCCGCCGATGCGCTGGTCTTCGCCGATGCCGGCAACGCCGGGGCGGCCGCGGTGCACCGCCTGCCGCTGGGCAGTGGCGATCGGTTCCTCGTCGCACTGGGGATGGGTGGGATGGGGCACGGCATCGCCGCGGGGATCGGCGCGGCGATCGCCACCGGCAGGCCGACGGTGATCATCGCCGGCGACGGCTCCTTCTTCATGCACGGTATGGAGATCCACACCGCGATCGAGGCGCGCGCGCCGGTCCTGCTCGTGGTTCTCAACAACGATGCGCACGGCATGTGCGTCGCCCGCGAGGACAAGTTCTTCCCCGACCTGCCCAGCATCAACACGTTCCGGCCCAGCCGTATCGCCGAGGGCTTGGGCGCCATGTTCCCCACGCTGCCCGTGCGATCGGCCACCACGCCCGATGCTGCGCGCGCCGCTGCCGTCGGGCTCCTGGCCGCGGCGTGGAGGGGACCGTCGTGCCTGGAGATCGGCACCGACCCGGCGGAGATCCCGCCGTTCGCAGCCCTACTACCCGATACCGCGAAGGAGCATTCATGATCCCGGCGATCGACATCGACGGCACCATCCGGATCGAGAGTCACCCGCGCCCGGTGGCGCAGCCGATCCTCGTCGACCGGATGCGGTCGGTGTACCCGCACGAGCAGATCTACGGCGATTTCTGCCCCGTGCAGTCGTACGTGAACGCCCCACCCGACGAGCTGTACGACTGGCTCTCCGATACCCGTTCCCTCGAGGAGTGGACGTACAGCCTGCGTGGCTTCCGCGAGACGGAGGAGCCGGGCCTGTGGGTCGCGCAGGACATGCTCGGCGCCGACACCGAGATCTACACCCGCACCGTCGCGCAGCCGGACGCGCGCACCATCGACTACCACTGCGCGTGGGACCAGGGGAAACACCTCTGGATGATCTACCTGATGCGGGTGGTCGACGCGCAGCTCGTGCTGAACCGCCCCGGCTCCGTCGTACTCTGGGTCAACTGCCACCACCCGTTCTACGACGAGAACCCGTATCCCGAGACGGCGCCGCCCGACCGCCCGGTCTGGGTGGGTGATCTGTGGGAAACCTTCGGCGCCGGCCACCAGATGGAACTCGAGAACCTCAAGGCCATCGCCGAACACCGGCACGCCAACGGCGAGCCGGTCAAGCCCGAGTGGATGGCCTCGTGACCGCCGCGCTCGTCAACCCGCGCATCGTCGGGTTGGCCTCCTACCTGCCGGAGAACCGGGTGCCCGCCGAATACTTCCGCGAGTACGCCGACGCCGACAGTCGCACGCTCACGTCGAACCCGATGTTCGCGCCGCCCGCCTACCGGCACCACGCCGCAGCCGGGGAGTCGAACGTCGACCTGATGTGCGCCGCGATCGACCGGCTCCGGGAGCAGGTCGGCGACGCGATCGAGCAGGCCGACGTGATCCTCAGCCACTCGCAACTGCCCGACCTGCCCGTGGTCGGCTGCGGCGGCGACGTCGCGCGCCGCCTCGGATCGAAGCCCTCGCTCGTGCTGGACCTCCACAACGGCGGTTGCGCCGCCTTCCTCCTCATGCTGCAGCTCGCGCGGACGATGTTCACCGCCGGGACGGCGCGCTCGGCGCTGTTGCTCACCGCGACCAACGCCGCCGGCAGCGTCTTCACCCAGGACCGGGTGCGGAACCTGCCCCAGGCGGCCATCCCCGGCGACGGTGCCGCCGCGGCGCTCGTCGTCGCCGATCCGCAGGGCGGCGGTCTCGAGGTCCGCGAGGTGGTGTGCGCGCAGCACAGCGAGTACGCGGGCGACATGACCGCGGCGGTCGAACCGCCGCGCAAGTACTGGGAGGCCGGCGAGGGCCAGCTGCACGTCGGCTTCACCGAGGCCAAGATCGCCAAGGTGCTCGCCCGCGGCAACCGGCTCGTCCCGGAGGTCGCACTCGCGGCCGCGGCGGCGGGCGGGCTGCGCGGGCCCGACGTCGGGCACCTCGTCACGAACCAGCCGAACCGCACCTTCCTGCGGAACTGGCGCGAGGCCCTCGAGCTCCCGCCGGAACGGCACCCCGACACCTTCGACGAATGCGGCAACCTGTTCGCCGTCGGCGTCCCGCACACCTTCGCCACGGCCCGCGCCGACGGTCGGATCGGCGCCGGCGAGGACGTCGTACTGGCCGCGTTCGCGCACGCCGGTGACTTCGCCGCCGGGGCCCTGCTCCGCACCTGACCGGCCGAAGCCCTGCGTCCCGGAGGTCCTGCGGCTCTAGCCCGGTAGGCCCAGGCGTCGGCCGAGCCAGTCCAGCTCCGCCGTGAGGCCGCCCGACCACACCGTGAAATTGTGGCCGCCCCGCAGGGGCAGGGTCCGCACCTCCATGCCCGCCCGGCCCGCGGCCGCGGCGACCCGCCGTGCGGCCGCGGTCGAGGCGGCGTCGTCGGTGCCCGCGACCAGCACCCCGGCCGAGTCGGGGTAGCGGTGCAGCGAGAGCTGCGTCATCGGGTCCGCGAGAGCGTAGGCGGCGCGGTCGCCCGCGAAGGCGTCGCGGATCGTGCTCTCGAGCCCGCCGCCGAGGTCGGGCTCGGCCTCCGGCGACAGGGCGAGGAAGGTGCGGAAGACCTCGGGGAAGCGGGTGGCGAGCTGCAGCGCGCAGGTACCACCGTACGAGTAGCCGCCGACCGCCCACGCCTGCGGCGCGGCGTCGACGGCGAGGTTCTGCCGCACCCATGCGGGCACGTCCTCGGCCAGGTAGGTCGCGGCGCGGGCGCGCCGCGTGTCCGCGCACAGCGGGTTGTCGAACTGACCGCCCGTCGTGTCCGGCACCACCACTACGGGGGCGATGCCGCCCTTGCGCTGGGCGTAGGCGTCCATCGTCCGGGCGAGCTTGCCGCCCGCGAACCAGTCGCGCGGCGAGCCGGGCTGGCCGTGGAGCAGCATCAGTACCGGCAGCCGCTCGCGCGCACCCGACAGATAGGCCGGCGGGAGGTAGACCAGGGCCTGCCGGGCGGCGAAGCGGGACCGGACCGGCGGCACCGTCGCGCGCACGACGACGCCGCGCTCGGCGGACGTCCCGGGGTTCGGCCGCGGCACCGTCGCCGGGTAGTCCACCGGCAGCAGGTCCTCCACCGACGGGTACGCCGAGTACAGCGAGTTCACCTGGCCCGCGCCCATCAGCAGCACGACGCCCACCGCGACGCCGCTGAGGCCGGCGGAGCGCCACGACGGGGCCCGCGCCACCCGCACCCCGGCCAGGAGTAACGCCAGCACTGCCAGGGCGATCCACAGCAGCACAAGCGGGTCGAGCCGATCCGGGAACGGCTTCCACACGTCCTCGACGAGGAAGTCGACGAGCGCGCTCGCGGCGAGCGCCGCGCCCAAGCACAGGAGCACGGTGCGCGCGGACCCCGTGCGACGGGTAGCGCTGATCAGGCCTGCCAGCGCGGCGGCGCCCGCGAGGAGCAACAGGAGAGGTACGGGACCTGCTGTGAGCTGCAGGTTCCGCAGGGGGTTCACCGGCCGCACTCCCGTCCTCGCACGCGCTCACGATAGGTGGCCTCGGTAAGACGAACCTGTGGAGAGGCGCCGGATTCCCGACGTTCTACGCTGTGAGCCACGACACTCTCGGACGCCTCCGCGTACGGGGACGCCGGGCCTGACGGTGCTCCGCTACGCCTCCGGCGCATCCGGGGGCGGAGTGGGTGTACCCAGCGACCGGCGGATCTCCTCGAGCTTCGCCTTCGCGGCCTTCTCCCGCTCGGCGAAGGCGCGTTCGGCGTCCTGGCCGGCGGCGGTGCCGTGCGCGAGCTCCTCCGCGCCCACCGCGGTGGTCGTGCGGCGCTCGATCTTCTCCCGCACATGGTCGAAGGTCGGGACCCCGGCGCTCGTGTAGCCGGTGACCTCTTCGTACGACGGTGCCACTGGTCCGCTCGGCGGGAGGTCGACGATCTCCGCCTCGATCGGTTCGGACGAGGCGGTGCCCGGCTCCGTTGGGGCCGGCTCGGTGTTCGGAGGCTGTGCGGCGTCGCCGGGGTGCGTCATGCCCCCAGGGTAGCGCCGGTCGGCGGGAGAGCGCGGACCGTCGACCGCGGCGGTCAGGCGTCCCCGTCGTCCGGTTTCGTCCAGTGGAGCAGGCGATCGACGCCTACGGGGCGCGACCACAGGAAACCCTGCCCGTAGTGGGCGCCGGCCGCGGCGAGGGCGGCCAACTCGGTCGCGCACTCGATCCCCTCGGCGATGACGTCGAGATCGAGGGCCCGGGCCATCGCGACCGCCGCGTCGAGCATCGCCTCGAGCTGCGGGTCGTCTCGACCGACCGCCGCCTTCACCACGGATCGGTCGATCTTCACCAGCGCGAGGTTCAGGTCCCGCAGCTGCGCGAGGCTCGACCAGCCGGTGCCGAAGTCGTCCAGCGCGATCCGGGTTCCGAGCTCGATGAGCCGGTGGGTGGCCGCCAGGACGTGCCGCTCGGGGACGACGCGCTCGTTGATCTCGAGGATCAGGCGCGCCGGATCCAGCCCGCTCCGGGTGATCGCGCTCTCGATGCGTTCGGCAGCTGCGGGTCGGCGAGATCCTCGGAGGCGAGGTTCACCGACACCCAGCCGAGACCCGGCTCCGTGGCGAAGTCGGCACAGACCCGGTTCACCACGATCCGCGCCAGGTCGGGCAGCATGCCGAGCGCCTCCAGGTGCGGGAGGAAGCCCGCCGGGGTGAGTTCGTCGCCCCGGGGGCCCGGGATCCGGGCCAGCGCCTCGGCGCCCACCATCGCGCCGGTCGCGAGGTCCAGGACCGGCTGGTACCGGACCACCACCTCGCCGCGGGCGATCATCGACCTGATGTGGGTCGCCAGGGCCACCCGCTCCTCCTGGGGCGCGTGCAGGCCGGCGGAGTGCTTCACCACCCGGTTCCGCCCGTCCCGCTTGGCCTGCAGCAACGCCAGGTCACCGTCGATCAGCAGCTGCGTGATGCCGTCGTCCGCCACGCCCGATTCGACGAGCCCGATCGAACAGGTGACGGTCAGCTGCAAGCCGTCGATCTCCACGGGCTTCGCCATGGCGCTGCGGACCCGTTCGGCCCAGTCCGAGGTCCGTCGCGTGGCGTCCACGCGCGGGCAGAGGACGACGAACTCGTCTCCGCCGAGCCGTGCCACGAGGTCGGTGGGCAGGCTCGCCGATTGCAGCCGTCGCGCGACGACCTGGAGCACCTGATCTCCGAGCTTGTGCCCGAGCGAGTCGTTGATCCGCTTGAACGAGTCGAGGTCGATCCACAGCACGGCGAGGGCCTCACCGTCGGCGCGGCGCTGCTCGACCACGGCCGAGGCCCGCTCGATGAAGGCGGCACGGCCGAGCAGCCCCGTGAGGTCGTCGTGATCGGCGCGCCAGCGCAGGCGACGGTTCAGCTCCTGGATCTCCGACTCGGCGCGGCGCCGTTCGGTGATGTCCGTGTGCGTACCGATGAGGCGGGTCGGACGCCCTTCGGGGCCGGTCTCCATGACGCGACCGCGATCATGGATCCACAGCCAGCCCCCACTCTTGGTACGCATTCGGTGCTCGAACGAGAACTCCGCCGCCTCCCCTCGGACGACGGCCTGGATGACGCGCAAGCAGTGCTGGTAGTCGTCCGGGTGGACGCGCCCCGCCCAATCCACAACCGCCGTTCCGACGTCCTCGTCGTCGTAGCCGAGCATCGCCTTCCACTGGTGCGAGTAGAAGACCGTGCCGGTGGTGATGTCCCAGTCCCAGATCCCGTCGCCGGCCCCGTCGATCGCGTACTGCCACCGCGCCTCCGCGTGCCGGAGCAGCGCCTGATCCCGCCGTGCCGCCGTGATATCGCGGGAGATGCCGATCAGCCCCACGACCTCGCCGTTCGCCCCCCAGTAGGGTGCCTTGTTCGACAGATAGGTCCGGACTTCACCGTCGACCTCCGGATACTCCTCGACCTCGTACCCGATGCCGGTCTCCATGATCTCCCGGTCCGTGGCGCGCAGGACCTCGGCAATGGCGGGGAAGACGACCGTGTCGTCCGCGCCGATCGCGATCGACTGCGGCACACCCGCCAGTTCCGCGACCGCCGAGTTGATGTACTGGTAGCGGCCCTGCCGATCCTTGATGTACACGAGGTCGGGGGCGGCGTCGATGACCGCCTGCAGAAGACCCGCCACCTGTTCGGAGTGGTGGGCCGATTCCACGGCGCGCTCCTCGAGGCGGCGCTGCGCTTCGCTCATCGCACGCACGGAGGCGACCCGCTCGGAGATGTCGCGCGTGAGGCCCGCGAGGTAGCGCCGTCCGTCGACCTCGTGGGAGAACAGGTGCGCTTCCACGGGGAAGGTGCTGCCGTCCTTGCGGCGATGGATGGCGGGGGTCACCTGCATCGTTCCGGCGTGGGCGATGTCCCAGTGGTGTCCCAATTCCTGCGCGGTGATCTCCACGAAGTCGAGGACGTACATTCCCAGCAGCTCGGCGCGGGTGTATCCGGTGCTCGTGCAGGCGGCGTCGTTGACCGCGACCAGCCTGCCGTCCTCGTCCTGAACGAAGAAGCCGTCGAGCGAGCGGGTGATGAAGGCGCCCGCGATCTCGAGTTCCGGCCCGGGAGCCGCGTCGCCGGGCGGCGACTGCTCGCCGCTCACGGCACCGTCGGGCCGCCGCCGGCCCAGACCTGCGCGATCACGCGCTGCAGCGCGAGCCCGTGACGCACGTCCAGCGAGTGGTCGGTGCCCGTGGCGATCGACGCCAGGAACTCGTCGAGCATGACCCGGAAGCACTCCGTCGACGGCGTCTCCCGGCTCTCGAGTACCGCCAGGCCCCGCGCGGAGTGCGCGGAGAACCGCATGACGGTCGGACGGACCGGCGTGCGCAGCGAGAGCGACACCGTGGACGCCGCGCGCTCGCCGTGGGAGAGCTGAGCGGTCCAGGTGTCGCTGCCGGCGTCGTATCGGGACGAGTCGACCGCGGTGATCGGGCCGGCGATTGCAGAGAGGAGGTCGAGGACGTGCGGCCCCACGTCGAACAGCGCACCCTGCTCCTGGCGCCACGTGGACGCCGCGAACTTCCCGGCGAGCGCGGCCCCGGAGAGCCACTGCGCCTCGGCCGCGACCGGTCCGAGACCGGCGGCGCGGGCGAGGAAGTCCCGGGTCTCGGGAGCGAAGCGACGGGTCAGGGCCACGATCGAACGGACGCCCGCGGCGTCGACGGCCGCGGCGAGGGCGGCGGCCCCGTCGACGTCGAGAGCGATGGGCTTATCGAGGACGAGGTGCTTGCCGGCGCGCGCCGCCTCCGCGGCGAGCTCGGCCTGCACGTCCGGCGGCACGGCGAAGGCGACGGCGTCCACCGCGTCGAACAAGTCGGCGGGGGAGTCGAAGGCCCGCGGGAAGACCTCGGCGGCGGCCGCGGCGTCGCGGGCCCAACCGCCCACGAAGTCGATGCCCGGGTGCGCGGCGAGCGCCGGGGCGTGGGTCTCCCGCGCCCAGGGCCCCGCCCCGACCAGCCCGATGCGCACCGTCACCTTCCAGAGTCTGCCACGGCCGCCTCGTTGCTCCACGCGGAGTGGCGCCGCGGATCACCCTGCAGACCGGCGCCGCCGGCTCCGATCCCGGCGACGGGTGTCGTCCGCAGGATGTCGCCTTCGACGCTATACCCGTTCGAACGCTCCCGCAGATGTCTTGGCCTCCTCGATGAACCGCTCGACGTCGGCCTCGGTGTGGAAGTCGAGGATCGGCGCGGGCTCGGAGATCAGGCCGAAGAGCGCGGCGCCCACGGCGTCGTCGGCGACCGCGCCCGCGAACAGCAGGCCGGCGGCGAAGGCGTAGTCCGGGTCACCGAGGAACAGCCGGGTGACCTCCGCCGCCGCATGGCCCCGCTCCTCCCAGTGCCGGTCGAACTGGTCGGTGATCCATTCGGCGGTGAAGTCCGAGCCCCGCGCCTCGATGGCCTTGACCAGCGCCGCGACCTGGATGAGACCGGTCTGCGCGCCCTGGCCGGCGATCGGGTCGAAGGCGATGGCGGTGTCGCCGAGCGCGAGGACGGGGCGGCCGCTGCGCGTCTGTCCCACGCCCTGGCGCACCGTCGGGGTGACGGAGCCGCGGAGCCACGAGTGCGGGTCTTCCGCGATGACGCGGAGCTTCTCGATGTCCGGAAGGTCGTCCGGGAAGTAGTCGCGGTAGACGCTCACCACCACGTCGAGCGCGCTCTGCGCATCGGTCGCCTCGCCGAAGCGCTGCACCCACTCGCCGCCGGGCTTGGCGAAGCCGAGGACGCTCCACGTAGCGCCGGCGTCCTTGTGCCAGTACGGGCCGATCCAGATCTCGCCCTGGTCCGTGTGCAGGTTGAAGACGTTGTGCGCGCCTCCGCGCTGCCCGCGGGCGGGGAAGACGTCGTCGCCGTGGCCGAGACCGGTGAACGCGGCTGCCAGGAGGTGGCGCTGCGGGGACCGGTAGACGGTCCGCGCCTCGTCGACGGGGAACAGCCCCGACAGCCCGCCCTTGCCGGTGGAGACCAGCGTCAGGTCGTGCGCGGCGGCGATGGCGTCGAGCTCCTCGGGCGTCACGGTCTCCACGTGGAAGGTGCCGCCGGCCTCCTCGAACAGGCGGATGCGGTCGTACGCACGCAGCCGCACGTCGATTCCTGCGGCGGTGTACGTGAAATCGGGGTCGAAGGCGAGCACCTGCTCGAGTGCGCCGGGTTCTCCGGTGTTGAGGCGGGTGTTCATGCCCGTCGACAGCGGGGCGTCGGGGTAGAGCTCCTCCACGAGCGTGTGATCGACGTCCCGGGAGTGACCGAAGAGGACGGCGGTGCCGGTGGCGGGGACCTCGTCGCGGAGCTGCTCAGCGGTGCGATCGCTGTACAGGTCGACGGGGTGCCCGGAACGGGCGAGGACGAGCGCGGCGGTGGCTCCCACCACTCCGGCGCCGATGATGGCGATGCGTGCCTTGGTCATGGTCGTGCCTTTCGGTGGTCGGACTACTCGGGGGCTATGACGCGGTGGTGTCGGTGGTCGCGGTGCGAGCGCCCGCGTTCCACGCGTAGGGCAGGTCGGCGCCGTTGAGAAGGAGATCGCCGACGGCGCGGGCCTTCTGGATGGCCGGGTTGTGCACGGCGAGGGTGCGGGCATTGCGCCAGTGCCGGTCGAGACGCAGGTCGGCGTCGACGATGGACGCGCCGCCGACCTCGAACAGGTCCGTCGTGGCCTTGAGGACGGTGTCGATGACCGCGAGCTGGGCGTGCGCGGCGGCCAGCTCGGCCTCCGGCACGAGGTCCTCGTGGACGCGACGGTCCGCCAGGGCGCCGTCGAGCACGTCGGCGACGGCGAGGACGGACTGCCTCGCCGACCACGCCGCGCTGGAGAGCCGCCCGATCACCTGCTGCACCAGCGGGTCGTGGCGCTGCAGGTCGGCCGCAGCGTGGGAGAAGGTTCGGGTGCGGGCCCGCACCCACTCGACGGTGTCGTCGGTGGCGCGCTGGGCGATCCCGGCGAGACCCGCGAGCTGTACCAACTGCAGGTACGAGGTGGCGTAGGTCGCGCCCGGGGCGCCGTACCCGGCGCCGAGGACGCGGTCGGCGGGGACGGCGACGTCGGTGAAGACGGTGGTGCCGCTCGCCGTGAGTCGCTGCCCGAAGCCGTTCCAGTCGTCCACCCGCTCGACGCCGTCGGCGTTCGCGTCGACGAGGACGCCGACCCGCTCGCCGTCGAGGTCGGCGGCGACCAGGATCTGATCGGCGTACAGGGTGCCCGTGGAGTAGAACTTGGTGCCGGTCAGCCGGTAGCCTCCGTCGTCCTGTTTCGTCAGCGTGGTGGCGTAGCCGCCCACGGATCCCGCTCCGGGCTCGGTGATCGCGTTGCCGACGACGGTGCCGTCAACGATCGCCCGGAGCCACGCGTCGCCCGCGGCGGTGTTCGCGAGTCGCTGATCCTCGACGAAATTGACATGGACGCGCAGCGCCTGGGGGATGTTGGAGTCTGCGGCGGCGAGGTTGATGAGCTGGCGGAAGAACTGTCGCAGTGTCACGCCACCGCCCCCGAGTTCGCTCGGCACCCGCAGTGAGGTGAAGCCGGCCTCTTTGAGCCATGCGATGGGCTCGTGCACGAGCTCGCGGTCGCGCTCGCGTGCGACGGCACCCTCGGCGATCCGGGCGTAGACGGGGCCGAGGGTCGCGTCGAGCTCGGCGTCGGTGTGCGGGGGCGTCAGCGAGGTGGTCATGGCCGACAACTGTGGTCTGCGAACGATCCTCTGACGAGGGTTCGCCGCGCCGTGAACGTATTCCGGCCGGATCGCGCGCCGCGGTGGCCTAGGTTCGACGGAGGGTGCGTCGGCGGGTGTGTGCGCTCCCTGTCGGATCTCCGGGCTTTTCATGCCCGATTCCGCTCCGCGCTGCAATAGAACCTGTTACAACTAGAACACGTTCTGCCGAGCTGAACGGTTTCGCAGGTCAGGAACAGGAGTGCGCATGAAGTTCAACCTCGCCGATGTCTTCGAGGCGGTCGTCGACGCGGTCCCGGAACGGATCCTCTTGAGTTTCGAGGGCGATCAGACCTCGTACGCGGAGATGGACGGGCAGGCCAACCAGGTGGCGCACCTGTTCGCCGCGAACGGGATCGGCGCGTACGACCACGTCGCGCTGTTCCTCAAGAACAGCGTGGAGCACGTGCAGTCGCTCCTGGGCCTCATCAAGATCCGCGCGGTCCCGGTCAACGTCAATTACCGCTATACCGCGCCCGAGCTCGAGTACATCTTCACCAACTCCGACGCGCGCGGGATCATCGTCGAGTTGCCGGAGCATCAGCGCACGCTGGCGACGCTGGTGGACAAGCTTCCCGAGCTGCGGACCGTCTTCGTGATCGGCGAGACCGAGCCGGCACTCGAGGCTGCGGTCGCCGCACTCGACGACGTCGCGCTCGTGCCCTTCGCCGACGCCGCCGAGCAGTCGAGGGAGCGCGACTTCGAGGCGCGTACCGGCGAGGAGCACTACATCATCTACACCGGCGGCACCACGGGCTACCCGAAGGGCGTGGTCTGGCAGCACGACGACTTCTTCCGCAAGCCGCTGTCGGCCGGCGTGCCCTACGGCGGTGAGCCTCGGCAGAACCTCGAGGAGGTCGGCGAGGGAGCGAAGCAGTTCCCGCCCCTGGCGTTCCTCGTGGCCGCTCCGCTCATGCACGGCGCCGCCGCCTACTCGCTGTTCACCTTCTTCGTGCTCGGCTCCCGGATCATCCTCGAACGCGACTTCAAGGCCGCGGAGATCGTGCGGAACATCAAGCGCGATCAGACGCAGACCATCCTCATCGTGGGCGACGCCATGGGCATCCCGCTCGTCGAGGAGATGGAGAAGCAGAAGGACACGGCGGACTTCTCGTCGCTGTTCTCGATCACCTCGGGCGGCGCCATCTGGTCCAAGCACGTGCGGGACCGGATGGCCGCGATCAAGCCCGAGCTGATCCTGCGGGACAACTTCGGCGCCTCGGAGTCCGGCAACGACGGCGTGATGACGCTCGATGAGAACGGCAACCTGCATGCACCGCCCACCGACAAGATGATGGTGGTCGACGAGTCCTTCGAGCAGATCACCGAGACGGGCCAGGTCGGCTACATCGCGCGCGTCGGCAACGTCCCGCTCGGGTACTACAACGATCCCGAGAAGTCCGCGCGCACGTTCCCGACGCTGCCCGATGGTCGGCGGATCTCGGTGCTCGGCGACATGGGGTACCCCGCGGAGGACGGCGGCATCGTCTTCCTGGGCCGTGGCAGCCAGTGCATCAACACAGGCGGCGAAAAGGTCTACGCCGAGGAGGTCGAGGCCACCCTGCACGGGCACCCGGCGATCTCGGACGCCCTCGTGGTCCCGGTTCCGGACGCCCGCTACGGGCAGCGCGTGGCCGCGGTCATCTCCATCGCGGAGGGCAAGGAGACGCCGTCGATCGAAGAGGTGCAGACCTTCGCCCGCGGCGAGCTCGCCGGATACAAGGTGCCGCGCACAATCATCTTCGTGGACCAGGTCAAGCGCACTCCGGCCGGCAAGGCCGACTACCGATGGGCGAAGAGCACGGCTGAGGACGCTGCGCAGGAGGCCTCCGAGGGCCAACCGGCGTAAGACCGCGGTGCGCGCACCCGGGTCACTGAGCTTCCGCCCAGGCCAGGTACGCGGCGCCGCGGGGCGAGAGCTCGTAGCCGACCTCATGGCTGATGGTCAGCCCCATGCCCTTGAGCTTGCGGATGTCGGACTTCATCGGCAGCAACTCGACGCCGCGTTCGGCCGCGAGCTCCTTGGAGACGACGTGTGGGTGGTCGCGGATCCAGGCGAGGATGTCGCGGGTCCACGGGCCGTCTTCGCGGGCGTCGAGCCGCGCGAGGCGCTGCCCGATGGCCGCGAGCTCGGCCGCCTCCGGGATCTCCTCGCGCAGCGCGAGACGCGGGTCCTCGCCGGCCCATTCGAGGTGGATTCGGTAGATGTGCTCGCCGCCGCGCGCGGACCGTTCCCGCCGGGGCGCGTCCGGGTCGCGGGGCGTGAGCAAGGTGCGCAGCGCTGCGGCGTCCCTGACCCCAGCGGCGCGGGCGGCGCGATCGCTGATCTTCTCCACGGAAGCCACGCGGGTCACACGGGTGAAACGCAGCACTCCGGCCGGCGTGAGCTGGGTGCCGCCCACCTTCACGCGCGGGGTGTCCCACCGGCGGTACTGCGTGGTGATCCGGCCCTCGCGGACGCCCTCGGCGACGGCCTTCGGAATCAGCATGGCGTGCTGTCTGCGCGGCGCGCGACGACGTCGCGACAGATCTCCATGTGTCCGGTGTGCTGGGTGAGCTCGCGCAGCATGTGGGTGAGCACCCACTCCGGCGTAGCCGCGGCGGCGTCGCGCCGCGTGGTGCCGGTGGCGTCGGGGTTCCGGATCCCGGTGGCGGCTATCGCCGCCCAGCGCGGCAGGTCGGTGCGCAGTCGGGCGACGACAGCCCGCGCTTCGTCGACGGTGCCTGCCGCGCGGAACTCCGCGGACCGATCGCGGGGGATGTCCTCCCCGGCGAGCAGCGAGCCTCCCCAGTAGCCCAGCGCGCCGCCGACATGGGTGACGAGTGCGAACACCGTGTTCACTCCCGGGACCGGCGGCGCGGTGTTGACCGTCGTGTCGTCCAGGTCGCCGAGCACGCTCTCGACCGTGTCCAGGGTCTCCGCGGCGACGTCGAGGAACGCCGCGATCTGGCCCTCAGCCGCGGGCACGGGCCAGGCCTGCGATGGAGTCGAGCAGGTCGTCGAAGAAGGCCACCTGGTCGGTGGCGACGGCGACCTGTGCGGTGTCCGGGCGATTCCAGCTGCCGTGCACGTCGGCGATCGTTGTTCCGCGAGTGAGCGATCCGGTCAGTTCCACGTCCACGGGGTAGGCCCTCGTCTCCACTATCGTAGGGTCCAGGGCGACCGCGGCGGCGAAGGGATCGTGCATGTGCGCGATGTAGCCGAGGTCCTGGTCGCGGTGGAACTCGAAGTAGAACCGCACGGCGTCGGAGGCGGCGCGGATCACGGGATTACTCGCGGACGAGCGCGTTCCGTCGGCGTCCTCGGGATCGAGGCACTCGGCCGGGGTGCTGCCTGCGGCGTCGGCGAGCCGCAGCAGGTGATCGGGCGTGAGCTCGATCGTCTCGGTGAGATCGAGCGGGCACAGGATGGGCAACGGGGTGCCGGTGCCGTCGAGCTCGCCGTATGCGCGCAGCACCTCCCAGAGCGACTCCGGGTCCACCGCGACGTTCCATTCCGAGGTGGGCGTGGTGTTGCCGGGGTGCCAGAAGGTGCCGCCCATGATCACCAGGCGGCGCAGCCGGGCGAGGATCCCCGGATCGTCGCGCAGAGCCAGCGCGAGGTTGGTGCACGGCCCGGTCACGAGGGCGACGACCTCGCCCGGGTGGGCGCGCGTCAGGTCGGACCACGCCTGTGGGCCCGTGATCTCCGACGGTCCGCGGTCCGGCGTCGGCAGGTCGGCGTATCCGACGCCGAGCGGTCCGTGCGTCTCCTCGGTGGTCATCAGCGGGGTCGACAGCGGAGCGTCGGAGCCGCGGAAGACCTCGATGTCAGTGCGGCCCAGTAACTCCAGCCAGCCGAGATTGTTCTCCACCACCTGAGGACCCGGCACGTTGCCGGCCGTCGAGACGATGCCGAGGAGATCCACCTCCGGCTTGCTCAGGAGGTAGAGCAGCGCCAGAGAGTCGTCCACCCCGGTGTCGCAGTCGAAGATCACCTTGGTCATACCGGAATCGTAACGGCGTTAGGGTGGCGGCCGTGAGCACGACGACTTTACTGCTGTTCCCACACGCTGGGGGCGCCCCCACGTACTACGCCCCGTTCGCCCGGGAGTTCACCCCGGCGGTGCGCAGGATCGCGGTTCCGTATCCCGGACGATCCGGCACGCACGACATCGCGACGCTGGACGGCATCGAAGCGCTCGCGGACGAACTGTGGCGCAAGGTCTCGCCGGAAACTCTGGGTGACACCCGCGTTGCCTTCTTCGGGCACAGCATGGGCGCTCTCGTCGGCTTCGAGATGGCCCGTCGATTCGCGGCGGCGGGCAGTCCGATCGACGGACTGTTCGTGTCGGCTTGCGCTGCACCCGGCCACAGCGGCTTCGACGACGTCGAGGATTCTGACGAGGGTCTGATCGCGGCCGCCGCCACGATGACCGGGATCGACCCCGCGCTGCTGGCCCACGAGGAGTTCTCCGCCCGCATCCTGCCGACACTGCGGGGTTTCCGGGCGATCACGCGCTACCGGCCAGGCGCATCGGCGGCGCTGGCCTGCCCGATCCGTGCCTACGCGGGCTCGGAGGACGTCATCGCCACCTCCGAGCGGATGGTTCCGTGGGCCGAGCGCACTACCGCCGATTTCGGTCTCCGGGGCTTCACCGGCCACCACTTCTACCTGGCCGACCATCTCTCGGATCTCGCCGGCGACGTCGAGGCCACGCTCGCGCGATGGCGCGACGCACAACCGAGCATTTAGTTACCTCCGGGCTGCGTTCCGTTCTCACGCCCGTATTTCGATCGACGTTGCGATCGCAACCTGCGGCTTCTCCGGGGTGACGGTCTGGCCGACCACTTTGCCGCCAATCTCGTTTGGCAAACGGAGAGCGCAATTGCAAAACACCGTGTCATACTCGCGCTTGCAATCGTGAAGCAATGCGTGGTGACCAGCAAAGGCTATTGGCAACTGGGGCGCTTCGGATGGTGGGTGGTCGTTGCGACCGCTCCTGACGGCCCCTCCGTCGAAAGGTGTGTACGGGCATGACTGTGTCGAACTCGGTGGAACTGATCCCCGTCGCTCTCGAGCGCCGCGCGCGCGAATCCGACGATCGACCGGCGTTCACCTTCGTCGACTACGACATCGATCCGGATGGCTACTTCGAGACTCTGACCTGGTCCGAGATGTACGAACGCGTACGAGTGGTCGCGGCGGAGCTCCTTCGCCACGGTGGCCCGGGGGACCGCGTCGCAATCCTCGCGCCGCAGTCGATGGACTACGTCGTGGGCTTCCTCGGGGCTCTCGAGGCGGGATTCGTGGCGGTGCCGCTGTCCGTCCCGCTGTTCGGTGCGCATGATGACCGAGCCGCACGGGTGCTCGCAGACTGTGAACCCGTCGCGGTCATGACGACGACCACGGCGGTCGATGCCGTGCTGCCGACGGTGAACGCACTCTCCGGCCCGCGGGTCGAGGTGATCGAGCTCGACGCCCTCGACTACGACTCGCCGCCGGGAGATTACGTGGTGGACCACGTCGGATCGAGGCCCGCGCTGCTGCAGTACACCTCCGGTTCCACGGGGACGCCGTCCGGTGTGATCGTCACGCACGAGAACGTGGCGCTGAACATCGCGCAGATCGCCGCGGATCAGTTCACCGATGTCGGGGGCTACCCGCCCGAGGACACCACGCTCGTCTCCTGGTTGCCCTTCTTCCACGACCTCGGACTGATGCTCGGGATCATGGCTCCCGTCGGTACCGGCCGCCGTGCGGTGCTCACCAGCCCCGTCTCGTTCCTCCAGAAGCCGTCCCGGTGGATCCGGCTGCTCGCGAGCTACCCCGCCGCGCACTCGGCAGCGCCGAACTTCGCCTTCGAACTGGCTGCACGGCGCACCCGCGACGAGGACCTGGAAGGACTGTCGCTCGCCGGCGTCCACGGCATCATGAACGCCGCCGAGCGGGTCCAGGCCGGAACCGTGCGGCGGTTCAACGAGCGGTTCGCGCCGCTGGGCCTGAGGGACGGTGTGCAGTTGCCCGCGTACGGGCTCGCCGAGGCGACGCTGTACGTGTCCTCGCTCGCACCGGGTACTCCACTTCCGTTCGCCACGTTCGACTACGACATGCTCGCGGCCGGCCACGCCCTCCGAGTCGAGGACGAGGCGGCCTCGGAACAAGTGGGCCTCGGGCACCCTCGGAGCACCCTGTTCCGCGTCGTCGATCCCGAGACCCGCCGCGAGTGCGCGGCCGGCAGGGTCGGCGAGGTCTGGGTGCACGGCGCGAACATCGCGGCCGGATACTGGCGCGACCCGGTGCGGACCGAGGAGGTGTTCGGTGCGCGCCTAGTGGATCCGGAGGACGGCATCCCGGAGGGGCCGTGGATGCGGACCGGCGATCTCGGCGTCATCTCCGAGGGCGACCTCTTCGTCGTCGGTCGGATCAAGGACCTCATCATCATCGACGGACGCAATCACTACCCGGACGACATCGAGGCCACGGTCAGTGCCTTCACCGGCGCACGGACCGCCGCCGTCGCGTTCTCGGGGAAGGACACCGAACAGCTCGCTGTCATCGCCGAGTTGCGCCGCCTGCCGAGCGATCCCGGCGAGGCCGCGGCATTCGTCACCGACACCCGCACCAAGGTCGCCAACGCGGTCGCCCGCGCGCACAATCTGCGCGCCGCCGACATCGTGCTCGTTCCGCAGGGAGCCATCCCGATCACCACCAGCGGCAAGACGCGACGGAGGGAGAGCGCGGAACTGCACCGTACCGGTGGTTTCGCGCGGCTCGGTGGAGATGCGTGAGCGTGGCGGTGACCGAGGGCGCACTGCGCGAATGGTTGACCGACTACCTGGTGACGGTGATCGGGTGCGGCCGCGACGAGGTGGACGGGGATGCTCCGGTTCGTGACCTCGGGCTCGGGTCCACCGACGCCGTCGTCCTGTCCGGTGAACTGACCGAACTGCTCGGCCGGCCCGTATCCGCCGTGGAGCTCTTCGAGCACCCCACCATCAACGCGCTCTCGGCGGCCCTGGCAGGTGCGGACGACGAGGTCGCTGCGGTGGAGCGGTCCTCGGCCGATACGGCCGAGGATTCCGAGGCCGTCGCCGTGATCGGTGTGGGCTGCCGATTCCCGGGCGGGGCCGAAGGGCCGCAGTCCTATTGGTCGTTCCTCGAGTCCGGGGAGTGCGCGGTGGGGCAGGTTCCGGACGGCCGATGGGACGGTTTCATCGGCGCGGGGCACGCCAGTGCCGAGGCGGCGCGAACGACCACCAAGTGGGGAGCGTTCCTCCCGGATCTCGCCGCCTTCGACGCCGAGCACTTCGGCATCTCGCCGAACGAGGCCGAGAAGATGGACCCGCAGCAGCGGCTCGTCCTGGAGGTGACCAGCGAAGCGCTCGAGCATGCCGGAATCGCCACCGATTCCCTCGCGCACACCGCCACCGGCGTCTACGTGGGCGCCTGCGCCGGTGAGTACGGCTACCTCGTGGGCAGCGACCTCAGCGCGGTGGACGGCTGGTCCGGGACAGGCGCCGCGCTGAGCGTGATCTCGAATCGCGTCTCGTACGCGCTGGACCTGCGCGGTCCGTCGGTTACGGTCGATACGGCATGCTCGTCGTCGTTGGTCACCGTGCACCTCGCGTGCCGCGGTCTGCGCTCGCACGAGACCGATCTCGCGATCGCGGCGGGCGTCAACGTGATGCTGTCCCCGGCGGTGACCCGCAGCTTCGATCAGTTGTCCGCGATGTCCCCCACGGGCCGGTGCCACTCGTTCGACGCCGCCGCCGACGGCTACGTGCGCGGCGAGGGCTGCGGTGTCGTCGTGCTCAAACGGCTGTCCGACGCCGTTCGGGACGGCGACCGGGTCCTGGCGGTGGTCCGCGGATCGGCGGTCAATCAAGACGGCAGGTCGAACGGTCTCACCGCGCCGAGTCCGGCTGCGCAAGCCGCGGTGCTGCGGTCCGCGTACGCGGATGCATCGATCTCCCCCAGAGAGGTCGACTTCGTCGAAACCCACGGAACCGGAACGCTACTCGGGGATCCGATCGAGGCGCGAGCGCTCGGCACCGTGCTCGGCCGGGGGCGCGCACAGGGCTCGGAATTGCTGCTGGGCGCGGTCAAGAGCAACCTTGGACACCTGGAGGCGGCGGCCGGCGTCGCGGGCTTCATCAAGACGGTCCTCGCGCTGCAGCACGGTTCCATCCCCGCGAACGTCGGGTACACAACCCCCAACCCGCACATCCCTTTCGACGCACATCGTCTCCGCGTGGTCGGCGAGAGCACCGCCTGGCCGGCGACCGGCCGACCGCGGCGGGCGGGTGTGTCGTCGTTCGGCTTCGGCGGCACCAATGCACACGTCGTGCTGGAGCAGGCGCCTGAGAACACGGTCACCGGCGCCGACGTCGCGGCCGCCGGCGCCCCCGCGAACACCCCAGTCAGGCTCACTGTCCCCGCCGGATCCGCCGCCCGGGTCCGCATTTTCGCGGCAGCTCTCGCGGAGTGGCTCGAGGACTCCGGGGCCCACGTGCCACTCCCGGAGGTCGCGGGCGCGCTGGCCTCCCGCCGCATGCAGACCTCCCAGACCGGGACGGTCGTGGCTGCGGACCACGCCGCCGCCGTCAGGGGACTCCGTGCAATGGCGTCGGGGACACCGGCCCCGGGCGTCGTAGCGCCGCACGCGCCCGTGCGGCGTTCGGGCGTGGTCTTCGTCTTCTCCGGCCAGGGCTCGCAGTGGGCCGGCATGGGTGCCCGGCTCCTCGAATCGGAGCCGCGGTTCGCCGCCGCCGTGGCCGAACTGGAATCGGACTTCGTGGAGCAAACGGGATTCTCGCTGACCGAGACCCTGCGATCCGAGGAACCGGTCGTGGGCATCGACCGGATTCAGCCCCTCCTCGTCGGCCTGCAGCTCGCGCTCGTCGGACTCTGGCGCTCCTACGGGGTCGTCCCCGCCGCGGTCATCGGACATTCGATGGGCGAGGTGACCGCGGCGGTCGTCTCCGGCGGACTCTCCGTCGCCGACGGGCTGCGGGTGATCGCCACCCGTTCCCGGCTGATGCGCCGCGAGCTCTCGGGTCGTGGCGCCATGGCGATGATCGAGATGGACGAGGAATCGGCGCAGCGACTGGTCTCCGAGTTCGAGGGAGTGTCCGTGGCCGTCATCGCTTCTCCCCGGCAGAGCGTGGTGGCGGGCGATCCGCTCGCCATCGACGCCCTGATCGAGAAGGTGGCGGCCCAGGGCCTGATGGCCCGCCGGGTCGAGGTGGACGTCGCCTCCCACCACTCCACCGTCGATCCGATCCTCGGCGAGTTGCGGGCCGCGCTGTCGGGCATCACGCCGCGCACGCCGACCATCGCGGTGCTGTCCACCGTGCGGCCGGGAGACGACGCTCCGGTGTTCGACGCGGACTACTGGGCCACGAATCTCCGAGCGCCCGTGCGGTTCGCCGATGCGGTCGTCGCGGCCGGTGAGCGCTGGGGAACCCTGGTGGAAGTGTCGCCGCATCCGCTGCTGACGCACGCGATCGGCGAATCCCTCCCCGCCGGAGAGCATCGCGTGACCGGGACTCTCGCTCGCGACAGCGACAGCGTCATGGACTTCCAGACGGCCCTGGCGTCCGTCGGGGAGATCACGGCGATCCGGCAGCGCGCACCGCATGTGGACCTCCCACCCACGCCGTGGGTGCACGAGCGGTTCTGGGTCTCCGCCCCGCGCGCCGCCGACGAGGCGTCGACGGTTCCCCGTCCCGGGACCCTCCTGGGCGGACACGTCGCGGTGGCGGGGAGCGCAGCCGCGCACCTGTGGCGCGCACGCCTGGCTCCCGATGCGCGGTCGTACCCGGGCGGGCACAGCATCCAGGGAGTCGAGTTGGTACCGGTATCGGTGCTGCTGCAGACGTTTACAGCGGCGGCGCGGGAGATCGGCGCGGGCGGCGTCGACCGCGTCGCCTTCCTCCGGCCCGTGGTACTCGATCGGCCGCGGTTGATCCAGGTCGTTGTCGAGGGCGATGCGCTGACCTTGTCGAGCGCCACCAGCGCGTCCGGCCCCTTCACCCGGCACGCGACCGCGCGGATCGCGACGGGCGCACCGCCCGTGCCGATCGACGGTCGGGGCCCCGCGGCAGCCATTCGCGCTACGCCGGCCGCTCGGACCGAGTGGGGCGTCGAGGGGACGCCGTATCCGTGGTCCATCGGCGAGGTGCGCGCCGCTGACGGCGTGCTGATCGCCGCTGTCGACACGGGATCGACCACCCCCGACGATGGACCGGAGGACGGCGGTCCGGCGACCGCGCTGCTCGACGCGGCGGTCGCCGTCGCCCGGATGACGGCGCCGGCGGACCACCGTTTGCTGGTGCCGGCGGGGGCGCGGTCGATACACGTCCTCGACCGGGGCTCCGGGACGAAGGGCACGGTGACCGTGCGGATCCCGGCGGGATCCGGCGAGGAATCCGAGCCCTTGCTCGACGGGGTGGATGTCGACATCGCTGCCGAGGGCGGGCAGGCACTGGCCCGCATCCGCGGGCTCGCGTTCGCCCCTATCGAGGATGCCGCCGTGCTGCCGGACGCCGAACCGCACGACATCGTGCACACGCTCGAGTGGCGGCAGTGGACCCCGGAACTCGCGTCGGCGCCGGGCACTGCGGCGGTACTCGGCGACGAGGGGGCCGCCGCGCTCCTGGTGTCGGCGGGTATCGCGGTCGGTGCCGCGCTCGACCGCGCCGATCAGGTGGTCTACGCGGCGCTTCCCACGACCGGAGAGGATGATCTCGCCGCTGCGGAGCGGTACACGTGCGACCTCGTGGAGATCGTCCGGAGAATGGTCGATACGCGCGCCACCGGCCGGCTGTGGGTCCTCACCCGGGGCGTCGCCGACGGTGCCGACGCGACCGCGCCCCCGCAGGCGGCGCTGTGGGGGATCGCGGGGGTCGTGGCGACCGAACATCCTGAGCTGTGGGGCGGTGTCCTCGACCTCGCTCCGGCGGAGCCGTCCTCCGCGGACCTGACCGCAGTGGCGACTGCGCTGAGCGGACGGTCGAGTACGCCCCTGCGAGTGCGGGACGGCCGGGTCACCTCGCCTCTTCCGGTGCCGGTCAACCGGGGTGGCGGGGCGACGCTCCTGCGGTGCCGAACCGAGTCGACCTATCTCGTCACCGGCGGTCTCGGCAGCCTCGGTACCGCCATCGCGCACTGGCTCGCCGACCGAGGTGCCCGGCGGATCGTGCTCGCGGGCCGCACTGCTCTGCCGAGTCGTGCCGAGTGGCCCGACGTGCTCGATCCGGAGCTGCGGCGCAGGATCGACGCCGTCACCGAACTCGAACATCGCGGCGTCGCCGTCGAGGTCGTCGCGCTCGACATCGCCGAGCCGGGCTCTCTCGCAGCCTGGGTGGCCGACCGTGACGAGCGAGGCGCGCCGCCCGTTCGAGGGGTGGTCCACGCCGCCGGGATCGAGTCATCGGCGCTGCTGGCCGACCTCGATCCCGCGACGGTGCGGGCGGTACTCGCACCCAAGGTCGCCGGGGCGCAGGCCATCGACGCGGCGTTCCCCGTCGACACGGTGGACTTCATTCATCTGGTCGGCTCCGCGGGAGCGGTGTTCGGTGTTCCCGGCCAGGGGGCGTACGCCGCCGCGAACGCCTACCTCGACGGGCTGGCCCGCCGACGCGACCACGTCGGTGCCATCGACACCGTCGCGCTCGACTGGGTCGCGTGGGAGGGGATGGGCTTCGGTGCCCGGGCGGAGGTGGTCCGCCAGGAGCTCGAACGTGTCGGATCGCGGCCCGTGCGCGCGGCCGAGGCGTTCGCCGCGTGGGATTACGCCGCTGGCCTCGACCTCCCGCAGGTGGTGATGCTGCCGCGGCAGAGCACCGATGGCGGCGCGGAGCCGACGGAAGAGCGGCCGATCCCGGCGTGGGCGCAGTTGCCGCCCGACGAGGCCCTGCGCGGTATCGAGGACGGGCTGCGGGACATCGTCGCGCGGGAGCTCCGCCTGGATCCCGCCGAGCTGACCGCGGACCGACCGTTCGCGGAGATCGGGCTCAATTCGGTGATGGCCATGTCGATCCGCCGCGATGCGGAGAACCTGGTCGGAACCGAGTTGTCGGTGACGATGCTGTGGAACCACCCCACTCTCGGCGGATTGGCCCGCTACCTCGCGGAGCGCGTGGGGGCGATCGAAGCCGCGCCCGCCGGCGCGCCGGCGGACCCCGAGGAGCAGGACGGAACGGGGCTCCTGGACAGCTTGTTCGACAGCGCGGAAGGAACACTCGATGACTGAGGGGCACGACGCTGCGGCCATACGCCGGTGGATCGTCGACTACGTGGTCGAGCACCTCGATGTCGACCGCAGCGCCGTCGACACCGCGGCTCCGCTGATCGACCTGGGTGTCGGCTCCAAGGACGCGGTGGTGCTGGCGGGCGAGCTGTCCGAGTTCACGGGGCGCTCCCTGTCGCCGGTCGACCTCTGGGAGCACCCCACGATCGAACTGCTGGCGAGCCACCTGGGGGACGACGCGCGCGAGGCCACCGCCGAGTCATTGCCCGCCGATCCCGGACCCGTCCACGGCGATCCGGTGGTGATCGTCGGCGCCGGCTGCCGGCTGCCGGGAGGCATCGACGATCCCGAAGGCCTGTGGGACCTTCTGGAATCCGGCGGGTCCGCGGTCGGCGAGGTGCCCGCGGACCGTTGGGCTCCGTGGTACGGCACGTCCGCTGCGGCGGACGACGTGCTCGCCCGCACCACCCGCCACGGCGGCTTCCTCGACGACGTCGCAGGATTCGACGCCGAGTTCTTCGACATCGCAGCGCGCGAAGCGGCCGGGATGGATCCCCAGCAGCGGATCCTGCTGGAAGTGGCGTGGGAAGCGCTGGAGCGGGCGGGGATCGCGCCCGAGTCGCTCCGCAGATCCAAGACGGGGGTCTTCGTCGGTGCCTGCGTCAGCGAGTACGGCTACCTCGCGGCGTCGGATCTGTCCGAGATCGACGCCTGGAGCAATACGGGCGGCGCCCTCAGCATCATCGCGAACCGCTTGTCGTACCTGTTGGACCTCCGCGGCCCGTCCCTGACGATCGACACCGCGTGCTCGTCGTCGCTCGTCGCGCTGCACCTGGCGGCGCAGTCCCTGCGCCTCGGCGAGTGCGACACGGCGCTCGTCGGCGGCGTGAATCTCCTCCTGTCGCCGGCGGTGTTCCACGGGTTCGACGAGTCGGGCGCGCTCTCGCCCACGGGGCGCTGCAGCGCCTTCGACGCCGCAGCGGACGGATTCGTACGCGGCGAGGGATGCGGCGTGGTCGTTCTCAAGCGGCTGTCGGACGCACAGCGCGACGGCGACGACATCCTGGCGGTGGTCCGGGGTAGCGCGGTCAACCAGGACGGGCGGTCGAACGGACTGTTCGCGCCGAATCCAGCCGCACAGATGGCGGTGCTGCGCAGCGCGTACGAGGCTGCCGGAGTGTCGCCGCGGGAGGTCGACTACGTCGAGGCGCACGGAACGGGTACACCGCTCGGCGACCCGATCGAGGCACGCGCGTTGGGGAGCGTACTCGGTCGTGGTCGGCGACCGGAGGCGCCGTTGCTGATCGGCTCGGTCAAGGGGAACGTAGGCCATCTCGAAGGCGCGGCCGGAATCACCGGCCTGATCAAGACTGTTCTCGCCCTCCGGAAGGGTGAGTTGCCCCAGTCGCCGCACTACAGCGAACCGAACCCGCACATCCCCTTCGGTCAATTGGGCATCGCCGTCGTGGATCAGCGCCGCGCCTGGCCGGAACTCGATCGGCCACGCCGCGCGGGGGTCTCGTCGTTCGGTTTCGGCGGCACCAACGCCCACGTCGTCCTCGAGCAGGCGCCGGACCTCGCGCCCGCGGCGGACCCGGGCGACTCCGTGGTCACGCTCGTCCTGTCGGCGAAAAACCCGCAGCGCCTGGCCGGCTGGGCCGATCGCCTCGCGGAATGGCTCGACGGCGCGTCGCCCGAGCTTCGGCTGGGTGCGGTCGCCGCGGGCCTGGACAGGCGACCCCTACGCGACGTGGCGGCGGCGGTCGTGGCCCGCGACGTCGCCGGTGCCGTCGGTGGACTCCGGGCGCTGGCCGCCGGTGAGCCGCACCCGTCGCTCGCCCCGTCGTTCGGCGGAAAGCGCGGAACGGGAACCGTGTTCGTGTTCTCGGGGCAGGGCTCGCAGTGGGCCGGGATGGCCCGCCGCCTGCTCGCGGAGGATCCGGCTTTCGCAGCGGCCGTGGATGAGCTGGAACCCGACTTCCTCGCGCATGCGGGCTTCTCGCTCCGTGCCGTGATCGAGGACGAAGTGGTCCTCACCGGTGACGCGCAGGTCCAGCCGGCCCTAGTTGGAGTCCAGGTGGCGCTGGCGCACGCGTGGCGCGCCCACGGCGTGGAGCCCGACGCGGTGATCGGCCACTCCGTCGGCGAGGTCTCGGCTGCCGTGGTGGCGGGCGCCTTGACCCCGGCGGAGGGACTGCGGGTGGTGAGCACCCGGGCGCGGCTGATGGCTGAGCTGGGGGGAACCGGGGCGGTGGCGCTGCTCGGCGCCGCGCCCGATCGCGTCGCTGAGTTGATCGCGCCGTACACCGGGGTCGAGATCGCGGTTCTCGCCTCGCCCCGCCAGACGGGCGTGGCCGGCCCTACCTCGGCCGTGGAGTCCGTCATCGCGGCCGCAGCGGAGCGCAATGTCTTCGCGCGGCGCGTTGACATGGAGGTCGCCTCGCACACGGCCCTCACCGAGCCCATCCTCGGGCGGCTCGGCGAGGAACTGGCTGATCTCGTTCCGGCCACCCCGCGAATCCCGTTCCACTCGACCGTGTTCGATACTTCGAGCCCCGCGGTAGACGGTGGATACTGGGTGGCGAACCTGCGCAATCGCGTGGAGCTGCAGCGCGCCGTGGCCTCCGCGGCAGCGCAGCACTCGACCTTCATCGAGGTCAGTCCGCATGCGGTCCTCGCGCACGCGATGACCGAGACTCTCTCGCCCGAGCATCGTGTGCTCGGAACGTTGGCCCGGCATGAGGACGACACGGTGGCGTTCCGCCGTGCCCTGGCGACCGTTCGCGGCCCCGGGCGTGCGGCGGGCGAGCGGACCGGTCCCGCAGCGGCGGTCCTCCCGACCGCCCCGTGGCAGCGCACCGCGCACTGGCTGTCCGGCGCCGGCAGGAGCCGTCGCGCGGCGACCCCTACGGTCCGTACGTTCGACGATGCGGTCCCACAGGACTGGCAGTATCGCCTCGACTGGGTTCCGGCACCCGGTACGCCGCCCCCTACGCCGTCGACCGGGACCTGGGTCGTGGCCGGCGACGGGACCGCGGCTGCCGAGCTGGCAACGGCGCTGGCGCCGGGCACGGCGGTGATCCCGTTGGCGCCGTTCACGTCCGAGCAAGCGCCCGACGATGCCGCGCTCGCCGCTATCCTGGCAGCCGACCACGTGGTGTACGCGCCCGATCCGGTCCCCGATCCGTTCGATCCGTGTGCCGGTTACGCGTTGTTCGGCGCGGGTCGGAGGCTCTTGACGGCGCTGATCGCCGGCGAGGGCGGGAGCCTGCACCTGGTGACCCGCAGCGCGCAGGCTCTGCGGGAGGGGGATCGATCGGACCCGGCACACGCAGTTCTGTGGGGCCTCGGGCGCACCCTGGCACTGGAACACCCCCGGATGTTCGGCGGTCTCATCGACGTCGATCCGTCTGTCCCCGCCCCGGTTCTCGCGGACTACCTTCGGTCGGAGGCGGGGGCGACGGACCGCGAGGATCAAGTGGTGTACCGGGCGGGAGTGCGCCACGTACCCCGGCTGAGTGCCGGGCTCGCTCCCAGCGAGCCGCCCGCGGCCGGCGGCTCCGCACGGATCGACACCGGGGGAGCGCACCTGGTGGTGGGCGCCACGGGCAATCTCGGACCGACCCTGATCCGCGAGCTCGTGCGCTCGGGCGTGCGCACGGTGGTGGCCGTGTCCCGTGATCCGCGCGGTCGGCTCGACGAGCTCACGGCAGAACTGGCCGGGGCCGGAGCGGAAGTCGTCGTGATCGCCGCCGACGCCGCGGACGAGCAGTCGATGGCGCAGGTGTTCCGGCGGTTCGGCTCGGACCTTCCACCGCTCGCCGGAATCCACCTCGCCGCGTTCGGCGGCGGACCCGTGACCCTCGCGCAGATGACCGATTCCCACGTCGAGGCCATGTTCGCCCCGAAACTTGACGCGGTCGCCGTCCTGCACCGACTCTCCCTCACCACGCAGGTCAAGCATTTCGTGCTCTTCACCTCGATCTCGGGACTGACGGGATCGCGCTGGCTCGGGCACTACGCGGCGACCACGACCTACCTCGACGCGTTCGCGTACGCCAGACGCGCCGCGGGCCTCCCCGCCACCGCTATCAACTGGGGCCTGTGGCAGTCCTTGCACGCGTCGCAGGACGCCACGATCCAAGAGACCACTACCGGTTCCGGCCTGATCCCGATGGACGACGGGACCGCGATCCGTGCGTTGGAGGGTGCGATCACGCGGGGTGCGGCACGATCCGTCGTGACCGCGGCCGACTGGCCCCGGCTGGCCGCGGCCTACCGCGTTCGTGCGGCGCTGACCATCGTCGATGAGCTCGCCGCGACCCACGACGACGGGTCGGTCGCCACGGACCTGCGAGTCCGGTTGCGGGAGGCTCCGTTCGATCAGCGCGCCGAGATCATCGCTGATGCGGTGGCGGCCATCGTCGCCGCCGCGCTGGGCCTGGAATCGGTCGACCTCCTCGACTCCGGGGCCGGATTCTTTCAGGCGGGCATGGACTCGCTGACCGTCGTGACCGTCGCACGGACACTCTCGCAGGAGCTCGGCGAGGAACTGCCGACCTCGGTGGTGTTCGACTATCCGAGCGCGGACGCCCTGACCGGCTACCTGCGGTCGATGCTCCCCGAGCTGGTCGACGATGACGAGCCGGACGCCGACGACTACGACGACTTCACCGAAGACGAGTTGCTCGCGCAGCTCGCGGAAAGGTTGAACTGACGCAATGACGAGCCCCACGAGCGACCGCCGCGCGGTGATCACCGACGCGCTGCGCCGGATCGACGATCTCACCGAACGGCTCGCCATCGCCCAACAGAGCGAGCGTGAGCCCATCGCGGTCGTCGGCATCGGATGTCGGTTGCCGGGCGGTGTGACGAATCCCGAGGAGTACTGGGACTTTCTCGATCGCGGCGGCGACGGTGTGGTGCGAGTACCCGCGGACCGATGGGATGCCGACGCGCTCTTTTCGCCGGACCACACTGTTCCCGGCACCATCTGCAACCGCGAGGGCGGGTTCCTCGCACCCTGGGATCCGGCCGCGTTCGATGCTGAGTTCTTCGGGATCTCGCCGCGGGAGGCCGCGGGCATGGATCCGCAGCACCGGCTGCTCCTGGAGGTCGCGTGGGAAGCCCTGGAAGACGGCGGGATCGTGCCGGCGAGCCTGCGTGGGACCCGTACCGGCGTGTACGTCGGTCTCACCACCACCGACTATTCGACGACGCTGGCGGGTGAGCTGTCGTACGAGGAGATCGATCCGTACGTCCCGTTCGGCAGCGCGCACAACTTCGCCGCCGGACGCCTCTCGTACTTCCTCGGCCTGAACGGCCCCGCAGTGGTGCTCGATACGGCGTGCTCGTCCTCGCTCACGGCACTGCATCTCGCCGCGCAGGGGCTGCGGCGCCGAGAAGCCGACGCGGCCTTGGTCGCCGGGGTGAACCTGATCCTCAGTCCCGAGAACAGCATCGCGTGCTCCCGGTGGGGGATGCTGGCACCGGACGGTCGGTGCAAACCCTTCGATGCGACGGCCGATGGCTACGTCCGCAGCGAGGGCTGCGGCGTCGTCGTGCTCAAGCGCCTCACGGATGCGACCCGCGACGGGGACCGAATCCTCGCCCTCGTCCGCGGCACCGCCGTCAACCAGGACGGCGCCAGCAGCGGACAGACGGTGCCGAACGGACCCGCTCAGCAGGCGCTGCTCCGGCAGGCGCTGGCCGCATCGGACCTGAGCGCCTCGCAGATCGACCTCATCGAATCGCACGGCACCGGCACCGCGCTGGGCGACCCCATCGAGCTCGACACGCTCGATCGGGTCTTCGGTGACCGTGCGGGCGGCGCGCCGCTCGTCGTGGGTGCGGTGAAGTCGAACCTCGGTCACCTGGAGTCCGCGGCGGGCATCGCCGGTTTCATCAAGACTGTTCTCGCGCTGCAGCGCGGCCGGATTCCCGGCAACCTCCATTTCGGCGAGTTGACTCCGCACGCTGCCACGGGTGCGGCCCAGTTCGTCTTCCCCACGGCCACGATGGATTGGCCCTCGCTCTCGCGGCCGCGGCGGGCGGGCGTCTCGTCGTTCGGTGTCAGCGGCACCAACGCGCATGTGGTGCTCGAGCAGGCGCCGACGGCGGCCGCCACGCCGGAGGGTGCGGAGCCGGGCACCGGCGCCGGCGCGGCCGTACACCGTCTCGTCGTGTCCGGGAAGACGGTCGAGCGGGTCGCTGCCTCCGCGGCGCAGCTCGCCGACTGGATCGACGGAGTCGGCGGCACCGTCGCACTGCCGGATATCGCCCATGAGCTTGCCTTCCATCGCTCACGTTTCCCTCGGGTCGCAACGGTGGTCGCGGCAGATCACGCCGCCGCCGAACAGGCGCTGCGCGCGCTGGCGGCGGGCCGGCCGGGACTCGGGGTCGTACCCCCGCGCAGCGGCGGGCACGTCCCGGGCGTCGTCTTCGTCTTCTCGGGGCAGGGCGCGCAATGGACGGGAATGGGCCGTCGGCTGATCGCCGACGAGCCCGCGTTCGCGGCCGCGGTGCGCGATCTGGACCCGGACTTCGAACGAGAAACGGGCTTCTCCCTGGAGCAGGCCCTCACCTCCGGCGAGCCGCTCGTGGGGATCGACCGCATCCAGCCCGTGCTCGTAGGGGTGCAACTCGCGCTCGTCGAACTCTGGCGCGCGTACGGCGTCACACCCGACGCCGTCATCGGTCACTCGATGGGTGAGGTGGCGGCAGCGGTGACGGCGGGAGCGCTCTCGGTCGCCGACGGCCTCCGCGTGATCGCCACCCGGTCGCGGCTGATGCGGAGGGATCTCGCCGGCCGGGGCGCGATGGCGATGCTCGAGCTCAGTGCGGCGGACGCGTCGAGCCTCGTCGCCGCCCATGAGGGCGTCAGCGTGGCGGTCGTCGCCTCCCCGCGGCAGACCGTGATCGCGGGCGAACCCGACCAGGTCGACGCGGTGATCGCCGAGGTCTCCGCCCGCGATCTCCTCGCCCGGCGCGTGGAGGTCGACGTGGCCTCGCACCACGCGACCGTCGATCCGATTCTGGACGAACTCCGCGACGCCCTGTCCGACATCGCCCCCGCCGAGCCGCGGATACCGTTTCACTCGACGGTCCGGCCGGGCGAGGACGCGCCCGTCGTCGACGCCGACTACTGGGCCGACAATCTGCGCCGTCCCGTCCGCTTCGCCGACGCGGTGTCCGCGGCGGCCGAGCACGGAACCTTCGTCGAGGTCAGCCCACACCCACTGCTGTCGCACGCGATCACCGACACGGTCGGTGCCGATGCGCATCGCGTACTCGGCACGCTGCTGCGCGATGCCCCGGAGGCTGTCGCCTTCCACACGAGCCTCACCGCGGTGACCGGGCCGCAGTATCCGGAAAAGACCGCGGGCCAGCGCCCGTCCATCGGCCTTCCCACCATGAGTTGGCAGCGCAAGCGCCACTGGATCACCCCGCAGCGCGCCGCGATCGCCGACGCCGCCGGATCAGAGAGCGGACCGGACGGTGGACCGCACGGCTGGTTCCTCCAGCTCGATCATCCGGCGAGACACCTCGAGTCCGAGCCCCTGGGACCCCAGGTCTGGCTGGTGCTGGCGGCGGACGGAGGGGCCGACCTGGCGGCGCTCCTGGGACCGGGTTCCACCGACCTGCCCACCTCCGCGCTCGACGATGCCCCCGCCACCGTGCGCGACGCACTCGCGACCGCGGACCGGGTGGTGTTCGCGCCCGCCGTGCCCTCGGACTGCTGGGACCCGGCGGCCGTACGCACGGTCACCAACCAGCTCGGCAGCCTCGTGCGGCTCCTGCGCGACGCCGACCGACCGCCCCGCCTGACGGTGCTCACCCGCAACGCGGAGGCGGTCGACGACGGGGACGTGGCATGTCCGGTGCACGCTGCACTGTGGGGAGCCGGGCGCACACTGGCGCTGGAACACCCCGAGTTCTGGGCCGGTCTCATCGACCTCGATGCCGCTGCCCCGCCACGGATCGCTGCGCGGGTCCTCCTGGCCGAAGCCGGATCCACTGACGACGAGGATCAGGTTCTCTATCGCGCCGGAGTGCGCCGCGTTCCGCGCCTGCGGTGGTCCGAGGCCGCAACCGGGCGCACCGATCTGGCCCGTGACGGTGCCCAGCTCGTCGTCGGTGCGACCGGGAACATCGGCGCGGACGTCGTCCGCCAGTTGGCACGCATGGGAGCCGGCACCGTCGTGGCCGTATCTCGGCGAGGTGGCCTGCCGGACGGACTGGAAGCCGAGGTGGCGGAGTTCGGCACCCGCCTGATCCCGGTTGCCGTCGACGCTGCCGAGCGCACCGCGATGACGGCCCTGATCGAGCGCTTCGGTGCGGATCTGCCCGAACTCAGTGGCGTGTACGTGACTGCGCTCGCGGGCGGAGCGGGCCAGCTCGCCGACCTCACGAGCGCCGATGTCGACGCGATGTTCCGGCCGAAGATCGACGTGCTCGCGTTGCTCCACGAGCTGACTCTGGACGCGCCGGTCCGCGACTTCGTCATCTTCTCCTCGATCACCGGCATCATCGGATCGCGCTGGCTCGGCCACTACACGGCCGCCAACGCCTACGCGGACGCCGCCGCCGCCGTCCGTCGCCGACTGGGCCTTCCCGCCCGGGTGATCGATTGGGGTCTGTTCGCGTCGTGGGCGGAGGCACAGCCGGACACCGCCTCCGCCGGGTTGCTCCCCATGCCCAACGACGACGCGGTCCGCTGCCTGCCGTACCTGCTCGGCCCCGACGCACCCACGCGCGCCGTCGTCGTGGGCGCGGATTGGCCGAGGCTCGCCGAGAACTTCCGGACCCGCGCACCGCTGCGGGTGGTCGACGAGTTGATCGGCAAGTCCCGGCGCACCGTCGCCGACCTTCCCGTGCCCAGGCACGGACTCCTGCTCGGCGCGCCGGCGGGCGGCCCGCTGGTGAGCGTCTCGGCACACCAGCGGCCCTATCCGCGTGCGCACCGCGTCCGGGGCGTCGAGGTGGTCCCCGTGTCCGTGCTCGCCGCCACTCTGGCGGCCGCGGCGTCGTCGAATGCGCTGTCGGACGTGCGGTTCGAGTACCCGGTCGTTGTGGACCGCCCTCGCGCGGTGCGGGTCGAGGTGGGCCGGGGCGAGATCGTCCTCACGACGAGCACGGACCCCGACGTTCCCGCCGAGCAGTGGATCCGGCACGCCAGTGCGGTGATCGGCGAGGCTGGAGCAGCGGTCCCGGGCGACGCGGAACTGCCGGATCCGTCGGCCGCGACCCCCGCGTACGACGCCACCACCGCGGAGCAGCTCGCCCGCCGGTGGGGGATCGACGGCCGCCCCTTCGCGTGGGACGTCACCGACCACGAGGCCGGTCCGGGTGAGCTGCGCGCCACGGTGGTTGTCCCCGCGGAGGCTGCGAACGCAGCCGCACTGGACGCGGCGGTGCACCTGGCGCGACTCACCGGCCGCATCGACGACGGCCTGATGCTTCCGGCCTCCGTCGATCGGATCATCATCCACGACGACGTCACGGGCGGCCGCGTCGGCGTCCGGGCGGTGCGGCGGCGCGACCGTGGTGACGACCTGATCGTGGACGTCTTCGTGACCGGGGACGACGAT
This sequence comes from Tsukamurella asaccharolytica, assembly GCF_007858435.1. Lineage (GTDB taxonomy): Bacteria > Actinomycetota > Actinomycetes > Mycobacteriales > Mycobacteriaceae > Tsukamurella > Tsukamurella asaccharolytica. The sequence continues at coordinate 152,528 of NZ_VIGW01000003.1, read as the reverse complement.
CGGATCCGGATCGAGCTCCGCGGCCTACGGTTCACCCTGCTCGAGGCGCATCCGGACCCGGCCTTGATCGGGGCCGATCCGACCGACGCTCCACCGGCGCCGGTCGTTCAGGACCTCGCCGCGATGGCACCCGAACGCGTCGAGGCCGTGCTGCAGGACGCACTGCGAGAGGTGCTCGCGCGTGAACTGGGAACGCATCCGCACGCCGTGGACGTCGACCTCCCGTTCCCCGAACTGGGGCTGGACTCGATGATGGCGATGGCGGTGCTACGTGACGCCAAATCCATTGTTGGGATGGATCTGTCGGCGACCATGCTGTGGGATCACCCGACGGTCGCGCGACTGTCGCGGCACATCACGGCGCTGATCGCGCCCCGCGGCGGCGACGAAGCGGCACCGGACGCCGCTGCGCCCTCGGTCGATGACGAAGCAGGACTGCTGGACGAATTGTTCGACAGCGTGGAGACGCTCTCCGAGGGAGAGGGAACGAACTGATGGCACAACCCGTACAGGCCCCCGAACGGTCCAGGGCCCCGCAGAATGCTGCCCGCGGATCGACGTATGCGCGTGTAGAAGCGATGACCGAGGCGCAGCGCGGTGCGCTGACGGAGCAGTTCTCCAAGGCCGCCCGGATCTCGTCGGCCGAGCCGATCGCCGTCGTCGGGATCGGCTGCAGATTCCCCGGTGGCGCGCTCGACCCGACCGCGTACTGGGACCTGCTGATGCGCGCACAGGACACCGTGGTCGGCGTCCCGTCGGACCGCTGGGACGCCGACGAGTACTACGACCCGGATCCGTCGACGCCGGGGCGGATGCCATCGAAGTGGGCGGGCTTCCTCGACGAGATCCGCGGATTCGACGCCGAGCACTTCGGGATCTCGCCGCGCGAGGCCGAGGCGATGGACCCCCAGCAGCGGATCCTGCTGGAGGTCGCCTGGGAGGCGCTCGAACACGCGGGTATGGCCCCGGAACAGCTCGCGGGACTGCGCGCCGCCGTCATGATGGGCGTGTACTACAACGAGTACCAGGCCTCGACGGCCACCGACCCGGAGAGCATCGACGCGTACTCGGCGACGGGCAACGCGCACAGCGTGACGGTCGGGCGGATCGCGTACCTGCTCGGGCTGCGCGGTCCGGCGGTCGCCGTCGACACCGCGTGTTCGTCGTCCTTGGTCTCCGTGCATCTCGCGTGCCAGAGCCTGCGTTCGCGCGAGACGGACCTTGCGCTCGCGGGCGGAATCAGTCTCATCCTGCGACCCGAGACCCAGCTGGCGCTGGGCAAGTGGGGCATGCTCTCGCCGACCGGGCGGTGCCGCGCGTTCGACGCGGCCGCCGACGGTTTCGTCCGTGGCGAAGGCGCCGGCGTCGTGGTGCTCAAGCGGCTCACCGACGCGGTGCGTGACGGTGACCGGGTGATCGCGGTGGTCCGCGGCTCCGCCATCAACCAGGACGGACGGAGTAACGGTCTCACCGCGCCCAACGCCCCTGCGCAGGCGGAGGTGATCACCCGCGCGTTGGGAGACGTGCCTGCCTCGTCGGTGCACTTCGTCGAGAGCCACGGAACCGGTACCGCGCTGGGCGATCCCATCGAGTTCGATGCGCTCGCCCAGGTGTACGGGGCGGGTGCGGGACGCTGCGCCATCGGTGCCGTCAAAACGAACTTCGGGCACCTCGAAGCAGCCGCCGGGATCGCCGGCTTCATCAAGGCGGCGCTCGCCGTGCACCACGGACAGGTGCCGCCGAACCTGCACTTCACCCGATGGAACCCCGCGATCGCGGCGGAGAAGTCGCGGTTGTACGTGCCAGTCGAAGCCGATCCGTGGCCCGCTGCGTCGGGACCGCGCCGCGCGGGCGTCTCGTCCTTCGGCCTGGGCGGAACCAATGCACACGTGGTCCTGGAACAGGGACCCGACGTAGCGCCCGGCTCCAGCGGAAGCGACGGGGTGCACGTCATCACCGTCGGCGGCACGACGCCGGACCGGGTCCGTGCCCGAGCGGAGGAGCTGGCGGGCTGGCTCGACGGTGCCGGCGCGAGCGCCGTGCTCAGCGATGTCGCGCACACCGTCGCGCGGCAGGGGGACCGGGCGCCCTACAGCGGAGCGGTCGCCGCCCGCGACCGCGCGGGCGTGGTGGCCGGCCTGCGGGCGGTCGCGTCGGGGGAGGCCGCGGCGGGAGTTTCGCCCATCGCGCAGCGGCCGAACGAGGGGGTGGTCTTCGCCTACTCCGGTCAGGGATCGCAATGGGCGGGAATGGGGCGACGCCTGCTCGAGGACGAGCCGGCGTTCGCCGCGGCGATCGAGTCCATCGAGCCGGATTTCACGGCGCAGGTGGGGTTCTCGCTCGAGCAGACGCTCCGTTCGGGCGAGTCGGTGCAGGGCATAGACCGTATCCAGCCGGTCCTGGTCGGTGTCCAGCTCGCGTTGACCGAGCTCTGGCGCGCGTACGGGGTCACCCCCGACGCGGTGATCGGCCACTCGATGGGCGAGGTCACGGCCGCGGTCGTCGCCGGCGGCCTGTCCGTCGCCGACGGACTCCGGGTGATCGCCACCAGATCCCGGCTCATGCGCCGGGAACTGTCCGGGCAGGGGGCGATGGCTCTCCTCGAACTCGACTCCGAGTCCGTCGAACGACTGCTCGTCGACCACGAGGGGGTGTCGGTGGCAGTGATCGCATCGCCGCGACAGACCGTCGTCGCGGGCGCGCCCGATCGGGTCGACGCGGTGATCGCCGCGGTCACGGCGCGGAACCTCCTGGCCCGGCGCGTCGACGTGGATGTGGCGTCACACCACGCGACGGTCGACCCCATCCTCGGCGAACTGCGCAGCGCGCTGACCGGTCTCACGCCGACGACGCCCAGGATCCCCGTGCTCTCCACCGTCTCACCCGGTGTCGAGGCCCCGGTTTTCGACGCTGACTACTGGGTCGCCAACCTCCGCCACCCGGTCGCGTTCGCACCGGCCGCGGCGGCTGCGGGGCAGCGCTACGGCGTCATCGTCGAGGTCAGCCCGCATCCGATCCTCACCCACGCACTGACGGAGAACGTGCCCGCGGGCCGGCGAGTCGCCGTCCTGCCCACCCTGCTGCGGGGCGAGGACGACACGCTCGTCTTCCGTGCCCAGCGGGGACATCTGGGCCAGGCCGTGCCGGACGGGCAGGTGACGGACGTCGCCCGGAAGGTCTGGCGCCACACACCCTATTGGACCTCCGCGAGAGGGAGCCGCACGCGATCGGGACGCGAACATCCGCTGCTGGGCACGCATGTCGAGATCCCCTCGGGCTCGGGTGAACTCTGGCACGCGAACGTCGGACTGGACGAACTGGGGTGGCTGGCCGACCACCGCGTGCAGGGGCAGCCGATCATGCCGGCGGCCGGGTTCGCCGAGATCGCGCTCGGAGCGGCGCGCGGTGCCCTGGACGCCGAGGCAGTGATCGTGGAGGCGCTTCAGGTGGAGCAGATGCTGCCGCTCTCCGATTCCGTACCGCTCACCACACAGGTGACGCCCGAGCCCGGGGGCGGGGTTCGGATAGAGGTCTTCACCCGCGACGCACGGGGCGAGTGGATTCGCCACGCCGAGGCACACGCGCGCCCTGCGGGCCCCGCCGACGGCGTGATCGCTGTCGAACCACCCGCATCGGGCACACCGGTATCGCCGCGCGAGGTGTACGGCGCACTACGTGCGGCCGGTATCGCGCACGACGGTGCCTTCGCCGCTCTCGAACGGGTACTGCGCGACCCCGCCGGTGCGGCGGAGGCGGACGTCGCGCTGCCGCAGGAGGCCGCCGGCCATCCCGCGCTGATCCTGCACCCGGTGGCCGGCGACGCCGCGCTGCAGACCCTGGCCGCGGCGCTTCCGGTGGCGGCCGGCAAGGGCACCGACACCGCATATCTGCCGGTGTCGATCGATCGGATCCGGGTCCACGCCCCCGTGCCCCGGCGCATCATTTGTCGCGCCCGGTTCACCGCCCTGGACGACGACGGTGCGACGGGCGATGTGACGATCCTGGATCGCTCCGGTAGTGCCGTCGCCGATCTCCGCGGCATTCGGTTGCGGCGGATTTCGCGGCGTGCCGTTCCGCTGCCGTTGGACCGTAAGCTGTTCGCCGGCAAGTGGGAAACCGCGCCGGCAGATCCGGCGGCACCCGGCACCGCTTCGGGAGCGTGGCTGGTGCTCTCGCACGATCCCGCTGCGGCGAACACCGTCGAGGCGGCCCTGACCGGTCCCGGACGACGCGTGGTGACGGCCGCCCTCGACGAACGCGGCGTGGCGGAGGCCGTGGCGGACGTCGCCGCCGACCCCGCGTACCCGTTCGCCGGCATCGTGCTTCTCGCGCACCCCGGTGGCGCGCACGACCCCGCCGCGCAGGACGAGATCGATGCGGAGGTGACCGCCGGCCAGGACCTGGTGTGGCGCGTCGCGACCACCGTGCGTGCGGTGACCGCGGGCTGGCACGGGCGTCCCCCGCAGCTGTGGCTGCTGTCGCACGGCGGGCTCCCGGTACTTCCGGGGGAGACCGGCGATCCGGCAGTCGGGTCGCTCACCGGGCTCGTGCGCGTGCTGGCCTACGAACACCCGGAACTCCGAACGACACTGGTGGACGTCGGCACCGACAGCGACGTCGCGGACGTTCTGCCGCGCGAACTCGGCGCACCGACCGGCGACGACCTCGTGGCATGGCGCGGCACCGAGCGGTTCGTGCAGCGCCTCGTGCGCGCCCAAGTGAAGCCGGACGGCGCGGGAGATGCTTCGGGAGCGCTGCGCGGCGACGGGTCGTACCTGATCACCGGTGGCTTGGGCGGAGTCGGCCTGGTCATCGCCCGACGGCTCGTGGAATCCGGCGCAGGGCGAGTCGTGCTGTCCGGCCGCGGAGAGCCGTCCGACGAGGCCGCCACCGAGCTCGCGGCACTCGGCGAAAGGACCGAGATCCGGTACGTGCGCGGCGATATCGCTGAGCCCGGGATCGCCGAGCACCTCGTTGCCGTCGCCGAGGAGACCGGAAAGCCGCTCCGAGGCCTGGTGCACTCCGCGGCCGTGCTCGACGACGAATTGGTCGCCGCGCTGTCGAGGCAGGCGATGGACCGCGTGTGGCGGCCGAAGGTGGCGGGGGCGCTACGGCTCGACCGGGCGACCGCGGGCCGCGACCTGGACTGGTGGGTGATGTTCTCCTCGGTCGCGTCCCTGCTCGGTTCGCCCGGCCAGGGGGCCTACGCCGCCGCGAACGCCTACCTGGACGCGCTCGCCGAGCGCCGCCGCGCCGAGGGAACCGCCGCGACCTCGATCTGCTGGGGGCAGTGGGCGGAGGTCGGACTGGCGCGGTCGTTGGAAATGGGTGTACTCGATCCGATCTCCCCGGCGGAGGGCACCGAGGCACTCGACGCATTGCTCGGCGGCCCGCACGCCCGGGTCGGGGTGGCCCGGCTGCGGTTGGACCGCGCGGCGAGCGCCTTCCCGGAGCTGTCGGGGCTCGGCTACTTCACCCACCTCGTCTCCGAACTCGAACCCGACGACGATGCGGAAGCCTTCGACCCGGACGGCCTCCACGGTCTGACGTTCGCGGACGCCACCGGTGTCGTGGTGGACCGGCTCCAGTCGCGAATCGGCGCGGTGCTCGGGTACTCCGGAGGCGCCACCATGGCCGCGGACCGGCCGCTGACCGAACTCGGTCTCGATTCCCTGATGGCCGTGCGCATCCGGAACGCCGCGCGCGCCGATCTCGGCGTCGAACCCCCGGTCGCGCTGCTTCTGCAGGGCGCGACCCTGTCCGATCTCGCAGCTGACCTGGTGCGCCGCCTCGGCGTCACCGAGGATTCCGCGGCGTCACCGCAAGCACCCGCCGCAGGTTCGGTGCGCGAGCGCGCCCAGCAGCGAGCCGCAGCCCGCCGGAGCGCCTCCGCCCGACGAAAGGTAGAGCCCAGAGCATGACCGCAACGGAACCCATCGGCACCGGACCGGCCGACCCTGCGACGTCGATCGCTGTGATCGGGATGGCCGGGCGCTTCCCGGGCGCCCGGAACCTCGCCGAGTACTGGCGCAACCTGTGCGCAGGTGTCGAGTCGATCGTTCCGCTCGATCGGGACGAGCTCCGACGGGCCGGAATCGGTGACGATGCGCTCGACGACAGGCGCTACATCCGTTCGGGTGCGCCCCTCGCGGGAATCGACGAATTCGACGCCGAGTTGTTCGGCTTCACTCGGGCGGCGGCGGAGGCGCTCGATCCCCAGCATCGCCTGTTCCTGCAAACAGTGTGGGATGCGGTCGAGGAGGCCGGCTACCGGCCGCGCGAGCTCGACGGGGCGGTGGGCGTCTACGGGACGAGCTCCGCGAGCGGCTACCTCCTCAACAACCTGATGTCGCGGCTGGATGTGGACCGGGTGATCGGGCAGGGCGCGAGTTTCGAGATGATCGACCTGTCCCTGCACAACGACAAGGACCACATCGCCACCCGGGTGGCGCACCAGTTCGACCTGCACGGCCCCGCGCTCTCCGTACAGACCGCGTGCTCCTCGTCCGCGGTCGCCGTGCATCTGGCCTGTCAGGCGCTCGTCTCCGGTGAGGTGGACACCGCGATCGCCGGCGGGGCGTCCATCCGCGTTCCCAACATCGCGGGCTACTGGCACGAGCATGGGGCGATGACCTCGCCCAGCGGGCACTGCCGCCCGTTCGACGCGCGGGCCGACGGCACCGTCTTCGGAAGCGGTGTGGGCGTAGTCGTGCTCAAGACCGTGCAGGCCGCGCTCGACGACGGTGACCGCATCCATGCCGTGATCCGCGGCTCGGCGGTCAACAACGACGGTGCGGTCAAGATGACCTACGCCGCGCCGACCGCTGCGGGCCAGGCCGCCGCCATCGCCGAGGCGCACGCCGTGGCCGGTGTGGATCCGGCGGACGTCTCCTTCGTCGAGACCCACGGCACGGGTACACCGCTCGGCGATCCGGTCGAGATCGACGGCTTGCGTCAGGCGTTCGACCTCGCCGAGCGGGACCGGACGGAGCCCTGCCGGCTGGGCTCGGTGAAGGCGAACATCGGACACCTCGAGGTCGCCTCCGGTATCGCCGGCCTGATCAAGGCGATCCTGTGCGTGGAGAACCGGGCGATTCCCGGAACCCTGCACTACACGGCACCCAATCCCGAGCTGCATCTGGACCGGAGTCCGTTCGAAGTCAATCCGGGGCTCGTCGAATGGCGCAGCGCGGGTCCGCTGCGGGCAGGGGTCAGTTCCTTCGGCGTCGGTGGCACGAACGTGCACGTGGTGCTCGAGGAGGCGCCGTCCGCGCCTGCGCCCGCGACGGACTCCGCGGCCCCGTACGCGCTGCTCCTCTCGGCCCGTGGGGCCGAGCGCCTGGCGGTCGCGCGGGCGTCGCTCGCCGACCAACTCGAATCGGACCCCGCCGGCGACCTCGGTGATGTGGCCGCCACCCTGGCGGCGCGTCCGGCCGACGCTACGCGGGGCGTCACGGTGGTCCGAGACCGCGAGCACGCGGTTCGTGCCCTGCGCTCCGGGGACGGCGTGACCGGCTCCGTCCCCGACGGCGCGGCGGGGACCGCCGACCGCGTCGTCTTCCTGTTCCCCGGTCAGGGGGCACAGTACGTGGGGATGGCTCGCGGACTCTACGACGCCGATTCGGTCTTCGCCGAACACTTCGACCGCTGCACCGTCGGATTCGACGCCGCGCTCGGCCTCGACCTCAAGGAGCTGGTGTTCGCCGGACGAACCCGGGAGCTGGAGCGCACCGACCGCTCGCAGCCGGCGCTGTTCGCGGTGGAGTACGCCCTTGCCCGGCTTCTCGAACACCGGGGTGTGCTGCCCTCGGTCCTGGTCGGCCACAGCGTGGGCGAGTACGTCGCCGCGACCGTGGCGGGCGTACTCGACCTCCCGACAGCGATCGCCCTGATCGCCGAGCGCGGCCGAGTGATGCAGACCGCGCCGCCGGGCGTGATGCTCGCCGTCCCGCGCGCCGCCTCCGACCTCGCCGGGCTTCTCGGCGACGAGATCGACATCGCGACCATCAACGAGACGGACGGTTGCGTGGTCGCGGGCACCGCGACGGCGATCGCCGACCTGACCTCGCGGCTCTCCGCGGAGGCGATCACGGCGCGACGGGTGCGCACGTCCCACGCGTTCCACTCGCGCCTGATGGAGGCGGCCGCCACGGAGTTCGCCACGACCTTGTCCACGGTGAGCCTGAAATCCCCGAGGATTCCGCTGGCGTCCAACGTGACCGGCGCCCTGATGAGCGATGAGGAAGCGACCGACCCGAGGCTGTGGGCCCGCCAGATGCGCGCCACCGTGCGGTTCGCCGACGAACTCGCGACCGTGCTCGCCCAGCCGCACCGGGTCCTCGTGGAGGTGGGGCCCGGCGGCGCGTTGACTTCGGCGGCGAAGCGCCATCCGCTCTTCGACGACTCGCACCGTGTGGTGCGCCTCATGCGGCATCCCGCCCAAGATCGGGACGATCACGAGTTCTTTCTGGAGGGGATCGGCGGTCTGTGGGCCTCCGGCGTGGACGTGGACCTCGTCCCGGCCGGGCAACGTGTGCTGGTACCCGGGTACCCGTTCCTACCGGAGCGGCACTGGATCGAGGCGCGCAAGGGCGCCCGGCAGGCACCCGAAGGCGCGGATGCGCCAGGGGGGCAGCGAGTGTCGGCGGCCGACGAGGCCGAGAACGAGTCGAGCGTGGAGGCGACGCTGAGCCGTGTGTGGGCGGCGTGCCTGGGCGCCGACACCGTGGACCCGCACGCCGACTTCTTCGATCTCGGTGGGGACTCCCTGATCGCGATCGGTGTGTCCATGGCCGCGGGCCACGCCGGGATCGAACTGACGCCGCAGGACCTTTACGATCACCCGACGGTGGCCGCGCTGGCGAGCGCGGTCTCCGCCCGGGACGCACAGGGCGGCCTCGCCTCCGATGCGGGGCCGTCCGAGCGCCCGCCACTGCCCCCGAACCTCCTCCGCCTCCTCGACGGCGGAATCGGCGACCATGCCCGGTGGCGCATCCCGATCGTGGTCAATCTGCGCCAGGACCTCGATGTCGGGGATGTGGAGGCGGTGCTCGACGCACTGGTGGCGAGGCACGAGGTGCTGCGCTTGCGGCTGTCGACGGACGGCGAATTCCTCGAGCAGGTCATCGGGGCCGCCGACGACGATGACCGACGAACCCGGGTCGCGGAGGAGACCCTGGCAACCGGTGCGGATCCGGATGCGATCGCCCGCGAACGGGTCACAGCGACCATCGCCGCGGCGGACCCGGACACGCCTGCTCTCACCGCCCTGCTGCTCCGGGTCCCGGACGGTCCGTCACGACTCTGCCTGACTCTGCACGGCACCGCCGGCGATGCTCGGTCCCGCGATCTCCTCATCGCGGACCTACTGACGGCGTTCAGCCAGCGATCTGCGGGCCTCCCGGTGACGCTGGCTCCTCCGCCCGTCGGGTGGGGGGAGTGGAGCCGACGGGTGACGCCGCTGGCGGGGCACCCCTCGGTGCTCGCGTCCCGGGAGCATTGGATCGCGCGATCGGCCACCGGCACGCGGGTCGCAAACTCGGATCCCGCGGAGGCGCCCGTCGCAGCGGACTACAGACGAGTCGCGTCCACGGTGAGTCCCGTGACGGCGGCCGAGCTCGACGATGCCCGGCGCCGTACCGGGATCCGGCTCGACGAACTCCTCGTCGCGGCACTGGCCCGCGGCGTCGAGGCCACCGTCGGGCCCGGACCGGTCACTGTCGAGCTCGACGGTGACGCGCGCTCGGTCCTGCGGCCGGACCTCGACCTGCGCGAGACGGTCGGCTGGTTCGCGGCACCGCATCCCGTGGTGATCAGCGCACCGGACGACGACGCGGCGTTGCTCGACTCGGTCCGCGGAGAATTGCGCGGTGTCCCGCACCTCGGGATCGGGTACGGACTCCTGCGCTACCTGTACGCCCCCACGGCCGCGCGCCTGTCGGCCGTCCCGGCCCCGGATCTGCGGTTGTCCGTGGCGGGAACGATCCCCGAACCGCCCTCTGGTGCTGCGCATTCAGCACCGGTCTGGTTCGGATCAGATCCTGCGATGGCGGTGCGCGATGCCGTACCTGCGTTGGGCACCCCCGTCGAACTACGGGTGTATCGCACCGGCGGACGGATGCACCTGGACTGGTGGTTCGATCAGCGGCGCGTTTCGCCGGACCGCGTTGACCGGCTCGCCGCGGCGGTCACGGCGGCGCTCGAGCGTCTGGGACGCGAAGCCGTCGCCGACGCATCCGCGGACGTCGGCGAGGACGAATGGGAGTTGGTCGATCTGTCCGGAGGAGATGCGGTATGACCGGGACCGATCGTGCGGTGGTCGTCGAGAACCTGACCAAGTCGTTCGGCGACTTCACCGCCCTGCGCGGAATCGATCTCGAGGTGGGCAGGGGGGAGATCCTCGGACTGCTGGGACCCAACGGAGCGGGGAAGACCACGACGGTGGACATCCTGGCCACCCTGTCGCGACCGACGACGGGTCGGGTGGTCGTGGCAGGACACGACGTCGCGAAGGATCCGGCGGCCGTGCGTCGCGCGATCATGCTCACCGGGCAGAACGCGGCCGTCGACGAGCTGCTGACCGGCCGCGAGAACCTGATCCTGTTCGGCCGCCTGCAAGGCCTGCGGAAAGCCGCCGCACGGTCCCGGGCGGCCGAACTCCTCGAGCGCTTCGAGCTGGACTACGCGGCCGACCGCCGGGTCGGCACCTATTCGGGCGGCATGCGGCGCCGGATCGACATCGCGTGCGGGCTGGTCGTTCGGCCCGAGGTCGTGTTTCTCGACGAGCCCACCACTGGCCTGGACCCGCGCAGCCGACAGGGGGTGTGGGAACTGGTGGCACAGCTGCGCGACGAAGGCATCGCGACTCTGTTGACCACCCAGTACCTCGAGGAGGCCGACGCACTCAGCGACCGGATCGCGGTCATCGACCGGGGGACCGTGATCGCGGAGGGCACCGCGGACCAGCTCAAGGAGCGGACGGGGGCCACGGTGTGTGAGATCGTGCCACGGCACCGCGGCGACCTCCAGCGCATCGCCGCGTCGCTCGGACCACTGGCGGGCCGTGGTCGGCACCGCGCCGATACCGAGCGATCCGACCGGATCTCCATCCCGGCTCCGGACGGTACGCGGACCCTGATGGAAGCAGTGGCCCGGATCGACGCGGCCGGGATCGAGCTGCTCGACGTCGCGCTGCGTCGACCCTCGCTCGACGAGGTGTTCTTCGCACTCACCGGCGACGCGCCGGTGCTCCAGCGCGAGGAGGTGACATTGTGACGGCGCGTCCCACTGCCTCACCGGCGCAGCAGTGGTGGGTCCTGACCGTGCGGAGCATCGTGCCGTCCCTCCGCAACGGCGAATTGATCACACAGGTCGCCGCCTCGGTCATGTTCACCGTGGGCTTCTACATCCCCCTCGAACGATTCATGGGTGCGTACGCCGCCGAGATGAGCAGCTATGCGCAGTATCTCACGCCGTTGATCGTGCTCCAGGCGATCTCGTTCGCCGCGATCTCCGGAGGCTTCCGGGCCGCGACGGACTCCATCGAGGGGATCGACCGGCGCTTTCGGTCCATGCCGATCGGGCGGCTCACACCGATGGCGGCGCGCATGTCGGCGAGTATGTACCGGTGCGCGGTGGCGCTGGCGATCTCGTTGGCGTGCGGCCACGTCATCGGCTTTCGCTTCTACGGAAGTATCTGGAACACGGTGGGTTTCGTCGCTCTCGCGCTGCTTTTGGGCCTGACCCTGTCGTTCCTGGGTGATCTGGTCGGTACGGCCACCCGCAATCCGGACGCCACGACCCACCTCATGATGCTGCCCCAGCTGACGCTCGGCCTGCTGTCGGTCGGAGTGCAGCCGGTGGAGCGCTTCCCCGCGTGGATCCAGGGATTCGTCCGGGACCAGCCGATTTCGCAATTCGTCTTCGCACTGCGCGCGCTCGCGGGCGACTCCACCACCGCCGCGGGATCACCGACGTGGAGTGTGATCGGACCCGCCGTCTACTGGGCGGTCGGGCTCATCGTCGTCCTCGTGCCTCTCCACGCGTACGTCGCCGCCAGGAGGAGCCGATGACTACGGCACCGGCGCCGACCGGAACGTTGCCGCCGCGGCCCGCGTCCGAACGCCGCAGCGAGCGATCTCCGCGCGCCCTGGTTCGCCAGACGGGGCTGCTCACCGGCCGGATAGTCCGTCGCTGGATCCGGGACCCGGCTACTCTGGCCGAGACCGTCCTGGTTCCGGTCGCCTTCCTCGTGACGCTGAACATCGTCCTCGGTGACGGCATCTCGCGCCTGACAGGGCATAGTGCCCTCGCCGGTAGCGTGCCGCTCGTGGCCCTGGTCGCGGCGACCCAGGGGGCCACCGTCGGCGGCCTCGGCGTGATGGCAGAGCGGGACAACGGACTGTTGGCACGCCTGTGGGGGATCCCGATCCACCGGACGGCCGGTGTCACCTCGCGTCTGGTCGCCGAAGCTTTTCGGATCGTCGCGGCGACCGCGGTGCTCACGGTGACGGGAATCGCGCTGGGTTTGCGTTTCGAGAACGGCCTCCTCGCCGTTCTGGGGTGGCTGCTGATCCCGGTCCTGTTCGGCGTGGCCTTCGCCGTCGCGGTCCTGACGGTGGCCGTGTACGCGGCGAAGACGATCGTGGTGGAGGCCACCGCCCTCGTGTCCGGACTCTTCATGTTCTTCTGCACCGGATTCGTCCCACTGGAACAGTATCCGCAGTGGTTGCAGCCCGTGGTCCAACACCAACCGTTCAGCAACACCGTCGACGCGATGCGCGGCCTCGCAGTCGGTGGCCCCGTGCTGGCTCCGTTGCTGGAGCTGCTCGCGTGGTCGGTGGGCATCATCGCGGTGTGTGCGGTTCCGCTCGCCGTCGGCTATCGCCGGGCAAGTACCCGAGACTGATCACCCAAGAGAGGCAGAGATGTTCGATTCCTCGGTCCTTCGCCCCCTGGCGGAGAGCGAGACGATGTTCGCCGAGACCCACAACTTCGTCGGGCTCGGTGCCCGCCTGCGCGGACCCGTCGACGTCGACGCCCTCAGCGAGGCCTTCGAGACCCTCCTTGAGGTGCACCCGGTTCTGGCCTCCCGCATCGAGCCGGACGGTGACGGCGGGTTCCGGATCGTCGCGGACGATCTCCTGCATCCGGGTATCGTCGTGGCCGACGCGGGCACGGTCGGTGCGGAGCCCCGGTTCGATCAGGGTGAGGCGCTGGTGCACCTGCACCTGGTCACCGACGGCGACGAATCCGCCGCCACGTTGTACGTCCATCACGCTCTCGCCGACGGCCATCATCAGTTCGCCCTGATCGAGGAGCTCTTCGGCTTCTACACCGACCTGGTGACCACCGGTGAGATCCGTCCGGGGCCACCGCAACCCGCCGCGGAACCGTTGGAGCACGTACTCGCGGAACGGGGAATCGCGCGCCTGCCCCGGTCCGGCATGGAACGGTTCGTCCCCGCGATGTTCGCCTACGACCTACCGCCGTCGCGGCGTGCGGTCACCGCGGAACCACCCGCCAGCCCGATCCGGGTACCGATGGTGCAGCACACGCTCGGCGCCGACGACACTCGCCGGCTGCTCACGCTATCCCGAGAGAACCGCGTCAGCATCAATGGAATCGTCGCGGCCGCTGTTCTTCTCGCGGAGTGGAGGCTCAGGGGCGCAACCGCCGTCCCGATCCCGTACGTCTATCCGGTCGACCTGCGGTACGTGCTCTCGCCGGCGGTGTCTGCCACAGGGTGCACCAATCCTGTCGGGGTGGCCACCTACCTCGCCGAGATCACCGCGGACACGAATCTGTTGGAGCTCGGCCGCGACATCGCGGATACCTTCCGCAGTGATCTCGCGGACGGGGTGATCCAGCAGTCGCTGCTGCACTTCCGGCCGGCGTACGTCGGCAACCCGCCGGGCCTGCCCGATGTTGTGATGCTGACCGACAACGGGATCATCCCGCCGGTGCGAACCCCTCCGGGGGTGGAACTCACCGCGGTGCACGGCGAACTGTACTTCCAGGTGGCTTCCGGAATCGAGATGTACACCAGCAAGATCTTCGACGGCCGGTTGCAGATCGAGTACCACACCCACGACCCCGTGGCTCGGTCGGCGATCGATGCGATCGCCGAACACCTTTCCGCTCTCGCCGGTGGCAGATGAGGACGGGATCAGTCGGACGGACCGAAACCGTAGCGGTGGTATTGAAGCGCACGGTGGACGGCGGGCACCAGACGGCCGACGCCTGCCACAGTGGAGAACAAGCGGGAGTTGCGGTCGAAGGTCTCCGCGTCGAAGAAGGTGCGCTGATCGAGCAGTCGCACGCCGGCGACCCGCTCCAGCACGTCGGCGGGGGATTCCACCCCCCAGTACAGCGTGGATCCGGTGGTGCGGTTGAGCTTGTGCATCCGCTGCGTGCGGATCGCCAGCCGGCTGTAGAAGTCGATCTGGATCTCGCCCGAGGAGAAGTGGTCCACGACTGCGCGAAGCAGGTCGAGTCCCTCGCTCTCCGTGAGGTACATGCTGATGCCCTCGGCGAGCAGCAGAGTGGGACGATCATTCGGGATCTGTTGCAGCCACGAGGGATCCGTCGCCGAGCTCGCCAACAACCGGTACCCGTCGCGCGCAGGGTAGACCTGGCGGCGCAGGTCGATGACCCCGGGGAAGTCGACGTCGAACCACCGCACCTCCGGACCCGGCGCCAGGCGGAACACGCGACTGTCGAGCCCGCAGCCGAGGTGGACGACGGTGGCGTCCGGGTGCTGCTCGAGGAAGTCGCGCGCCCACCGGTCGAACAACGCGGTCCGCACCGTGACGAGTGGCGCCCAGCGTTCGCTCACTCCGAGCGAGGCCCAGTCGTATTCGATGTTAGATACTGCATCGGAGGCGAATCTGTCGCCCAGGACAGGACTCTCGAACTCAGCGTCGAGAGCTTTGAGATAGAGCGTGGTGAGCATGGTCTGCGCTGCCCCGCTAAGGTCGACTGTGGCCTTGTCGGTCATAGGGAGAAGGTACGTCATGGCCGTTGACAATGCACCTCGGTTCGCCGGGATTCGACAAATCCAACAGTCTGTCCCGGACGCGGGAGGGAGTGCCGTGCCATCCGGCCCGGAACCCCAGCGTCGGCTCCGGGTCTTGCTCCTCTCGTACAGCTTCACGGGTCAGGCTGCTCTGCTGGTGAACACCGCCGGTGACGAACTCGCCGGGCGCGGCTGGGAGGTGGTGCGGGCGAGCATCGAACTCACCGACCCGCGCTACGCCGGGCGTTTCGGGCGCTTCCCGCTCCGCCGGGTGTGGCCGGACATGCTCAGCGTGCTGCCGGCCCAAGCCCGCGGGGCGGTCGGCGAGATCTCCGTCTCCGCGGAGGCGTTCGATGGTCCGTACGACCTCGTCTGCATCGGGTCTCCCACGTGGTGGGGCCGCGCCAGTCTCCCCGTCCGGTCGTTCCTGAGCTCGCCCGACGGGCGCCGCGTCCTCGCCGGACGGCGATTCGCGGTGTTCGTCGCGTGCCGGGACAGGTGGCGCGGCAACGCGGACGAGGTCCGTCGGCTCGGAGAGTGGCAGGGCGGACGGTACGCGGGCGAGATGCATGCGACCTACCCCGGCAATCAGCTCGCGTCCATGATCGCGCTGACCGGTTATCTCGGGACCGGGCAGCAGCGGGAGCGATACCTCGGGATGACGGTTCCGCCGACCAACGTGCAACCGGAGCACCTGGAGGCGGCGCGCGCATTCGCGGCGTCGCTCGCGGTCACGGCCCCAACCGAGGGCCGGTGACATGGTGCGAAAGTTCGAGGCGACGGTGTCGTCGCCGGCGGGCGTACGACAGGTGATGTCCGCGTTCGGATCTCCCGACTACTGGCTCGCCCGGTTCGAGCGCTTCGGCGGGGGTCTGGAACTGACGACCTTGGAGACGGACCCCCGTGGCGCAGTCACCGTCGAAACCCTGCAGGATGTCCGGCGCGAGGCCATGCACCCTCTGGTGGCCAAGTTGTACCCGCGGGAGCTGCGGGCGATCGCACGGGAGCACTGGGTTCCGGTGGACGGCGGTGCCGACGGCACGATCGATGTCCGGGTGCACGGCGCACCAGGGGAGGGCACCTCGCGCGCCACGCTCCGGCCGACGGAGAGCGGCTCCGAGCTGCGGATGGAGGGCCACGTCCGGATCCGTGTTCCGGTGCTCGGCGGCCCGATCGAAGGGGTGGTCGCGGGTGCGCTGCGCACCCACATTCCCGATCTGCAGCGGTTCACCGACGAATGGATCCGTACTCATGTCTGAACGTATTCCGTCTACCGAGACCGCGCTGGGCCGCCTGGACATGCCGTTGGTGGAGGCGATGACCACCCAGCGAGCGATCCGGCGTGTGCTGCCCGATCCGGTGGACGACGCACTCGTCCTGCAGTGCATCGAGCTCGCTCAGCGTGCACCGACCGGGCAGAACGGGCAGCAGTGGGAGTTTCTGGTGGTCCGGGATCCCAGTGTCAAGGCGGCCCTCGGCAGGCGGTACCGCCAGGCGTGGAGCCTGTACTGGCGCACGGTCTATCGACGCGTCGCGGCGCGTGACGACGCGAAGGCGCGGATGGCCAAGGCGGTGCAGTGGCAGGTCGACCACTTCACCGAGATTCCGGTGTTGGTGGTCGCCTGCCTTCGGCTCGGCGTGAAGGAGGGGCGCGTTGCCATGGTGCGCATGCCGCACGTCGCCGAGAGCGGCTACTGGGGGTCGATCTATCCGGGGGTGCAGAACCTGTTGCTCGCCGCGCGCGCGATGGGCCTCGGAGCCTCGCTCATCACCATGCCGCTGTGGAACCTCGGCGCGGCGCGGCGGATCCTGGGACTTCCGATCGACGTGACGCCCGTGTGCATCGTTCCCCTGGGGTGGCCGAAGGGACGCTACGGCCCATCGAGCCGCATCCCGGTCGGCGAGGTCACTCACCTTGACCAGTATGGGCGCAGGTACTGGGTGCAGGCCGAACCGTGAGCGTCCGCGCCGGCAGCGCGAATCCCCGCGTCTTTCTGAGGTTTCCGGTACCTGGATTGTCGGTTTCGCGAGACGCTAGAGGATCCCGCCGAGCCACGGTATAGTCCGCGCCAAGGGCGTTTGCGATTCCAAACCACGGAGGTCTTATCGTGCGATCAACCAGGGCTACGGCCGCGTCATTCGCCGTGGCGACAGCCGCTGCGACCGGCGTTCTCACCGCTACCGCACCCGCGCAGGTCGCCATGGCGGGATCGGTGGTCAACATCCCGGCGAATATCATCCAGGGGCTGGCGAACATTCCGGCGTCGCACATCGCTGGAGTCGATAAGACCTCGGATGCCTTGGAACTCGGCGGCAATTGGTGGCTCTACACGCCGGGCAATGTGCTCGGGTACGACCAGGCGGACGTCGCGAAGATCGACGGACTGATGGCGCTGTTGGTGCCGTTCCCGGCGGTCGCGCAGGCGCTTGCGGATCCGATCAACGTGACCTTCCAGGCCAACTTCCCGATGACGGAGAGTTGCACCGGCGCGCCCGCCCCGTGCGCGGACCCGACCTACTGGACCGCCTACTTCAAGGTGATGCCGTGGAAGCTGATCCAGGGTGTCACCTACGGCACCGTGCTCAACACCGTCGACCCGTCGATCGAGATGCCGTGGTCCAATTCCACCCAGCGGATCAACCTGTTCGGTGTCCCGCAGGCCGTCTGGGAGAGCCTGACCAAGGATCCCGAGGGGTTCAAGGCGGTGCCGTCCCTGGAGCAGGCGGTCAACGCGTATCTGCGCCTCGTCACGGCGACCTTCAACTCGCTCAACCCGGTCGTCGAAGGGACGTACTGCCTGCCCTGTCAGGCCCTGGGCGTGAAGGGTGCGCCGGGTTCTCTGTCGCGGATCCCGCTGTTCGGAAACTGGTACACAGTGACGGACTTCGGCCAGGAATTCACCGATGACAACTGGGTCGGACGCCCGGAGGGGGTGCCCCTCGCCCCCGATGTCGACGCGCTCTCGCTGTGGAGCCCGGAGGGGCAGGCGCGCCTCTGGAAGGACATCGACGCCACGTACCAGCGGTTGCTCGCCGGTGACAACAGTGACCTCGAGAAGGCGTGGGGGTCGTTCGAGAAGGTCTTCAGCGGCTTCGGCGCGCTCGTCCCCGAACCGGGCGACCTCGGTGGCACGATCAACGCGATCACCGGGGATTTCACCACGTTCATCGACAGCATCACGTCGACCGTGACCCTGCCGTCCTCGGGTGCCTCCGGCGGCGCGCCGCAGAGGACCTCCGCCGGCGCCGCGGCGTTCGACGGTCCGGAGTACTCGTCCGAGGGTGACGGCTACCAGCTGTCCCGCGCCGCGAGCGAGTCGACGGTCGCCGGCACGGACACGTCGCCCGCGCCGTCGTATTCGGGTAAGCATCGTGCCCCTGATCCGGCCGCGACTCCGTCCACGCCGAATGCATCGCAGCCCGAGGTGGCGGAGTCGACGAGCGTCGCGCCGATCATCGCGCAGACGCCGGTATCGGTCGGCGATTCGCCGGCCGGAACGGCCGACGCCGGTTCGGGTTCGGGCGCCGGCGGCTCCGGTGAGGCAGCCGACGGCGGCGAGTCGACCCCGGGGCCCAGCGGGTCGAGCGATTCGGGTTCGCAGCCCTCCGCCACGTCCGGATCCTCGTCGAACACCGCGGGTTCCACCCCGTCGTCGAGCGGATCGGGATCGGATGCCTCGCCGTCCACCTCGGTCGACAACGGTGCCTCCGACGGTGACGATGCGGACGGTGCTGCATCGAGCTAGTCCGCAGTTCAACGCTTTCCGCGTTGTCCCTCACTGACCGCCGTCATCATCGCCGCGGAGCCGGTGTACCGGGCGAGGGCCGCTGAAGCATGGGGGGCGACGGCGCCGAATGCCGTGACGGCGCGCATCGACCACGGCGCCACCACGACCTCCCCCAGGTTTCGCTCGACTGCACGGACGGTGGCCCGAGCGACCTGGGCGGCGGTGCGGGTCGTGATTCGCGGCACGCGCACGCCGGCGTCCGCGAACATACCGGCATCGCGAACGGGTCCGGGAAGCACCGACGAGACGCCGACGCCGTCGGGGCGGAGATCCTCCCGGAGCGCGAGAGCGAAACCGCGGAGCCCGAACTTGGTGGCGTTGTAGAGCGCCATCCGGCCCGAGGCGGACCGACCCGCCAGCGAGGAGAGGAACACGACATGGCCGCTGCCGCGTTCGCGCATTGCATCGGAAGCCAACCGCGCCAGCATGATCGGCGCCCTCAGATTGACGTCGATGGCACGATCGATCTCTTCGGACGTGTACTCCCACACCACACCGGAAGCCGGCAGACCGGCTCCGGCGATCACGACATCCACCGGGCCGGCGGCGGCGAGCAGAGACGCGGGGCCATCGGGGTGGCTGAGATCCGCGGGCACGACCGTGCCGCCGACCCGCGATGCCAGCTGCTCCAGCGCGTCGGCCCGGCGACCGCTGAGCACCAGATCGGCGCCGCGCGAAGCGAATGCGGTGGCCAGCGCCGGCCCGAGCCCGCCGCTCGCTCCCGTGATCAGAACTCGTGCAGACCTCAGCTCCATGCTGTGCAGAGTACCCCCGCGGGAGTGCCGGGAGGTGCGACAAGGTGAGCAGCGCATCGTCGCAGACGTACGACATCGTCATCGTGGGAGCCGGATTCGGCGGCATCGGGGCTGCGGTCGCGCTGAAGGAGTTGGGCTACGAGAACCTCTTGATCGTCGATCGGGAGGACGGGCTCGGCGGTACATGGCACGTCAACCGGTATCCGGGGCTCACGGTGGACGTGCCGTCCACGACCTTCTCCTACTGGTTCGAGCCGAACCCCGACTGGTCGGGGCTGTACGCGCGGGGCCCTGAGCTCAAGGCCTACGCGGAACGCGTCGCCGAGAAGTATGACGTGCGCCGGCACATGCGATTCTCCACGGAGGTCGCGGGGGCCCGCTGGGACGAGGACGAGAATTGCTGGCGGGTGACCTTCACCGCCGGCGAGTCCGTGAAGACCCGGTTTCTGGTGTGCGCGACCGGGTTCCTGTCACAGCCGGCGAAGCCGGACATCCCGGGGATTGATTCCTTCGAAGGAACCGTGGTGCACACTGCACGCTGGGATCCGAATCATTCGTTCGTGGGTGAACGCGCAGCCGTGATCGGCACGGGATCCACCGCGGTGCAGGTCATCCCGGAACTGGCTCGGGCCGTCGCAGAGCTCACGGTGTACCAGCGCACCCCGATCTGGGTGATGCCCAAGCTGGACGTCCGTTTCCCGGCCGGCCTGCGGCGCCTGTTCGCCCGGTATCCGTGGACACAGCGGGCGATCCGGTTCGCGACGGACTCCTTCATGGAGTTCCTGATGGTCGTCGCGATGTGGCGGTACCGTTGGTTCCGTCGACTCAATTCCACAGCTGCACAAGCGGCATGGGTGCACCGCTTCCTCTCCGTGCGCGACCGCGGGCTCCGTTCCGCGCTCACGCCGGCCTACGACTACGGGTGCAAGCGGCCGACGGTGTCCAACGGGTACTACCGCGCGTTGGGACAGCAGCACGTGCACCTCGACACCGCGGGCATCGTCCGGATCGAGCCGGACGCGGTGGTCAGCGCGGACGGGGTGCGCCGTCCGATCGACACCCTCGTCCTCGCGACCGGCTTCGACGTGTGGAAAACGAATCTGCCCGCGTTGGAGGTGATCGGCAGGGACGGCAAGGATCTCGGGAAGTGGTGGCGCGATACCCGCTTCCAGGCCTACGAGGGTGTCAGCGCGCCGGGATTCCCGAACTTCCTCACCCTGGCCAGTCCGTACTCATGGGTCGGACTTTCCTGGTTCAACACCGTCGAGTACCAGATGCGGCACATCCGCCGTCTGTTCGGGGAGCTGAGCCGTCGTGATGCGCGCAGCTTCGAGGTCACGGAGGCGGCGAACAACCGGTTCCTGGCGCGGATGGAGGAGCTCCTGGAGGACTCGGTGTTCCGCCTGGGTGACTGCGTGTCATCGAACTCCTACTGGATCAACGGGCGCGGAGAGGCCCCGCTGTTCCGCCCGACGACGGTGCGCGACGCGGTGCGCACCCAGGACCGGTTCCCCCTGAGCGACTACGACTTCAGGTGATCGTCACCACGGCGACGGCCGGTAGTCCTTGAGGAAGCAGCCGTACAGGTCCACCCCGTTCTCACCCTGGACGATCGGATCATAGACGCGGGCGGCACCGTCGACCAGATCGAGCGGGGCACGGAAGCCCTCCTCGGCCAGGCGCATCTTGGTGTGGTGCGGCCGCTCGTCGGTGATCCATCCTGTGTCGACGGCGGTCATGAGGATGCCGTCCTGCTCCAGCATCTCCGCGCTGGAGGTGCGGGTGAGCATGTTCAGCGCCGCCTTCGCCATGTTGGTGTGCGGGTGGCCGGGGCCCTTGTAGCCGCGGCCGAACTGGCCCTCCATGGCGGACACGTTCACGACGTACTTGCGGCGCGCGGGCGAGGCGGCCAGCGCGGGCCGGAGCTTCGAAATGAGGATGAACGGCGCCACGGAGTTGCACAGCTGCACCTCGAGCAGTTCGAGCGGCTGCACCTCCTCGACGGTCTGCACCCAGGAGTTCGTGTGCACGAGGTCGGGGAGCAGGCCGCCGGCGTCGATGGCGGTGCCGTCCTCGATCCGCGCGGCGGACGACGAGCCGCCCCGCAGAGCGAGTGCGGTGAGCGAGGCCGGGTCGAGCGCCGAGAGGTCGCCGGAGACGTCGCCGGTGTGCCCGTCCAGGGCCTCGGTGAGGGCGGCGGGATGCGCGGAGCTGGCGCGGCCGAAGCGGATGATCCGGCCCGCCAGCTCGGGCGGGACGTCGCCCGACTCTGCGTCGACGAGCGCCGAGTACGCGCCGGGGGAGCGGCGCACCGTCTGCGCGGCATTGTTGATGATGATGTCCAGCGGCCCCCGGGCGGCGACGGCGTCGGCCATGGCGCTCACTTGCGACGGGTCGCGCAGGTCGATGCCCACGATGTGCAGGCGATCGAGCCACTCGGCGCTGTCGGCGAGCTCGGCGAAGCGGCGGGCGGCGTCGGTCGGGAACCGGGTGGTGATCGTCAGGTCGGCGCCGTCGCGCAGCAGCCGCAGGGCGATGTACATCCCGATCTTGGCGCGGCCGCCGGTGAGCAGCGCGCGCCGGCCGGTGAGGTCGGTCGTCGCATCGCGCTTGGCGTGGCTGAAGGCGGCGCACTCGGGGCAGAGCTGGTGGTAGAAGGCGTCGATCCGGGTGTAGGGCTGCTTGCAGATGTAGCAGCTCTGGGGGCGCAGCAATTCTCCTGCGCTGTCGCCGACGGTGGGGGTGGTCAGCAGGATCCCGGCCGTCTCGTCGTCGATGCGCTCCGCGTTGCCGGTGGCGGTGCGCTCGAGCACGTCGCGGTCGGCGGCCTTGACCTTCGCCCGGGCGGACTTACGGCGCTCGCGCTTGAGCAGCTTGAACATGTGCCCGACGGCGCGCTGCACCTCGACGGACTGCGGATCTCCGTCGTCGAGCCGCGCGGCGGTCTCGAGCACGCGGTGGAACGCGGCGAGGTCTTCCGCGGAGATCGGGTCGGTGGGTTCGGGCATGGGGACGATTGTCCCTCATCCCCCGAGCGGCACCGTCGCCTCGTGCGCCGTGAGGTCGACCACGACGGCATCCTCGGACCAGCGGAGGTCGGTGATCGTCAGCGCGTCGACGGCCGGCGGCACGATCCGCGCCCGCAGGGCGGTGATCCACGAGTTGATCGCCCACGCGATCGGGATCGGCACCGGCACGACGCTGACCGGCATGGACAGGTCCGTGGCGCGGAGCGCAATCCGTCCGTCCCGTAGCGACACGGCCACCACCACCCGTACGTCGACGCCGAGGCCGAACGCGACGGGCAGCCCCACGGTGACCGCCACAGAGCGGCGGTGCGGGAGCAGCGTGAGGGTACGGACCACGATCGCCGCGTCGCCGGGCTTCTCGCGGGCAGACTCCACCAGGTGCCGCATCCAGGACAGCCGCAGCTCGGCGGTGGCGGTGAGGGAGCCGACGGTGACGGCGTCGCGTCCGGGCACTACGTCCGTCGCGGCGGCGGTGAGTACCAGGACCCGCGGGTCGTTAGCGGCGTGGCGGGTTTCGAGGTGCAGCGCCGGTATCCGGCGGTGGCGCGCCAGCGGGACCAGGGCGAGGCGCGGCCCGAAGGCCACCGTCGGTGCGGCGCCGAGAAGGTCGGCGACGGAGCGGACGATTTCCGATCGCACCCGGGCTCGGGCCCATGTCTCGGCGGCGAGCAGGGCGAGCGCCACGAGGAGGACGATCGCGAACGCGGCCGCGACGGACATCGGCATCCGGTCTCCCTCCCTCGTGCGCGTCAAGTATGCGACGTCCGCCGACCGGAGCGTCGGTAGCGGGGTGCGCGCTCGCGCCGCGCATGTCCGAGCGCTCGTGGTCTACTCGACCGATGCCGACGATCCAGATCTGCGTCATGGGAGTCTCCGGCTCGGGGAAGTCGACGATAGGAGCCGAACTGGCCTCCCGCCTGGGCCGGAGCTTCGCCGACGGCGACGACTTCCACAGCGAGGCGAACCGCGCCACGATGGCCGCGGGACAGCAGCTGACCGACGAGGACCGGTGGCCGTGGCTCGCCGCGATCGGCGCTTACCTGCGCGAGGAAATGATCGCTGGACGCTCGACCGTGGTGGCGTGCTCGGCGCTCAAACGGGTGTACCGGGACCGGATCCGCGCCGCGGGCGCCAGCGTCTACTTCGTCTTCCTGAACGGCGACGAGGAGCTGCTGCGGGCGCGCATGCAGCGCCGCTCCGGACACTTCATGAAGGCCGGGATGCTCGAATCGCAGCTCAGCATCCTCGAACCCCTGGGGGACGACGAGTTCGGCGTGACCGTCGACGTCACCGATGACGTCGCGCAGATCGTCACCGCGGCTCTCGCCGCCTTCGCCGAGGCCGAGGTCCCGGGCATCGCCTGAAGCTCAGCCCTCCTCGGCGACAGGGCAGTGGGTGCGGCTGTAGATCGTGGGCATCCACAGGTTGCAGTGCGCGCAACGATCCGGCTCGTCGGGGGGGTAAGCGTCACGGGCGCTGGAGCGCGCCCTCGAACATCATCGACTTGTACGGGTGGCCCACGGCGGTGTTCCACTGCGAGACGACCAGCCGCGCGGACTCCATCGTCGACCCCGGGACGAGGTAGCCGCCGTAGAGCTGGGCGACCCGGCCCGCCGCGTGATCCTCGTCCTCCCAGGACGAGCCCTGCAGCAGGGTCACGGCATCGGACCACTCCCCGTCGATCCGGTCGGCGAAGCGCGCGGCGATCCGGTACCCGGCCGCGTCGAAGTACGTCAGCACCCACGTGCCCTCGACGATCGACAGGCTCAGTTCGCCGTAGCCCTGCCCCAGCGCCAGATCGGTCGGCGGGTTACCCCAGGCCCAGCCCGTGTCCGGCTGCCAGCCCCAGGTCTCCCACTCGACGTTGATGCCGTCCCGGAGGGTGCCGAGGGTCGCGGTCGGCATGCGGTGCAGCCGCAGCCCCTTGTCGCGGGTGAGGCCGCCCGTGGAGACGTTGTAGGTGTAGCCGTCGGGTGCGGGGCACAGCGCCCACATGCACCAGGCGCCGTCCGCGTGCCCGGCGTTGTACTGCGCCACCTCCCGCCAGGTCGCGGCACCGTCGTCACTGCGCCACAGGCCGGTCTGGACGACGGTGTCGAGGCTCTGCATCGTCATGGTGTGCAGGTACAGCGCGCCGTCGACGCGGATGCAGGTCGTCGGCAGGATCGTCGTGTGCGAGACGGTGCTGCGCGGATAGTCGAGCAATTTTCGGGCGCGGCGCGGGTCCGGTCCTGCCGGGCGGCTCACGACGCCGTTCTGGTCGCCGAAGAGGCCGACGGGGGAGCGCATCTCGCCGGCCCCGACGCTCAGTCCCTCGAAAGTATCGCCGAAGACGTAGAGGACTTCGTCGTCCACGCGACACGCGATGCCCAGATCGGTACCGCCGACACCGAACCGGGTGACGGGGGTGATGTCGCGGAGCTTCCGGAATCGGGCTGGTTCGATCGAGTGCGGCACACCGACAGACTGCCAGACCTCGCGCCGTCGTGCTCCGCTCCCGCTGCGGGGACAGGTTCGGCATTACTGTTCCAAATGTCCGGTCCACCGCGGAATCCGTCGCGGTCGCGCTCGAACGGGCGCACCATCGAGGTATGGACACATTCACCGGGCGGGAACTCTACGACGCCTTTCACGCGGACTTCGACGCCGTCACCGATCGTGACGCGCGGATCTTCGATGCCGAGGGGCGGCTGGTGGCCGCGGGGCGGCTCTCGGGACTTCGTTTCGACGACTCGGACGGAACAGAGAAGGTGGAGTACAGCTTCCTGTCGTTGCACGACGACGTGCTGTGGGAGCCCACGCACCGGATCGTGCTCGCGCCGCAGCCGGTCCAGTAGAAAGACGAGAACCCCGACCGGGGCCGGGGTTCTCGTGTTGTGCGCGGAGGGGGACTTGAACCCCCACGTCCATTAGTAGGACACTAGCACCTCAAGCTAGCGCGTCTGCCATTCCGCCACCCGCGCTGGGAAGCTCGTTCACAGTAATCCACGCGCACCCGCGAAGCCAAATCGGCACGTCGGGGCACTCGCGCATCCGATGAGGCGACCGGCGGTCCGTGGTACTGATATGGGTGTGGCTACTGCAGTGAACGCGCTCGACGAGGTCGTCGAGACCGTGAGCGCCCTCATCCGATTCGACACCTCCAACACCGGGGAGCTCGAGACCACCAAGGGGGAGGCCGAGTGCGCCCGGTGGGTGCAGGCCCGCCTCGAGGAGGTCGGCTACGAGACGGTCTACGTCGAGTCCGGGCAGCCCGGCCGGGGCAACGTCTTCGCCACCCTCCCGGGCGCGAACCCCAAGCGGGGCACGTTGCTCGTGCACGGCCACCTCGACGTAGTGCCCGCCGAGCCCGCCGACTGGAGCGTGCACCCCTTCTCCGGTGCCGTCGAGAACGGCTACGTCTGGGGTCGCGGCGCGGTCGACATGAAGGACATGTGCGGCATCATGCTGGCCCTCGCGCGGCAGTTGAAGTCGTCGGGCACCGTCCCGCCCCGCGACATCATGTTCGCCTTCCTGGCCGATGAGGAGGCCGGTGGCACGTGGGGATCGCACTGGCTCGTGCAGCACCGCCCGGAACTCTTCGCGGGCGTCACCGAGGCGGTGGGCGAGGTCGGCGGCTTCTCGCTGACCGTCGACACCCCGTCGGGCAACAAGAAGCGCCTGTACCTGGTGGAGACCGCCGAGAAGAGCATGTGCTGGATGCGGCTGACGGCGAAGGCGCGGGCCGGGCACGGCTCGTTCGTGCACGAGGACAACGCGGTCACGCTCCTCGCGGAGGCCGTCGCGCGACTCGGCCGCCACACGTTCCCGCTCGTCCTCAGCGACAGTGTGATCGAGTTCCTCCGTGCCCTGGACCGGGAATCGACCATCGACATCGACCTGGACGGTCCCGACCTCGAAGGCCAACTCGCGAAGATCGGTGGACTGGCCCGTATCGTCGGCGCGACGCTCCGCGACACCGCCAACCCCACCATGCTCAAGGCCGGCTACAAGGCCAACGTGATCCCGCAGACCGCCGAGGCCGTGATCGACTGCCGCGTCCTGCCCGGCCGGCAGGCCGCGTTCGAGAAGGAGCTCGACGAGATCCTGGGGCCCGACATCGAGCGGGAGTGGATCACCAAACTGGACTCCTACGAGACCGGTTTCGACGGTGCCCTCGTCGATGCGATGAATGACGCGATCCTCGCGTTCGACGCCGACGGCCGCACCGTGCCGTACATGCTGTCGGGCGGGACCGACGCGAAGGCCTTCGCCAAGCTCGGGATCCGCTGCTTCGGGTTCGCCCCCCTGCAACTGCCCGAGGAGCTGGACTTCGCGGCGCTGTTCCACGGCGTCGACGAGCGGGTCCCCGTCGACGCGCTGAAGTTCGGCACGCAGGTCTTCGAGCACTTCCTGATGAACTCCTAGAACCACAGAGAATCGCGCAACACGAAAGGATTCGAGATGACCGTTCCGTTCGATCCGTATGCGGGGCTGCCGGCCCTGCCCGCACTCACCGTCACCTCCGAGAGCATCGTCGACGGTGCCGAGCTCCCTGTCGCGCACCGCAGCGGGATCATGGGCGCCGGCGGCGAGGACGTCTCGCCCCAGCTGTCCTGGACCGGCGCCCCCGCGGGCACTAAGTCCTACGCGGTGACCTGCTACGACCCCGACGCCCCCACGGCCTCCGGGTTCTGGCACTGGGCGGTCGCGAACATCCCCGCCTCGGTCACCTCGCTCGCCGCGGGGGCGGGCGACGGTGCGCCCGGCTCGCTGCCGGAGGGCGCCCTGACGCTCAACAACGACGCGAGCCTGCCGCGGTACGTCGGCGCGGCGCCGCCCGCCGGGCACGGCCCGCACCGGTACATCTTCGTGGTGCATGCGCTCGGCGTGGAGAAGCTGGATCTGCCGGCCACCGCGACGCCCGCGTACCTGGGCTTCAACCTCTTCGGAGCCGCGATCGCGCGCGGCTCCATCACCGCCACGTACGCGCAGGTCTGATCGACCTGCGAAGGCCGCGCCCGGAACTCCGGGCGCGGCCTTCGTCGTACGGTCCGGGCCTCAGCGGTCGACGCCCACGGCGTCCGCGATCGACGCGAAGCCGTCGGCGCGCAGCCGCGCCGCGAGCTCCTTGTGCACGGAACGGGTCCACGTCGGCCCGCCGTAGATGAACTGGGTGTACACCTGCACCAGCGACGCGCCCGCGCGGATGCGCTCGTAGACGTCGTCGACGGTCTCGATACCGCCCACGGAGATCAGCACCAGGTCGTCGCCGACGCGGGCGGCGAGGCGACGCAGCACCTGCAGCGAGCGCGCCCGGACGGGGCGCCCGGACAGGCCGCCCGCGCCGATGGCTTCGACCTCGGCGTCCGGCGTGGACAGGCCTGCGCGGCTGATCGTGGTGTTGGTCGCGACGATGCCGGCGAGGCCCAGCTCCACCGCCAGGTCGGCGACGGCGTCGATGTCCTCGTCGGCGAGGTCCGGGGCGATCTTCACCAGCACCGGGACCGTCACGGTGTCGAGGACCGCCTGCAGGAGCGGACGCAGCGACTCGGTCGCCTGCAGGTCGCGCAGCCCGGGGGTGTTGGGCGACGAGACGTTGACGACGATGAAATCGGCGAGGGGACCGAGCAGCATGGCGCTGACCCGGTAGTCGTCGGCGGCGCCCTCGAGCGGGGTGACCTTCGTCTTGCCGATGTTGGCGCCGATCGGCACCGCGGTGGGGCCGGCGTCGCGTTTGCGCAGCTCGTTGGCGGCGGCGCCGGCGCCGTAGTTGTTGAAGCCCATCCGGTTGATCAGGGCGTGGTCGGCGGGGAGCCGGAACAGGCGCGGCGCGGGATTGCCGGGCTGCGCGTGGGCGGTCACCGTACCGATCTCGGCGAAGCCGAAGCCCAGCGCGCCCCACCCGTTGGCCGCGCGCGCGTTCTTGTCGAAGCCGGCGGCCAGGCCGACGGGCGCGGGGAAGCGGACGCCGAAGACGGTCTGCTCGAGGATCGGATCGCGGACCGCGAGGCCCTGCCGAATACCGGCCCGGACCGGGGGGATGGCGGTCGTTCCCCGGATCAGGCCGAAGACGAGGTGGTGGATCCGCTCGGGGGAGACGAGGAACAGCACGTTCAGGAGCGACCGGTAGATCGCCTGAGATATCGCCGACATGGTGCTCACAACCCCTTCGTGGCGTCCGGCGGCAGCATGCCGGACGTTTTCGTGCGTTTGCGGCGGAGCAGGACCCGCCGCGAACCGTCGGTGTACAGCCGCACGCGGGACAGTTCCCACCCGCCGAACTCGGCCTCGATGGTCAGCCGCATCGCTGCGGTCACCCGGGAGACCTCCCGCGGCAATCGCAACGGCAGGAAATCGTACTCGTCCTCGTCGGGGGCGCTCCGCGTGCCGCTGGTCAATGTCCGTTCCCTATCGCGTCGGGATCGCCTGGATGCCGGCACCCGTCGCCGACTGCACGTAGAGGGTCCCGGTCTTCGCGTCCACCGCGATCGCGTTGGGCTGACGGACGGTGGGGTACAGCTTGCGCTGCTCCGGGATGCCGGTGTTCAGCGCATAGCCGACCACCTCGTTCGTCGCGGTGCGGGTCACCCACATCAGCTTGTCGGTCTCGTCGTAGCCGACCGCCCAGGGCGAGCCCTTCTCCGGGTACTGGAACTTCGCCATCAGCGGCGCGACGGTGTAGCCGATCACCTGGTTCTTGCCGGTGTCGACCGCGAACAGTCGACCGTACGGGTCGACGGCGGCGTTGGTGACGCCGCGGCCGACGCGCAGGCCCTTACCGAGCTTGCCACCCGCCACGTCGACCTCGGCGACCGACGACTGCAGCCGGTCGACCACGGCCACGTCGTCGCCGTGCACGAGGATCCGGCTCGCCTCGACGGGGCCGGTGATCGTCCTCGGTGCCGATGACTCCCCGAGCCCGATGATCCGCCCGTCGGACGTGCCGGCCAGCACGGAGATCCCGTCGGCGCCGTACGGCGCCGCGGTGAGGACGTCACCGTCGACGTCGAAGGTCGTGCGTCCGACCGTCACGGAGCCGTCGGCGCCGGCGTCCCGAGGGAGTACCACGACCTGTTTCCCGGCCGCGACGAGGAATCCGCCGTCGCGGTTCGGGACGACCTGGCTCGCGCGCGCGGAGAACGACGACCGGGCGACCTCCTTGAGTCCACCGTCGACCGAGTACAGCACCACTTCGGAGCCGGACAGCGCCGCGAGCCGTCGACCGACCGGGTCGAAGGCGAGGCCCTCGCCCGCGGCGGAGGGCACGACGGCACCGGCCGGGGAGGTGGCGGGCTCCGGCGCGACCGCCGGCTGAGCCGGGACGATCGTCGGGCGGTCCTCCCGTGCGGGCGTCGTGGAACAGGCGGTGAGGGCGACTGCTGCGACGACCGCGAGGGCGGCGGTCCGGGTGGCGAAGGTGCGGGTCATGATGCTTCGAAACTACCGCCCGGGCCCACTCCGGCTCCGGCCGGTAGCCTGCCCGGGTGGACATGACGTGGTTGCAGGCGATCGTGCTGGGCTTGGTGCAGGGGTTGACGGAGTTCCTCCCCGTCTCGTCCTCGGGGCACCTTCGGATCGTCTCGGAGCTCTGGTTCGGCGACGATGCGGGGGCCTCGTTCACCGCGGTCACCCAACTCGGCACCGAGCTGGCGGTGCTGATCTACTTCGCCAAGGACATCTATCGGATCGTCATCGCGTGGTTCCGGGGGCTGTTCGACCAGGCTCAGCGCGGCGTGGACTACCGCATCGGCTGGTATGTGATCATCGGCACCATCCCGATCGGCGTGCTGGGATACCTGTTTAAGGACGAGATCCGTACGGCCGCCCGCAACCTGTACCTGGTCGCGACCATGCTGATCGTCTTCTCGATCGTCATCTTCGCCGCGGAGTACGTGAGCTCCAAGGTCTACGCGAACCGGCAGCGCTCCCTGGAGCAGGTGACGGCGCGCGATGGCATCCTCATGGGCCTGGCGCAGTGCCTCGCCCTCATTCCCGGCGTCTCCCGCTCCGGCGCCACCTCGAGTGCCGGCCTGTTCCTGGGCCTCACGCGCGAGGCGGCTGTGCGCTTCTCCTTCCTGTTGGCGATCCCCGCGGTCACGGCGTCGGGCCTGTTCAGCCTTCCGGACGCGTTCGCGCCGGCGGGTGAGGGCCTGCACGCCTCGGGGCCGCAGCTGCTCGTGGCGACCGTGATCGCTTTCGTCGTGGGCTACGCGGCGATCGCCTGGCTGCTGAGCTTCGTGGCCAAGCATTCGCTCAATTGGTTCGTCGGCTACCGCATCGTGGTCGGCTTCCTGGTGCTCGGGCTGCTGTGGGGCGGGGTGATCAGCGCGACCTGAGTGCCGCCCGCGCCGCCCCGATGAGGGGGTCGTCGGCCGCGCCGCTCCGGTAGGCCAGCGCGGTGTGCCGCACCACGTCGAGTGGAGTGAGCAGCACGTTCTCTGGTAGGTCGACCGCGGCCAGGTCGGGGATCACGGCCACTCCCTGCCCGGCCTCCACGAGGGCAAGGACGGCGGCGAAGTCATCCGTGCGGTGCCGCACGCGCGGCGTGAAGCCGGCGTTCTCGCAGGTCCGCACCGTGGCGTCGTCGCACAGCGTGCCGATGGTGCCGGAGATCCAGCTCTCCTGCGCGCAGGCGGCGAGCGCGCGCGGCCGGTCGCGGCGGGTCGCGAGGTGGACGGCCTCGTCGAAGAGCGGTTCGGTGTCGAGCGCGGGCTCGTCCCGCTCCGGGAGGCAGTCGTAGCGCTGGATCAGCGCGACATCGAGCTGGCGTGAGCGCAGCTGCTCGGGCGCGGTCGCGGGGTCGATCTCGGTCACGCGTACGCGCAGGAGCGGATGGTCGCGCGAGAGCCGCAGGAGCGCCGGGGTGATCACGGTGCGCATGGCGGATCCGAAGGCCCCGATCCGCAGCTCCCCGGCGACCTCGGCGCCGAGGGCGTCGAGGTCGGCGCGGGCACGCTCGAGGCGTTCGAGCACCGCGTCGGCGTGGCCGACCAGGATCCGGCCCGCCTCGGTGAGGCGGACGCTGCGGCCGGTGCGTTCGAGCAGTGGCCGCCCGGCCTCCTTCTCGAGCGTCGCGAGCTGCTGCGACACGGCCGACGGCGTGTAATCGAGCGCCTGCGCGACGGCGGCGATCGTGCCCCGCAGCGAGAGCTCCCGCAGGAGGCGCAGGCGATGCACATCGAGCATAAGCGCAGCTTACGCTCGACATCGCATTCTCGCGCTGGACCTACCGCTCACCGTGCCGGAACCTGAGACCATGCAGCTCACCGGCCTCCACGTCCCGCTCGTCACGCCCTTCGCAGCCGACGGCACCGTCGACCTCGCCTCGCTCGAGCGCCTCGCGCACGAGAGCCTCGCCGACGGTGCCGACGGCCTCGTCGCGCTCGGCACCACCGGCGAACCCGCGACCCTGACGCCCGCCGAGCGGGCCGCGGTGACCGACCGGATCGGAGGCGTCTGCGCCGAGCACCGCGCCGTCTTCACGGTGGGCGCGGGCAGCAATGCGACCGCGGACACCGCGGCCGCGTTCGGGCGCATCGATTCGCGGGCCGATTTCGCCCTGGTCGTGGTGCCGTACTACACCCGGCCCTCCGAGGCGGGGGTGATCGAGCACTACCGCCGGGTCGTGGCCGCGAGCCCCGTGCCACTGATCGTCTACGACGTGCCCCAGCGCACGGGCCGCACGCTCTCGCTCGAGACGCTCCTCGAGCTCGCCGCGATCGACGGGGTGGGTGGGTTCAAGCACGCCGCGGGCGGCGTCACGGAGACGACGGTGCGGCTGCTCGCCGCACTCACCACGGCGAGTCCGGGCGCCGTCTCGGTCCTCGCTGGCGACGACCCCTTCGTCGGCGCGGTGCTGGCCCTGGGCGGGCACGGCGCGATCTCCGCCACCGCGAACGTCGCCGCAGGGGAGTTCGCCCGGCTGCTCGCGGCGTGGCGCGAGCACCGGATCGAGCAGGCCCGCGTCATCGGAGGCGCGCTCTGTGACCTCTCCGCCGCGCTGTTCGCCGAGCCCAATCCCACGGTGATCAAGGGCGTCCTCGCCGCTCAGGGGCGGATCGCCACGCCCGCGGTGCGGCTCCCGTTGCTCCCCGCCTCCGCCTCCGCCGTCGCCGCAGCCTCGGCGCTCGTGCCGTCCGTCGGGGCGGTGTAGCAGTTATGCCCTGAGCGATCAGCGAGCCGGTGCGGACGTCCCGCACGCATAGACTCGAGGACATGACCGTGATCCTGCTGCGCCACGGCCGCTCGACCGCGAACACCTCCGGGGTGCTCGCGGGCCGGGCCGAGGGTGTCGCGCTCGACGACGCCGGCCGCTCCCAGGCCGCCGACCTCGTCGGCCGCCTCGCCGGCGTCGACCTGGTGGCCGCCGTCCGCTCCCCGTTGCTGCGCTGCGAGCAGACCCTCGCGCCGCTCGCCGCAGCGCACGGCCTCACCCCCGAGGTCGACGATCGGCTCGTGGAGGTGGACTACGGATCCTGGACCGGCCGGGCGATCAAGGACCTGCTGCAGGAGCCGCTGTGGAAGGTCGTGCAGCAGCAGCCCTCGGCGGCGGTCTTCCCCGGCGGGGAGGGGCTCGCCGACGTCCAGGCCCGTGCGGTGGCAGCGGTGCGCGAGGCGGACCTGCGATTCACCGCACAGCACGGTCCCGGCGCCGTGTGGGTCGCCTGCAGCCACGGCGACGTCATCAAGGCCGTCGTCGCCGACGCGCTCGGCACGCACCTCGACCAGTTTCAGCGGTTGTTCGTGGCGCCGGCGTCGGTATCGGTCGTGACGTACGGCCCGGCGCGCCCGCTCGTGCAGTGCGTGAACTCCTCCGGCAGCGTCACGCTGCCCCACCACCCGGCCAAGGAGGCCACTGTGGGAGGCGAGGCATGAGCCGCTCCGTCCATGTTTTCCGCGCCCCCGACAGGTTCGTCGTGGGCACCGTCGGCCAACCCGGCGATCGCGCCTTCTACCTGCAGGCGGTGCACGAGTCGCGCATCATCTCCGTGCTCCTGGAGAAGCAGCAGGTCGAAGTGCTCGCCGAGCGCATCGCCGCCCTGCTCGACGAGGTGGCCCGTCGCTTCGGCACCGCGATGCCGGACGCCGACACGCCCGTCACCGACCTGCAGCCGCTCGTCATGCCCGTCGATGCGGAGTTCCGCGTGGGCACCATGGGCCTGGGCTGGGACTCCGAGGCGAAGGCGGTGGTCATCGAGCTGCTCGCGATCACCGAGCAGGAGCTCGACGAGTCGGTGGTGCTGGCCGACGACGCCGAGGAGGGGCCCGACGCGGTCCGCGTCTTCCTCACGCCCGTCGCGGCGCGGGAGTTCGCCAACCGTTCCGAGAAGGTCCTCGGCGCGGGTCGCCCGGCGTGCCCGCTGTGCGGGGAGCCCCTCGACGCCGACGGGCACATGTGCGTGCGTCTGAACGGCTATCGGCGCGGCGGCGCCTTCGGCTCCGAGGGCGAGTAGGTGGATGTCGCGGTGGACCTCGAGAGCGCCGATCTGACGATCCTCGGCCGGATCACCAGTGCCTCCAACGCCACCCTGCTCTGCGAGCTCGGCGAGACGGGGGAGCGGGCGGTCTACAAGCCCGTCCGCGGCGAGGTCCCGCTGTGGGACTTCCCCGACGGCACACTTGCGGGCCGCGAGGTCGCGTCGTACCGCGTCTCGGAGGCACTCGGTTGGGGTCTGATCCCCGAGACGGTGCTGCGCGACGGCCCGCTCGGCCCGGGGATGGTGCAGCGGTGGATCGACGAGCCGGATGAGAGCCCTGAGCTCGTGGACCTGTTCCCGCTCGACGGGGTGCCCGACGGCTACCTCACGGTCTTCACCGGCTACGTCGAGGACGCGGACGCGCCGGACGGCATCGCCGAGGTCGCGCTCGCGCACGCCGACGACCCGCGGCTGCGGCGCCTCGCGGTGCTCGACGTGCTCATCAACAACGCCGACCGCAAGGGCGGCCATGTGCTCACCGGCCCGGACGGCCGCGTCCGCGGCGTGGACCACGGCATCTGCCTGCATGCCGCGCCGAAACTCCGCACGGTGCTGTGGGGGTGGGCGGGTCGGCCCGTCGGCGACGAGCTGCTCGCCGACATCGAGTCCTTCCGCTCCGCGCCGCCGGACCTGGCCGGGCTCGTGACCGCCGAGGAGCAGGAGGCCCTCGTCGCGCGGGCCGCGATCCTCACCGAGCTCGGCGCGATGCCGCTGCCGACCCCGAGCCGGCCGATCCCGTGGCCGCCCTTCTGACCTCCCGCTGAACAGATCAGCCGCGCCGCCACGGCAGCCACCGCGGTCGACGGTGCTGTTGTGCGTGCGCCGCGTGCGCGTCCCGCTTGTGCCGGCACACCGCGCCGGCGGCGGCGACCTCGTCCGGATCGAAGCCCTCGGGCACGGGGCCATCGGCGACGAGGGCCCGTACCAGCGCCTCCTGGCGCTCCCGCAGGCTCATGTCCACGCCGCCCTCGCGTGCTCGGTGATCGGCGCGCACCGCGCCGCCGCGGCGATCGCGTCGAGCTCGTCGAAGAGTTCCGCCGCGGGCGGGTAACGCCCGTCGCGCTCCAGCATGAACGGAACGTCGGCGCGCCCCCGCAGGGCCGTGACCAGCGCCAGGACTCCGGCATTCACCGGATCGGTGTGCGTGTCGTGGTACCGGCCGCCGCCCTCCGCGCCGCCGGCGACGTGACTGTAGGCGATCCGGTCGACGGGCAGCCGCGACAGCTCGTCGTGCGGGTCGCGGCCACGGTTGAGCGCGTTCGCGTAGACGTTCGCCACGTCCAGCACGAGGAGGGCTCCGGTGCGCTCCAGCAGCTCGGTCAGGAACTCCGCCTCGGTGTACTCCTCCTCGGGCCACCGCAGGAATGCCGCGATGTTCTCCACCGCGAGCGGCACCGGCAGCGCATCCTGCGTGCGGGCGATGTTGCGCACCAGCACGTCCAGCGCCTCGCGGGTGCGGGGCACGGGCAGCAGGTGCCCGGCCTCGACGCCGCCCGCGCGGACGAAGGCGATGTGCTCGCTGACGAGGGGCGCGTCGAAGGCCTCGGCGCACGCCGCCAGACGGTGCACCCGTGCCGGCTCGAGCTCGTCGACCCCGCCCAGGGAGAGCGCGACCCCGTGCGGCACCACGGGCACTCTTCGGTCACGGAGCGCCAGCAGCAACGGGTCCGGCACTGCCCGGCCGCGCCGCAGGCCGACCGATTCCGCGATGACCTCGCAGAATCCCGGGCGCAGGTCGGCGATGACGCCAGCGATCTCGCGCCGCCACCCCAGGCCGAGCGGGCCGAGGGCGGGAACGGTGCGCGTCATGACGCTCATCCTCCGCACCCCCCTCCGCCCCCGCACCCTCCGCCTCCACAGCCGCCTCCGCCGCCACACGACGATCCGCCGCCGCTGCAGGAGGAGCCACCACAGGTGAAGGAGCTACCGCAGGACGAGCCCCCACCTCCTCCGCCTCCTCCTCCGGCTCCGCCTGCCACGGCCATCGTCGCGGCGTAGCGCGGGTCGATCTGCCAGAGCGCGGCGGTACCGAAGAGCGCGACGGACATGCCCACAGCCGTGGCGCCGTAGGTGGAGAAGGCGGGTCGCAGGGCCGGCTTGAGGTAGCTCGCGCGGGCCTTCGCAGCCGCACAGAGCCGCGCTCCGGCGCGGGTGGTGCGGGGCACCGACGCCAGCGGGCGGAGGAGGAAGACGGCCGTGAGCACGGACGGGACGAGGTAGGACAGGATGGCCGCTCCCACGGGAACGCGCCCGGTCAGGATCACCACCGGCGTGCAGACGATTCCCGCGACCACCACGGCCGCGAGCGGCACCACGCCGAACCGGGAACGCCAGCGCTCGGTGCTCGTGCGCAGGTAGCCGCGTGCCGCGAGCCCGTCCTCGAGCTCCTTCAGCGGTGCGAGCTGGTCGTGGAGCAGCAGGTTCACGGAGAACTGCGAGCCGTCGAGCCGGTGCAGCATGCGCCGGGTGAACTCGTCCGCGTCCGGGGGCAACGGGTGCGCGGGGTCCGCGCGGCCCTCGGCGTCGAGGTGTCCGCCCGCCCGGAGCAGGCCCATCGTCGCGAGCAGCGGGGCCTGCCAAGACCGTAGGCAGGCGATCTCCGCCACGGTGAGCGGCGGGTAGGCGACCACCGGACGCCGTACCGCGGTCAGAAAACGCCAGGTCAGGGCGAACGCAAGTGCTCCGAGGAGGAGGTAGAGGAACCAGCGGGTCTCGGCGGGGAACAGTCGGTGCAGGACTTCCTCGAATTCATTGCGGGACATGACATTCACCTCCTGGTACGAGCTCTTCGTCGAATGTGGGTAAAGCATGGCGTCAGATCGCGCCGCCCGCTAGAGACCGGGGGCAAGAGTTTGCTGAGAGTTCCTGTGGCACAGGACTGCCCCTCGATGTTCGCTCTTCGTCCACATCTCGCCGGCATCGGTGCGCGTCGGGATTCGCGGGGAGCGGCTGCGCTCCGGCGCGGCCCGGAATCTCCGTCCGCGCACGGGCGCATAGGGTGGGGGCATGCGTTCCTGGCCGAGTCCCACCGTCCCCACCGTGCCCGGACCGTCGGTCCCGCTGCGCCTCTACGACACGTCCGACGCCGCGGTGCGACCGGTCAACCCCGGGCCGGTGGCGGGCATGTACGTCTGCGGTATCACCCCGTACGACGCCACGCACCTCGGGCACGCCGCCACCTACCTCGCGTTCGACCTGGTGGGCCGCGTGCTGCGGGACAACGGGCACGACGTGCACTACGTGCAGAACGTGACCGACGTCGACGACCCGCTGTTCGAGCGGGCCGAGCGCGACGGGATCGACTGGCGCGATCTGGGCGCCCGCGAGACGGACCTGTTCCGCGAGGACATGGAGGCGCTGCGGGTCATCCCGCCGCGCGACTACATCGGTGCCGTGGAATCGGTCGGGGAGGTGGTCGACCTCGTCGGGAAGCTCCTGGACAACGGCTCCGCGTACGTCGTCGACGACCCCGAGTACCCGGACGTCTACTACCGTGCCGACGCCACGGAGCAGTTCGGCTACGAGTCCGGCTACGACCGAGCGACCATGGAGACGTTGTTCGCCGAACGGGGCGGCGACCCCGATCGCCCCGGCAAGCGCGACGCCATCGACCCGATCCTGTGGCGCGCCGCGCGGCCCGGCGAACCGTCGTGGCCCTCGCCGTACGGTCCCGGCCGACCCGGCTGGCACATCGAGTGCGCCGCGATCGCGGCGAACCGCCTGGGCGCGACGTTCGACATCCAGGGCGGTGGCAGCGACCTGATCTTCCCGCACCACGAGTATTCCGCCGCGCACGTCGAGGCGGCGACCGGCGAACGCCGATTCGCCCGGCACTACGTCCACGCCGCCATGATCGGCCTCGACGGCGAGAAGATGTCCAAGAGCCGCGGCAACCTCGTCTTCGTCTCGACGCTGCGACGCTCCGGCGTCGATCCCGCGGGGATCCGGTTGGGCCTGCTCGAAGGCCACTACCGGCAGGACCGGCCGTGGTCCGACGAGGTGCTGCAGCGCGCGCTGGCGCGG
Organism: Tsukamurella asaccharolytica; assembly: GCF_007858435.1. Classification (GTDB taxonomy): domain Bacteria; phylum Actinomycetota; class Actinomycetes; order Mycobacteriales; family Mycobacteriaceae; genus Tsukamurella; species Tsukamurella asaccharolytica. The sequence goes on along the minus strand of NZ_VIGW01000003.1, from coordinate 114,458 downwards.
TTGGACCTGTGGCGACGCGCCTTCCGCGCGTCCTCGGGCCCCGAGGGCGACGAACTCATCGCCCGGGTCCGCCGGTACCTGGCGGACGATCTGGATACCCCGCGCGCCCTTGCCGCGATCGACGCCTGGGCGGAGAGGGCCGTCACCGTCGGCGGCCCCGACGCGAGCGCCCCGACCGCCGTGGCGACCGCGGTCGACGCGCTACTCGGTGTACCTGGCGCGGCCTGACAGCTCGACACGCTATATTGCGCCTGTGAGGACCGTCAGCGAGTTGGCCCCGGATCTGACCGAGGGCGTGTGGACCGTACAGACCCGCACGTCCACGTACGTGGTCGACCTGGGTGAGATGACCCTGATGCGCGCCCCCGGCATCGGGGGCGACTCGGAGGGCGAGCAGTGGAGCATCAGCTCGCTGCGCCGCGACTCGGAGGACATCCCGCTGCTGGGCATCAAGAGCTGCCGGGTGGGGGAGTCGGCCCAGTTCTGGGTCCGCGCCGCCGACGACCCCGACGTGCGCACCTGGCGCATCACCACCCCGGTGGTCTCGATCGAACGGATCGGCTAGAACCGAACGGGCCCGTCTAGGGACCAGTGCCCGGGTCCCGGCGCCGCAGGTACTTCTCGAACTCCGCGGCGATCGCGTCGGCGTCGATGTGCTGCTCGACGTCCTTCGCCTCCGCGTCGCCGCGCTCCTCGAGGCCGCGGACGTAGTCGGCGACGTCCTCGTCGTCCTCGGTCATCTCCGTCACCGACGATTCCCAGGCCTCGGCGCGGGTCGGCAGATCGCTCAGCGGCACCGCGAGGTCGAGGGCCTGCTCCACCCGCTGCAGCAGTGCGACGGTGGCCTTCGGGTTCGGGGGCTGAGAGACGTAGTGCGGCACGGCGGCCCAGAACGAGACCGCGGGGAAGCCCGCGCGCACGCACGCGTCCTGCAACACGCCGGTGATCCCCGTAGGGCCCTCGTAGCGATTCTGCTCGAGCCCGAAGCGCTTCGCCGACTCCGCGTCGTAGCCGGCCCCCGTCACCGGAACAGGGCGGGTGTGCGGCGTGTCGGCGAGCAATGAGCCCAGGATCACGACGCTGTCGATGTGCAGCTCGGCGAAGACGGCCAGCAGTTGGTCGCAGAAGGCGCGCCAACGGAAGTTCGGCTCGGTGCCGCGGAGCAGCACCACGTCGCGGTCCGCCTTGGGCGGCCGGCACACGGAGAGCGTGGTCGACGGCCACTCGACGGCCCGGGTCACCCCGTCGACCTGCTTGATGATGGGCCGGTTGACCTGGAAGTCGTAGAAGTCGTCCGAGTCGACCTCGGTGATGAGCTTCGCGTCCCAGGTCAGTTCGAGGTGCTCAACGGCACCCGACGCGGCGTCACCCGCATCGTTCCAGCCCTCGAACGCCGCGATGAGGACCGGGCGGTCGAGCTTCGGGAAGGACGTCACTTCGAACAGAGTACGCGCAGGTCGTGCCGATTCGATTTGCCCGCACCCACTACCCTGGGACTATGACCCGTACGCATCAGCAGCCGCTGCAGTCGAGTTTCCTGGAGGCGGCGTCACGCCGTGTTCTCATAGGCGACGGTGCGATGGGCACGATGTTGCAGGCAGCGGACCTGACCCTGGACGATTTCCTGGGGCTGGAGGGCTGCAACGAGATCCTCAACGACACCCGGCCGGACGTGCTGGAGGGGATCCACCGCGCGTATTTCGCCGCCGGCGCGGACGCGGTGGAGACCAACACGTTCGGCTGCAATCTGAGCAACCTCGGCGATTACGACATCGCCGATCGCATCCGGGAGCTGTCGGAGAAGGGCGTCGCTATCGCCCGGCGGGTGGCCGACGAGTTCGCCGCGGACGGCACGCCCCGGTTCGTCCTGGGGTCCATTGGCCCCGGCACCAAGTTGCCCACGCTGGGCCACACCTCGTTCGCGGTGATCCGCGACGCCTACGCCGAGGCCGCGCGGGGCATGCTCGACGGTGGCGCCGACGCCTTCCTCATCGAGACCTGCCAGGACATCCTGCAGTCGAAGGCCGCAGTCCTGGGCTGCCACGCCGCGATGGACGAGCTGGACCAGCGGATCCCGATCATCGTGCACGTCACGGTCGAGACCACCGGCACCATGCTGCTCGGCTCGGAGATCGGCGCCGCGCTCACGGCGCTGGAGCCGTTGGGCATCGACATGATCGGCCTGAACTGCGCCACCGGCCCGGCCGAGATGAGCGAGCATTTGCGGCACCTGTCGAAGCACGCCGGCATCCCGGTGTCGGTGATGCCGAACGCCGGCCTGCCCGTGCTGGGCAAGAACGGCGCGGAGTACCCGCTCACGCCGGAGGAACTGGCCGAGGCGCTGTCCGGGTTCGTCGCCGAGTTCGGGCTGAGCTTCGTGGGTGGCTGCTGCGGCACCACCCCGGAGCACATCCGCCAGGTCGCCGAGGCGGTGCGCGGGACCGAGCGCCTACAGCGGGTTCCGGAGACCGAGAGCGCGGTCAGCTCGCTGTACACGTCGGTGCCCTTCGCGCAGGACAGCTCGATCCTGATGATCGCCGAGCGCACGAACTCCAACGGCTCCAAGGCCTTCCGCGAGGCGATGCTCGCCGGCGACCACGACAAGTGCGTGGACATCGCCAAGGACCAGGTGCGCGACGGCGCCCACATGCTGGACCTGAATGTCGACTACGTGGGCCGCGACGGCGCCGCGGACATGGCTGCGCTGGCGTCCCGGTTCGCGACCGCGTCGACGCTGCCGGTGATGATCGACTCGACCGAGCCCGCGGTCATCCGGGCCGGTCTGGAACACCTCGGCGGCCGGTGCGCGGTGAACTCCGTCAACTACGAGGACGGTGACGGCCCGGAGTCGCGGTTCACCAAGATCATGGAGCAGGTCGTGGCGCACGGCGCCGCGGTGGTGGCTCTCACGATCGACGAGGAGGGGCAGGCCCGTACCGCCGAGTGGAAGGTGCGGATCGCCGAGCGGCTCATCGCCGATCTCACCGGGAACTGGGGCCTGTCGCTCGACGACGTCATCATCGATCCGCTGGTGTTCCCGATCTCGACCGGTCAGGAGGAGGTCCGGCGCGACGCGCTCGAGACCATCGAGGCCGTGAAGATCCTGCACGCGAAGTACCCGAGCCTGCACTTCACCGTCGGCCTGTCGAATGTCTCGTTCGGTTTGAACCCCGCCGCGCGGCAGGTGCTGAACTCGGTGTTCCTGCACGAGCTGACCGAGGCGGGTCTCGACTCCGCGATCCTGCACGCGTCGAAGATCCTGCCGATGAGCAAGATCGAGGACGTGCAGCGCGAGACCGCACTCGATCTCGTGTACGACCGCCGCGGCCTCGACGGCCTGCAGTCCCAGGGCGACCCGGACTACAACCCACTGTCGAAGCTGATGGAGCTGTTCGAGGGCGTCTCCGCCGCCGGGGCCCGCGAGTCCCGCGCCCAGGAACTCGCGAAGCTGCCGCTGTTCGAGCGGCTGGAGCGCCGCATCGTCGACGGCGAGCGCGAGGGCCTCGACGCGGACCTGGACGCCGCGCTGCAGGAGAAGCCGGCACTGGCGATCATCAACGAGACGCTGCTGTCCGGCATGAAGACCGTCGGCGAGCTGTTCGGCTCCGGCCAGATGCAGCTGCCCTTCGTGCTGCAGTCCGCCGAGGTGATGAAGGCCGCCGTCGCCTACCTCGAGCCGCACATGGAGAAGGCCGAGGACGACGCGGGCAAGGGCCGGATCGTGCTCGCCACCGTCAAGGGCGATGTGCACGACATCGGCAAGAACCTCGTCGACATCATCCTGTCCAACAACGGCTACGAGGTGGTCAACATCGGCATCAAACAGCCGATCGCCGCCATCGTCGAGGCCGCCGAGGACAAGCACGCCGACGTGATCGGTATGTCCGGCCTGCTCGTGAAGTCCACCGTCGTGATGAAGGAGAACCTCGAGGAGCTCAACACCCGCGGCCTGGGGGAGAAGTACCCCGTGCTGCTGGGCGGCGCCGCTCTGACCCGCGCGTACGTGGAGAACGACCTCGCGGAGGTCTACGCGGGCGAGGTCAGCTACGCCCGCGACGCCTTCGAGGGCCTGCGCCTGATGGACGACATCATGGCGCTCAAGCGCGGCGACGGTCCCGATCCCGACAGCCCCGAGGCCCTCGCGGCCGCGGAGAAGGCGCGCGAGCGCAAGGAGCGGCACGCCCGCAGCCGTCGCATCGCCGAGAAGCGCAAGGCCGAGGCGGCGCCGGTCGTGGTGCCGGAGCGTTCCGACGTGGCGGCCGACTTCGAGGTCGCGACTCCGCCGTTCTGGGGCACCCGCGTGGTCAAGGGCATCGCGATCAGCGAGTACGCCTCTCTGCTCGACGAGCGGGCGCTGTTCTTCGGTCAGTGGGGCCTGCGCGGCGCCCGCAAGGGCGAGGGCCCGTCGTACGAGGAACTCGTCGAGACCGAGGGCCGGCCCCGGCTGCGGTACTGGCTCGACAAGCTCAAGTCCGAGAAGATCCTCGACCACGCGGCCGTGGTCTACGGCTACTTCCCGGCCGTCAGCCACGGCAATGTCATCGACGTCCTGGAGTCCCCGGATCCCGATGCACCCGTGCGGTACTCGTTCGAGTTCCCGCGGCAGCAGCGCGGCCGGTTCCTCGCGATCTCGGACTTCATCCGCGACCGCGACACCGCCCGCGCGCGCGGCGAGGTGGACGTGCTGCCCTTCCAGCTGGTCACGATGGGGCAGCCCATCGCGGACGCGGCCAACGAGCTCTTCGCCGCCAACAGCTACCGCGACTACCTGGAACTGCACGGCATCGGCGTGCAGCTCACCGAGGCCCTCGCGGAGCGCTGGCACCAGCGCGTGCGGCAGGAGCTGATCCTGCCCGGCGGCCGGACGGTCGCGGACACGGACCCGTCGGCGGTCACCGACTTCTTCGACCTCAAGTACCTCGGCGCGCGCTACAGCTTCGGCTACGGCGCCTGCCCGGACCTCGAGGACCGCGCGAAAATGGTCGACCTGCTGCAGCCCGAGCGGATCGGCGTGGAGCTGTCCGAGGAGTTGCAGCTGCACCCGGAGCAGTCCACCGACGCCTTCGTCCTGACGCATCCTGAGGCGAAGTACTTCAACACCTAGGCCGCGATGGACGACTACCGCCTGCACCTCCAGGCCGGCGAGCCGGGCGACGAGGGCGCCTGGTTCTGGCGACTCGACGACGCCGCCGGCCTGCAGATCGCGGCATCCTGGGCCGCGTCGCTCGTGGATGCTCTCGATGCCGTGAAGCAGGTGTCCGTGGATCTCGGCCTCGACGACGCCTGACGGCGAGGAAGTCGGCGTCAGCGCAGTTCGGACAGATCGACGATGAGGGGGAAGGCACCGTCGATCGCGATGCGCCCCGTGACTCGGGCGACGTCCCGCCTCACGTCTGGTGGGGTGCGCTAGCAGCCACGCCGTACACGTCGCGGCGGGCGGTCGCTACAGCTTCGTGATCCGGCTGGTGGGGACCTGCAGGTCCGGGGTGGCCTGCAGGTACTTCTCCAGCGCGTCCAGGTCGATCCCGCCGACGGTGAGGTCGGTGGACTGGGTGAAGACGCTGAAGCCGTCGCCGCCCGCCGCCAGGAAGTTGTTCGTGGTCACCCGGTACTTGGCGACTGTGTTGAGCGGCTGGTCGCCGACCTTCACGCTGTCGCGCACCACCTTTCGGTTCGGCGCACCGTTCGGGTCGTAGCTGTACGTGATGCCCGACGGTGCCAGGATCGTGGTCTTGGCGGGGTTCTGCCACTGCTGCTCGAGCAGGTCGATGATCTGCTGGCCGGTGAGCGAGACGGTGACGACCTGGTTGCCGAAGGGCTGCACCGTGTACGCGGCGCCGTAGGTGACGTCGCCGCCCTTGAGATCGGCGCGGACGCCGCCCGGGTTCATGAGCGCGATCTGTCCGGCGGCCTCGTTCGGGGGCCGGGTGGTGAAGAGCATCCCGTCGGCGATGACATCACCGAGCGGCGAGTCACCGCCGGGGAAGGCCTCCCGCTTGAGGTCGGCCGGGATCGTGCCGATCACCCGGTCGGCCCGCGGCTTGGCCTCCTTCTCGTAGAACTCGACGAGGCGCTGTGTCGCGGCGTCGGCGGGGAGGGTCCGGCGCACGACCCGGTTCACGGCCGTGGCCTTCGCCGTCGGACCGCTGAAGTCGAGGGTGATGTCGGTGATGAGACGGCCGTAGGACGCGGCCTGCGTGATCGTCCGGCCGTCGATGGTGCAGGTGTAGGCCTGATGCGAGTGCCCCGTGACGAGCGAGGTGACGGCCGGATCGATCCGCTTCGCGAGGTCGGGCACGGGCGCGGAGACGTCCTTGCACGCGTTCGGATCGGCCTCGCCGGAGCCCTTCTGGGAGCCGCCGTTGTGCATGGTCGCGACGATGGCCTGCGCTCCGGCGGCCTTGATCTCGGGTACGTCCTTGTTGATGGCGTCGGCCTCGTCTCCGAAGCTGTAGCCGCGCACGCCCTCCGGGGCGACGATGGTCGCGGTCTCCGGCGTGACCGTGCCGATGACCGCGATCTTCTTCCCGCCGACCTCGAACATCTTCCACGGGACGGTGCCGGGCGGCAGTTGGCCCTGCTCGTTGGTGACGTTCGCGGCGAGGTACTGGTACGCGGTGCCGGTGAAGGGCTCGCCCGGCTCGCAGCCCTGCGGCGCGCAGCCGCCCTTCTGCAGCCGCTCCAGCTCGATGGTGCCGTGGTCGAACTCGTGGTTGCCCACCGAGCTCGCCTGCAATCCCACGGAGTTCAGGAACTTGATCGTCGGCTCGTCGCGGAACAGGGCGGAGACCAGCGGGCTGGCGCTGACCAGGTCGCCCGCCGCGACCGTGAGGTTGTTCGGGTACTGCTTCTTCAGGCGCTGCAGCGCCGTGGCGAAGTACGCGGCGCCGCCCGCATCCTGGCCGGCGATCTTCCCCGTCGAGCCGGTGGGCGGCTGCAGGTTGCCGTGGAAGTCGTTGAACGCGAGCAGGTGCACCTGGTCCGGGTTCGCCGCCGGCAGATCGTCGACGCCGGGCACCGTGAAGCTCGCCTGCGCGGCTGACGACGCCGCTCCGGAGGACGATGCCGCGCCGGACGACGGCGACGCGTCGTTCCCGGAGGTGCCGCAGCTCGCGAGGAGCGCGGCGGTCGCGGTGAGTGCCAGGACGGTGTGCAGCCTGCGATTGCGCATGGCAGGAATTCGAGCACAGACAACCATCGTTCGGGTGACGAATGAATTAACACCGCGTGCGCGCTCCACCCTAGGGTGATGGGCATGACCTCTCCGTCGCTGCCCGCCGCGGTCCTGTTCGACATGGACGGCACCCTCCTCGATTCCGAGAAGCTCTGGGACATCGCCGTCGCCGAGTTCACCCGCGACCTCGGCATGGAGATCACCGCGGAGGCGCGGGAGTCGACGCTGGGCAACGCGACCGCGGATGCGCTGCGCAAGCTGTTCGACTTCGCACGGGTCCCGGAGGTGGACCGCGACTACGCCGGAGCCGAGCGGTGGGTGTCGGACCGCGTGGTCGAGCTGTTCGACGGCGGTATCCCGTGGCAGCCGGGCGCCCGCGAGGCGCTGGACCTCCTGGCCGCGGCGGACGTTCCGTTGGTCCTGGTCACCAACACGATCCGCGAGGTCACCGAGCACGCGCTGGGCACGCTCGGGCGGGACCGGTTCGTGGCCACCGTCTGCGGCGACGAGGTGCCCAGCCCCAAGCCCGCCCCCGACCCGTACCTGCGCGGCGCGAAGCTCGCCGGCTTCCCGGCCACGGACTGCGTCGCCGTGGAGGACTCACCGACCGGCTCCCGCTCCGCGCTCGCCGCGGGCTGCACGGTCCTCACCGTCGGCCCCGCGCCGGTGCTCGACGGTGCCCGCCACCTCGGCACGCTGTCCGGCGCGACCCTGGCGGACTTCGCGCGGCTCAGCCGACGCTGAACGAGGCGTCGCCGGCGCGGCAGGTCGCCGGACCGCGCGAGACAGTCGCGGTGCAGCGCCAGCCTCCCGTCTCGACGGTGACCGCCTGGCCGTCGGCGTGCGCCGCCGCCGAGGAGTAGGCGCGTGCCGCCCGCAGCACTCGCACGCAGTTCGCCGAGCCGCTGCGGATCACGACGGGCGCGTCGTCCTGCGCGGCGGCGACGGAGCCGCAGATCGTCCCCGGCGCCGCGAGGTCGACGACGTCGATCGGCGCCGCGGACGGCGCGGTCGACGTGCCCGCGATGGAGGAGAAGCTCACCTCGCTCGCCGCCGCATCGTCGTTCGCAATCGCGCATCCCGCGAGAGGGAGCAGCAGCAGGCCGCTCACCGCCAGCCAACGTAGGTTCATTGCCAGAACGCTAGCGCCGGCCGGTCGCCCGCGCCCGGCGAGACGACCCGGAAGTGTTGGGCGTCACTGTTTTCCCGGTCCCGCCGAGGTGCGGCCGGACTACTTCTCCGCGCCGTCGACCGCGGCGCTGGCCATGACGGCCATCCGCACGCGCTCGGTGTCCGCGGGCGTCCAGCCGGCCGGCGGGAGAACCGCGGCGAAGGCGTCGACCACGGCGGTCCCGTAGTTGTGCCCGTGCCCGTCGGGCACCCCGGCCGCGTTGGCGAGGTCCGCGGAGACCTGCCAGAACGTGACGAACGGATACCAGGCCATCGCCGCGCTGCGGTCGCGCCCGGGAGCCTCCCGGAGCCAGTCCGGCTGGCGCAGCATCAGGTCGGTGGACCACCACACCACCGGATCCGACGGGTGCTGCACGTAGACGATGTGCGGCGTGAGCCACTCGGCCCCACCGCTACCGTCCTCGCCGGTCAGGGGGCGCTGCCCGTCGGTGAACCGGACGATCAGCCCGTCGGTGTACGTGGGAAGCACCTCGGGGGTGCCCAGGTCGCGACGCTCGGTGATCGCCGAGTGGAGGGGGTTCGCCCGTGGCGGGCCGAGCCAGACGACACCGTCGACCTCGCTCCGGATGTCGGACAGCCCCGTGAACGCACCCTCGCCGGCGCGGGTACCCAGGCTTTCTCCCATGACCAGGAGCTTGGGGCGCGTCTCGGTGGGCCGGGCGCGGACGTCGGCGACGACCGCGTCGATGAGCCGCTTCCCGGATGCGAGGGAGGCCTCGCCGTCGGTGAGGAACGAGATCCAGCTCGGCAGGTACGAGTACTGCATCGCGACCAGGGCGACGTCACCGTCGTACATGAGCTCGACGGCGCGGGCGGCCGTCGGGTTCACCCAGCCGGAGCCGGTGGTCGGTACCACCACGACGTGCCGGCGCTCGAGCGCGCCGGTCCGGGCCAACTCGCGGTGCAGGAGTGCGATCCGGTCCTCGGGGCTGTCCGCGTTCTCGAGGCCCACGTAGACGCGCACCGGCTCGGTCACGGGCCGGGTGGTGAACCGCGCTATTTCGGCGGCGCGCAACCCGCCGGAAACGAACTTGCGCCCCTCGTTCCCGAGACCCGACCACCGCGCGGCGGAGCCCTCGGACCCCGAGCGCCAGCTCTCGGCCGGCTGCGGGAACTCGGGCGACTCCTGGTCGTTGGTCGACGATGCCACCGTGTTCGCCGTCGCGGTGAACGCCCGCAGGCCCACGTCGTTGATCGCGAAGACCACCAGGATCACCACCAGTCCGAAGCCCAGCACCTTGGCCGCGGGCTGCGGCACCCGCAGGTACGTATTGGCGCGCCGCGCCAGGAACAACCCGAGGTCGCGGAGGACGCGGAAGGTCGAGATGAGAGCGGCGGCCACGAGGAAGGCCACGATCGGCGTGAGCACGTACCAGAGGTTGGACCCCGGAGGCATGCCCATCAGCGCCCGGACCTCGTCCTGCCAGCGCTTCGCGGCGACCATCATCGTGAACCCGCCCAGGAGCACGCCGAGGACGATCAGCGCCCGCCAGACGGGCACCAACCGGGCGCGCCGGGGATCGTCGCGGATGGGGTGCGCGCGCACCAGCAGTTCGACGATCACCCACTTGAGGAAGACGCCGATCGCGTAGCCGATCACCGCGTTGATCCCCGAGACGATGCCCTGGAAGAACCAGGAGCGGGGGAGCAGCGAGACGGTCAGGCTGCTCATCAGGAACAGGCCGCCCACGAACAGGCCCGCGAAGTCGAGGTGCAGCAGGCTCCACGCCCATGCGAGGAGTGGATGCCGGGCGGCGAAGTCGTCGTAGCTCTCCCGCAGGAAGCGGTCGGGGTCCCGCGCGGCGCGCACGAACCTCAGCCTCGCCCGGATCAGGGCGCGGGCGTACCGGTACTGGGCGGCGCCCTTCGCGGGCGTGGTGGCGGGAGCGTCGGAATGCGGGGCCGACGGTGCGCTCGCCTCGGTCCCCCTGCCCTCCACACGGACCACTGTAGTTCGCGTGGGAGAATGACCTCCGTGAAGACCATGGAGACGCTGTTCGCGGAGTTGGCCGTCAAGGCCGAGGAGCGGCCCGCCGGAAGCGGGACCGTCGAAGCGCTGGACCGCGGTATCCATTTCCTGGGCAAGAAGGTGCTCGAGGAGGCCGGCGAGGTCTGGATGGCCGCCGAGCACCAGAGCGACGAGGACCTCGCCGAGGAGGCCTCGCAGCTGCTGTACTGGCTGCAGGTGCTCCTGATCAAGCGCGGTCTGACGCTCGACGACGTCTACTCCTACCTGTAGCCCGACTCTCTTCTTCGAAGGATCTGACAGACACATGTTGCGGGTCGCCGTACCGAACAAGGGCGCGCTTTCCGAGGCCGCCGCCGCCATCCTGAGCGAGGCGGGCTACCGCCGCCGCACCGACGCCAAGGACCTCACGGTCCTCGACAACACCAACGAGGTCGAATTCTTCTTCCTCCGCCCCAAGGACATCGCCCACTACGTGGGCTCCGGCGATCTCGACATGGGCATCACCGGCCGCGACCTCGCGCGGGACTCCGGCGCCGCGTTCACCGAGCGCCTGGCGCTGGGCTTCGGCCGCTCGACCCTCCGCTACGCCGGCCCGGCCGGGAGGGACTGGACCGTCGCCGACCTCGACGGTAAGCGCGTCGCCACGTCGTATCCCAACCTGGTGCGCCGCGACCTCGCCGCACGCGGCCTCGACGCCACGGTGATCCGCCTCGACGGCGCCGTCGAGATCTCCGTCCAGCTGGGCGTCGCCGACCTCATCGCCGACGTCGTGGAGTCCGGCCGCTCGCTACGGCAGAACAACCTCGTCGCCTTCGGCGAATCGCTCTGCGACTCCGAGGGCGTGCTGATCGAGCGCGTCGGCACCGAGGCGGACCGCGCCAGGGGGCTGGAGACCGCGCGCGGCCGGGACCAGCTCACAGCGCGGCTGAAGGGCGTCGTCTTCGGTCGGCAGTACGTGTTGCTCGACTACGACTGCCCGCGCACGCTGCTCGACGGTGCCATCGCCGTCACGCCGGGCCTGGAGTCGCCCACCGTGTCGCCGATGGCCGACGACAAGTGGGTGGCGGTGCGTGCCATGGTGCTCCGCAAGGAGGCCAACACGGTCATGGACGACCTCGCCGAGCTCGGCGCGAAGGCGATCCTCATGACCGACATCCGCAGCTGCCGCTTCTGACCCGGACCGGTCAGCGCGCGGCGACGAGCAGCGTCTGGGCGCCGACGGCGAAGGCACCGTCACCGTCGTAAAGACGGGAGATCGTGGTGCCGATGCCCTCGCCACCGACCAGTTGGTCGCCCAGGAGGCCGACCCAGCCGTCGACGGGCCGTGGCGATCGGTGGAAGTGGACCGTCATATCGAGGTTCATCCAGGTCACAGCCGTGGGGTCGAGATAGGCGGAGATGCCGTTCGCGGCGTCGACCACCGAGAAGACCTGGACCAGCCGCGACGGTTCCTCGCCGGCGACGAGCGGTATCGTCGCGCGGACCCAGCACTGCTTGGCGCCGCCGGGCCCGTCGGGGTGATCGACGAACTTCCACTCGCACGCGGCGAGGAAGCCGTGGTCCTTGAGATGCGCGAAGAAGTCCGGCATGGCGCCCTGCTCCGCACCCGCCGGGGGGAGCGCGGGGGAGAGGTCGCGGGCGATCGCGGCGGTGTCCGACGCCGCGAGCGCCCATGCCTGCGCCCGAGCGACGGTGCGGTACTCCCCGGCACCGTCGACGCAGTCCATCTCCGCGGCGATGAGCGAGATGGTCCGCCCGGGCCGCGTGACCCAGGCCCGCACGCGGGTCCGGGTGATCGGCACGACGCCGAGCAGGTCGATGGTCACGCGGGAGATCCGCGCCTGCTCACCGACGAGCTTCTCCATCGCGCGCACCATGATCGCCGCGGGCGGCGCCCCGTGCTGCATGGTGTCGGCCCAGACGCTCGCGGTGGACGGCGTGGGGTCGAAGACCTCGTACTCGAGGCCGTCGGCGGCGAGGGGGCCGGCGGGGTGGAAGAACGCGTCATCAGCCATGCACCAGTCCTACCGATAGGTCGGATTCGCGGCGCGACCGGGGTGGCTGGGAAGATGTTCCACCATGGCGAACAGTGGGCCCTTCGTGGTGGGCGACCGAGTGCAGCTGACGGACGCGAAGGGCCGGAAGTTCACCGTCCACCTGGAGGCGGGCAAGGAGTTCCACACGCACAAGGGCGGCATCCGGCACGACGAGCTGATCGGCGCCCCCGAGGGCAGCGTGGTCAAGGCGGTCAACGGCACCCCCTACCTGGCGCTGCGGCCGTTGCTCACCGACTACGTGCTGTCGATGCCGCGCGGAGCGCAGGTCATCTACCCGAAGGACGCCGCGCAGATCGTCGCCGAGGGCGACATCTTCCCCGGTGCGCGGGTGCTGGAGGCCGGCGCCGGCTCGGGCGCGCTCACCTGCTCGCTGCTGCGTGCCGTGGGCCCCGCGGGCTCCGTGACCTCGTGGGAGGTCCGGGAGGACCACGCGGAGTACGCGGCGGCGAACGTCGAGGAGTTCTTCGGCGGCCGTCCCGACAACTGGAACCTGCAGCTGGGCGACCTCGCCGAGTACGACGGCCCGCAGGTCGATCGCGTGGTGCTCGACATGCTCGCCCCGTGGGACGTGCTGGACGCGGTCGGCAAGGCGCTGGTGCCGGGCGGCGTGCTCACCGTCTACGTCGCCACCACGACCCAGCTGTCGAAGGTGGTCGAGGCGATCCGCGAACAGGCGATGTGGACCGAGCCCCGGTCGTGGGAGGCGCTGGTGCGCGAATGGCACGTCGTCGGCCTCGCCGTCCGCCCCTCGCACCGCATGCAGGGTCACACCGCGTTCCTCATCACCTGCCGGCGCCTCGCCGACGGCACCGTCGCGCCGCGTCCGCAGCGGCGGTCCAACAAGGGGTAGCGTGAGAGGTCCCCACGGAAAGGGAGTGCATTCGTGACGGAACCGGATCCGACTCGTACCCCGGCCGCTGCGGCGGACTCGTCCGGCCCGCAGGCCACGTCCGCGGCCGTGCTGCGCGAGCGCGTCGATGCGCTCACCACCCGGAACGCGAAGCTGCTCGAGACGCTGCGCGATGCGCGTAACCAGCTGCTCACCCTCCGTGAAGAGGTCGAGCGGCTCGGCCAGCCGCCGTCGGGTTACGGCGTGCTCCTGGGCACCTTCGAGGACGACACCGTGGACGTCTTCACCTCCGGGCGCAAGATGCGGCTCACCTGCTCCCCGAACCTCGACGTGGCAGCCTTGCGCACGGGCCAGACTGTGCGCCTCAACGAAGCGCTGACCGTGGTCGAGGCCTCCGATTACGAAACGGTCGGGGAGATCTCCACCCTGCGCGAAATCCTCGACGACGGGGCCCGCGCCCTGGTCGTCGGCCACGCCGACGAGGAGCGTGTGGTGCGGCTGGCCGCCCCGCTGGCGTTGCAGGCCTCCGAGGATCCGGGCCTCGACGAGTTCGGGCTGCCCCGGCGCAAGCTCCGCGTGGGCGACTCACTGCTGGTCGACGCCAAGGCGGGCTACGCCTTCGAGCGGATCCCCAAGGCCGAGGTCGAGGACCTGGTGCTCGAGGAGGTCCCGGACGTCGACTACTCCGACATCGGCGGCCTGGGCCGGCAGATCGAGCTCATCCGCGACGCCGTCGAGCTGCCCTTCCTGCACAAGGATCTGTTCAAGGAGTACGCGCTGCGCCCGCCGAAGGGCGTGCTGCTCTACGGCCCGCCCGGCAACGGCAAGACGCTCATTGCGAAGGCCGTCGCGAACTCGCTCGCGAAGAAGATCGCAGAGATCCGCGGCGACGACTCGCGCGAGGTCAAGTCCTACTTCCTCAACATCAAGGGCCCCGAGCTGCTCAACAAGTTCGTCGGCGAGACCGAGCGGCACATCCGCCTGATCTTCCAGCGCGCCCGTGAGAAGGCGTCCGAGGGGACGCCCGTCATCGTCTTCTTCGACGAGATGGATTCGATCTTCCGTACGCGCGGCTCGGGTGTGAGCTCCGACGTCGAGACCACGGTCGTGCCGCAGCTGCTGTCGGAGATCGACGGTGTCGAGGGCCTCGAGAACGTCATCGTGATCGGCGCGTCGAACCGCGAGGACATGATCGACCCCGCGATCCTGCGGCCCGGACGTCTCGACGTGAAGATCAAGATCGAGCGGCCCGACGCCGAGGGTGCGATCGACATCTTCTCCAAGTACCTGACGACCGCCCTGCCGATCCACGAGGAGGACCTGGCCGAGTTCGGCGGCGACCGCGAGGCCTGCGTGAAGGCGATGATCGAGCGGGTCGTCGAGCGGATGTACGCGGAGACCGACGACAACCGGTTCCTGGAGGTGACCTACGCCAACGGCGACAAGGAGGTCATGTACTTCAAGGACTTCAACTCGGGCGCGATGATCCAGAACGTCGTGGACCGGGCCAAGAAGCACGCCATCAAGGGCTTCCTCGACACCGGCCAGCCCGGTCTGCGGATCACCCACCTGCTGGAGTCCATCGTCGACGAGTTCGCCGAGAACGAGGACCTGCCCAACACCACGAATCCCGACGACTGGGCTCGGATCTCCGGCAAGAAGGGCGAGCGCATCGTCTACATCCGCACGCTCGTGACGGGCAAGAATTCGAGCGCCTCCCGGGCGATCGACACGGAGAACAACACCGGCCAGTACCTGTAGGCCACCGGGCTCTGCGCGCCCGGCAAGCGCGGCATAAGTCCAGCGCAAGCGGCGTCCGAATATAGTCATCCGTGATGAGTACGGATACCGCGGTTCTCACCGTCACTGTGGACGGGCAGACGCTGACCTTCACCCCCGGTAAGACGGTGACCTTCGGGCGCACGCTCGAATCGGACGTGACGATCAACCACCCGTTGGTCTCGCGGACGCACGCCGTCGCGTCCGCGGGCCCGACGGGGTGGAGCCTCGCCGACCGCAGCACCAACGGCGTCTTCGCGGGGGGCGTCCGACGGCCCACGATCGCGCTGACCGGCACGCAGCAGCTGATGTTCGGCGACCCGCGGACCGGCGCTGCGGTCACGTTCTCGACGGCGGCACGATCGAACACCCCGCCCCCGCCGCCGGCCCGGACGCCGCCGTCCGCGGCCCCGCAGCAGCCTGTCCAGCAGCTCCCGGCCGCGCGGCGCGCACCGTCGAACCCCGGACGGGCCGCGGGCCCGGCGCCCCAGGCCAGCCCGGCACCTCCCTCCCGGCCGATGCCGCTGCCGCCGCGCCAGCCGGCCCCGATATCCCGCCCGCAGGCTCCGGTGCCGCCACAGCGGCTCACGGGCGACGTGCCGCCGCACCTGCGCGCCATGGCCGGCAACACCGGCCTGTACCAGGTGGCGAAGATGCCGGCGCGGCCCGTGGGCACCGGGCAGATGACCATCGGCCGCACCCCGGACAACGACATCGCGATCGGCGACATGCTGGTCTCGCGGCGGCACGCGCGCCTGCTCAGCGGCCCGCAGGGCCTCGTCATCGAGGACCTGGGTTCGGCGAACGGCACCCAGGTCAACGGTCGCAGGATCGCCGGTCCGACCGCGCTGCGCGAGGGCGACTTGGTCACCGTCGGCAACTCCGACCTCATCGTCGACCAGGGGCGCCTCGAGCGCCCGAAGGCCCAGGAGTTCGCGGGGGCCGGCCTCGCGGTGCAGGGCATCACGCTCACGGTCGACGGCAACAAGACGCTGCTGCACGGCGTGGACTTCCGCGCCTCGCCTGGCACGCTGACGGCCGTGATCGGCCCGTCCGGCGCCGGCAAGTCGACGGTGTCGCGGGTCGTCTCCGGCGCGGTCGCGCCGACCGCGGGCCGGGTCGAATTCGAGGGCCGCGACGTGCACCGCGACTTCGACGCGCTCCGCTCCCGTATCGGCATGGTCCCGCAGGACGACGTGCTGCACCGGCAGCTGACGCTGCAGCAGGCGCTCCGGTTCGCCGCCGAACTGCGGCTGCCGCCCGACATGTCGAAGGCGGACCGCGATCAGGTGATCGACGGCGTGCTCTCGGAGCTGCAGCTCACCGAGCACAAGCAGACGCGGGTCGACAAGCTCTCGGGCGGCCAGCGCAAGCGCGCTTCGGTGGCGATGGAGCTGCTCACCGGCCCGTCCCTGCTGATCCTCGACGAGCCCACGTCGGGCCTGGACCCGGCGCTGGACCGGCAGGTCATGCAGACGCTGCGCCGGTTGGCCGATGCCGGCCGCGTGGTCATCGTCGTCACACACTCCCTGACGCACATCGACATGTGCGACCAGGTGCTCCTGCTCGCGCCCGGCGGCAAGACCGCCTACTGCGGCTCGCCGAAGGGCGTGAAGGCCGCGATGGGCACCGACGACTGGGCGGAGATCTTCGACTTCGCCGCCAAGCAGCCCGACGTGGCCTGGCAGCGGTACCGCTCCGCGCACCCCGTCCCGCATCCGCCCGCGCCCACCGGAGCCCCGCCGGCGCCGACGAAGGCACCGCGGACCTCGACGCGCAAGCAACTGTCGGTGGTCGCGCGGCGGCAACTGCGGCTGATCCTCTCCGACAAGGCCTACCTCGCGTTCCTCGTCGCGCTGCCCTTCGTGCTCGGCGGCGTCACCCTGCTGGTGCCGGCGGAGAAGGGCCTCGTCGGCGTCGTCGAATCCGAGGTCGCGACGCCCAAGATGATCCTGGTGCTACTGGTGATCGGCGCCTGCTTCATGGGTGCGGCGCTCACCGCGCGCGACCTGGTCGGCGAGCGGGCGATCTTCCAGCGCGAACGCGCCGTCGGCCTGCGGCCCGGCGCCTACCTCTCGGCGAAGACGATCGTCTTCTTCGCGGCCGCGAGCATCCAGGCGGCGATCATGGTAGGCATCACACTCCTCCGCACGGAGGTGCCCCAGCAGGGCGCGATCCTGGCGATGGTGCCGCTGGAGCTGATCATCGACATCGCCGTCCTGGCCTGCGTCTCGACGCTGGTGGGCCTGCTGATCTCGGCGATCGCGAGGTCCGCCGAGCAGGTCATGCCGCTGCTCGTGGTGGTCGTGATCTCGCAGCTCGTGATGAGCGGTGGCCTGTTCGGCCTGCACGACCGGCCCGGCCTGGAGCAGGTGTCGTGGCTGTTCCCGTCGCGTTGGGGCTTCGCCGCCAGCGCGTCCACCATCGACCTGCAGAAGGTGACCGAGGTGACCGACCCGGTCTCGGGACGCCCGATGCCGGCGGAGGTGGACCCGCTGTGGGACTCGACGCCCATGCAGTGGGGCATCGCGATCGGCGTGCTCGCGCTCATGGCGGTGGTCCTGTGGGCGGCCACGCGGTGGCGCATCGCACGGCAGTCGGCCTGACGGGGCGTCGGCCGGTCGCCGTCATGGGAGCGGGGCGAGCGAGCGAACGGGATCACCCCCGATAGGCTGGCGCCATGCAGCGCATCATCGGGACAGAGGTGGAATACGGGATCTCCGCGCCGAAGGATCCCACCGCCAATCCGATCCTCACGTCGACGCAGGCCGTGCTCGCGTACGCCGCCGCGGCGGCGGTGCCGCGCGCCAAGCGCACCCGATGGGACTACGACCTCGAGTCGCCGCTGCGCGACGCCCGCGGCTTCGACCTCGGCCGCGGCGGACCGGCGCCGATCATCGACGCCGACGAGATCGGCGCGGCGAACATGATCCTCACCAACGGCGCCCGGCTGTACGTGGACCACGCGCACCCCGAGTACTCGGCGCCCGAGGTCACCGATCCGCTCGACGCGGTCATCTGGGACAAGGCGGGGGAGCGGGTCATGGACGCCGCGGCCCGCTACGCGTCGACGGTGCCCGGCGCCTCGGCACTGCAGCTGTACAAGAACAACATCGACGGCAAGGGCGCCTCGTACGGAACGCACGAGAACTACCTGTGCCGGCGCGAGACGCCGTTCGCGGCGATCGTCACCGGACTCACGCCCTTCTTCGCGACCCGGCAGGTCTTCACCGGCAGCGGCCGCGTCGGCATCGGCGCCAACGGCGACGAGCCGGGCTTCCAGCTCTCGCAGCGCGCCGACTACATCGAGGTCGAGGTCGGCCTCGAGACCACGCTCAAACGCGGCATCATCAACACCCGCGACGAGCCGCACGCCGACCCGGACAAGTACCGCCGGCTGCACGTGATCATCGGCGACGCCAACCTCGCGGAGACCTCCACCTACCTCAAGGTCGGCACGTCGGCGCTGGTGCTGGACCTGATCGAGGCGGGCGTCGACCTGTCGGACCTGCAGCTCGCGGCGCCGGTGACCGCCGTGCACCAGGTGTCGCGGGACCTGTCCTTGGCCGGCCGCCTGGAGCTGGCCGACGGTCGCCGCATGACGGCGCTCGACGTCCAGCGCGCCTATGCCGACCGTGTCGGGGCCTTCCTCGAGGGCTCCGACGATGCCCGCGCGCTCGACGTGCACGCGACCTGGGTGCGGGTGCTCGACACCCTCGCCGACGATCCGCTGCGGCTCGCGGACGAGTTGGACTGGCCGGCTAAGCTGCGCCTGCTCGAAGGCATCCGACAGCGCGAGGGCCTGGGCTGGGCGGCGTCGAAGCTGCAGCTCGTGGACCTGCAGTACTCCGACGTGCGGCTCGACAAGGGCCTGTACAACCGGCTCGTCGCGCGCGGCTCGATGAAGCGCCTGGTGACCGAGCAGCAGGTGATGGACGCCGTCACCACCCCGCCCGAGTCGACGCGCGCGTACTTCCGCGGCGAGTGCATGCGCCGGTTCGGCACCGACATCGCCGCCGCCAGCTGGGACTCGGTGATCTTCGACGTCGGGGCCGAGTCGCTGGTGCGGATCCCGACGCTCGAGCCTCTGCGGGGCACGAAGGAGCACGTCGGCGACCTGCTCGACGAGGCGGCCACCGCGCGCGAGCTCGTGGATTCTCTGCGAGGCTAGGGCCATGGACATCGGTCGCGAAGTGGAAAGGCTCTACGCGAAGGCGTTCCCCGAGGTGCTCAAGGCGCACGGCGCGCTGTACGTGCGTTCGGGCGGCCGGATCGGCCACAAGCTGCTCCTCGGCGTGCCCAGCCTGATCGTTCGCACCGTCGGGGCGAAGTCGGGCGAGCCCCGCACCACCGTCCTCACCTACGTGCGCGACGGCGACGACTACGTGGTGGTCGCCTCCAAGGGCGGCGCCCCGCGCAACCCGGCGTGGTACCACAACCTGGTCAAGGCCGGCACCGTGGACGTGCAGGTCGGCACGGATCGCTTCCCGGCCACCGTCGAGGCACTCAAGCCCGGCGACGGCGACTACCAGCGCCTCTGGGACCTCGCCGACGCGAACAACGGCGGCCGCTACGCCGCGTACCAGCGCAAGACGAAGCGCCCGATCCCGGTGGTCCGCCTCCGCCCCGCCTGACCGGTCGGGCTACATGCCGATCGCGAGGTTGCGGGCGAAGTCGACGCGCTGGAAGACGTCCTGCACCGCGAGGGGCGAGTGCACCGGGATGTTGGTGGTGTACGAGCGGCCTTCGGGGCCGAAGACGCTGACCTGGACGAAACCCTGCGTGCGGTCCTCCTTGACGAGCAGGAAGAGCAGCGAGAACAGGCAGACGACGAACGCGCCGACGATCGCCAGCACGGTGGCCCACGTCGGGATCTCCCGGGTCGTCACGCTCTGGTTCGTCACGGTCCACTGCGCTCCCGCGATGGGAAAGGTGCCCGCCGGGGTGATCACATCGGTCCGGGTGCAATGGATGTCGCCGATGCTCACGAGCACCGGATCGGGCAAGTTGGGCGGCGTGTACGGATCCACGGGAGAAGTGTAGGCCGGTAGTGTTGGCACATCGGGCCGTACGGCACGGATACGGTCGCTAAGGAGGCAGCGAGATGGCGCAGGAGCAGGTCAAGCGTGGCGGCGGCGGCGACGACGAGGATGCTGCGGGCGGCCCGTCGGGCGCCGGCCAGGAGCGCATCGAGAAGCTGACCGACGAAACGGACGATCTGCTCGACGAGATCGACGACGTCCTCGAGGAGAACGCGGAGGACTTCGTGCGCGCCTACGTCCAGAAGGGCGGCCAGTGACGCCGCTGCACGGCGGATCGTCGTTCGTCGAACATCTCGCCGCGGTGGCGCCGGAGGCGCTGCCCGGCGGGAGTTCCGGGTCCGACGGTGCGCCGGACGTGCCGCACGGCACCACGATCGTCGCCGTGGCCTTCGCGGACGGGGTGCTGCTCGCGGGCGACCGCCGCGCCACCATGGGCAATCTCATCGCGCAGCGCGATATCGTCAAGACCTTCGTGACGGACGAGCTCACCGCGGTCGGCATCGCCGGCACCGCGGGCATCGCCAAGCAGATCGTCAAGCTGTTCACCGTCGAGCTCGAGCACTACGAGAAGATCGAGGGCGTGCCGCTGACCTTCGAAGGTAAGGCGAACCGCCTGGCCGGCATGGTGCGGAGCAATTTCGGCGCCGCGTTGCAGGGCCTCGCGGCCGTTCCCCTGCTGGTCGGCTTCGACGAGGCCGAGGCACGCGGCCGGATCGTCTCCTACGACGTCACCGGTGACTGGCACGACGAGGTGGGTTACCACTCCATCGGCTCGGGCTCGGCGTGGGCGAAGTCGTCGATCAAGAAGCGCTTCCGGCCCGGCCTCGACGCCGACGGTGCGCTCGACGTGGCCGCCGAGGCCCTGTTCGACGCCGCCGATGACGACACCGCCACGGGCGGCCCCGACGTGCTCCGCAAGCTGTACCCGACGGCGATCGTCATCACCGCTGACGGTGCCGTCGAGGTCGCGGAGCAGGACGTGGCGGCTGCCACGGACCGGGTGATCGCGGCGAGGGGAGGTCGGGCATGACGTTCCCGTACTACGCCTCCGCCGAGCAGATCATGCGCGATCGCTCGGAGCTGGCGCGCAAGGGCATCGCGCGCGGTCGGAGCGTCGTCGTGCTCAAGTACGCCGACGGCGTGGTCTTCGTGGCCGATAACCCGAGCTCGCTGTACAAGATCAGCGAGATCTACGACCGGATCGGCTTCGCCGCCGTCGGCAAGTACAACGAGTTCGAGTCGCTGCGCCGCGCGGGCATCCAGTTCGCCGACACCCGCGGCTACCAGTATTCGCGGCGCGACGTGACCGGGTGGTCGCTGACCAACGCCTACGCCTCGACGCTCGGCACCGTCTTCACCGAGCAGGCCAAGCCCTACGAGGTGGAGCTGTGTGTCGCCGAGGTGGGCACCCCCGCGAATCCGGGGTCCCGGCTCTATCGCGTGGGCTACGACGGTTCCGTGGGCGACGAGAAGCAGTTCGTCGTCATGGGCGGGCAGACGGAGTCGATCACGCCGGTGCTCACCGAGGGCTACGCCGAGGCGCTCGATCTCGCGGCCGCCGTCGCGCTGGCGGTGAAGGCGCTGGGTGCGCCGGCACCGTCGAACGGCTCGTCGTCGGCGACCGCCGAGGCGAAGACCTTTCGGGCGAGTGAACTCGAGGTCGCGATCCTCGACCACACCCGACCCCGCCGCGCCTTCAAGCGACTCTCGGACGAGCGCGTCGGGGAGCTGCTGAGCTGAGGCGTCGAGCTGCCCGGTATCGTCCCAAAACGCACCGTTTATATCGCTATGACCGATACGGTTGACAGCGACGACGGAGGACCGCGTGAAGGGGAGGTTCTGGGTGACGGAGGCGACGATCGACCGGCCGCGCGAACAGTGGGGGACCCGCGCCGGGTTCCTGTTCGCGGCCATCGGGTCCGCGGTGGGTCTCGGCAACATCTGGCGCTTCCCGAAGGAGGCGTACGACAACGGCGGCGGCGCGTTCATGGTGCCGTACCTGATCGCGTTGCTGTCCGCCGGCATCCCGCTGCTGATCTTCGAGTACGCGGTGGGGCATCGGTACCGGGCCTCGGCGCCGCGGGCGATGCGCCGGCTGGGGCGTCCGGCGGCCTTCGTCGGCTGGTGGCAGGTGGCGATCTGCTTCTTCATCGCCACCTACTACGCGGTGATCCTGGCCTGGTCGGTCCGGTACATCGGGTTCTCGCTGGACAAACGGTGGGGTGACGACCCGGCGTCGTTCTTCCAGAAGGACTTCCTGCACGTCTCGGACACGCCGGCGCTGCTCGGCGCCTACGTGCCGGGCGTGCTGTGGCCGCTGATCGGGATCTGGATCGTGACGCTCGGCGTGCTTGCGCTGGGCGTCAAGCGCGGCATCGAGCTCGCCAATCGCATCTTCATCCCGCTGCTGGTGGTCCTGTTCGGGATCCTGGTCGTGCGGGCGTTGTTCCTGCCCGGCGCCGCCGACGGGCTCAACGCGCTGTTCTCGCCCGACTGGTCCGCGATCACCGACGGGGAGGTGTGGCGCTCGGCCTACGGCCAGATCTTCTTCTCGCTGTCGGTGGGCTTCGGCATCATGGTCACCTACTCCTCGTACCTCAAGCGCAAGGCCGACCTCACCGGTTCAGCGCTGGTCGCCGGGTTCGCCAACAGCGCGTTCGAGATTCTCGCGGGCATCGGTGTCTTCGCCACGCTGGGCTTCATGGCGCTGCAGGCGCAGTTGCCGGTGAGCGAGGTGGTTCAGGGCGGGACCGGGCTGGCCTTCATCGCCTTCCCGCAGATCATCTCCGAGATCAGCGGCGGCTCCGCGCTGTTCGGCGTGCTCTTCTTCGGCAGTCTGCTCATCGCCGGCGTCACCTCGCTGATCAGTATCGTCCAGGTGATCGTCGCGGCGGTCGAGGACAGGACGGGCCTCGGGCGCGTGCCCGCGGTGCTGGCCGTCGGTGGCCTCACGGCGGTCGTTTCGATCGCCTTCTACCCCACGGAGAACGGGCTCTACATCCTCGACTCGGTGGACCACTTCATCAACGCCTACGGCATCGTGCTCGCGGCGCTCGCCGCGATCGTCGTGGCGACGTACGTGCTGCGCAGGCTGCCCTTGCTGCAGCGGCACGTCGACGCCGTGTCGAGTTTCCGGGTGGGCCGCACGTGGCAGGTGCTGCTGGGCGTCGTCACTCCGATCATGCTGATCTGGATGAGCGTGGACAGCCTCATCGGGGAGTTCGAGGAGAACTACAGCGGCTACAGCACCGATTTCCTATTGGCGGCCGGCTGGGGCGTGGCAGGACTGGCGCTGCTGTTCGGCGTCGGTATGTCGCTGCTCCCCGATCGTGGGGCCGACGCGTACCGGCCCGACGAGGATTCCGAGACGAAGGAGGTGTCCGCATGAGTAGCGGCGCCATCGTGATGCTGATCATCTCGATCGTGGTGGTGTGGGGCGGGTTGATCGCCGCGGTGATCAACTTCCGCCGGCACCCGGAACCGGGCGGGGACGACTGACGGTCGCGGAGTAGTGTTCGTCAGGTGCAGCGCCGAATCATGGGAATCGAGACCGAGTTCGGTGTCACGTGTACCTTTCACGGGCATCGTCGACTGAGCCCCGACGAGATCGCGCGATACCTGTTCCGGCGCGTGGTCTCCTGGGGCCGCAGCTCGAACGTCTTCCTGCAGAACGGCTCGCGCCTGTACCTCGACGTGGGCAGTCACCCCGAGTACGCGACCGCGGAGTGCGATTCGGTGCTCCAGCTGGTCACGCACGACAAGGCCGGCGAGCGCGTGCTCGAGGACCTACTGCTCGACGCCGAGCAGCGCCTGCAGGACGAGGGCATCGGCGGCGACATCTACCTGTTCAAGAACAACACCGATTCGGCGGGCAACTCCTACGGCTGCCACGAGAACTACCTCGTCGGCCGCGTGGGGGAGTTCTCGCGCATCGCCGACGTGCTCCTGCCCTTCCTCGTGACCCGGCAGCTGATCTGCGGCGCCGGGAAGGTGCTGCTCACGCCCAAGAACGCCACGTACTGCCTGAGTCAGCGCGCCGAGCACATCTGGGAGGGGGTCTCGAGCGCCACCACCCGCAGCCGGCCCATCATCAACACCCGCGACGAGCCGCACGCCGACGCCGAAAAGTACCGGCGCCTGCACGTGATCGTCGGCGACTCGAACATGTCCGAGACCACCACCATGCTCAAGGTGGGCACCGCCCACCTGGTGCTCGAGATGATCGAGGCCGGGGTCCAGTTCCGGGACTTCTCGCTGGACAACCCGATCCGCGCCATCCGCGAGGTCAGCCACGACACGACCGGCCGGCACGAGGTCCGGCTCGCCGGTGGCCGGCAGGCGGGCGCCCTGGACATCCAGCGCGAGTACTACGCCAAGGCCGTCGACTACCTCGCGACGCGCGAGCCCGACGAGCAGCTGAGTCGGGTCGTCGACCTGTGGGGCCGCACCCTGGACGCCGTCGAGACGCAGGACTTCTCCGGGGTCGACACCGAGATCGACTGGGTCATCAAGCGCAAGCTCTTCCAGCGCTACCTGGACAAGTACTCGATGGACCTGTCGGATCCGAAGATCGCGCAGCTCGACCTCGCGTACCACGACATCAAGCGCGGCCGCGGCGTCTTCGACCTGCTGCAGCGGCGCGGGATGGCCGCGCGGGTGACCACCGACGAGGCCGTCGAGGCCGCGGTGAAGAACCCTCCCGAGACCACCCGCGCGAAGCTCCGCGGCGACTTCATCACCGCAGCCCAGGCCGCTGGGCGCGACTTCACCGTCGATTGGGTGCACCTCAAGCTCAACGACCAGGCCCAGCGCACCGTGCTGTGCAAGGACCCGTTCCGCAACGTCGACGAGCGCGTCGAGCGACTCATCGCGTCGATGTGACGCGACATCGCGTCGATCCGGGCCGCGCGCCGGCGTAGAACGTAAGATCGACACGTGGCAACTTCGCGGATCGAGCGTCTCACCAATCTGGTGATCTGCCTCCTGTACACGCAACGTCCGCTCGACCGGGACTACATCCGGGCGAACGTCTTCGGGTACGACCCGAACTCCGACGACGAGGCCTTCGAGCGCATGTTCGAGCGCGACAAGGCCGACCTGCGCGAGCTCGGGGTACCCATCGAGGTGGCCCCGGTCTCCCGGATCAACTCGGCCGTGGGCTACCGCATCGCGCTCGACGAGTACGCCCTCGGTGACATCGACCTCGATCCCGAGGAGGCCACCGCCGTCGCCGTCGCCTCGGCGCTGTGGCAGTCGCCCGAGCTGTCCGCCGCCGCCCAGTCAGCGGTCCAGAAGCTGCGCGCGGGCGGCATGGACGTCGACGGCCCCGGAGCGGGCGTGACCCCGGGGATCGCCCCCGACCGCGGGGCCGAGGGCGCGCTGCTCGCCATGCTCGAGGGCGTGGACCGCCGCCGGCAGGTCACGTTCGAGCACAGGGCGAACCCGGCACAGCCCTACGTCGACCGAACGCTTCACCCGTGGGGCGTGGTCACCTTCCGCGGGAGCGCGTACGCCGTCGGCCACGACGTCACTCGCGACGCCGTACGCACCTTCAAGCTCAGCCGCGTCCGCGGCGGCGCGGTCACCAGCGACCCCGCCACCGTCCGGCCTCCGGACGGTTTCGACCTGCACGCGCACGTCGTGGCCACGGTCGCCGAACGTGATCCGATCGGCACCGCCCGGCTCTGGGTCGCGCAGGGCCGGGGCGACGGGCTGCGTCGGCTCGCCTCCGCGCAGGCCGACAGTGACTTCCGCGGCCGGCCCGGCACGGAGCTGACGGTGGAGATGCGCTCGGTGGACGCGGTGGCCCGCGAGGTCAGCGGCCTCGGACCCGACGCGGTGGTCTACGAGCCCCAGCAATTGCGCGACGCCGTCGTCGACCGCCTCACGGCACTGGCAGGGGAGCGATGAGCACGCAGTCGAAGCAGCCGAGCCGGCAGATGCAGCGCCTCGCGCGCTGGCTCAACGTGATCCCGTACTTCCGCTCGCACCCGGAGGCCGATCTCGAGAGGGCCGCGGCCGACCTGGGCGTGACCGTCGCCCAGCTGCGCAAGGACATTACGGGCCTCACGATGTGCGGGCTGCCGGGCATGTTCCCGGGCGACCTCATCGAGATCGACTACGACGAGGCCGGGGTCGACATCGAGTTCAGCGCGAACCTGGACCGGCCGCTCAAGCTGACCGGCCCCGAAGCGGCGTCGCTGCTGCTCGCCCTGCGGGCGCTGGCCGATTCGCCCGGCGTCGCGGACCCGGCGGCGGTGCTGCGGGCCATCGCGAAGCTCGAGGCCGCCGTCGCCGGGGCCGGACGCGACACCGTCGCGTCGATCGACGGCGCGCAGGACGCCGGGCCCGTGGCCGCGATCGCCGGCACCGTGCGCGGCGCCCTGCGCGACGGCCGCGCCCTGCACCTGCGCTACTACTCCGCCACCCGCGACGCCGCCACGGAGCGCGACGTGGACCCCATCGCCCTCGACACCTTCGACGGGCACAGCTACCTGCAGGCCTGGTGCCGCGCCAGCGAAGGGCTGCGAATGTTCCGGCTCGACCGGATCGACGAGGTGGTCGTCCTCGACGAGGCCGCGTCGGTACCCCAGCACGTCGAGCCGGCGTCGGGCCTGTTCGACGGTGCCGCCGCCGACGAGCTGACCACCGCGACGCTCGCGGTCGGACCGGGCGCCGCGTGGGCGCTCGAGTACCACCCGTTCTCGGTGCTCTCGGACGAGGCGGGCGGCCCGGTGATCGCGACGATGCAGTACGCGACCGAGGCGTGGATGGTGCGGTTCGTGCTCAGCTTCGGCGGGGAGCTCACGGTCCGCGGCCCGCAGTCGCTGGCCGACGCCGTCGCCGAGCGCGCTGCCGCCGGGCTTGCCAACTATTCATGAAGTGGACATGTCCGCCGATACTCCGGCGGGCGTTCGCGGTCGGCGTGATCCGGTAGTCTCAGCAGAGATATTCGCGAAGTTAGTGAGGCATCATCATGGGCTGGCATACCCCCTGGTTCTGGATCATCGCTGCGGTGGTCCTGCTGATCCTGTTCGGCGGCAAGAAGCTGCCTGACGCCGCGCGCGGCCTCGGTCGGTCCATGCGCATCTTCAAGAGCGAGATGGAAGAGATGAAGACCGAGGGCGAGAAGAAGGCCGCCGCTGAGCAGCCTCAGGCCCAGGTCACCGACAAGCCGATCGACGTGCAGACGGTCCAGCCGTCCGAGTCCGACCGCAAGTCGGCGTAGCCGCCTGACCTTTTGAAGATCCCGTTCGATCCGCGTCGTCGTCGTGCCGTCGTCAATCCCGACGGCACGATGTCGATCGTGGAGCACCTCTACGAGCTCCGGACCCGGCTGCTGTGGTCGATCCTCGCGATCGTCGTCACCTCGGTCATCGGCTTCTGGTGGTACAGCCACGGCCCCTTCGGACTGCCCTCGACCGGCCACCTGCTGACCGGGCCGTACTGCGACCTCCCCGCGACGTCGCGGGCCGAGATCACCCGCGATGGTGAGTGCCGCCTCCTCGCGACCGGCGTCTTCGATCAGTTCAACCTCCGGCTCAAGGTGGCCGTCGCCACGGGCGTGCTCCTCGCGTGCCCGGTATGGCTGTACCAGATCTGGGCGTTCATCGTGCCCGCCCTGCACCGCAGTGAGAAGCGTTACACGGCGGCCTTCGTGGCCCTCGGCGGAACGCTCTTCGTCAGCGGCGCGGTGCTCGGCTACCTGATGATCACCAGTGCCTTCAGCTTCTTCCTCACGGTCGGCAACGAGACCCAGGTGACGGCCCTGCAGGGTCGGGACTACTTCAGTTTCGTGCTGAACGTCATGGCGATCTTCGGCATCAGCTTCGAGCTGCCGCTGTTCATCATCGCGCTCAATCTGGTTGGCGTCCTCAAGTACGAGAAGCTCAGGCAGTGGCGGCGGGGCCTGCTGCTGTCGATGTTCATCTTCGCCGCCTTCCTGACGCCGACGGGCGATCCGTTCACGATGCTGGCCCTGGGCGCGGCGCTCGCGGTCCTCCTCGAGCTCTCCATCCAGTTCGCGCGGTGGAACGACAGGCGTAAGGCGCGCCGCGCCGCCGTTGCGGACGCCTGGGAGGGCGACCTCGACGACGAGGTGGCGTCGCCAGCACCGTCGGCCCCGCAGCCGGTCGGCGCGTCCGCGGGCCCGTCGAGCACCGCCCTCGCCGCCCCCGCCCCCCTGGGCGAGCCGGAGAAGGTGACCCGCGCGTCGATCCCGCGTTCGGGGTTCGATGACGTCCTCTGAGTTCGACAGCTTCACCGCCGCGCTCGCCTTCACCCTCGACCCGTTCCAGATCCAGGGCTGCCGTGCTCTCGAGCAGGGGCGCGGCGTGCTGGTGTGCGCCCCGACGGGTGCGGGAAAGACCGTGGTCGGCGAGTTCGCCGTGCACCTCGCGCTCGCGGGCGGCACGAAGTGCTTCTACACGACCCCGATCAAGGCGCTCTCGAACCAGAAGCACGCGGAGCTGACGGCGCGCTACGGCGCGCAGAACGTCGGCCTGCTCACCGGCGACACCGCGATCAATTCGTCGGCGCCCGTGGTCGTGATGACCACCGAGGTGCTGCGGAACATGCTCTACGCGAACTCGGCCACCCTCGACGGGCTCAGTCACGTGGTGATGGACGAGGTGCACTACCTCGCGGACCGGTTCCGCGGCGCAGTGTGGGAGGAGGTGATCCTGCATCTCCCGCAGGACGTGCGGCTGGTCAGCCTGTCCGCGACGGTCTCCAACGCCGAGGAGTTCGGCGCCTGGATCACCGAGGTCCGCGGCAGCACCGAGGTGATCGTCGACGAGCACCGTCCCGTGCCGCTCTGGCAGCACATGCTGGTGGGCCGCCGGCTCTTCGACCTCTTCGACACCGCGGCGCTGCGCACCGCGCAGGAGTCCGGGCAGCGCAACCTCGTCCTCGACGCCGACCTGGTGCGCTACGTCAAGCAGCGCGAAACGCTGGACCGCAGCTTCGAGCCGGGGATCAACAGCCGCACGGGTCGACGGGCCGGGGGCCGGGGCCGCCCGCAGATGACGCGCCGACCGATACCGAGGCCCGACGTCATCGCGCTGCTCGACGCCGAGGGCCTGCTGCCGGCGATCACGTTCGTCTTCTCGCGGTCCGGCTGCGAGCAGGCGCTCACCCAGTGCCTGCGGTCGCCCGTGGTGCTCACCGACCAGGCGCAGGCCGACGAGATCGGCCGCATCGTCGACAAGCACGTCGCGGAGTTCTCGCCCGCCGACCTCGACCTGCTCGGCTACGAGGAGTGGCGCGCGGCGCTGCTCCGCGGCTTCGCGGCGCACCACGCCGGGATGTTGCCCGCCTTCCGGCACGCCGTCGAAGAGTTGTTCGTCAGGGGGCTGGTGCGGGCCGTCTTCGCGACGGAGACCCTCGCGCTGGGCATCAACATGCCCGCGCGCACCGTCGTACTGGAGCGCCTCGTCAAGTACAACGGGGAGTCGCACGTCGAGCTGACGCCGGGCGAGTACACCCAGCTCACCGGGCGGGCGGGCCGCCGCGGCATCGACATCGAGGGCCACGCCGTGGTGCTGTGGCAGACCGGGGTGCGCCCGCAGGAGGTGGCCGGCCTCGCCGGCGCCCGCACCTTCCCCCTGGTCAGCTCCTTCCTGCCCGGGTACAACATGTCGATCAACCTGCTCGACCGCCTGGGCCGCGACGGCGCCGAGCGCCTGCTCGAGGCGAGCTTCGCGCAGTTCCAGGCGGACCGCTCCGTCGTCGGACTGGCGAAGCGGGTCGACCGCGGCGAGAAGGAACTCGCGACGCTCGGCGCCCAGATCACGGAGGCGGCGGGCGGCGCCGACTACCTCGAGTACGTGCGGCTGCGCGAGGCCGTCCGCACCCGCGAGCGCTCGCTGCGCCGCGAGCACCTCGCGGACCGCCGCGACGGGACGGCCACCGCGCTGGCCGAGCTGCGCCGTGGCGACGTCATCGCCGTGACCGGCGGCCGCCGCCGCGGCCTGGCCCTGGTCGTGGAGCCCTCGGGCGACCGCCGGGACCCGAAGCCCGTGGTGGTCACCGAGAGCAGTTGGTCGGGCCGCGTCGGTGCCGGCGACTTCGTGGGCGACGTGGAGGTCCTCGGCACGCTCCGGGTGCCGAAGAACGCCGACTACCGCTCCGGTCGCGGCAAGCGCGACCTCGCGTCCACGCTGCGCAACAGCAACATCTCCGCGCCGCGGCAGCAGACGAAGGCGTCGCGGCCCGCCGCGACCGACACCCAGCTCGCCGACCTGCGCGCCCGCATGCGGGCGCACCCCGCACACACCGGGCAGCGCGCACCGGAACTGGACCGGCTCGCCGAGCGCTACGCCCGCCTGGAACGGGAGATCACCGCGTCGGCGGCCACGGTCCGCGCCACGACGTCGTCGCTGGCGGTCACGTTCGAGCGGATCGTCGCGCTGCTCGGCGACCGCGGGTACATCGAGACGGTGGATGGGGAGCCCGCACTCACGGAGTCGGGACACCGGCTGGCCCGGGTCTACAGCGAGTCCGACCTGCTGGTGTGCGAGTGCATCGAGGACGGCGTCTTCGACGGCCTCGACCCCGCGGGTCTCGCGGCGGTCGTCAGCGCGCTGGTCTTCGAGTCCCGCGGCGAACGCGGCGGCATGCTCCTGACCGGCGAGAAGGTCCCCGGCGCGGTCCGCTCCGCACTGCGCGACGTCGCGGACCGGTGGACCGACATCGTCGCCGCGGAGGCCGCGCACCGGCTGGAGCCGAGCCGCGAGCCCGACATCGGCTTCGTCGCCCCGATGCACCAGTGGGCCGCGGGGGGCACCCTCGCCGCGGTGCTCCTCGCAGCGGGCGAGCGGGGCCGTCCGCTGCCCGCGGGCGACTTCGTCCGGTGGTGCCGGCAGGTGATCGACCTGCTCGATCAGATCAGGCAGACCTCCTTCGACACACGCCCTGGCCTCGCGACCGTCGCCACGTCGGCGATCGCCGCCGTCCGGCGTGGCGTCGTCGCGGAGTCCGGTTGATGATCGGGTATCTTGACCGAAGATGGGTACGTCGCGGGCCTTCGACCGGCGACTAGGGGAGGGATGAACCGATGAGCAACCCGCAGGATCCGAACCAGTGGGGGCAGCAGGGCTGGCAGCAGCCGGGACAGCAGCCTCCGCAGGATCAGACCCAGATCGCACCGCAGTACGGCCAGCAGGGTTTCGGTGCACCGGCGGGTGATCAGACCCAGATCTCGCCGCAGTACCAGGGGCAGTGGGGGCAGCAGCCGCAGCCGCAGGGACAGCAGTACGGCGGCTACCAGCAGCCGCAGCAGCCCCCGCAGTTCGGGCAGGACCAGTTCGGCCAGCAGCCGGGTCACCCGCAGTTCGCTGGTCAGCAGTTCGGGCAGCAGTACGGCCAGCCGCAGTTCGGCGGCCCCAAGAAGTCGAAGACCGGCCTCATCGTCGGCCTCGCCGCCGCGGCGATCATCGTGATCGTCGCCGTCGTCGTGCTGGTGGGCTGGCTGACCGGCGCCTTCTTCAGCAAGAAATTCGACAACGCCCAGGTCAACCAGGGCGTCACCAAGGTGCTCACCGAGAGCTACAACGAGACCGACACCAAGGACGTCTCCTGCAAGACCGACGGTGTCAAGGTCAAGTCCGGCGAGACTTTCACCTGCAGCGCCACCATCGGCGGCAAAGCGAAGACGGTCCAGGTCACGGTGCTCGATGACGACGGCAAGTACCAGGTGGGCGCGCCCTCCTGATCCGCTGGGTCAGCCCGCGAGGGCGGCCAGCAGGCGCTCGACCTGCGCACCGATCCGCAGCTCCTCGGCCAGTTCGGCCAGGCGCTGCGGATCGCGTGCCTCCCGTGGCAGGGCGTCCGGCCCGGAGAGCGCGACGTCCGCGTCGCGGCGGACCCAGACGACGTCCCACGCCGCGTCGAGGTAGTCGGCCGACGCCGCGATCGACGAGGCGGCGCGTGCGGCCAGCGGCGACGGGGTCCGGGCCGCTGCCTCGCGGATCGCCGCGAGCGAGCCGTACTCGAGGAGCAGCTTCGACGCGGTCTTCTCGCCGATGCCCGGCACGCCGGGCAGCCCGTCCGACGGGTCGCCGCGCAGCAGAGCGAGCTCGGCGTAGGCCTCGCCGGCCCGATCCCGCGGCAGGCCGTACTTCTCCGCCACCTCGGCCGGCCCGAACATCTCCGCCTTCGCGATGCCGCGGCCGATGTACAGGCAGCGCACGCCGGGCGCGGTGTCGTCGGCGACCTGCAGGAGGTCGCGGTCCCCGGACACCACGATCACCGGATCGACCTGCTCCCGCGCGGCCAGCGTGCCGAGCACGTCGTCCGCCTCCAGCCCGACGGCGCCGCCGGTCGCGATGCCGACCGCCTCGAGCACCTCGAGGATCATGTCGACCTGGGGAGAGAGCGTGTCGGGGACCTCCTCGGCGCTGCCGTCGCCGTCCTCCGCCACGCGGTGGGTCTTGTAGGTGGGCAGGAGGTCCACCCGGAAGGCGGGACGCCAGTCCAGGTCGAGGCACGCCACGAGCCGCCCGGGACGATGGGTCGTGATCAGCTGCGAGGTCATGTCGAGGAAGCCGCGCAGCGCATTGACGGAGCGGCCGTCGGCCGCCTGCACTTTGTCGGGGATCGCGTAGTAGGCGCGGAACCAGAGCCCGGCGGAGTCGAGCAGCATCACGGGGCGCGCGTCGTTCGTCACGGGAATCATCGTGTCACAATCGGATCATGAGTAACCCCCAGTCCTTTCCCGCCTCGGTGTACGCGACCCGTCTCACCCGGGCCCAGCAGCTCGCGACCACGGCGGGAACCCCGCTCGTCATCACCCCGGGGCCGGATCTCGCCTACCTGACCGGCATTGTCAGCGAGTCCTTCGAGCGGCTGACCGCCCTCGTGATCACCGACGCCGGCTTCGGTCTCGTGGTGCCTAGGCTCGAGCTCGCCATCCTCAAGGACTCGCCGGTTCCGGGCCTGGGCACGGCGGGCGTGGAGCTCGCGGTCCACGACTGGGTCGACGGTGACGACCCGTACGCCCTCGTCCTCGACCTGCTGGGCGGCGCCACGACGGTCGCGGTCGCCGACGCCGTGCCCGCGCTGCACCTGGTACCGCTGCTGGACCGGGGCCTGACCGTCGGCCTGGCGACTGCCGTGCTGCGCCGGCTGCGGATGATCAAGGACCCCGCGGAGCTCGACGAGCTCCGCGCCGCGGGGGCCGCCATCGACCGCGTGCACGCCCGCGTCGGCGATTTCCTCCAGGTCGGCCGGACGGAGCGCGAGGTGGCCGCCGACATCGCCGCCGCCATCGTCGAGGAGGGCCACACCGAGGCCGCGTTCATCATCGTCGGCTCGGGCCCGCACGGCGCGGATCCCCACCACGAGGTCTCGGACCGCGTGATCGAGGCGGGAGACGTCGTGGTCGTCGACATCGGCGGCCCCCTGCCCTCGGGCTACAACTCGGATTGCACCCGGACCTACGCGATGGGCGAGCCGTCGGCGGAGATCCTGGAGCAGTACGCCCTGCTCGAGCAGGCTCAACGCGCCTCGGTCGAGGCCGTGCGGCCCGGCGTGCCCGCCGAGGCGATCGACGCGGCCGGCCGCGATCTGCTCACCGGCGCCGGTCTGGGGGAGTTCTTCCTGCACCGCACCGGGCACGGCATCGGGCTCTCCGTCCACGAGGAGCCCTACATCGTTGCGGGCAACGATATTCCGGTCGAAACGGGCATGGCCTTCTCGATCGAGCCGGGAATCTACTTCAGTGGCCTATGGGGAGCGCGGATCGAGGATATCGTCATCGTCACCGAGGACGGCTGCGAGCCCGTGAACACCAGGCCGCATAGCTTGACGATCCTGTAGGCGCGACACTGGAGGCAGCATGACGCACGGCGGCGGTACGGCCGACGGTCCATCGATCTTCGACGAGGGCGACGGCGATAGTCGGCGCGTCGTCCAGATCGCGGTCGTCGCGGCGATGGGTGGCCTGCTGTTCGGCTACGACAGCGCCGTGATCAACGGCGCCACCAAGGCGATCGAGGAGCGGTTCGGGATCCACGGCTACGCCCTGGGCTTCGCGGTCGCGTCGGCGCTCCTCGGCGCGGCGGCCGGCGCCATGACGGCGGGCCGCATCGCCGACCGGATCGGGCGCCTGCGCGTCATGCAGATCGCGGCCGTTCTGTTCTTTGTCAGCGCCCTGGGCTGCGCGTTCGCCACCAATACCGCGACCCTGATCCTGTTCCGGGTCGTCGGCGGCATCGGCGTCGGCGTGGCGTCGGTGATCGCGCCGGCCTACATAGCGGAGGTGTCGCCGGCCCGGATCCGCGGCCGGCTCGGATCGCTGCAGCAGATGGCGATCGTGCTCGGCATCTTCCTCTCACTGCTGGTCGACTGGATGCTCGCGGCGCTCGCCGGCGGCGCCTCGAACGAGCTGTGGTTGGGGATGGAGGCCTGGCGCTGGATGTTCCTCGTCATGGCGATCCCGGCGATCATCTACGGCGTGGCGTCGACCACGATCCCCGAGTCCCCGCGCTACCTCGTCTCCCGGCACCGCATTCCCGAGGCCCGCAAGGTCCTCTCGATGCTGTTGGGCGAGAGGAA
This sequence comes from Tsukamurella asaccharolytica, assembly GCF_007858435.1. Classification (GTDB taxonomy): domain Bacteria; phylum Actinomycetota; class Actinomycetes; order Mycobacteriales; family Mycobacteriaceae; genus Tsukamurella; species Tsukamurella asaccharolytica. The sequence continues at coordinate 79,840 of NZ_VIGW01000003.1, read as the reverse complement.
CTTGGACATCACCGTCACGCGGATCGAGCAGAGCCTCGCGGGCGAGGAGAAGCACTCCTGGCGCGACCTGATCAAGCCCGGCGGGGGCGTCTACCCGATCGTCTGGGTGGGCCTGCTGCTGTCGATCTTCCAGCAGGCCGTGGGCATCAACGTGATCTTCTACTACTCGAACATGCTGTGGCAGGCCGTCGGTTTCGAGGAGTCGCAGTCGAACCTGATCAGCGTCTTCACCTCGATCGTCAACGTCATCGTGACCATCGTCGCGATCCTGCTCGTCGACCGGATCGGCCGCCGCCCGCTGCTGCTCACCGGCTCGATCGGCATGACGGTCTCCCTCGCCACCATGGCGCTCTGCTTCAGCACCGCCGAGATCGTGGACGGTAAGCCGACGCTGACCGGCGCCGTCGGCGTTCTCGCGCTCGTCGCCGCGAACCTGTTCGTGATCTTCTTCGGCGTCAGCTGGGGCCCCGTCGTGTGGGTGCTGCTGGGCGAGATGTTCCCCAACCGGATCCGCGCCGCGGCGCTCTCCCTGGCCGCGGCCGCGCAGTGGGCGGCCAACTGGGCCATCACCGTGACCTTCCCGAAGATGGAGGGCAACCTCACGCTGGCGTACGGCCTCTATGCGACCTTCGCGCTCCTATCGCTCTTCTTCGTCTACCGGTTCGTGCCGGAGACCAAGGGCAAGACGCTGGAGGACATGGACGGGAACATTCCCGCCCGGTAGCGGGCTCGGCTCACTGCGCGCGGAGGGTGCTCGATCCCAGCACCCTGGTCACGTCGATCTCGATCACCACGCGCTTCGGGTTCTCCCGCGGCGGCTTGTAGCGCACCGCGTACCGGGCCTCGGCGTCGCGGACCGACTCCGGGTCGGTCAGGACCCGCGCCGGCCCCTCCAGGGTGAGCCACCGCGCACCGTCGACCTGCGTCACCGCGGCGTACCCGGCGCGGCCGGCGTTGCGGGCCTTCTGACTGTCGCCGGAGGTGATGACGCGGGCGAGGCCCGTCTCGGGGTCGTAGGTGAAGGCGATCGCGACGGTGTGCGGCGTCCCGTCGCGGCGCACGGTGCTCAGCGTCGCGAGGTGACGGTCGGTCACGAAGGCGAGGGCGTCGGGATTGAGGACGGGGCGGTTGGCGTCGGGCATACCGCCACGGTAGCCGCGCGCCGCGCGTCTAGTCTGGTCCGGTGACTGCGGACAGGATTCCCGACGGGGCGGTGCTTCTCCTGGGCGGCCGAAGCGAGGTCGGACTGGAGGTGGCGCGGCGGATCGCGCCGGGCCGCGACGTGATCCTCGCGGCCCGGCGCTCCGAGCATCTGGACGAGCAGATCGCGACGCTGCGCGGGGTGGGCGCCACCGGCGTCTTCCCCATCGAATTCGACGCCGACCGCACCGAGCTGCACGCCGCCCTCCTCGGCGAGATCGCCGACCGGTTCGGCCGGATCGGTGTCGCGATCGTCGCCTTCGGGATCCTGGGGGATCAGGCGCGGGCGGAGGCCGATCCGTCGCACGCGGTGCGGATCGCGCAGACCGACTACGTGGCGCAGGTGTCGATCCTGCTTGGGCTGGCGAACCTGCTGCGCGCCCAGGAACCGCGGGCCGGCGGTCGCGGGGCCATCATCGCGTTCTCGTCCGTCGCAGGGGTCCGGGTGCGCAAGGCCAACTTCGTCTACGGGAGCACGAAGGCGGGCCTCGACGGCTTCGTCCAGGGATTCACGGACTCGCTGCACGGCAGCGGGATCCACGTGCTGCTCGCCCGGCCCGGCTTCATCGTCGGGGCGATGACGCGCGAGCTCATGGCGTCCGGGGTGAAGCCCGCGCCCTTCAGCCGCACGGCACCCCAGGTCGCCGAGGCGACGGTGCACGCGCTGCGCCGCGGCCGCCGTGTCGTGTGGATACCGCCGGTCCTGCGTCCGCTGTACGCCGGGCTGCGCTTCGTCCCGCAGGCGATCTGGCGGCGGATGCCGCGATGACGGTGACGGTGGTCGGCATCGGAGCCGACGGCTGGCCGGGCCTCACCGATGTCGCGCGCCGCGCCCTGCTCGACGCGCCCGTCATCCACGGCGCGCCCCGGCACCTGGAGTACCTCCCGCCGGGGCCGGCGCGGGAGGTCGCGCGTCCGTGGCCCTCGCCGCTGCTGCCCGCGATCGACGCGCTGTCCGACGGCGCGCACGTGCTCGCGAGCGGAGACCCGATGTTCTACGGCGTCGGCGCGACGATCGCCCGGCGCCGGCCCGACCTGGACCTGCGCGTGATCCCGCACCTGTCGTCGTTCGCGCTGGCCTGCGCCCGCCTGCGCTGGCCGGCGGAGGAGGTCACGGTCGTCTCCGCGGTGGCCCGGGACCCGTCCCCGGTCGTGCGGGCGGTGCGTGCGGGCCGGCGCACCATCGTGCTCAGCGAGTCCGGCGCCACCCCCGCTCAGCTGGCCGACCTGCTGCGCGATGCGGGACTGAGCCCGGCGATCACCGTTCTGGAGCAGCTGGGCGGCGCCCGCGAGAAGGTGCGCCCGTTCCGGAGGAACCTGCGGATCGACGACCTGAACGTGGTCGCCCTCGATCCCGCCGAGCCCGCCGGGGAGTTCGTTTTCGACCACGACGGTCAGATCACCAAGGCCGACGTGCGGGCCCTGACGGTGGCCGCGCTGCGGCCGACGCCGGGTTGGATCTGGGACTTCGGCGCCGGCTCGGGGTCGGTCGGGATCACCTGGGCGCTGCAGGGCGGGGGCTCCGTGCTCGCCGTGGAACGCCGCGCCGACCGGGCCGAGCGGGTGGAGCGCAATGCCGCCCGCGCCGGCGTGCACGTCGAGGTGGTCGTCGGTGACACCGCCGACCTCACGGCCGACCTCCCCGTGCCCGACGCGATCTTCGTCGGCGGCGGTCTCACCGAGACCCTCGCGGCGGCCTGCGTCGGCGTGCTCCCCGCGGGCGGCCGGCTCGTCGCGAACGCGGTCACGGTCGAAGGGCAGAACCTGGCTGCGGCACTGCGAGCCCGGTACGGAGGGGAGCTCCGCAGCTACTCCGTCGCCGATCTGGCGCCGCTGGGCGGCGGAACTGCATGGCAACCGCGGCGGCCGATCGTGCAGTGGGTGCACCGGAAGGGACAGACGTGACCGTCTACTTCATCGGCGCCGGTCCCGGCGCCCCCGACCTGCTGACGCTGCGCGGCGCGGAGGTCCTCGCCCGCTGCACGGTGTGCCTGTACGCGGGTTCGCTGGTGCCGCGGCAGATGCTGGAGCGGTGTCCGCCCGGCGCGACGCTCGTCGATACGGCGCGGATGCCGCTGCCCGAGATCATCGACGCACTGGTCGCGGCGCACGCCGACGGGCTCGACGTCGCGCGCCTGCACTCTGGCGACATCTCGCTCTACTCCGCGTTCACCGAGCAGGCGCGCCGCCTCGACGCGGCCGGCGTTCCGTACGAGATCGTCCCGGGGGTCCCCGCCTTCGCGGCCGCCTCCGCCGCACTCGGCCGGGAGCTGACCGTCCCGGGCGTCGGCCAGTCCCTGCTGATCACCCGCGTCTCCACCCTCTCGACTGACATGCCCGCGGGGGAGGACCTCGCGTCACTGGCCCGCACGGGCGTGACGCTCGCGCTCCACCTCGCCGCGCACCGCGCGCAGGCGCTGACCGACGACCTGGTGCCCCATTACGGCGCCGACTGCCCCGTGGCGGTCGTGGCTTTCGCGAGCCGGGAGGACGAGCGGATCGTGCGGTGCCGCCTCGCGGACCTGCCGCAGCGCCTCGAGACGGAGGGGATCACGCGGACCGCGGTGATCTTCGTCGGGAAGGTGCTCGACGCGGGCGCCTTCGAGGAGAGCTACCTGTACTCGGCGCGTCGGCTGCGCGCCCCGGGTGCGAGCCACTGATGCGTCGGGTGCTCATCCTCGGCGGCACCGCCGAGGCACGGGAACTGGCTCGGTTATTGCACGCGGACCCGCGGTTCGCGGTCCTGAGCTCGCTCGCCGGCCGGGTGGCGGATCCCCGCCTGCCGGTGGGGGAGAAGCGGATCGGCGGGTTCGGCGGACCGTCGGGCCTCGCGGCGTTCCTGGCGGCCGACGGCGTCGACGTGCTGGTGGACGCGACGCACCCGTTCGCGGCGACCATCTCCCGCAACGCCGCACTGGCCGCGGACGCGGCGCGCGTGCCGCTGCTCGCGGTCGTCCGCCCGGCCTGGTCGCCGGGGGCGGGAGACCGTTGGACCCGCGTCCCGACGGTGCGCGACGCTGCGGCGCTGCTCGGGGAGCGGGACGGAGGCCGGGCGATGCTCACCACCGGCCGGCAGGACGCGCACGAGTTCGCCGCCCTCGACGACTGGTGGTTCCTGATCCGCGTCGTGGACGCACCGTCGGGTCCGCTGCCGCGCCGGCACGAGCTGCGCCGCGATCGCGGCCCGTACACCCTCGACTCCGAGCGGGCGCTGTTGCGCGAGAACAGCGTCGACGTGCTCGTGACCAAGAACAGCGGCGGGGATCTGGTCTCCGCGAAGCTCGCGGCGGCACGAGAACTCGGCGTCGAGGTGCTGGTGGTCGATCGACCCGCTCGGCCCTCCGGCGTCCCGGAGGTGCCCACCGCCGCGGCCGCGTACGCCGCGCTCGCGTGATTCGCCATCGGAGGTTGTCGATCACCCCGGAAGGTGAGCGGCACGGCCGCGGTCGCGCCCCTACCATGGCGACTGCGGGGCTACAGCTCCGCGAACGCAACGACGAGGAGATGCGCATGACGAACATCGACATCCCCAGCCCGGTCAAGGAGTTCATCGACTCCGTGAACGCCGGCGACGAAGCCGCCGTCCTCGACGCATTCACTCCCGATGGCTACATCGACGACTGGGGCCGCGTCTTCGGCGACCGCGCCGCGATGCAGGCGTGGAGCGCGAACGAGTTCATCGGCGCGAAGGGCGTGCTGACGCCGGAGAAGGTCACCGTCGACGGCGACACCGTCACGGTGGTCGGCGACTGGCGCAGCAACCACGCGAACGGGCTCAGTGAGTTCACCTTCGTCGTCGCGGGTGAGCGCCTGCGTTCCATGACGATTCGCGAGGGCTGACGGCCGGGCGGGCGTTCACCGTCGTCACGATCGGGATCGGCCCGGCACTCGAGGAGTGACCGCGGCATGATCATGGCATGACAGCTGCTGTTCTCGCCCTGCACTGGCAGGTGAACGTCATCGAGCCGGAGGGCTTCTTCGGCCCGATGCTGGCCGCGCCGGTCGAGGAGTCCGGCGTCGTGGACCGGGCGGCCGCCTTCCATGACGCGGCGCTCGCGGCCGGCGTGCCGGTGATCTTCACCCGATTCACCGTGCCCGAAGGCGAGGGTGACCTGGTGCGGAACACGGCGTTCATGCAGGCGGTCGGCGAGGCGCAGGAGGCCTTCCGCCCGGACGGCGACGGCGCGCGGATCATCCCCGCGATGGCGGATCAGCCGACCGCCGTTTACGACAACCAGCGCCTCTCCGGACTTGCGGGCCCCGCCACGGAATGGCTGGCGGAACACGGGATCGACACGATCTACCTGACGGGCGTCGCCACCAACCTCACCGTCGAGCAGACCGCGCGCCACGGCACCGACCTGGGACTGATCGTCCATGTCGTCGAGGATTGTGTCGCAGCGGCCGATCCCGCGGTGCACGCCGCATCGCTGGCGAATCTGGACCTGGCGACCGCCGGGCGCGTCACGGCGGAAGAGGCCGTGACGCGGCTAGCCACGTAGCTCGCTCAGAACGGTGGCGGCTCGTCGTCGGGGTGCGCGGGTTCCGGCGGTCGGGGATGAGGCGCCACATCAGGGAACCGCGTGGGCGGCCCCATGCTCCGGCGCGATTCGTAGCGGCGGGTGTGCGTGAAGTCGAGGATGGCGATCGCGAGGCTGCGCTCGAATTCGGATTGGGGCGTGTTCGGCTCCGGGTGTTCGCGGTCGTTGAGGAGGGCGACGCTGGCCGCGCGGGCGCCAGCGCGGCGGGCGTGTTCGCGTTCGAGGCGGGTGGGGCCGTTGCGGTGCCGCACCATCGGGGACCCTGCTGCGGGTAGTGGTGTAATCCAGTCGATCCGGCGAAGGTCGGGGAACAGGTCGAGGACGGTGCCTGCGGGGTCGACGGTGATCATCTGGCCAGTGGGACTGGTCCACAGGATGCGGCCGTCGGGCAGTCGCGCGTCGATCCAGCCGCCGGCGGTCTTCAATCGGTGGTGGGCTTTGCAGAGGGGCTGTAGGTTGTCCGCGCTGGAGGCGCCGCCCGCGGCGGGGTCGTGGTGGTCGTACTCGGTGGAGTGGTCGATCTCGCAGCGTGCGGCGGGGCGGGTGCACATCGGGAATACGCACCGGGGGTAGAGCAGGGTCAGGTAGCGGGCGAGGTCGGCGGTGAGCCGGTACCCGGCCGTGCCGCGCGCCTTGACCAGCGGCCGCACAGACTCGGGCGCGTCCGGTGCGGCCTCCGACTCGACCGTGGCCGGCTCGGACACCTCGATCACAGGCGCAGGCGCATCGAGGGCAGGCGTGGTCGCGGGTTCGGGTTCAACAGGCGCGGTGATGCGTTCACCGAATTCGCGGACGACGGCGTCGTCCCGGGCGGCGAGGCCGCGGGCATGCTCCGCGGTGACCGGACCGTGGCCGACGAGGTAGCCGGCGTCGTCGTTGCGCCCGGCCAGGGTGGTTTCGTTGATCACGACGTGGATGAGAGTGCGGTAGCGGATGATCGCCCCGTCGACCGAACCGTCTTCGATCCCGCGCTCCTCGCGGTACGGGCACCCGGGCTGTTCGCATTGGCAGCCGAGGGTGATCGACCCGCGGACGCGAGCAGTCAGGCCATCGGCGCGTCTCTGCGCGACGGTCCGTGGGTCGTGATCGCACACGGTCTCGATGATCTCCTCGACCTTGGCGTTGATCTCGAGGATGTCTTCAGCCGGCAGTAGTGCGTAGGCGGCGGCCATACCGTCGTCCTCCGCCCGGAACACCACGGTGCGGTCCTCCCGCGCCCGCTTGCGGCGCTTCTCCGCAGCATGCGGGTCGATGCCTTCGACGATCTTGTCCGCTGCCTCCCGGACCGCGGGGATCGCCAGCAGCTCGAGCGGGTCACGGCGCAGCCGTTCGGCGATCAGTTCGTCGAATCGGCGAGCCTGCTCGCCGGTGAGGACTCGACTTCGTCGCAACGCCTCCTGTCCGGCGCGCACCGAGATGGTGTTCTCCCCGACGAGGGCCAGCACCTGGGGGAGGCGTTCGACGAACCCGACCGCCTCGGTCAACGCCCGGTCGGTGGCATCGGTTCCTAACCGCAGCTGCGTGGAGACCTGTGCGTTCAAGGCGATCTCCCGCAGCCGCAGGTCCCTCCTGCGGGCCAGGAGCTCTCGGTCAGTGGCATCGGCGGCAGGCAGCGCCAGGTACTCGGCCTCCGCGTCAGCGTAGACGGTGCGGTACAGGCTGTACAGAGTGGTGACGGTGCGGCAGAACGCGAGGTTCTCGCACCGCCTTTGTTCGAACAACAGGTCTGCCGTCCTCTCCCGGAAACCCGCGGCACCGGCGAGCTCCGGAGGCAACAGATGCCCCGGTAGTTCGCGCAACCCGCTGGGAAGGTCCATGACTCAATGGTACGCCGAACTGTTCGATATAGCTAGTCATACTCGAACAATTCTCCGGGTCACGCCGCGACCATGAGGGAGAGGAGGCTCCGGATCAGCGCAGCTTCGCGCCGTAGGTGTGCGTGATCCGCAGGACCAGCAGCACGCGCCGGTCGGCGACCATCACCTCGCGGTACTCGCGCCAGTCCGGGTGCTCGCCGGCGCCGCTGCGGTAGTAGTCGACGAGCGCGTCCACCTCGGGGCCATCGGGGTCGGTCGACGGGCCGATCAGCGTCGCCGTCCCCTCCGCAGTGGCCCAGGTGTACCCGTCGGCACTGGTGAACTCGATCGCCGCGCGGGGATCGCGGCGGAGATTCGCCTCCTTCGCGCGACCGGCGGTCATGGAGACCAGGATCCGGTCGGCCTCCGCGTCGTACACCGTGGTGACGGGGGAGAGCTGCGGCATTCCGCTGGCCCGGAGCGTCGCGAGGACGCCGATCCGGCTGGCGGCGATCAGGGTGCGAGGGTCGAACTCGGTCGAGGCCATGACGGGTGCAACGCGCCGTCGGGCCCGACTGTTCCGGGCCCGGCTGTTCTGGACCCAGCGGCGCCGCGGCCCGCTGTGTGATGCCGCGGCGCATCGAAGCGGGTCAGGAGCCTTCGCAGATGCGGATCTCGCGGACGGCGCCGTCGCCGAGGGCGGCGAGCGCCTCCTGGTAGGCGGCGGAGTCGTGGGTCGCGACGGCCTGCTCGAGGCTGTCGAACTCGATCACCGTCGTGCGCTCGAGCTTCCCCGCCTCGTAGGCGACGGCGGCCTGACCGCGCACGATGAAGCGTCCGCCGCCCGCGAGGATCGCGGGGCCACCGATCCGGGCGTACTCCGCCATCTTCTCGGGATCCTTGATCTCCTGGTAGAACGCGATCCAGTACGCCTTCGCCATGTGTCCGTCTCCTTCACCTAGTACCTACGGGGAGTGTGCACGATCCGGCCGGCGGCGCGCTCGGTGACCTCCGTGCGCGAGGACCCGACGATGAGCAGGCAGCGCATGTCCACCTGCGCCGGATCGAAAGCGCCGAGCGTGGTGACCGTGACCGATTCGTCGGCCGAGCCGACGGCGCGACCGATGATGACCACCGTCTCGCGGGCGCGCACCTCGAGCAGCACCTCACGCATCCGCACCAGTTGCTCGCGCCGCGTCCTCGAGGCCGGGTTGTAGACGGCGAGCGCGAGATCCGCCGCGGCGATGGCGCGCAGCCGCTCCTCGATGACCGCCCAGGGCTTGAGGTAGTCGGAGAGCGAGAGCACCGCGTAGTCGTGGCCGAGCGGAGCGCCCGCCCGGCTCGCGACGGCGTTCGCCGCGGTCATGCCGGGCAGTACGCGCACGGTGACGTCGTGGAAGGCGGGATCCGCCGCGACCTCCGCAACGGCCGATGCCATCGCGAAGACCCCGGGGTCGCCCGAGCTGACCACCGCGACGCGCGCGCCGCTCGCCGCGAGCTCCAGGGCGTGCCGGGACCGCTCGGCCTCGACCCGGTTCTCGGAGGCGTGCACGCGCTGGCCGGGCCTCGGGTGCACCCGATCGGTGTAGGTCCGATACCCGACGATGTCCGTCGCCTCGGACAGCTCGTGCCGCACCTCCGGCGTGGTCCAGGCCTCGTCGCCCGGCCCCAGGCCGACGACCACGACCTCGCCGCCCGACGGTGCCGTGGGCGCGTTGATCCGGCCGGGCACGAGCACGGTGGCGAAGTACGGGACGTCCTCGGCGCTCACGTCGCCCAGCGCGAGCACCCGCTCGTCCGCCCGGCTGGCGCGCTCGACGTACCAGGCCGCCCCGTCGCGGTCTGCTCCCTGTAGCGCGCCGCGGACCGTCGGGAAGGTCCTGCCCAGCTTCATGATCGCGGCGGCGTCGGTGTCGGCGAGTCGGCGGCGCAGTTCGGACGCGGGGAGCGTGCCGGGCAGCACGGTGAGCACCTCGTCGGCCTCGACGAGCGGGACGCCGGTGGCGGCCGCCGCGGCGCTGATGGAGGTGACACCGGGGACGACGATGCACTCGAACCGATCCCGAAGCCGCTTGTGCATGTGCATGTAGGAGCTGTAGAACATCGGGTCACCCTCGGCGAGCAGCGCGACGTTCCGCCCGGCCGCGAGGTGCGCGGCGAGTTCCTCGGCCGCGCCGGCGTAGAAGTCCTCGAGCGCGCCGCGGTAGCCGCCGGGATGATCGGTGGTCTCGGTGGTCACGGGGTACATGAGCCGGATCTCGGTCTGGCCCTCGCGCAGGTACGGCGCCGCGCAGGCCCGCGCGTTCGAGCGGCCGTGCCGCGCACTGTGATACGCCACCACGTCGGCGTCGGCGATGAGCCGTGCCGCCTTGACGGTGACCAGCTCGGGATCGCCCGGGCCCACCCCCACGCCGTACAGGATTCCCGTCACAGCTCCTCCTCCCGCGCCAGCGCGTTGAGCGCCGCCGCCGTGATCGCGCTGCCGCCGCGGCGACCCAGCACGGTGATGTACTCCACGCCCAGCCCGGCGGCCTCGGCGACCAGCGCGTCCTTCGACTCGGCGGCGCCGATGAAACCGACGGGGATCCCCACGATCACTGCGGGTTTGGGCGCGCCCGCCCCGAGCAGGTCGAGCAGGTGGAACAGGGCGGTCGGCGCGTTGCCGATCGCGACCACCGCGCCCTCCATCCGTGCACCCCACAGCTGCAGCGCCGCGGCGCTGCGCGTGTTCCCGATCTCGGTGGCCAGCGCGGGCACGCGCGGATCGCGCAGCAGGCACAGCACCTCGTTGTCCGCGGGCAGACGCGCGCGAGTCACACCCTGCATTACCATGTTCGCGTCGGTGAGGATCGGCGCCCCGGCGCGCAACGCCGCCCGTCCCGCGGCGACGGCGCCCGACGAGATGCGGATATCGCGATCGAGGTCCGTCTGGCCGGCGGCGTGGATCATGCGGACGGCCACCGTCTCCGCGTCCGCGGCGAGTGCGCCGAGATCGGCCTCGGCGCGGATCGTGGCGAACGATCGCCGGTAGATCTCGGCGCCGTCGGTGAGGTATTCGTGCACCCGGGAAGTCTATTCGTCGGGCTTCCCGGTCACGATCACCCGTCGGTGTTCGCCCGGGGGCGCGCCGCAACCGCGCTCGCAGGCCACGACGTGCACGCGCTCGTCGTGGTCGATCCCGCCGTAGGTACCTGCGGCGAGGCCTGCGGCGTGCGCGAGTGCGTCGCCCTGCGCGCGGGCGCAGCCGTGGTCGCCGACGCAGGCGCTCACGCGCAGCAGCGGCGCGGCCGCGTCGAAGATCAGTCCCATCGGCGCCAGCACGCGCACCACCGTCTCCGCGACGCCCTCCTCCAGGCCGTGCAGGTGCAGCGTCCGCCACGGCGTGATCGTGATCGGGTGGTCGACGGCGGCGACGAACCGCGCCGTCCGCGGGTCGAGTCGGCCGAGCGGAACGCCCATACCGAGCGTCACCGTCGCATCGGGGCGATCGAACCAGCCGACGGGGGGCGGCATCGGGGGCGACGGGACCGCACGCGGACCGGTCACCGTGCCACCGAGCGCGGCGGCGATGCGGCGGGCACCGTCGGGCAGGTCGCGCAGGCGCCACTCGTCGGCGCGGAGGTCGAGGAAGGCCTGCGCCACGTCGAGCAGCCTGTCCACTGTGGCCGCCAGGTCGGTCGGGTGTCCGTCGAGATGCAGCACGCCGTCCCGGATCTCGGCGTCCGCGGCGAGGGCCGCGACGTCACCGGCACCGTCGTCGAGGGCGAAGAGGAACCGTCCCGGGAGCGCGGCGAGCTCGGCGCGAGCCCTCAGCGCCCGGTCGAGCGCCGCGGCGGTCCCCCGGAGCTCACCCGAGAGCGGCGAGGCGACGATGTTGCGCACCCGCTCGTGCGTCGGCGAGGGCAGGAGCCCCGCCGCGGTGAGGCGCTCGCGCGCGGCGTCGAGATCGGCGACCCCGCGCAGCTGCACGTTGCCGCGCGAGGTCAGCTCGATCGGCTCCGCGCCGGCGATCTCCGCGAGCACGTCGAGCTGCGGGGGCTCCAGCGCGCCGCCGGGCAGCCGAACCCGCGCCAGGGCCCCGTCGGCCGCCTGGTGCGGCCGCAGGACACCCGGGCAGGAGTCGGGCTGCTTCGGCTGCAGTGCGATCAGTCCTCGACGTGGACCGGCGGCAGGGTGATGACGTGGCCGGCGTAGGCCAGGCCGGAGCCGAAGGCCATGACGAGGGCGGTCTGCCCGGGCCGGGCCTTGCCCGTGCGCAGCAGTTCCTCGACGGCGAGCGGGATCGACGCCGCGGACGTGTTGCCGGTGGTCACGATGTCCTCGGCGACCACACAGTCGTCGCGCAGTTCGAGCGCCTTGATGAGGACCTGGGTGATCCGCAGGTTGGCCTGGTGCGGCACGAAGACGTCGATGTCCTTCGACGTGATGCCGGCGAGCTTGAGCGCCTCTAGGCAGGCCGGCAGCAGCGCGGTCGCCGCCCAGCGGAAGACCTTGCGGCCCTCCATGCGCAGGAACGGGCGGACCGGCGCCTCGGTCCCCGCGGTGTCGTCGCGGAAGGCGTGGACCTCGTCGAAGTAGGTGCCGAAGTCCTTGTCCTGGTAGATCGCGGTGGTGAAGTCGCCGTCGGCGCCCCACGACACCTGGGAGATGCCCACCTCCTCGGACGGTCCGAGGACGGCGGCGCCGGCCCCGTCGGCGAAGATGAACGCGCAGGTGCGGTCCTCGGGCGAGATGAGGTCCGAGAGGCGCTCGACGCCCACGACCACCACGTACTTGGCGGTGCCGGCCCGGATCAGGTCGGTGCCGACGGCGGCGGCGGTGGTGAAGCCGGAGCAGCCCGCCGTGATGTCGAAGGCGGGGATGCCGACGCGGCCCAGCTCCTTGGCGATCTGCGGAGCCAGCGACGGGCCGAGCTCCAGGCGCGTATTGGTGGCGGAGATGACGCAATCGATCTGCTGCGGATCGATGCCCGACGCCTTCACCGCACGCTCGGCGGCCTTGACCGACATCGAGAGGATGGTCTCGTCGTCCTCGGCGAAGTGGCGCGACTCGATGCCCGAACGGGTCTTGATCCACTCGTCGCTCGAGTCGATCTTGTCGACGATCTCCGAGTTGGGCACCACCCGCCGCGGTCGGTAGGCGCCGATCCCGAGGTAGCTGACGTTGGACTGCTCAGCGGGGGCGGGAGGGGCGATCCGGGCGGGCGCGGTCATGCGAGAGGTTCTCCGTTCGAAGGGACGACGGGATGAACCATTCGGTTCACCGATTCGTCATTGGTAACATGAACCGAGCGGTTCAAACAAGCGCCGCCACGCCTGCGTGCCGAAAGTCCACCTCTGCGGTGGATCGTCGCTCCGAAGAGTCGAGGAGGGTCCGGTCCCGATGTCCGCCGCCCCCAAGCCGCGCCCCCGCCCCCGGGTCCGGCTGGTCAACACAGCGCTCAACCTCGTCGGCAGGCACGGCTTCGCCGATGCCGGCCTCGCCGAACTCACCGCGCAGTCGCAGGCCTCCAAGAACTCGCTGTACCAGTACTTCCCGGGCGGCAAGGCGGAGCTGGTGGAAGCGTCCACGTCGCTCGCCGGCCGCCGGCTGCTGCGCTACATCGACGCCGCGACCAGCAAGGGCGAACCGCGCGAGTGGATCGGACGGTTCATCGAGCTGTGGAAGCGGGTCCTCGTGCGGTCCGAGTTCCAGGTGGGGTGCCCGCTGCTCGCGGCCGCCCTCGCCGACGGTGCGCCGCGCGTCCAGGACGCCGCGACCGCGGCGTACACCGAGTGCGAACGCCGGTTCGCCACGGCGCTGGTCGAGTACGGAGTCGAGGAGCGCGGCGCGCTGGTCTTCGCCTCCGTCTTCATGAGCTCGATCGAGGGCGCCGTCGCCCGCGCCCGCGCGGCCCGTGACATCTACCCGCTCACCGACGTCTATCACTCGATGATGGCCCTCCTCGACCTGACGATGACGGCTCCCGACGCGGTGCGGGGCGCTACAGTCGCCGAATGACCGACGGCGACTTCACCCACTGGCTGGACGACTGCTACACCGTCGAAAGGGAGAGCCTGCGGTCCTACGGCCGCGCCACCCGCTCGCCGCACGTGCCCTACGCCAGCAGCCGGATCATTCCGCGGGACACGCCGGTGCCCCCGCTCATGGTGGCCGACCCCGTCTTCAAGCTCGCCGCGCGGATGCTGGCCGAGCAGATCCCGGACTTCAACGTCGGCCGGCTGCTCCACGTCTCGCAGACTGTCCGCCAGGTGGAGCCGATCCGGATCGGCGACGTCGCGTCGCTGGGCGCCCGGATCTCCGACCGCGTCACGCGGGCGGGGATCGACCTGTTCACCGTGGACTGCGTCGTGCGGGTGGACGGCAAGACCCGCATCGAGACCTCGAGCGTCGTCGCCTACGCGGGCGGCGACGAGGCCGGTACCGACCTCGTGGACGCGGCCGCGCCCGGCATCGTCATGCACGGCGCCGTGCTCTGAGGCACTGCCGGTCGTCAGGGCGCGGGGTGCGTGGAAGTCGACCGACTCGGGCATCGTTCATCGTCCGCCGACGCGGGCACGATCGCCCGGATCGGCGCCCGTTAGGGTTGGTGAGGTGATCCTTCTCCTCTCCACTTCGGACACCGACCTCCTCAGCGCGAAGGCCAGCGGCGCCGACTACCGCTGGGCCAATCCCGCACGGATCAGCGTCGACCTCGATCTGCCCGGCCTGCTCGACGGCGCCGACATCGTGGTGGTCCGCATCCTCGGCGGGCGCCGGTACTGGGAGAGCGGCCTCGACGCGCTCGCCGCGAGCGGCACGCCGGTCGTCGTGGTCTCGGGGGAGCAGGCGCCCGACGCCGACCTCATGGAGGCCTCGACGGTGGCCGCCGGCGTCGCCACGCAGGCCCACGCCTATCTCGCCGAGGGCGGCCCCGACAATCTGACGCAGCTGTACCACTTCCTCTCCGACACGATCCTGCTCACGGGCGACGGCTTCGCGCCGCCCGTCGTGGCGCCGCAGTGGGGGATCGTGGAGCGGCCCCCGACGGCCGGAACCACCGACGGTCCGCGGATCGGAGTGCTGTACTACCGCGCCCAGCACCTGGCGGGGAACACCGCCTACATCGACGCCCTGGCCGCGGCGATCGAGGCGCGCGGAGCGGTGGCCGTGCCGATCTTCTGCGCCTCGCTGCGCACCGCCGACGATGACCTCTTCGCCGAACTCGGAAGCCTCGACGCCCTGGTCGTGACAGTGCTCGCCGCGGGCGGCGTGAACGCCGCGGGAGCGGCCGCGGGCGGCGACGACGAGTCCTGGGACGTGGGCCGTCTCGCGGCGCTCGACATCCCGATCCTGCAGGCCCTGGCACTCACCACGTCGCGTGCGCAGTGGGAGGGCAGCGACGACGGCCTCAGCCCGCTCGACGTGGCGACGCAGGTGGCGATCCCCGAGTTCGACGGCCGCATCATCACCGTGCCCTTCTCCTTCAAGGAGATCGGCGACGACGGGCTGCCCGCGTACGTGCCGGACGCCGAGCGCGCCGCCCGGGTCGCGGGCCTCGCGCTGCGCCACGCGCGGCTGCGGTCCATCCCGAACGCCGAGAAGCGCATCGCGCTCATGCTCTCGGCGTACCCCACCAAGCACGCCCGCATCGGCAACGCCGTCGGACTGGACACGCCGCAGTCGGCCCTCGAGCTGATCCGCCGGCTCGCGGCCGCGGGCTACGACCTGGGCAAGGGGCCCGGCGCCACCCCGGATATCCCCGGGCTGGAGGCCGACGACTCGGACGCGTTCATCCACGCCGTCATCGCCCGTGGCGGCCAGGACCCGGACTGGCTCTCCGACGAGCGGCTCGACGGGAGCGAGGTCACCGTCGACCCCGCGACGTACCGCGCCTGGTTCGCGACGCTGCCGGAGGACCTGCGCGACGCGGTGACCGAGCACTGGGGCGAGGCGCCCGGCGGGCTGTTCACCACGGCCGCGGGCGACATCGCGATCGCCGCGCTGCGGTTCGGCAACCTCACGGTGATGGTGCAGCCGCCCCGCGGCTTCGGCGAGAACCCCGTCGCGATCTACCACGACCCCGATCTGCCGCCGAGCCACCACTACCTGGCCAGCTACCGCTGGGTCGCCGACCGCGAGCACGGTTTCGGCGCCGACGCGGTGATCCACCTCGGCAAGCACGGCAACCTCGAATGGCTGCCCGGGAAGACGCTCGGCATGTCCGCGTCCTGCGGCACGGACGCCGCGCTCGGCGACCTGCCGCTGATCTATCCGTTCCTGGTCAACGACCCGGGTGAGGGCACGCAGGCGAAGCGGCGCGCCCACGCGGTGCTCGTCGACCACCTCATCCCGCCGATGGCCCGCGCCGAAAGCTACGGCGACATCGCCCGCCTCGAGCAGCACCTCGACGAGTACGCCAACGTGCAGAGCCTGGACCCGGCGAAGCTGCCCATGATCCGCCAGCAGATCTGGACGCTGCTGCAGGCGGCGAAGCTCGACCACGACCTGGGCCTGACCGACCAGCCCGACGAGGACGCCTTCGACGACATGATCCTGCACGTCGACGGCTGGCTCTGCGAGATCAAGGACGTCCAGATCCGCGACGGCCTGCACATCCTGGGCGCCGCACCGTCGGGCGAGGCCGAGACCGATCTCGTGCTCGCGATGCTGCGCGCCAAACAGATGTGGGCGGGCGCCGTGCACACGCCCGGCCTGCGCGAAGCGCTCGGCCTCGAGGAGGGCTCGGTGGGCGGGCCCGAATCGCGCGCGCGGACCGACGAGTTCGAGGCCCGCGCCCGCGAGCTCGTCGCCGCCGCGGCGGCCGCCGAGTGGGCACCGTCGGCCATGGCGGGCCTCACCGACGAGCCGGCCGTGGCGAAGATCCTCGACTTCGCGGCGACCGAGATCGTGCCGCGGCTGCGCCGCACCGGCGACGAGATCGATCACGTGCTCCGCGCGCTGGCCGGCGGATTCGTGCCCGCCGGACCGTCGGGCTCGCCGCTGCGCGGCCTGGTCAACGTGCTGCCCACGGGCCGCAACTTCTACTCCGTCGATCCCAAAGCCGTGCCCTCGCGGCTCGCGTGGGCGACGGGTCAGGAGTTGGCCGCCTCGCTGGTCTCGCGGTACTTCGGCGAGCACGGCGAGTACCCGCGCTCCGTCGGGCTGTCGGTGTGGGGCACCTCGGCCATGCGGACCGCGGGCGACGACATCGCGGAGGTCCTGGCCCTCCTGGGCGTGACGCCGGTGTGGGACGAGCAGTCGCGCCGCGTCTCCGGCCTGGAGGTCATCGGCCTGCAGGAGCTGGGCCGCCCGCGCATCGACGTGACCGTCCGCATCTCCGGCTTCTTCCGCGACGCCTTCCCGCACGTCGTGGCCATGCTCGACGATGCCGTCCAGCTGGTCGCGCAGCTCGACGAGCCGGACGAGTCCAACTACGTCGCCGCGCACACGCGCGCGGCCCTGGCCGAGCACGGGGACGCCCGTCGGGCGACGACCCGCGTCTTCGGCTCCAAGCCCGGCACCTACGGCGCCGGCCTGCTGCAGCTCATCGACTCGAAGAACTGGCGCAGCGACGCCGACCTCGCGGAGGTCTACACCGCATGGTGCGGCTACGCCTACGGCCGCGGGCTCGACGGTGCGCCCGCCGCGGACGACATGCGGTCCGCGTACCGGCGGATCAACGTCGCCGCGAAGAACATCGACACCCGCGAGCACGACATCGCCGACTCGGACGACTACTTCCAGTACCACGGCGGCATGGTCGCGACGGTCCGCCACCTCACGGGCACCGATCCCGAGGCCTACGTCGGCGACTCGACCCGTCCGGACTCGGTGCGCACCCGCACCCTGAGCGAGGAGACCAACCGGGTCTTCCGCGCCCGCGTCGTGAACCCGCGCTGGATGGCGGCGATGCGCCGGCACGGCTACAAGGGCGCCTTCGAGATGGCCGCGACCGTGGACTACCTCTTCGGCTTCGACGCCACCGCCGGCGTGATGGCCGACTGGATGTACGAGAAGCTCACCGAGAACTACGTCCTCGACCCCGAGAACCGGAAGTTCATGGAGGAGTCGAATCCGTGGGCCCTGCACGGCATCGCCGAGCGCCTGCTCGAGGCCTCCCAGCGCGAGCTGTGGAAGGAGCCGGACCCGGAGCTCCTCGCCGCCCTCCAGCAGGCCTACCTCGACACCGAAGGCGACCTCGAGGACCGCTGACTCGATTGAACGACGTTATGGAGAGCGCGACCTGCGGGTTTCCTCTCCATAACGTCGTTCAATCGCCGGGGGCGGGGAACTTTTCGCCCGCTTCGCCCGTTGTGGGGGTATGAAGCTCTTCGCGTTCCTGACCTACATCGTCGTGGAGATCGCGGCGTTCGCCGGGCTGGTGTCCTGGCTCGGCTTCGGCTGGGCGGTGCTCGCCATGATCGGCGCCACCGTACTCGGCGTGTTCATGCTGCGGCGCACCGCCGCGGGCGTGCTCCGCGACCTCGGGCAGGCGCTCGACGGGCAGCGGTCCGCGGGCCCCGCGCTCATGGACACCGCGATACTCGCGGCCGCCGTCTTCCTGCTCGCCGTGCCCGGCGTGGTGAGCACCGTGCTCGGCCTGCTCCTGTTGGTCAAGCCGGTCCGCGCACTGGTCCGGCCCGCGGTCGCGTACGTCGGCGCCAAGCGTGTCGCCGCCTTCGTCGAGGAGTCGGGCCTGGTGACCGTGCTCGCGGGCCGGCCGCGCGGCTTCGGCACCGTCGTCGACGGTGACGTGGTCACCGATCAGCGCACTTCGGCCGAGCCCGTGGTCGACGTCGGCGGCCCGGGACCGCGCCCCGGGTACCGCGAGTTGCCGCCCGCCCCGTAGTTGGCAGACTGAACCTCCGTGACCACCGAACTACTCGTCGGCGGGCGGATCTACACGCCCACGTCCACCACCGCCACCGCGATCGCCGTCGAGAACGGGCTGATCAGCTGGATCGGCGAGGACCGCGCCGCGCGCGCCCTGCACCCGGACGCACAGGTCACCGACCTCGACGGGGCGTTCCTCGCGCCCGCCTTCGTCGACCCCCATGTGCACCTGACCGCGACCGGTCTCGCGCTGATCGCCCCGGACCTCGCGGGCGGGCGCGACGCCGTCCGCGCCGCGGTGGCCGCCGCGCCCGGACGGACGGTGATCGCGCGCGGCTGGGATGACACCACATGGGAGCGTCCGCTGCAACGCACCGACCTCGACGAGAATCGCGTGATCTACGCGGCCCGCGTCGATGAGCACTCCGCTCAGGCCAGCACCGCGCTCCGCGGCCTGGTCCCCGGTTTGGCCGACCTCGACGGCTTCTCGCCCGACGGTCCCCTCACCGGCACCGCGCACCACGCCGTCCGCGCGGCGGCGCTGGCCTCGCTCACCGACGCGCAGATCACCGCCGCCCAGAACGGGGCCCTCGACGCGGCGGCCGCCGCGGGGATCGCCGCCGTGCACGAGTGCGGTGGCCCCGACATCGCGGGGGAGCGCGACTTCGCCCTCCTCGGCGCCCTCACCCACGGGGTCCGGGTGCGCCGCTACTGGGGCGAGGCGGCCCGCGACGCCGACGACGCCCGCGCGATCATCTACCGGACCGGGGCCGACGGGCTGGGCGGCGACCTCTTCGTCGACGGCTCGCTGGGGAGCCGCACCGCGCTGCTGCACGCCCCGTACGCGGACGCACCGTCGAGCGGCGTGGAGTACCTCGACCAGGAGACCGTGACCGCGCACGTCCTGGCCTGCACCCGCGCCCGGATCCAGGCCGGTTTCCACGCCATCGGCGACGCCGCGGTCGCCCGGGTGGTCGACGCCTTCGCGGCGGCCGTCGACGACTTCGGCGGGCCGCGCGTCGCGTCCTGCGGGCACCGGATCGAACACGCCGAGATGGTCACGCCGGACCAGGCCGCGAAGCTCGGCGACTGGGGCGTGCACGCCTCGATGCAGCCGCGGTTCGACGACCTGTGGGGAGGATCCGACGGGATGTACTCCCGCCGCCTCGGCACCGAACGTGCCGCGACTCTCAACGACTTCGCGCTGCTCGCCAAGAACGCGGTACCGCTCGCCTTCTCGTCCGATTCGCCGGTGACCCCGCTGGATCCCTGGGCCACCCTGCGCGCCGCGGTCCACCACCGCACGCCCGGGAGCGCCGTCTCGCCGCGCGCTGCCTTCGCCGCCGCCACCCGCGGGGCCTGGCGGGCCGGGGGCGTCCGCGACGGCATCGCGGGGACGCTGGTCCCCGGCGCCCCCGCGACCTACGCGGTCTGGGACGCCGACGAACTGGTGGTCCGCGCGCCGTCGGACGCGGTGCAGCGCTGGTCGACCGACCCCCGCGCCGGCGTCGCCCCCCTACCCGACCTCGCGCCCGGCGCGCGCCTGCCGCGCTGCCTGCGCACCGTGGTCGACGGGCGAACGGTGTTCGCGGCGTGAAGCTCCTGGTCCGCGGGGGAGCCGCACTGCTCGCCGGCGTCGCGATGTTCTTCTCCTTTCCGCCCGCGGGCCTGTGGTGGCTCGCGCCGATCGGCATCGCGGTGCTCGTCGCCGTGCTCACGGTGCCCGAGCGGGTCACCCTGCGCGGCGGCTTCCTGTACGGCTTCCTCGCCGGGCTCGGCCTGTTCGTGCCGCTGCTCAAGTGGATCGACTCCATGGTGGGCGCGCTGCCGTGGATCGGCCTCGGCATCACGTGCGCCCTCTACTACGGCGCCTTCGGTCTCCTCGCGACGCGCGTGGCCCGCGCCCCGGGCGGGCCCGTGTGGGTCGCGGCGGCGTTCTGCGTGACCGAGTGGGCGCGCGCCTCCTTCCCCTTCGGCGGCTTCCCGTGGGGGAGGCTCGCGTTCAGCCAGGCCGACGGTCCGCTGCTGGCGCTCGCCCGGTACGTCGGGGCGCCCGGGCTGTCCTTCGCCGTGGCCCTGCTCGGCGCCTGTCTCGCCGCGGCGGGGGTGGCGGCGTACCGGCGCGCGGACCGTCGGACCTACCTGCTGCCCGCGGCCGCGGCGGCCCTGGTGGCGATCGCCGCGGCGGCGGCGTGGCCGTTCGTCGGCGCACCGTCGGAGGGCCGGACGGTGACCATCGCGGCGATCCAGGGCAACGTCCCGGAACAGCGCTGGGACCAGGCGACGCAGCGCGAGGCGGTGCTCAGCAACCACCTGGGCGAGACGCACCGGCTCGCCGAGGAGGTGCGGGCGGGCCGGCAGCGGCAGCCCGACGTGGTGATCTGGCCGGAGAACTCCTCGGACGTCTCGCCGGAGCGCGATCCGGACGTCGCCGCCCGCATGCGCGCCGCCGCCGCCGACGTGCGCGCGCCGATCCTGGTCGGCACGGTGCACTACGACGGCACCGGCCGCTACTACAACAGCATGATCCTGATCGACGCCACGGGACCGCTGGAACGGCACGACAAGGCGATCCTGCAGCCCTTCGGCGAGACCATGCCGATGCGCGAGTTCTTCCGCCTGTTCAGCGACTACGTGGACCTGGCGAACAATTTCACCCCCGGCACCGGGACCGGCACGGTGCGGCCGAACGGGATCCCGCTCGGGGTCGCGACCTGTTACGAGGTGGCCTTCGACCGCTCGCTGCGCGGATCCGTCGAGAACGGGGCGCAGGTGCTGACCGTGCCGACGAACAACGCCACCTTCGGCCGCACCGGCATGACCTACCAGCAGCTCGGCATGTCCCGGGTGCGGGCCGTCGAGCTCGATCGCGATGTCGTGGTCGCGGCCACGACCGGGGTGAGCGCACTGGTCAGGCCCGACGGGGAGGTGACCCGGCAGACGCGCATCTGGACCAACGACCACCTGGTCGAGACGATCCGCCTGCGCGATGGCCTCACCCCCGCCGCCCGGCTGGGAGTGTGGGGCGAGGTCGCGTTGCTCGTGGCCACCCTCTGCGGAATCGCGATCGCGATAAGGCACGATGGAGGTCTGTTCGCGCCCCGCCCCCGGACCGAGGAACCCGCATGAGTGAGACGTCAGCGCCGTCGTCGAAGACGCTGGTGATCATCCCCACGTACAACGAGCTGGAGAACCTGCCGCTCATCGTGGGCCGGCTGCATCGCGCGCAGCCCGCCGTCGACGTGCTTGTGGTCGATGACAACAGCCCGGACGGGACCGGCGACCTCGCCGACTCGATGGCGGCGGAGGACCCGCGGATCCACGTCCTGCACCGGGCCGAGAAGAACGGCCTCGGCGGCGCCTACATCGCGGGCTTCACGTGGGCCCTCGAGCGCGACTACCGCGTGATCGTGGAGATGGACGCCGACGGCTCGCACGCCCCGGAGCAGCTGGAGCGCCACCTCGCCGCGATCGACGCGGGCGCCGACCTGGTGATCGGATCGCGCTACGTCTCGGGCGGGAAGACCGTGAACTGGCCGCTCTCGCGCCAGCTGATCTCGCGCGGTGGAAACCTGTACAGCCAGGTCATGCTCGGCACCCGAATCCGCGACATCACCGGCGGCTACAAGGCCTTCCGCCGGGAGGCCCTCGAGGGCCTGGGGCTCGACGAGGTGGAATCGCTGGGCTACAGCTTCCAGATCGACCTCACGTGGCGTGCTGTGCAAGCCGGCTTCACCGTCGTCGAGGTGCCCATCACCTTCACCGAGCGCGTCATCGGCGATTCGAAGATGAGCGGCTCCATCTTCAAGGAGGCGGCCACCCTGGTGCCGAAGTGGGGTTTCCAGGCTCGCAAGCGCAAGCTGCAGAAGCGCCTCTCCACCTAGGACCTCGGGAACGCCGAAGGGCCCCGGATCACTCCGGGGCCCTTCGTGTTCGTCGGACGAACCTCGCGTCTACTTACCGCGCCGCGCCTTGAGCAGGTCCAGCCGCTCCTTGAGGAGCTCCTCGAGCTCACCCTCGGACCGCCGCTCCAGGAGCATGTCCCAGTGCGTACGCGGCGGCTTGGCCTTCTTCTCCTCGGGTGCGACCCCGTCGATCAGGGTGCCCTCGAGCCCGTTCTTGCACAGCCAGGTGCCGGGGATCTCCGCGTCATCCGCGAACGGGACGTCGAACTCCTCACCGTTGTCCGTGCGGTACCGCGCCACCCGGCGCGGAGCGAGGTCGTGGTCCCGATCCGTCTCATAGCTCACCGCGCCCAGGCGGCTGCCCCGTAGAACTCGATCTGCCATGCTTCTCCCAACCTCTCGCCTACGCCGAACATTCCCAGTCTACCCGGTTCATTAGACTGCGGAGCATGACCACCGCACGCCGTCGCAGGTCCGCCGCGTGTGCGTGGTGCGGGCGCGAGGTGGTCTCCGAGGGGCCGGGCCGCACGCGCAAGTACTGCCGCCGGTCGTGCCGGCAGCGCGCCTACGAGGCCCGCAACGCCGTCGCCGGGACATCGCTGCCCGCGGACTCGGTGGTGCTCACCGCGGACGAGGCCGAGGCGGTCGGGGAGCGTATGTTCGAGGTGCGATGCGCAGCGGAGGACGTGCGCACCGCGATCGCCGAGGGCGCAGGCCAGGACGAACTCGTCGAGCTCGCGGATCGGCTCGTCGAGACCGCGCGCGCCGCCGAACGCCTGCGCTGACCCCCGCGCCGAACCACGAGAGGGAACTCCGATGACCCACGCCCGGACGCGGTTCGCCGCGGTGATCGTCGCGATGCTGCTCGCCGTCGCGTCCTGCGCCTCGGACAAGCCGACGCCCGTGATCTCGCTGGAACCCGCGCCGCCCGCGCCGGCGGCGCTGCCGGCGAACTGGAACGAGTCGATGGTGCAGGTCCCCGGCGACGCCGGCGCGGCGACCTATGTCTCGCCGAGCAACCCGCAGCGGCTGCGCGCCGCGCTGATCCTCACCGGACCGGACCGCGCCGGGCAGATCGCCGGGCGCGAGCTCTCGGTGATGCTCGCCCAGCAGGGCGTGGCCTCGCTCCGGTTCGACGGCGCACCGTCCGGCACCCCGGGCTACGCGGCGCTGCTGGACCGGGCCGGTAAGGGCCTGACGACCCTCGCCGCACGCGCGGGCCTGGGCGACGACCGGCTGCTCGCCGTCGGCCACGGCACGGCGACGCCCCAGGTGCTCGCGCTCGCGACGGGTGGCACCGGCCGCGCGCCGCTGCCGATGGCCCTCATCGAGCCGGTGCTGACGGGCCTGCCCGACGGGACGCCCGACGTGCTGCAGACCGCGATGACGCTGCCGCCGCAGAAGCACAACATCGTGACCTGCTCAGACGCGGACGTCGCCGTCGACTGCTCGGCCACGCAGGGCCTCGCCGACGTCCTGACCGGCACCCACGTCAATTACGTGCGCCTCCGCGGGGTCAGCCACGCGCTGCAGGAGGACACCTCGCGCGATCCGGCGCGTTACGGGAGCGACCTGCCCTTCTCCGCCTCGCTGTACCGCTCGCTGGGCTCGTGGGTGGCGATGCAGTGACGCGGGCAACGCAGTGACCGGGGCGAAGCGGGTGGATCGGATGCGGCGGGGCGCGCCCGCGCTCGCGGCGGGGGCAGCCCTGGCGTGGTCGAATGCGGTCCTCCCGCGGCTCGCGACGCGATTCGACTGGAACCGGGACGCCCGCTCGGCGGCGGCCCTGGCGTTCTGCACGGCCGACGCCGCGCTCGCCCGGTCGACCCGCGTGCCGACCGCGGCCGGCGTCGTCGCCGGGGGAGCACTCGCCACCGCCGGGCTGGCCCTGGTACGGCCCGTGCGGAGGGAGGCACCGTCGAACCGGGGGAAGTGGGTGCTCGTGGACATCCCGCTCGGCACCGCGCTGCCGGAGGAGGTGCTCTTCCGCGGGGCGCTCACCCCGTCGCTGGAGGCGGCGTTCGGCCGGCGGGTCGGCTCCGCGGTGGGGCCGCTGGCGTTCGGGCTGTGGCACGTCGGTGCGGCGCGGAGCGGTCAGGATCCGGTATTTCCCACAATCGTCGTCACCGCGGTTTTCGGCGCCCTGATGGACGCCCTTACCCGGAGAACCGGCAGGTGGTGGGCGAGTTTTTTGGCCCACTGGATGCTTAACGGAACTGGTGTGATCCTCAGCTCCGGTTCAGTGATTTCTTCATTTGAGACCCTCGACCCGTAGAATCGTGCGCAAAGCTTGATACCGCAGGAGGAACAACGATGACTGACCCGAACCTCGGGCCCACCGGCGTCAGCCGCCGCGGCTTCGCGCGCCTCGGCGCGGGCGCGGCAGCGGCGATCGTCGCGGCCACGGCCTCCGCGGCCGTCGCGGGCGCCGCGCCCACCACCCCGTCGCGCCCGACGGAGCCGTCGACGCCGTCCGGCGACACCGAGACCAGCGAGACCCCCGCCGCCTCGCCCCAGCCGCCCGTCGCCACCAAGACGGGCTGGGTGGCCCTCGCGGACGACAACACCAAGCAGATCACCATCTGGCACAACGGCGAGGTCGTCAAGACGATGCCCACGTCCTTCGGCACCAACAAGCACCCCACGCCGAACGGCACGTACTACACGATGGAGAAGAAGCGCGACATGTACATGGATTCGTCCACGTACGGCGTCCCGGTCGACTCCCCGGAGGGCTACCGCACCTACGTCGAGTACGCCACGCGCATGTCGTGGAGCGGCATCTTCGTGCACGCCGCCCCGTGGTCGGTGAACCAGCAGGGCGTCTCCAACGTCAGCCACGGCTGCCTCAACGTGAGCACGGCCAACGGCAAGTACTTCTACGACAACTTCCCGATCGGTTCGCCGATCGTCGTGCGCAACACCGTCGGCGGGCAGTACACCCCCGGCTCCTGAGCGCCTGAAACGCGAACCCGCCCCGGATCTGTCCGGGGCGGGTTCGTCCGTTCAGGGAGTGGTCAGACGCCGGTCTTCGACGGCGCTGCGACGGTGCCGAACTTCAGCTCGGGCGCGTCCACCCGCGACCGCTGGTAGTCGAGCGAGTCCAGCACGAAGTTGTGCCGGATCATCCACGGCTGCTCCGTCGCGGCCTTGGGCATCGCGTCGGGCGAGCGTTGCACGTAGCCGGAGCTCAGGTCGAGCGCCGGGTGCTCGGTGAGCACCGCGCCGCCGACCTCGGGCTCGACGTGCGTGTAGCCCTTGACCACCATGTGGTTGAGGAGGCGCGCGATGCCGCGGGCCGAGATGTCGGCGCGCAGCGTCCACGAGTTGTTGGTGTAGCCGATGATGAATGCGAAGTTCGGCACGCCCTCGAGCATGTAGCCGTTGAACGCGAACTTGTCGTTGGGCTTGATCGGGGCCCCGTCGACGTTGACCTCGACGCCGCCGAAGGCGAGCAGTTGCAGTCCCGTCGCCGTGATGACGATGTCCGCCTCGAGCTCGCGGCCCGAGGTCAGGCGGATACCGGTCGCGGTGAAGGTGTCGATGGTGTCGGTGACCACCTCGGCCTTACCGCGCTTGATCGTCGTGAACAGGTCGCCGTTGGGAACGACGCACAGGCGCTGGTCCCAGGGCTCGTACTTGGGCTTGAAGTGAACGTCCACGTCGTAGCCCTTGGGCAGCATGGCCTGGTTGAGCTTGCGCAGGAACTTGCGGGACGCCTTCGGGAAGGAGCGCGCGAGCACGTACTGGCCGACGTTGATCACGGCGTTGACGTTGCGGGTGAGGTTGTGCGCGACCGTGGCCGGGAGAACCTTCGCCCCGAACTTGGTGAGCGGATCGGCGTTGGGGACCGGCAGCACGTAGGTGGGGGAGCGCTGCAGCATCGTGATGTGCTCGACGTCGTCGGCCATCGCGGGGATCAGGGTGATGGCGGTGGCGCCCGAACCGATGACCACGACCTTCTTGCCATGGTAGTCCAGATCCTCGGGCCAGTGCTGCGGGTGCACGACCTGCCCCTGGAACTGATCGATGCCGGGGAAGGGCGGCTCGTAACCGGCCTCGTAGTTGTAGTAGCCGGTGCAGGCCACGAGGAACCGCGACTGGTAGACGACCTGCGCGCCGTCGCGCTCGGCGGTGACGGTCCACAGGTCGGTGCGCGAGTCGAAATCGACGGTGCCGACCCTCGTGTTGAAGCTGATGTTCTTGTCGATGCCGAACTTCGCGGCGGCCTCTTCGATGTAGGCCTTGATCTCGGGGCCGCTGGCGAGGCGGTTCGTGCCCTTCCAGGGCAGGAACGGGTAACTCAGGCTGAAGATGTCGGAGTCGGACCGGATACCGGGGTACTTGAACAGATCCCAGGTGCCGCCCATCTCGGCGCGCTGCTCGAGGACCGCATAGCTGAACTGCGGCACCTCGTTGGAGACGCGGTAGGCGGTATCGATACCGGCGAGACCGGCGCCCACGATGAGCACGTCCTTGTAGATCGCCTCGGGATTGGCCACGGGGAGCCTCCTCGTTGAAGTGGTGACGGTCCCGCGGTGGCTGCCTACTGAGACCGATTCAATAACGTCTCGCCATGTTACAACGCGGTAGCTTCACGGTCCATCTCTATCAGGGGTATCACCCGACGACGAGTTCCTCCCCGTCCCGCCGCACGGGTGCCGGGGCGAGCGGTGCCGTCGCGGGCCCCTGTTCGACGGCGCCCGTGCCCCCGTTGAACCTGCTCCCGTGCGCGGGGCACTGGAGCGTGAGGCCGTCCTGCGCCCCCACGACGGTGCCCTGGTGCGTGCACGCCGCGTCGAAGGCGACGAACGTTCCGTCGGTGGGCTGGGCCACCACGTAGGGCTTGGCACCCGCGATCACCACGGCGTTGCCGACGGGCACCTGGGCGACCGGGATCCGCGCGCCACCGCCCGCCGCGGCGCCGCCGGCGGACGTGCCGTTCGTCGAAGGGGACCCCGACGAGGTGTCGCCGGTGTTCGAGGTCGTTCCACAGGCCACCGCGACGGGCAGGATCGCGATACCGGGAAGGGCGGCGAGGACCGCGCGCCGCGTCGGACAGAAGCTTGGCTGGGTTGTCTGCGTCACAGTGTCCACTCTGCCACTATTGTTGCGTGCTCACCGAGATCGCCGGACTTCCGAGTCATCCGCTGTTGGTCCACGCCGCGGTGGTCCTGCTGCCCCTGGCCGCCCTCGCGCTCGTCCTTGCCGCGTGGTGGCCCGCCGCGCGCACCCGCCTGGGCGTCGGGCTCCCCGTGTTCGCGCTGGTCGCGGCGGTCGCGTGCTATCTCGCGAAGGAATCGGGCGAGAGGCTGGAACAGCGTCCCTCGATGGAGGGCATGCGTCAGCAGATCGCGGGTCACGCCACCCAGGGGAACGCGACCTTCCTGTGGTCGCTGGGCCTGCTCGTCGTGGCGGTCCTGGTGTGGGCCGGATCGAGCACGGCGGTCGCGTCCCGGGTGTCCGCGGCGACGGTGCTCTCCGGTCGCGCGGGCACCGTCGTGCTGGGCGTGGCATCGACGGTGATCGCCGTCGCGTGCGTGTGGGGCGTCATCGCCGCCGGGCACTCGGGCGCGTCGATGGTGTGGTCCGGGCTCTGAGTCGCTGGGCCGGCGCTACGCCGGCCCGGTCTGCGTCGCGTGCGCCTGCGTCAGGAACTGGTAGCCGGCGGCGTTCGCGGTGATCCCGGCACGCTCCTCGTCGGACAGCTCGCGCCGCACCTTGGCCGGCACTCCGGCGACCATCGACCCCGGCGGCACCTCCATCCCCTGGGGAACGAGCGCGTTCGCGGCGATCAGGCTGCCGGCGCCGATGACCGCCCCGTTGAGGACGACCGCACCCATGCCGATGAGCACGTCGTCGCCGACGGTGCAGCCGTGCACCACCGCGTTGTGGCCGATGGACACCCGCTCACCCACGGTCAGCGGGAAGCCGGGGTCCGCGTGCATCGCCACTCCGTCCTGGACGTTGCTGTTCTCGCCGATGACGATCGGCGTGGTGTCGCCGCGCACCACGGCGCTGTAGAACACTCCCACGCCCGGCCCGAGCTCCACGTCGCCCACGACGGTGGCCGTCTCCGCCACCCACGCCGTCTCGGCGATGCGGGGCGTCCTGTCTGCGAATCGTGCGATCACTCGCGGCCTCCTCGGGCGATGTCCATCGGTGCCGAGGAGCTTACCCACCGAGGCGCGGATCGGGTTCGACGCGCCGCTGCCGGCGAACTGCGTCGTCGAGAGCGCCGCGGCGACGGTGGGACTCTGGGTACGTTCAGGGCATGACTGCAGCCCGGATCGGCCTTCCCCGTCGGCTCGTGATCGGAGGCGGCGCGCTCGCCGACTCCGGCCGCCTGGTCACGGATCTCGGGTTCGCCCGGCCCGTGGTCGTGACGGACGCCTTCCTGTCCGCGCAGGGCACCGTCGCGCGGCTGGTGGCGGCGCTGACCGACGCGGGCTGCGAGGTCGCCGTCTTCGACGGGACGGTGCCCGACCCGACCACCGACTCGCTCGCCCCCGGCCTCTCCGTGGTCCGCGAGCACGGCGCGGACTGCGTGATCGGGCTCGGCGGCGGCAGCCCAATGGACACGGCGAAGGCGCTCGCGGTCCTCGCTGTGGGCGGCGGGACCATGCGCGAGTACAAGGCGCCGACGGTGACCGTCGGACCGGCGCTCCCGGTGGTCGCGATCCCCACGACGGCGGGGAGCGGCAGCGAGGCAACGCAGTTCAGCATCATCACCGACAGCGCGAGCGACGAGAAGATGCTGTGCCCCGGGCCGGCCTTCCTCCCGGTGGCTGCGGTCGTCGACTACGAGCTCACCCTCTCGATGCCCGCCCGCCTCACCGCGGACACGGGCGTCGACGCCCTGACCCACGCCATCGAGGCGTACGTCAGCCGCAAGGCCAACCCGTTCGCCGACGGCTTCGCCCTCACCGCGATCGCCACGATCGCGGCGAACCTCCGGACCGTCGTCGCCGACGGTGCCGACCACCCGGCCCGGGAGGCGATGATGCTCGCCGCCACGCAGGCCGGCGTCGCCTTCTCCAACAGCTCGGTCGCGCTGGTGCACGGCATGAGCCGTCCGATCGGCGCGCACTTCCAGGTGGCGCACGGCCTCTCGAACGCGATGCTGCTGCCCGCGGTGATGCGCTTCTCCGTGGGGTCGGCACCGTCGCGCTACGCCGACTGCGCCCGCGCGTACGGCCTGGCAGGGGACTCCGACGACACGCTCGCGCGCGCTCTCGTCGGGGCCGTCGAGCAGCTCTGCGCCGACCTTGCAGTACCGACGCCGCGGGACTACGGCATCGACCGGGCGCGGTGGGACGAGCTGACGCCGCTCATGGCCGAGCAGGCGCTCGCGTCGGGCTCCCCGGGCAACAACCCGCGAGTGCCCGACGCCGCCGAGATCGCCGCGCTCTACGACGAGGTCTTCGGCTAGGCAGCGGGCGCCGGCGCCTCGGCCGCCTCGGCCGCCTCGGCCGCCGCGGGCCCGCCGGTCGCGGGCGCCTGCTCCGGCTCGATCCGCTCGGACGGCACCGTGAGAGCCTGGCTCGCCGGTTCCGCGGCCTCCGGTTCCGCGGCCGCCGGGGCGGCGGGCCCCGCCGGCGCGGGAGTGGCCGTCGGAGCAGGTTCCGGGACAGTCGGTTCCTGCGGCAGCGGGTCGTCCCGCACGGCGGGCGGCTGCGCCGTCTGCCGCTCCTCCCGCGCAGCCAGCTGCGCGACGGTGACCGCGTCGGGCCGGTCGGTACCGTGCCGGGCGAGCGCAGGGGACGGGTCGAACGACGGCGCGACGGGCAGCCGGGGGACGAGGCCCGAATCGCCGGGCTCGGGTACCGGGACCAGCGTGTTCAGGACCTGGTCGAACTCCTTCGGAACGTCGATACCGTTGCGGCGCAGCATCCATCCCCATGGGTTCTCGCCCGTGTCGATCGAGACCCACGTCGTGTTGTCCTCGGTCCACGTCCGCTTGACGGTGCCGTTCGCGTAGGTGTCGACGGTGACGGTGTTGCCGTTGCGGGTCTCGGTGCGGGTACTGACGGGCGCCTCCGGGGTCGATCCCGGAGTGAACGGCTCACCGTCGGTGGGGGAGTAGCGGCCGATGTTCTCCGCGGTGTACACGGCGCCGTGCATGAGGAAGCCCGGGGGGAGGTAGAACGCGGCGATGAGAGGATTGACGCCCATCCCGCAGCCGTAGTCGCCCTTCACGCAGACGCTGACCACCGTCGCGCCGGACGCGCCGTTGTTGCGGACGGGCCCGTTGTGGAGACCGGGGATACCCGCGGGGATCACGTTCCACACGCCGGAACGGATGTAGCTCGGACTGCCCTGCTCGATGACGGTCAGCTTCGCCGAGCCGTCGGACGGCCGGGGATTGTCCTGTCCGTATCGGAGCACCGCGAGGCTGACGACGTCGGAGCCCTGCGAGATCGTGTAGATCACGACTTCCTCGTCCGGGTCGGCCTTGGCAGCGGTGATCGCGTCGACGGTGGCGGCGGCGCCGATGTCGTTCGACTGGGCGTAGGTGTGCTGGAAGTCGCTGCTGAGGGCGAGTCCTGGAAAGCCGACACCGAAGACGGCGGGATACTGGACGAAGACCGGCGGAGGACCGCTGTAGTCGCGGCCGATGCGGGCCCACTGGTCCTTGCCGGTCGGGTCGCTGGCCCCGCCGACGACGATGATCGTCTTGGCAGCGACCTGCGCGAGGAAGTCCGCGCCGCCACCCGTCAGCGCGAGCACGCCCGCGAGTCCTGTGCCGGCGACCGCCAGTGCGATCGGCCGGGGCGTGCGGACTGCATGCCTCGATGTCATGGGTGCTCACCTTCTTGAAGCAATGACGTGGTTGTCGGTGCGTGCTGATTGTGCCCGGAATTCGCTCCTATGGAGAGACTTCGTCCGATCCGACAGTGTGACCAACTCGGATCGGGGCCCAGGCGAGCATACGGCCGCCGCTCGACCGTATTGCCCGCCTGGCCGCGAATTCCTCCGAACGGACTACAGGAGCTTCTCCATGCGGGCGATCTCCGCCTGCTGACCGCTCCTGATCTGCGCGGCGAGTTCCCGGGTCTCCGGGTTGACGCCCTTCGCCAGCTCGGTATCGGCCATAGCGACGGCGCCCCGATGGTGGGCGATCATCATCACCAGCCACTCGCGGTCGAAGGCGGCACCGCGGAGGGTGCCCAATTGCTGCATCTGGTCCGTCGTCATCATCCCGTCCATGGTGTGCTCCATCGACGCGCTCGGCGCGGGCTCGCCCCACTGCGCGAGCAGTCGGGCGAAGGCATCCATCTCGGGTTGCTGCGCCCGCTGGATCTCGGCGGCGAGTGCGACGACCTCCGGTCGCGCGCCCTTACCTTCGACCAACGCCGCCATCTCGACGGCCTGCGCGTGATGCGGGTACATCATCGTCGCGAACTCGACATCGGAGTCGTTGAAGTCCGCCCTCGCTGCGGCACTCGACGAAGCGGATGCGCCGCCGCCGTGACCGGCGTGCGCCGCGGCGCCGGCCTGGCCCGAGCTCGACGGGGCGCCGCCCGAGGATGCGTCGGTGCCGCACGCGGCGAAGAGGGTCGCGCCGGCGGCAACCGCGGACAGGATGGTGGCGATGCGAATGCGATGGGTAGTCATGGTGGTTCCTCGAATCTGCTCGGGTGATCGATGTGATGGTTCGCTTCGTCGCGCCGCGGCACAGGGCCGCGCGCGGGCGTCCATCAGACGCGGAGCAGGCAGAGTTGCGAGAGGGCGAGCACCGTCCACGGCGGGGGACCGCGGGCGACCGCCGCGCGGTCGGCCGGGGTGGCGCCCGGCGCACCGTCGGGCACGGGGAGCACCGCGACGAGCGACGGCGCGCCGACCGCCTTGTGCACGACGACGGTGCCGGCGCAGTCGTGCGCGTCGTGGTGATGCACGGCGTCGACGGTCTGCTTCTGCGGCGACGCGTCGCGCTCCGCCGCGTGTGCCGCGGCGGGTCGGGCGGTCGTCGCCTCGTGCGGCGCGCCGTGATGCGTCGTCGTGCCCGGCGCGGACGCCGCGGTCGGCATCGCCATGGGTGGCACGCCCAGGTGCATGAGGACGACGGCGAACGCCACGACGACGATCGTGGAGATCGCCGGCCATCCGCTCCGCATCGGCTGCACGTGCGAAGCATACCCCAAGGGGGTATCAGTCAGCGCTCGCGGAGGCGCACCTCGGCGAGCAGTTCGCGCGCGGCGGCGCGGGCTGCGGACGCGTTCCCGGCGGCGACGGCCTCGATCACGGCGTTGTGCGCGCACTCGTACGAGGTGGCGAAGCCCACCGGGAACTCCTGGAGGTGCTCCTGCAAGACGGGCACGAGCGAGTCGTAGAACTCGAGATAGATGGCGTTGTGGCTAGCGGCGACCACCCCACGGTGCATGGCCAGGTCGGCCGTGACCGCCTCGCGCTCGGCGCCGGGCTCGACCTGTTCGGGGGACCAGAGCGCGTTCCGGGTCGCCAGCAGGCGCCGCAGTTCCGCGATGTCCTCGTCGTCACGGCGCTCGGCGGCGAGTCCGGCGGCGGTCACCTCAAGCGCCTCCCGGAGCTCGAGCAGATCGGTATCCCGCGCGGTGGAGAAGTAATCGCCGAGCGTGGAGGTGGCGCACGCGGAGAGCACGTAGGTGCCGGACCCCTGCCGGCGTTCGAGCATCCCGGCGTGCACCAGCGCCTGTACAGCCTCCCGGACGGTGTTGCGCGAGGTGCCGGTGAGCTCGCGGAGCTCCGTCTCGGTAGGGATCCGGCCACCCACGGGCCATCGCCCGCTGGCGATCTCGCCGCGGAGCTGTTCTGTGACCTGCGCTATCAGGGTCTGCCTACGTACCGGCTGCATCACGGCCATCTTATCCGGGCGGAATCAGCTTGCTGACATACATCCATTCATCCTATGATTCGTGTCGACTGTAAGGAGTGCGAATGACCAGCATCGCGACCGACGCGCCGGAGACCGATCAGAAGATGGTGCGATCCGTGATGCAGGGCCGACTGCTCGTCCTGCTCGCGATCGTGCTGTTCGCGCTGTCCCTGCGGACCGCCGTCACGTCGCTGACGCCGCTGCTCACGCAGATCAGCGAGGACCTCCACTTCGGCGCCACGGTCATCGGCGTCTTCGGCATGCTGCCCACCGCCATGTTCGCCGCGGCCGGCATCCTGACGCCGTTCCTGACCAACAGGATCGGCCTCGAGCGCACGACCCTGCTGGCCGTCGCCGCGACGGCGATCGGCATCGGCGTGCGCCCCCTGATGGGCGGCACGCTCGGCCTCCTGGGCTTCTCGTGCCTCGCGCTGATCGGCATGGGCGTGGGCAACGTCGTGCTGCCGCCGCTGGTCAAGCGCTACTTCTCGGACAACGTCGCGGTGCTCAGCACCGCGTACCTCACCTGCGTCCAGCTCGGCACCATGGTGCCCGCGCTCACCGCGGTCCCGGTCTCCGAGGCCTACGGCTGGCGCGTCTCGCTCGCGATCTGGGCGATCATCCCGATCGCCGCGTTCCTGCCCTGGCTCGGCATCGTCCTGGCCCGGCGGGGACACGACGTGCGGGACGTGACGGGGGAGCCCGACGCCGAAACGCCGGCCGAGCGGGGACGCGTCTGGCGCTCGCCGCTCGCGTGGGGCGCGGCTGCGATGTTTGGCATGACCTCGCTGAACACCTACGCGATGTTCACGTGGATCCCGACGATCCTCTCGGACTCCGGCGGCAGCGCTGCTCTCGGCGGCAACATGGTCGCGCTCTTCTCGGGTGTCGGCTTCGTCGCGACGTTGATCGTTCCCAGCCTCTGCGCCCGGATGGAGAACCCCTTCCCGCTGGTGGTCCTGTTCCTCGGCTGCTTCGTGGTGGGCTTCCTGGGCCTGATGTTCGCGCCGATGACGCTGACGTGGGTGTGGGTGATCACGCTGGGACTGGGTCCGACGACCTTCCCGATGGCGCTGACCCTGGTGAACCTGCGGACCCGCACGGGCGCCGGGTCCGCCTCGCTGTCCGGCTTCATGCAGGGCGTGGGCTACCTCGCGGCGTGCGCGGGCCCGCTGGGCTTCGGCTTGCTGCACGAGGCGACCCGCGGGTGGATCGCGCCGTTCCTGATGCTGTTCGGCTGCCTCGTCGTCCTCGGCTTCGGCGCCTACCAGGCGTGCAAGCCGCGGATGCTGGAGGACACCTGGCACTGAGCTAGAACTTGCTGCTCCAGTAGTCCCAGAACTGCACCACGATCAGGCTGATCACGACGATGTACCAGAGCAGCACCAGGGTGGCGAGCCCCTGCTTGACCGGCAGGGTGGCCTTCGGGCCGAGCACGGCGGCGACGGCGGTGGCGAGCACGATGGGCATGATCGTCCAGACGAGCATGCACCACAGGCACAGGGCATGGATCACGAACAGGCTGGAGAAGATCAGGAAGATCACCAGCGCGATGCCGGCGGCGGCGCCGATCGCGAGCCCGGCCCAGAACCAGCGGGGGAGTGCGACACCGCCCAGCGCGAGGACGCCGGCGACGATCACCACCGAGAACGACGCGATACCGATCAGCGGGTTGGGGAATCCGAAGACCGAGCCCTGCCAGGACTGCATCACCGAGCCGCACGAGATCGTCGGGTCGAAGCTGCACCCGGGAACGAAGTTCGGATCCTCGAGGAGCTTGATCTTGTCGATGGTCAGCATCGCCGAGGCCAACAGCCCCAGCACCCCGGTCACGAGAAGCAGGATTCCGGTGGTGCGACGACTCTCGGTGGTCGGCACGGCAGTCTCAGTGGTGGACACGTCAGCGATGGTAGGCGACGAACCTGAGGGACCCGGCACCGTCAGGCACCCACGTACGCGGCGAGGTGCTCGCCGGTCAGCGTGCCGCGCGCCGCGACCAGGTCCGACGGGGTCCCCGCGAAGACGACCCGGCCACCGTCGTGCCCGGCACCGGGCCCGATGTCGATGATCCAGTCGCCGTGCGCCATCACCGCCTGATGATGCTCGATGACGATGACCGACTTGCCGCCGTCGACGAGGCGGTCGAGCAGCCCCAGGAGCTGCTCGACATCGGCCAGGTGCAGGCCCGTGGTGGGCTCGTCGAGGACGAGCACGCCGCCCTTATCGCCCATGTGCGTGGCGAGCTTGAGCCGTTGACGCTCGCCGCCCGACAGTGTGGTCAGCGGCTGCCCCAGCACGACGTAGCCCAGGCCGACGTCGTTCAGGTGCCCGAGGATCTTGTGAGCGGCGGGGATCTTCGCCTCACCCGCGCCGAAGAACTCCAGCGCCTCCGCGACGGGCATGGCCAGCACTTCGCTGATGTTCCTCCCACCGAAGTGGTACTCGAGCACGGCCGCCTGGAACCGTCGGCCCTCGCACTCCACACAGGTGGTCGAGACGCCCGCCATGATGCCGAGATCGGTGTAGATCACGCCCGCGCCGTTGCAGGCGGGGCACGCGCCCTCGGAGTTCGCGCTGAACAGCGCCGGCTTGACGCCGTTGGCCTTGGCGAAGGCCTTACGAATGGGGTCCAACAGCCCCGTGTAGGTGGCGGGGTTGCTGCGCCGGCTGCCCTTGATCGGCGTCTGGTCGACGGTGACCACCCCCTCGCGAGGGCTGATCGAGCCGTGGATGAGCGAGCTCTTGCCCGAGCCGGCGACACCGGTCACCACCACGAGTACGCCGAGCGGGACGTCGACGTCGACGTCCCGCAGGTTGTGCTCGGTCGCGCCGCGCACCTCGAGCACGCCCGACGGTGCCCGCACCCCGTCCTTGAGGAGCGCCCGGTCGTCGAGGTGCCGCCCGGTCAGCGTGTCGGCGCCCCGCAGGCCGTCGACGGTGCCCTCGAAGACGATCTGGCCGCCGCCGGTCCCCGCCCGTGGGCCGAGGTCCACGACGTGGTCGGCGATCGCGATGGCTTCGGGCTTGTGCTCGACGACGAGGACCGTGTTGCCCTTGTCGCGCAGGCGCAGCAGCAGGTCGTTCATGCGGGCGATGTCGTGCGGGTGCAGCCCGATGGTCGGCTCGTCGAAGACGTAGGTGATGTCGGTCAGAGAGCTGTTGAGGTGCCGGATCATCTTGGTGCGCTGCGCCTCGCCGCCCGATAGCGTCCCGGCGGGGCGGTCGAGGGAGAGGTAGCCGAGCCCGATCTCGACGAACGAGTCGAGGGTCTGCTGGAGGCCCTCGACGAGCGGGGCGACGGACGGGTCGTCGACGGTGCGGATCCAGTCCGCGAGCTCGTCGATCTGCATGGAGCAACAGTCGGCGATGGACGTGCCGTTGATCGTCGAGGACCGGGCGAGCTCGGAGAGCCGCGTGCCGTCGCAGTCGGGGCAGACGCTGAAGGTGACGGCGCGCTCGACGAAGGCGCGGATGTGCGGCTGCATGGCATCGACGTCCTTGGCGAGGAAGGACTGCTGGATCTTGGGGATGATGCCCTCGTAGGTGAGGTTGATCCCCTCGACCTTGATCTTGGTCGGCTCCTTGTAGAGCAGGTCGTTCAGCTCGCGCTTGGTGTACTTCGCGATGGGCTTCGCGGTGTCGAAGAATCCGCTGCCGCGGTAGATCCGGCCCTGCCAGCCGTCCATGCTGTAGCCGGGAATGGTGAACGGGCCGTCGTCGAGCGACTTGGTGTCGTCGTAGAGGGCGGTGAGATCGATGTCCGTGACGCTGCCCCGGCCCTCGCACCGCGGACACATGCCGCCGGTGATGCTGAAACTGACCTTCTCCTTGACTTCGCGCCCGCCCTTGTCGTGCTTGACCGCGCCGGCCCCGCTGACCGAGGCCACGTTGAAGGAGTAGGCCTGCGGCGAACCGATGTGCGGCTCGCCGAGCCTGCTGAACAGGATCCGCAGCATGGCATTGGCGTCGGTCGCGGTCCCCACGGTGGACCGCGGGTCCGAACCCATCCGCTCCTGGCCGACGATGATGGCCGTCGTCAGGCCGTCGAGGACGTCGACGTCGGGCCGCGCGAGCGTGGGCATGAAACCCTGAACGAAAGCGCTGTAGGTCTCGTTGATGAGCCGCTGCGACTCCGCGGCGATGGTCCCGAAGACCAACGAACTCTTTCCCGATCCGGAGACGCCCGTGAACACCGTGAGGCGGCGTTTGGGCAGTTCGATGCTGACGTTCTTGAGGTTGTTCTCGCGCGCCCCGTGGACGCGGATCCTCTCGTGGCTGTCGGCGGCGTGCGGGAAGGACTGCGGCATGGACGCTCCTGGTGACCTCGTGCGGCAACCGCACCAGAGTACCGGCGCGGGCCCGTCACAGAAGAAAGCCGAGCGCGCCCGCAGGCGCGCCCGGCTCGACGGAGGGGGGAGGTGTCACTCGTTGTACTGGGAGAGCGAGACCTCGCTCCACTTGTAGCGGTTCCCCGGGGTGAGGGTCGCGCGACCGAAACCCTCGAGATCCTCGAATCCGCTCCAGTTGTCCTGGCCGTCGGTGAGACCGAAGGCGTAGACGTCGGTGCCGAGCAGGTGCTGCACGCCGACCGTGTAACCCTCGACGTTGGTGACCAGCATCGGCATCCGGTGCATGTCGACCATGAGGTCGTTGTCCTCGGGATTGAACGAGATCAGCTTCTCGCCGGACGCGGACAGCTGCCACTTGATCTTGTCGGCGGGGCCGTCCTTCGTGGAGAAGTCCAGCAGCTCCGCGAGGCGGAGCGCACAGTCGGCGCTGTAGGTGGCGATCAACGAGCCCGTCTGGCGAACGCGGCCTTCACGCTCGACCCGCTGGGCACGGACTTCCTCATCGTGCTTGCGAACGAGTTCTTGCGCGCGCTTGAGGACGGAAAGCTCTTCATTGGTCATGGTGTTAACAATAGCGTTATCTGACCATCGGTGGTTAATGTTGCGTGCCGATGACGGCGTGTCGCCGACGGATTCTCCTGTGAGCCGATGCCGCCCGACTCCGGGGTTCCGCATGCGTGTGGCAGCGGCGTGCGCGAATCGGTTTCCGGCCGTAGCGATCTGACGAAAGTTGATGAGAGCACCGCGATGCGCGGCCCGGCGGGTGGCACGCTGATCAGGCGCACTATCAATCATGTCGATCAAATCGATCATGCGTGAAATTGAATCTATGGCCATCTGGCGCGTATCGGAACTGGCCAACGCGGAGGTCGGTCGGGCGAGGTCGAGCCCCGGCAGTGCGAATTGCACCGTTTCCTCGAGTGAGACGTCGACATGCGGAGCGGTCACGACATCTTCCCGCGTATGCCTACCCATGAACCCTCCTTGCTCACGCGAACGAATTCCCCATTCATTCGCAGTGCACCGTGCGGTCCAAGAATAGGAGAATGCGAGTTGCTATTGCAATAGTCGCCATTCGGACATTTCCGCTGGATCGTGCGCGTTGACACCGGAGGAGATGCGACCGAAGCTGTCGAGGCGGGGGAGGGAGGTGCGTTACGCCGCTTCTCACCCGAGGTGACCTTCCGGGCCGGTGACAGATGTGGAGTGATACATGAACGCCGACGACAGCGAGCGCAACCACAGCGACAGCGTGCTCGCCCTGCACGACGTCGCAGTGATCCGTCAGGGACGCGCCCTCGTCGAGGCCATCGAGCTGGACGTCAAGCGGGGGGAGCAGTGGGCACTGCTGGGCCCCAACGGCGCCGGCAAATCGACGATCCTCGCGCTCTGCGGGGCGCGACTGCACCCCACGATCGGAACCGTGCACGTTCTCGGGCATCAGCTGGGTCGCGTCGACATGCGATGGCTGCGCAGCACGATCGGCCACGTCGACCCGCGCACCCGCATCGAACCGCACCTGTCGATCCGCGAGGTCGTCCTGACCGGCCTCCACGCTTCCTCCGACCTGTCGAGGCGGTGGGTTCCGACAGCGGAGCAATCGGAGCTCGCCGACGACCTGCTCGCCACGCTCGGTCTGCTCGGCCGCGCCGGACGGGAATGGTCGGTGCTGTCGCAGGGGGAGCGTGGTCGCGCTCTCATCGCGCGGGCTCTGATCACCGAGCCGCGCCTGCTGCTGTTGGACGAGCCGACGACCGGACTCGACCTGGCTGCGCGCGAAATCCTCCTCGGCGTGCTCGCCGGCCTGAGGAACGTCCACCCCGACCTGGCGACCGTCCTGGTCACCCATCACCTGGAGGAACTGCCCACGTCGACGACGCACGCCTTCGTCCTCGCCGACGGGCGCCGTGTCGCATCGGGTGACGTCGACCGG
Organism: Tsukamurella asaccharolytica; assembly: GCF_007858435.1. Lineage (GTDB taxonomy): Bacteria > Actinomycetota > Actinomycetes > Mycobacteriales > Mycobacteriaceae > Tsukamurella > Tsukamurella asaccharolytica. The sequence goes on along the minus strand of NZ_VIGW01000003.1, from coordinate 40,446 downwards.
GTCCTCACCTCCGAGACCGTGTCGCGGGCGTTCGAGCACCCGATTCATGTCCAGCGCAGGGACGGCAGATGGTCGGCGACGGGAGCGACCGGCGCGGCGCACGTCTCCTAGCCGACGCGTAACGGGTCTGACGCGCTCCGCGAATAAGCAAAGGAAGCGTTTCTAATCAACAGTCGCTCTGTCCTCCGAGGGAAGGTTCACATGCGTCTCACCCGTAAGCCCCTGACCGTTGTTGCAGCGACTATCGCGGCCGCCGGAGCCATCGTCGTCGCCGGCGGAGGTCCTGCGTCCGCCGCGACCACGTTCACCTTGGTGGGTTCGGTGACCACGCCCAATTTCGGTGACCCCATGCCGTTCCCGAAGGCTTCCTACGCGGGTGCCGTCACAGCGCCCGGCACGATCCGGGTCGCGCCGTCCTGCGTACAGGGTGGTCTCGCCGGCCCCACGGCGCCGTGCGTGGCCAGCGGGTTTCCCCTGCCAGGACGGGTTCTGACGTGGCAGAACCACACCACCCACCTCTCCGGGCGCGTCAACGGCGACAACGCGAGCGTCTTCGTGGCGAACACTGGTGCAGGCCAGGTCTCGGTCCAGGTCACCCTGCCTGGAGGATGGGGCGTCGCCGCCGGCAGCGTTCGCGTCTAGGTGATCGGAGTCGTCGCACTCCACCGCTCACAGCCGGCGAAACATCACGTGCGTCCCGACCAGACCGTGGGTCGGGGAGCGGTGAGTGTCAGGTACGACGCCTACGCTCTGGAAACCGAGGGAACGCCACAGGTGCACGGCGGCTTCGTTGGTCTCGACCACGGCGTTGAACTGAATGCCGTAGAAGCCGGCGCGGGCCGCCCAGGCGATGAGTTCCTCACCCAGTCGGCGACCGATGCCCATTGACCGGCAGGAGGTATCGACCATGAAGCTGCCGGTCGCGATGTGATCGCCGGGGCCGGCGCGATTGGCGCCCATCTTTGCGGTGCCGACAATACGTCCGTCCACCAGGGCCACGATCGTGCGATCGAGAACGCCGCCGAACCACAGCTCGCGAGCCTGCTGGCTAGTCATGCCCGGGTCGTAGGGATAGGTCTCTTGATCCTCGACGATCGCGGCGAAAAAGGGCCAGATCGACGTCCAATCCTCGATGACGGCGTCTCGGATCTCCACGGCGGGCTCGGTAGGCATACCGTCACCCTGGCCGACACACCAGTGTCGGCACCAGCGGTTTTCAGATTCGCCTCCGTGACGGAATCATTGGACCGTGTGTGATGCAACGGGAGAACTCGCTCGCAATTCGTCACAGTGACATAATCGCGCGGTGCTGCGGCCAACCAGGGAGGCCAGCACAACAGAATCGTCTCGTCGCCCGCCACACTCGCCTGGCAATCCCTAGATGCTGAGCGCGATGATCGCCCTCGGGCCCTGGTGGTAGATCGCCGCATAGGACTGGCGCGGCGCGCGCGGCAGGAACAGCACGTCGACCGGAGCGCACCGCTCGACCTTGTTCACCTTGTCCAAGTTCGCGACGATATTGCGCGCCCGCCCCTGTTCGACCGCATCGACGCGCGGCTCCGCCGGTGCGCTCGTCGATGCGGAACATCGGCTCTCGACCGTCACCCGCTGGGTCGCCGGTGGCGCGACCTGCGACACGAACTCGCTGACCGCCTGCTCGTTACCCTCGATGGTCGCCGAGTACGTCTCATCCGGTGCGGTCATCGCCACAGACGACCGAGCCGATGAGGCAATCCTGATGCCGGCGGTGTTCGGGATCGCGGTCCCGATGCGTTCCTCAACCTTCTTGATCGTGGAGGTATCGCTGGCACCGGTGGCTTCTGACCCGCTCACGGTCGGATCCATGCTGCACCCGCTCACGACCACTGCAGCACCGGAAAGCGCCAGAAGACCGCTCGAAACCATTCTCCGACGAGCACTTCGGCAAGTTGCCGACGCCTTGAAAGTCATACCTCTATTGTACGCGACCGCTCTGCTGAACGGGGGTGCCCGAACCGGTTATCAAGAATGGTCTGGCCCAGCCCATGTCTGCCTGGCCGGCGACTTGATTCGAGACGACATTTTCAGGGGTGTTGTTTGGCAAGGTGCCCGTGAAGTCGTAGACGTCAGCGAAGTCAGGCCGATACGTCAATGTGTAGGACCCATCCGGCTTCATATCGACCACCGTGGCTGTCGACACCTGGAACCGGCCAAGCGAGTGCACCAAATCTCCGTCAGCGCCAGCGGCGGAATCCCAGCCGGAGTTCTGACTGATCCTCACCGCCTGGCCGGTTTCGCGTGATCTGGCACGAGCCTGTGCGACTGCTGCGTCCACCTGCCTCTGTATCGCCACGGCGACTGGAACCGGCGGTTTCGGATCGTTCGGATCGATGGGGTAATTGTGCGTCGTTTCCCGTGACAGCGCCTGAATTCGGTGCAGCGGTGATTCCCGCCGCGCCGGGGCCGGCCAACGACAGTTCGTGGCTCCCTTCCGACTGGGGAGTTGACGCCCATTCGAGCTACTGGTCGGAAGGAAATCCTGCGCTTGAAGGAATAGCTAAGGTAATCGCTGGGAAGTAGAATCGATTTCGCGGTTCGATTGCCCGCTCAGACAAGGTCTGGTGCGTCGAACTGAGTAGTATTACCTAGGTAAGCCGAGTAGCGACCCAGTTGGATAACCTCTTAGAAGGATGAAGGATGGTCGTATGAATAGGATCTCCCACTGGATAGCCGCGATCTTAGTCATCACAGTTTCTGTGCTGACAACGGGGTGCGAGTCTCGCGAATCTTCGAGTCTTGCGCCACTCGACGACGTCTCTGCGCAATGGGGAATTCTGCGCCAGTCGGAGAATGTCCTCAGATCTGCCGCCGGTATCGCGAACCCAATCCGCGAACCGCGCGATATGTCAATAGTTGCCTACAGCTATCCTGGAATTGAAATGAGTAAGACGCGATGCTCCGATTCCCGAGACGACGTCATTGCGATTGACGCCACATGGATTGTTGAAGCAGCAAATCCTCGCGACACGATGAAGAGGATTGTTGAGTACGGGCAGTCTACGGGAGGGACTGCGGTGTCTTCTGATCAGGAATTCCTCACACAAGTTCGCCCGCAAACACCGGAGCGGTCGAAAACTACCCCGACTGTCGACGGATACTTCCTTCGCTGGGAAAACTCCTACAACTACTCGATCAAATTGGCGCCCGCAAGACCGGCATTGATTTTTACGGTCGTATCACCGTGCTATATCGGGGCAGGTTTTGAAGTTGCGCGAATAATACCGCATACGGTCGACGTTTATGGCGCTCGTTAGTTCCACGCCGTGAGGCCTTGGTGTGGCCATCGCGCGACAATGACAGGCCTTTTGACATGCGCTAGTTAAGTGCTCGTCGGCAAGCTGCCGCTGACGGTCCTGTTCGCTACATGCTCGGGGATCATCTCCAGCTGACAGACCTGGTGAAGCGATGGACTCACGTGGATAACATGGTGGACATGGCTACCCATGCAGTTTTCGACGGGGCACCACTATGCCAAAGGCCAGGCCGAGAGCATTACGCGCCGCCTCGCGCGGTGGTCCTGACGGAATACTGGATAGGCTTTAGCGGGGGTCGGACATCTCCCGATTCACCGTGAAAGGACCTGACGGAGCGCTGTTTCGTCTCCTTCGATTCCGACGGCCTCACGGAGGTCTTCGATGCTAAGCATTCCAGCTGCGATGCCGAGAATGATCGGGGGATCGGTGCGTAGGACTGCAGCGAGAGGACGGCCGTCGTGGCGCGCAACCTCCCAGCCCTCTGTTCCTGCTTCCACCTGGAACATAACCTGATTTAGCTCGATCCCGATTGTCGGGTAGGCGTCTCCGGCAGGCCTCGTTCGGTTCAGCAACGCTGGTAGCGCGACAGCGAGCCAGTCCGGCAGGAACGGATCCCCTTCCGGTCCACGCACCATGAGCGGTGCCGACCATCGAATCAGGCCCTCGATCGGCCCTCGAAGTTCGGCCCCCCACGCCGTTAGTGCGTACACCACAGCGTTGCCCGTGGGTGCAGGGCGACGTTCGATCACCCCTGCCGTCTCCAAGTCCCGCAGACGGTCCGACAGCAGGTTGCTGGCGATCCCGGGCAGACCATCGGCGAGCTCGCGGTATCGAGCCTCGCCCACGAGCAGCTGCCGCACGATCAGCAGATTCCAGCGGTCACCGATCACGTCCAAGGCGCGCGCGAGACCGCAGTAGTGCCCGTAGCTTCGACTCATACCTATCACTTGACTTTCCTAGAATGACTTGAAAATCTCAAGCCTACCTGATGGAGAGGACCATGCCCATGTCAACAGCAGAGCGGCCCCGCTGGGTCGACGACGAACTGTTTCCGTTCACGAGTCGCTTCGTGGACCTTGACGGCCACACGGTGCACTACATCGACGAGGGGAGCGGGCCAACCTTGCTGATGCTCCACGGGAATCCGACCTGGTCGTTCCTCTGGCGGGACGTAATCCGCGACCTGAGTAGCGCGTTCCGCTGCATCGCGGTCGACTACCCCGGCTTCGGCCTGTCCACCGCCGCTCCTGGCTACCACTATCTGCCCGAAGAGCACACGGACGTTATCGGTTCGTTCGTCGACGCACTCGACATTAGCGGGGCCACGCTCGTCGGACAGGACTGGGGCGGACCCATCGGCCTGGCCGTTACCCAGCGCCGGCCAGGCACCTTCGATCGGCTAGTGCTGACCAACACCTGGGCGTGGCCGACGAACGGCGATCTCTACTTCGAGGGATTCTCCCGAATCGGCGGCGCAAGCCCCCTCCGCCTGCTCGCGCGCCATGTCGATCTCGTCGTGAACACCTTCATTCCCATGGGCCATCACCGACGGAAACCATCACCGGCCGAGATGGCGCACTATCGCCAAGCGCAAGCTACTCCGCAGCGCCGGCAAGCTTCTGCGATCCTCCCCAGCCGCATCATCGCCAGCCGGGGCTTCTTCACCGACATCGAATCCCGGCTCGGCGAAGTTGACCACCTTCCAACCCTGATCGTGTGGGGCGGAGCAAGCTGGGTCTTCCGGCATAACGAACTCAAGCGCCTCGAATCGACCTTCCGTGACCGGCAAACCGTCACCATTGACGGCGCTGGCCTGTACGCCCAATCCGACGCTCCCACCGACTTCGCAGCTGCGATCCGCAACTGGCACCTCCAGGACCAGTCGTGACCCGTGCGCGAGTCGTTCCTCGCCGGCCTGACGACCGCCTGTGTCGTAGTCGCCGTTCTCTGCTTCGCAGCCGCCCTCGCCGGACTAGTCGCCCTTCCTGGACGCCAGTTCATGCCGACGGGCGTGCAGTTGGCGAAGGCCTGAGCACAGCGGGCCGACACCGAACTGCATGGCGAACGCGGAACCCCTCTGACTGAAAATACGTCACAGTGACAGAATCGCGGATTGCGGGTCCGGGCACGCATCAAACCAGAGAGGTCGGGGCCTGGCAGCACCTGTATGCATCGCACGTAGATCAAACGACCCTCACAGCCGTGTGGACACGCCGGTGGTGGCTACGTCACCAATCTGAGATCTACACACCAGATGCGTCAAGAAGTTGAGAGCGACCACGCGGATGCGTCAACTCGACCGAGAATGCGTCATGAAGAGCGAGAACGGACAACCGAGAAGAACCTCGGCATCGACCTAGGCCGACCGGACCTCCCACGATTCGCCGATAATCTACATTATGACATATGGAACCGTCATAATTGCACTGGATGCATGATCCCCTGCGGCTCTCCTCGCGCACGAGATCCGCTCAGCTCGCTGTAGCACGGCTACGACCTGGGGCGTCTCCGCCCGCTTCCTCCGTGCGGCCGGGCGGCCGGGGCTCTGAATAGACCAGTCGTACTAGTCTATCCGAGTGGCACGGCGATCCTGGCCACGTAGCTCGTGAACGCGTCGACCTCCAGGATGAGCCGCCCCTCTTCTGTCGTCGACGCCTCGGAGATCGAGGTACGGCCGATGAACGTCGTCTCCGGCACGGCGCCGGGCGGTGCCGAACCGGGCACTCTGATCGGGAAGTCCACACGCGTTCCGTCGGCGAGCACGGCCTGAAGGGAGCGGACCTGCGCCTGCGCGCCCTCCCCCGGCCGGATCACCACCTTCCATCGCTGCGGACCGATTCGCGCGGGTTCGACGTCGACGGTCAGTGAGTACGGACCGGCCTCCGCTTCCACCCGGGCGACGGGGTGGAAGACGGCGGCCGCGATAGGCGTCGACGCCAGCACGCCCGCCACCCCGAACGCCGTCGCCAGAACGGCTGATTCGAGCGCCGTCGGTCGTCCGGCCGCGCGTCGTCGAGCCGCGATCCCACCGAGCGCGATGGCGAAAGCGGCTAGAGCGACCTTGATCAGGACCAGTCGCCCGTAATCGGTCTGGGTGAGCGCGTCCCACCAGTGGACGCGGTCGATGCTCTGCGCGACGCCGGTCAGAATCAAGGTCCCGATCGCGACCGCGGCGAATGCCGTGGTTCTCCGAGGCGGGCCGCCCAGTAGGGTCGCGGCCACCGCTGCGAACCACACCGCGGCAGCGAAGGCGTGCGCCCACCCGATCGCCAGCGACGGTACGCCGCCAGGCCAGGCGTGTCCGCCGGCGACGACCCCGAGTGCGGCGATGGCAACGGCCGCCCACCGGAGCGCGGACGTGCGCGCACCCGTCGACGCCGGCAGGACCGCCGAGATGAGCGCTGCCACCACAGTGAGACCGGCACCCGCGCCGACCCCGGTAGCGAAGACCAGTTCGCCGCGTGTCGCAACGTCGGCACCGAAGCGGATCGCCGCGGAGGTCACCAGCGCGGCGGAAGACAGCAGGATCCCGGTGCGCCCGACTGCCCTGATCGCCGCGATCGCGACGCCGACGAGCCCCACGTAACCGAGAATTCGAGCGAGTACCTCCCAGGGCCGGACCGGCTCGACCACGTCCTCCGGCGGCGCTGCGTCCAGGCTGCTCGCGGAGACGCCGACGCCGACGCCGAACTGTATCGACCCCGAGATCGAGTGGGAATCGCTCGAAATGATCCGCCAGGTCACCAGGTAGACGCCGGTCCCGCCGTCCCGGATCGGGATGGTCAATCGAGAACCGTTCACCGACGGGGCCTCGGCCAGGTCGCGGTCGGCCACGCGCACCGCGACGGCCGACCCGTTCGGCAGGCTGATGTCCTCGCTGAAGGTGACCTCCACCTGCGCCGGGGCGCGATCGAGCACGCTGCCGTGCGCCGGGTTCGACGATACGAGGTAGGCGTGCGCGAAGGCGCTCGGAGCGTTCACGACCACGAGCACGAATGCGGTCCCCAGTACGGCGACCAGGCGGGCCAGGCGATGCAGGTCAGTTCCTCCTGCGTCGGATGGCTACGGCCACGCCGATCGCGGCGACCAGGATCGCGACGGCACCCACTACCCACCAGAGTGTTCCGCTGCTCGCCTCGTCCGTCTGCGCCGCAGTCGGTGACGCGGCCGGTGTCGCAGTTGGTGACGCCGCCGGCGACCCAGCAGACGCCGTCGCCGTCACCGTCGTCGTGGGGTTTGCCGCCGGTGTGGGCTGGCCCGCGTCGGCCGGTCCGCCGACGGTGAGGGTCGGTGCGGGGTGTTCCAGTTCCAGTCCGGGGGCACCGCGCTCGGTCCAGGACGCGACGGTGCCGTCGGAGTACGTCTGAACGGCCGGGAAGTGGAACGTTCCCGCCGGGAGGCGGTCGACCGCGACGGTGAACACGGCGGCCTGGTGTGCCGGAGCGCCGCCCGCAGTGGCGATCCAGGTGACCGTGACGTCGGATCGTTCGACGCGCCACCCCGCCGGAGCGGTGGCCGTCGCTCCGCCCGCCAATTCGGCGGGTAGTTGGATGCGCACGGTGACCGTTGAGGCGGTGCCGGATTCAGTCGGAACCCGTACCTCGATCGTGGCGGGTCGCCCCGCTACGGCTCCGGGGGCCGAGACCGTGATGTGCGCGCCGGCGTAGGGGGCGAGAGCCAGCGGGAAGAGCGCCAGGAGCATGACGGCGAGAAGGCGAGTGCGGGGGTTCATGAGGCTTCCGTTGTTGTGAGGGAGAGTGCATCGATCACACGGCGGCGCAGGGCAAGGAAGTCCGGATGATCGAAGACACGGGGACGAGGGAGCGGATTGTCGAACTCCGCGATCACGCGAGCCGGGCGAGGTCCGAAGACCACGATCCGCTGCGCCAGGCGCAACGCCTCATCCACGTCGTGGGTCACCAGGATCGTGGTGAATCCGTTGTGCTGCCAAACGGATTCGAGCTCGGATTGCAGGAGGGAGCGGGTCAGCGCGTCGAGCTTCCCGAGCGGCTCGTCGAGAAGGAGCAGGCTCGGCGCGCCGACCAGTGCCCGTGCCAGCGCGGCCCGCTGCGCCATCCCGCCCGACAGGCGGGCAGGAAGGGCGTCGGCGAAGTCTGCGAGCCCGACGCGATCCAGCGCCGCGGACACACCCTCGGGGTCGGCGCTATGCCGAGCGTCAGGGCCGAGTTCCACGTTCTGGCGGACCGTGCGCCACGGCAGCAGCGTCGGGTCCTGGAACATGAGCGCGCGCGACGGGTGCGGCCCCCGAACGGGCTCTCCGTCCACGAACACCGACCCGACCAACGGCAGCTCCAGTCCGGCGATCAGCCGAAGCAGCGTCGATTTCCCGGAACCCGACGGTCCGAGGAGTGCGACGAACTCACCGGGCCGCGCCGAGAGTGAGACGTCGTCGAGAACCGTGAGATCGGTCCTGCCCGTACGGTAGCCGTGGGTCACGGAGAGGATGTCGAGTGCCGCTACCATCGTGTCAAGTCCTTCTGCCAGCGCAAGACGCGATCGCGGGTCCTCAGCAGCGCTATCAGCAGACCGCCGCAGAACAACACCATGATCAGGATCGCCGCATACATGGCCGGATACGCGCTCCAGCCCTTCTTCCAGTTGATGTACCAGCCGAGCCCGGCGTTCACCCCGAAGTTCTCCGCCACGGTCAGCGTCGCGAACGACATACCCAGTCCCATGAAGGCACCGGTGAAGATGCTCGGCAGCGCCGACGGCAGGCTGATCCGGGTCACCAGGAAACGGGTGTCGGCGCCGAGGGTCTGCGCCACGTCATAGAAGGCTCGGGGCGTGGATACGACTCCCGCACGGGTCAGTAGCGTCACCGGGAACCACACGGTAAGGGCGATGAGGAACACCGCGCCGAGGAAACTGGTGGGCGCCGCGACGAACACGATCGGGATCCACGCGATCGCGGGCACCGGACCGAGGTACAGCAGTGCCGGATGCACCCAGTAGTCGGCGCGTTCGCTCCAACCGATGAGAACGCCGGTGGCGATGCCCACGATCAGACCGATCAGGAAGCCCGTGGCCAGGAGCACCAGGGAGCTGCCCAGGCTCCGCGCCAGAATGCCGCGGTCGTTGAACGCCTCGTACAGGAGTTGTTGCGGTGCGGCGAAGTACGGCGGCGCCAGCCAGCCCGACTTGGCCGTCGAGAGTTCCCAAACCACGATCCAGACCGCGCCGGCGATCGCCCACGGCAGCCTGCGACTGAGGGCGGAGCGGGTACGCTCGCTCTGCAGCGAAACGGCCGCGGCTACGGCGATCACGGCCGCTACCACCGCGAGGACGATGCCGAACGCGGTGGTCGCGTCCACCCGGAAGCGGGTCGTGTCCGGCACCGCCAAGACCAGCACTGCCGCCACGATCCAGGCGCCGGCGGAGGCCGTGCCCCACAGCGGAACGCGGGGCGGTGCCGCAGCGCGACGGTCGAGCGCGGCGCGTACCTCGTCGTCCGCGGCGGAAGCCGGGGCCGGCGCCGTGGCGGTCAGCTGGTCGGTCACCAGCCGAGCCCCAGATCGGCGTACACCTTGTCGGCCAACTCCTCGGGGCTGGTGCGTCGGTCGAGGAAGCCGGTCCCGGCGAACTTCTGGATGCCCGGAACCAGAGCGGCGCGTAAAGATTTCGCACTCGGGTTGTAGCCGTACGTCTTGAGGATCGGGACGATCTGCTCGACCGTACCGGCGACGTACTTCTTGTCGACCTCGATCTGCGCGGCCTCCTCGATGTTGCTGCCCACCCACCGGCTGCCCTCCGCCCACGCGGTGACCAGCTTGCGGCCCTCCTCCGGGTAGTCGCGGACGAAGTCGCCGTTGAGGGCCGTCGCGCAGCAGTACTGCTGTGCGTTGACCCCCTGGCGGTTGTTCGTCAGCTCCACCGCTCGGCCTTCGAGCGTGGCCAGCAACGCCACCGGGTCGGAGGCGGCAATGGCATCGACCTTTCCTTCCAGAAGAGCCTTCGGGAGCAGATCGTTCTCGATGACGACCCATTCGACCTGCCTGGCCTCGGGCGAGGGGACGATGCCGGCGTCGAGCAGGTCGAGAGAGAAGAAGTTCAGGGCCGAGGACTGCAGGCCGGAGACGCCGATCCGCTTGCCGCGCAACTGCTGTACTGACGTGATCGGCCCGTTCCTCGGCACCACCAGACGCAGGCAGCCCTCGTGCAGGCCCGCGACCAACTTGACGTTGACCCCCTGCTCGATCGGCTTGAGCCAGGAGAAGAAGATCCCCGGCGCGGCCACGTATTTGCCCGAGCCCACGGCGGGGTGGGTGTCCTCGCCGGTGGCGGTTTTGACGATCTCCACGTCGAGCCCCGCATCGCGGAAGAAGCCCTTCTCGTAGGCGGCGAACAGCGCAGCCTCGCAGACGTCACCGCCGTACGCGATGCGGAGCTTGCCCGCGGACGAGGTGGTCGTCGGGCCACGGTCGCGTGCAGCGAACAGGCCCACCCCTCCCGCCACGACGGCGGCAGCGGCGAGGCCGCCGCCGATCAGCAGGCTCCGTCGCGACGGGCCGCGCTGCTGCGGTTCGGGGCCGATGGTCCCCGTGCCACCGACGACGGCGCCACTGGGCAGAACACTGCCGGCCTCCGGCGTGCCGGCCGGAGGATCGTGCCGTGGTGCGTTCGTGGCCTCGGGTGTGTTCTCGGGTGTGTGGTCGTCGCTCATCGTCGGCGGTCCTCTCGGTGTTCCAGCTGTGGGTGCGAATCGGCGTGGTGGGTGAAGTCGCGCCATTTCACGACGGTGTCGACGAAGCCGCGATCGGAGAGCGCGACGAGGTCCTCCGGCTCGGGCCCGATGGACGCCAACCGCGAACGCGCGACGTCCAACGACTCGCGTCGCCCCGCGACGAGGGCTCGCCGAACGTGCCGTTCGATCGGATCGTTCGGATCGGCGTCGTTGAGTGCCGACCGGCGCACCGAACCCGCCACCTCGGCGGCAACGGTGCGCGGGCCCGTCCGCAGCGTCACGAGCGCGGAGTCGTATCCGTCGGGCCATCGATGGATCGCTTCGCCGACGGTGAGCGATACGGACAGAGTGGGAATCCGTGGGAGCGGAACGCCTGTGGGCTTCGCCGTGAGGTCGTCGAAGCCCCACCGCGCAAGCCAATCCGGCGAGAAGTACTTGCTGAGGTAGGCACGTCCCGAGTCGGGGAGCACCGCGACGATCACCGCTCCGGGGGCGGCGGTCTCGGCGACGCGTGCGGCCGCCGCGAGGGCGGTCCCCGACGATCCCCCCACCAGCAGCCCCTCGTGGCGGGCCACGTGGTGCAGGGTCGCCAGAGCGGTGGCGTCGGGAATCACCTCGATGGCGTCGATGACGCCGGCGTCGTACGAATCCGGCCAGTCGTCGACGGGGCTGCGCGGGTGCCGGAAGTGGCCCACCGCCTCGATGTACCAGGCGTGTTCGCCCTCGGCGTGCGGCTCGGCCGAGCGAGGGAGCGAGTAGTTCGAGCCCTCGGGTTCGGCGCCGATCACGGTGACGGCGCCCTGAGCCTTGAGGAATCGCCCGGTGCCCGTGATGGTGCCGCCCGTACCGATGCCGGCCACGAGATGCGTGACGGTGCCCGCTGTTTGGCGCCAGATCTCCGGACCGGTGGTGGCCTCGTGCGCCGCCGGATTGGCCGGATTGTCGTACTGGCCGGTGAGCCAGCCACCGTCGATCGAGTCGGCGATGCGCCGTGCCTGATTACGGACGTAGTCGGGATGGTCGGCCGGCACGCCGCTGGGTGCGATCACGACCTCGGCGCCGTGTGCGCGGAGGATCGCGAGCTTCTCCTCCGACGTCTTGTCGGGGGCGACCACGACCGTGCGGTACCCGCGTGCCGCACCGAACTGGGCTAGGGCTATTCCCGTGTTGCCGGACGTCCCCTCGACGATAGTGCCGCCCGGACGGAGTAGGCCCCGCCTCTCAGCATCGAGAATCATCGCCGCAGCGGCGCGGTCCTTGCTGCTGCCGCCGGGGTTGAGGTACTCCAGTTTCGCCCAGATCTGCACGTCGTCGCGCGCCGACACGGCCCGCAGGCGTACGAGTGGAGTGTCCCCGACGGCATCCGCGAGGGAGTCGAAGACTCGCTCCGCCCGGCGGTCGGTGGGGGTGGTGGTCACCGACACATCGTGATCGCAGACCGTGAGCGAAGGAATTGATCGGCTCATCGCGATTGCATCGGCCGCACAGGAATACCGTCCGAGCGAGATGGGCACCACAGCGCTCGGCGCGTCCCATCCGCTACAAATGGTGAATGCGGCTAAAGATCGAAGCTCTCCCCCAGACCCGGCCCGTCGCCGCTCTGGGCAGGCGCCGCGCCGCCCTCGCCGGCGCGCTCCTCTCCGGCACTGCGCTGTACTTCGTCGTGGGTCTGATCGTCGCGACGCGCTGGCCGCGACCGTACAGCTGGACCGGGAACATGATCAGCGACCTGGGCGTGCCGGAATGCCTCGGCGACCTCCATCGCGACGGGGGCCTCGCCGTCGCGGACCGGTTCGTCTGCTCCCCCTGGCATCCGGCGATGAACTGGGCGTTCGTGGCTGTCGGTGTGCTCGGCATCGCGGCGGCGTTCGCGGTGCGCCCGCTCCTGCCGCGGCGCTGGGGCACCGTCGCCCTCGTGCTCGCCACGATCAACGGCGTCGCGCTGGCGTGCGTGGGACTCTTTCCCGGAAGCGCCGGCGAGTTCCCCGACGGACCCCGGGCCCGCGTCATCATCCACCCCATCGCGGCATACGTCGAGCACGTGACCGGAATGGCCCTGATGGCCCTGGCCTTCCTACTGCTGATCCGCTCGCGCCCGCGGCTCGCAGTCTTCACCGCCGCCTGCTTCGCGGTCTCCGGCATCGCCGCGCTGGTCATCCCGTGGGCGAACCCGCTCGGCGCGGGTGGCACGGAGCGGGCCGCGATCGACCCGTTCCTCTGGTGGCGCTGCGTCCTCGGAGTCGTCCTGGTGGCGGTCGCAGCCTCCACACGATCCCCCGGCCTCCCTCACGGGCAGTTCGTACGGGCCGCGAACCGCACGGACGACCCGAGCGGCAGCTGAGCCAGCCGGTCCAGATGATGCTCCGCGACCACGGCGAGCACGGGGTAGCCGCCGGTCGTCGGGTGGTCGACGCCGAAGACGACCGGTTCGCCGGACGGCGGCACCTGGATCGCGCCGGGCACCAGCGCCTGGCTCTGCACCTCGCCCTCGGGCCGCCCGAGGGGAACGCCCGTGAGCCGCACGCCGACGCGATCACTGTTCGGCGTGACCTCCCACGGCGCGTCGAGCAGGTGCTCCCAGACCCCGTCCGGGAAGAGCTGTGCGTCCGGCCCCGGCGTCACGTCGAGCACCGTCGGGCGAGCTCCGTCGGGCGCGACGGGCACGGCCTCGGTCTCCCCGACGGCGGTCCGCGGCGCGCGTCCGACGGGCAGCACGTCGCCGGCGGCGATCGGGGCGGGGCCGAGGTGGGCGAGGGTGTCCGTGCTGCGGCTGCCGAGCACGGGCGGGACGTCGACGCCGCCGCGCACGGCGATCACGACGCGTAGACCCGCGGTCACAGGGCCGACCTCGAGGAGGTCACCGTCGTCGAGCGCGAACGGACGCCCTGGTTCGACGGTGCGCCGGCGCCCGTCCGGCGCCTCGACGACGAGCGGTGCGTAGGCGCCGGTCACGGCGACCACCTGCTCCCCCGCAGCGACGAGTTCCAGACCGCCTCCGAGGTTCTCGATCCCCGCCGCCCCCGCCGGATTGCCCACCAGCCGGTTGGCCTGCCGCAGGGCGCCGCGATCGGCGGCGCCCGACCGGGTGACCCCGATGGCAGCGTATCCAGGACGGCCGAGGTCCTCGACGAGGCTCTGCAACCCCGTCTCGCGCACGGCGAGGCCTCGTTCCGGGGGCGAGACGGCGGGGCTCTGCTCGGGCACGACGGGGACCACGAGGCGCTCGCGGACGGCGAGGAATCGCACGCGCGCGCCCGGCACGAGAACGGCGGGCGGATCCCGGTCGAGCGACCACAGCTCGGCGTCGGTGCGGCCGATCAGCTGCCACCCGCCTGGCGAAGTGCGCGGGTAGACCGCGCTGTACTCCCCCGCCAACCCGACGGCGCCGGCGGGGACGCGCACGCGGGGCGAGGTCCGGCGCGCGATCTCGGGACCCGCCTCCGTCGACCGGAGGTATGCGAAGCCGGGTGCGAACCCGAGGAATCCGACGGACCAGGCACGCTCGGTATGCATCCGCACGACACCGGACTCGTCCGTTCCGAGCTGCCGGGCGACCTCGCTCAGGTCCTCCCCGGCGTAGACGACGCCGATCTCGACCAGCGGACCGTGCGCGGCGACCGGTTCCGGGACCGCCATCGCACTGAGCGTGCGCTCGCCGTCCGCGGCCGACCGGGGCGTGTCGAACAGGACGGTGACCGTCTCGCCCCCGGCGACGAGCTCCCGCTGTCCCCGCACCGGCTCTGCTGCGAGCTGTGCCCGGAGCGCCTCGACGGCGCCGGGATCCACGCGGACCCGCACGGCGCGGGCGCCGTGGCGCCGCACATCGTTCGGGGTCATCGACACCGCTCGATCACTACCGCCTCCGCGCCGGGAGAGGATGCTCAACGCGCAGACAGTCTCGAAGATCACACTGCGCCGCCGAGTCGGCGGAGCTCCACCGCCGTAGAATAAGTTACATGTTCGAAGCAATTGTGGCTCTCGGAATCCAGAGCGGAACCATCCTCCACGTGGCCCTCCCCGACGGCGCGGTGCGCACGATCCACACCGACGCGGCCGGGTCCTCCCCCGACGGCGTCGTCGTGGAGAACGGGCGGATCTACTGGACCACGATGGGCCTGCCGTCCTGGGACCCGGATCGCGAGGGCGAGGCGGCCCTCGACTACTCCGCACGCACCGGCGGCCTCCACTCGATCCTGCTCGACGGCACGGACCGGCGCGACCTCGTCGCCCCGGGTGCAATGACCACGGGCAAGCAGCTCGCGTCGGACGGGGCCGGGAGGCTCTACTGGGGCGACCGGGAGGGCTGCCGCGTCAGCTCCGTCGGGACCGACGGTTCCGGCCTGCGCGACCTCGTCGTCAACGCCCCCGCACCCGACCGCCTGGCCGAGTGCGTCGGTGTCGCGGTCGATCCCGCGCGCGGCCACCTCTACTGGACGCAGAAGGGGCCCGCGAAAGGCGGCCGGGGCCGGATCCTCCGCGCCGGACTCGAGCTCCCCGCGGGCGCGACCCCCGAGGACCGCCCCGACATCGAGACCCTGTGGGACGGACTGCCCGAACCGATCGACCTCGAGATCGTGGGCGACACCCTGTACTGGACGGACCGCGGCGCCGCCCCCGACGGCAACTCGCTCAACCGGGCTTCGCTGCCGGCGGCGGGCGCCACGGGCGGCGCGCCCGAGATCCTCGCGCGCGGCTTCGCCGAGGCCATCGGTCTGGCGGTCGACGCGGCCGCGGGTCTCGCCTACGTCTCCGACCTGGGCGGTCGCATCTGGCGTGTACCGCTCGACGGCGGCGAGCCCGAGATCCTCGTCGACCTCGGAGCGCCCGTATCCGGCATCGTCGGCCTCCGGACCGGCGCCGAACCGCACTGAAAATCGCACTGAGAAACGGAGTCGACATGACCACTACCTTCACCTTCGACGACATCCGCCGCCGCCCCGTCGCCGTGATCGGGGCCGGGACGCTCGGCCGCCGGATCGCGCTCATGTTCGCGAGCCGCGGCGGCGAGGTCCGGATCCACGACTCGAACGCCGACCAGGCGCGCGCCGCGGTGGACTTCGTGACCAGTTCCCTTCCCGGCCTCCTCGACCAGCGCGGATCCGGTGAGGCCGGGACCGCGACCGCGCACGACGACCTGTCCGCAGCGCTCGACGGTGCGTGGCTCGTCGTCGAGGCCGTCCCCGAGCGCCTCGACATCAAGATCCCGCTGTGGGGCGAGATCGACAGTGCGGCGCCGTCGGACGCGATCCTCACGACGAACTCGTCGTCCTACGCCTCGCGCCTCATGAGCGAGCGGATCAGCGACCGCACCCGCTTCTGCAACCTGCACTTCTACATGCCGCCGATCTCGAACGCCGCCGACGTGATGTCGGACGGCGAGACCTCCCGCGCCGTGCTGGACACCCTGCTGGAGGTGTTGCCCGAATTCGACGTGCACCCGTTCGAGGCGCGCCGTGAGAGCACGGGCTTCATCTTCAACCGGGTGTGGGCGGCGATCAAGCGCGAGTCGCTGGCCGTCGTCGCCGAGGGCGTCGCGCGGCCCGAAGACGTCGACGGCATGTTCCGGATCAACTGGCACCTGCCCGCCGGGCCCTTCCAGATGATGGACAACGTGGGCCTGGACGTGGTGCTGGACATCGAGGACCACTACGCGGCCGAGAACCCGCACCTGCCCGAGGGGCCGCGCCGCCTGCTGCACGAGTACGTCGACGCCGGCAAGCTCGGCGTGAAGACCGGCGAGGGCTTCTACCGGTACCCGCCGACCACCGCGTCGTGAGCGGCTGTGCGCCGAACCGGATGAGCGCGCCGTCCCGGACCGGACGGGCACGGCGCCCGACCTGATCGACGGGCCGCCCCGGGGCTCCTCGTTGTTAGGATTGCTACCTGCTCACCGTCGATCACGAAGGCACAGCCCTGTCCGAGACATCCCCCCGCGCCGCCGTCGCCGTCCTGTGCGCCGCCGGGATCGTGGTCGCGCTCATGCAGACCATCATCGTCCCGTTGATTCCGCAGCTCCCCGCATTGCTCGACACCACCCCCAGCAACGCGTCGTGGACGCTCACGATCACGCTCCTCGTGGGTGCTGTCGGTACCCCGATCGCGGGGCGCCTCGGGGACATGTTCGGTAAGAGGCGGGTCCTCCTCGGCAACATGGCAGCGGTGGCCTGCGGTTCCGCCGTGTGCGCGGTCTCCACCTCGCTGCTGCCGTTCCTGATCGGGCGCGGACTGCAGGGCCTCGGAATCGGCGCGATCGCGGTCGGCATCAGCATTCTGCGCGACATCGTCCCCGCCCGGCAGCTCGGTTCCGCGGTCGGCGCGATGAGTGCCTCGCTCGGGGTGGGCGGCGCCCTCGGCCTGCCCTTCGCCGCCACTATCGCGCGTCACGTCAGCTGGCACGCGCTGTTCTGGATCTGCGCCCTCGCCGCCCTCGCCTGCGGCATCGCCATCCTGCGGTTCGTCCCCGAGGGGCCGTACGAGGCGGGTGGGCGCTTCGACGCCGTCGGCACCGTCGGCCTCACGGCGGTCCTGACCTTCGTCCTGCTCCCCCTGTCGAAGGCATCGGATTGGGGCTGGACGAGCCCCTGGACCCTCGGCCTGTTCGCCGCCTTCGTGGTGTCGGCGATCGCGTGGTGGCGCTACGAGCGCCGCACCCCGAACGCGCTCATCGACGTCGACACACTGGTCAGCCGTCCGATCCTGCTGACCAACATCGCCTCCGTCGCCACCGGATTCGTGTTCTACGCGATGCAGATGATGCCGATCCAGTTGCTCATGGCGCCCGATCAGGCACCTGCCGGGCTCGGCCTCGACATGGTCCCCGCGAGTCTCGTACTCATGCCCAGCGGCCTGGTGATGTTCGCCTTCTCCTACGTCAGTTCCTGGATCACCGACCGGCACGGCGCCCGGCTCTCGCTGGCCATCGGCGGGGTGGTGATCGCGGGCGGCTATCTGGTACTCCTGGCCGGGCTCGGCGGCCCCTGGAACATCACGTGGCAGTGGGTCCTCGCTGCCAGCGCCCTGGTCGGCGCCGGCCTCGGCATCGCCTATTCCGCCATGCCCGCGCTCATCATGTCGGTGGTCCCGGTCGCCCAGACCGGCGAGGCCAACGGCGTGAACGCCCTCATGCGCTCGGTGGGCACGTCGATGGCGACCGCCGTCGTCGGCATGATCCTCACGGGCGCGACCGTGGTGACCGCGACGGCCGACGGTACCGTCCGGACCCCGTCCGCCGGGGCCTACGAGGCGACGATCCTCCTCAGCCTCGGGGTGTGTGCGCTCGCCGTGGTCTGCTCGCTCGCCATCCCGAGACGACGAACACAGCCCTGACGTGCGGCGGCTGTTACGTTGACAGAGTGCCGATCACCTCGTTGACCGCGCTCCCGCGCACGCTGTCGCACCGCGCCGCCGTCCTGTTCCGCGGGCTCGCCACGCCGGATACCGTCGAGCCCCTCGGGCCACCGAACTGGTCGGGCCTCGACGCGCGCGAGTACGCGGGCCCCGAGCTGCCCCCGGGCACGCCGATCGACCGGGTGCCGCTCGCCGCGGGACTGGGCCTCGCCGACGCCGCGAGCGCCTTCCGGTTCCTGTACGCGACCACCAACCAGCACGGGCCCGCGGTCAGCACGGCCTCGCTGTTCCTGCCCGCCGGAGACGCCCCCGACGGCGGATGGCCCGTGGTCGCGTGGGCGCACGGCACCGTCGGCCTGTCCGACGAGGCGACCCCGTCGGCCCAGCCCCAGCCCGAACGGCAGCAGTTCTATCTCGGGCACTGGCTGCGGCACGGGTACGCCGTGGTCGCGACCGACTACGCCGGCATGGGTACCCCCGGCCTGATGAGCTACCTGAACGGCAAGGTCGAGGCGCACAACCTCATCGACTCGGTGCAGGCCGCGCGCCGGCTCGGGCTTCCGCTGGCCCGACGGTGGGCCCTCGTCGGGCAGTCCCAGGGCGCGGGGGCGGCGATGAACGGCGCGCGCTACGCCGCCGAGTTCGGGGCGGACTACGACCTCGACCTGCGCGGGACCGTCGCGACCGGCACCCCCGCGAACATCGAGGGCGTCGTGCAGTTCCTGCGGCCCTCCTTCCCGCCCGTGGTGCTGCCGCCCCTGACCAACGTCTACACCGCGTACATCCTCGCCGGGTTCAGCGACGCCCGCCCCGACCTCGGGATCGACGCGCTGCTCAGCGACGAGGGCCGGCGGGCCGTCGACCTCGCCGCGCGGCTGAGCCTCTACGACATCCGCGAGGCGGTGCGGGGCGCGAAGATCAGCACGTGGGTCACCGCGCCGCTGCGCTCCGTCCCGGGGGTCTACGACGCCCTGCACGCGTACATGGGCACGCCGACCGAGGGGTACGACCGGCCGATCTTCCTCGGCCACGGCCTCACAGACATCGACGTGCCCCTGCCGTCCGGCCTCTCCCTCGCCGCGGCGCTCGCGATGCACCGCCAGCCGGTCACGCTGAGGCTCTACCCGACCGACCACATCGGCGCCGTGTACGCGGCCGCCGACGACGCCGCCGCCTTCCTCGCGCGGGTCATGCAGACCGAGGAGTGATCGCCTGACGGTCGTGCGCGGCCCGTCCGCCGGGCGCCTGGCGCCGCACGGGCACCGCCGAGATGCTCGACGATGCCCGTGCCAGCGGGTCGATCAGGAGTCGAGCAGCTCCAGGTCCGCGTTGAAGGTCGCGCTGGGACGCATCACCTTCGCCATCTTCTCGGGGTCCGGGTAGTAGTAGCCGCCGATGTCGGCCGGCTCGCCCTGGACCGCACGCAGCTCCTCCACGATGGTGGACTCGTGCTCGGTGAGCGCCTTCGCCAGCGGTGCGAACTTCGCCGCCAGCTCCGGGCTCTCGGTCTGCGCGGCCAGCTCCTGCGCCCAGTAGAGCGCGAGGTAGAACTGGCTGCCCCGGTTGTCGAGCTCCCCCGTGCTGCGCGACGGGGCCTTGTTGTTCTCGAGCAGCTTTCCGGTGGCGGCGTCCAGGGTGGTCGCCAGGACCTTGGCGGCCGCATTGTCGTTCTTGATGCCCGTCTCCTCGAGGCTCACCGCGAGTGCGAGGAACTCGCCCAGCGAGTCCCACCGGAGGTGGTTCTCCTCGGTGAGCTGCTTGACGTGCTTCGGTGCCGAGCCGCCGGCGCCCGTCTCGTACATGCCGCCACCCGCCATCAGCGGGACGATCGACAGCATCTTCGCCGAGGTGCCCAGCTCCAGAATCGGGAACAGGTCGGTGAGGTAGTCGCGGAGGATGTTGCCGGTCGCGGCGATGGTGTCCAGACCGCGCATCGCGCGCTCCAGCGTGTACCGCATGGCGCGGACCTGCGACATGATCTGGATGTCGAGACCCTCGGTGTCGTAGTTCTTCAACTCCGCCTTCACGGCCTTGATCAGCTCGTTCTCGTGCGGGCGGTACGGATCGAGCCAGAACAGCACGGGCATCCCCGAGTTGCGGGCGCGGGTGACGGCCAGCTTGATCCAATCGCGGATCGGTGCGTCCTTGACCGTGCACATGCGCCAGATGTCGCCCTCCTCGACCTCCTGCGACAGGATCACCTCGCCGGTCGCGTTGTCGACGATGTTGGCGGTGCCGGCCGCGGGGACCTCGAAGGTCTTGTCGTGGCTGCCGTACTCCTCCGCCTTCTGCGCCATGAGGCCCACGTTCGGCACGGTGCCCATGGTCCGCGGATCGAAGGCGCCGTTGGTCTTGCAGAAGTTGATGATCTCCTGGTAGATCCGCGCGAAGGTGGACTCCGGCATCACGGCCTTGGTGTCCTTGGGGCGGCCGTCGGCGCCGTACATCTGCCCGCCGGCGCGGATCATCGCGGGCATCGAGGCGTCGACGATCACGTCGGACGGCGAATGGAAGTTCGAGATGCCCCGGGCCGAGTCGACCATCGCCAGCTCCGGGCGGTGCTCGTGACAGGCGTGCAGATCCTTGACGATCTCCTCGTGCTTGCTGGCCGGCAGCGTGGCGATCTTGTCGTAGAGGTCGCCCAGGCCGTTGTTGACGTTCACGCCGAGCTCGTCGAACAGCTCCTGGTGCTTGGCGAAGGCGTCCTTGTAGAAGACCTTCACCGCGTGACCGAAGACGATGGGATGGGAGACCTTCATCATGGTGGCCTTGACGTGCAGCGAGAACATGACGCCGGTCTCGTAGGCGTCCTGCATCTGCTCCTCGTAGAACTCGAGCAGCGCCTTCTTGCTCATGAACATGGAGTCCATGACGTCGCCCGCGCCGAGCTTGACGCTCTTCTTGAGCACGTGGATCTGGCCGTCGGCGGTGACGAGCTCCATCCGCAGGTCGCGCTCGCGGTCGAGCGTCGTCGACTTCTCGCCGTGGTAGAAGTCGCCGTGCTTCATGTGCGCGACGTGGCTGCGGGAGGCCATCGACCACTCGCCCATGCTGTGCGGGTTCTTGCGGGCGTACTCCTTGACCGCGCGCGGGGCGCGGCGGTCCGAGTTGCCCTGGCGCAGGACCGGGTTCACCGCGCTGCCGAGGATCGTCGAGTAGCGCGTCGCGATATCGCGCTCCTCGTCGGTCTTGGGCTCCGACGGCAGGTCGGGGATGTCGTAGCCCTTGCCCTGGAGCTCCGCGATCGCGGCCAACAGCTGCGGCACCGAGGCGCTGATGTTCGGGAGCTTGATGATGTTCGCGGACGGATCGAGCGTCAGCTCGCCGAGTGCTGCGAGGTTGTCCGGCACCTTCTGCTCGTCGGTCAGACGCTCGGGGAAGGTAGCCAGAATGCGCGCCGCCACCGAGATGTCGCTCGTCTGCACGTCGATGCCGGCGGGCCCGGCGAAGGCGCGGATGATCGGCAGGAACGACGCGGTGGCAAGAAGTGGGGCCTCGTCGGTCAGCGTGTAGATGATGGTCTGCTGCTGCGCACTCATTAGTGTTTGCTTCTCCCGAAAGTCGTGGTCGGTCGACTCTTACGAACTGCTCTGTCAGTCTCCATGTAACGGTTCCCCCATTATTCTCCCCCACGCCGATGACCCGCGACGGCAGTCCGGCAAACGCAGGTGCCCGGCGCCGATTACGCTGTCGCCATGGCCGGAGGACTCGCTGCCCTGCTCGACGACATCGCCGCTCTCGCGCGGCTCGCCGCGGCGTCGGTCGACGACGTGGCCGCCGCCGCCGGCCGCGCGAGCGTCAAGGCCGCGGGCGTGGTCGTGGACGACACCGCCGTCACGCCCCGCTACGTGCAGGGCATCAAGCCCGAGCGCGAGCTGAGCATCGTCGCGCGCATCGCCAAGGGCTCACTGCGCAACAAGCTGGTCTTCATCCTTCCCGCCATCCTGCTGCTGAGCTGGCTCGCCCCGTGGGCCCTGACGCCGATCCTCATGCTCGGCGGCACGTACCTCTGCTACGAGGGTGCCGAGAAGATCTGGGAGAAGATCAGCGGCCACGCCGAGCCCGCCGCACCGTCGTCCTCCCCTCGCGAGGTGGACGAGGACACCGTGGTGGCCGGCGCGATCCGCACCGACTTCATTCTCTCGGCGGAGATCATGGTGATCGCGATGAACGAGATCGCGAGCGAGACGATCTGGTCCCGGGCGGTGATCCTCGTCGTGGTGGCGATCCTCATCACCGCGCTGGTGTACGGAGTGGTGGCGGCGATCGTGAAGATGGACGACGTGGGGCTCGCGCTCGCCCAGCGCCCGTCGGAGTTCAGCCGCAAGGTCGGCACCGCGCTGGTCAAGGCGATGCCCGGGGTGCTCAGCGTGCTCGCGAACGTCGGCATCGTCGCCATGTGCTGGGTGGGCGGGCACATCCTGCTCGTCGGGCTGGACGAGCTGGGGTGGCAGTGGCCCTACTCCGTGGTGCACCACTTCGAGACCTGGGCGGCCGACCTGATCCCCTCCATCGGCTCCGTGATCGGCTGGATCGCCAATACCCTCGGCTCCGCGCTGTTCGGTCTGGCGGTGGGCGCCGTGGTCGTCGCGATCGTGCAGGTGATCGGCAAGCTGCGCGGCCGGACCTCCGCCGCACACTGACCTGCGCGTGCGGGGCGTCAGCCGCCGACACCCCTCCCCGGCGCTGACACGATGACGGGGGCTCCGGCCCCGGCGCGCGCGGCGCCCTCCGCGAGCAGGAACTGGGCACCGGTGTAGGTGGCCATGACGGCGCCCTCCGTCCACACCGGAGGGTCGGCGAGGACGAACTTACGCAGGCCGAGGATCGCATCACTCACCAGGAACAGGCCGGCGCCGGCGAGGGTCGCGCGGCGCGCCCCGGCGGGAACCTGCGGGCCGAGCACCGTCGCCGCCGCGGCGGTGCCGCTGAGCAGCGCGGAGTATCCGGCCAGCACCGGCGCGAGCGCGGGCGCGGCGCGGTACGCGGCGAGCAGCGTCCGCGGTGCGCCGACGGCCCAGGCGGCGCCGACGGCGGCGGGCCCCACGAGCGAGGCCCGCGGGTCCCGCTGTGCCAGCAGTCCGGTGATGTACGCGGCGTGACCGGTGGCGAAGGCGCTCGCCCCCAGCGCGAAGTGCCGCGGTTCGTCGCCGAGGAGCGCCACGTCGCCCGCCCAGCCCGCGGCCTGCCCCGCGAGGGTGCTGCGCCGCAGCGGGGAGCGCCGCGCGGGTCGGTCGCGAAGGACGCGGCGAGGGTCGGCAGGAGCAGCGGCTTGGTGATCCGGCGCGCACGGTGGTGGGCGGGCTTCGGCGAGGCCGACAGCGCGGCGTCGACCGCGGCGAGGGCCGCGTAAGCGAGCTTGAGGGAGGTGCTGGCGCGCGTCACCGCGCCAATCTATCCGTAGGCTCGTCCCGTGAGCAGCGACACCGTGCCGGCGGCCCCCGCACCCGAGGAGGGCCGCATCGGCGTCCCGCGCGACCTGGACGCGGTCACCGACATCGGCGCGGAGGACCACACCGGGGTGGACCCGCGCGCGATGGAGCGGATCTGGCTCGCGGCGCGGTCCTGGTACGCGGCGGGCATGCAGCCCGCGATCCAGGTGTGCCTGCGGCACCGCGGCCGCGTCGTGCTCAACCGGGCCGTCGGCCATGCCCGCGGCAACGGTCCCGAGCTCCCCTCGAATAGGGACGACGCGGCGGAACCCGTGCCCGTCACCGTCGACACGCCGTTCTGCACGTACTCCACGGCGAAGGGTGTGGCGGTCACCGTCCTGCATCGGCTCATCGAGCGGGGCGACCTCGATCTCGAGGCGCGGGTCGCCGACTACATGCCGGAGTTCACCAGCGACGGCAAGGACCGGGTCACGGTGCGGCACGTCCTGACCCACAGCGCCGGCATCCCCATCAACACCGGTCCGCGCCCCGACCTCACGCGGTCCGAGGACAGCGAGTACACGCGGGCGATGCTCGCCGGCATCAAGCCGGTCTACTCCCCCGGCCGGCTGCACTTCTACCACGCGCTCACCTGGGGGCCGCTGGTCCGCGAGCTGGTGCTGGCCGCCACCGGTCGGACGATCCGCGAGATCGCCGGAACCGAGATCCTCGAGCCGCTGGGCTTCCGCTGGACCAACTTCGGCGTCGCGCCACAGGATCTCCCCGCCGTCGGACTGAGCTACGCGACGGGTAAGCCCGCGCCGCCCGCGGTCGAGGCCGCCTTCCGCAAGGTCGTGGGCGGCACCATGCAGCAGATCGTGCCGATGTCGAACTCGCCGCAGTTCCTCACCGGCATCGTGCCCTCCTCCAACTTGGTCTCGACCGCGCAGGAGTTGTCGCGGTTCGCGGAGATCCTGCGCCGCGGCGGCGAGCTCGACGGGGTCCGCGTGCTGGAGCCGGAGACCCTTGCGGCGGCGACCCGGCAGGCACGGCGCCTGCGACCCGATTTCGCCACCGGCGGCGCGCCGCTCCGGTGGGGCACGGGATACATGCTCGGTTCGGAGCGGTTCGGCCCGTTCGGGCGGCACGCGCCCGCCGCTTTCGGCCACACCGGATTGACCGAGATCGCGATGTGGGCCGACCCGGAGCGGGACCTGGCGGCCGCCGTCGTGTCGAGCGGCAAGCCCGGCAGCCACCCCGAGGCGAAGCGCTACCCCGCGCTCCTCGACGCCATCACCGCTGCGTTTCCGCGGCGGCGTGGATGAGCCGGTTCGGCGTCGCCAGGGCTCCGCGTGGGAGCGCCGGGCGAAGCCGACCGATAAGGCATTCCTACCGCACCGATAGGGCACCTCACCTCGACTTTCCGGTATTTCTAGAGTAATTCCAGAAAACCTGGAAACCGTCGCCTCTCGGACGTAGAGTGGACGGTGCGGCGCCAGCCCGGCCGCCCCGCTTCACCAGCCGTACACACATCCGTACCGAGAGGAACGCCGTGTCCGAGGATCAGACCACCTCCCCCCAGGAACAGACGAGCGGAAGCGGCGGTTGCCCTGTCGCCCACGGCTCACTGCGCCCGCCCGTGGCCGGCGGTGGCAACCGCGACTGGTGGCCCGACGAGATCAACCTGAAGGTGCTCGCCAACAACCCCGCCGAAGGTGACCCCCTGGGTGCCGACTTCGACTACGCGGCCGAGGTCGCCACGCTCGACGTGAACGCCGTCCGCGCCGATGTCGTCGCCGTCATGCACGAGTCGCAGGACTGGTGGCCCGCCGACTTCGGCCACTACGGCCCCCTGTTCATCCGCATGGCGTGGCACTCCGCGGGTACCTACCGCACCACGGACGGGCGCGGCGGCGGTGGTGCGGGCCTGCAGCGCTTCGCCCCCCTCAACAGCTGGCCCGACAACGTCAGCCTGGACAAGGCGCGCCGCCTGCTGTGGCCGGTGAAGCAGAAGTACGGCCGCAAGCTGTCCTGGGCCGACCTGATCGTGTTCGCGGGCAACGTCGCCCTCGAGGACATGGGTTTCACCACGGAGGGTTTCGCCTTCGGTCGCGCTGACGTCGCGGAGCCCGAGGACGTCTACTGGGGTCCCGAGCACACGTGGCTCGGCTCCGACGGCCGGTTCTCCGGCAACCGAGAGCTCGACCAGCCGCTCGGCGCCACCCACATGGGTCTCATCTACGTCAACCCCGAGGGCCCGGAGGGCGTTCCGGACTTCCTGGCCGCCGCCGCCGACATCCGCGAGACCTTCGGCCGCATGGCGATGAACGACGAGGAGACCGCGGCCCTCATCGTCGGCGGTCACACGTTCGGCAAGACGCACGGCGCGGGACCCGTCGAGAACGGTCCCGAGCCCGAGGCCGCGCCGATCGAGCAGCAGGGCTTCGGCTGGAAGGGCGGCAACGGCACCGGTGTCGGCCCCGACGCCGTGACCAGCGGCCTCGAGGTCATCTGGACGCACACGCCCACCACGTGGGACAACAGCTTCCTCGAGACCCTGTACGGCAACGAATGGGAACTGTTCCAGAGCCCCGCGGGTGCGAGTCAGTGGCGCCCCAAGGACGGTGGCGGCGCGGACTCGGTGCCCGAGGCCTTCGGCACGGGGAAGACGCACCCGTCGATGCTCACGACCGACCTCACCATGCGATTCGACCCGATCTACGGCGCCATCACCCAGCGCTGGCTCGACAACCCGCAGGAGCTCGCCGACGCCTTCGCCAAGGCCTGGTTCAAGCTGCTCCACCGCGACATGGGGCCGACCTCCCGCTACATCGGCCCGCTGGTCCCCGCGACCGAGCACCTGTGGCAGGACCCGGTCCCCGCCGCCGAGGGCGCCCCGATCGATGCGGCCGATGCCGACGCCATCACCGAGCGCATTCTGGCCACCGGCCTGACCACCGCTCAGCTCGTCAAGACCGCGTGGGCGGCGTTCTCCTCGTTCCGCCGCACCGACAAGCGCGGCGGCGCCAACGGCGGGCGCCTGCGCCTGCAGCCGCAGGCCGGCTGGGAGGTCAACGAGCCGGACGAGCTGGCCCAGGTGATCCGCACGCTCGAGGGCGTGGCCGACGCGTGGAACTCCGAGTCGGGCAAGAAGGTCTCGTTCGCCGACGTCGTCGTGCTCGCGGGCAACGCCGGCGTCGCGCAGGCGGCCAAGGCCGCAGGCGTCGACGTGACGATCCCGTTCACGCCGGGCCGCACCGACGCGACCCAGGAGGACACCGACGTCGAGTCCTTCGCGGCGCTGGAGCCGCGGTTCGACGCCTTCCGCAACTACGTCGCGAAGGGCGCGCCGCTGCCGGCGGAGTACCTCCTCGTCGAGAAGGCGAACCTGCTCGGGCTCACCGCGCCGGAGATGACCGTGCTCCTCGGCGGCCTCCGGGTACTGGGCAACAACTACGGCGGGTCGGAGGCGGGCGTGTTCACCGATCGCCCCGGCACGCTGAGCAACGATTGGTTCGTCAACCTGCTCGACATGTCGGTCCAGTGGGCCCCGGCGTCCGACGACGACGCGACCTACGTGGGCACCGACCGCGCGACGGGCGAGAAGAAGTGGACGGCCACGCGCGCCGACCTCGTCTTCGGCTCCAACTCGATCCTCCGCGGTATCGCGGAGGTCTACGGAGCCGCCGACGCCGGCGAGAAGTTCGTGGGCGACTTCGTCGCAGCGTGGACCAAGCTCGCCAACGCGGACCGGTTCGATGTGAAGGCCTGATCCTCTTCCTCCGGCCGGCAGCCGCGCCCCGTACACCACCCCGGTGTGCGGGGCGCGGCCCTTCCCGCCACCCAATTTCAGTTATTAAGAGTTAACCCCTCGCCCGATCTACGCCGGTCGGAGGCGTACGCTCACCCCATGCCGTACTTCGACCGGGTCTCCGCGACCGCGTTCCGTCCCACCGAGCACGTCTCCGGCGGATGGAACACCGAGGAGCAGCACATCGCTCCCCCCATGGGGCTCCTCGCCCACGCGGTCGAGCAGGACCGGGACGCGCGCCGCGACGACGGCCTGCGGATCGCGCGCCTGTCCTACGACATCCTCGGCACCCTGCCGATGGACACCGTCGAGGTGGACGTGCGGGTGGTGCGGCCCGGCCGCACCATCGAACTCGTCGAGGCGGTGCTGAGCCACGGCGGCCGCGCCGGGCTCGTCCTGCGGGCGTGGCTGCTCGACCGGCGCGACACGCGCGCGGTCGCGGGCTCCGAACTGGAACCGATACCGCCCGCCGAGCAGATGCCCGAATGCGACCCCAGCGCGACGTGGCCCGGCGGCTTCATCGCCTCCGCACGCGCCCGCCGCGTCCAGGTGCGCCCCGGCCGCGCGACGTACTGGGTCGAGTCCGCCGTCCCGCTCCTCGACGAGCCGACCGGGCCGATCGCGCAGGCGGCCCGGCTATTTGATATCGCGAACGGAATGGCGCCCCGGTTCACCCCGGAAGAGGTCGCGTACCCGAATCTGGACCTGACGGCGCACCTCTTCCGCGACCCGGTCGGAGGGGCCGTCGGCTTCGACACACGGGTGTCCACCGGACCCGAAGGCGCAGGTCTGACCCATTCCGTCATTCACGACAGCACCGGCCCGGTCGGAACGGTGACGCAGATCCAGACGGTGCGCCCGCGCTGAAATCCGCTCGGAAGTGTGGTTACACTCCGGGTGTTCAATTCACGCTGCCGAAGGGAGCTCTGATGAACACTCGGATCACACGGACGCTCGGTGCAGTCGCCGCCGCCGTCGCGCTGACCCTGACCGCCTCCGCCTGTGACAACGCCGGCGACACCGCGACCGACGCGAAGGACGCCGCGACGTCGGCCGCCGGGGACGCTGCCTCCGGCGCGGGGGAATCCGGAACGAACGGCTCCGGGGCGGGGGAATCCGGAGCGAACGGCGCGGGCTCCGAGTCGAAGGCCGCCGTGCCGTCGACGACGATCGCGACGCCCGGCGGCACCGAGGTCACCCTGACCGACGGACCGCTCATCGCCGCGTACGCCACCTACGGCTACGAGAAGGGCCACCTCGGTGCGCCGCTCGGGCCCGTCGCGACCCTGCCGGACGGCAAGGGCAGGTACCTCACCCTCACGGGCGGCACCATCTACTGGTCCGAGGCCTCGGGCGCGCACGTCGTGCACGGCGTGATCGGCCAGAAGTGGGGCGCCGAGGGCCACGAATCCGGCAGGCTCGGCTACCCCACCAGCGACGAGTCCGCCGAGAACGGCGGGATCAAGCAGACCTTCCAGCACGGGACGATCACCTTCCGCGACGGAGTCGCGACGATCTCCTAGTCCCCGACGACGGTCCCGGCGCCGTCCCGATGTACACCGTTCGTGCGGCCAGCACGAAGACATCGGGGCGGCGTCGCACCCCCTGCGGGTCGTCCGGGTCGGTCAGCCGGCGCAGCACCTGGGCGTCGTCCGGGTCGAGCCGGTCGGCCATCCGCAGGTAGCGGCCCAGCAGGTGCGCGACGCCGCGGCGCGTCCCGTCGTCGAGCGGCGCGGGCCGGTCCACCAGGAAGGTCCGGGCGCGCACGTCGCGCAACCCCGCCGCCCGGAGCAGCGCGGGCCAGTCCTCCGGTACGTCGACGGTGCCGCCGAGCGCGTCCCGCATCTCCCCGAAGCCGACCGCCTGCAGCGCGTCGAGGCGGTCCGCGAGCCCCGGGCGTCCGAGCCCGATGTCGCGCGGGAGGAACCGCGAGGGCAAGCCGCCCTCGGCCACGGCCAGCACGCCGCCCGGGTTCAACCGGCCCGCGAGGGCGCCTACGGCGGCGCTCTGGTCACCGAGATGATGCAGGGTCTGCGCGGTCCACACGAGATCGGCGGCGGGCAGCTCGGCGACGCCGGCGGGCAGGTCGGTGCGCAGCCCCTCGACCGGGTGGCCGACGCCCGCCGCGCGCGCCCGGGCCCGGTCCAGCAGCTCCGGCGCACCGTCGACCGCGATGACGCGGGCCGTGGGGAACCGGGCCGCGAGGGCGGCGGTGAAGACGCCCGGCCCGGAGCCCACGTCGAGCACCGTCGCGGGCGCCGCGATCCGCTCGGCGATCGCGTCGAGCGCCTGCGTCACGTACGGCAGCAGGGTCTCACCCTCGGCCTCGATCTCGGCGGCGAGCGCCGCCCAGTCCGGGCGGGTGTGCGCGTGTCCGTGTCCCCGTGCGTGCTCGGTCATGGCTCCACGGTGCCGCGCCCCGCCCGCCCACGGCAAGTTCCTGTGCCATTCCGGCAAAACCTCAGCCGCACCGGACGCGGACCCCGGGAGGCAGCACCGCCCGCGCCTCCGGCAGGCGCTCGAGGACCGCGCCGTGCAGCACGACGGTGACCGCCGGTTCCGTCCGCAGTTCGAT
This sequence comes from Tsukamurella asaccharolytica, assembly GCF_007858435.1. Taxonomy (GTDB): domain Bacteria; phylum Actinomycetota; class Actinomycetes; order Mycobacteriales; family Mycobacteriaceae; genus Tsukamurella; species Tsukamurella asaccharolytica. The sequence continues at coordinate 10,343 of NZ_VIGW01000003.1, read as the reverse complement.
CCGGTCGGCGGGGAAGCCGGCGGCGATCAGCGCGTCCCGGATCCGGGCGGGCACTGCCCACCCGCCGGGCACCGCGATCCGGTCCGGATCCACCGGCCGCGCAGGGACATCGGGGACCGGGACGTGCGGCGCGCGGAGTGCCCTACCGAGCAGAGCGGCGATCGCGTCCACGTGCGCCGCGGCCCGCGCGGCATCGTAGCCGGCCGGGTGGAAGACGCCGTCGACGACGAGCTCGTCGCCCGGCTCGGGATACACCGAGATCAGGCAGTCCGCGACCGGACCCCACGCGGTGACGTCGAGCGACCAGCCCTCGACCCGCACGTCCGGCAGGACGTTGACGATGGGCCCGTACAGGCGACCGGTGCGCCACGCGGCGGGGACCGCGGTCAGGAGCTGTTCGGGCCGCTCCCCCTGGGCGATGCGCTCGGACGCTGCGGCGAGCCAGAGCTGGAGATCGGCCGCCAGGACCGCGGGGGTGACGCCGGGTGGCACGGCGAGGCGGGCCGGCACGACGGCCATCCACTGCGTGGGAGTGGCCCGCTCGAGCGCGGTGCGGCGCAGGGAGGCGGTGACGCCCACGCGAGCGTCGTCGGCGCCGAGGTGCCGGGCGGTGTACGCGGCGACGATGCCGACGGCCTCCCCCGGCCACGCGCGGCGGCCCGCGATGCCCGGCACGGTGATCCGTGCCCGCTCCTGCCGGGGGGCGTCGGCCGGCGATGCGGCGCGGTCGGAGAAGCCGATCTCGCGGCCCGGTTCGCCCACGCCGTCGGTCGCGGCGGACCAGAAGGAGGGCGCGGGCGGGCGGAGCGGCGCGGCCGCGGCGGCGAGCGCGCCGAGGTCGCCGCGGCGCTCGTACGGCAGCGGCGCACCGTCGGCCTCGGCGCGCAGCCGTTCCACGATCCGGCGGAAGACGCGGGCGATGGCGTAGCCGTCGAGCACGGCGTGGTGGGCGAGCAGGCGGACGGCGTGCGCGGCCCCGATGCGCGCGACCGTGGCGCGGACGAGGGGCCCGCCGTCGAGCGGCAGGGTGCCGGCGGCGCGCCACGTCCGGAATCGCTCCTCCGAGGGGAAGGACTCCGTTCCGACGGGTGCGCGGGCGGCGGGCACGAAGCGGGCCGCGCCGTCGATCACCACCCCGATCGCCGCCGCCTCGGTTTCGTCGAGCGCAGCGGTCGCCGCCCGTACCAGCGCGTTCGTGTCGATCGGGAGGTCCGTGCGCCACGCCGCGTCGACAGCCAGTGCCCGTGAGCCGGGGCGCTGGGCGGCGAGCTGCAGCATCGCGACCTGGGACGGAAGGGGCTGCACGCCGCTCACCCTACGCGCGGCGGCGGCGGGGACAGCGCTGGTTGTCGCCACCACGCCGAGGTGTCCTATATTCGACTGACGCGAGCACGATCGGAAATATTCGGGGAGCACATGGCAACGAAAGACGCGCCCGCCGGGAGCGGCCGTCGCATGCGCCGCCACTCGTGGGTGCTCGCGCTCCTCGACTTCATCGTGGTCTCCATGTTCCTGGCGGTGACCAACAACTCCTCGACCTCCCATCTCAGTCATGCGATCGAGGGCGTCATCGGCGGCGCGGCCACCGTGAGCGTCTTCTACCTGTTCGGGCTGTACCGCACGCGGGTCACGCTGAGCGCCCTCGATTCGGTGCCGCAGCTGGCGATCGCAGGGTGGATGCTCGCACCCCTCGGCGTCATCACGGTCTGGCAGCACGACCACTCCCACCTGATCGGCGCCGTGGTGTGCTGGGTGGTGTTGTTCGCTGTGCGGGTGCTCTACTACGGGGCGGTCCGGCGCAACCGCGCCCGGCATCCGGAGCGCGGTGGCCGAACCCTGGTGATCGGCGGCGGCAAGGTCGCCGGCGACCTCGTGCACTCGATGATCGAGTTCCCGGAGTACGGGCTGCGTCCGGTCCTGGTGATGGATGACGACCCCCTCGACGCGACCGCCTTTCCGGTGGAGGTGATCCCCCGCCAGCGGGATCTGGCGGGCCTGATCCGCGAGCGGGAGATCGCCACCGTCATCGTGGCGTTCTCCCGCGATCGGGATGCCACGCTCGTCGAGCCGCTCCGCGAGTGCGACACCCTCGACTGTGAGATCTACGTGGTTCCGCGGCTCTACGAGTTCGTGCACCAGGACCGGGACATGGACCGGATCCACACCACGCCGCTGGTGCTGGTGCGGCGCCTGGCCCTGCGTACGAGCCACTGGCGGGTCAAGCGCGTCACCTCGCTCCTGACCTCGAGCCTCGGCCTGGTGCTGCTGTCGCCGCTGCTACTCCTGGTGGCGGTGGCGATCAAGATCCAGGAGCCGAACGCGCCGATCCTCTTCCGGCAGACGCGCGTCGGGCAGGACGGGCGCCTGTTCTCGCTCTACAAGTTCCGCACCATGCGGCCCGTGCCCGACGAGGAGTCGGATCGCGACTGGACCGACGAGCAGCTCCGCATCACGCGCCTCGGCAGGTTCCTACGGCGCCATTCCATCGACGAGCTGCCGCAGCTGTGGAACGTGGTGCGCGGCGACATGTCCGTGGTCGGCCCGCGACCCGAACGGCCGCACTTCGCGAACCGCTTCGGCGCGGAGATCCCCGCCTATCAGTCCCGCCACCGGGTGATGGTGGGACTCACCGGCTGGGCCGCGATCCACGGGCTGCGCGGCGACACCGACATCCGGGACCGGGCCTCGTACGACAACTACTACATCGAGAACTGGAGCCTGTGGCTCGACACGAAGATCCTGCTGATCTCGGTGGGCACGGTGCTCTTCGGCCGCGGCGGCCGCTAACGGCCCGGGTCCGGTTCCGCGAGCTCGGCGAGCACCACGGCGGCGGCGGACGCGTCCGTGTGCGTGAGGGACAGTTCCGCGCGGATCCAGCCCTGCCGGCGCGCGTGCGCCGCGAGGCCGCCGTGCAGCCGTAGTTCCGGCCCGTGCGGCGTCCCGACCACCTCGGCCTCGCGGGGCGGGGTCGGCACGTCTGGCCCGAGGCGCAGCGCCTTGACCGCGGCCTCCTTCGCGGCCCAGCGTGCGGTCAGGCGGCGTGCGTCGCCGGCGCAGTCGTCGATCTCCCGCGACGTGAAGACCCGCGTCGTGAATCGTGGCCCGAAGAGCGCCAGGGACTCCTCGACGCGCGCCACCTCGGCGATGTCGATCCCCACCCGGTTCACCTGACGGCCTCGGCGACGATCGCGCGCATCCGGTCCCGGAAGGCGGCCACCGAGAACCGCTCGGCGTGAGCACGGAGCGCGACGCGGTCGAAATCGGCCGGCCGCACGTCCCGCATCGCCGCGGCGAGCGCAGCCGTGAAATCCTCGTCCGGCCCGTCGGGCACGAGCACCCCGGAGAGCCCGGGGATCACGGTGTCGAGCGCCCCGCCCGCCGCGCGGGCGAGGACGGGGGTGCCGGTCGCCATGGCCTCCACCGGCACGATGCCGAAATCCTCCTCGCCGGGCATGACGGTGGCGATCGCCGCGCGCTGCAGGCGCACCATCTCCGCGTCCGAGACGCGGCCGAGGAAGACAGTCTCGGCGCCCGCGATGCGCCGCAGGGCGGCCTCGTGTCGTCCGTCGCCGGCGACGACGAGGCGCACCCCGGCGCGCTGGGCGGCGCGGATCGCCAGGTCCACGCGGCGGTAGGGCACGAGCCGCCCGGCGACCAGGAAGTAGTCCCCCGCAGTGGCACCGTCCGGCGTGAACCGCGCGACGTCGACCGGCGGGGCGACCACCTCCGCCGCGACGCCCCACCAGCGCTCGATGCGTCGCGCGACGGCGGTCGAGTTGGCGACGACGACGTCGAGGTGGGGTACCGCGGCGGTCTCGACGGCCCGGGTCCGCGCCGCGAGCGCCGCGAGGGCGAGCCGGCCGGCGGCGCCGTACGCCTCACCCGAGCGCAGCTCGGGCGCCCACGCCCAGCGGGCCGGCGAGTGGACGTAGGCGACCACCGCGGCGCCGGGCCAGGACCGTGCGGCGGAGACGGCCGTGGCGTGGTGGCTGATGACGACGGCGTCGGCCCCGGGGACGGCGCGGTACCGGCGCCACGTGGCGGCGGAGAGCGGGATCAGCGGGGCGTGCGAGCGGCGGCCGAGTGCGCGGTGCACGGCGTCGAGTCCGGTGACGGCGATCCGGTCGCGGAGCTCCGCGGGGACGGCGCGCGGGTCGGCGAAGGCGACGTGCAGGCGGGCGCCGGGCCAGGCGTCGACGAGGGCTCGCGCGACGTTCTCGGAGCCGCCCTGTTCGGTCCACCGCTCGTGGACGACGGCGATGCGGGTCACCGGCGGCTCAGGCGGTCAGCTCGCGGACCGTCGCCGCGAGTGAATCCAAGGTTCCGAAGGTTGTCTTGTTCATCGCCGAATCCGGGAACTCGATAGTGAATCGATCTTCGACAGCGAGCATGATGTTCACTGCCGCGTGCGAGGTGAGACCCAGCGCATACAGATCGTCACCACCGGCAATGTCCGCGATCGGCCTGGTCAACCTGCCGTGCGCCGCCACGATCGCGCGAATCACCTCGTCCACCACGCCTCCCGCCTCCGTCGCATCCGGACCCCGAATCGGCCACGAGACGACTTTGCAGTCACGACTCTCAAGCCTCTTCCGTACACCCTAGCCCTGGTAACGTGTTGCAGTGACAACGGTTCCAGCCATGGAGAAGAGACCGATGACGCAGGCCGAAGCACCCCGTGCGATCGACTTTACTGACCTGCACGCGCGCCAGGAGAAGTTCCGTGCCTCCCTCTTCGATGCGGGCCTGCTCCTGCCCTCGGGCGTGGACGGCGTGTACGGGCACGGCGGCGCGTTCGCGGACCTGACCGCAGCGATCGAGGCCCTCGTCGGCGCGACGGTGCGCGACGTGCACGGCGGCGCCGCCACCGTGCTCTCCTTCCCCCCGGTGATGCCCCGCGAGTATCTCGACCGGAACGACTACATCGCGTCCTTTCCCCAGCTCGCCGCCACGGTGTCGGATTACACCGGCGGCGACGCCGAGCACCGCCTCCTCCTCGCAGGCCGCGACGCCGGCCACGACTGGGGCGGCCACTTCCACACGAGCGACGTCGCGCTCGTCCCGTCGGCCTGCCACTCGGTTTACCCCGTACTGAGCGGGCAGCTGCCCCGCGACGGTGCCTGGGTCGACGTCTCCGGCCACTGCTTCCGCCGCGAGCCCTCGGCGGATCCCGCGCGGCTGCAGAGCTTCCGCATGCGGGAGATCGTCCGCGTCGGCTCGGACCGGGCCGCGGTCGCGCATCGCGACACCTGGGTCGCCCGCGCCGCCGACCTGCTCTCCGACCTCGGCCTCCAGGTGCGGCGGACCCCCGCGACCGACCCCTTCTTCGGCCGCGCCGGGCGCATGCTGGCCGCGAACCAGTCGGCGGAGAATCTCAAGACCGAGCTCCACGTGCCGATGTACGGCGACGACATGCCGGGGGTCGCCGTCGCGTCCAGCAACTATCACCGGGATCATTTCGGGGTGCAGTTCGACATCACCACCGTGGACGGCGCGCCCGCGCACAGCGCGTGCCTCGGCTTCGGCATCGAGCGGGTGGCGCTGGCGCTGCTGGCGACGCACGGCCTGGACCGCGCGGCCTGGCCCGGATCCGTCAACGCGCAGCTGTGACCGCGGTCCCCGTCCACCTGACCGGGACCACCTGGCCGGGCACCACGCCCGGCGGACTCCCCCGCTACTTCGCGGACCTGTTCGCGGCCCTGCGCGAGCGCGACGACGTCGCCCCCAGTGCCGCGGCCTTCGGCGAACCCGCCACCGGGGGCCACAGCTGGGGCGCCGACGCCGGGTGCACGGCCGCCCGGGTGCGAGCGTCCCGTCGAGCCGCTCCGAAGGACACCGCCGTCCTCGACCGGCACTTCGCGCTGTTCGGCCCCGCGCCCCGCGGCGCCGCCCTGGTCACGCACTTCCACGGGCCGTGGGCGCAGGAGAGCGCCGCCGCGGGCGAGGGCCGCGCCGCCGTCGCCGTCAAGGCGCTCGTCGAACGCGCCCGTTACCGCGAGAGCGACCGCTTCGTGGTTCTCTCGCGGGCCTTCGCCGACGTCCTCGTCGCGCGGTACGGCGCGGATCGCGGCGCGATCGCCGTGATCCCGCCCGGCGTCGACCTCGCGCGGTTCACCGCCACGCCCGTCCCCGACGGTCCGCCCCGGGTGCTGTGCGTGCGCCGCCTCGAGCGCCGCATGGGCATCGACGTGCTGTTGCAGGCGTGGCCCGCGGTGCTGGCGCGGCATCCGCAGGCCCGGCTCGACGTGGTGGGCGACGGCGCGCAGCGCGGCGATCTGCGTGGCCGCGCAGCGGAGCTCGGGATCACCGATACTGTGACCTTCGTGGGAACGATCGACGACGCGAGCCTCGCGCGCAGATACGCCGCCGCCACCGTGACGGCGGTCCCGTCGCGCGCCTGGGAGGGCTTCGGGCTCGTCGCCCTCGAGTCGCTCGCGTCGGGCCGGGCACCCGTGGTCACCGACGTCGGCGGCCTGCCCGACGCCGTCCGCGACCTCGACCCCGGCCTCGTCGTCGGCGCGGGCGACGCGGAGGCGCTCGCGGACCGGCTGGCCGCGGCGCTCGACGGCGCGCGTCCCTCCCCCCAGGCCTGCCGCGCGCACGCCGAGCGCTTCGGGTGGGACCTCGCCGCCGCGCGGCACGCCGCCCTGTACCGGGAGGTCGTCGCGTGAGGGCCCGCCGTCCCGTCTTCCTCGGGCACACCGCCGCGCCCTCGGGTGCGGAGCTGGCCTTCGCCCGACTCGCCAGGGAACTGCGCCGGCGCGGCGTGCCCGCCTCGGTCATGCTGCTCGCCCCCGGCCCGCTCACCGACGTCCTCGAGGCCGCGGAGGTGCCGGTCACCGTCGTCCCCGGCCGGCCGTCGTCGGTGCGGCGCGACGCCGGACCGTTGGCGCTGCTCCGCGGCGCGGTCGATCTGTACCGCACGGGCCGGCGCCTCGCGCCGCTGCTGCGCGCGCACGACGCCGACGTCGTGGTCGCCGAGTCGACCAAGTCCCTGCTCGTGGGCGCCGTCGCCGCGCGCCGCACGGGTATTCCGCTGGTGTGGCAGGTGCACGACCGGGTCAGCGCGGAGTACTTCGGCCGCACGCGCTTCCCGCTGCGGCTGCTCGGCCGGATGGTCGCGTCCGGCTACCTCGCGAACTCGCGCGGCACGCTGCGCACCATCTCCACCGGCGGCAGCCCCACCGCAGTGTGCCCTCCGGGCGTCGACCTCAGCACCGTTCCGGCGCCCGCGCCCCAGCGCGCACCGAAGCACGTCAAGATCGCGATGATCGGCCGGATCACGGCGTGGAAGGGTCAGGACCTGCTGCTGCGCGCGCTCGCGCAGATGGAGGCGGTGCCCGAGGTGCGGTTCGTGGGCGGCACGCACTTCGGCGACGACGACGGCTACCTCGCCGAACTGGAGGAACTCGCCGAACGCCTGGACATCGCGGACCGGGTGACCTTCACCGGGCACGTGACGGACCCGATCACCGAGGCCGCGGACGCGGACGTCGTGGTGCATTACTCGCGGCTCACCGAGCCCTTCGGGCAGGTCGTCGCCGAGGCCATGGCCGCGGGCCGGGTGGTCGTCGCCGCCGGGGCCGGCGGCCCGACGGAGCTCATCGACGACGGGAAGACCGGCGTGCTGGTGCCGCCCCGGCGGCCGGACCTGCTGGCGATCGCGCTCGACACGCTCATCGACGACTGGGAGCAGCGCGAGCAGCTCAGCGCGGCCGCCGCCGACCGCGGTCGCGACCTGGATCTCAAGACCTCCGGGGCGATCGCGGAGTCCCTCCTGGCCCGGGTGGCGCGGGACGTTCGATGACGCCGCTCCGCGGCTCCGCGGGGGTGCTGCGGGACGTGGTCCTCGTCTCGGCGGGCCGGTACGGGCAGTACGCGGTCACGCTCGTCACGATCCCGCTCTGCGCGCGGCTGCTCGGCCCCGCCGGGATGGGCCTGCTCGCGATCGCGATGGCGACCTACTTCGTGGGGGCGCTGTGCACCGACCTGGGCATCACCGCCTTCGTCGCGGCCCGCGCGGAGAAGCCGGGCCTCGCCCGGCTGCGGGGCGACTACGCCGGTCTCCGCGCCGCGGCGCTCCTCGCGTTCACCGCGCTGTTCCTGCTGGCGGTGGCGCTGCCGGTGCCGCGCGCCGTCGAGATGGGCGCGCTGGGCCTCGTGGTGGGATCCGTCGGCGCATGCGGTGACGACTGGGTGCTGCTCGGCACCGGCCGGTTCGGGGCCGTGGTGGTGCAACAGACCGCGGGCCGCGTCGTCTACCTCGCTCTGCTGCTGGTGCTGCTGCCGCCGGCGCGGACGCCGGAGGCCGCGATGGCGGCCCTCCTCGCGGGAAATCTCGTCGCGGTCGGGTGGTCATGGGCGCGCACGCTCCGGACCCACGGCCTGCCCGCGCGCCCCGGGCCGCCCACCGAGCTGCTGCGGACCGGCGGCCCCGTGTGCACGGCAAGGCTGCTCTCCTCCTCGTACGGCCCCGCCGCCGCCACGGTCTTCGCGCCGACGCTGACTCCGCACGCGCTCGGCCTGTTCAGCGCGAGCGATCGGCCCGTGCAGGCCGCGGGCTCGCTGCTCGACGCCGTCGGCGTGAGCCTGCTCCCGCGGCTGGCGCGCCGCGACACCGACGCCTTCTGGGCCACCACGCGCCGGGCCATCGCGCTGGTCGCGGCCGGGGGCGCCGCGCTTGCCGCGGCCGCGACGGCGCTCGCCCCCTGGCTGGTGCCGCTGATCTTCGGCGCGGAGTTCGACGGCGCGGTCCCCCTCCTGCAGATGCAGGCGTGGGCGCTGCCGGGACTCGCGGTCACCTCCTTCGTCGCCACCGCGGTCCTGCCGGTGCTGGGCGACGCGCGGGGCGTGCTGCTCGCCGGCGGTGTGGGCGCGGCGGTCATCGCCGTCACGCTCGCGGTGGCGGCGCGCACGCACGACCCGCGGACCGTCGTGATCGGGATCGTCGCGGCGCAGACCGCGGCCGCACTCTTTTCCGTCCTGCGGGCCCGGCGCTTGGAGGCGGCGGTCGCGGCGCCGGGAGGCGCGGCATGAGGATCCTGTTCGCCGGCGACGACTGGTACGGCAGCAACGCGCGCTCGCTCGCGGAGGGCTTCCGTCGCGCGGGGCACGACGTGACCGTCGTCGACACGACCGCGGTCACGCTCCCCCGCCGCGGCGGCGCGGCGTGGTGGTACGCCAAGCGCACCGGGCGCCGCGCGCCGCGCACCGTCGACGCGGTGCACCGGAACCTGGAGGCCCACGCGCGCGCCGACCTGCTGTTCTGCTACACCGCCGTGCACCTGGACCAGGAGCGCCTGCTGAACCTCCCGGCGGGACGGCGCGTGCACTACAGCGCCGACGACGTCGCCAACCCCGTCAACACCACCGCCGAGTACCTCGCGGCGGAGCCGGGCTGGGACGCGATCGTCACCACCAAGCGACACAACGTGCCCGAGCTGCTCGCCCGGGGCGCGCGCCGCGCCGTCTTCGTGCGCAGCGCCTACGACCCCGACTGGCACCGGCCCGTCGCCCCCCGCACGGGCCGGCGGTACGCTGCCGGGTTCGTCGGCAACGCCCGTCCCGACCGGACCGCGCTGGTCACGGACCTGGCCGCTCGCCTCGGCCCGGACTTCTACCTGGCCGGGCCGGGGTGGCGCCGCCGGCCCGGCCTCCTGCGCACCCGGGCGACGGTGCGCGGACCGCAGTACGGCACGGCGCTCTCCGGGGCGATCGGCGCGGTGGACGCGAACCTGGTGCTCCTCAATTCGGACAACCGCGACACCCACACCTGCCGGACCTTCGAGGTCCCCGCTGCCGGCGGGCTCTTCGTGGGCCCGCGGACCGTCGAGCACGGTGAGCTGCTCGCCGACGGTCGGGAGGCGCTGCTCTACGACGACCCGGCCGAGATCGAGGGCATCGTCGCACGGGTCCGCGCCGACCCGGCGGCCGCGGCGCGCATCGCCGCCGCCGGCCACGCCGCGATCACCCGGGGCCGGAACACCTACGCGGACCGGGCGAAGGAGATCATCGATGCACTCGACTGAGCCGCCGCTCGAGCAGCGGACGTACTTCGGGCCCGCGGACGCGCCCCTGTACGGCGCGCTGCACCTCCCCGCGTCGCGCCGCGTCCGGGGCACCGTGCTGCTGGTGCCGCCGCTCGCGAAGGAGCAGTACGACGCGCTGCGCGGGCTGCGGCGTCTCGCCGCGCTGCTCGCCGCGGACGGCTTCGCCGCGCTCCGCTTCGACTACCTCGGCACCGGCGATTCCGCGGGCGCCGCGGGCCTTCCCGACGCCGCCGAGGGCTGGATCGCCTCGGTGCGGCACGCCGACGCCTACCTGCGCGCGCTCGGGGCCGGTAC
>NZ_VIGW01000038.1 GCF_007858435.1 Tsukamurella asaccharolytica | reverse complement strand
GTTACCGCATCTTTAGAGCCTGTGGCAATAGTTCCATCCGCTAAACCTGTTAACGTACGACCTTCTTCACCATTTGAAATATCAAAAGTTAATGCATTCTCAGCAAGTTCGTTATCAATGATGAGTTTTGTACTGCCATCATTCAACTGAATTAGACCCGCTTTACCTGCAACAACTTTTGAAACGTCATCTTTAATACCGCCAATCACTTCACCAACTGAGCCAGACTCTCCATCTTCACCGATGCCTAAGCCACTGTTGATATCATCAACGACTTTGCTCGTTGCATCAACTCGTTTATCAAGATTTTCAAATCCACCATAGACTGATTCAATCTTCTCGCCTTCAGCTAAACCGGTAAATGCACCTGAGAAGTCAACGCCGGTTAATTGACCATCTTTAAAAGTGGCATTACCTCCAAGCACTTTTGCCACATTTTGATTTGCTACATGAAGCTGTGAGCCATTGATGGCATCAAGTGAATCCTGAGCGATCTGTCCTGCCTTCACTCCTGTTAGCGTACGACCTTCTTTACCATTTGAAATATTAAATACGTCAGCTTCTTTAGCTGCCACATTATCAATGACTAAGGCAGTAACTTCTTGTGAGTCACCATCTTCTGTTGTCACTTCACTCTTCGAAAGTTGCACCAATCCTAAGGTTCCTGCTGATACCTTATCCTCACTACTATTGATGTTCTTGTTAA
>NZ_VIGW01000037.1 GCF_007858435.1 Tsukamurella asaccharolytica | reverse complement strand
ATATATTTCTTATCGACATATTTTATCTATCAATTGCCGGCAACAGTAGCGGCAGCAATAAGAGGATCACTATGATTACACGAATTAATAAAGGACCGCGAATGTCAGATGCGGTGATCTATAACAATACCCTCTACTATACCGCTATTCCGTTAGTAGAAGAGGGCGATATCTATCGACAGATGCAGAGTCTCTTAGGGGATATTGATCAGCTCTTAGCGAAGGTGGGTGCAGAGAAATCCCATATTTTAGATGTCACCATCTTTCTTGTTAGCAGTTTAGATATTGGAGGAATGAACCGTGCTTGGGATGAGTGGGTCGACAAGGAGAATGCCCCTGTTCGTTGTACCGTGCAGGCGGGCTTGATGAATCCAAATTGGAAGGTTGAGGTGAAGATCATTGTTGCGTTGCCACAATAACAAATATCAAAAGCAACAAAAAACAAAAAAATAAAAGAGCCGATCATATTTGATCGGCTCTTCTCTATAGTATATTTATCATCTCGCCTCTTCTAAGGCGGTGATCTCTACCTTTAAAGTAGATGATGTAGATTACTCTTTATCCTCATCTACCTCGATAATCTCCACAACTTCAGTGGTATCGGTTGCTAGATCAACGGTTTCATCGGTTTCATCAGTTTGATGCTCTTCTAGATTGTGCTCAAGCTCGTTCTCATCATCGTGAGCCTCATCATCCGCATCATTCTCTTCAATACGAGACATACCAACAAGAGT
>NZ_VIGW01000036.1 GCF_007858435.1 Tsukamurella asaccharolytica | reverse complement strand
ACACCGTCTATATATTCAACGGCGGGTAACACCACATGACTGGTGCTGGGTTTCCCCATTCGGAAATCCTCGGATCACAGCTCGGTTGACAGCTCCCCGAGGCATATCGCAGCCTCCCACGTCCTTCATCGGCTCCTTGCGCCAAGGCATCCACCGTGCGCCCTTAGACACTTACAACACACAAAACACACACCAAACCCGAGACAACATCAAGCCATCCCACACATTCGATGCGCCCTGCATGACATCAAGCGCCAAAAAAACACAACAAAATGCTTACACAGAAACATGTAAAATTACAGAAACATAACACAACAACCACACCCAAACAGGCGCAGCGTCATGTTGATGCTCGCGTCCACTATACAATTCTCAAACAACACACACCACCACACCGCCACCCACCCACAACCCCACAACAGGGCCGCAGTACGCAGGCGCAGACATCCAGCAGCATCAGAGAAGACGTATCCCCTCAGACACCCAACAGTGTGCCGACGAAACCCCACCAACCAACCCCGAAAGGCCGGCCCAGCAGGCAATAACAATTACCGTGTCAGTGTTCCACCCAATAATATGAGCAACCGCATCAGCCACATTCGAGCTGATCAACGGCACTAATGCTCCTTAGAAAGGAGGTGATCCAGCCGCACCTTCCGGTACGGCTACCTTGTTACGACTTCGTCCCAATCGCCAATCCCACCTTCGACAGCTCCCTCCCACAAGGGGTTAGGCCAC
>NZ_VIGW01000035.1 GCF_007858435.1 Tsukamurella asaccharolytica | reverse complement strand
CTTGTAACGGGATCGAAACGCCGCGTCTTCTGCTGCTTGCCGCTAATGAGAGTAATCCCAATGGTATTGCCAACAATAGCTCTGGCTTAGTTGGGAAGAATATGATGGATCACTCCGGCATTCACTGCTCTTTCCAATCGAAAGATCCGCTCTGGGTAGGTCGAGGACCGGCGCAGAGTGCCGCAATGGTAGGTTATCGCGATGGTAGCTTCCGTCGAGATCACGCCGCCTTCTTAATTATTATGAATAATCTCAATCGCAATCTGGCAGAGACACAAGTGGCGCTTGAGAAAGGGTATGAAGGAAAAGAGTTACAGCGCGAAATTCGGGAGCGAACAACCCATTCGGTCTATTGGGATATCATGTTAGAGGTTCTCCCCTCTGAGGAGAATCGCCTCACCTTGAGTAAAACTCGTAAAGATGCATTAGGTTTAGCCTGTCCTGATATCTACTACGATGTTGGGGATTATACCCGTCGTGGTCGTATCGCTGCGCAGGAGAAATTGCGAGAGATTGCCGCACTCTTTAAAGGGCAAGAGGTAGTAGTCACGACAGAATTTGTTCCCAATAACCATATTATGGGGGGCAATATTATGGGCGATACACCGCAAAATGGGGTTGTGAATAGCTATTGTCGGACTTATGATCATGATAATCTCTGGCTCCCTGGCGGCGGTGCGATGCCCTCCTCAAGTGTTGTCAACTCAACGCTCTCAATGGCGGCGCTCGGTCTTCGTGCTGCTGATGATCTACTTAAAAGTTTGGAGTAAA
>NZ_VIGW01000034.1 GCF_007858435.1 Tsukamurella asaccharolytica | reverse complement strand
GTCAAACTACCTACCAGACAATGTCCTTAAGCCAGATAATGGATCTAAGTTAGAATTCCAAAACTTTCAGGGTGGTATTTCAAGGATGGCTCCACTAAAACTAGCGTCTTAGCTTCAAAGCCTCCCACCTATCCTGCACAAAAAGATTCAAAATCCACTGTAAAGCTATAGTAAAGGTTCACGGGGTCTTTCCGTCTTGCCGCGGGTACACCGCATCTTCACGGCGATTTCAATTTCACTGAGTCTCGGGTGGAGACAGCCTGGCCGTCATTGCGCCATTCGTGCAGGTCGGAACTTACCCGACAAGGAATTTCGCTACCTTAGGACCGTTATAGTTACGGCCGCCGTTTACTGGGGCTTCGATCAAGAGCTTCGCTTACGCTAACCCCATCAATTAACCTTCCAGCACCGGGCAGGCGTCAGACCCTATACGTCCACTTTCGTGTTTGCAGAGTCCTGTGTTTTTGATAAACAGTTGCAGCCAGCTTTTCACTGCGACCCTCCTCAGCTTACTGCGTAAAGCATTCACCAAGGAAGGTGTACCTTCTCCCGAAGTTACGGTACGATTTTGCCGAGTTCCTTCACCCGAGTTCTCTCAAGCGCCTTAGAATTCTCATCCCAACCACCAGTGTCGGTTTGGGGTACGGTTCTCATATCACTATAGCTTAGAAGCTTTTCTTGGAAGCATAGCATCAACCACTCCGGAGGTCGTAACCTCCTCGCATTCACATCTCAGCATTAAGATCCCGGATTTGCCTAAGATCTCTGCCTACCTGCTTACACTGGTATACCAATCACCA
>NZ_VIGW01000033.1 GCF_007858435.1 Tsukamurella asaccharolytica | reverse complement strand
TGTGATGTCCAGGGAGGTTGGTCAGCCTGGTGATGGGTGGGCGGCCTCCGATGGCGGAGTGGGGTCGGTGGTGATTGTAGAAGTGCAGCCATCCGGGTAGTTCGTTTCGGCGTTCGGTTTCGGATTGGTAGTGGCGGGCGTAGGCCCAGCCATCGGCGAGGGTGCGGTGGAATCGTTCGATCTTGCCGTTGGTCTGGGGTCTGTAGGGGCGGGTCTTCTTCATGGTGATGCCGAGTTCGATGCAGGTGTCGCGCCAGGCGTGGGATTTGTAGGCGGAACCGTTGTCGGAGAGGACTCGTTCGACTGTGATGCCGCGGTCGGCGAACCAGGTGACCGCGCGCTGCAGGACGCCGACAGCTGTCGTTGCGGTCTCGTCGGCGTGGATCTCGGCGTAGGCGACGCGGGAATGATCGTCGATGACGGTGTGGACGAACGCTGTTCCAATCAGGGGTTTCGATCGTCGACTGCGGGTGGCGCCGTTGCGGTTGGCGGTGTTGATGCGGTGTTGTTCGCCTCGTTCGCGGCCGACGAATCGCCAGCCGCCGCCGTCGGGGACGTTGCCGAATTTGGTGACGTCGACGTGGATCATTGATCCGGGGTGGTCATGTTCGTAGCGTCGGATCGGTTCGCCGGTGACCCGGTCGATGTTCGTGAGGCGATTGATCTTGCACCGGACCAGGATCGCGTGGACGGTCGAGGCGGGGATACCGGTCCGGCCGGCGATCTGCACCGGGCCGAGGCGTTTGCGCCACCGCAATCGAACGACCTGCCGTTTCACCGTCTCCGGAGTTTTGGTGGGGCTGCGACGTGGGCGGGATGACCGATCCGCCATCCCGGCGGGGCCCTCTGCGCGGTAACGCTCGGCCCACTTCGCTGCGGTTCGTGGGGAGACCATGAACATTTTCGCCGCCCACGAGCAGGTGTTGCGTTCTTCGACGATGAGCTTCGCCATCCGAAGACGAGCACGTGGGGTCAATGCCGCGTTAGCGTGGGACATGAAGGCCTCCTGGCTGTGGTGTGGTTCCTCGACAGCTCCACTTCACAACCGGAGGCCTTCACCTGTCAGGTGAACTCACCGATCAGCATCAGGACAACGTCCCTGGACATCACA
>NZ_VIGW01000031.1 GCF_007858435.1 Tsukamurella asaccharolytica | reverse complement strand
TCGATCTGCTGCGGCCGATCTATGCGCCGACTGCGGCGTACGGGCATTTCGGTCGTACGGATGTCGACCTGCCGTGGGAGCGCACTGACCGGGTGGACGCGCTACGCACCGCCGCCGGCCTCTGACACCCACCACCACCGGTGTGACCGCACCCGGCCCCGCCGCGGCCGCACAGGCGGCCGTCGAACTCCCGATCGCCCGCGTCCTGCCCCTGCTGCAGGTCAGCCACCTCGATCGGGAGTTCGACTATCTCGTGCCGCCCGAGCTGGACGAGGAGGCCCGGCCCGGCGTGCGGGTGCGCGTCCGGTTCTCGGGCAGGCTGGTCGACGGTTACCTCCTCGAGCGGCTCCCGCGCACCGAGCACGAGGGCAGGCTCGCCCCACTGCAGCGCGTCGTCTCGGCGCTGCCCGTCCTGACCCCGCCCGTGCTGCGGCTCGTCACCGAGGTGGCGGCGCGATACGCCGGGACCCGGGCCGACGTCCTGCGGCTCGCGATCCCGCCGCGGCACGCGCGCGTCGAGAAGACGCTGCTCGAGCAGGAACCCGCCGCACCGTCGCCGCCGGAGCCGCCCGCCGCGCCCCTCGATGAGTACACGCACGGCGCCCAGTTCGCGGCCGCCGCAGTCGCCGGGCGATCGCCCCGCGCGGTCTGGCAGGCGCTGCCGGGGGAGGACTGGGCGGCGCGCCTGGCCGAGCTCGCGTCCACCGTGGTCGCGGCCGGTCGTACGGCCCTGCTGATCGTCCCGGACCAGGCCGATCTCGATCGGCTCGCCGCCGCGTGCGCGCACCTCGACCCCGCGGTGCTGGCCGCGGGCCTCGGGCCCTCGGCCCGGTATCGGCGCTGGCTCCTCGCGTTGCTCGGGCGCACCCGGGTCGTGATCGGCACCCGGAGTGCGGCCTTCGCGCCGCTGCCGGAACTGGGCCTCGTCGCGCTGTGGGACGACGGCGATGAATCCCTCGTCGAGCCGCGCGCCCCGTACCCGCACACGCGCGAGGTGCTCGCACTGCGGGCGCACCAGGAGGGCGCGGCACTGATCATCGGCGGCTTCGCCCGCACGCCGGAGGCGCAGGCCCTCGTCGAGGCCGGCTGGGCCGCCGAGATCACGGCGCCGCGCGAGCTGGTGCGCAGCCGCTCACCTCGCATCTCCGGCACCGCGGACTCGGACATCGCGCTCGCCCGCGACCCGCTCGCGCGCTCGGCCCGACTGCCGGCCGCCGCCTTCGCCGCGGCGCGAGAGGCGTTGGACGCCGATCGTCCCGTCCTCGTCCAGGTACCGCGCCGCGGCTACGCGCCCGCGCTGTCCTGCGAGCGCTGTCGCACTCCCGCCCGGTGCCGGCGCTGCCACGGCCCCCTCGAGCAGGCCGAGGGTGGCGTCCTGCGCTGCCGCTGGTGCGCGCAGGCCGACGCCTCGTACCGGTGCCCTGCCTGCGGCGGGACCACGATGCGCGCCGTCATCGTGGGCACGATGCGCACGGCGGAGGAACTCGGTCGGGCCTTCCCCGGCGCCGCCGTCACCGTCTCTGGCGGCGACACGGTGCACGCCGAGGCGCCGGCGGGCCGGCGGATCGTGGTCGCCACGCCCGGCGCGGAGCCGGTCGTCGAGGGTGGTTACGGCGCGGCGCTCCTCCTCGACGGCTGGCTGCTGCTCGGCCGGGCAGACCTGCGCGCCGCGGAGGAGACCTTCCGGCGCTGGATGAACGCGACCGCCCTGGTCGCGGCCGACGGCGCCGTGGTGTGCGGCGCCGACGCCGGGGTCCGCGCGGTGCAGGCGCTGATCCGCTGGGACGCGGCGGGCTTCGCCGCGGCCGAGCTCGCGGAGCGGGCGGAGGTCGGCTTCCCGCCGGCCACGCATCCCGCCGCTCTCGACGGTCCCGAGGCCGACGCCCGG
>NZ_VIGW01000030.1 GCF_007858435.1 Tsukamurella asaccharolytica | reverse complement strand
TGGCTATGTCAAGTTGATCTGGCCCCGGTAGGGCGGTTTCATTCGGCCCCACCTGAGTGGGGCCCTGAGCCGCTAGAGTCCGGGGTGTGGATGGGCGGCCGCGGGTGCGCAGTGTGGTTGCGCCGACTGGTTGGGATCGCGAGTCGGTGCGTGCGTATGCCGAGTTCGTGATCGCGCGTGATGATCAGCTCGGTGATCAGGTATCGGTCCGGGTGAAGATTAAAGACGGGGAGCCACTGCCGAACCTGACGACCCGGTGGACCGTGGTTTATGTCACTCACCAGAACCGGGCCTTGCGCCGGCATCTGTCGGTAGTCAAGGACGAACGCCGCGCTTAGCCCGCGGTAGCTGCTGCTTCGGTGTGAGCCAGGCGGTAGCTGTGAGTGCCGGTTTCGATGATGGTGCCGCGGTAGGTGAGCCGGTCGACGATCGCGGCGCAGAGTCGTGGGTCGGTGAAGGTGTCTGTCCAGCCGGAGAAGGACTGGTTGGAAGCGATCGCGACGCTGTTCTTCTCTTCGCGTTCGGTGAGGACTTGGAAGAGCAGTTCGGCGCCGCGGCGATCGAGTTCCATGTAGCCGAGCTCGTCGATGATGAGCAGGTCAACGCGGCCGTAGCGGTTGATGGTCTTCGCGAGCTGCTTCTCGTCAGCGGCCTCGACCAGCTCGTTCACTAGTTTGGTGGCGAGGGTGTAGCGGACTCTAAAGCCTTGCTCGGCGGCAGCGGTTCCCAATCCGATCAGCAGATGGGATTTGCCGGTTCCGGAGTCGCCGATGAGGCAGAGCGGCAGTCCGTGGCGGATCCAGTCGCCGGTGGCGAGCTGGTGGATGGTGGCGGGTTCGATGTCGGGGTTGGCGTCGAAGTCGAAGTCCGCCAGCCACTTCTCCCGCGGGAACCCCGCGGCTTTGACGCGGCGAACAGTGGAGCGGCGGTCCCGGTCGTCGACTTCGGCGAGCAGGAGTTCGGCGAGGAACCCCTGGTAGGACAATTGCTGCTTGGCGGCGGCGGTGAGGTGCTGGTCGATCATCGACCGCACTGTCGGCAGGCGTAGGCGCCGGCAGGCCTGGTCAACGGCGGCGAGGGCGGCTTCTTCGGTGAGGCCGCCCCGGCGGCGCAACGACGGGGCCAGCGCATTCGTCTGGTTCTTATTGGCGGTTGCGGTCATAGCCGGGTGGGCCTTTCAATCGGTGGTGGGTCCAGCGACTCAATCGGTGGTGGGTCCAGCGACGCAGGTAGCGCGTCGGAGGCAGTGCGTCGCCGGTGCTGCGGGAGCAGGCGGTCGTAGGCCGTAACGCTGGGCAGCGGTCGCCGGTCGGGTGGCAGGCCGGCGATCACCGCCGCGGGGTCTGCGAGCCGTCGTTGGGTGAGGCTGACAACTCGTTGCTCGCGTCGTTCGGCATGGCGATCGAGATGACGGCCAGCGTTGGCCCCACCTGTCTGGTCGGCAGCGACCGAGGCGTGCGCGAGCAGGCGGGCTTCGGCGCGGCGAGCCTCAACGGCGACGACCTCGGCGCTCACCGCCCCGACCCGCAATGCAGCATCGATGCCGGCGATCACCGCCGCGGCGGGCAGGCTGCGGTGCAGCAGCAGGACGTCGATCAGCTCGCTGGTGCCGTCGGTGTCGCCGTTGACTCGTCGGGCGGCGGCCCAGAACGCATCATGGCTGGCGGTGAACACCCCGGCAGCGCGGGCCTGCGCCAACGCCGTTGATCCCGGCAGGGCACCGGGTTTGAACTTGAGCACCTCGAGGTAGTGGTCGAGGTCGATCTTCGCGGTGCCGCGGCCGGCGACCCGTGGATGCCGCGCGACCAGGGTCCGGCCGTCGTAGACCAGCAGCTGGGAGGCTTGTAGTGAGACGCGGACTCGGCGGCCGATCAGGTGCGCCGGCACCGAATACTTCACCATCCGAACGGTGATCATCGCCGACCGATCGACCCGTGGTGTGAGGATCAGGCCCGGGTCGAAATCCTCCACCGGCAGCGGCGCGAGCGCTGCTCGGTCGTGCTCGTAGTCCTGGCCGATGGTGCGCAGTCGTCCGTCGATCCGGCGGCCCTCGTCGCGGTCCTCCCAGGCTTTGATCTGCTCGTTGAGCTCATCGAGGGACTCGACCTGCGGCATTGGGGTCAGCCGGTTGCGGCGGAACCATCCGACCTCGCCTTCAACGCCGCCCTTCTCGTGCGCCCCGGCGATGCCGGGCTGGCAGTAGAACGGATCGAATCCGTAGTGCGAGTGAAACAACGTCCACCGCGGGTTCTCCTGTCGCCGCCGGTCTCCGCCCTGCAGGACCGCGACCACCGCCGAGGTGAGATTGTCGTAGCGGATATGCCGGGTCGGGACCCCGCCGAGCTCGCGGAACGCCTCGACGTGCCCTTCGAGGAACGCTTCCTGCCCGCCGGTCGGATAGACCCGGTGAATGGCCTTGCCCGAGTGCGAGAGCCGGTAGACGAACATGTGGCACTTGGTCTTCACCCCGCCCAGGATCACCCAGACCTCGCCGAAGTCGACCTCCGCCTCCGCGCCCGGGGCGTGGTCCTGGGCGATGAACACCTCCGTCCGGCGGCCGGCCTCCACCTCGATCTGCGCCCGCCGGACCCGCACGTAGTCCCGCACCGTCGAATACGACAACTCGACCGCATCGTGCTCGATCGCCAGGCGTTCCCGGATCCGCGTCGCGGTGTGCCGCTGCTTACGCGGAGCATCCAGATCCGACCGCAACATCTCATCAATCGCCGCCTTGAACCGGTCCAACCGCGGCGACGACCGCTCCGGCGTCTTCCGCGGCGGCGGCTCCGCCGATGACAACGCCTGCCGCACCGTCCTCCGGTGCACGCCATGCTTGCGAGCCAACGCCCGGATACTCATGCCCTCGACCCGGGCGTCCCGCCGGATCTGCGCGAACAGCTCCACCTTCGATCCCATCATTGGCCACCACCTGCTTCGGCTCGGAAACGATGTTCACGAGCAACCATCAGGTGGGGCCAGATCAAACCGTCGCAACACCACCGGCGAGTCGCAAACGGGGCCAGGTCTAGCCGTCGAGCCGGGGCCTCTTCAAGCTGTCATAGCCA
>NZ_VIGW01000029.1 GCF_007858435.1 Tsukamurella asaccharolytica | reverse complement strand
GAAGGACGTGGGAGGCTGCGATATGCCTCGGGGAGCTGTCAACCGAGCTGTGATCCGAGGATTTCCGAATGGGGAAACCCAGCACCAGTCATGTGGTGTTACCCGCCGTTGAATATATAGACGGTGTGGAGGGAACGAGGGGAAGTGAAACATCTCAGTACCCTCAGGAAGAGAAAACAATAGTGATTCCGTGAGTAGTGGCGAGCGAAAGCGGATGAGGCTAAACCATGCACATGTGATACCGGGTAGGGGTTGTGTGTGTGGTGTTGTGGGGTTCATCTTTCCAGCTCTACCTGGCTGGACAGCAGTGAGAAAGTGTCATGTTAGGTGAAGTGGCCTGGAATGGTCCGCCGGAGAGGGTGAGAGTCCCGTAACTGAAAACGTGGTGCCTGTTGTGATGGATACCCGAGTAGCAGCGAGCCCGTGGAATTTGCTGTGAATCTGCCGGGACCACCCGGTAAGCCTGAATACTACCTTGCGACCGATAGCGGACAAGTACCGTGAGGGAAAGGTGAAAAGTACCCCGGGAGGGGAGTGAAATAGTACCTGAAACCGTGTGCTTACAATCCGTCAGAGCCCTCGTTGTGGGGTGATGGCGTGCCTTTTGAAGAATGAGCCTGCGAGTCAGTGCTCGGTGGCGAGGTTAACCCGTGGTGGGGTAGCCGTAGCGAAAGCGAGTCCGAATAGGGCGTTTGAGTCGCCGGGTCTGGACCCGAAGCGGAGTGATCTACCCATGGCCAGGGTGAAGCAGCAGTAAGATGTTGTGGAGGCCCGAACCCACTTAGGTTGAAAACTGAGGGGATGAGTTGTGGGTAGGGGTGAAAGGCCAATCAAACTCCGTGATAGCTGGTTCTCCCCGAAATGCATTTAGGTGCAGCGTCACGTGTTTCTTGCCGGAGGTAGAGCTACTGGATGGCCGATGGGCCCTCACAGGTTACTGACGTCAGCCAAACTCCGAATGCCGGTAAGTGAGAACGTGGCAGTGAGACTGCGGGGGATAAGCTTCGTAGTCGAGAGGGAAACAGCCCAGATCGCCGGCTAAGGCCCCTAAGCGTGTACTAAGTGGAAAAGGATGTCCGGTCGCGAAGACAACCAGGAGGTTGGCTTAGAAGCAGCCACCCTTGAAAGAGTGCGTAATAGCTCACTGGTCTAGTGGCTGGGCGCCGACAATGTAGCGGGGCTCAAGTACACCGCCGAAGCCGCGGCACTCACACTTTGGTGTGGGTGGGTAGGGGAGCGTCGTGCAGCCGTAGAAGCAGCAGGGTGACCTAGTTGTGGAGGCTGTGCGAGTGAGAATGCAGGCATGAGTAGCGAATGACACGTGAGAAACGTGTCCTCCGGATGACCAAGGGTTCCTGGGCTAGGTTAATCCTCCCAGGGTGAGTCGGGACCTAAGGCGAGGCCGACAGGCGTAGTCGATGGACAACGGGTTGATATTCCCGTACCCGTGTCAGATCGCCCCTGATGAATCAGCTGTACTAACCGTCCTGAAGCTCTTAGATCACCTTCGGGTGGCATGGGAGTGGATGCACGGGACCTTGGCTGGTAGTAGTCAAGCGATGGGGTGACGCAGGAAGGTAGTGGGGCCAGTCAGTGGTTGTACTGGTGTAAGCCTGTAGGGCGAGATCTAGGCAAATCCGGATCTCATGAGCCTGAGAGGTGACGCGTAGCCGTTGCGGTGAATTCCATGATCCTATGCTGCCGAGAAAAGCCTCTAGCGAGATCTGATGTGGCCCGTACCCCAAACCAACACAGGTGGTCAGGTAGAGAATACCAAGGAGATCGAGAGAACTGTGGTTAAGGAACTCGGCAAAATGCCCCCGTAACTTCGGGAGAAGGGGGACCTCGCATGGTGATGACCTTCGCGGTCGGAGCTGTGTGGGGTCGCAGAGACCAGAGAGAAGCGACTGTTTACTAAAAACACAGGTCCATGCGAAGTCGTAAGACGATGTATATGGACTGACGCCTGCCCGGTGCTGGAAGGTTAAGAGGACCGGTTAGCCGTAAGGCGAAGCTGAGAATTTAAGCCCCAGTAAACGGCGGTGGTAACTATAACCATCCTAAGGTAGCGAAATTCCTTGTCGGGTAAGTTCCGACCTGCACGAATGGCGTAACGACTTCTCTGCTGTCTCAACCACAGACTCGGCGAAATTGCAGTACGAGTAAAGATGCTCGTTACGCGCGGCAGGACGAAAAGACCCCGGGACCTTCACTATAGCTTGGTATTGGTGTTCGGTTCGGTTTGTGTAGGATAGGTGGGAGACTGTGAAGCGGGCACGCCAGTGTTCGTGGAGTCGTTGTTGAAATACCACTCTGATCGTATTGGATACCTCAACCTCGGACCATGATCTGGTTCAGGGACAGTGCCTGGTGGGTAGTTTAACTGGGGCGGTTGCCTCCCAAAATGTAACGGAGGCGCCCAAAGGTTCCCTCAGCCTGGTTGGCAATCAGGTGTTGAGTGCAAGTGCACAAGGGAGCTTGACTGTGAGACTGACAGGTCGAGCAGGGACGAAAGTCGGGACTAGTGATCCGGCACCGGCAAGTGGAAGCGGTGTCGCTCAACGGATAAAAGGTACCCCGGGGATAACAGGCTGATCTTCCCCAAGAGTCCATATCGACGGGATGGTTTGGCACCTCGATGTCGGCTCGTCGCATCCTGGGGCTGGAGTAGGTCCCAAGGGTTGGGCTGTTCGCCCATTAAAGCGGCACGCGAGCTGGGTTTAGAACGTCGTGAGACAGTTCGGTCTCTATCCGCCGCGCGCGTTAGAAACTTGAGGAAGGCTGTCCCTAGTACGAGAGGACCGGGACGGACGAACCTCTGGTGTGCCAGTTGTTCCACCAGGAGCACGGCTGGTTGGCTACGTTCGGAAGGGATAACCGCTGAAAGCATCTAAGCGGGAAGCCTGTTCCAAGATTAGGTTTCTCACCACCTTGAGTGGGTAAGACCCCCTACAGACTATGGGGTTGATAGGCCAGAACTGGAAGCGCAGTAATGCGTGTAGGTGACTGGTACTAATCGGTCGAGGGCTTACCACACACATAACATTCGCCAAAACGAGCACACTTCGAGCTCACAGAATGAA